>NZ_JABETO010000001.1 GCF_013055795.1 Streptomyces sp. I05A-00742
CCGTCGGGCGCGGCGAGCGCCCCGGGGGCGTTGCCGAGCAGCCCGCCGAGCAGCGCGGCGGCCAGCACGGTCACCCCGGCACGGCGCGGACGGCCGGCCGACGGGCCGGTGAACCGGCCGGTGCCGATGGCGCGGCCGGGCCGTGCCGAGCCCTGAACGCCCTGTTCGGAGCCCTGTTCGCCGTACGAGGGGCCGTCGCCCTGGAACCGCGCCACCTTCTCCTCGCCCCTCATCTGTCCTGCGTGAGCGATGAGCCCATCACCAGGGGAGGGGCGTGTCAACGCAGCTGACCGAACTGCCGGTAATGCCCGGCGTGCCGGGTGAGGCGGACGGTGGCGGAGCCGGGGCGGAATGGCCAAAGGCCCGTCAGCGGCCGTACACCGAAAGTAAGCTGACAAGCTCCCGGCCGTCGCCGGGGAGCACCGTGCCGACCGCCGTGCGATCCCCGGCGGCCCGCGCGGCCCGTTCCCCGCCGTCCTCTGGAGGCAGGCATGGACCGAGCACACCTCGCCGGACTGCACGGCGTGGCCACGTCCTACGAGCCCGCCCCCGGGCAGAGCGTCCCCGTCCCCGAGGACACCGTGGTCGCCGTCCTCGCCGCGCTCGGCGTCGACGCCTCCACCCCGAGGGCCGTCCGCGACGCCCTGGACGCCCACGACCGCGCCGGACGGAACCGCCTGCTGCCCCCGGCCGTGGTCCTGCGGGGCACCGCCCGGCCCCGGCCGCCGGGCCTCCCCGAGGACACCGCGCTGCGCGTGGAGACGGCCGACGGACAGGGCCTGGGCTGGGACGATCCGCTGCCCCTCGGCACCCACCTGCTCCGTGCCCGGACCCCCGACGGGCGCGCGGCCACCGCCCCGCTGATCGTGGCCCCCGACCGCGTCCCCCAGCCGCCCGAGCGCTCCCACGGCTTCCTCGTCCAGCTCTACTCCCTGCTCTCCGCCCGCTCCTGGGGCATGGGCGACCTCGGCGACCTGGCCGAGCTCGCCGCCTGGTCGGGACGCTCCTTCGGCACCGACTTCCTCCAGGTCAACCCGTTGCACGCGGCCGTCCCCGGCACCCCGGAGCGGCCCGCCGACCCGTCCCCGTACCGCCCGTCCTCCCGCCGCTTCCCCGACCCGGTCCACCTGCGCGTCGAGGAGATCACCGAATTCGGCTACCTCACCGGACCCGGCCGCGAGGAGGCCCTGCGCCTGCTCGCCGCGGCGGCGGAGCTGAACGACGCCGTCCTCCGCCGGGGCGAGCCGATCGACCACGACGCCGTCCGGGCCCTCAAACTGCGCGCCCTGGAGCTCGTCCGCGCCGTCCCGCTCAGCCCCGGACGCCGCGCCGCCTACTGCGACTTCCTCGCCGAACAGGGCCAGGCCCTCGACGACCACGCCACCTGGTGCGCCCTCGCCGAGGTGCACGGCCCCGACTGGCACGGCTGGCCCGGCGGCCTCCGGGACCCCCGGTCCGCCCGGACCGCCCGTGCCCGCGGCGAACTCCTCGACCGCGTCGACTTCCACTGCTGGCTCGCCTGGCTCACCGACCGTCAGCTGGCCACCGCCCAACGCGCCGCCCGCGACGCCGGCATGCGCGTCGGCCTCGTCCACGACCTGGCCGTGGGCGTCCACCCGGGCGGCTCCGACGCCTGGGCGCAGCAGGAGTCCCTCGCCGCCGGGATGTCCGTCGGCGCGCCCCCCGACGCGTTCAACTCCCGCGGCCAGGACTGGGGTCTGCCGCCCTGGCGCCCCGACGCCCTGCGCGCCACCGGCTACGCCCCCTACCGCGACCTCCTGCGCGGTCTGCTGCGGCACGCGGGCGCGCTGCGGATCGACCATGTGATGGGGCTGTTCCGGCTGTGGTGGGTGCCGGAGGGCCGCGAGCCGGGGCAGGGCACGTACGTCCGGTACGACGCGGAGGCCATGCTCGGCGTCCTCGCCCTGGAGGCCCACCGCGCCGGGGCCGCCGTCATCGGCGAGGACCTGGGCACCGTCGAGCCGGGCGTGCGCGAGGCACTGGCCGAGCGCGGTGTGCTCGGCACCTCCGTGCTCTGGTTCGAGCGCGACTGGTCGCGCGGCACCCGCCGCGCCGCGCCGCTGCCGCCCGAGCGGTGGCGCGAGGGCTGCCTCGCCACCGCGACCACCCACGACCTGCCGAGCACGGCGGCCCGCCTCACCGGCGACCACGTCGCCCTGCGCCACCGGCTGGGCCTGCTCCGCCGCCCGCTCGCCGTCGAGCAGCGCGAGGACGCCAAGTCCCTCGCCGAGTGGCTGGCCCTCTTCGGCCGGCTCGGCCTCCTCCCCGAGGGCCCCGGCGACGAGGAGGCGGCCGTCCGGGCCGTCCACCGCTTCCTGCTGCGCACCCCCGCCCGGATGGTCGGCGTCTGGCTGCCGGACGCCCTCGGCGACCGCCGCCCGCAGAACCTGCCGGGCACCTGGGACGAGTACCCGAACTGGCGCCTCCCCGTCGCCGACGCCGCCGGCCGGCCCGTCTCCCTGGAGGAACTCACCTCGTCCCCCCGGCTGCACGCCCTGATGGAGGAGGTCCGCGTCCTGACGGCCACCCCGGACGCGCGGGGTCCGCGAGGGTCCGATACGTTGAGCGCGTGAGCAATAAGAAGATGAACGCCAAGCGCGCCGGGGTCGTGTCCGCCGGCACGCTGCTGATGCTGCTGATGTCGTCCCCCGCGTTCGCGCTCACCCGCGACGACGGCGACGACCCGGGCCCCGGCCTCAGCGTGATCAACACGCTCGGCCTCTACGTCGCCGCGCCGATCGTGCTCTTCCTTGTGATCGCCGGCCTGACCATGGTCCTGGCCCGCAACTCCGACAACGTGCGCACGCACGACACGCACACGCACTTCCCGCGGACGTCGCGCTAGTCGCGGCCGGCCGCCACCCCTCTCCGTACCGCGCCGCGCCGCGGCGTTCCGGACGTCAGCCCGTTCCGGAACGCCGTGGCGCGGTGCTGTTCCCTCACGCCCCTCACCACCTTCACCAGCTGTCCCGCAGCACCCGCACGGTGTCGAGCACGGCCGTCGCCGCGAAGTCCAGGCCGAGGAGGAGCAGCACCAGGCCGATGGCGCCGACGACGGCGTGCGCCGGGAGGCTCATCCGGTCGCCGGGGGCGTAGCTCCGCTCGGGCGCCCGGGGGTCGTAGGTGATGCGCGTCGTCCTTCCGTCGTCGGACAGGGGCCAGCCCTGGCCCTCGTGGTGGTGCACCGTCCCCTCCCGGTCCGTGAACGCGTAGCGGTACGTGGCCGGTTCGCCGGTGCCGCTCCGGCGGGTGGTGCCGGTCAGCGATCCGGTGACCGTGACGCCCCGGAGGCGCAGGAGGCAGGCGGTGCGGACGGCGGAGGCTGTCAGGCGGGCGAGCAGGGTGCCCGGCACCAGGAGCGCCCCCGCGCATACCCAGTCGACGAGGGAGTCGACGGGGTTCTCCGAGGCCAGGACGACGACGGGGAAGGCGACCACGTAGAGGACCGTGAGGGTCCGGAGCGCCGGGACCCCGTCGGCCGACAGCAGGTCGCGCGCCGGGACGAGGGCGATCGTCTCCACGCTCATCAGCCGTCGGCCGTCCTGGCGCGGCTCCCCCCGAGGGCGGGCCGGGAGGGCCGACGCGAGGGCGGTGGCGAAGCCCCGGAGGGCCTCCGCGTCGTCGCCGCGCAGGGTGAGGATCTCACCCGCGCCATGAGCCGAGGTGAGCTCGATCCGCAGTGTGCGGTTGTCCTGTCCGGGCCCGTCGACGCGCTCGACGGCCTCGAACGGGATCCGGCGGCGCGATCTCTTCCGGACGAGCACGACGGCGTCGTCGTGGAGGAGGGCCCTGGTGCTTCCGGCCGGAAGGGCGGCCCGGGGAAGCCGGCCCGTGTCCGGAGGAAGCCGGCCCGTGTCCGGAGGAAGCCCGTCCGTGTCCGGAGGAAGCTCGTCCGTCTCCGTGGGAGGTCCGTCCCTCTCCGCTTCTTCGAACATCCGTGCACAGTAGGGCGCCCCCGGCCGTCCGGCCAGGGGCGCTCCGGGCGTCAGACGGAAGCGGCGGCCGCGTCCGCCGCCTGGGCCTTCAGCGCGCGCTCGACGCCCGCGCGGGACTCCAGGACGAGCCGGCGGAGACCGGCGGTGGGGTTGGCGGAGGCGAGCCAGGCGTCCGTCGTGTCCAGGGTCTCCCGGGAGATCTGGAGGCTGGGGTAGAGGCCGACGGCGATCTGCTGGGCGACCTCGTGGCTGCGGGTCTCCCAGATCTCCTTGACGACGGCGAAGTACTTCTCCGCGTAGGGCGCCAGCAGCTCGCGCTGGTCGGCCACGACGAAGCCGCTGATCACGGCCTCCTGGACGGCGTTGGTGAGCTTGTCGGACTCGACGACGGACGCCCACGCCGCGGCCTTGGCCCCGTCGGTCGGGCGCGCGGCGCGGGCCGCCGCGGCGTGCTGCTCGCCGGCCGAGGTGCGGTCGCGGTCGAGCTCGGCGGCGATGGCCTGCTCGTCGGCGCGGCCGGTGGCGGCGAGGCGGATGAGCAGGTCCCAGCGTAGGTCGGTGTCGACGGCGAGGCCGGTGACCAGCTCGGTGCCCTCCAGCAGACCGGCCAGGAAGTCCAGCTGCTCGTCGGTGCGGGCGGTGGCGGCGAACGCGCGGGCCCAGGCCAGCTGGTGGTCGCTGCCCGGCTCGGCGTCCCGGAGGTACGCCCACACGGACTCGGTCCACATCCGGAGGCCCGCCTCGCGCCAGTCCGGCGCCGCGTAGAGGTCGAGGGCGAGCTTGACCTGGCGCTGGAGCGACTGGACGACGCCGATGTCCGACTCCTTGGCGATGCCCGAGAGCACCAGCTCCAGGTAGTCCCGGGTGGCCAGTTCGCCGTCGCGGGTCATGTCCCAGGCCGAGGCCCAGCACAGGGCGCGGGGCAGCGACTCGGCGAAGTCGCCCAGGTGGGCGGTGACGACGCGCAGCGACTCCTCGTCGAGGCGCACCTTCGCGTACGACAGGTCGTCGTCGTTGAGCAGGACGACCGCCGGGCGGCGCTTGCCGGCCAACTGCGGGACCTCGGTGCGCCCGCCGTCCACGTCGAGCTCGATCCGCTCGGTGCGGACCAGCTTGCCGTCCTTCAGGTCGTAGGCGCCGATCGCGATCCGGTGCGGACGCAGCGTCGGCTCGCCCTTGGCGCCCTCGGGCAGCGGGGTGGCCTCCTGGCGGACGGCGAAGGAGGTGATGACCCCGTCGTCGTCCGTGGTGATCTCGGGGCGCAGGACGTTGATGCCGGCCGTCTCCAGCCACGCCTTCGACCACGTCTTGAGGTCGCGCCCGCTCATCAGCTCCAGCGCGCCGAGCAGGTCGGAGAGCTGGGTGTTGCCGTAGGCGTGGGTCTGGAAGTACGCCTGCACGCCCTGGAAGAACTTGTCCTCGCCGACGTACGCCACCAGCTGCTTGAGCACCGACGCGCCCTTGGCGTACGTGATGCCGTCGAAGTTGACGAGGACGTCGTCCAGGTCGCGGATCTCGGCCATGATCGGGTGGGTCGAGGGCAGCTGGTCCTGCCGGTAGGCCCAGGTCTTCATGGAGTTGGCGAACGTGGTCCACGAGTGGGGCCACTTGGAGCCCGGGGCCGCCGCCTGGCAGGCGATGGAGGTGTAGGTGGCGAACGACTCGTTCAGCCACAGGTCGTTCCACCACTTCATGGTCACGAGGTCGCCGAACCACATGTGGGCCAGCTCGTGGAGGATGGTCTCGGCCCGCACCTCGTAGGCCGCGTCCGTCACCTTGGAGCGGAAGACGTACTGGTCGCGGATGGTGACCGCGCCCGCGTTCTCCATCGCGCCCGCGTTGAACTCGGGCACGAACAGCTGGTCGTACTTGGCGAACGGGTAGGCGTAGTCGAACTTCTCCTGGAACCAGTCGAAGCCCTGCCGCGTCACCTCGAAGATCGCGTCCGCGTCCAGGAACTCGGCGAGCGACGGCCGGCAGTAGATGCCCAGCGGTACGGTCCGGCCGTCCTTCTCGTAGGTGCTGTGCACGCTGTGGTACGGGCCGGCGATCAGTGCGGTGATGTAGGTGGAGATCCGCGGGGTGGGGTCGAAACGCCAGACGTTGTCCGCCGGGGCCTTCGGGGTGGGCGAGTTGGAGATCACCGTCCAGCCCTCGGGGGCCTTGACGGTGAACCGGAACGTCGCCTTCAGGTCGGGCTGCTCGAACGACGCGAACACGCGGCGGGCGTCCGGCACCTCGAACTGGGTGTACAGGTACGCCTGGTCGTCCACCGGGTCCACGAACCGGTGCAGCCCCTCACCGGTGTTGGTGTACGCGCAGTCGGCCACCACGCGCAGCTCGTTCTGCCCGCCGTGCAGCGACGGCAGGGTGATCCGGCTGTCCGCGAAGACCGCGGCCGGGTCGAGCGTCTCACCGTTGAGCACGATCTCGCGCACGGTGGGGGCCACCAGGTCGATGAACGTCCTCGCGCCCGCCTCGGCGGAGTCGAACCGCACGACGGTCTCCGAGCGGAACGTGCCGCCCTCCTGGGCGCCGGAGAGGTCGAGCTCGATCTCGTACGCCTCCACCGTCAGCAGCGTCGCCCGCCGCTCGGCCTCTTCGCGGGTCAGATTCGTGCCTGGCACCTGGGCATCTCCTTCGCATCACGCGTGTCATGACGTTCCCGGCCATCCTTCCACGGCGGTCGTGTCAGGTGCCCGAGGTGATCCTCCACTTCTGCCAGGCGCGGACCTGGAGGAAGCCGGTGGGGACGTGGTGCACCCCGATCCCGGCGGCGACCCGGTGCAGCGGCGACAGCTCCTCGTCGAGCGCCCACAGCTCCGGCCGGGGGACATCGTCGAGGAGCGGGCCGCCGTCGTCGAAGTCGTAGTCGAACCGGACGGGCCCGGGCGGTCCGTCCCATCGGACGACGTCGTGACCGTGCCCCGTGACGGTCCCGTCGAAGGCCCGGATCTCCTCCGCCGGCCGGAGCGTCAGCTTCCATTCCTGGTCCGCCGCAGCCGTCACGAGGACGTATGTGGGCGCGCCGGGCCGGGCCCGGAGCGGGCCGCGGGCCGGGCGGGAGGTGTGTGCACGCGCCACCCGCACCCGCGCGAGCTCGCCCGGGGAGAGGCTGGTGACGTGGGCGAAACCGCCGTCCTCCAGCTCCAGCGTGAGCGCGGCCGGCGGGCCGGTGTGCACCAGGACGTCGCAGCCGGTGCCGGTGACCGGGCCGGACGCCGGGCCGGAGGCAGTGCCGGACGCCGGATCGTACGCCGGATCGGACGCCGCGCCGGACAGCGGCCGGGCGGCGGAGAGGTCGCGGAGCCGGAACCGCCAGCGGGGCAGCGCCCCCAGCTCCAGCCGGGTCGTGGCGCCCCCGTCGGCGAAGAGCAGCCGGCGGCCCTCGAAGCCCTCGTCCTTGGAGATCAGCTCGCGTGTGCCCCCGTAGTCGTCGGCCTCGGTGACCGCGAAGTACTCGGAGCCCTCCAGGTCGTACTCCAGGATCACGGGCGAGCCCGGTCTCGGGTTGGTGATCTCGACGACGTCCAGGTTCCGGCCCTGGCCCGAGTACTCGGCGAGGACGCCGTCCGAGGGCTCGGGCGCGGCGGACGTGCGGGCGGTGAGCGACCAGGGGCTTCCGGCGTCGAGGATGAGCAGGCAGGGGCCGGCTACGGGGACCACCTCGACGAGGGCGCCGTACCCCTGGGCGAGGACGTCCGCGCCGTCCCGGTCGGCCGGGTCGCCCCCCGGATAGACGGCTAGCAGGTTGACACCGTCGCCGGCGTTGCGCCCGTCCGGGTGGTTGATACGCAGGTCGGCGGCGGGTCCCGTGTAACGCAGCACGTCGGAGCCGGTGCCCTGGAGCGCGCCGTCGGCTTCGAGGACACGGGCCTCGGCGAGCGGCAGGAACTTCAGGGTCCAGTCCCGTCTCGCCTCCACCCGCAGTCTCGGCCGGCGGCGGGGCGGGGAAGCGAGCACCACCCGGCCGCGGATCCCGTTCGTGGCGGAGAGGAGATGGGGCCTTTCCGCGTCGCGCGCTTCCAGCGATGCCCAGCCCTCCGGGCTCGTGAACTCCACCAGGGCGGCGCCGGGGGGAAGCGGCCGGTCCGGCACGACTTCCCTGTTCCCGCGGCCGGTCTGCTCCCAGGGGGCGAAGTCCGGGCCGTAGGAGGCGGTTGCCGGGGACGGGGGCGCGTCTTCGGGCTCGGTCCCTGGCTCGGTTCCGGGCTCGGTTTCGGGCTCGGTTCCGAGGACGTCAGGACGGGACGCGTCGACAGGCGGCGCGTCCACGACCGGTGCTTCCCCGACGGGGGCCGGGGCGTCCGGAACGATCCGGGTCAGCACCTCCGTGGCGCGGTCGTGGGGGAGGAAGGCGCCGGCGCCGACGGCCGGGGAGGGCGCGGGGGCGGCTCCGAGTGCGCCTTCGGGTACGGCCGGGGGATAGGCCGGGATCTCCGGTATGCGGCTCGGTTCCGGAGCGCGGTCCCGAGCGTGGTCCGGCGCGGGCTCCGCCTCGTACGCGTCCTCCGGCCGATAGGGGGCGGCCGCCGGTACGGGCGCGTCCGTCGTCCCATACGCGCTCTCGGGCGCGTACGCGGCTGAGTCGCCGAGCGCGTCCGGGCCCGAGCCCATGTCCGCCGTCCCGTACGCGCCCGGGCCGGTGCGCGCACCCAGGTCCGCACCCGACGCCGCGCCCAACTCCGCGGCCGGGTACGCGTCCAGGTCCGCGGCCGGATGCGCCTCCGCCCCGCTCCGCCGCCCGTCCTCGTCCGCCGTCCCCGCCCGGTGGGCCTCGACCACGCCGCCGAGCCCGGAGGCGTACCCCCGCAGGACCGCCCCGAACTGCCAGCCGCCGTCGCCCTGCCGCCGGAACTCGCCCAGGACGGCCGCCGTGGGGGCCGCCACCTCGCCGGCCTCGGCGCCGGGACCGGCACCGCCGTCCCCGCCGTCCTCGAAGCGCACGCCGTCCTCGACGGGCACGTGGGCGACCGGCGCGCCGGTGGCGGTGGTGACGGCCAGTCCGAGGCCGGGCACGCGCCCCAGGGCCCGGCCCTTGGTGGCGGCGGCCACGACGACCCGTGTCACGTCCGGCTCGACCTGCGCGGGGTCGAACACCAGCCACTCGGCCCGCAGGCCCGCCTCGCCCTCCGAGGTGCCCAGGTGGTGCACGGCCCCGGAGGGGTGCCCGGCGTGGTGGGAGGAGACGAGGTCGGCGTCATCGCGGAGCGTCCCGTGCCCGTCGAGGAGCAGGGCGGCGACGGCGATGGCCCCGGCGTCGGGGAGGGCGGGTACGGCGGTCCAGGTGACCGCGGCGTGCAACGGCTCGGCCGGGACGGTCAGATGTTCGCCTCTGGCAATCCGGTTCATGGACGGCACTCTCCCACGGGGGTCTGACAGTGCGGCCCGAATTACGCCGTGAGCGGCGAAGAGGGCGGGGCACGAAGGACCCCGCCCCGTGGTGTGCCGTCGTGCTCAGCCGCGCAGTTCGGCCGCCACCAGCTCCGCGATCTGCACGGCGTTCAGCGCCGCGCCCTTGCGCAGGTTGTCGCCGACGACGAAGAACGCCAGCCCGTGCTCGACGGTCTCGTCCACCCGCACGCGGCCCACATATGTGGTGTCCTTGCCCGCCGCCTGGAGCGGGGTCGGGATGTCGGACAGCTCGACGCCCGGGGCGTCCTTGAGCAGCTCGTAGGCGCGCTCCACGCTCAGCGGGGCGGCGAAGGAGGCGTTGACCTGCACCGAGTGGCCGGTGAAGACCGGGACGCGGACGCAGGTGCCGGAGACCTTGAGGTCCGGGATCTCCAGGATCTTGCGGGACTCGTTGCGGAGCTTCTGCTCCTCGTCCGTCTCGAACCGGCCGTCGTCCACGATCGCGCCGGCCATCGGCAGCACGTTGAAGGCGATCGGCCGCTTGTAGACGCCCGGCTCGGGGAACTCGACGGCCTCGCCGTCGTGCGTCAGCTCCGTCGCCCGGTCGGCGACCTTGCGCAGCTGCCCGTCCAGCTCGGCGACGCCGGCCAGGCCGGAGCCGGAGACGGCCTGGTACGTGGTGGCGACGAGGCTGCGGAGCCCGGCCTCCCGGTGCAGCACCTTCAGGGCCGGCATCGCCGCCATCGTGGTGCAGTTCGGGTTGGCGATGATGCCCTTGGGGCGGTCCGCGATCGCGTGCGGGTTGACCTCGGAGACGACCAGCGGGACCTCGGGGTCGCGGCGCCAGGCGGAGGAGTTGTCGATCACGACGGCGCCCTGGGAGGCGACCTTCTCCGCGAGCGCCTTGGAGGTGGCGCCACCGGCCGAGAAGATCACGATGTCCAGCCCGGCGTAGTCGGCCGCGGCCGCGTCCTCGACCGTGATCTCCGTGCCCTGCCAGGGGATCGTGGACCCGGCGGACCGCGCCGAGGCGAACAGGCGCAGCTCCGTCACCGGGAAGTCACGCTCGGCGAGGATCTTGCGCATGACTCCGCCGACCTGTCCGGTGGCTCCGACGATTCCGACTCTCACAGGGGGGCTCCCATTGCTCATGTAGGACACATGCGTCACTCCGGACGACGGTGGATCCGGTAGGCGCGGTTCCATCATGCGGGAGTGCGGACCCCAAAAGTCCAATCCATTGTCCGGAGGGTGGGACGAGGCCGGGGCAGGCCGGGACGATTTCCCACGGTCACCTTGTCGAGTGACCGGTCGCCGTAGCTGGGTCTCCTTCGACGTCCACGCGTCACTGCGGTCTGCCGTACCGACCCCTGACAGTACCCGTGTGCCCGGAACGGGTGGGGCGGGCGCCCGGAAACCGGGCACCCGCCCCATCGCGATCGTCATCGACCGGTCAGGAAACGACCTTCTCGATCGTCACGCTCCCGCTCCCCGCAACCGTCCCGCGCTCGTTGACGAGCTGGACCTCGCCGGAGAACGTCCGGCCCTCGGGGGCCGTCCCCGCGACCACGACGTCGGCCGTGACCTGGGTGGACTGGCCGGTGCCGAGCTTGACGGACTGGCCGGCCGGGACCTTGACCTCGCCGAGGGAGGGGGCGAAGTAGACGTCGCGGTAGTCGTAGGCGGTGGTGCCGGAGGGCACCTCGTAGCCGGTGACCTCGATCGTGTACTCGCCGGCGGCGGGCTTGGTCAGGACGACCTGCTCGTCGGAGCCGCCGCTGGTGGAGGAGCCCACGGGCTTGCCGTTCCTGGAGACGACGAGGTCCAGGTCGGCCTTGGGGTCGGCCGCGCGGGCGATGGACGCCTCGAAGCGGGTGACGCCCTCACCGAGGGTGACCTTGGTGACCTGCTTCTGGCCCTTGCCGATCTCCGGGCGGGCGACCTTGGACGAGCCGAGCCGGCCGCCCTGGAGCCTGCCGTCCAGCGGCGCGTAGCCGTTGGTGGCCTTCCAGGTGACGGCGGCCGGGGTACCGACCTTCGCCTCCTTCACGGTCTGCACGGCCGGGTCGAAGGTGGCACCCAGGACGGTGGCGGTCACCGTGTAGGGGTTGTCCAGCAGCGGCGAGGTGCGCCGCGACTCGACCTCGATCTCCCAGACGCCCGGCAGCGGGTTGGCGTACGAGCGCACGTCCGGGCGGCAGGTGTTCGCCGGGTTGTTGTAGTTGGGGTAGCAGTTGATCGTGGAGGTCGGGTCGACCGGGACACCGTAGGAGTTGATGGCGATGAACCGGGTCTGGCTGTCCTTCGCCAGGCCGCTCATCGCGATCTCCAGCGACTTGGCGCCCTTGGGCACGGTCACGAAGTACGAGGTGCTGGCGTTGCGCTGGGCCGTACCGCTCTTCTGCACCCGGCGGGCCGGGGCGGCCAGCGGCTCGGCGGCCACGACGGTCGTCATGATCTGCTTGTCGATGCCCTCGGTGCGGTCGTCGTCCACGGTGAGGATCGCGCTGTGGATGCCCGCCGACTTCGGCTTCGCGGTGACCTTGACGGTGACGGGCTTGTTCAGCGGCAGCCGGACCTCGTCACGGCTCGCCAGCTTGAACGTTCCGTCGTTGTTGCGCCACTTGAGCTCGTGCCAGACGTCCTTGGCCGGGCCGGAGGTGCGGGTGACGGTGACGTCGTACGTCTTCGACTGGCCGGCCTTGAGGCCGCCCTCGCGGTCGTAGACGCCGGTGCCGAAGCCGGGGGTCTTCAGGGCGCCCGACAGGGCGGTGGAGACCGGCGCCTTCACTGTGTATTCGTGCGCGGTGGCCTTGTGCCGCAGCGCCTCCCACGCCTCGTTGATGTCGATCAGGCCGGAGCCCTGCTCGTGCGCCTGGAAGCCCTTGATCTTCTTCGCGGTGCCGGTGAGCGCCGTGCGCAGGTCGGCGGGGGCGAGTTTCGTCCCCTTCTCCTTGGCGGCCGAGATCAGCAGCGCCGTGGCGCCGGTGGCCTGCGGGGCGGCCATCGAGGTGCCCTGGAGCATGCCGTAGCCCGGCGGCAGCTCGTAGCCGGACTCGGCGACGGGCGCGCCCGGCTCCCAGGTCGGCGTGGTGTTGACGGACGCGCCCGGGGCGGTGATCACCGGGGCGAAACCGCCGTCCTCGCGCGGGCCGCGGGAGGAGAACGGCATCATCGCGTACTTGGTCCGCACCTCGGACCCGTAGTTGGCGGCCCAGGTCTCCTTGGAGACGGAGGCGCCGACGTTGAGGACCTTGTCGGCCAGGGCCGGGTCGCCGATGGTGTTGGTGCCGGGGCCGCTGTTGCCGGCCGAGATGACGAGCTGCACGCCGTAGGTGTCGATGAGGCGCGTGTAGAGCTCGGAGCGGGCGTTGTTGCCGTCGTTGAGGGCCGGCAGGCCGCCGATCGACATGTTGACGATGTCGACACCGCGGTTGACGACCAGGTCGATCATGCCCTCGGTGAGCGCGACGTTGGTGCAGCCGCCGCCCCAGGTGCAGGCCCGGGAGGAGACGAGCTTCGCGCCGGGGGCGGCGCCGTTCATCCTTCCGCCGAACAGGCCGTTGGCCGCGGTGATGCCCGCGACGTGCGTGCCGTGCTCCGACTCGATGACGCCGATGCTGACGAAGTCGGCCTTCTTGCCGATCCAGTCGCCGCCCTTGGGGTCCATCGGGACGTCCTTGCGGACCTGTACGACGAAGGGGATCCGCTCGGCGATCGCGGTCTTCGGGTCGTCCTTGCCGAAGTACCCGACCTGGAAGCCGTCCTTGTACGGCTTCATCTCCGCGTCGTTCCGGAAGTCGCCGTCGTCGTCCAGGTCGACGCGGACGGTGCCCTTGGCCTTGTCATAGAGGACGGCCCAGGAGTCGGTCGTGTCGCCGTCCCGGTTCAGATCGCCCTTCATGTCGCCGCCGGCGGTCGCGCTCTCCCGGAACAGGGCCACCTGGTAGGAGCCCGCGGAAGCGGTGTACGAACGGCCGTTGAAGGAGAACGAGGGGCCCGACGCGTCCTGCGTCATGGGCAGCCAGGTGTCGTCCTCGTCGGTGACCGGGTCGGTGGCGGTGACCCAGTCGACGATCTTGCGCTCGCCCGTCGTCGTCTTCTGCAGCGCGGGGTGGGCCAGGTCCACGCCCGAGTCCAGGACGCCGATGGTCACGCCCCGGCCGTCGGCCTTGGGGTGGTCCTCGACGAAGTCCACGGCACCGGTCTCGAAGGCCGGCTGGTACGGGTTCTTGGCGGGGGTCCGCTTGTCGGGCGCCGGGTAGGAGCGGCTCTTCGGCCCCTTGGCGCCCGCCACCGCGTCACCGCGCGGCGTCGGGTCGGGAAGCTTGATCTCCTGCTTGAGGTCGATGCCGTGCACCGACGAGAGCCGCTGGGCCTCGGCGATCACGGCGTCGGCCTTCGCGGTGGGGACGGTCGCCCGGACATAGCCGAGCTTCTCGTACTCCTTGCCCACCGAGGCGCCCCGTACGGAGTCGAGCTTCCCGGCGATCTGCCCCGTCTGCCCCGGAGCGGTGGCGATCATCATCGTGACGGTCCGGTCGCCCTCGGACTTGGCCTTGGCGAGCAGGCCGGCCCCGTGCGAACCGAGCTTGTCCTTCTGCGGGTTGACCGGCTTGACCGGTCCCGGTGCCGGGGGCTGCGGCCCGTCGGCGAAGGCGGGGGCCGCGCCCGTGGCGGCGAGGGCGACCGCGGCGGCGGCCGCGACGGCTATTCGGGTCGCGCGTCTGGCGCCGCCGCGGGACGCCTGGCGAGATGTGGGGGTGGTCATGAACATCCCTGGCTCGTGGGGTGAACGACTGCCGACGGCAGGTCCGGATATCGGAACCGGATGAGGGCTCACTTTTATGGAAGTGACGGGCGTTTGGGGAGAGTTGCCAGGGCGGGAAAATAAAGATGGCGTAAACCCGCCAGAGAGCACTTCGGGAGGAAGCGGGACAGAGGCCGTGAAGCGCCCGGAGCGGGGCCGGCACGGGAGCCGCGGTTCAGCCATCCGGGGCAAACGGAGTACACCGGGACCGGCGGGGCCATAGGGTTTCCTGAGCTCCGTTCCCTGTCGGGTGAACGCTGAGTGAGCCTCAGCGCTCCAGGGGACGAGTCCTGTATGTCAGTTCGCAGTAGCCAAGATCGATGTGAGGTGATCGGCGGCGACCGTTGCCGCCCTGTTCACGCCCAGGTCATTCGCGCTGCCAACGATCCTCGGTGACAGCAGCCGCAGCTCATCTGCACCACCGCTCGCCTTCGCGTTCGCACTCGGGGAGACCGCCATGCACAGCAGATCCGGCAGATCAGCCTCGCACCTCGACCGCCGTGGGTTCCTGGCCGCCACGGGCGCCGTCGGCGCCGTCGTCGCCCTGGGCCCGGCCGACCCGGCCGCCGCCGACGAGCCCGCCCCCGTGGCCCCTGGAGGGGCCCCGGAGGGCGCTCCGGCAGGCCCCGCGGCCGACGACAGCGCCGCGGCGGCACCGTCGGGTGCCGGCACCACCCTCGTCTCCGTCGCCACGCCCCGCGGCACGGGCGCCTACCGGCGGCTGGGCGACGGCCCCGGCTGGCCCCGCGTCGTCCGGACGGAGCTGGCCGCCGCCCGCCCCGACCGCAACCGCCGCCGTACCACACTCGCGTCGTTCGTGCAGTTCACCGACCTCCATCTGACGGACGTCCAGCACCCGTTGCGGTACGAGTTCTTCCGGGCCGGCGGCGAGGGCGCCTGGCGCCCGCACGAGGCCCTGACCCTGCCCGGCGTGGTCTCCCTCGTCGAACGCGTCAACAAACTCCGCCGCGGCCCGGCCACCGGCACCCCGCTGCGCTTCGTCATCACCACCGGCGACAACGGCGACGAGAACGCCCGCATCGAGGCCGAGTGGTTCCTCACCGCGCTCAGCGGCGGCCGGATGAACCCCAACACCGGCGACCCGCGCCGCTACGAGGGCGTCCAGAACAGCGGCCTCAAGCTCTACTGGCACCCCGAGAGCTCCCTCCGCGACCAGGACAAGGCCGTCGGCTACCCGCGCATCCCCGGCTATCTGAACGCCGCCATGCGCCGCGTCAACAGCCCCGGCCTGAACATCCCCTGGTACTCCACCTTCGGCAACCACGACCTGCTCTCCGGCGGTTGCTATCCGGCCGCCGGCTCGTTCATCGCCGACGTCGCCGTGGGCGGCAAGAAGCTGTACACGATCCCCGCCGACGAGGCCAAGTGGCTCATGGAAGGCGAGCTGCACGGCGTCGACCCCAAGGGCAAGCGCATAGAGGAACTGCTGCGCAAGCACAAGAAGGAGCTGCGCGGCGTCACCCCGGACCCCGCCCGGGTGCCCCTGACCCAACGCCAGTACGTGGCCCTCCACCTGGAGCGCAAGTACGCCGGCCGCGGCCCGGTCGGCCACGGCTACACCAAGGACAACCTCGACTCCGGCACCCTCTACTACAGCTTCCGCGTCTCGGACCGGGTCATCGGCATCAGCCTCGACTCCACCGACCCCGGCGGCCACTACCAGGGCTCCCTCGGCACCGCCCAGCTCAACTGGCTGGACCGCACCCTGAAGGCCCACCGGAACGAGTACGCCCTCGTCTTCAGCCACCACCCCAGCTGGAGCATGAACAACACCGTCCCCGACCCCGCCCGCCCCAACGAGCAGCGGCACGGCGGCAGCGAGGTGATCGCCCTCCTCCAGCGCCACAAGAACGTCCTCGCCTGGATCAACGGTCACAGCCACCGCAACCGCATCCGCCCCCGCGGCTCCTTCTGGGAGATCGCCACCGCCTCCCACGTCGACTACCCGCAGCTCGCCCGCGTCATCGAGATCACCGACAACCGCGACGGCACGATCTCCCTCTACACCACCCTCGTCGAATCCGCCGCCCCCCACCGCACCGACTACCACGACCTCTCCCAGACCGGCCTCGCCTCCCTCTACCGCGAACTCGCCTTCAACGCCCCGGGCGGCGACCGCACCCTCGCGGGAGACCCCACCGACCGCAACACGGAACTCCTGCTCAAACGCTGACGGCCCCCGGGGCGCGCAGATGCCGCACCAGCCCGTCCAGCGCGCTCCAGCCGTCGCCGTGCGACGTTCCGTCGCCCAGCGGGTAGTACAGGCCGGGGCGGCGGGACGGGCGCGGCCACCCCCTCACCGCGGCAGCACCACCACGTACCCCGTCGGGCCCCGCTCCGCCGACGTCACCAGGGCCGTCCGGATCACGGAGGCCTGCTGCTCCGCGGACTCGCGCAGCTTGCGGGGGGTGACGTGGACGACGGTGAGGCCGAGGCGCTCCAAGTGCTGGCGCTTGCGGGATTGTTGGGTCCAGATGGCGTCGACTTCCTGGCGGGGGGCGCGGGCGTCGATTTCGACGACGACGCCGTGGTCGGGCCAGTAGGCGTCGACGGGGCCGAGGGAGGGGCCGCCGGGGAGGCGGAGTTCGACGTTCCAGAGCGGGGCGGGGAGGGCGTGGTCGGTGACGAGGGCGTAGAGGCGGTCCTCGGCGAGGGAGCGGCCCTCGGCGAGGAGGACGTCGACGGCGTCGACGATGTGCGGGCGGTTCAGCAGCCGGGCGCGGGAGAGCTCGCGGACGAGGCGGGCGGCCTCGCAGTGGCCGCCGCGGACGGCCTCGGTGAGGAGCCGGCGGATCTGCGCGGGATCGGTGAGCCGGGCGACGGCGTCGGCGACCGCGCGGGCGGCGGGGGCCACGGGGACGCCGGTGACCAGGCGGGGGCGGGGTACGGCGTGGGTGCGGACGGGGCGGACGAAGCCGGTGGCGCGGAGCCGTCGGGTGCCCGGGACGAGGACGTCGATGTGGTCGATGCGCAGCAGCGGGGGAGCACTGGTGAAGCGGTAGAGGGCGAGGGCCGCGAGGCCGGTGACCATCGCCGCGCCGTAGGGGGCCTCCGCCTGTGCGCCGGGCGAGCCCTGGGCGCTGCGAGAGCCCTGTGCGGCGCGAGAGTTCTGTGCGCCGCGCGAGTCCTGAGTGCTGCGGGGGTCCTGCGCGCCGCGAGAGCCCTGGGCGCCAGGAGAGTCCTGTGCACCGCGCGAGTCCTGTGCACCGCGCGAGGCCCGGGCGCCCCGCGCGTTCTGGACGGGGATGCCCTGCGTGCGCGCCCGGGTGTACATGAGGGCGGCGTGCAGCCGCTCCTCGCTGGTGGCGGGGCCGGTGTGGAGGAGGTAGACGCCGGGCAGGAGCTGCTGCCAGGGCCCGCCGGGCCGGCAGCGCTCGTTGACCGCGGCGGACGGGACGCCGTGCTCCCGGAGCTGCCGCGAGGTCATGACGCGGTGGCGGACGTCGGAGAGGTGGTGGAGCGGGCGCGGGGAAAGGGGGGTCTCGTAGCTCATGCCCCGGCCATTCCCGCTGTGCGCCCACCCCTTAACCCCTGTTACAGGCTCGTCGACAAGTAGGGACAACTCCGCACGGATGGACGGCAGTTCGACCGTCGCAGACGTGTTTAAGGCAACCGGCGTCAGGCCGCCGCCGCGTCGCACTCCTGTGCCCTCAGAGCCCGCGCCAGGTCGTCCCGCGCCTCCAGCACCAGCCGCCGCAGCGCCGGGGCCGCGTCCGTGTGGCCGGCGAGCCAGGCGTCGGCGAGCTCCAGGGTCCGCCGGCCGTCCTGGAGCCTCGGGAACAGCCCGCGCACGACGGCCATGGCGATCTCGATCGACCGCTCCCGCCAGAGGCGTTCCAGCGCCGCGAAGTACGGCTCGGCGTAGGGCGCGAGCAGCTCCCGCTGCCCCGGCCGGTCGAAGCCGGCGAGGGTGGCCTCGGTGAGGGCGTTGGAGAGGGTGTCCGACTCGACGACGGTCGCCCAGGCGTCGGCCTTGACGTCGGGGTCGGGGCGCGAGGCGAGGCAGCGGACGTGGTGGCGGCGGCCGGACGCGGTGTCGTCGCGGGCCAGCTCGGCGTCGATCCGCGCCTTGCCGGCCGCGCCGGCCGAGGCGAGGGCGGCAAGGAAGGACCAGCGCAGCTCCTGATCCACGTCCAGGCCGTCGATCCGGGCGGTGCCGTCGAGCAGCCCGCGCAGCAGCTGGACGTCGGCCTCGGTGCCCGCGGTCCTGGCCAGGAAGCGGGCCCACGCCAGCTGGTGGCCGCTGCCCGGCTCGGCGAGCCGCAGTTCGCGCAGCGCGCTCCGGGCGAGGTCGGCGGCGCCGCGCTCGCGCCACGCGGGGGCCGCGTAGTGGACGAGGGCGTCGTGCGCGCAGTTCTGGAGCATCTGGAGGACGCCGATGTCGGTCTCGGCACCGGCGAACCGCTGGACGAGGTCCAGGTAGTCGCGGGCGGGCATCAGCCCGTCCCGGGTGAGGTTCCACAGGGCCGACCAGCACAGCGCCCGGGCGAGCGGGTCGGTGAGCTCGCCGAGGTGGCCGCGCAGGGTGGCGAGCGAATGCTCGTCGAAGCGGACCTTGCAGTACGTCAGGTCGTCGTCGTTGACCAGGACGAGGTCCGGCCGTTCCGCCCCCGCCAGCTCCGCGACGACGGTGCGCGGCCCGGCGACGTCCGCCTCGACGCGCGCGTACCGCACCAGCGCGGTGTCCTCCCGGCGGTAGAGGCCGATCGCCACCCGGTGCGGGCGCAGCTCGGGGTGGTCGGCGGGCGCCTCCTGGAGGACGGCGAGCTCGGTGATCCGGTCGGCGGCGTCGTATGTCAGCTGCGGGGTCAGCGAGTTGACGCCCGCGGTCTGGAGCCAGGACCGGGACCAGGCGGTCATGTCGCGCCCCGAGGTCTCCTCCAGGACGGACAGCAGATCGGTCAGGCGCGTGTTCCCGTACGCATGGCGCTTGAAGTAGCGGCGCGCGCCCTCCAGGAACGCGTCACGGCCGGCGTAGGCGACGAGCTGCTTGAGGACCGAGGCGCCCTTGGCGTACGTGATGCCGTCGAAGTTGAGCTTGGCGTCCTCCAGGTCGCGGATGTCCGCCGTGACCGGGTGGGTGGAGGGCAGCTGGTCGGCCCGGTACGCCCACGCCTTGCGCTGGTTGGCGAAGGTGACCCAGGCGTTGCCGTAGCGGGTGGCCTCCACCTGCGAGAACGAGCCCATGAAGTCGGCGAACGACTCCTTGAGCCACAGGTCGTCCCACCACTCCATGGTCACCAGGTCGCCGAACCACATGTGCGCCATCTCGTGCAGGATCACATTGGCCCGGCGCTCGTACGACGACCGCGTCACCTTGCCGCGGAAGACGAACTCCTCACGGAAGGTCACACAGCCCGGGTTCTCCATGGCCCCGATGTTGTACTCCGGGACGAACGCCTGGTCGTACTTGCCGAAGGGGTACGGGAAGTCGAAGTGCTCGTGGAAGAAGTCCAGGCCCTGCTTGGTGACGGTGAAGATCTCGTCCGCGTCGAAGTGCCGGGCCAGCCCCTTGCGGCAGAGGGCGGTCAGCGGGATCTCCAGCACGGTGGAGTCGGGGAGCTTCCGGCTGTAGTGGTCACGCACCACGTGGTACGGGCCGGCGACGACGGCCGTGATGTAGGTGCCGATCGGCTGGGTGGGGACGAAGCGCCAGGTCGCCGAGGTGGCGTCGGCCGGCTCCGCCGGGCCGTCCTGGGCGCCGTTGCTGATCACGGTCCAGTCGGCGGGGGCGGTCACGGTGAAGGTGTAGGGGGCCTTGAGATCGGGCTGCTCGAAGTTGGCGAACACCCGGCGGGCGTCGGCCGGTTCGTAGTGCGTGTAGAGGTAGATCTCGCCGTCCTCGGGGTCGACGAAGCGGTGCAGCCCCTCGCCCGTGCGGCTGTAGGCGCACCGGGCGTCGACGACGAGGACGTTCTCGGCCTCCAGGCCGTCCAGCGCGACGCGGGTGCCGTCGAAGACGGTGGCCGGGTCCAGCGCGCGGCCGTTGAGCGTCACCGAGGTGACCGACGGGGCGACGAGGTCGGCGAAGCTGTCCGCGCCCGGCTCCGCGCAGCGGAAGCGGATCGTGGAGACCGACCGGAAGGTGCGCGGGCCGCCGTCCGCCGGGACTTCGGGGCCGACCGCCGACCGGAGGTCGAGCGCCACCTCGTAGGCGTCCACGGCCAGCAGCGCGGCCCGCTGCCGGGCCTCCTCACGGGTCAGGTTCTCACCGGGCACGGCGGGGCTCCCTCGGCATCGACTTCGGCATCGTGTTCGTCATCGTCTCTCGAACATCAGGAATCATGGCACGCACACCTTCGTTGCAACCGTGACCGTCCTGTTTCTCCTGAGGAGACCACCGCATGACCGAGACCGAGAAGGTCACCGCCGATTTCTGGTTCGACCCGCTGTGCCCGTGGGCGTGGATGACGTCCCGCTGGATGCTGGAGGTGGAGAAGGTCAGACCCGTCCGGGTGCGCTGGCATGTGATGAGCCTCGCCGTCCTCAACGAGCACCGGCTCGACGAGGTGGACGAGAAGTACCGCGAGATGATGATCCGCGCCTGGGGCCCGGTGCGGGTGTGCGTCGCCGCCGCGCAGGAGCACGGCGAGGAGGTGCTCGGCCGGCTCTACACCGCGATCGGCACCCGGTTCCACAACCAGGGCCTGCCGCAGGTGCGGGAGACGATCGTCGCCGCCCTGGAGGAGGCCGGACTGCCGGCCTCGCTGGCGGACGCCGCCGACTCGGAGGCGTACGACGCCGAGCTGCGGGCCTCCCACAAGGCGGGCATCGACAAGGTGGGCGAGGACGTCGGCACCCCCGTGATCTCCGTACCGGGTCCGGACGGCAACGAGGTGGCCTTCTTCGGCCCGGTCGTCACGCCCGCGCCGAAGGGCGAGGCGGCGGCGCGGCTGTGGGACGGCACGCTGCTGGTGGCCTCGACGCCGGGCTTCTACGAGATCAAGCGGACGCGGACGCAGGGGCCGATCTTCGACTGAGCGGGAGCGGGAGCGGGCGCGGGGGCAAGGCGCGGGCGATCCCGACTGAGCGGGAGCGGGCGCGGGGGCCGGTCCCGAATGAGCGGACGCGGACGCGGCAGCTGATCTCCGGCCGGGCGGACGCGGACGCAGGGGCCGTCTTCGGCCGGGCGGCGAGGGGAAGCAGGGGTCAGGTCCCCCGGCCGACCCCGGCCGGCGCGCGCCCCGGCGAAGGCTCGCTTAGGGTCCCAACCATGGGCCAGACCGACCTCTCCCGGCCGCTGGGCCGCGACGGCGGCTGGGCCGACGCGGAGCCGCCCTGCGGCAACGCGGCCTTCGCGGAACTGCCCGTACGCCCGTACGACCTGCTCACGCTGGGGGTCTGCCGGGTGCTGGCACCGCTGTGGTCCCTGCTGGGGCTGCGGCGGGCCGCCGGCATGCTGCGGCACTATCTGCGCGGCACGGGCGGAGTCTGCCGCGTCGACGCCGAGGAGATCCTCGCCCTGCCCGCCGTCCGCGCCGCCGTGGACGAGCAGCTGACGCGCTGGCGCGCGGAGGCGCTCGACCGGTGGTGCGGCGGTGACCGGACGCCGGCGGCCTATCCGGCCGACAGCGGCTGGCGCGACCAGCTGATCACCTGGCGGATCCACCCCGACTGGTGGCTGGCCCTGCGCGGCGTGGAGTTCCGGCTCACGGGCACGGTACGGGTGGACGCCGACGGGGGCACGGCCGTGGACTACCGGTTCGCCGTGCACAAGGGGTGGAACTTCGACCGGGGTGGATCGGAACTGGGCGTTCCGTTCACCCCGTTCGCCCGCCTCCACGAGACCGGCCTGGCCCGGGAGTTCGCCGTGACGGGCGAGGCGTTCGGCCACGGCTGAGGCGAGGCGTTCGGCCACGGCCGAACGGAAGGGTGCGACCATGGAAGAAGGCCCCGCGCGCATCGACCGCGCGGGGCCTTCCCGTGCCTGCCCCGTGACACGGGTGAGAAGACGATCACGAGCAGGCCGCTCGGTGGCGCCTCACGGCGCGTCCGCCCGGGTCAGGGGGCGAGGAGCAGCGCGTTGACGCGCTCCTTGGCGGCGGCGTAGCGCTTGGCCACGTCCTGCCAGTTGACGACCTGCCACATGGCCTCGATGAAGTCCACCTTCTGGTTCTTGTACTGCAGGTAGAAGGCGTGCTCCCAGGCGTCGAAGACCAGGATCGGGGTGGAGCCCTGGCCGACGTTGCCCTGGTGGTCGTAGACCTGCTCGACGATCAGCTTGCCGCTGAGCGGCTCGTAGGCGAGGACGCCCCAGCCGGAACCCTGCGTGGTGGCCGACGCCTTGGTCAGCTGCGCCTTGAACTTGGCGAAGGAGCCGAAGGACTCGGCGATGGCGTCCGCCAGCTCGCCCACGCCGTCCTTGTCGAGGGGCTCGCCGCCGCCGTCACCGGTCATGTTCTGCCAGTAGATGCTGTGCAGGATGTGGCCGGAGAGGTGGAACGCGAGGTTCTTCTCCAGACCGTTGACCGCGCCCCACTGGTCCTTGTCCCGGGCCTCGGCAAGCTGCTCCAACGTGTCGTTGGCGCCCTTGACGTACGCCGCGTGGTGCTTGTCGTGGTGCAGCTCGATGATCTTCGCGTCGATCACGGGCTGGAGCTCCGCGTAGTCGTACGGAAGTTCAGGAAGTGTGTAGATGGCCATGCCGAGCCCTCCAACTGCTTATTGCAATTAACTTGCAGGTAGACGCTATCAGCAAGTGCTCAGCTCTTCCCGTCGGACTGCCGTACAGGGGGACAACTCCGCCAAAAGACCGAGGCGGGGTCGGTCCTGGAGATCAGGACCGACCCCGCCTCGGGTCGGAGGGGGACGGAGAGAGGTGTCGGGACGTCAGTTCCGCGCGTCCGTCGTGCCCGTCGTGCCCGCCTTGCGGGCGTTGGCGCGCTGGCGCAGGTAGCCCCCCACGGCGAGGGCGACGGTGAGGCCGGCCGTGGCGTAGAGCTGCTCGGCCGTGTCCTCCTCGCGGAGCATCAGGCCGAGGGTGCAGAGGATGCCGAGGAGGGCGACGACCGTCAGGTACGGGAACCACCACATGCGCACCACGAGCTTCCCCGGCTGCTCGCGCTCCAGCCGGTAGCGCATCATCAGCTGGGTGACGGCGATGAAGCCCCAGACCACCAGGATGGCCGCGCCCGTCATGTACAGCAGCCACTTGAAGACGGTGTCCGGCCACCAGTAGCTCAGCAGCACCGCGAAGAAGCCGAAGGCGGACGAGGCCAGCACGGTCCGCCGCGGGACGCCGGAGGAGACCTTGCCGAGGAAGCGCGGGCCCTCGCCGCGCTCGACGAGCGAGTGCGCCATCCGGGACGCGCCGTAGATGTTGGCGTTCATGGCGGAGAGCAGGGCGATCAGCACGATCACGTTCATGATCTGGCCGGCGGCGGGGACGTCCAGGTGGTCGAGGACGGCCACGTACGGACCGGACAGCAGCGACTTGTCGGTCCACGGGATCAGCGTGACGACGACGAGCATGGAGCCCACGTAGAACAGCGCGATCCGCCACATCGCCGTCCGCACCGCCTTGGCGACGCCCTTGACCGGCTGCTCGGACTCCGCGGCGGCGATGGTCAGCGTCTCCAGGCCGCCGTACGCGAAGACGGAGGCGAGCAGTCCGGCGAGCAGGCCGTCGGTGCCGTTGGGCAGGAAGCCGCCCTGGCCGGTGAGGTTGGACGAGCCGGGGGCGTCGGTGCCGGGCAGCAGTCCGCAGATGGCGAGCGCGCCCAGGACCAGGAAGATGCCGATCGCCGCGACCTTCAGGGCGGCGAACCAGAACTCGAACTCGCCGAAATTGCCGACGGCCGCCAGGTTCGTACCGCAGAAGACGGCCATGAACAGCAGGACCCACATCCAGGAGTCCGTGGCGGGGAACCACTTCACCATGATCGCTGCCGCGCCGATCGCCTCGACGGCGATACCCACGCAGAGCTCGACCCAGAACATCCAGCCGGCGGCGAAACCCGCCCAGGGGCCGATGGCCTTCTCCGCGTGCACCGAGAAGGTGCCGGACGACGGGTTGGCCGCGGCCATCTCGCCCAGCATGCGCATCACCAGCATCACGAGGAGGCCGGACACCGCATAGGCGAGCACGATTCCCGGGCCCGCGGCGGCGATACCGGCGCCGGAGCCCACGAAGAGGCCGGCGCCGATCACCCCACCCAGGGCGATCATCGAAAGATGGCGCTGCTTGAGGCCGTTCGACAGGGCGGTGCCGTGGCCCGGCGCCGCGTCGGTGACCTCGCGCTCGGGCGCGGAGGTCGCATCTATCCGAGTCATGGTCGTGTCTGTCCCCGTGAAATGAGTGGTGAAAGGTTGAAACAACTCTGAAAAGTTGCCTCAGTGTGGGGGTGATGTTCGCTCAGGACAACACTTGTCACACGGATGTCCGATATTTAGACGCGAGGATTACTCTCCGCACCTGAAATATCGCCAGAATTGATAAGTTTGCAGATTATGCCTGCCGGGTACGGCGGAGCCGGAGCTCACGGAGGCCCGCCACGGCGAGCACCGCGCCGGTCGCCGCCGCCGACCACAGCAGCTGCGGCCGGGCCGCCTCGTCGGTCAGCATCAGTACCAGAACCGCGGCCATACCGGCCAGCGCGGCCCAGGTGAGATACGGGAAGCACCACATCCGCAGGGTCAGCCGCTCGGGCATCTCCCGCTCGATCCGGCGGCGCAGCCGCAGCTGGGAGACGGCGATCAGGCCCCAGACGAAGAGCAGCACGGCGCCGACCGAGTTGAGCAGATAGTGGAAGATCGAGTCCGGCCACTTCAGGTTGAGGACCACCGACGCGAAACCGAACGCCACGGAGGCGAGCACCGCCCGGCGCGGCACGCCGCCGCGGGAGACCGTCAGCAGGGCGCGTGGGGCCTCGCCGCGCTCGGCGAGCGAGAAGACCATGCGGGACGAGCCGTAGAGGTTCGCGTTGAGCGCCGACAGCAGCGCCACGAAGATCACGATCTGCATGATCTGCCCGGCCGACGGCACCCCGATCCGGTCCAGCACGGCCACATAAGGACTCTGGCCCGGTTGCAGCGAGGACCACGGCAGGAGGGTCACGATGACGACCATCGAGCCCACGTAGAAGAAGAGGATGCGCCACACGGCGCTGCGCACGGCACGGCCCACCGCGCGCTCGGGGTCCTCGGACTCGGCGGCCGCGATCGTCACGACCTCCAGGCCGCCGAAGGCGAAGGCCACGGCGAGGACGCCGGAGATCACACCGCTCCAGCCGTTGGGCAGGAAGCCGCCCTGCCCGGTGAGGTTGGCGAGGCCGACGGCGTCGGTGTCCGGGAGCAGGCCGAAGATCGCCAGCAGGCTCAGGCCGAGGAAGAGGAGGATGGCGCCGATCTTCAGCGCGGCGAACCAGAATTCGAACTCGCCGAAGTTCTTGACGGCGGTGAGATTCGCGGTGGTGAACACCACCATGAACACCAGCACCCAGGCCCACTGCGGCATCCCCGGCACCCAGCCGTGCGCGATCTGCGCCGCGGCCGTCGCCTCCACGGCGAGCACGATCACCAGCAGGAACCAGTAGAGCCAGCCCACCGTGAACCCGGCCCAGCGGCCGAGCGCCCGCTCCGCGTGCACCGAGAACGAGCCCGAGGCCGGCATCGCCGACGACAGCTCGCCCAGCATCCGCATCACCAGCATGGCGAGGGCGCCCGCTATCAGGTACGAGACGATGATCCCGGGCCCCGCGACGGAGATCCCGGCGCCCGAGCCGACGAACAGGCCCGCGCCGATCACGCCGCCCAGCCCGAGCATCGTCAGATGCCGCTGCTTGAGCCCCGCGGACAGCGGCTCTTTCTCACCGGCGAGCGACTCGGCGGCGGGCGGTGCGTCGTGCATCTGGGCTCGTACTCTCGGTTGGTGCGGAGGGCGCCCGGGGCGCGCGCCGGGTGCGGAGGCGCGGGGGCGGCGGTGGGCGCAAAGCATGCGACACGTGAAAAGTGCGCGCAAGTTCCACCATTCTCCCCGCGAGACGGCCGGAGCCAAGCCGTGCGGGCCCTTCGGTGACAAGCATCACTCCGCTTGTCGCCTTCTTCGGGAACCCCACCAAAGCGGGTGGCGGGCCTTTGTGACCGCCGCCCCATGCCGATTCGAGTGAGCTGGGCTAACGTCGCGGTGTTCTTGTACGTGCCCCTTATTCGTCCCCTCTTTCCAGCGGAGTACCGATGGCCACCGCCGCAGCTTCAGTCCCCCGGACCGGTACGGTCCTCGCCGATCTCCTGCCCGCGTCCTCCACCCGCGCCCGGGACATCGCCCTCGTCGTCGGCGGCGCCGCCCTCACCGGGGTCGCGGCCCAGCTGACCGTCCCGGTGCCGGGCTCCCCGGTCCCGGTCAGCGGCCAGACCTTCGCGGCCCTCCTCGTCGGCACCGCCCTCGGCGCCCGGCGCGGCTTCCTCTCCCTGGCGCTGTACGCGCTCGCCGGTGTGGCGGGCCTGCCCTGGTTCGCCGAGGCGCGGTCCGGCGCGGCCTTCCCCTCCTTCGGCTACGTCCTCGGCATGCTCCTCGCCGCCACTGTCGTCGGCGCCCTGGCCCGTCGCGGCGCCGACCGCTCGGTGCTCCGCACCGCCGGGACCATGGCCCTCGGGTCCGCGATCATCTACGCGGTGGGCGTGCCGTACCTGGCCCTCTCCCTCCACCTGTCCCTCGGCGACGCCGTCGCCGCCGGTCTGACTCCGTTCCTCATCGGCGACGCGCTGAAGGCGGCGCTGGCGATGGGGGCGCTGCCGGCGGCGTGGAAGCTGCTGGGGCGGCGGGGCTGACCTTCCCCGTACGACCGGAGCCCGCTGCCCCGACCTCGGGGCGGCGGGCTCTTCCGTCTTCCGCCCTGTCAGCGTTCGTACCGGGGCAGGTCCGCCGTGGGCATGTCGCCACCGAGGTGTCCGGGAAGGGGGACGGGGTCGCCGTACTTGCCCTGGGCGAGGGTGCGGTAGCCCTCGTCGGAGGGGCGGGAGTGCAGGGTCCACCTGCCGGTGGCGGGGTAGAGGTAGAGGAGCACAGGGACGCGGGCCTCGGCGTACCAGGCGATCTTGTCGGCGACGGCGACGGGGCGTTCGGACGGGGAGGTCACCTCGATGGCGAGCTCGACGTCCTCGCCGGCCAGCAGCCAGTCGTCGGAGTCCATCATGTCGCTCTGGCAGATCAGCATGTCCGGGGTCGCGTAGTCATCCGGGTCGTCCGGCAGCGGGATGGATACGTTCTCGTAGGGGCGCAGGCCGTCCGCGCGGCATGCGCGCAGCAGCTCCCGCAGTTGGTCCGCGGTCTGCGCGTGGCGACGCCGCGGCGTGGGGGACATCATGAGTGTTCCTCGGAGGATTTCGACCCGGAGGCCGCTCGCGTTCTCGATCTGTTCGGCGATCTCCCGCGGCTCCCCCGTGATCCTCGACGCCGCCTGCGGGTCCCTGTGGGGCTCGGGGTCCGGGTACTCGTAGTGGACCGGCTGCGCGGACATGCTCACTCCTTCCCGTGGTGATGCCCAGTCTGCCCAATGACGGGAGGGGGCGGCCGGGTGCCGTCCTCCGACGCTAGGGGGACGAGCGGCTTTCCTCCCCCGGCGACGGATCTTTTCGCCCGATCGCTCGCTCTCCGCTCACTTGTGCCACATGTGGCATCCATAGCCGCCCGTCCCGTGACGGAAAACGAAAGACGCCCGGTCCGCCGCTGGGGAGGGCGGGGAACGGGCGTCCGTCGTGGAGGCCGGTCACTTCCCGGCGTTCACCGCTCGCCGCCGCCGGTCCAGGACCAGGCCGATCGCCAGGACCACCACGGCCACCAGCACGGAGAGCATGACCTGCTGACGGTTGTCGCCACCGTCGTAGACCATGTAGCCGAGCACGAAGAGGATCATGCCGATCGTGGCCCAGGTCAGATACGGGAAGAGCCACATCCGCACCACGAGCTTCTCGGGCGTCTCGCGCAGGATGATGCCGCGCATCTTCAGCTGGGTGACGCAGATGACCAGCCAGACGAAGAGGGCGACCGCGCCGGACGAGTTCAGCAGGAACTTGAAGACCGTGTCGGGCCACATGTAGTTGAAGAAGACCGAGAGGAAGCCGAAGACGACCGAGCCCAGGATCGCGGCCCGCGGAACGCCCTGCTTGTTGACGCGGGCGAACGCCTTGGGCGCGTCGCCGCGGCGGCCGAGGGAGAAGGCCATGCGGGAGGCGGTGTAGAGGCCGGAGTTGAGGCAGGAGAGGACGGCGGTCAGGACGATGACGTTCATGACCTGGCCGGCGTGCGGGATGCCGATCGAGTTGAGCGCCGCGACGTAGCTGCCGTCCTTGGCGATCGCCGAGGAGTTCCAGGGCAGCAGGGTGATGACGACGAAGATCGAGCCGAGGTAGAAGACGGCGATGCGCCAGATGACGCTGTTCGTCGCCTGCCGGACGGCGCGCTGCGGGTTCTCGGACTCGCCGGCGGCGAGGGTGACGATCTCGCTGCCCATGAAGGAGAAGACGACCATCAGGACACCGGTGAGGATCGCCCCGGGACCGTTGGGCAGGAAGCCGCCCGCGTCGGTGAGGTGGGCCAGCCCCGCGCCCGGGTTGTCCGAGCCGGGCAGCACGCCGAAGACCGCGAGGCCGCCGATGATCACGAACGCCGCGATGGCCACGACCTTGATGCCGGCGAACCAGAACTCGAACTCACCGTACGAGCTGACGGAGGCCAGGTTGGTGGCGGTGAGGACCACCATGACGATCAGGGCCCAGGCCCACTTCGGGACGTCCGGTACCCAACTGTTGAGGATCGACGCGCCCGCCGTGGCCTCGACCGCCAGCACCACGACCCAGAAGAACCAGTAGAGCCAGCCGATGGTGAAGCCGGCCCAGCGGCCCAGACCCCGGTCCGCGTAGGCGGAGAAGGAGCCGGAGGTCGGATTGGCGGCGGCCATTTCGCCGAGCATCCGCATCACGAGGACGACCATGGCGCCCACGAGGGCGTACGAGACGAGAATGGCGGGGCCGGCGGCGGCGATACCGGATCCGGATCCCACGAAGAGGCCGGCGCCGATGACGCCACCAATGGCGATCATGGAAAGGTGGCGGTTCTTGAGGCCGGCCTTGAGGCCGTCCCCCGATCCGGGCACGGCGTCCGCGGGATCGCCGGACGTCGACGCCTTTGTCATGGTCGGCGGTATCGCGCTCATGGGTAGTTTCCTTCGGTTCTCGGGTTACGAGCCCCCGCATTAGAACTTTTCGAAGGCGTATTTCGGAAGACCCGAATCCGTATCGTTGCATTCACGTCCGGTACCGGCGGGGGCCCTGGCGCGGGTACCCCCGGGGACGTGCCACACTCGGACGCATGCGCGTGTACCTCGGCTCCGACCATGCCGGTTACGAACTCAAGACCCACCTCGTCGAGTGGCTGACCGCCCAGGGCCACGAGCCCGTCGACTGCGGCCCCCACATCTACGACGCCCAGGACGACTACCCGCCGTTCTGCCTGCGCGCCGCCGAGCGGACCGCGGCGGACGAGGGCAGCCTCGGCATCGTGATCGGCGGTTCGGGCAACGGCGAGCAGATCGCCGCGAACAAGGTCAAGGGCGTCCGCGCGGCCCTGGCCTGGAGCGAGCAGACCGCCGCGCTGGGCCGTGAGCACAACGACGCGAACGTGATCGCGGTCGGCGCCCGGATGCACTCCCAGGAGGACGCGACGAAGTTCGTCGAGGTGTTCCTCGCCACGCCGTACTCGGGTGAGGAGCGTCACACCCGCCGTATCGAGATGCTCAGCCGCTACGAGACCACGGGCGAGCTGCCGGACATCCCGGCCCACCACCCGCAGCAGGGCTGATCTCCCCGGACGCCCCCTCGGGCCCGCCGCACCGCGCGGCGGGCCCCTTGCCGTTCCCCGGGCCGGCACCCGCCGGGGACCTCTAGGCATTCCGCCGCGCCCGCGGGCGCCGACACCCCGTCCGGGAGGACGCAGCCATGCCCGAAGGGCACACGATCCACCGCCTGGCGGCGGACCACCGCGCCCTGTTCGCCGACCGCACGGTCCGGGCGACCAGCCCGCAGGGCAAGTTCTCGGACGGCGCCGCCCTGATCGACGGCCGCCCCCTGGAGGAGGCGGAGGCCCACGGCAAGCACCTGTTCCTCGGCTTCGGACCCACCGGCTGGATCCACGTCCACCTGGGCCTCTTCGGCAAGTACACCCTCGGCGCCGCCCCCGCGCCCCCGCCCACCGACACCGTGCGGCTGCGGCTCGCCACCCCCGACGCCTACGCCGACCTGCGCGGCCCGACCGCCTGCGCCCTGCTCACCGACGGCGAGAAGCAGGCGATACACGACCGGCTCGGGCCCGACCCGCTGCGGGACGGCGAGGACCACGAGCCGGCCTGGCGGCGGATCTCCCGCAGCAGGACCAGCGTCGCCGCCCTCCTCATGGACCAGAAGGTCATCTCAGGCGTCGGCAATGTCTACCGCGCCGAGGTGCTGTTCCGGCACGGCATCGATCCGTACCGGACCGGCCGTGACCTCACCCGGCCGGAATGGGACGCGATCTGGCACGACCTGGTCGCCCTCATGCGCGAGGGCGTCCGGAACAACAGGATCGACACCGTGCGGCCCGACCACACCCCGGAGGCCATGGGCCGGCCGCCGCGGGTCGACGACCACGGGGGCGAGGTGTACGTCTACCGGCGCGCGGGACAGCCGTGCCACCTCTGCGGGGAAGAGGTCCGCACGGCCGGGCTCGCCGCCCGCAACCTCTTCTGGTGCCCGGGGTGCCAGCGGCGCTGAACCGGCGGACGGAGCCCGCGGTGCGTTGTCGAAACATCGAACGACCCCGCGCGCACGGGGCAGTTGGCGCACGGACCGCACGACCCGCGCGTCCCCGGGCTCCGGTACGCGGCGCCGCGCACCCGCCGCCCGGTTCGTTCCGCCGGTTCCCTGTGTGCCGTCCGGGACTCAAGGGGCGCGCGGTCATCCGGCGCGCTCCGGTTGTACGACCGGATTCCCCGCTGTACAGCCATGCGTCCACCCGTATAACCGATCAGGTGCGCACCTTTCGCATAGGGTTGCGCCCCAGGTGCCCTGCGGGCAGCCGTGTCGGCGCGGCGTGAATCGACGCGCCGCCGAATGGGTGGATAAGGTCCCGAAGCAATGACTGGCGGTGCGGAGACCCCGACGGCCCGGATGCGCAAAGCACTGCACCGGGTCCGCACGAGCGTGCGCAAGGCCGGGGTCGACTACTTCCGCGGCGACGGCTCCGACCGGGTCGCCCTCAGCACCCTGCTGCTCTCCGTACCCGCCCTCGCCATCGGCACCATCGCCCAGCCCGAATGGTGCGCCCCCACCGCCCTCGTGCTGCCCATCGTCGCCGGGGGCCTGCTGCTGCGCCCCGCCAGCCTCCTCGGTCTCTACGCCGCGGCGGCGACCGCCCTCATCGTCGAGTCGGCGGTCCTCGACCCCGCCGCGTACGGCACCGACCGCGTCACCCCCGGCACCATCCTCGTCGTCGCCGCCGTCGGCTTCCTCGGCCTGCTCATCGCCCAGTTCCGGAGCCGTGTCGGAGTGCCCTGGCGGCGCGGCGGAACGATGCTCTTCGACCTCCGCGAACGCATCCGGGTCCAGAGCAAGCTGCCCAAACTGCCCCGTGGCTGGCACCGCGAGATGGCCCTCCGGCCGGCCGGAGGGCAGTCGTTCTCCGGCGACTTCGTCGTCGCCGCCCGCACCGGCGGCGGGCGCAGCCTCGAAGTCGTCCTCACCGACGTCTCCGGCAAGGGCATGGACGCCGCCTCCCGCGCCCTCCTGCTCTCCGGCGCCTTCGGCGGCCTCCTGGGCTCCCTGCCGCCGCACGCCTTCCTCCCCGCGGCCAACGGCTACCTGCTCCGCCAGGACTGGGACGAGGGCTTCGCCACCTCCGTGCACCTCGTGCTCGACCTCGACAGCGGCGACTACGAGCTCTTCTCCGCGGGCCACGTCCCCGCCCTCCAGCTCAGCGCCGGCTCCGGCCGCTGGGAGGAGAAGACCGCGGAGGGCCCGCTCCTCGGGGTCTACGACGGCGCGGAGTTCGACTCCGTGAAGGGCAGGCTGCGCCCCGGCGACGTCCTGATGCTCTTCACCGACGGCCTGGTCGAGACCGCGGAACGCGAGCTCACCGAGGGCATGGACCGGCTGACCGGCGAGGCCGACCGGTACGTCACCACCGGATTCGCGGGCGCCGCCTGGCATTTGATCGAGGCCGTCGCCAAGGACGTGAACGACGACCGCGCCCTGCTGCTGATCTGCCGCGACCGGCGCGATTGAGACCGGGGGCGGGGCACGCGGGGGATACGGGCCCGAAACCCGTCGGATTCCCCCCTCCGGAACGAGACCGATTCCCATCCGATTCGAGGGAAATGCGAGGGAGCTTCGAGGGAGAACCGCCGGAATTCCGTGCGCGGACGAGCGGCACCGGTGAGCGGGTCCCATTTCTCCCCTCGTTGCGGTTTCCGCGAGCTCGTTGATAGACATGTCCGTCGCCGGTCGCGCCGACGGGCGCCCACGCCGCCGTGCCGTCACCGGCATTTCCGTCGAAGCCCGTCATTCGGCCGCACGTACATCACCGCTTCACACGGGGGGAATTCCTGTGACCACACCCCAGCCGCCGCAGCAGCCGTACGGATATCCGCAGCAGCCCCAGCCGCCGCAGGGCGCCGCGCCGCCGCCCGGCCCGTACGCCTCCGGGGCGCCCACGGGCCCGTACGCGGCCCCTCAGCAGGCCCCTCAGCAGGCCGCCCCGCAGCCGGGGCCGTACGCCCAGCAGCAGCCGGGCGCGTACGCCGCACCTCCGCAGCCCAATCCGTACGCCGCGCCGCCGCAGGGCAACCCGTACGGCGCCCCGCAGGGGAACCCGTACGGGGCCGGCCAGGGGCAGCCCCAGGGCAATCCCTATGGCACCCCGGAGGGCGGTCCCTATGCGGCGCCCCCGCAGTCCGACCCCTATGCCGGAGCGCCGCAGCCGACGCCGCAACCGGGGGCGCACGGGAATTGCGAGATATGCGGCGGATTCCCGGCCGCGCAGATGACCGTCCGCCGCCACCAGGGCCTCGTCCTGATGATGCGGTTCTTCTCGCGGCCCGGCCGGTTCTGCCGCACCTGCGCCACGGCGCTGCACCGCGATATGACCGCGAAGACCTGCTGGCAGTGGTGGAGCCCGTTCTCCCTGATCATTTTCACGCCGCTCACCCTGTTCTGGAATCTGGCGGTGCACGCGAAGATCAGGAAACTCGCGCCGCCGGCGCCCGGCAGCCACGGCCCCCAGCTCGACCCGGGGGCCCCGCTGTTCAAGCGCCCGGGAGCGATCGGTCTTATCGTTCCGGTGGGCTGGTACGTGGCGCTGGCGGTCCAGATCCTGCTGCACATGTAGGACGCGCGGGCAGCCGGAAGGCCCAGTCCATCCGCGGTTCGACGACCCGGCGGAACACCCGCCGGACGGGGGACGTGCACAGCACGGTGATCAGGGCGACGGCGAGGACCGACACCAGGACCTCGCCCGCCGGCCGGCGGATCCAGTCGTAGAGGTCGTACCACTCCCGCCACCGCGACAGCTTGATCACGAAGCCGTGCAGCAGGAAGCCGTACATCGTCCCGGTGCCCAGCGCCGTGAACCAGGTCCGCCGGCGCGGCACCCAGGCCAGGAAGCCCACCGTCAGCGCGGCGGCGCAGAGGAAGAGGGCGAAGGTCATCACGGGCGCCGTCCAGGCGGGCTCGTGCAGGTCCCGGACGCCGGCGTTGCGGTAGAACCAGCCGCTGTCCAGCTCCGGGGCCAGCAGGTACGCCGTGGCCACCGCGCAGCCGAGGAGCGGCACCGCCGCGATCCGCACCCAGCGCCGTCGCACCAGCTCGAAGTGGGACGGCTTGAGGTGCAGCCCGATCACGAAGAACGGCAGGAACTGCATCACGCGCATCAGGTCGAACTCGCTGCCGACCTCGGGGGTGAGCATCGCCATGACCGCGACGGCGAAGGCCACCGGCACCGGCCACCGGATGGTCTTCCAGATGGGCGTCGTCAGCCGCCATACGAACAGGGCGGCCAGGAACCAGTTGAGGTACCACGGTTCCAGCAGGGTGAACGGTTCCGGGTCCGCGTCCTTCTCGGCCAGGTGCTGGAACTCCACATAGCCGATCTGGAAGATCAGGTACGGCACCAGGACGCTGGTGATCAGGCGCTTCAGCCTGGGCGGGCTCATATCGAAGCCCCGCGAGAAGTAGCCGGAGATCAGGATGAACGCCGGCATGTGGAATGTGTAGACCGTGAGGTACAGCGCCGTCGCTGCACGGCTGGTGTGGGTGAGCGGCTCCCAGGCGTGGCCGAGCACGACGAGGACGATGGCCAGGTACTTCGCGTTGTCGAAGAACGGGTCGCGCGACGCGGCGGCGGAACCGGCCTGGGGCGGGCCGGGAGCGGGGGCCGCGGCACGCGCCGGGGACGTGGCGGTGCGGGACATTCGACGCACCCTAGCGGGGACGGGCAAAGCGGTGGCAATCCTTCCCGGCGGCGCGACTTTTCGGAGACCGGCCACCGCGGCCGGAAATCGACCCCTGACGGAGTCGGTCAAATCGTCGATGAATCGTCACAGCACCTCCGTGGACGGCGAGTTGATGGCACGATGGTGCGGTGGAGCACTGCGAGGCGGTGCTCCAGGGGCCGGGCCAGGTGTCTTCGACCGAGGGTGTGATCAGTTGTGGCCATATCGGTGTCAGCGGTGCTGCTCTTGGCGATCATCGTGGTGATCATGATTCGCGGCGGAAAGATGAAGACCGGGCCGGCGATCGTCGCGGCACTCTTCGGCTTCTTCCTGGCGTCGTCGGGCATGGCGCCGTCGATCCACCGATTCCTCAACTCGCTCGCCCAGACGATCAACGGGATCAAGCTGTAGCCGGCCCCGCCCGGCTCCGGCGGCCCGAAGGACGTCCTCGGGTCCGGAGGCACGAAGAACGCCCCCGGCCGTGGGCCGGGGGCGTCGTCCGAGCGGGCGACGGGAATCGAACCCGCGTAGCCAGTTTGGAAGACTGGGGCTCTACCATTGAGCTACGCCCGCGCGCGCCGTCCGACCCGGTAGGGCCCTCGGCGCTGACGTGCATCGTAGCGGGTCCGGGCCCCTCGCCGCACACCCGGTACCGCGTTCGCTCCAGCAGTCGTCCCGGCGTACGTCCCGGCGTTCGTCCGACGGCCGCCCGCGGCCCCTCCGCCCGGCCCCCGCCGCGCGCCCCGCCCGCCTCACGTTCCCCGTGGTCACCCCTGGTCGTCGCCGCCGGGTCAAAGGTCGGCCACCGCTCTCGCGGGCATGTACCCTACGTGTCGCACCGACGGGGTGTGGCGCAGCTTGGTAGCGCGTCCGCTTTGGGAGCGGAAGGTCGTCGGTTCGAATCCGGCCACCCCGACCAGCAAGATCACATTGTGGGGCTCATCCTGCGTGCGGTTACTATGCAAGCTGCGCGTCTGTGTCTCTCTACCGGGCGCGATCCGCTGAACCTCAGCAGAATCCCAAAGTCAGCCCCAAGGAGACCGAACCGTGAAGAGCGCCGTGGAGACCCTGAACCCGACCCGGGTTCGGCTCACTGTCGAGGTGCCCTTCGAGGAGCTCAAGGCCAGCCTCGACGCGGCGTACAAGAAGATCAACAGCCAGGTCTCGGTGCCGGGCTTCCGCAAGGGCAAGATCCCTGCCCGAGTGATCGACCAGCGCTTCGGCCGCGGTGCGGTGCTGGAGGAGGCCGTCAACGACGCCCTTCCGAAGTTCTACACCGAGGCCGTCAACGAGGGTGAGCTGAACCCGCTGGGTCAGCCCGAGGTGGACATCACGGAGCTGAAGGACGGCGAGCTGCTGACCTTCACCGCCGAGGTCGACATCCGTCCCGCCCTGGAGATCCCGGACTACTCCGGCATCGAGGTCACCGTCGACGCCGTCGAGGTCAGCGACGAGGACGTCGAGAAGTCGGTCGAGCAGCTCCGTGAGCGCTTCGCCACCACCTCCCCGGTGGAGCGCGCGGCCGCCGAGGGCGACATCGTCACCGTCGACCTGGAGGCCAAGGTCGACGGCGAGGTGCTGGAGGACGGCGTCGCCCAGGGCGTCGACTACACCATCGGCTCGGGCCAGCTGCTCGACGGCATCGACGAGGCCGTCACCGGCCTGGAGGCCGGCGGCACCGCCACCTTCACCTCCGAGCTCAAGGGCGGCAGCGCCGAGGGCAAGGAGGCCGAGGTCAAGGTCGACGTCACCGCCGTCAAGTCCCGCGAACTGCCCGCCCTGGACGACGAGTTCGCCCAGCTCGCGAGCGAGTTCGACACGCTGGAGGAGCTCAGGGCGGACAGCCGCGAGCGCCTCGCGCGGATGAAGAAGTTCGACCAGGCCACCCAGGCCCAGGAGAAGGTCCTCGACGAGCTCCTGAAGCTGGTCGAGGTCCCGATGCCCGAGAAGCTGCTCGAGGACGAGGTCAACACTCGTAAGCACAACCTGGAGCACCACCAGCTCGGCCAGATGGGCCTCACCCTGGAGAAGTACCTGGAGATCCAGGGCAAGAGCGCCGAGGAGTTCGACGCCGAGCTCAAGGAGCAGGCCGAGAAGGGCATCCGCACCCAGTTCGTCCTCGACGAGATCGTCAACAAGGAGAAGCTGTCGGTCGGCCAGGACGAGCTCACCGAGCACCTGATGCGCCGTGCCCAGTCCTCCGGCATGAGCCCCGACCAGTTCGCCCAGGCCGTCGTCGAGCAGGGCCAGGTCCCGATGCTCGTCGGTGAGGTCGCCCGCGGCAAGGCCCTCGCGACCGTCGTCGAGGCCGCCACGGTCAAGGACTCCAACGGTGAGGTCGTCGACCTGGAGGACGAAGAGGACGCCGCGGAGGCTGCCGCGGAGACCGCTGAGGTCACCGAGGCCGCCGAGGCTGCCGAGGCCAAGAACGAGGGCTGACGCCCACCGGTCGCATCCCACGGCCGCCGCGCCCCGGTGCGCGGCGGTGCGCGGTACGACCTTCCGGGACGGGCCCGGACGCGACCCCGCCGCCACCCGGCGCGGGCCGCGTCCGGGCCCGTCCCGCTCCGGGCGGTGGCGGCGCCCCCGCGGGGGAGACGGGCCGCGTCGGCACCCGGCGGGCGGAACGTGCCGGAACCTGCGCTCAGAGCGAACAGTTCCTCATGCGGGATGGCGCCCGCCGACCAGCGCGTTAGGGTCCGTAGATACGAGGGCAGGGGAGACTTTGAGCGCGCCGGACCTTACCGGCCCTGAGCACCCCCGGCCCCGAGTGAAGACGCGGAGACGGCCCGTTGCCGTCAGAGACGAGCAGGTGGATCACGTGACGAATCTGATGCCTTCCGCCGCCGGCGGACCTTCCATCGGTGGTGGCCTCGGCGACCAGGTCTACAGCCGACTGCTCGACGAGCGGATCATCTTCCTGGGCCAGCAGGTCGACGACGACATCGCCAACAAGATCACTGCCCAGCTGCTGCTCCTTGCCGCCGACCCCGACAAGGACATCTACCTCTACATCAACAGCCCCGGCGGCTCGGTGACGGCCGGCATGGCGGTCTACGACACCATGCAGTACATCCCGAACGACGTGGTCACCATCGGCATGGGCCTCGCCGCCTCGATGGGCCAGTTCCTGCTCACCGGTGGCACCCCGGGCAAGCGCTTCGCGCTGCCCAACACCGACATCCTCATGCACCAGGGCTCCGCGGGCCTCGGCGGCACCGCCTCGGACATCAAGATCCAGGCCGAGCAGCTGCTCCGCACCAAGAAGCGCATGGCGGAGATCACCGCCCACCACACCGGTCAGACCGTGGAGACGATCATCCGCGACGGCGACCGCGACCGCTGGTTCAGCGCGGAGGAGGCGAAGGCGTACGGGATCATCGACGAGATCATCACGCACGCCTCCGGCGTTCCGGGCGGCGGCGGCACCGGGGCCTGAGCCCCGGCAGTACCGCCCGACAGCCGATTCCCAGCCAACGACCGCCATCAGGATGGTGAACACCCGCATGAACAACTTCCCCGGCAGCGGCCTCTACACGGGCCCGCAGGCGCAGTTCTCCGGTCTGCCCGCCGAGGCGCGCTACGTCGTTCCCCGCTTCGTCGAGCGCACCTCCCAGGGCGTGCGTGAGTACGACCCGTACGCGAAGCTCTTCGAGGAGCGCGTGATCTTCCTCGGAGTGCAGATCGACGACGCCTCCGCCAACGACGTCATGGCGCAGCTGCTGTGCCTGGAGTCGATGGACCCCGACCGGGACATCTCGATCTACATCAACTCGCCCGGCGGCTCCTTCACGGCGCTGACCGCCATCTACGACACGATGCAGTTCGTGAAGCCGGACATCCAGACGGTCTGCATGGGCCAGGCGGCCTCCGCCGCGGCCATCCTGCTGGCCGCCGGCACCCCGGGCAAGCGCATGGCGCTGCCCAACGCCCGGGTGCTGATCCACCAGCCGTCCAGCCAGACGGGCCGCGAGCAGCTCTCCGACCTGGAGATCGCGGCGAACGAGATCATGCGCATGCGGACGCAGCTGGAGGAGATGCTGGCCAAGCACTCCACCCAGCCGGTCGAGAAGATCCGCGACGACATCGAGCGCGACAAGATCCTCACGGCCGAGGACGCGCTGGCGTACGGTCTGGTCGACCAGATCGTCTCGACCCGCAAGTCGTCCGTCGCGGTCTGACGTGACGGTCCGGGAGCCGGTCCGCATCCGGTTCCCGGACACTGTGCCGCCGGTACCCCCCTTGGCCGAGTAGGTACGAGGGGGGCCCGCACGGGGGGCCCGGCAAGGTACCGTCGATAGGCAAGCACTCGGGTTCGCAGAGCAAGGCGGATCCCAGGCGAAGGGGAAGCACCTCGTGGCACGCATCGGTGACGGCGGCGACCTGCTCAAGTGCTCGTTCTGCGGCAAGAGCCAGAAGCAGGTGAAGAAGCTCATCGCGGGTCCTGGTGTGTACATCTGCGACGAGTGCATCGACCTCTGCAACGAGATCATCGAGGAAGAGCTCGCGGAGACCTCCGAGGTGCGCTGGGAGGAACTGCCCAAGCCCCGGGAGATCTACGAGTTCCTCGAGGGCTACGTCGTCGGCCAGGAGGCCGCGAAGAAGGCCCTCTCGGTGGCGGTCTACAACCACTACAAGCGCGTTCAGGCCGGTGAGGCCGGCGGACGCGACCGTGACGACGCCATCGAGCTCTCCAAGTCCAACATCCTGCTGCTCGGTCCGACCGGTTCCGGCAAGACGCTGCTGGCGCAGACGCTCGCGCGCATGCTCAACGTCCCGTTCGCCATCGCGGACGCCACGGCGCTGACCGAGGCGGGCTACGTGGGCGAGGACGTCGAGAACATCCTCCTGAAGCTGATCCAGGCCGCCGACTACGATGTCAAGAAGGCCGAGACCGGCATCATCTACATCGACGAGATCGACAAGGTAGCCCGAAAGAGCGAAAATCCGTCGATCACTCGGGACGTCTCCGGCGAGGGCGTCCAGCAGGCCCTGCTGAAGATCCTGGAAGGCACCACGGCCTCGGTTCCCCCGCAGGGCGGCCGCAAGCACCCGCACCAGGAATTCATCCAGATCGACACGACGAACGTGCTGTTCATCGTGGGCGGCGCGTTCTCCGGCCTGGAGAAGATCATCGAGTCGCGGGCGGGTGCGAAGGGCATCGGCTTCGGGGCGACGATCCGCTCCAAGCGCGAGATCGAGGCGAGCGACCAGTTCCAGGAGGTCATGCCGGAGGACCTGGTCAAGTTCGGCATGATCCCGGAGTTCATCGGCCGGCTGCCGGTCATCACCAGCGTGCACAACCTCGACCGGGCGGCCCTGCTGCAGATCCTCGTCGAGCCGCGCAACGCGCTGGTGAAGCAGTACCAGCGCCTCTTCGAACTCGACGGCGTGGAGCTGGACTTCGACCGCCCGGCGCTGGAGGCCATCGCCGACCAGGCGATCCTGCGCGGCACGGGCGCGCGTGGTCTGCGGGCCATCATGGAGGAGGTCCTCCAGTCCGTGATGTACGAGGTGCCGTCCCGCAAGGACGTCGCACGGGTCGTCATCACGGCCGACGTCGTGCAGTCCAACGTCAACCCCACCCTGGTGCCGCGCTCGCGGGGCAACGGGCCGGGCCCGGGGGAGCGGCACGAGAAGAGCGCGTAGCGGCAGTTCGTTCGTTCACGGAAGGGGCGCCCGCCCGGACGGCGGGCGCCCCTTTCGCGCGTCTCAGGTTTCTTTCCGTGCGTCCCAGGTTTCGCGTGTCTCAAGTTCCGTGTATCTCTGGTGGTTCGGTGATCACCGGCCACGCTACCCGCCGTGCGGGACGGCGAACGGGCCCGGCCCCGGCGGCCGGATGTGTGGGGACACCCGGTCCGCCCGGCGGGTCACTTCTCGCGTTCGACGCGGATCTCGTCGCGGAGCCTGGCCGCGGTCCCGGCGCACCGGTCGAGCGTGGCGGTCCCGGCCAGCAGGGACGCGCGGTCCATGTTCATCACCATGGCGACGGTGCTGTGGTCGGCCCATGCGCAGAAGGGCATGTCGACGTTCCTGCCCCCGGGCACGCTGACCCTCATGGCCTGGCACTTCATCACGGCGCCCCCGCCAAGGCCCTTCGGGGTGACCTTCCGGGGACTTCCCACGTACTGGGTCGCATCGTCGCCGTCGTTTCCGTCGTTCTTCTTCAGCAGCTCGAAGAGGCGGTCCACGGTGGTCTCGGGGCTGTCGATCCGCCCCCACACGCCGTGGAAGGAGAGCCGTTTCGCGTCGGCACCCGCACCGGACCGGTATTCGCCGCCGACCGGATGGGCGCCCTTGATCCCCAACTTGGCGTTGACCTTCTCGTCCTTGGGGTCGACGGGGCCGCTGCTGTCCGACCCGTTCTTCTTGTACTCCCCGAGCACCGTCTCGGGCGCGGTGAGGCGGTAGCGCTTGTCACCACCGCTCCCCTGGAAGAAAAAGAAGCCGCCGACGAGGGCGCCCACGATGGCGAGCGCGCCGACGGTGATGCCGATGGCCTTGCCCTTGCCGGAGCGCTGCGGGGGGAGGGGCGGCGTGGTGGGGTACTGGCCGTACGGGGTTGGCATCCGGGGTTGCCCGTAGGGCTGCCCGTACGGGCTCGGCGGTTGCTGCGGGGGGTGCCCGTACGGGTTCGGCTGCTGCTGGGGCGGCTGCCCGTACGGGTTCGCCTGGGGGTGGGGCGGTTGCTGCCCGTACGGGCCGGGATGCTGGTCGGTCACTTCCCGACCTCGACGCGGACCTCGTTGCGGAGCTTCGCTGCCTGCCCGGCCGCCCGGTCCAGCGACGCGCCGCCGCCCATCGAGGCCGCGAGGTCCGCCTGCATGACGACGGCGGCGGTGCTGTGATCCGCCCAGATGCAGATCGGCGCCCTGAAGTTCTCGGGCACCTCGTCGGAGCCACCGCCGCCCTCGGCCGTCTTCACGTACTGGCACTTCATCACGGCGTTCTCCAGGCCCGCGGGCGTGACCTTCTGCGGGCTGCCCTCCAGCTCGCCCTTCCCGCCCTTGGCGTCCTTCTTGAGGGATTCATTCATCAAGCCGAAGAACTTGTCGAGGGTGGCCTCGGGGTTCTTGATCTTCCCGTGGACGCCGTTGAAGAAGAGGTACTTCTGCGTCATCCCGTTGCCGGCCTCGTAGCCGGCGCCCGCGTTCTCCGCGTCGGCGACGCCCAGTGCCGTCGCCTTCTCCTTGCCGTTCGGCCCGAAGCCCTTGACCGTCTCGCCGGGGTCCTTCTTGAACTCCCCGAGCACCGTCTCCGGCGCCGTGAGCTTGTACCGCTTGCCGTCGTCCGGCACCGAACTGCCGCCGTCCCCCCTGAAATAGAAGAAGCCCCCGATCACGGCACCCACGACGACGAGCGCGCCGACGGTGATGCCGATGGCCTTCCCCTTGCCCGGGCGCTGCGGGGGTATCGGCGGCGGGTACGGCGCCGGCGGCATGCCCGGCTGCTGCCCGTACATGGGCTGCGGCGGCTGCGCGGGCGGCGCCCCGTACGGACCGGCCTGCGCCGGCTGCCCGTACGGGTTGGGCGGCTGCTGCGGGGGCTGCCCGTACGGGTTCGGGGGCTGCTGGGGCGGCTGCCCGTACGGGTTCGCCTGCGGCTGGGGCTGCTGGGGCGGTTGGCCCGGAGGGTAGCCGTAGCCCGGCTGTCCGCCTGGCGCGCCGCCGCCCTGCCCGTAGGGGTTGGGCTGGTTGGGCTGACCGTACGGGTTGGGCTGGTCTGAGCTCATTTCTTTCCCTTCGGGGCCAATCGCTCCATGGAGCCTGCTACTTCTCCTTGCGGACCTCGTTGCGCACCTTGGCGGTCGCTTCCGACATCTCCTCGGCGGACATCACGTCACCAGTGGAGTTGGTGCTGGAGCCGAAAGAGGAGGTGCTCTTCTGCACCCTGTGCTGCACGATGCCCATGGCACTGCTGTCGCCCCAGATGCACCGGCTGACCTGCATCTCGGAGGAGACCGAGCCGTAGCTGCTGGTGAACTTGGTGAGGTCGCACTTCATCACCGCGCCGTCGAAGCCGGCCGGGTGGTACTCCTTGAACGGCGTGACTGTTTCGGTCTTGACGCTGCTCAAGGTGGACTTCTTCTTGTCCATGTCGGCGATCATGTCGTTGACCGCCTTCGTCGGGTCGTTGACCTCCCCGTAGATACCGGTGATCCCCAAGCGCTGCTTGGCGTCGTTCTCGTAAGAACCAGTGACGCCCGTTCCCTTGGTGATGCCGTGCTTCTGGAGCTCCTTGTCGTTGCTCAAGTTCTGCGTCTTGTCGGCGCCGCCCAGTTGGCTCTTCGTGTACTTGCCGTCCAGCAGCTTCTCCGGCAGGACGATCGTGTACGGCTTCACGTCGCCGTCACTGTCCTTGTTGAGGAACACGAACGCCCCCGCGACGATCGCGCCCACCAGCACCAGGCCGCCGATGACGAAGCCGATCGTCTTGCCCTTGCCGCCGCCCTGCGGCGGGATCGGCGGCGGGTACGGGCCGGGCATGCCGGGCTGCTGGCCGTAGGGGGCCTGCGGGGGCTGGCCGTACGGGCCCGGCTGCTGTGGGGGAGCGCCGTAGGGACCGGGCTGCTGGCCGTACGGGGCGGGCGGGCCCTGTGGGGGGTAGCCGTATCCGGGCTGGCCGGGGGCGCCGCCCTGGCCGTAGGGGTTGGGGCCCTGCGGCTGCTGTGGGGGCTGGCCGTAGGGGCCCGGCTGGTTGAAGCTCATGGTGTTCGGTGTCTCTCTCAAGTCGTGGGGGGAAAAGGGGCGGCGTTCCGCGACATCCTCGCCGATGCCTTATTCCGGCCTTACCTCGGGTCGGCAACGGTTTCGGCACAGCCGGAGGGGTGGTGCCGGGCCGGGATCGCCGGTCCGGGGCACCTGCGCGTCACGGGCGTCGCGCGTCGGGTGCCGGCCGCGTGGGGGCGGCCGGGAAGCGGACGTTCGCGGCAACAGCCGCCGGGGGAACGGCAGTCGGGGGCGCGGGCGCGGTCACGGCACACGGGCGCGGCCGCCCGGATCCGGGCAACCTGATGTGACCCATCGCGTTCTCCCCCCGTCACGGCCGCTCCCCGCGGCCGTCTACTTCTTCTTGCGCGCTTCGTTCCGCACCTTAGCCGCCGCCACCGACAGCTCCTCGGCCGACATCACGTCGCCGGTGGCGCCCGTGGCGCCGCGGGCCTCGGCCGGCAGGCCGTCGAAGGCCGTCACCGTGTGCTGGACGGCGCCCATGGCGCTGCCGTCCGCCCAGAAGCACTGGCTGATTCCGAACCGGAACGACGCGGTGCCCGTCTTGTGCTCGCTCTTCGAGGACGTGCACTTCATGATCACGCCGTCGAAGCCGGCCGGGTGGTACTCGGTCCACGGGGTGACCGTTTCGGGCTTTCCGCCGGGCGCTCCCGCCGGGTACTTCCTGGCGCCCTTGTCGGACTCGGCCGTCATGGCGTCGAGGGTCTTCCTCGGGTCGGCGATGTCGCCGTAGACGCCGATGACGTTCAGGTCCTGCTTCTTGTCGTTGACGTACTCGCCCATGACGGCCGTGCCGTTGGCGATGCCCATCTTCCTGGCCGTCCTGTCGTCGGTCAGGTCCTCGGTCGCCTTGGCGTCGTCGGACTTCGTGTCCTTCTTGTACGCGCCGTCGAGGACCGTGTCGGGCAGGGCCATGGTGTAGGCCTCCATGCCGCCGTCATCGCCGCCGGGCCAGAGGAGGGCGCCCACGACCGCGCCCGCGACGACGAGCACGCCGGCCGCCAGGGCGGCCGTCCGGCCCCTCTTCCCGCCGCGGCGAGGAGGCTCCTGGGGCAGGGTGGCGGGGGCGGGGTGGGGCGTGTTCATCGGGAGTGCCGTTCTCGGGTGGTTCTCACGGGACCGGACGGTCTCCGCCGCCGCACGGGAAGGGTGCGACATTTGTGCCATTTTCCCTGACTGTCCCCTAGGGCTTCACTCCGGGTGATGTCGGGGGCAAACGGGTTCGTGGCGAGCGGCCCCCGCCCCGTAGAATTTCCCCCGTGACCGAGAACACTCAGCAGCAACACGACAGCGCCCCCGAACTGCCGACCCAGTACGCGCCGGCCGAAGTAGAGGGGCCCCTGTACGAGCGCTGGGTAGAGCGGGGCTACTTCACGGCCGACGCCGAGAGCGACAAGAAGCCGTACACGATCGTCATCCCCCCGCCCAACGTCACCGGCTCCCTCCACCTGGGCCACGCCTTCCAGCACACGCTGATGGACGCCCTCACCCGCCGCAAGCGGATGCAGGGCTACGAGGCGCTGTGGCTCCCCGGCATGGACCACGCCGGGATCGCCACGCAGAACAAGGTCGAGCAGCAGCTCGCCGAGGAGGGCAAGTCCCGCCACGACCTCGGCCGCGAGACGTTCACCGACCGCGTCTGGCAGTGGAAGGAGGAGTACGGCGGGAAGATCCTCGGGCAGATGCGCCGGCTCGGCGACGGCGTCGACTGGTCGCGCGAGCGCTTCACCATGGACGAGGGCCTGTCCAAGGCCGTCCAGACGATCTTCAAGCGGCTCTACGAGGACGAGCTGATCTACCGCGCCGAGCGCATCATCAACTGGTGCCCGCGCTGCCTGACGGCCATCTCGGACATCGAGGTGGAGTACCAGGAGGACGCCGGCGAGCTCGTCTCCATCCGCTACGGCGAGGGTGACGAGTCGCTGGTCGTCGCCACCACGCGCGCCGAGACGATGCTGGGCGACACGGCCGTCGCCGTCCACCCGGAGGACGAGCGCTACGCCCGTCTCATCGGCAAGCGGATCAAGCTGCCGCTGACCGACCGGACGATCCCCGTCGTGGCCGACACGCACGTGGACCCGGAGTTCGGGACGGGTGCGGTCAAGGTGACCCCGGCGCACGACCCCAACGACTTCGCCATCGGCCAGCGCCACGGCCTGCCGTCGATGTCCGTGATGGACGAGCGCGGCGTCATCACCGTGCACGGGCCGTTCCTCGGCCTGGACCGCTTCGAGGCGCGTTCGGCGATCGTCGGCGCGCTGCGCGAGCAGGGCCGGATCGTCGCGGAGAAGCGCCCGTACGTCCACTCCGTCGGCCACTGCTCCCGGTGCAGCACCACCGTCGAGCCGCGGCTGTCCATGCAGTGGTGGGTCAAGGTCGGCCCGCTGGCGCAGGCCGCCGGTGACGCGGTCCGCGACGGCCGGGTGAAGATCCACCCGGAGGACATGTCGAAGCGCTACTTCGACTGGGTCGACAACATGCACGACTGGTGCATCTCGCGCCAGCTGTGGTGGGGCCACCGCATCCCGGTCTGGTACGGCCCGAACGGCGAGGTCGTCTGCGTCGGACCGGACGAGCAGCCGCCGTCCGGCGAGGGCTGGCACCAGGACCCCGACGTCCTGGACACCTGGTTCTCCTCCGGCCTGTGGCCGTTCTCCACGCTCGGCTGGCCGGAGCGGACGCCGGACCTGGAGAAGTTCTACGCAACCGACGTCCTGCTCACCGGTCACGACATCATCTTCTTCTGGGTCGCCCGGATGATGATGTTCGGCCTCTACGCGATGGACGGCGTCGCGCCGTTCCACACCATCGCGCTCACCGGCCTGGTCCGGGACGAGTTCGGCAAGAAGATGTCGAAGTCCAACCCCAACGCGGTCGACCCGCTGGACTGGATGGACGCCTACGGCTCGGACGCCGTCCGCTTCACCCTGGCCCGCGGCGCCAACCCGGGCGCCGATGTGCCGATCGGCGAGGACTGGGTCCAGGCGTCCCGCAACTTCGCCAACAAGATCTGGAACGCTACGCGGTTCGCGCTGATGAACGGCGCGACGGTGGAGGGCGAACTGCCGCCCGCCGAGAAGCTGTCGGCGACCGACCGCTGGATCCTCTCCCGGCTCAACGCGACCGTCGCCGAGGTGGACGCGCTCTACGAGGACTACCAGTTCGCCAAGGTCTCCGACGCGCTCTACCACTTCGCGTGGGACGAGGTCTTCGACTGGTACGTGGAGCTCTCCAAGACCACGTTCATGGGCGGCGGCGAACAGGCCGCGGTCTCGGCGCGTGTCCTCGGCGAGGTCCTGGACGTCACGCTCAAGCTGCTCCACCCGATCGTCCCCTTCGTCACCGAGACGCTGTGGACCACGCTCACCGGCAAGGAGACGCTGGTCGTCGCCGAGTGGCCGGCGGACAGCGGGTTCCGTGACGCCGCGGCCGAGGCCGAGATCGAGAACCTCCAGCAGGTGATCACCGAGGTCCGCCGGTTCCGCGCCGACCAGGGGCTCCAGCCGGGCCAGCGGGTTCCCGCGCGGCTCGGTCTGGCCGGGACCGCCCTCGCCGCGCACGAGGGCGCCATCCGGCAGCTGCTGCGTCTGCAGCCCGCCGGGGAGGGTTTCCAGGCCACCGCGAACCTCACGATCGGTGGGGCCACCGTTGCTCTCGATCTGTCCGGCACGATCGATGTCGAGGCGGAGCGGAAGCGGCTTGCCAAGGCGTTGGCTGCGGCGGAGAAGGACAAGGCGCAGTGTGTGGGGAAGCTCGGTAACGAGGCGTTCCTTGCGAATGCGGCCGAGGTGGCTGTGGTGAAGATTCGTACGCGGTTGGCGAAGGCGGAGGCTGATATCGAGCGGATTGGTGCGCAGCTGGCGGCTCTGCCGGGCGCTTAGCCGCTCCGGAGGGGCGGGGTGGGGGGTTGCCCCTGTCCCGCCCCTTCCCGTTTCTTGCAGGGGCTGCGCCCCCGCACCCCCGCGAAGCGCGCTGCGCGCGCTGTCCTCAGACGCCGGACAGGCTGGTTGTCGCACCCGGGCGCACATTTCAGCCTGTCCGGCGTTTGAGGACAAGCGGCGAAGCCGCTTTCAGGGGTCTGGGGGCTTGCCCTCAGGAATCGGCGAAGGGGAGGGACCGGGGCACCCCTCACCGCGACCACGGTCGCGTCCGCCCCGGATCCCACATCGGCCCCCACGGCCCCTCCACCGGCTGCTCGTCCGGACGCTCACGGGGCCGCCGGCCCCGGTCGCGCACCGGCGCGAAGAGTACGTATGCCGTCGAGACCACGACGAAGGTGAGCCGGATCAACCCCCGCGTCGAGTCGTCGTGCACGACGAAGACGCTGCCGTAGAGAGCGGCCAGGGCCAGCCAGCTCCAGAGCGGCACCAGCCGCCGCTGGCCGCACACGTCCCACAGCAGAGTGCCGAGCAGCACGGACGCCGTGTAGTACGTGTAGACGCTGGGGTCGAGGACGATCCGGGCGTTGGCGCCGATCAGGACGACGGCCGCCCAGCGGCCGCGCCATACGGCGACCGCGCCGAGGAGGAGGCCGAGGGCGGCCTGTGCGGGGCGGGCCCAGCTCGGGGTTTCGGGGTCGTTGGCGCCGAGCCAACGGAGGGCGGAGGCGGGGTTGTTGGGGATGGTGAACTCGGCGGCGGCGAAGGAGTGCGAGTCGACGAGGAAGAAGGGCACCCAGGCGACGGCGACGAGGCCGGCGCACCAGAGTCCGGCCCGTAGCCAGCGGTCCTTCGGCAGGGCGAGCAGCAGGGGCAGGAAGGCCAGGGCGGTGGGCTTGGAGTCCAGGGCGAGGGCCATGCAGATGCCGGTGGCGGCCGCGTCGCAGCGCGTCATGTAGCGGACGGCCAGGGCGGTGAAGAACAGCGCGAGGACGTCGTCGAGGTGGGCGAAGCGGACCGAGACCTCGATCCACATCGGGATGAAGGCCAGGCCCGCGACGAGGACGCGCCGCCGCAGCCGCTGGTGGTTGGTGCCGGTGCCCAGGAAGTGACGGGCGGCGCTGCGGCCGGCCAGCACCAGGACGACCAGGCCGAGCAGCGACATGAACGCCTCGGCGAGCACCTGCCCGACGGCGTCGGGGAAGGGGTTGAACAGGCCCGCCACCAGGAAGCTGACGGGACCCATCTGGAGCTCGGGGTGGCGGGCGTAGAGGTTGAGGCCGCCGTCGCCGGACGAGCCGTCGTAGATCAGCTCGCCGCCGGTGCGCAGGTAGTGCCAGGAGAATCCGCCGCTGGGCTCGACCACGACGAACCAGAGCGCGGCCCACGCGGTGAGCAGCAACAGATGCGTCCGCGTGCTGAGTTCCGGTATCCGCACAATGCTCCCGTTCCGCCGCCCGGGCCGCCGTCGGCTCCGGGCACAACTCCCACCGCGGGTCAGAGGGCGGAAGGGAGTTGGCGGTTCCGGATCTGGCGGGGATGTGAGCGGCGGAACACGGGGTCAGGCCTCGATGGCGACCGGCCCGGAGTCCGTGCGCTCCGCGTTGCGGCGGGTTTTGGCCCAGCCGTTGCGGCCGCGCAGCATCCGGACGAAGCCGCGGGCGGACGCCGGGAAGAGGTGGTACGCGTACAGCCACAGGGCCAGCCCCCACAGCAGGGCCGTGAGCAGCGAACGGTCGTCCGCGCGGTCGCGGCGGTAGACCGGGCCCCACAGGACGAACGGCAGGACGGAGACGACGGCCAGCGCGATGACCAGCGGCCACAGAGCCAGCATCCCGCCGAACGCGGCGCCGGGACCGTCCTCGGCCGCGGTCAGGCCCAGGAGCGCGAACATGAGCGCGCACAGCGCGAGCGTCACCAGGTGGGCGACCGGCTGGAGGAAGGTGTAGAGGGTCTCCAGGATGCCCCGGCCGCCGTAGTGGCGCGAGGAGATGATGCGTGGCGCGTACCGGACGCACTGGAGGTTGCCCTGCGCCCAGCGGGTGCGCTGGGTGAGGAACCGGCGGCCGTGCGGCAGGCCCTCCTGGGAGACCCAGGTGTCGGCCAGGTGGTTGATCCGGTCGCCGGTGAGGATCATGTGCAGGCCCAGCTCGTAGTCCTCCAGCAGGGCGCCGCGCTGCCAGGGCCGGCGCTCGGCGGCGGCTATGCGGTCGAGGGACGCGAGCCGGGTGAACTGGCCGTTGCCGCCGAGGCCGACCGAGCCGGTGCGGGCCCGGAGCAGCTGCATTCCGGCGTTGGAGACGGAGAACTCCATGTCCTGCATGCGCACCAGCAGCCGCGCGAAGGCGTTGCGCACCCGGCCGCGGTCCGGCAGCGGGCGCGGGTCCCCGGTGTTCCGCATCCGGACGCTGACCTGCACACCGCCGGTCTCGGGGTCGCCGAAGCCGCCGGGGCCGCTGACGACGTTCAGGGCGTTCGGGTCCAGCTGCCCGTCGGCATCGACGACGCAGACGACGATCCGCTCGCGGTCGGCCTCGCGGGACAGGAACTGGTTCAGCTCGTCGTACGCGGCGTTGAGCGCCGCGCCCTTGCCCTGCCGGGCGTCGGGGCGGTGCCTGCGCACCAGGTGGACGCGGCGGTCGCGCTCGGCGAGCTCGGCCACGATCGCGCCGGTGCGGTCGTCGCTGTCGTCGTCGATGACCCACACATGGGCGCGGGGGTGGTCGGCGCGCAGCCGGCCGACGGTCGTGGCGACGACGGCCTCCTCGTCCCGGCAGGGCACGAAGAAGTGCCAGTCGAAGGCGCCGGGGTCGCCGTGCTCGGCGCGGGGGCGGCGGGTGTAGGCGTGCCGGGCGCCCGCCCAGTAGAGGAGGAAACAGGTGAGGAGGAAGAAGGGGAAGGCGAGGAGCAGGGGGTTCTGGAACACGGGGAAGTCCTTGAGGGGTGGCGCGGTGGCGCGGGGCGCGGCGGGTGCGGGCGGTGCGGCGGGGGCCGGTGGGCCCCCGGGGGTCACGCCGCCAGGCGCACCGGCGTGGCGATCCCGGCGAGCAGCGCCGTGATGCGCTCCGACGCGAGGCCGTCGCCGAACGGGCTCGGCAGCGCGGCCAGCCGGTCCAGCCCCCGCTCGCCCTCCGCCAGCCGGCGGCGGGCCGCGGTGCCGATGCCCGGACCGGGCTCGACGAGGTCCGCGAAGTCGGTCATCGCCTCCGGCCGCTCCGTGGAGCGGCGGACGACCACCAGCGGGCGGCCGAGGACCGTGCACTCCTCCTGGATCCCGCCGGAGTCGGAGACCAGCAGCGCCGCGTGCCGGGCCAGGGCCAGGAACGCGGAGTAGCCGAGCGGGGCGGTCACCGTCAGCGGCGCGAGCAGGCCGGTGAGGCCGGCCGCCTCGATCCGGCCCCGGGTGCGGGGGTGCAGCGGCAGGACGACCGGGCGGCCGTCGGTGACCAGCGCGGCCAGCTCGGTGAGGACCGCGCGCAGGGCGGCGGGGTCGTCGGTGTTCTCCGGGCGGTGCACGGTGGCCAGGACGTAGCCGTCGGCGGTCAGCCCGTGCGCGCGCAGCAGCGCGGCGCGCTCGTCGGCGTCCGGGAGCTGGTTGCGTACCGCCTCGACGACCGTGTTGCCGGTGACGGCGATCCGGGCGTCCTCGACGCCCTCGGCGAGGAGGTTGGCGCGGTTGTCCTCGGTGGCTGCGCACAGCACGTCGGCGATGCGGTCGATGAGGACGCGGTTGTGCTCCTCGGGCATGTTGCGGTCGTGGCTGCGCAGGCCCGCCTCGACGTGCACCAGGGGGATGCTCCGGGCGTTGGCGGCCAGCGCGCCCGCCAGTGCGGCGTTGGTGTCGCCCTGGACGACCACCGCGAGCGGGGGCTCGGCGGTGAACAGCTCGTCGAGCTGCTCCAGGGCGGCGGATATCTGCACGGCGCGCGGCTTGCCGCCCACGCCCTTCAGGTACGTCGGCTCCGGCAGCCCCAGCTCGGTCAGGAAGCGGCCCGACAGGTCCTCGTCGTAGTGCTGGCCGGTGTGGACCAGGTGGGCGGCGGGGCCGAGGAGGCGGACGAGGTCCGTGAGCTTGACGAGCTCGGGGCGGGTGCCGAGGACGAGGGCGATGCTGCGGTGGGGCAGGGTCACTGTCGCGGGCTTCCTGTGCTGTCTGGGGGGCGGACAGCACGAGGTTGCGGGGTGTGGGTTGCTCCTCCGGATGGGGGTTGGTTGCTGGATGGTTGCGGGTTGAGGTCGGGACTTTGGTCCCGGTGGGGGAGGGGTGCCCCGGTCCCTCCCTTTCACCGTTTCTGCGGGGGCGACCCCCGCAACCCCCAGAAGCGCGCTGCGCGCGCTGTCCTCAATCGCCGGACGGGCTGAAATGTGCCCCGCGCACCGCCCTACGTCCGATACCGATACCCCAACCCCCGCACCGCCTCCACCGGATCCGCCGCCTCGTCCCCCGCCGCCTGTCGCAGCTTGCGTCGCAGCCGGAGGACGGCGAATTTGACGCGTTCGCGGCCGGTGCCGTTGTGGTCGTCCCAGACGCGGTCGAGGAGTTGTTCGGTGGTGATGACGCGGCCGCGGTTGCGGACGAGGATCTGGAGGAGGCGGTATTCGATGTCGCTGAGGCGGGCTTCCTGGCCCTGCCAGACGGCGGAGCGGCGTTCGGGTACGAGGCGGAGGCCGTCGTCGAAGGATTCGCCGGCCCAGCGGGCGGGGGCGGCGCGGCGCAGGAGGGCCTCGACGCGGGCGAGGAGCTCGTCGTTGCCGAAGGGCTTGGGGAGGTAGTCGTCGGCGCCGGAGCGCAGGCCGCGGACGCGGTCGGTCTCGGCGCCGCGGGCGGTGAGCAGGAGGACGGGGAGGTCGCTGAGGTCGCGGGTGCGCTCCAGGACCTCCCAGCCGTCGAGCTCGGGGAGGCCGATGTCGAGGATGACCAGGGCCGGGCGCTCGGCGAAGAGCAGCCGCAGGGCCTCGCGGCCGTCGTCGGCGGGGATCACCGCGTAGCCGGTGCGGGTGAGGAGGACGCGCAGGGCGAGGGCGAGGTCGGGGTCGTCCTCGACCACGAGGATGCGGGTCACGGCACGTCCTCCTCGGCGGCGCCCGGCGGGCCCGCCACCGGCAGCAGGATGCGGAAGACCGCGCCCTCGCCCTCCGTGCCGCCGGCGGTCAGGGTGCCGCCGTGCAGTTCGACGAGGGTGCGGCCGATGGCGAGGCCGAGGCCGGTGCCGGGGTAGCCGCCGGAGCGGGCGTTGGCGGCGCGGACGAAGCCGCTGAAGATCTCCTCGCGGGCCCCCTCGGGTATGCCGATGCCGGTGTCGGCGACCTCGATCTCCCAGTGCCCGCCGAGCGGCGCGGCCGTGACGGTGATCCGCCCGTCGGGCGGGGTGAACTTCGCGGCGTTCTCCAGCAGGTTCCCCAGGACGTGCTGGAGCCGGTGGCGGTCCCCGCGCAGGGGCGGCCCGGGGGCGCAGTCCAGGACGGTGAAGACGGGCGGGGGGCCGTCGGCGGTGGTGCAGAGGGACTCCAGGACGGCGTCCCGCAGCATGCCGGGGACGTCCACCCGGCCGATCTCCAGCTCGGGGCCGGTGGCCCGCATCCGGGTGGTGAACAGCAGGTCGGCGATCACCCGCTGCATCCGTTCGCCGTTGCGGCGGATGGCGTCGACGAAGGCGCGCTGCTCCGCGGTGAGGGCGCCGAAGGCCGGGTCGACGAGGAGTTCGCCGAAGCTGATGACGGTGGTGAGGGGGGTGCGCAGCTCGTGGGAGGCGGCCGCGGTGAAGGCGTTGCGCTGCCGGGCCAGCTCGGTGAGGGCGACGTTGTCCCGTTCGAGGTCGTGTTCGCGCTGTTTGCGTTCGGTGATGTCGGTGAAGAACCACAGGGCGCCCAGGTAGGTGCCGTCGTGGCGCAGCGGTTCCACCTCGCGGCGGATGATCCGGCCGTCGGTGAGCGGGATCTCGGCCTCCCGGTGGACCGGCCGCCGGGCCAGGATCTCGCCGGGGCTGCCGGGGGCGGTGTAGCCGGCGGCGAAACAGGCGCGGACGAGCGGGACGACCGGCCGCAGGGGGGCGCCGCGGGACAGGTCCACCCGGCCGTCAAGGTCGAACATCCGGGCGAACCGCCGGTTGACGGCCAGGATCTCGTCGGCGGGACTTTGCAGGAGCGCGCCCGCGGGCAGGGCCTCCAGGACAGCCTGGAGCAGGTCACGGTCCTCGGAGCCCATGTTTCTCACCCGCTCCCACGGACGTTCCCGGCGTTCCGTTGGCAAACTGCACTAAAACCGCACTAAAACCGTAGGGCAAAGCGGAACATAACGCTTCCGCAGTCCCACCGGCCCCCCGGCCCCTGCCCCTGCGGGCCGCCCCGGATCCGTAGACTGGGCCGCGTGAGCGAGCGCCCCCAGAACGACGACCACGACGACCGCGGACCGGACGGCACCGGCGACGCCGACCGCTTCGAGGAGATCGTCGAGACCGAGACCGACCGAGACCCCGATCTGGCCGTGATCGAGGCCGGCAGCCGCACCCTGCGCACCCAGGGCGGCCCGCCGCCGGGCGACGGCGTCCCGGCCCGCCCGGAGGACCCGGAGGTCGAGCGGGCGCTGCGCGAGGTGGAGGCCGAGCTGGCGGGCCGCTGGGGCGAGACCAAGCTCGACCCGTCCCTGGTGCGCATCAGCAAGCTGATGGACATCCTGGGGCAGCCGCAGCGCTCGTACCCCTCCATCCACATCACCGGCACCAACGGCAAGACCAGCACCGCCCGCATGATCGAGGCGCTGCTCGGCGCCTTCGACCTGCGCACCGGCCGCTACACCAGCCCGCACGTGCAGTCCTACACCGAGCGGATCAGCCTGGACGGCGCGCCGATCGCCGCCGAGCGCTTCGTCGAGACCTTCCGCGACATCGAGCCGTATGTGCGGATGGTCGACGAGCAGGAGGAGTTCCGGCTCTCCTTCTTCGAGGTCATCACCGGCATGGCCTTCGCCGCCTTCGCGGACGCCCCGGTGGACGTCGCCGTGGTCGAGGTCGGCATGGGCGGCACCTGGGACGCGACCAACGTCGTGGACGGCACGGTCGCCGTGGTGACGCCGATAGCGCTCGACCACACCGACCGGCTCGGCTCGACGCCCGGGGAGATCGCCCTGGAGAAGGCCGGGATCATCAAGCAGGACGCCACCGTCGTCCTGGCCCAGCAGCCGGTGGACGCGGCGCAGGCGCTGCTCAAGCGCGCGGTCGAGGTGGACGCGACGGTTGCCCGCGAGGGCATGGAGTTCGGCATCGTGGCCCGTGAGGTCGCGGTCGGCGGCCAGCTGCTGACCCTGCGCGGGCTGGGCGGCGAGTACCCCGAGGTCTTCCTCCCGCTGTACGGCGCGCACCAGGCGCACAACGCCGCGGTGGCGCTCGCCGCGGTCGAGGCGTTCTTCGGCATCGGCTCGCAGCACGCCCGCACGCTCGACCTCGACGTGGTCCGCCGCGCGTTCGCCTCCGTCACCTCGCCGGGCCGGCTGGAGGTCGTCCGCCGCAGCCCCACCGTGGTGCTGGACGCCGCCCACAACCCCGCGGGCGCGCGGGCGGCGGCCGAGGCGGTCACCGAGGCGTTCGGGTTCAGCCGGCTGATCGGCGTCGTCGGCGCCAGTCGGGAGAAGGACGTCCGCGGGATGCTGGAGGCGTTCGAGCCGGTCTTCGCCGAGATCGTCGTCACCCGCAACTCCACCGACCGGGCCATGGACGTGGACGAGCTGGCCGCGCTCGCCGTCGAGGTCTTCGGCGAGGAGCGGGTCCAGGTGGAGCCGCGCCTGGACGACGCCCTGGAGGCGGCCATCACCCTCGCGGAGGAGGAGGGCGAGTACGCCGGCGCCGGTGTGCTGGTGACCGGCTCCGTCTTCACGGTGGGCGACGCCCGCCTGCTGCTGCTCGGAAGGGACTGATATGCGGACGCTGTGCGCGAGCACCCTGATCGGTGAATTCTTCGTCATCGGCTTCGCCGGGCTGGTGGCGATGAAGGACGACGACCTGTCGACCGGGACGGTCTGGGCGGTCAGCGGAACCGCCATGCTGCTCAGCGTGCTGCTGTGCGGGGTGATCACTCGTCCCGGTGGCGTACAGCTGGGCTGGCTGCTCCAGGCCGGGCTGATCGCGAGCGGTTTCGTGGTGCCCACGATGTTCGTCCTGGGCGTGGTCTTCGGCGCCCTGTGGTGGGCCTCGGTGCACTTCGGCCGGAAGATCGACGAGGCCAAGGCACGGTTCGCGGCGGCGGAGGCCGAACCGTCCTGAGCCCCGGCCCGCCGCCCGGGTGCGGGCCGGGCGCGCGGGCCCCTGTACCCTCTGGCCCCACACATACGATCACCCGCAAGGAGCCGCAGTATGAGCCAGCGCACCCTCGTCCTCCTCAAGCCCGACGCGGTCGCCCGCAAGCTCATGGGCGAGATCATCGCCCGCATCGAGCGGAAGGCGAACTGGACGATCAGCGCGCTGGAGCTGCGCACCCTGGACCGCGGCACCCTCGAACAGCACTACGCCGAGCACGTCGGCCGCGACTTCTACGAGCCGCTGATGGGCTTTATGTCCTCCGGCCCGGTCGTCGCCCTGGTCGTCGAGGGCGAGCGCGTCATCGAGGGCGTACGGGCGCTCGCGGGCCCGACCGACCCGATTTCGGCCGCCCCGGGCTCCATCCGTGGTGACTTCGGCACCATCACGCGCGAGAACCTCATCCATGCCTCGGACTCCGTGGAGTCCGCCGAGCGGGAAATCAAGATTTTCTTTCCCGACCTCGGCTGATACTCGATCAGGCAGGCTCCCATTCTGATCAGGGGCGACCGATTTCTTTTCGGTCGCCCTCTGACATATGCGTGCCGATCGGGGGAACCTCTCACTCCGACACGACGTCACCATTACCGGGGCCAGCTTGTGTTCCGCCGACAATGGCGGAGCAGCTGTCGCGTCGCTTTCCGTCGGCGAGACTACGATGAGAGCTTCCGCGCCCCGCAGCGCACCACCTGCCGACCTCAAGTAAGCAATCGCTCCAGCTGGGAAGGCCAGACGTATCCTCATGGGGAACAACATGTCGTTCATCGGCCGTGACATGGCTGTCGACCTCGGGACCGCCAACACGCTGGTGTACGTCAGAGGCCGCGGGATCGTGCTCAACGAACCGTCAGTCGTCGCCATCAATACGAACACCGGTGGCATCCTCGCGGTCGGCGCCGAGGCGAAGAAGATGATCGGGCGGACGCCCGGCAACATCGTGGCGGTACGGCCCCTCAAGGACGGCGTCATCGCCGACTTCGAGATCACCGAGCGGATGCTCCGTTACTTCATCCTCAAAATCCACAAGCGCCGCTGGATGGCCCGCCCGCGCGTGGTGGTCTGTGTGCCCTCCGGCATCACCGGCGTCGAGCGCCGCGCCGTCATCGAGGCCTCCACCCAGGCCGGCGCCCGCCAGGTGCACATCATCGAGGAGCCGATGGCCGCCGCGATCGGCTCGGGCCTGCCGGTTCACGAGGCCACCGGCAACATGGTCGTCGACATCGGCGGCGGCACCACCGAGGTCGCGGTGATCTCCCTCGGCGGCATCGTCACCGCCCAGTCCATCCGGGTCGCCGGCGACGAGCTGGACAACGCGATCATCCAGCACATCAAGAAGGAGTACAGCCTTCTGCTGGGCGAGCGCACCGCCGAACAGATCAAGATCACCATCGGCTCGGCGTACGACCTGGAACAGGACGAGCACACCGAGATCCGCGGCCGGGACCTGGTCAGCGGTCTGCCCAAGACCGTCGTCATCTCCGCCGCCGAGGTCCGCAAGGCCATCGAGGAACCGGTCAACTCCATCGTGGACGCGGTCAAGACCACCCTCGACAAGTGCCCGCCCGAGCTCTCCGGCGACGTCATGGACCGCGGCATCGTGCTCACCGGCGGCGGCGCCCTGCTGCGCGGCCTCGACGAGCGGCTGCGGCGCGAGACCGGGATGCCGATCCACATCGCCGAGGACCCGCTGGACTCCGTCGCCCTCGGCTCCGGCAAGTGCGTGGAGGAGTTCGAGGCCCTCCAGCAGGTGCTGGACGCACAACCCCGCAGGTGACCGGCCGCCCACGCCGTCACTCGTCGGTAACAACCTGATATACAGGCAGAACGCTGCCGATGACCGGCCAGGGCCCGCGGCCGGCCGGTCCGAGAGAAGGGCATGCCGCCGCACGTGAGGGACACACGAGAGAGCCGGCTGCTGTTGGCGCTGCTGATCGCCGTGGCGTTCGCGTTGATCACGGTCGACATCCGCGGCGGCGACCGGTCCCCGCTCGACGGTGCCCGGCGCGCCGCCGCCACCGCCTTCGGGCCGGTGGAGAAGGGCGTCGCCGGGGTCGTCGACCCGGTCGCCGACGCGGTCGCCGCGGTCCGGGACTCCGGCGGCCGCAGCGACCGGATCACCGACCTGGAGCGCGAGAACACCGCCCTCAAGCAGAAGCTCGGCAGCGACGACCGCAACAGCGCCCGGGTCCGCGAGCTCGACAAGATGCTGGGCACCGCGGGACGCGGCCAGTACGGCATCAAGGGGGCCCAGATCATCGCCATAGGAGCGGCCCAGGGCTTCTCCTGGACGGTCACCATCGACCTCGGCAGCAACGACGGCATCAAGCGCGACATGACCGTCCTCAACGGCGACGGCCTCGTCGGCCGCGTCACCACCGTCGGCCCGTCCACCGCGACCGTCCTGCTCCTCACCGACCCCAAGTTCACCGTCGGCACCCGCCTGGAGAAGACCGGCGAGATCGGCTTCGCGGGCGGGCAGGGCGACAGCACCCTGCGCGTCGAACTCCTCAACGGCAAGGCCGCCGTCCGCAAGGGCGACCGCCTCGTCACCTTCGGCTCCAGCAAGGACAAGCCCTTCGTCCCCGGCGTCCCCGTCGGCGAGGTCGTCCGCGTCGAGCCCTCCGGCGGCCGGCTCACCCGCACCCTCCAGGTGCGCCCGTTCGTCGGCTTCAGCAAGCTCGACCTCGTCGGCGTCGTCGTCCAGCCGCCCCGGACGGACCCGCGCGACAGCGTGCTGCCGCCCAAGCCGGAGGCCCCCAAGCCCACGCCCACGGTGACCGTCACGGCCACCCCGACCGCGAGCGCCGACCCCAGGGACTGACCCCATGCCCATGCGCCTGAACCGGATCCTGCTCTCGACCGCGCTGGTGGTGGTGGCCCTCGTCCTCCAGGTGAGCGTCTTCGCCCGGCTCCACCTCCCCGGTGCCGTCCCCGACCTGCTGCTCCTTGTCGTCGTGGCCCTCGCCCTGGTCTACGGACACACGGGCGGCGCCCTCGTCGGCTTCGGCGCGGGCCTCCTCGCCGACCTCGCCCCGCCCGCCGACCACGCCACCGGCCGCTACGCGCTGGTGCTCTGCGTCGTCGGCTACCTGGTCGGTCTCGCCAGACCCGAGACCGGACGGCTCCGTTCCGCCACCGTCCCGATGCTCGTCGTCCTGGGCGCAGCCGTCGTCTCCACCCTGCTGTACGCGGGCGTCGGCGCCCTCGTCGGGGACACCGCCGCCCGGCACGTCGGCCTGACCGGCCTGCTGCTCACCGCCGCCCTCTACGACCTGCTGCTCGCCCCCTTCACCGTGCCGCTGATCATGGCGCTGGCCCGGCGCGGCGAGAACGACCCGCTCACCGGCGAGGGCTCCGCGGCCGTCGCGGGCGCCGACGGCTCGTACGGCCGGGTGTCCGGTATGAGCCTGCGCGGCCGGGGCAAGGGCCTGGGCGGACAGCGGGGCGGCCTGCTGTCGCGGGGGACGACGCGGAGCGCCTGGCGCAAGGGAGGCAAGCGACTGTGAGCCGCCACCTGACGGACCGGCCGCGGGAGGCGGCGCGGTGAGCAACATCCCCGAGACCGGGCGCACGTCCCGGATCACCATCCGGCTGATCGTCATTCAGATCCTCGTCGTCTCCCTGCTGCTCACCCTCGGCGGCCGCCTCTGGTACCTCCAGATCCGCAACGGCGACGAGTACACCGCCGAGGCCGCCGACAACCACATCCAGCAGGTCATCGTCCCCGCCACCCGCGGCTCGATCCTGGACGCGCGCGGCATCCCGCTCGCCGACAACCAGACGCGGCTCGTCGTCTCGGCCGACCGCACCGACCTGATGAAGATGAAGGACAAGGGCAAGCGGGTCCTCACCCGGCTGGCCGGGGTGCTCGGGCTCAAGCCGGAGGACGTGGCCGCCAAGGTGCGGCTGTGCGACGCGAAGACGCCCAAGCCCTGCTGGGCCGGCTCGCCGTACCAGCCCATCCCCATCACCGACGAGGCCACCACCCAGCAGGCCCTGCAGATCCGCGAGCGCGCCGAGGACTTCCCCGGCATCACGGCCGAGCCGATGGCCGTCCGCCGCTACCCCGCGCCCGGCGGCTCCAACACCGCCCAGGTGCTGGGCTATCTGTCGCCCGTCACCGACGACGAGATCACCAAGGCCAAGGACTCCCGCACCCCGCTGATGCGCTCCGACGAGATCGGCCGCAACGGCCTGGAGCGGCAGTACGACAGCGCGCTGCGCGGCCGGGCCGGCGTCACCCGCTACGAGGTCGACAACCTCGGCCGTGTCATCGGCAAGGCCAAAAGCGACCGGGCGGAACCCGGCTCCAACGTCGTCACCAGCATCGACGCCCGGGTGCAGGCCATAGCGGAACGGGAGCTCGACCAGGCGATGAAGGACGCCCGCCAGGAGGTCGACCGGAACACCGGCACCACCTACAAGGCCGACGCGGGCGCCGTCGTCGTCATGGAGTCGAAGACCGGCCGCGTCGTGGCCATGGCCTCCAACCCCACCTACGACCCCAACGTCTGGGTGGGCGGCATCTCCGCCAAGGACTACCAGGCCCTCACCGGCAAGGACTCCGACTACCCGCTGCTCAACCGGGCGATCCAGGGCCAGGCGGCCCCCGGCTCGGTGTTCAAGGTCATCTCCGCCACGGCATCCGTCAACGCGGGCTACTCCTTCCGCGACAAGTACAACTGTTCCAGCTCGTACAGCATCGGCCACCAGGTCTTCAAGAACTTCGAGTCCAAGGGGTACGGCCCCATCGACCTGGGCCGGGCGCTGGAGGTCTCCTGCGACACCGTCTTCTACGACCTGGCCTACCGGCAGTGGCAGAAGGACGGCGGCAACAACCCCAAGAACCCCAAGGACTGGTTCTACCGGACCGCCCACCAGTTCGGCCTCGGCAAGCCCACCGGGGTCGACCTCCCCAACGAGGTCCGCGGCCGGGTCCCGGACCGGGACTGGAAGAAGCGGTACTGGGAGGCCAACAAGGACACCTGGTGCAAGCAGGGCCGCGCGGCCGACAAGGGGGACTACGCGGCCCAGATCGCCAAGGAGAACTGCGAGTCCTTCGCCCGGATGCGCGCCGGTGACTCCGTCAACTACTCGATCGGACAGGGCGACACCCTCGTCACCCCGATCCAGATGGCCACCATCTACTCCGCCATCAGCAACGGCGGCACCCTGTACGACCCGACCGTCGGCAAGGCGGTCATCAGCCCCGACGGCAAGCGGATCCGGGAGATCGCGCCCAAGGCGCACGGCAAGCTGCCCTTCGACGGGAAGACCCGCGACCAGCTCGACTCCGCCCTGGCCGGCGTCGCCACCCAGGGCAGCGCGGCCTGGCGCTTCCAGGGCTGGCCGCAGAACGAGATCCCCATGCACGCCAAGACCGGTACCGCGGAGGTCGCCGGCAAGCAGACGACGTCCTGGTTCGCCACGTACACCAAGGACTTCACGATCGTCATGACGATCTCCCAGGGCGGTACCGGCTCCGGTGCCTCGGGACCGGCCGTCCGGAAGATCTACAACGCCCTGTACGGCGTGGACGACAAGGGCAAGGTCGACGCCAGGAAGGCGCTGCTGCCCCGGCCCGAGGCCGGCCTGCCGAAGATCGACAAGGACGGCAGCATCGTCGCCCCGCACATCGACCCGCCGCCGTCCGCACCGGCACGCAAGGAAGAGGCGCAGGAAGAATGAGCGGAATGAGCGCCGACGGCTTCCGCATCCGCCGCTTCGCCCCCCAGCGCTCGGCCTGGGCCAGGCTCCTCGACCGCGACTCGGTCGTCCGGCGCCTCGACTGGGTGATGCTGCTGGCCGCGCTGGCCCTGTCCGGCATCAGCACCCTGCTCGTCTACTCGGCCACCCGCGGCCGCACCGAGCTCACCCACGGCGACCCCTACTACTTCCTGCTCCGCAACATCCTCAACACCGGCATAGGGCTCGCCCTCGCCGCCGGGGCCGTCTGGGCGGGCCACCGGGCGCTGCGCGGCGCGGTCCCCGTGCTCTACGTGGTGTCCGTGCTCGGCACGCTGTCCGTGCTCACCCCGCTCGGCGCGACCATCAACGGTGCCCGGTCCTGGATCCAGCTCGGCGGCGGATTCTCCATCCAGCCCTCCGAGTTCACCAAGATCACCATCACTCTGGGCATGGCGATGCTGCTGGCCCAGGCGGTGGACGCGGGCGACCGGCCGCACCCCGACCACCGCACCGTCCTCCAGGCGCTGGGCATCGCCGCCCTGCCGACCCTGGTCATCCTGCTGATGCCGGACCTCGGCTCGGTGATGGTCCTCGTCGTCATCGTGCTCGCCGTGCTGCTCGCCTCCGGCGCCTCCAACCGCTGGATCGCCGGCCTGCTGGGCGCGGGCCTCCTCGGCTGCGTCCTGGTCTGGCAGCTCGGGATACTGGACGAGTACCAGATCAACCGCTTCGCCGCGTTCGCCAACCCCGCCTTCGACCCCGCGGGCGTCGGCTACAACACCAAGCAGGCCCGGATCGCGATCGGCTCCGGCGGGCTGACCGGCTCCGGCCTCTTCCACGGCTCCCAGACCACCGGCCAGTTCGTCCCCGAACAGCAGACGGACTTCATCTTCACCGTCGCCGGCGAGGAGCTGGGCTTCGTGGGCGCGGGCACGATCATCTTCCTGATCGGCGTCATCCTCTGGCGCGCCTGCCGCATCGCCCGCGAGACCACCGAGCTGTACGGGACGATCGTGGCGGCCGGGATCATCGCCTGGTTCGCCTTCCAGTCCTTCGAGAACATCGGTATGACGCTGGGCATCATGCCCGTGACCGGACTGCCGCTGCCCTTCGTCTCCTACGGCGGCTCCTCGATGTTCGCCGCCTGGATCGCCGTGGGACTCCTCCAGTCGATCAAGGTGCAACGGCCGCTGGCGTCCGCCTGACGTCTGCCCGGCGTCTGCCGGATGTCCGCCCGGCGACTGCCTGACGTCTGCCCGGCATCTGTCGCCCGGTCCGTCCGCCGACTAGATTCGTGGTATGGACCGGGACCTGGGCGTCACCGTGCGGGAGATCGAACGGAAGTACGAGGCCGCGGATCCGGCGAGAACGGCCGGCCTCCCCGACCTGAGCCGCGCCGCACCCGTCGCCCGCGTCGTCGACCGGGGCACCGCCGGACTCGACGCGATCTACTACGACACGGCCGACCGCCGGCTCCACGCCGCCGGCATCACCCTGCGCCGCCGCACCGGCGGCCACGACGCCGGCTGGCACCTCAAGCTGCCGGTCGCCCCCGGGGTACGGGACGAGGTCCGAGCCCCGCTGACCGTCGGCATCCCGCGCCCGATCGCCGCCCTCGTCCGCTCCCGCACCCGCGGCGCCCGCCTCGTACCGCTGATGCGCATCACCTCGCAGCGCGAGACGCGCCACCTCCTCGACGCCGACGGCACCCTGCTGGCCGAGGTCAGCGCCGACTCCGTCACCGCCGACCGGCCGGGCGCCGCCCGCGCCGCCACGGCCGCCTGGACCGAGGTCGAGGTCGAACTCGCCGACGGCGCCGACCCCGGCCTGCTCGACGCCCTCGAACCCCACCTCCACGAGGCCGGGCTGCGGCCCTCGACGGCGAAGAGCAAGCTGGCGCGGGCGCTCGCCGAGACCGGGCACGACGGGGACGCCCCCGCCGCACCGGAACCCGCCCCCGCGCCGGCCGACTCCGGCGGACACGTCCTCGCCCACCTGCGGGAACAGGTCGAGGCCATCGTCACCCTCGACCCCGGCGCCCGCCGCGGCACGGAGGACGCCGTCCACCGGATGCGCGTCGCCACCCGACGCCTCCGCAGCGCCTTCCGCACGTACCGGAAGGTCCTCGACCGGCGGGTCACCGACCCCCTCGGCGACGAACTCAAGTGGCTCGCCGCCGAACTGGGCGTCGAACGCGACCGCGAGGTCCTCACCGACCGGCTCCGCGAACGCCTCGACGAACTGCCGCGCCCCCTCGTCCGCGGCCCCGTCCGCGCCCGGCTGCGCATCTGGTCCAACCGCAACCGCGTCGAGGCCCGGCGCCGCCTGGCCACCGTCCTCGACAGCAGGCGCTACCTGACGCTCCTCGACCGCCTCGACGCCCTCGTCACCGACCCGCCGCTCCGCCCCGCGGCCGCCCGGCCCCCGGACAAGGTCCTGGCCCAGGCGGTGCGCCGGGACTACGAACGGCTGGCCGCCCGCGTCCGGCACGCCCTGGACACCGAGCCGGGCGCCGCCCGCGACACCGCCCTCCACGACGCCCGCAAGGCCGCCAAACGGGCCCGCTACGCGGCCGAGGCGGCCGAACCCGCCCTGGGCAAGGCCGCCAAGCGCCTCGCCAAGCGCATGAAGGCCGTGCAGACCGTGCTCGGCGACCACCAGGACAGCGTCCTCCTCCGGGACACCCTGCGCACGATCACCGCCCAGGCGGAGGGCGCGGGGGAGGCCACGTTCACGTACGGCCTGCTGTACGGGCGCGAGGAGGCCCGGGCGGCGGAGGACGAGCGGGCGCTGGAGGGGGCGTGGGAGCGGGCCGCCGGGGTCGGGGCGGGGGTGTGAGGACGGCCTCCCGGGAGGAGGCCGGGGCGGCACCGTTCCTGGCACGTTACTCTTGAGGGTCACCCCTGCCCGCTCATGAGAGACATCGTGATGCCTGTCGAGTCGGTCTTCCCGCGCCTGGAAGCGCTTCTCCCGCACGTCCAGAAGCCCATCCAGTACGTCGGTGGGGAACTCAACTCCACCGTCAAGCCTTGGGACGAATGCGACGTCCGCTGGGCGCTCATGTACCCCGACGCCTACGAGGTCGGGCTGCCCAACCAGGGCGTCATGATCCTGTACGAGGTCCTCAACGAGCGCGAGGGCGTTCTCGCCGAGCGCACGTACAGCGTCTGGCCGGACCTCGAAGCGCTTATGCGCGAGCACGGCGTGCCGCAGTTCACCGTGGACGGCCACCGGCCCGTGGGCGCCTTCGACCTCTACGGCCTGAGCTTCTCGACCGAGCTCGGCTACACGAACATGCTCACCGCGCTGGACCTCGCGGGCATCCCGCTGGAGGCCGCGGACCGTACGGTGGACCACCCGATCGTCGTCGCGGGCGGGCACGCCGCCTTCAACCCCGAGCCGATCGCCGAGTTCATCGACTGCGCCGTCATCGGCGACGGCGAGCAGGCCGTCCTGGAGATGACGGAGATCGTCCGGGCGTGGAAGGCCGAGGGCCGCCCCGGCGGGCGCGACGAGGTGCTGTTCCGCCTGGCGAGGACGGGCGGCGTGTACGTCCCCAGGTTCTACGACGTCGAGTACCTGCCCGACGGCCGTATCGCCCGCGTCGTCCCCAACCGCTCCGGCGTGCCGTGGCGCGTGTCCAAGCACACCGTCATGGACCTCGACGAGTGGCCGTACCCGAAGAAGCCGCTGGTCCCGCTGGCCGAGACCGTGCACGAGCGGATGTCCGTCGAGATCTTCCGCGGCTGTACGCGCGGCTGCCGCTTCTGCCAGGCCGGCATGATCACGCGTCCCGTGCGGGAGCGGTCGATCACCGGCATCGGCGAGATGGTGGACCAGGGCCTGAAGGCGACCGGTTTCGAGGAGGTCGGCCTGCTCTCGCTGTCCTCCGCCGACCACACCGAGATCGGTGACATCGCCAAGGGCCTCGCCGACCGCTACGAAGAGGACAAGATCGGCCTCTCGCTGCCGTCGACCCGCGTGGACGCCTTCAACGTCGACCTCGCGAACGAGCTGACCCGCAACGGCCGCCGTTCCGGTCTGACCTTCGCCCCCGAGGGCGGCTCCGAGCGCATGCGCAAGGTCATCAACAAGATGGTCTCGGAGGAGGACCTGATCCGGACCGTTGCCACCGCCTACGGCAACGGCTGGCGCCAGGTGAAGCTGTACTTCATGTGCGGCCTGCCGACGGAGACGGACGACGACGTGCTCCAGATCGGCGACATGGCGGTCAACGTGATCGCCAAGGGCCGCGAGGTCTCCGGCTCCAACGACATCCGCTGCACCGTCTCCATCGGCGGGTTCGTGCCCAAGCCGCACACCCCGTTCCAGTGGGCCCCGCAGCTGTCCGCCGAGGACACCGACGCCCGCCTGGCGAAGCTCCGCGACAAGATCCGCGGCGACAAGAAGTACGGCCGCTCCATCGGCTTCCGCTACCACGATGGCAAGCCCGGCATCGTCGAGGGCCTGCTCTCCCGCGGCGACCGCCGCGTCGGCGCCGTGATCCGCGCCGTCTACGAGTCCGGCGGCCGCTTCGACGGCTGGCGCGAACACTTCAGCTACGACCAGTGGATGAAGTGCGCCGAGGAGACGCTGCCCCCGCAGGGCGTGGACGTCGACTGGTACACCACGCGCGAGCGCACCTACGAGGAGGTCCTGCCCTGGGACCACCTGGACTCCGGTCTCGACAAGGACTGGCTCTGGGAGGACTGGCAGGACGCGCTCGACGAGACCGAGGTCGAGGACTGCCGCTGGACGCCGTGCTTCGACTGCGGGGTGTGTCCGCAAATGGACACGAGTATCCAAATCGGGCCGACGGGCAAGAAGCTGCTGCCGCTGTCCGTCAAGAATTAGGGTCTGACTGGGTTGATACAGCCCACCGACGCGAGAGGGCGTCTGCCGGTGACCGGCAGACGCCCTCTCGCGTCCGGGCCTGGGGCTCCCTCGCGGTCGCGCCGTACGGTCGGGGCGGTCGCCCGGCACCTGCGCCGACCGGGGTCAGGTGCCGCAGCACGCGGCCGGGGCTCCTTCGGTGCTTCCGCCGAGGCTGTCGGCGTCGGCCTTGACGACGTACACCTCCCAGGGCTCGCTGCCGGGGCCGTGGACCCAGACCTTGTCCTGGAGCGCGTAGCAGCAGGAGGTGTCGTTCTCCTCGAAGGTGGCCAGACCGGCCGCCTTCAGGCGCCCGGCGGTGGCCGCGACCACCTCGGTGCTCCCGACCTCGACGCCCAGGTGGTCCAGGCGGGTTTCCTGGCCGGGCTCGCCCTCAATGAGGACGAGCTTCAGCGGCGGCTCGGCGATGGCGAAGTTCGCGTAGCCGGGCCGGCGCTTGGCCGGCTCGACGCCGAAGAGCTTGGAGTAGAAGGTCACCGACGCTTCGAGGTCGGCGACGTTGAGGGCCAGCTGAACACGGGACATGGCGATCTCCTCGGTCTCCCTGATCTCTTGGAGCTTCTTGTATCGATTGACTTCGATACAAGGTTGCGCCTTGAATCGACAGACGTCAACATAGAGGCATGTCGAATCAAGGATTCGTGGTGCTCGGACAGGACGGCCCCGACGGCTGCTGCCCCGGCCTGCTGACCGCACCGCTCGCCGAGGACCAGGCCGTTGAGCTGGCGAAGGTCTTCAAGGCGCTGGGCGACCCGGTGCGGCTGCGGCTGCTGTCGATGATCGCCTCGCGGGCGGGCGGCGAGGTGTGCGTCTGCGATCTGACGCCCGCGTTCGACCTGTCGCAGCCGACGATCTCCCACCACCTCAAGCTCCTGCGCGAAGCCGGCTTGATCGCCTCCGAGCGGCGCGGGACGTGGGTGTACTACCGGCTGTTGCCGGAGATGACCGACCGCCTCGCCGGCATCCTCACCCGCCCTGCCGGGCAGCCCCTTCCCGAGCCCGCCGAGGCCCCTTCGTGACGCGCCCGGCCACTGCCCCGGTGGCGGCCCGGCTGTCCTTCCTCGACCGCTGCCTCGCGGTGTGGATCCTCGCCGCGATGGGTATCGGCCTCGGCCTGGGCCGCCTCGTCCCCGGACTGGGGGACGCGCTGGCGAAGGTCACCGTCACCGGCGTCTCCCTGCCGATCGCGCTCGGCCTGCTGGTGATGATGTACCCGGTCCTGGCCAAGGTCCGCTACGACCGCCTCGACACCGTCACCCGCGACCGCCGCCTCCTGATCCCGTCGCTGGTGATCAACTGGGTGCTCGGCCCGGCGGTGATGTTCGCGCTCGCCTGGCTGTTCCTGCCGGACCTGCCCGAGTACCGCACGGGCCTGATCATCGTGGGCCTCGCCCGGTGCATCGCCATGGTGATCATCTGGAACGACCTGGCCTGCGGCGACCGTGAGGCCGCCGCCGTCCTGGTGGCGCTGAACAGCGTCTTCCAGGTGATCGCGTTCTCCGCGCTCGGCTGGTTCTACCTCTCCGTCCTGCCCGGCCTGCTGGGCCTGGAGACCACCGGCCTGAACGTGTCCGTAGGGGAGATCGCCCGCAGTGTGCTGATCTTCCTCGGCATTCCGCTCGCCGCCGGGTTCCTCACCCGCCGCCTGGGCGAGAAGGCCAAGGGCCGCGCCTGGTACGAGGCGAAGCTGATCCCGCGCATCGGGCCGTTCGCCCTGTACGGCCTACTGTTCACGATCGTCGTGCTGTTCGCCCTCCAGGGTGAGGCGATCACCTCCCGCCCGTTCGACGTCGCCCGGATCGCGCTGCCGCTGCTGGTCTACTTCGCCCTCATGTGGGCCGGGTCCATGGCCCTCGGCCGCGCCGTCGGCCTGGACTACCCGCGCACGACGACGCTCGCCTTCACCGCCGCGGGCAACAACTTCGAACTCGCCATCGCGGTCGCCATCGCCACTTTCGGAGCCTCCTCCGGGCAGGCCCTCGCCGGAGTCGTCGGCCCCCTCATCGAAGTCCCCGTCCTCATCGGCCTCGTCCACGTCGCCCTGGCCGCCCGCCGCTACTTCCCCTCACCCACCGCCGGCCCGCCGGCCACCGCCCCGGAAGGCTCCGCCCATGTCTGAGACCAAGCCCTCCGTCCTGTTCGTATGCGTCCACAACGCCGGACGCTCCCAGATGGGCGCCGCCTTCCTGGCCCACCTCGGCGGCGACCGTGTCGAAGTCCGCTCCGCCGGCTCCGCCCCGGCCGGGACGGTCAACCCGGCCGTCGTCGAGGCCATGCGGGAGATCGGCGTCGACATCTCCGCCGAGACCCCGAAGATCCTCACGACGGAGGCGGTGCAGTCCTCGGACGTGGTGATCACCATGGGCTGCGGAGACGCCTGCCCCGTCCTCCCCGGCAAGCGATACCTCGACTGGAAGCTGAACGACCCCGCCGGTCAGGACGTCGCCGCCGTCCGCACGACCCGTGACGAGATCGAACGACGCGTCCGCGGCCTGCTCGCCGATCTCGGCGTCGAAGTGCGCGCGTGAAGACGGTCGTTGCCGCCCGCGCCGACGGATCGCGCGCGACCGGGGGGGGCGTCGGATCCGCGTCGCGGGGACGTGGTGACGCACCGCAGCAGATCGCGAGCGCGAGACGCCGTCGTCCCGGCGTGAGCTCTTGTCCACGAGTCCGTTCGGTCATGCCCGGCCACCCGTGGTCGCGGTTCGTCGGAGAACGGACCGAGGGTCGGCACTTCCGCGGGAGGCGGCCGTTGCGTCCGGAGCGGCCGGGTTCCCGTCGACGAGCCAGGTCGGCGCCGGTGCCCTCATCGACGAAGAGTCCCGACCCCGGGGCGCGCCCCCGGGTGGGGCACGTACTCTAGGTAGCAGTACGACCGCTCTCACGAAGGAACAGACCACTGGGCAAGCGACAGCCCGAAGGCCCGCCGCCCGCACCCGCGGTGCAGCGCATTCGCCTGCGTTACACCAAGCGCGGCCGCCTCCGGTTCACCAGCCACCGCGATTTCCAGCGCGCCTTCGAGCGGGCGCTGCGCCGGGCCGAGGTGCCGATGGCGTACTCGGCCGGTTTCACCCCGCACCCCAAGGTGTCGTACGCCAATGCCGCACCCACCGGCACGGGCAGCGAGGCCGAATACCTGGAGATCCAGCTCGCGGAGGCGCGCGAACCCGCGCGGCTGCGCGAACTGCTCGACGAGTCGCTGCCCGCAGGGCTGGACATCGTCGACGCGGTGGAGGCGCGGACGTCCTCGTTCGCGGACCGGCTGGAGGCTTCCGTGTGGGAGCTGCGGCTGGACGGCGTGGAGGTCGCCGAGGCCGAGCGGGCCGTGGCGGCGTTCCTGGCGGCGGAGACCGTGGAGGTCGAGCGCCGTACCAAGAACGGCGTGCGGGCCTTCGACGCGCGCGGCGCCGTGTGCCGACTCGAGGCCTCGGCCGTTCCGGCCGATAGGCCCGGTGTCGGTGCCTGTGCGATACTGCGGCTGGTTGTTCGGCATTCGACACCTGCCGTTCGACCCGACGACGTCCTGTCCGGGCTCCGCGCCACGGCCGACCTGGCGCCGCCGGTCCCCGCAGCGGTGACCAGGCTGGCGCAGGGGCTGCTCGACGCTGGGACCGGAACGGTGACCGACCCGCTCGCGCCCGATCGCGACGCTGCCACGGCCGTCTCATCAACGACCGCCGGCGCGGCGATGGCGCCGGGCGGACCAGCGTAAGGACGCGTCGCGCGCCGCCGGTGCACCAGGGAGCCACCCCGGTCCGGCAGGCGCACTGACCAGGAGACTTTCGCCGGTGCCACCCATTGGACCCGGCGAGCGAGACGACAGCTCCCGTGCGGCGACCGCGCCCCGGACGACGGTACCGCGCTCATCACGCGGACCGACGGGCCGGAATCCGGCGCGGCGCCCGGGAGCGTGACGGGAGAACCGCCCGCATGCTCGAACCCATTGAGCCCACGGAATCCGGGACCGCGCACGACGCGCCCGGCAACAACGCAGACACTTCCCCCGCCGCCGGCGGGGACAACTCGGGCCCCGGCGACACGCTGCCGCCGCGCCGCCGCCGCCGGGTGGCCTCGCGTCCGGCGGGACCGCCGGTGGCACCGGCCGCGGAGCCCTCGGTGGCCTCCGCCGACGCCCTGACGGCGCCCGATGTGGTGCCGCCCGTCGCGCACGAGCCGCTGGAGGAGCCCGTCGTCGAGGGCGCCCCGCCGGTCGTGGCGGCTGAGACCGCCGGAGCCGCGGCCCCGGCGCGTCCGCGCCGCCGTGCGACACGCTCCGTGACGGCGCCCGCCGCCGACACCGCCGCCGAGGCGGCCGCGGAGACCACCCCCGCCGCCGAAGAGGCCCCCGCCACCCCGGCGCGTCCGCGCCGCCGCGCGGTCCGCAAGGCCGGCGGTCCGGCGGAGACCGCCGCGCGGCCCTCCGGGGCCGAGGTGGCCGCCGAGGAGCCCGCGGAGGCGCCTGCGGAGACCGAGGCCGCCGCCCCGGCACGTTCGCGCCGCCGTGCCACGCGCAAGGTGGCCACGCCCGTCGCCGAGGCCGTCGAGCCGTCCGCGGAGACCACCCCTGCCGTCGAGGAGACGGCCCCCGAGGAGCCCGTGGAGCCCGCGGAGGCCGAGGCCGCCGCTCCGGCGCGGTCGCGTCGTCGTGCGGTCCGCCGGGCCGGTGCTCCGACCGGTGCCCCGCGGGCGGCGGCCGAGGCCGAGGCGGCCGTGACCGCCGAGCCCGCCGCTGTCGCCGCCGAGCCGGTCGTGGCCGACGAGGACGAGAGCCCGGCGCCCGCCGCCCCGGCGCGGTCGCGCCGTCGTGCGACCCGGCAGGCGGCCGCCCCGGCCGCCGAGGCCCCGGCCGAGGCCGCCCCGAGTGCTGAGGCCGCTCCGAGTGCCGAGGCCGCCGAGGTCGTCGAGGCCGAGGAGGAGCCGGCGAAGCCCGCGCGGACCCGTCGCCGGGTCACCCGCAAGGCCGGCAGTGCCGCCGCCGAGGAGCGGGCCGGGCAGCCGGAGACGGATGGGCCCGCCCGCGCGGAGGAGCCCGCCGCAGCCGAGGCCGCGGCCGAGGAGCCCCGTGCCCGTCGCGGCCGCCGTCGTGCGGTGAGCGCCGAGGCCGAGCAGCAGCCTGCCGCCGAGGCCGCGCCCGCCGAGGAGCCCGCGGGCCCCGGGCGCACGCGGCGCCGGGCGGTGCGTCCGCCGACGGCCGTGTTCCAGGCGCCGGTGTTCACCGAGCCGATGTTCCAGACGCCGGAGTCCGCTGCCGCCGCCTACGCGGCCGTGGAGCAGCCGGCCGCCCCCGAGGCCGCCGCCGAGGAGACCGAGCAGCCCGCCGGCCGCCGTCGTCGCCGCCGTCGCGGTGAGCCCGCCGAGCCGGTCGTGGCCGTTGAGCCGGTTGTGACCGCCGAGGTGCCGGAGGCCGAGGAGCCCGAGGAGACCGAGGAGCCGGAGGCCGCCGAGGGTGCCCTGGCGGAGGACGAGGAGCAGGGCGAGCGCCCGTCCCGTCGCCGCCGCCGGGGTGGCCGCCGTCGCCGTCGCGGCGAGACCGCGGAGTCCGAGGACGAGGGTGCCGAGGAGGCCGAAGAGGCCGAGGAAGCCGAGGCCGAAGCCGAGGACGAGGGTGCCCTGGAGACCGAGGGCGAGGAGGACCGCGGTTCCACCGCGGGCAGCCGTCGTCGCCGTCGCCGTCGCCGCCGGTCCGGCGAGGCGATGGAGGACGGGCAGGCCGCCGTCGACGACCCGGAGCGCACCGTCGTCAAGGTCCGCGAGCCGCGCGACCGGCTCAAGGAGGGCGGCACCGGCTTCGACGAGGTTCAGTCCATCAAGGGCTCGACCCGTATGGAGGCCAAGAAGCAGCGCCGCCGCGAGGGGCGCGAGCAGGGCCGCCGCCGGGTGCCGATCATCACCGAGGCCGAGTTCCTGGCGCGCCGCGAGGCCGTCGAGCGCGTGATGGTCGTCCGCCAGAACGGCGACCGGACGCAGATCGGCGTGCTGGAGGACAACGTCCTCGTCGAGCACTTCGTCAACAAGGAGCAGGCGACCAGCTACGTCGGCAACGTCTACCTGGGCAAGGTCCAGAACGTGCTGCCGTCGATGGAGGCCGCGTTCGTCGACATCGGCAAGGGCCGCAACGCCGTGCTCTACGCCGGTGAGGTCAACTTCGACGCGCTCGGCATGGGCAACGGCCCGCGCCGCATCGAGAGCGCGCTGAAGTCCGGCCAGTCCGTGCTCGTGCAGGTCACCAAGGACCCGATCGGCCACAAGGGCGCCCGCCTGACCAGCCAGGTCTCGCTGCCCGGCCGCTACCTGGTCTATGTGCCCGAGGGCTCGATGACCGGCATCAGCCGCAAGCTGCCCGACACCGAGCGGGCGCGTCTGAAGCAGATCCTCAAGAAGATCGTCCCCGAGGACGCGGGCGTCATCGTGCGCACCGCGGCGGAGGGCGCGAGCGAGGACGAGCTGCGTCGTGACGTCGAGCGGCTGCAGGCGCAGTGGGAGGACATCCAGAAGAAGTCCAAGATGATCTCCACCAGCTCGCCGAGCCTGCTGTACGGCGAGCCGGACATGACCGTCCGGGTCGTCCGCGACATCTTCAACGAGGACTTCTCCAAGGTCATCGTCAGCGGCGAGGGCGCCTGGGAGACCATCCACGGCTACGTCTCGCACGTCGCCCCCGACCTGGTGGACCGGCTGCAGAAGTGGACGTCGGACGTCGACGTCTTCGCCACGTACCGGATCGACGAGCAGCTGATGAAGGCGCTGGACCGCAAGGTCTGGCTGCCGAGCGGCGGTTCGCTCGTCATCGACCGGACCGAGGCGATGGTCGTCGTCGACGTCAACACCGGCAAGTTCACCGGCCAGGGCGGCAACCTGGAGGAGACGGTCACCAGGAACAACCTGGAGGCGGCCGAGGAGATCGTGCGCCAGCTGCGGCTGCGCGACCTCGGCGGCATCATCGTGATCGACTTCATCGACATGGTGCTGGAGTCCAACCGGGACCTGGTGCTGCGGCGCCTGCTGGAGTGCCTGGGCCGGGACCGGACGAAGCACCAGGTCGCCGAGGTGACCTCGCTGGGTCTGGTCCAGATGACCCGCAAGCGGGTCGGCCAGGGCCTGCTGGAGTCCTTCTCCGAGTCCTGTGTGCACTGCAACGGCCGCGGTGTCATCGTCCACATGGACCAGCCGTCCACGGTCGGCGGTGGCGGTGGCGGCGGTGGCAAGCGCGGCAAGAAGCGCGGGGGTGGCAAGGCGGCGGCCGAGGCTGTCGAGACGGCTGCGGCTGTCGAGCCGGCCGAGGAGACGCTGGAGGCTCCTGAGGCCCCCGAGGCTCCTGAGCTGGAGCCCGTCGCGACGACCGAGGCGGAGCTGGTGCCGTCGGTCGGCGGGGGCGAGGACGAGTGGTTCTCCAGCCCCGCCGAGGCGGAGGCGGCGGCCCGCGCGGCCGGCCGCGGTGGCCGTACGCGGCGCCGGGCGACCCGCAAGGCGACGGCTCCCGCCGGTGCGCCGAAGGCGGCGGAGCCGGAGGTGCCGGAGGTCGTGGTCGAGGCGGCTCCGGTCGCGGAGCCCGTGGTCGAGCCGGAGCCCGAGCCCGCGCCTGCGCCGGTTGTCGAGGCCGCTCCGGTGGCGGAGCCCGTCGCGGAGGCCGAGCCGGCCGTGGAGCCGGCCCCGGCCGCTCCCGCCCGTCCGCGCCGCCGCGTGACCCGGAAGGCGACCGCTCCGGCGGGCTCGCCCGCGGGTGCGGAGGAGGCCGCCGTGGTCGTCGTCAGTGCGCCGCCGGTCGCGGAGGCTCCGGCTGCCGAGGTCCCGGCTGCCGAGGCTCCGGCCGTCGAGGCGGAGGAGCAGCCCGCGGAGGCTGCTCCGGCCAAGAAGACGGCCCGTAAGACGGCCGCCAAGAAGGCCCCGGCCAAGAAGACGGCGACTGCCAAGAAGGCGACGACCGCGAAGAAGGCGGCGGCGAAGAAGACGACGACCGCCAAGAAGGCGACGACGGCGAAGAAGGCTGCCGGGTCGGCGACGAAGAAGGTGGCGGCCAAGAAGGTGGCCAAGAAGGCCGCGGCTTCTTCGGAGGAGTAAGGGTCCGCCCTGCGGGGGCGGGGCCGGGGACCCGCCCTGCGGGGGCGGGGCCGGGGAGTTTCTGCCCCGGCCCCGCCCTTTCACCGTTTCTTGCGGGGGTGGGCCCCGCGCCCCCCGAGCCGCGCTGCGCGCGGCGTCCTCAAACGCCGGACGGGCTGGGTGCGGCCCGGTTTGACCCCCCGGGCCACGCCCCGTAACCTTGCCATTCGGCGTCTGTACGCCTACCCCTGAGCAAATCCCTCCCGGCCCGCCGGGAGAGGCCGCTCGTCCACTCGGACAGCACGGGCTGCGCCCGTCTGAGCGGCTGGCATCAGAGGTCCCGATTACTAGCGAGAGTGAGATCCGCGTGTACGCAGTCGTGCGTAGCGGTGGTCGTCAGCACAAGGTTGCTGTCGGCGACATCGTCGAGGTTGACAAGGTTTCCGACGGCAAGGTGGGCGACGCGGTCGAGCTCTCGACGCTGCTCGTCGTCGACGGCGAGTCCGTCACCAGCGACCCGTGGGTCCTGGCGGGCATCAAGGTTCAGGCCGAGATCGTGGACCACCACAAGGGTGCCAAGATCGACATCCTGAAGTACAAGAACAAGACCGGTTACCGCAAGCGGATTGGTCACCGCCAGCAGTACACCGCGCTGAAGATCACCGGCATCCCGACGGCCGCGAAGTAAGGGACTGAGGAGACATGGCACACAAGAAGGGCGCATCGTCCACCCGGAACGGTCGCGACTCCAACGCTCAGCGGCTCGGCGTGAAGCGCTTCGGCGGTCAGCTCGTCAACGCCGGTGAGATCCTGGTCCGCCAGCGCGGCACCCACTTCCACCCGGGCGCCGGTGTCGGCCGCGGTGGCGACGACACCCTGTTCGCGCTGAACGCCGGTGCGGTGCAGTTCGGCACCCACCGTGGCCGCAAGGTCGTCAACATCGTTCCGGTCGCCTGATCTTCTGATCACGGTTCCGTAGAGCGATAAACGAGGGCGGACCTCCCTTCCCCTGCGGGGAAGCGGGTCCGCCCTCGCTGCGTTACAACAGAGACACCCCCACCTACGTATCGGAGGCACCCCGCTATGACCACCTTCGTGGACCGCGTCGAGCTGCATGTCGCCGCGGGTAACGGAGGCCATGGCTGCGCCTCCGTGCACCGTGAGAAGTTCAAGCCGCTCGGCGGCCCGGACGGCGGCAACGGCGGCCGCGGCGGTGATGTGATCCTGGTCGTCGACCAGTCCGTCACCACGCTCCTCGACTACCACCACAGCCCGCACCGCAAGGCGACGAACGGCAAGCCCGGCGAGGGCGGCAACCGCTCCGGCAAGGACGGCCAGGACCTCGTCCTGCCCGTGCCGGACGGCACCGTCGTCCTCGACGGGAAGGGGAACGTCCTCGCCGACCTCGTCGGCCAGGGCACCACCTACATCGCCGCCCAGGGCGGCCGCGGCGGCCTCGGCAACGCGGCGCTGGCCTCGGCCCGCCGCAAGGCGCCCGGCTTCGCGCTGCTCGGTGTGCCCGGGGACCTCCAGGACATCGTCCTGGAGCTCAAGACCGTCGCCGACGTGGCGCTGGTCGGCTACCCGAGCGCCGGCAAGTCCTCGCTGATCTCCGTGCTCTCCGCCGCGAAGCCGAAGATCGCCGACTACCCGTTCACCACGCTCGTCCCCAACCTCGGCGTCGTGACGGCCGGTTCGACCGTCTACACCATCGCCGACGTGCCCGGCCTGATCCCCGGCGCCAGCCAGGGCAAGGGCCTCGGCCTGGAGTTCCTGCGGCACGTCGAGCGCTGCTCGGTGCTGGTGCATGTGCTGGACACCGCGACGCTGGAGTCCGAGCGCGACCCGCTGACCGACCTCGACGTCATCGAGGCGGAGCTGAGGGAGTACGGCGGCCTGGAAGACCGGCCGCGCATCGTCGTCCTCAACAAGGTCGACATCCCCGACGGCCAGGACCTCGCCGACATGATCCGCCCCGACCTGGAGGCCCGCGGCTACCGCGTCCTGGAGGTCTCGGCCGTCTCCCGGCAGGGGCTCAAGGAGCTCTCCTTCGCCCTGGCGGGCATCGTCGCCGAGGCGCGTGCCGCCAAGCCGAAGGAGGAGGCGACCCGCATCGTCATCCGGCCCAAGGCCGTGGACGACGCCGGCTTCACCGTCACCCTGGAGGAGGACGGCATGTACCGGGTGCGCGGCGAGAAGCCGGAGCGCTGGGTGCGGCAGACCGACTTCAACAACGACGAGGCCGTCGGCTACCTCGCCGACCGCCTCAACCGTCTCGGTGTCGAGGACGAGCTCCTCAAGGCGGGTGCCCGGGGTGGCGACGGCGTCGCGATCGGGCCCGAGGAGAACGCCGTCGTCTTCGACTGGGAGCCGTCGATGGCCGCCGGTGCGGAGATGCTCGGGCGTCGTGGTGAGGACCATCGGATGGACGCGCCGCGGCCGGCGGCTCAGCGGCGGCGGGACCGGCAGGCGGAGCGGGACGAGGCGGAGCAGGAGTATCAGGGGTTCGATCCGTTCGCGTGACGGTGCGGCGGGGGCGCCTGCGGCGGGCGGTGCCCCCTCGGGGAGTTTGAGGACAGCGCGCGCAGCGCGCTTCGGGGCCCCCACACACGACGAAGGCCCGGGAGGCGAACCTCCCGGGCCTTCGTCACACCCGCGCTCCGCGCGGAAACCGCCTCAGCGGCCCTGTGCGGGGCTGAACCAGTCGCCCCCACCCCCGGCGGCGGGAGCGGCCTCGTCGCCCGGGAGAACGGCGGCAGCCTCGCGCTGGCCGGGGATCTCGGACGCGGCGGCCCGGGCGGCGGCGCGGGCGGCGCGCTCGTCGGCCTCGTGGGCCAGGTCGAGGGCGGCCTGGTTGAAGCGGACGAGGGACGGCGGGTCGGAGGGGCCGAGGAGCTGGACCTTGAGCTCGGAGCGGGCCTGGGCGAGGCGGTCCAGGCGCGGGTCGCGGACCGAGGCGAGGAGGCCGGCGACGCCGGACCCGTCGGGGGTCAGGATGGTGGCGGCGGTGACGGTGGGGAAGTTCGCGAGGAACTCCTCCTCGGTCATGCCGCTGGTGTTGGCGACGGCGTACGGCTTCTCGCTGATCAGGTAGTCGGAGACGACGCTGGACACGTCGCTGATCAGCACGTCCGCCAGGTTGAAGCAGGCGTAGAGGGCCGGCCGCGGGCCGGTGACGATCTGGTGCTCCCACTCGGGCAGGGAGGCCCAGTAGGCGGCCTCCCAGGCGGCGGTGGCGGCCTCGACGGCGGCGGCGCGGCCGGGCTCCGGGGCGGTCTGGAGCAGCATGCGCTCGGCCTCGTCCACGCTGGGACGGAAGGTGCTGGTGGTGAGCGCCTGGAGCTCGGCGGTGCGGCGCTCCAGCTCGGCGGCGGCCTCGGGGCCGGGGCGTTGGCCGTCGCGCCGGGCGTTGGCCGCGACGATCATTTCCTTGATGCGCCGGTTCGCCTCGCCCGCGCGGGGGTCGACGGAGCCGGTCATCGGGTGCGGCTTGTAGAGCAGCCGGACGGCGGGGTCGGCGAGCAGTTCGCGGACGATGTTCTCGCCGGCGAGCATGACCGAGGTGTTGCCCGGGTTGCCGTCCCAGCCCTCCCAGGTGGGGGCGTAGAGCACGGTGGTGAACGGACGGGCCGGCGGGCCCGCGTACGGCTGGATCGGGGCCAGCTGCGGACGGCCGACCTCGACGACGTCCTTGTCCTCGACGCCGATGTCGGCGAGCTGGTAGCGCTCGCGCGCGGCCGGACCGGCGACCCAGATCTCGTCGTACGCCTTGGAGTACGGGTTGCAGCTGGAGAGCTTGTCGCTCTCGCCGTGGTTGATGAACGCGTGCTTGATCGACGGCATGCGCAGGACCTGCGAGGTCTTGCCGGAGTTCGACGGGTGCAGCAGCACCTTGAGGGTGGACTGCTCCAGGGCCATCAGGTGGTGGACCTTGGGGATGCAGACGATCGGGACGTCCGTGGCGTCGATCTTCTTCACCATGAAGCGCTCGCGCAGCACGATGACCGGGTTGCCGTCGAGCCGGGCGAGGGTGGAGAGCCACATGTTCGCCTGGTACGCGGAGCTGGTGCCGCCGGAGAAGTACATGCCGACGGTCGGCTTGTAGTCGGCCAGCCAGCGGTCGAGCCACTCTATGGCCTGCTGCTCGTTCGCGATCCGCTTGGCCGGGCGCAGCCAGCTCGCCAGGTACAGGGCGCCGCCGAGGGCCAGGATCAGGGCGATGCCGACGCCGGCCATGGCGCCCGCGGCCTTTCCGGAGCCCACGGTGATCAGGAGGCCGGCTGTCGCCGGGACGGCGAAGCGGACCAGGCGGCGGCCGTGCTGGCGGGCCAGGATGCGCGGCGGCGCGGCGGTCAGGTGCAGCCCCGACGCGTCGATGTTGCGCGTCACGAACGGGAGGGTCCGCGAGCGGCGGACGAGGATGGCGACGGCCTGGCAGCCGAGGTGGGCCGCGTAGAAGAGGACGACGCCGACGAAGACCGGCGCGTAGTCGCGCAGCGAGCCGTCGTCGTGCAGCCGCAGCAGCCCCAGCATGATCACCATGTCGCGCAGCAGCTGCCGCACCATGACGTCGAACCGGACCTTGCCGAGCAGGGCGAGCAGACCGGGGTCGCGGTGCTGCAGATAGAGATCGAGCGCGAGGCCCGCCGCCGAGGTGGCGATCAAGAGCGGCACGTTGGGCAGCAGCGCGCCCACGAGCTGGAGTACGAAGGACACCAGCATCGTGAGTAGCGCCGCGGCCTGTACGGCTCGGCGGGGGACTGTTCCGGCAGGCACTGGGCGGGCTCCTGGCAGGAGGGCTGAAGGATCGGGATGGACCGGGTCGGACACGTCATGGGGCAACGGTCGGGACAACGGTCGCAACCGACCGTATGACGGCCGCTGGGCCAGGAGCAATCTTCGGTCACGGCAACCATCACAAAATAGGGTCGAACGACCACAATCGTCAGACGGTAGATTGGCCGGTCCGGGCAGGTGCGCGGCACGAGGGCGCGCGAGGGCGAAGGGGCGGAGATCACGGTGCGGGCAGGTACGGCGCGGGAAACGACGGCCGCGACGGGCGGAGGGATCCGGCCGGAGGTCACCGGGGCCCGCCGGATCGTGGTCAAGGTGGGCTCGTCCTCTCTCACCACCGCGGGCGGGGGACTGGACGCCGACCGGGTTGACGCGCTCGTCGACGTCCTGGCCCGCGTCCTCGGCGACACGACGGGCGCGGAGGAAGGCGCCCAGGAGATCGTCCTCGTCTCCTCCGGCGCCATCGCCGCCGGCCTGGCCCCGCTGGGGCTCGACCGGCGCCCGAAGGACCTGGCCCGGCAGCAGGCCGCGGCCAGCGTGGGCCAGGGCCTGCTGGTCGCCCGCTACACCGCCTCCTTCGCGCGCTACGGCCGCCGCGTCGGCCAGGTGCTGCTGACCACCGACGACACCAGCCGCCGCGCGCACTACCGCAACGCCCGCCGCACCCTGGACCAGCTCCTGGCCATGGGCGCGGTCCCGGTCGTCAACGAGAACGACACAGTCGCCACGGACGAGATCCGCTTCGGCGACAACGACCGGCTGGCCGCCCTCGTCGCCCACCTCGTCCGCGCCGACCTGCTCGTCCTCCTCTCCGACGTGGACGGCCTCTACGACGGGGACCCCAGCACCCCGGGCACCTCGCGGATCGCCGAGGTCACCGGGCCGAAGGACCTGGCGGGCATCTCCATCGGCAGCGCGGGCAAGGCCGGCGTCGGCACCGGCGGCATGGTGACCAAGGTCGAGGCGGCCCGGATCGCCGCCGCCGCCGGGATCCCCGTCGTCCTCACCTCCGCCAGCCACGCCGCCGACGCCCTCCTCGGCCGCCCCACCGGCACCCTCTTCCACCGCACCGGGCGGCGCTCCGCCGACCGGCTGCTGTGGCTGGCGCACGCCTCCACCCCGCGCGGCGCGCTGACGCTGGACGACGGCGCCGTCCACGCCGTGGTCCGGGGCACCGGCTCGCTGCTGCCGGCGGGCATCGCCGCCGTCGAGGGCGAGTTCAGCGCGGGCGACCCGGTCGAGCTGCGCGACGGCACCGGCCGGGCGGTGGCCCGGGGGCTGGTCGCCTACGACGCGGGGGAGATCCCCCAGCTGCTCGGCCGCTCCACCCGGGACCTGGCCCGCGATCTCGGGCCGGGCTACGAGCGCGAGGTCGTGCACCGCGACGATCTCGTCGTGCTGCACTCCTCCTGACGGCTCCCGGGGCCGCTCGGCGGTCCTCGGCGGGCGGGCCGTCGATCCGGCTTGACGAAGGAAAGCCCTGGACGGGGCAAGTGACGAGGTAAGTCCAGCCTTTCCTTGGACCTTTCGGCAAAACCGCCCCGCGTCCGTCCTCGGGCTGGTCAACTCTTAAGGGCCGGGTCCTCGCGGACCGGGGCCGTCGCGGGCGGGCGGCGCTCCGGGCGGGGGACCGGCACGCGGGAGAACCAGCACGACACGGCTCCGCGCACGCGCGCGCACGGGGCCGGCCAGACAGGGAGGCCGCCGGTGAGACGAGGGCGCCCAGGGGCCCCGCCCCGAGGCGGGGGAGGCGTCTCCCGCATCCCGAGGGCTGCGGGGGAGGAACGCACCCTGACGAGCGTCGGGGCACGCGGTACGGGGGAGGACACCGGGGCGGACGGGCCCGAGGGCTCCGACGGCGGGGGCGGGAACGGCTCCCGCCTGTGGCACATCACCCTCAGCGTCTCGGGGGCCGAGGCGCCGCTGGGCGAGGTGCGGCGGGCGCTGGAGCAGCTCGCGCACGACCACCCCTTCCTCCTGACCAGCCGCTACGCCAACGACCACGCGGAGATCCGCTATTGGGAGGAGGCGCGCGACCTGCACGACGCGGCGGCCGTCGCGCTGCGGCTGTGGGGCGAGCACCGCTCGACGGCCAGGCTGCCGCCGTGGGAGATCGTGGGGCTGGAGGTCATCGACCGTGAGACGTACCACCAGCGGGTGGCGGAGGGCCATGGACCGCTGCCGGCGACGCCGGTGGGGGTGCACCCCTTCTGAAGCCGCGGATTCCGAAGCCGCGGAGCAGCAGAGAATCCGGGACGCCCTTCCGGCCGCGCGCAACTAAGCTGCGTCCCCATGAGCAGCGAAACCCCCACCACCAGCCCCGAGTCCCCCGTGCTCCGCGCGGCGGCCCGCGCCCGTACCGCCGCCTCCGCCCTGGCGCCGCTGCCACGCGCGAAGAAGGACGAGGCGCTGCTCGCCGTCGCCGACGCGCTGGAGGCCCGCACCGGGGACATCGTCGTGGCCAACGCCGAGGACGTCGCCAGGGCCCGGGCCGCCGGCACCGACGAGGGCATCGTCGACCGGCTGACCCTCACCCCGGAGCGGGTCCGGGCCATCGCGTCGGACGTCCGCGACGTGGCGGGGCTGCCCGACCCGGTGGGCGAGGTGGTGCGCGGCTCCACGCTGCCCAACGGCATCGACCTGCGCCAGGTCCGGGTGCCGCTCGGCGTCGTCGGGATCATCTACGAGGCCCGGCCGAACGTGACGGTGGACGCCGCCGCGCTCTGCCTGAAGTCCGGCAACGCGGTCCTGCTGCGCGGCTCCTCCTCGGCGTACGCGTCGAACACCGCGCTGGTGGGCGTCCTGCGCGACGCCGTGGCCGCCGCGGGGCTGCCCGCGGACGCCGTGCAGCTGGTGCCGGGGGAGAGCCGGGACTCCGTCCGCGAACTGATGCGCGCCCGCGGCCTGGTGGACGTGCTCATCCCGCGCGGCGGCGCCTCGCTGATCCGCACCGTCGTCGAGGAGTCCACGGTTCCCGTCATCGAGACGGGCACCGGCAACTGCCATGTGTACGTGGACGCCGACGCCGACCTCGACACGGCCGTCCGGGTGCTCGTCAACTCCAAGGCGCAGCGCCCCAGCGTGTGCAACGCCGCCGAGACCCTCCTCGTCCACCGGGACATCGCGCCGCGCCTGCTGCCGGCCGCGCTGGACGCCCTGGCGGAGGCCGGGGTGACGGTCCACGGCGACGAGCGGGTCCTGGCGCTGGCCGGGGGGACGAAGGCGACCGTGGTGCCCGCGACGGAGACGGACTGGGAGACCGAGTACCTCTCCTACGACATCGCGGCCGCGGTGGTGGACTCGCTGGACGACGCCGTGGGGCACATCCGGCGGTGGTCCTCCGGACACACCGAGGCGATCGTCACCACCTCGCAGCAGGCCGCCCGCCGCTTCACGCAGCTGGTGGACTCCACGACGGTCGCGGTCAACGCCTCGACGCGGTTCACCGACGGCAGCCAGTTCGGCTTCGGCGCCGAGATCGGCATCTCGACGCAGAAGCTGCACGCGCGCGGTCCGATGGGGCTGCCGGAGCTCACCTCGACCAAGTACATCGTCACGGGCGACGGGCACGTGCGGGGCTAGCGGCCCGGCCGGAGGTCCGTTTCGGGGTCCGGCTCGGGGTCCGGCTCCGGGTTTTCCCCGGCGGTACCCCGAATTCCCGTACCGCCCGCGCGGATTGGCCGCTTCGGGTCTACGCTGGACGCGTGCCGGACGACGTGGGGGGCAGGCCGTTCCCGGACGGCGAGGAGCCCGACAACCGCGGCCACGGAGGCGAGGACGAGTTCGCCGCCGTGGTCTTCGACGAGGAGTTCGTGCGGGCCGCCGTGGTGCACGAGCCCAGCGCGGCGGAACGGATGCTCGCCGCGCGGACCCGGTCGGGCGGCGGACCCGGCGAGGACGACGGATACGAGGCGGCCGACGGGTACGACTCCGCCCGCGGGGGCCGGCGCACGAGCGGCCCGGGCGCGTGGCGGACGCTCACGCACGACCTGGACCCGGACGACGCCTACGGGCCGTACGGCCGCTACGGCAGCCGGCGCAGGCCCTACCGGGGCCGGCCGCGCTGGTACCGGCCGGTGGCCTGGGTGCTCTGCGTGCTGCTGGGCGTGGGCGCGGTGGCCCTGGCCTTCGCCGCCGTCTACCGGGGGGCGTCCTCCGGCGACCGCCGGGACCCGGCGCCGCCGACCGCCACGACCGGGGTGGACGCCCCGGCCCCGGGGCGGCAGGGGGCCCTGCCGCCCGGCGCCCGGCCCAGCGTCTCGGCGGATTCCCAGGCGCCCGTGGCCTCGGCCGTGCCCCGCCGTGGCTGACCGGGATCGCTCATCACGCAGAGTGATCAAGGCCGGGGTGACCTGCGAGGACACCATGGGCCAGAGCATTGCGCGCTCCGCCGGTGATCCCATGGGATTCCGCCACAAGTTGTCGTGTACCAGCGCGTTTACGGATGCGCCCGGCGACCTACCCTTGAGGTATGGAAGGGCCTGGAGACCCGCCTGAGGGGACGCCCGAGGGTGCCCCGGGAGGTGGTGACGAAGAGTACCGGTCGGTCGTCTTCGACGAATCGTTCGTCCGGGCTGCCCGCCTCCAGGAGTACTCGGCCCGGGAGCGGATGGCCGACCACGCGCCCGCCGTGCGCACCCGGCACGCCTGGACCCGCCTCGGGGCCTCCCGGCAGCTGCTGCTCCTCGTGGTGCTGATCGCCCTGGCCTTCGGCACGGCCGTCTACATGGGCCTGCGCCACCCCTACAAGGACCCGCGGCCGCCCGCGGCCGAGCCGCTGCAGACCACCGTCGTGCCGCTCGCCCCGCGCGGCCCGGTGCCGGGCGGGCCCGCCGACCGGCTCTTCGCCCACAGCCCGGCCGCCCGGTTCGGGCAGGGCGTGGACGGCATCAGCCTGCCCGACGTACGGCGCACCCAGAACTTCTCCGAGGGGCTGGTGATGGCCGCCCTCGCCACCGCCAAGGAGTACACCGTCCGCTCCGCGCTGGACCGTGCGGTGATCACCGGCGGTGACGACCGGGCCCTCCGCGTGCTGCTCGCCCCCTCGCAGGTGGAGCAGTACGAGCGCAGCCTCGACCGGCCCGTCGCCGACGGACAGCACGCGGCCACCGGCTGGCTGGTCCGCTTCGACCCCGCCCAGGTGGCTCTCGACGACGCGCCCGTCCGGGCCGAGGGCGCCTTCTCCCTCACCGAGGTCTCGCCCGCCGCGCTGGAGGTCTCCGCCGACCACACCTTCGTCTACGCGGTCCGCCCGGCGAAGGCGGCCGAGGCGAAGGCGGGCACGGCGGACACCTCGCTGTTCACCGTCCGCCGCGTCCTGCGCTTCCGCTTCGACCGCGACGACCTCCAGAACCACCATGTGCAGATACTGCAGAGCACGGTGCAGGCGGGACCGGAGTCCTGCGGGACCGACGACGCGGCCTACCTGCGGCCGATCCTGGCCGGGCGGTCGGCGGACAACAGCAGGCAGCCCGTCACCGACCCGTTCGCCACGGGCAGGCCGGTCGCCGGGGTGTGCGGCGTCCTGGCCCCCTCGGCCCAGCCGGCCCCGCCGGGGCGCTGAGCCCCGCACGGCGTGCCGGCCGGGCGCGCGTCAGCCCTTGGGGCTCTCGTCCCCCGGGGTGTCCCGCGGCTCGTCCTTGGGCCGCCCGGCGCCGCCCGTCCGCCCGGTGAAGGTGTCCCGCAGCCGGCTGCCGAGGTCGTTCGCCCCGCCCGCGATGTCCCGCACCAGCCCCATCAGCGGATCCTTGCCGTTCCGCACCGACTCGGCGTAGTGGTTCGCGGACTCCCGGAAGGAGCCGGACACCGAGGCGTCCTTGTCCTCGGCGCGGCGCGGGTAGTGGCCGTCCATGACCCGCTGGTAGTCCCGGCTCTCCGCCCACCGCTTCAGCTCGGCGGCGCGCACGGTGGCGAACGGGTGGCTGCGCGGCAGCACGTTCAGGATCTTCAGCACGGAGTCCCGCAGGTCGCCGCCCGCCTCGTACTCCGCGGCCTGGGCCAGGAAGGCGTCCACGTTCATCTCGTGCAGGTGGTTGCCGCCCGCCAGCTTCATCAGACCGCGCAGCGACGCCTGGAGGTCCTGGCCCACCAGCAGCCCCGCCCGGTCCGCCGACAGCTCCGACTTGCGGAACCACTCGCGCAGCGCCGTCACGATCGCCGTGATCGCTATGCCGCCGAGCGGGATCCAGGCCACCTTGACGGCGAAGTTGGTCAGGAACAGCAGTATCGTCCGGTAGACCGCGTGGCCCGACAGCGCGTGGCCCACCTCGTGGCCCACGACCGCCCGCATCTCCTCCTCGTCCAGCAGCTCGACCAGGCCCGTCGTCACCACGATGACCGGCTCGTCCAGGCCGACGCACATGGCGTTGGGCTGCGGGTCCTGCGTGACGTACATCGGCGGGACCTTCGGCAGGTCCAGGATGTAACAGGCGTCCAGGAGCATCGTGTGCAGGTGGGGGAACTGCTGCTCGCCCACCCGTACGGAGTCCGAAAGGAACAGCAGCCGCAGGCTGCGCTCCGGCAGCAGACCGCTCAGGGCCTTGAAGACGGTGTCGAAACCGCTCAGCTTGCGCAGGGCGACCAGGGCCGAACGGTCCGCGGGGTGCTCGTACGCCCGGGACGAGATGTCCGGAAACCGCCTCCGGTCGCGGCCCGGCACGCTTCCGTCCCCGCCCCCGGCCGCACGGCCGGAGCCGTTCGCGGCGTTGCTGTCACTCATGGCGACCCCCTCAACTGGGCTCGATCGTGGCCCGTCCCCCGGCTGACGGACCCCACCCTAGGCGCTGGCACCGACATGGCTACCGTGGAGGCATGTCCGCACTCCAGGGTTTCACCCACCTCGCAGCGTCCCCGGCCGTGGGCCAGGTGCTGGCCGTCTCCGCGAAGGACACGGGCCCGGGGCCGGTGCTGCGCACGGTTTTCCTCGTCGCCCTGATCGGCGTGCCGCTCACCGCGTGGCTGCTCCTGCGCGGTTACCGCAACAAGGACTGACCGCCCGGCCGGGACGCCCGTACGGGCCCTCCCGCGGAGTCGGCGTGAGCCCGGCCACCGTGCCCGCATACGATGTGGCAGAAGTCTCCAGCCGTTCGTCCCCGGAGAGGTCCTGCCGACGATGTCCCTCACCTCAGCCCACTCGGCCCTGGTCACGTTCGCTTCCGAGAGCGAGCACGTCGACACCCACGAGAGCATCAGCCCCTACGTCACCGGTGGCGCCGCCCTGCTGATCCTGCTCCTCCTGCTCTACGTCACCACGCGCTTCAACCGCGACCGCTGACCCGGCCGCCGGGCGGACCTCCCCGAAGGGCCGGCGCACCGCCGTGCCCAGTAGGGTCTGCACGCATGGGAGAGCAGAAAGAGCCCGCGAAGCGGCGGCTCGGCGTCATGGGCGGGACGTTCGATCCTGTCCACCACGGCCACCTGGTCGCCGCGAGTGAGGTCGCCTCGCAGTTCCACCTGGACGAGGTGGTCTTCGTCCCGACCGGTCACCCGTGGCAGAAGACCCACAAGACGGTGTCGCCGGCCGAGGACCGCTACCTGATGACGGTCATCGCCACGGCGTCCAACCCGCAGTTCTCGGTCAGCCGGATCGACATCGACCGCGGGGGGCCGACGTACACCGTCGACACGCTCCGGGACCTGCGCGCCCTCAACGACGACGCGGACCTGTTCTTCATCACCGGCGCCGACGCGCTCGCGCAGATCCTGACGTGGCACAACACGGACGAGCTGTTCTCGCTCGCCCACTTCATCGGCGTCACCCGCCCCGGTCACATACTGGCCAACCCGGGACTCCCGGACGACCGGGTCTCGTTCGTCGAGGTCCCGGCCCTCGCGATCTCCTCCTCCGACTGCCGTGCGCGCGTGGCCGAGGGCGAACCCGTGTGGTACCTGGTGCCCGACGGTGTCGTGCGCTACATCGCCAAGCGCAAGCTGTACCGTCACGACGGCTGACATCACGACGGCCGGCACACCGGCCGATCCCGGCTCATGGGCCATCGAGGGGCACCGTTGAACGACCGCCAGGACCCGTACGCGTACGACCCGTACGGGCAGCAGCCGCAGGTGTACGGCTACGACGTCCACGGCAGCCCGGTCTACCGGCCGGACGACCCGCAGCGGGTGTACGACGCGTACGGCCGGCCGCTCACCGGGGCCGACGGCGGCCAGCAGGGCGGGTACCCCCAGCAGGAGCCGCAGCCTCAGGCGTACGGCTACGACCCGTACGCCTCCCAGGAGCCCGGCTTCCAGCAGCAGCCGTACCAGGAGTACCCGCAGCAGCCGTACGACGCGGCGGCGTACCGCGAACCCGCCGCGGCCGAGCCCCAGGCCCAGGTCGTGGAGCAGCAGGCGCGTCCGCAGGAGTGGATCCCCCGGCAGGCGGACCGCGCCGGCCGCGAGGAGACCCCGGCGGGCCCGGAGGCCGGGCCGGGCACGGTCCCCGAGCCCCGGCAGGCCCCGGACGACCTGGAGCGGGGCGCGGGCGCCCCGGACTACCGCACCGAGCAGTTCTCCTTCGTCGAGACGCCGGACGAGGACTCCGAGGACGTCATCGACTGGCTGAAGTTCAGCGAGAGCCGCACCGAGCGCCGCGACGAGCGCAAGCGCCGGGGCCGCAACCGGTACGTCGCCCTCGCCGTGGCGTTCGTGCTGGTCCTGGGCGGGGTCCTCGGCTACCTCCTCCTGAGCGGGGGCGACGGCAAGGACGGCGGCGCCGCGGCCGGTACGGGCCAGAAGCGCGACGTCATCGTGGTGCACCTGCGGCAGACGAAGGGCGGCGGCAGTTCGACGGCCCTGCTCGTCGACAACGCGACGACCAGGAAGGCGACCGCGGTCCTGCTGCCCAACTCCCTCTCCGTGGGCAGGGAGGGCGGCGGGGCCACGACCCTCGGCAAGTCCGTCCAGGAGGCGGGCACCGGGGGCACCCGCGACGCCCTCAACACCCTGCTCGGCTCGCAGATCAAGGGCAGTTGGCGGCTGGACACCCCCTACCTGGAGAACCTGGTCCAACTGGTGGGCGGCATCCCCGTCGACGCCGACACCGACGTCCCCGCCGCCAAGGCCGGTGACAACCCGCTGGTGCGCCGGGGCGGCGGCCAGACCCTCAACGGCCAGTCGGCCGTGGCCTACGCCACCTACCGGGCGCCCGGCGAGGCCCCCGACAAGCAGCTCGCACGGTTCGGACAGGTCATGCGGGCCGTCCTGAAGAAGATGTCCACCGACCCGAAGGCGGCCACCACCACTGTCGAGTCGCTCGCCCAGATCCCCGACCCCTCGCTCTCCGTCCAGCAGCTCGGCGCCTCCCTGGCCCAGCTGGCGGCCCGCGTCAAGGCGGACGCGTACCGCACCACCGTGCTGCCCGTACGGCAGGACGGGACCCTCGGCGGGCAGGAGGCCGACGGCGTGGTCAAGGAGGTGCTCGGCGGTGCCGTCAGGAGCGCCGGCGGGGACACCACGCCGCGGGTCAGCGTGAAGAACGCCACAGGGGCCGGCGCGGGCGCCGGAGCGGCACGGGTCGCCCTGGTCAACGGCGGCTACACCTACCTCGACGCGGGCACGGCGGCCGCGGCGTCCGGTTCGTCCGTGTACTACACGGACGACAAGCGGGCGGCGGACGCCAAGGAGGTCGCCAAGACCCTGGGCCTCCCGGCCGGCGCGGTGCGGAAGGGCCGGCCCTCGGACGTCGCGGCGAACGCGGACGTCACCGTGGTGCTGGGCAAGGACTACAAGGGCTGAGGGCCGGGGCGGCCGCGGAGAAAAGCCAGGGAGGGCCGGTAGTGGGTCGTGAGACCCTTGAGGGCGTACCGACCTTCTACCGAAAGCATGGCCAGTGACCGCCACGGACCGCTCCTCGAAGCTCATCCAGGCCGCCGCGCAGGCGGCCGCCGACAAGCTCGCCCACGACATCGTCGCGTACGACGTCAGCGACGTGCTGTCGATCACCGACGCCTTCCTGCTGGCCTCGGCCCCCAACGACCGCCAGGTCAAGTCGATCGTCGACGAGATCGAGGAGCGGCTGCTCAAGGAGCTGGGCGCCAAGCCGGTCCGGCGCGAGGGCGACCGTGACGCGCGCTGGGTGCTCCTCGACTACGTGGACATCGTCGTGCACGTCCAGCACAGCGAGGAGCGCGTCTTCTACGCCCTGGAGCGGCTGTGGAAGGACTGCCCGGAGATGGAGCTGCCCGCCGACGCGGTGGCCACCCGGGGCAAGGCCGCGGAGCACACCCGCGCCGAGGAGGCCCGCGACGGGCTGGACGGTGAGCTGAGCTGAACGGCAGCAAGGGAGGCGGCCGGGGCCGCCGCATCGTCCTGTGGCGGCACGGCCAGACGGCCTGGAACGTGGAACGCCGCTTCCAGGGCACCACGGACATCGAGCTGACCGGCACCGGCGTCGCCCAGGCGCGCCGGGCGGCCCGGCTGCTGGCCGCGATGAAGCCCGACGCCATCATCGCCTCCGACCTCCGGCGCGCCGCCGACACCGCCGCGGAGCTGGCGGCGCTCACCGGCCTGGAGGTCACCGGGAACCCCGGGCTGCGCGAGACGTACGCCGGGTCCTGGCAGGGCCTCACCCACGACGAGATCATGGAGCGCCACGGCGAGCAGTACGCGGCGTGGAAGCGCGGCGAGCCCGTGCGGCGCGGCGGGGGCGAGCTGGAGACCGAGGTCGCCGACCGGGCCGCCCCGGTGGTGCTGTCCCACGCCGAGAAGCTGCCCGACGGCGGCACGCTCGTCGTCGTCAGTCACGGCGGCACCATCCGCACCACGATCGGGCGGCTGCTCGGTCTGGAGTCCCACTCCTGGGAGGCCCTGGGCGGGCTGACCAACTGCTGCTGGTCCGTCCTCGGCGAGGGCGCGCGCGGCTGGCGCCTGCTGGAACACAACGCGGGCACGCTGCCCGAGCCGGTCCTCGGCGACGACGACTGAACCGCGGCCGGACCCCGTGCGGGGCCCGTCGGCCCCGCACCGGCCCGATTTCCCATTCGGGCAGGTGGCAGGCTAAAGTTCTTCTTGTTCGCGGGGAACGCGGGGGAAAACCTCCGGGGAAACCGGGAACAGCGGGGCTATAGCTCAGTTGGTAGAGCGCCTGCATGGCATGCAGGAGGTCAGGAGTTCAATTCTCCTTAGCTCCACAGAAAGAAGATCCCGTCCGGTCGCTTCGACCGGGCGGGATCTCTGCTTTTCCCGGCGATGTCTCCCGACAGTGTCCTTCCCGGCGGTGTCATTCCGGCAGCGTCGCCGAAGCGGCCGGGGGCGGGCGCCCCAGCCCCGGGAGGGACGGGTGCCCGCCGCGGCCGGCGTCGGGTCACGCGATCCGCTGCGGCTCCTTCTCCGCCAGTCGCTCCCGTATCTCCGACAGCTTCATGCCGTGCTCGGGGCAGCCGACCAGCGGATCCTCCAGGGTGGCCAGCGGGCCGAGCAGGCGGGCGGTCTCGTCGTCCTGCGGCGTGTAGACCACGATGCGCGACTCGGGGGCCTCGGTCACCGCGAGCGAGGTGGAGATCAGCCGGAGTTCGCCCACCGAGGCATGGCGCATGACCTTCACCCGGTGGCCCGGCGGGATGACGTCACCGGCCTCCCACAGCACGCGGAACTCCTCGCTGGACGTCATCAGCAGATGGAGGAAGGACTCCCACGCGGGCTCGCCGACGTGCCGCCCGTACGCCCCGCGGAACGTCGCCACCAGCAGGGGCAGTTCCTCCTCGCGGTTGACGATCGGGCTGCAGCACTCCGGGCGGGTGAAGATCTGCCACAGGACGTTGGCCTTCCAGTCCGCCGTGAGGTAGACGAGCGGGAAGAGGGCGCGGTAGGACGCGTTGGTGGCCAGGACGTCGTAACGGGCGTTGTAGACGACGGCCGGGTTCGGGTCGAGGGCGTCGATGATGGCCTGCACCTCGGGACCGACCGTGTCCGCGTCGGCCACGCGCCTTGGCGCGTACGGCACTTCGGCGAGCTGGTAGAGGTGCTCGCGCTCGGCCGCGTCCAGGCGCAGCGTCCGGGCGATCGCGTCCAGCACCTGCACGCTGGCGTTGATGGGGCGGCCCTGTTCCAGCCAGGTGTACCAGGTGATGCCCACACCGGAGAGCTGCGCCACCTCCTCGCGCCGTAGGCCTGGGGTGCGCCGCCGCAGGCCCTCCGGTATGCCCACGTCGGCCGGTGTCACCCGGGCCCGCCGTCCGCGCAGGAACGCGGCCAGCTCGGTTCGCCTGCGTCCGTTCAGCGTCGCCATCGTCGTCACATCCCCCATCGTCACCGCGTCGGCCGAGTGCTGCCAGGTGCTGTTGGTAATAGCAGGACCGGGCTCTCACCACTTGTACCCCGCCGAACACAGTCTGTGTGGCATGTCCACGATCCCGTCCCCCAGGACGACCTCCTCCTCGGGTCCCAGTGAACCGGACCCCACTGACAACGGCACCTCCGCCCGTTCCGTCCGCTCCCCATGGCCGGGCTGGCTGCTGCTGATCGTGCTGCTCGGCCAGTTCATGGCCATCCTGGACTCGTTCGTGGTCAACGTCGCCACCGCGACCATCCGGACCGAGCTGGACGCCTCCGGTTCGGGCCTCCAGCTGGTGGTCGCGGGCTACACGATCACCTACGCCGTGCTGCTGATCACCGGCGCGCGGCTCGGCGCCCGCCACGGCCACCGGCGGGTCTTCCTCCTCGGGCTCGGGCTGTTCACCCTGGCCTCGCTGCTCTGCGGAATCGCCTCGGGCACCGAGCAGCTGATCGCCTTCCGGTTCGTCCAGGGCGCCGGCGCCGCGGTGATGCTGCCGCAGGTGCTGAGCCTCATCCAGCGCACCTACGACGGGCCCGCGCGGGTGCGGGCGCTCGGCTTCTTCTCGGCGGTGATCGCCTCCGGTGCGGCGATCGGGATGATCGTCGGCGGGCTGCTGATCAGCGCGGACCTGTTCGGCTGGAGCTGGCGGCCGGTCTTCCTGGTGAACGTCCCGATCGGGCTGCTGCTGCTCGTCCTCGGCCCCCGGCTGATGCCGCGCGACGCACCGCACGCGGGGGAGCGCGGCCGGCCGCTCGACCTGCCGGGCATGGTGCTCCTCGCGGCGTCGGTCATGTGCTTCACGGTGCCGATGGTGCTGGGGGAGGAGCAGGGCTGGCCGCTGTGGACCTGGATCTCGTTCGCGCTCTGCGCGGTGCTGGCGGCGGCCTTCGCCGGGTACGAGTCGCGACTGGCCCGCCGCGGCGGGGCGCCGCTGATCGCCCCCGGTGTGCTGAGGGCGCCGGGAGTGCCGCAGGCGGTGGCGCGGATCGGGCTCGCCATGGCGATGAACGCCGGGGTCCTGCTGTCGCTCTCGCTGCACCTGCAGAGCGGGCTCCACTTCAGCCCGATGCGCACGGGACTGACCTTCCTGCCCACCGCGGTGGCCTTCGGCGGCGTCGGCCTCAACTGGCGGAAACTTCCCCAGCGTTGGCACGGCGCGCTGCCCACGGTCGGTCTGCTGCTGGCGGCGGTCTCCTTCGCGGGCACCGGGTACGTCCTGCGGGACGGCGGCGACGGCGGTCTGTGGCTGTACCTGGTGCTGTTCGGCGGCGGCGGTGGTCTGGGCCTCACCTTCAGCCCGACGCTCGGCCGCACCCTGGCCGGCGTCCGGCCGGAGCACGCCGCGGACGCCAGTGGGCTGTTGACCACGACCAGCCAGCTCGGACTGCTCACCGGGGTGGCCGTCTACGGTGCCGTCTACCTCGCGGAGGCGAGCGGCGGGGCGTTGTCCTCCTCGGCCCACGGGACGTGGATCACCTCTCTGGCGCTGGCGGGGACGGCGGTGGCCGCCCTGGGGACGGCCCTGATGCGCCGGGGGCGCTGACCTGGCGCCCGTCCCGTGGCAGAATCGGACAGCCGGGCGCGGACGGGGTGAAGGTGACGGGGAGGGATGGTGACATGCCGGTGTGCATGCTCGCGACGACCGACGGCCTCCCCGGGGTGACCGCCCTCCAGTGTCCGGCTTGTGGATCCGCTCACGTGGCCCAGGTGCTCGGCGACAACGGCGGTGTTTCGTACATCTGCACGGCCTGCGGCCACAGCTGGAGCTGAGTGAATGGGTGCACACAGCCGGAAATGCGACTGGTGCGGCAGCGGGACGCCCATCGTTCGCGACATGGAGCCGATCAACGCCGACTACCAGTACTGGTGCGTCGAGTGCGCCCGGGCGCTGATCATAAAAGGCGACCCCATCGAGACCTATCGGGAGCTCGAGGGGGAACCGATCTACGGGCGGCTGCTCGACGAGCACTGCGCGCTGAAGCGGTTCTATTCGTTCGCCACGGCGTGAGTCGCCGGGCCCTCCGCGACCGTCATCCGGCAAATCGGGCGAAGTTGATCACCCGGTCAACCGATTTGGCAGAGGGCAGGGGGGTCCGTGTAATGTAGTCGATGTCGCCAGGGGGAACCGGCCGGAAACGGCGGGGAAGCCCGGCGGACAACAGAACAAGGGGCTATAGCTCAGTTGGTAGAGCGCCTGCATGGCATGCAGGAGGTCAGGAGTTCAATTCTCCTTAGCTCCACAGGAGATGAACGGGTCGTCCGAAAGGGCGGCCCGTTCTTCGTCGTGCGCTCTTCCCGCGTCTTCTTCGTCGCGATCTCGCCCGTTCTTGCATGTCCATGACCCTTCCTTGTCCGCTTGTTGGCGAACGTATGCCCCCTACATGAACAGTTCACCGCAAGAGTGACGTTCCGTGCAGGCGACCTTTCGTATCGCAGGGGGTTTGATGAGATCACGCCGTTCCGGAGCGCGCGCGGGCCTGGCCCTGGCCACCGCGCTGCCCCTGGTGGCGGGGGTGCCGGCGCTCGGGGCGCCCACTGCCGGCGCCGACATACGTCAAGGACGGCCGCACGTACCACGCGCCGTCCACGACCGCCTCCGTCCCCGCCTCCCTGGACGGCGCCGTCCTTACCGTCGTGGGCCTCAACGACGCCCCGCGGCGGGCCCACCGCGACGAGGCCCTGCCCGGCCCGAGCGCCGCCTTCGCCAACTCCGGTCTCTTCTCCACCGGGATTGATTCGCAGTGCTCCGGCGTTTACGCCGGGGGTGAAGCGAATCTGAGAGTGGTGGCGCGGAGCGGCACAGCGTCCGGTAGGGACGGCCAGAATCCTCGTCCTTCAGGGCGAGGAGCATGTCAAGGCACCGCCGCCTACCACGACGTCACCGACCACCCGCTCGGCAAGGGCCGTGGCATCGGCGACGTGCGCGTCGACTTCGTCAACGGCGTCGACGCCAAGGACGGCACCACGGTGTCGCTGCGCGGCCTGGGCGACGACGGGTCGCTCTCCGCGACCGTGGGGTACGACGACGTGACCGGCGTCGGCTCGCCGGCCCGCGACTACGTCACGTCGTACGCACCCGGCCACCGCCGCTGACCCGACGCGCTCCCCCGCACCACGGGCCCGGCCCGCCGGGGCGGGGGAGCGCCGGACGGCCCACGCCGCCGGTGAACCTCGGTGCGGGCCCCGGTGCCCCTGCGGTAACCTGACCGCATGCGTGCCGTACGCCTCCTGCTTAGCGAGCCGCGCTGATCAATCCCGACCGGTCAGGTCGGCATCGGCGCGGCGTCCCCTCCTGTGCGAGGGGATTTTTCGTTTCCGGACCCGCGGTATCCCCGTCAGGGCCCCGGAACGCGGCGCGACCCGCAGGCAGAGACGACGATCGATGGAGCTTTGAGGACGATGAGCGAGACCACTGCCGCCGCCGAGGTGGCTGCCCCGCACCGCTACACGGCCGCGCTGGCCGCCGACATCGAGGCACGCTGGCAGGACTTCTGGGACGCCGACGGGACGTACGCGGCGCCCAACCCGGACGGCGACCTGGCCGGGGACGCCGACGTCGTGGCGCGCCCCCACAAGTTCATCATGGACATGTTCCCGTACCCGTCGGGCGCGGGCCTGCACGTCGGTCACCCGCTGGGTTACATCGCCACCGACGTCACGGCGCGCTACTACCGCATGACCGGCCACAACGTCCTGCACACCCTGGGCTTCGACGCCTTCGGCCTGCCCGCCGAGCAGTACGCGGTGCAGACCGGCACCCATCCGCGGGTGTCCACCGAGGCCAACATGGAGAACATGAAGGCGCAGCTGCGCCGGCTGGGCCTGGGGCACGACAAGCGGCGGTCGTTCGCGACGATCGACCCCGAGTACTACAAGTGGACGCAGTGGATCTTCCTGCAGATCTTCAACTCGTGGTTCGACGAGGACGCGCGGAAGGCGCGGCCGATCGACGAGCTGGTGGCGCAGTTCGAGAGCGGTGAGCGGGCCCTGTCCGGGGGGCGCTCCTGGGGCGCTCTGAGCGCCGCCGAGCGCGCCGACGTGCTGGGCGAGTACCGCCTGGCGTACGCCTCCGACGCGCCGGTCAACTGGTGCCCGGGTCTGGGCACCGTGCTGGCCAACGAGGAGGTCACCGCCGACGGCCGTTCCGAGCGCGGCAACTTCCCCGTCTTCAAGTCCAAGCTGCGCCAGTGGAACATGCGGATCACCGCCTACGCCGACCGTCTGCTGGACGACCTGGACGCGCTGGACTGGCCCGAGGCCATCAAGCTGCAGCAGCGCAACTGGATCGGCCGCAGCGAGGGCGCCCACGTCGACTTCGCGATCGACGGCCGTCCGGAGGCGAAGGCCACCGTCTTCACCACCCGCCACGACACCCTGTTCGGCGCCACCTACCTGGTCCTGGCGCCCGAGCACCCGCTGGTCACCGGGGACGGCGACGCATCGGTCGTCCCGGCCGCCTGGCCCGAGGGCACCCACGAGGACTGGACCGGCGGGCACGCCACCCCGGCCGAGGCCGTCGCCGCCTACCGCAAGGAGGCCGCCGCCAAGTCCGATGTCGAGCGGCAGGCCGACGCCAAGGAGAAGACCGGCGTCTTCACCGGCGCGTACGCCGTCAACCCGGTGAGCGGCGACCGGATCCCCGTCTTCGTCGCCGACTACGTCCTGATGGGCTACGGCACCGGCGCCATCATGGCCGTCCCGGCCCACGACAGCCGCGACTTCGCCTTCGCCCGCGCCTTCGACCTGCCGATGCGCTGCGTCGTCCGGCCGTCGGACGACCGTGGCACCGACCCGGCGGAGTGGGCGGACTCCTTCGACTCCTACGACGCCGAGATCATCAACTCGGCCGGTCCCGAGGTCTCCCTGGACGGCCTGTTCGTCCCCGAGGCCAAGACCCGCATGGCCGCCTGGCTGACCGAGCGCGGCATCGGCGAGGGCACCGTCAACTTCCGCCTGCGCGACTGGCTGTTCAGCCGCCAGCGCTACTGGGGCGAGCCCTTCCCGATCGTCTACGATGAGGACGGCGTCGCCCACGCGCTGCCCGAGTCGATGCTGCCGCTGGAGCTGCCCGAGGTCGAGGACTACGCCCCGCGCACCTTCGAGCCGGACGACGCCGACACCGAGCCGGAGACCCCGCTGTCCCGCAACGCGGACTGGGTGAACGTCGAGCTGGACCTGGGCGACGGTGTGAAGCGCTACCGGCGCGAGACCAACACCATGCCCAACTGGGCCGGTTCCTGCTGGTACGAGCTGCGCTACCTGGACCCGCACAACGACGAGCGGCTGGTCTCGCCCGAGGCCGAGCGCTACTGGATGGGCCCGCGCGAGGGCAAGCCGCACGGCGGCGTCGACCTGTACGTCGGCGGCGCCGAGCACGCCGTGCTGCACCTGCTGTACGCGCGCTTCTGGTCCAAGGTGCTGTTCGACCTGGGCCACATCTCCTCGGCCGAGCCGTTCCACAAGCTCTTCAACCAGGGCATGATCCAGGCGTACGTCTACCGTGACGCGCGCGGCATCGCGGTGCCCGCGGCCGAGGTGGAGGAGCGCGACGGCGCCTACTGGTACCAGGGCGAGAAGGTCTCCCGGCTGCTGGGCAAGATGGGCAAGTCCCTGAAGAACGCCGTCACGCCGGACGAGATCTGCGCCGAGTACGGCGCGGACACCCTGCGCCTGTACGAGATGGCGATGGGCCCCCTGGACGTCTCCCGCCCATGGGACACCCGGGCCGTCATCGGCCAGTACCGGCTGCTGCAGCGCCTGTGGCGCAACGTGGTGGACGAGAACACCGGCGCGGTCACCGTCGTCGACGCCGAGCCGGACGAGGCGACGCTGCGCGTCCTGCACAAGACCATCGACGGCGTCGGCCAGGACATGGCCAACCTGCGCTTCAACACGGCCATCGCCAAGATCACCGAGCTGAACAACCACGTCACCAAGCTGGCCGAGGTGCCCCGGTCCGTGGCCGAGCGGCTGGTGCTGCTGGTCGCGCCGCTGGCTCCGCACATCGGTGAGGAGCTGTGGAGCAGGCTGGGCCACACCGGCTCCGTGGTGCACCGGGACTTCCCGGTCGCCGACCCCGCCTACCTGGTCGACGAGGCCGTGACCTGCGTCGTTCAGATCAAGGGCAAGGTCAAGGCGCGGCTGGAGGTCGCCCCGTCGATCTCCGAGGAGGAGCTGGAGCGGCTGGCGCTGGCCGACCCGGCGGTCGTCGCGGCCCTGGGCGGCGGGGGCATCCGCAAGGTCATCGTGCGGGCGCCGAAGCTGGTGAACATCGTTCCGGCGTGACCGGTTCCGGCGTGACCGGTTCTCGGGGGAGCGGTTCCCCGGGGAGCGGGTGACCGGCCGGGGTTTTCCCCTACGGGCAGGTTGGGGGTTCCGATGGAACCCACGGCCTGCCCGCGCCGTTTACGGTGGAGACGTGCGTCATGAATTCGTGAACCGGCCGGTCCGCCGGTCCGACCGAGAGCCCTTCGAGGAGCGCCCATGGAAGCCGCGGCCGTGATCATCGCGCTGATCTTCGCGGTCCTCGTCGCGCTCGCCGTGGTCGCGACCGTCCGCACGGTGAAGGCCGTCAAGCGCGGCGTGGACCGCACGGTGACCCAGGCCCGGCGCACGGTGGAGGACACCCGCCTCAAGGCCAGGCAGTACACCTCGCCGGGCTCCGTCGGCGAGGTGGCCCAGCTGCGGCTCTCCCTGCGCACGACGATGCGCGCCACCCAGGAGGCGCTGCGCCTGCGCGCCCCCGACGACCCGTCGCTCTCCGAGTCCCTGGCCCTCTTCGAGCGCCTCAGCGCCCACGGCCGCGAGCTGGACGACGACCTGCGACGGCTGGAGACCGAGCCCAACCAGAGCCGCGTCGTCGCCAGCATGCCCGAGATGCGCGAGCGCACCGAGCGCATCAAGCACGCGGCGGACTCGCTGCGCTGGGCGGCACAGGACCGGGCCCGGCAGTTCGCGGACGACGACCTGGCCGACCTCAGCGAACAGATCCGGATGGAGGCGGGGGCGCTGCGCCACTGGGCACCGGTGGACGAGGAGGGGACGGACGCGGCTCCGGCAGCTCCGGTCTCCTCCGGCACGACACCGGCTTCCGGACCTGGACCCGGACCCGAACCGGAGGCCGAGCGGCCCGCGATCGCGGGACAGGACGCGTGGCGGAAGGACGCCCGCCCCTGGGAGAAGTGGCAGAAGAACGGACACCGCGAGGGCACGAGCTGACCGTCGGCCGCTCCCGCGGCCACCCCGGCGGTCCGAAACGATCACCTTCCGGCCCGGGCTGCTTGTCCCGCCGCCGGGCGGGTAACCTCCGGTTCATGTCCCGCCATGTCGCGATCGTCACCGATTCCACGGCCTACCTGCCACGCCGGGCGATGGAGCGGCACGGCATCACGTCCGTGCCGCTGACGGTGGTCCTGGGCGACACGGCCCTCGAAGAGGGCACCGAGATCTCCGCCCGCTCGGTCGCCCACGCCCTGCAGAAGCGCAGGCCGGTGACGACCTCCCGGCCCACCCCCGAGGTCTTCGCCGCCGCCTATCGTGCGGCGGCGGAGTCCGGCGCCGAAGGCGTCGTCTCCCTCCACCTGTCCGCCGAGTTCTCCGGCACCTACGACGCCGCGGTGCTCGCGGCCCGGGAGGCGCCCGTCCCCGTCCGGGTCGTCGACACCGGCATGGTCGCGATGGCCCTCGGCTTCTGCGCCCTCGCCGCCGCCGACACGGCCGCCGCCGGCGGCACGCTCGACGAGGCCGTGGCCGCCGCCGAGAAGCGCGCGGAGGGCACCGCCGCCTTCTTCTACGTCGACACCCTCGACTACCTGCGCCGCGGCGGCCGCATCGGCGCCGCCCAGGCCCTCCTCGGCTCCGCCCTGGCCGTCAAGCCCCTCCTCCAGCTCGCCGACGGCCGCATCGAACTCCGCGAAAAGGTCCGCACCGCCTCCCGCGCCGTCGCCCGCCTCGAAGAAATCGCCCTCGAACACGCCGGCACCGCCCCCGTCGACCTCGCCGTCCACCACCTCGCCTCCCCCGACCGCGCCACCCTCCTGGCGGACCGACTGCGGGAACGGGTGCCGGGGCTGGGGGAGTTGCATGTGAGCGAGGTGGGAGCGGTGATCGGGGCGCATACGGGGCCGGGGTTGCTGGGGGTGGTGGTGTCGGCGCGGTAGGTCGGCTATTCAGCCCGTCCGGCGTTTGAGGACGCGCGCCGCAGGCGCGCTCGGGGGTGCGGGGGCGCAGCCCCTGCAGGAAACGGTGAAATGGGGGGTGCCCCCTCTGGGGGAGGGGCCGGGGCTACTCCCACCCCCCCCGCACCACCCACCCGGGTGACGAAGTTATCCACAACTTCCCGGTCCTCCACCGGATTTGACCTTGATCCACAAAGGCGGCCCGGCCGCCCCTACCGTCACTCCCCATGACGACCCCCTCGCTCACCGAAGCCGACCGCCCAATCGTCCCCACCCCCCATGAGCGCGCATCCGCCCTGATGGGAGGCGACCCCGCCACCAGGAAAGCCGCACCTCGCCCTCACCCGGACCGCCCCCCAGGCCGCTCCCGCGGCCCTCGCGGCCCCCGCGGCGGATACCGAGCAGGCACCGGCCCAGGCCGAGGAACAAGCCCCACACCGCCAAGAACGCGGAAACCGGCAGGAGAAAGCACCCGGGACGACCGCGACGGAACCGCGGTCAGAAGAGCGGAGGGCAGGCCGCAGCCAGACCCCACCCCCCTGCCGGCCACGACCCGCCGCCGCCTCGCCCTCCAGGACCGCCTCCCCCTATGGGTCCAACTCCGCTGCGGCATCGAACCGAAGACCCTCGCGGCCCTGGCCATCGCCCTGATCGCCGCGAGCCTCTTCGCGGCCTGGCACTTCTGGACGGGCAGCCCCCGCACCGTCCCCGCCCCCGCCCGCCAGGCCCCGGTGGCGGCACCCCTCCCGTCACCGTTCCCGCCACCACGCGCCGGACCGGGCACGGCACAGCCACCGGCCGGGGCGGCCGCGACGGCCGTCCCGGGAGCCGGCGCCGGGGGAGTGGTCGTGGATGTCTCCGGCAAGGTGCGCCGGCCGGGGATCCAGCGGCTGCCAACGGGATCGAGGGTCGTGGACGCGCTCGAAGCGGCCGGAGGAGCGAGTCCGGGCGTCGACATGACCGGGCTCAACCGTGCGCGGGTGCTCGCGGACGGCGAGCAGATCGTGGTCGGCGCACCGCCGGGCGCCGGACCGCCGCCGCCCAACGCTCCGGCGAGGACGCCCGGACCGGGGCCCTCGGGAGGCCCGACGGCCGGACCGCTCAGCCTCAACACCGCGACGGTGGAACAGCTGGACGCGCTCCCGGGCGTGGGCCCGGTCCTGGCGCAGCACATCGTCGACTACCGCACCGAACACGGCGGTTTCCGTTCCGTGTCCGACCTCCGCCAGGTCAACGGGATCGGCGCCCGCCGCTTCGCCGACCTCCGGCCCATGGTCCAGCCATGAGGCGAGGAGGCAGCGACCGGCCCCCGCGTGAACTCCCCGCGGACTTGCGCCTGGTGGCCCCCGCGCTCGCCGCGTGGGCGGGAGCCGCCGCCGCGCTGACGGCGGACGGCGGCACGGTGGCCGTGGCCTGCGTGGTGGCGCTGGCCCTCGCGGGCCTGGCGGCGCTGATCGCCGCGCGGGCGCGGGACCGCGGGAGACCGGACCGCCGGCCGACTGCCGCCCGCCCGGAGGACGACACCGGCCCCGAACCCCTCACCCGGACACGGCCCGTCACCCCCCTGCGGACCACCCTCCCCGCATGGGCCCGGGCCGCCGCCGCGGCCACCGCCGCCGCGCTGCTCTGCGGAGCCGCCGGTGCCGCGGCCGGCGCGCTGCGGACGGCCGACACCCGGCGCGGGCCGGTGCCGGGGCTGGCGGCCCGGTACGCGGAGGCCACGCTGGACGTCACGGTGACCAAGGACCCGCGGGCCGTCCGGCCGCACGTGCGTGGGGCGGCCCGCGCCGTTCCGACCGTCGTGGTCGAGGGGGAGGCGACCCGCGTGATGGTCACTCACCGGGGAGCCACGACCGCGACAGCCACCCGGACCCCCGTCCTGCTCGTCGCCCGGCCCGACTGGCTCGGGCTGCTGCCCTCCACCCGGCTGAGGGTCGCCGGGCGGCTGGCGCCGCCCTCGCACGACGGCGACCGGATCGCGGCCGTCGTCCGCGTCCCGCACGGGCCGCCGCACGTCGTCGGGCGGCCGACGGCGCTCCAGCAGGCCGCCGCCCGGCTCCGCGCGGGGCTGCGGTCGGCCACCGACGGGCTCGCCCCGGACGCGCGGGCGCTGCTGCCCGGCCTGGTCGTAGGGGACACCTCCCGCATTCCGCCCGATCTCGAAGAGGCCTTCCGGACCACGGACCTCACCCACCTGCTGGCGGTTTCCGGCAGCAACCTGACGATCTTGATGGCTCTACTGATCGGACCCGCCCATCTGGCGGCACGGGCCGAACGCCGGGGCCTGGCAGGCCGGCTGGGCATCCCCCTGCGGCCGACGGCGGTGGTGGGCGGACTGCTCGTGCTGGGGTTCGTGGTGGTGTGCCGGCCCGAGCCGAGCGTGCTCCGGGCCGCGGTCTGCGGGCTGGTCGCCCTGCTCGCCCTCGCCACAGGCCGTCGTCGCGGCCTGCTGCCCGCCCTGGCGGCCGCGGTGCTGGTCCTGGTCCTCTACGACCCCTGGCTGGCGCGCAGTTACGGATTCCTGCTCTCCGTCCTGGCCACCGGCGCCCTCCTGACGCTCGCCCCGCGCTGGAGCGCGTCCCTGCGCCGGCGCGGTGTGCCGGGCAGGCTCGCCGAGGCCCTCGCGGCGACGGCCGCGGCCCAGGCGGTCTGCGCACCGGTGATCGTCGTGCTGTCGTCCCGAGTGAGCCTGGTCGCCGTCCCCTGCAACCTCCTCGCCGAGCTCGCGGTCGCCCCCGCGACGGTGCTCGGCTTCGCCGCACTCGTCGTCGCCCCGTTCGGCCTTCCCCCGGCCCACGCCCTCGCCTGGCTCGCCGGCTGGCCCGCTTCCTGGACCGCCGCCGTCGCACGGACCGGAGCGGCCCTTCCCGGAGCGGAGCTGGGCTGGCCGGACGGCCTGCCGGGCGCGCTGCTGATGGTGACGGCCGTCGCGGCCGGCGTATGCGCGGCCCGCCTGGTGTTCCGGCACCCCGGCCGGCATCCCGACCGGCACTTCGACCGGACCCCCGACCGGCACTCCGACGGGCATCCCGGCCGGAACCCCGACGCGCACCCCGACCGGCACCCGGACCGGCACCCTGACCCCCGTCGGCACCGCCGCAACCGACGGCGGTGGTTCTGCGCGCTGTGCGCGCTCCTCCTTGTCGCCGCGGCGGTCCTCCGGCCGGCTCCCCTGACCCGGATCGTCACCGGCTGGCCGCCGCCCGGCTGGCGGTTCGCGGCCTGCGATGTGGGGCAGGGCGACGCCCTGGCGCTCGCGGCGGGCGACGGCACGGCCGTCGTCGTGGACGCCGGCCCCGAGCCGCGGGCCGTGGACCGGTGCCTGCGCGCGCTGGGCGTACGGGCGGTACCGCTCCTGCTGCTGACGCACTATCACGCGGACCACGTGGACGGGCTGCCCGGCGTGCTGCGCGGCCGGTCGGTCGGGACGATCGAGAGCACCCCGTTCGAGGAACCGCCCGGGCAGGCGGCGTTCGTCCGGCGCGAGGCCCGGCGCGCGGGCGTCCCGGTCGTCACCGCCGCCCCCGGTGAACGCGGACGCCTCGGCACGCTGTCCTGGGAGGTGCTGTGGCCCCCGCTCCCGGGTGGGGCGCCCGAGGCGGAGAGCGGCCCCAACGACGCCAGCGTCACCCTGCTCGTGCGCTCTCCGGGGCTGACCCTGCTCCTGCTCGGCGACCTCGAACCGCCCGCCCAGCACGCCCTCCTGGAGCACCACCCCGAGCTGCCCCCGGTGGACGTCCTGAAGGTCGCCCACCACGGCTCCGCCCACCAGGACCCCGAGCTGCTGCACCGGGTACGGCCCCGGCTGGCCGTGGTGTCCGCGGGCGTAGGCAATCCGTACGGCCATCCCGCGCCCCGTACGGTCGCCGCACTGCGGGCGGAAGGCGCCGCGGTCCTCCGGACCGACACCGACGGACCGGTGGCGGTGACGGACACGGTCACCGCGGTGATGGCCGGCCCGGATCAGGCGGCCCGGCCCCCGGAGCGGGGATCCGGACGGTTCAGTCCGCCTCGACCCAGCCCTCGTGCTCCTCGGCGAGCGCGCGCAGCTCGGCGAGGTCCAGGATGCCGTCCGGGTCCTCCATCACGACCAGCCACTGCGCGTCCTCCGCGTCGTCCTCGCCGGCCAGTGCCTCGCGGACGATCTGCGGCGGCCCGTCCATGGGGTAGCGGGAATTGGACACCCTGGCCACTTCCTCCGCTACCTCCCGGTCCGGGAGCACCAGCAGGTAGCGGGAGGGGCGCGGAGACTCGGACGGGGACTCGGAGGGGGTCTCGGAGGGGGTCTCGGAGGAGGAAGGGGGAACGCTGCTCACCCGCTCATTGTGCGCCATGCCCGCACCGCGGCGGAGGGGAGTGTCCGACCCGCATGGGATGCTGGACGCGATGGCCAGGAACACCGCGGGCAAAGCCGCGAACGACGACCCGCTCGCCCCCGTCACGCTCGCCGTGGGGCAGGAGGACCTCCTCCTCGACCGCGCCGTGCAGGAGGTGGTGGCGGCCGCCCGCGCGGCCGACGCGGACACCGACGTCCGCGACCTCACCCCGGACGCGCTCCAGCCCGGCACCCTCGCCGAGCTGACCAGCCCGTCGCTGTTCGCCGAGCGCAAGGTCGTGGTCGTGCGCAACGCGCAGGACCTCTCGGCGGACACGATCAAGGACGTCAAGGGCTATCTGGGTGCTCCCGCCGAGGAGATCACCCTCGTCCTGCTGCACGCCGGCGGCGCGAAGGGCAAGGGGCTGCTCGACGCCGCCCGGAAGTCCGGGGCCCGTGAGGTCGCCTGCCCGAAGATGACCAAGCCGGCCGACCGCCTCGCGTTCGTCCGGTCCGAGTTCCGCTCGACGGGCCGGTCCGCGACGCCGGAGGCGTGCCAGGCCCTGGTCGACGCCATCGGCAGCGACCTGCGCGAGCTGGCGAGCGCCTGCGCGCAGCTCGTCGCCGACATCGAGGGTGTGATCGACGAGGCGGTCGTGGCCCGCTACTACACGGGCCGTGCCGAGGCGTCCAGCTTCACCGTGGCCGACCGGGCCGTGGAAGGCAGGGCCGCCGAGGCCCTGGAGGCGCTGCGCTGGGCCATGGCCACCGGTGTGGCCCCGGTGCTGATCACCAGCGCGCTCGCCCAGGGCGTCCGCTCGATCGGCAAGCTCGCCTCGGCCCCGCGCGGCGCCCGCCCGGGCGATCTGGCCCGTGAGCTCGGCATGCCGCCGTGGAAGATCGACCGGGTACGTCAGCAGATGCGCGGCTGGTCGGCGGACGGCGTCGCCACCGCGCTGCGCGCCGTCGCGGAGGCGGACGCCGGGGTCAAGGGCGGCGGGGACGACCCGGAGTACGCCCTGGAGAAGGCCGTCGTCGCGGTGGCCCGGGCGGCCCGCAGCCGTTCCTGAGAGACCGGGAGCAGGGGCGGCGGGCAAGCCGAAGGCCCCGGTCCGTCCTGGGGAAGGACGGGACCGGGGCCCCGGTTTCGTTCATCGAGCCGGAAGGCTCATGCCGCGCCCGCGTGGCGAACGACCGAGCGCGGCGGGGGTGCCGGACCGGAGCGGTAGAGGGGCCGCTGATTCCGATACCGGCGAGGACCGGGGCTCACGCCCCGGAGGGACTTCAGCCCTTGAGGGAGGCAACCTGCTTGGCCAGCGCCGACTTCTTGTTGGCGGCGGCGTTCTTGTGCAGGACACCCTTGCTGGCGGCCTTGTCGAGCTTCTTGCCGGCGAGGGCGACGGCGGCGGTGGCCTTGGCGGCGTCACCGGCGACGATGGCCTCGCGGGCCGCGCGGACAGCGGTCTTGACCGAGGACTTGACGGCCTTGTTGCGCAGGCGCGCCTTCTCGTTGGTCTTGTTCCGCTTGATCTGGGACTTGATGTTCGCCACGAAAGAGCCTTTTCAGGTTCGTTGGATTTCGAGAGTGCGCTCCGCGCGTGAGAGGGTCGCGAAGCACAGTGGACCAGGCTACCAGCCCGGTCCTGGCCCTCCCAAACCGGACGGCGGCCGCCGCTCATGGGACCATGGAGTGGTCGTATACCCGACTCCCGCCGAGACTGGCGTGCAAACGCCGAAGTCACCGAATGGATCCTGCGTGCCCGCGACCCCTACCAACGTGCCCGAGCCGAGCCGTACCGACCCGGCTCTGATCCGTAACTTCTGCATCATCGCGCACATCGACCACGGCAAGTCGACGCTCGCCGACCGGATGCTTCAGCTGACCGGCGTGGTCGACTCGCGGCAGATGCGCGCGCAGTACCTCGACCGGATGGACATCGAGCGCGAGCGCGGCATCACGATCAAGTCGCAGGCGGTCCGGCTCCCCTGGGCGCCCTCCGAGGACGAGTCGAGGACGACCCACATCCTCAACATGATCGACACCCCCGGGCACGTCGACTTCACCTACGAGGTCTCCCGCTCCCTCGCCGCGTGCGAGGGCTGCATCCTCCTGGTGGACGCGGCCCAGGGCATCGAGGCCCAGACCCTCGCCAACCTCTACCTGGCGATGGAGAACGACCTCACGATCATCCCGGTCCTCAACAAGATCGACCTGCCGGCCGCCCAGCCCGAGAAGTTCGCCGCCGAGCTGGCCAACCTCGTCGGCTGCGACCCGTCGGACGTCCTCAAGGTGTCCGCCAAGACCGGCGTCGGCGTCCCCGAGCTGCTGGACCGCGTCGTCCGCGACGTCCCGGCCCCGGTCGGCGTCAAGGACGCCCCGGCCCGCGCGATGATCTTCGACTCGGTCTACGACGCCTACCGGGGCGTCGTGACCTACGTCAAGGTCGTCGACGGCACGCTCCGCAAGCGCGAGCGGATCAGGATGATGTCCACGGGCGCCGCCCACGAGCTGCTGGAGATCGGCACCAACTCGCCGGAGATGCTCCCGGCCGACGGCCTGTCCGTCGGCGAGGTGGGCTACCTGATCACCGGTGTGAAGGACGTCCGCCAGTCGAAGGTCGGCGACACGATCACCCAGTACCAGCACGGGGCCACCCAGGCGCTGGGCGGCTACAAGGACCCCAAGCCGATGGTGTTCTCCGGCCTGTACCCGCTGGACGGCTCGGACTACCCGGAGCTGCGCGAGGCCCTCGACAAGCTCCAGCTCAACGACGCCGCGCTGGTCTACGAGCCGGAGACCTCCGCCGCGCTCGGCTTCGGCTTCCGCGTGGGCTTCCTGGGCCTGCTCCACCTCGAGGTCATCCGTGAGCGCCTGGAGCGCGAGTTCGGTCTCGACCTGATCGCCACCGCGCCGAACGTGGTCTACAACGTCCTCATGGAGGACGGCACCGAGTCCGAGGTGACCAACCCCAGCGAGTTCCCCACCGGCAAGATCGCCGAGGTGCACGAGCCGGTGGTGCGGGCCACGATCCTGGCCCCCAGCGAGTTCATCGGCGCGATCATGGAGCTGTGCCAGACCCGCCGCGGTGTCCTGATGGGCATGGACTACCTGTCCGAGGACCGCGTCGAGATCCGCTACACGCTGCCGCTCGCCGAGGTCGTCTTCGACTTCTTCGACCAGCTCAAGTCCAAGACCCGCGGCTACGCCTCGCTGGACTACGAGCCCACCGGCGAGCAGATCTCCGACCTGGTCAAGGTCGACATCCTGCTGCACGGCGACAAGGTCGACGCCTTCTCCGCGATCACGCACAAGGACAAGGCGTACGCCTACGGCGTCCGGCTCGTCGCCAAGCTGCGCGAGCTCATCCCCCGGCAGAACTTCGAGGTGCCCATCCAGGCCGCCATCGGCTCCCGCGTCATCGCCCGCGAGACCGTCCGCGCCATTCGCAAGGACGTGCTCGCCAAGTGCTACGGCGGTGACATCTCCCGGAAGCGGAAGCTGCTGGAGAAGCAGAAGGAGGGCAAGAAGCGGATGAAGATGGTCGGCAGCGTGGAAGTGCCGCAGGACGCCTTCATCGCGGTGCTCTCCACGGACGACAGCGGTGGCGAGAAGGGCAAGAAGTAGCCGGTCCGCCGCTGCGGCCCGCGCGATGCGCCCCGGCGCCCGCTTCCTTCGGGGAGCGGGCGCTTCCGTATACCGGATGGCCATCCCCGGCGGTACGTGTAAGTAGCACCAGTCACTTTCGGTCACAGGTTAAACAAGGCTTTGCGGGGCTCTTACGCGACGGCCCCCGGCGCCCTAGTCTGATCACTGCTTGAAGGTTACTCGCGAGTCACCCAGCAACGAGGCGGGCCCCGGAGGATGCCGTGACCGACAACCAGACTTTGATCGAGAACCGGCCGCCCTCCGTGGCGACGCTCTTCCTCGAACGCGTCGACGCCACCCCCGATGCCGAGGCCTACCGCCATCCCGTGGATCCGCCCTCCGGCCACGGCCCGTCCGGCTGGGCCTCGCTCACCTGGAGGCAGGCCGCCGACCGGGTCTTCGCGATCTCCGCCGGGCTCATCGGCCTCGGCGTCGCCCCCGAGGAGCGGGTCGCGCTCTCCTCCAGCACCCGTGTCGACTGGATCCTCGCCGACCTGGGCATCCTGTGCTCCGGCGCCGCCACCACCCCCGTCTACCCCAGCACCAACGCCGAGGAGTCGGCGTTCATGCTCGCCGACTCCGGGAGCAAGGTGCTCATCGCGGAGGACGCCGCCCAGCTGGCCAAGGCCCGCGAGCAGCGCGGCGAGCTCCCCGGCCTCGCCCATGTGGTGGTGATCGACGAGGCCGACGCGGTCCCCGCCGAGGGCGACCCGGACGGCTGGGTGCTCTCCCTCGCCGAACTGGAGCGGCGCGGCGCCGCACGGCTGGCGGAGACGCCGGACCTGGTCCGGGACCGGGTGGCCGCGCTCCGCTCCGACCAGCTCGCCACCCTCATCTACACCTCCGGCACCACCGGGCGTCCCAAGGGCGTCCGTCTGCGGCAGGACAGCTGGTCGTACATGGCCCGCGCCATCCAGGCCACCGGCCTGCTGCACGAGGACGATGTGCAGTACCTCTGGCTGCCGCTCGCGCACGTCTTCGGCAAGGTGCTGACGGCGGGGCACATCGCCATCGGGAACGTCACCGCCGTGGACGGCCGGGCCGACAAGATCATCGAGAATCTGCCGGTCGTCCGGCCGACCTACATGGCCGCCGTCCCCCGCGTCTTCGAGAAGGTCTACAACGGTGTCGCCGCCAAGGCCCGGGAAGGCGGCGGGGCCAAGTACAAGATCTTCCAGTGGGCCGCCGAGGTGGCCCGCGAATACGCCAGAACCTCCCAGGACAACTACCGCCGCACCGGGAGCCGTTCCGTGCCCCTCGGGCTCGCGGTCAAGCACCGGGCGGCCGACGCGCTCGTCTACTCCAAGATCCGCCAGGCGTTCGGCGGCCGGCTGCGCGCCTGTATCTCCGGCGCCTCCGCCCTCGCCCCGGACATCGGCCTCTTCTTCTCCGGCGCCGGCATCCACATCCTGGAGGGCTACGGCCTCACCGAGACCAGCGCCGCCAACTTCGTCAACCCGGGCGAGGCCTACCGCACCGGCACCGTCGGCAAGCCGCTGCCCGGCACCGAGGTCCGTATAGCGGACGATGGGGAGGTGCTGCTCCGCAGCCCCGGGATCATGGAGGGCTATCACGGCCTGCCCGAGCGCACGGCCGAGGTCCTGGAGCCGGACGGCTGGTTCCACACCGGGGACATCGGGGAGCTGTCGCCCGACGGCTTCCTGCGCATCACCGACCGCAAGAAGGACCTGATCAAGACGTCGGGCGGGAAGTACATCGCGCCCGCCGAGGTCGAGGGCCGCTTCAAGGGCATCTGCCCGTTCGTCTCCAACATCCTGGTGCACGGCGCCGACCGCAACTACTGCACCGCCCTCATCGCCCTGGACGAGCCCGGCATCATGAAGTGGGCGGCCGGCCACGGCCTCGGCGGCCGGTCGTACGCCGACGTGGTCGCCGCGCCGCAGACCGAGGAGATGATCGGCGAGTATGTGCGACGGCTCAACGACGGCCTCCAGCGCTGGCAGACGATCAAGAAGTTCCGGCTGCTGCCCCGCGACCTGGACGTCGAGCACGGCGAGCTCACCCCCAGCCTCAAGCTCAAGCGGCCCGTCGTGGAGCGCGAGTACAAGGACCTGATCGAGGAGATGTACGAGGGCGCCCGCGAGCGCTGATCCGGACCGGTCCGTTGTCCGGCGGCCATGCCGGACAATGGACCTATGCCTTCCGTACTGCCCGATGGTGAGCCCGTGCCCGAGGACGGGACCCTGCCCCGCCACGCCCTCGCGGACGCCGGGCGGCGGCCCCTCGGGTTCTATCTGCACGTCCCGTACTGCGCCACGCGCTGCGGCTACTGCGACTTCAACACCTACACCGCCAGTGAGCTGCGCGGTTCCGGTGGCGCCCTGGCCTCGCGGGACAACTACGCCGACACGGTCGCCGACGAGATCCGCCTGGCCCGGAAGGTGCTCGGCGACGACCCGCGGCCGGTCGAGACGGTCTTCGTCGGCGGCGGCACCCCCACCCTGCTGCCCGCCGCCGACCTGGGCCGCATGCTCGCCGCGATCCGCGACGAGTTCGGGCTCGCGCCGGACGCCGAGGTCACCACGGAGGCCAACCCGGAGTCCGTCGACCCCCGCTACCTGGAGGAACTGCGGGCCGCCGGCTTCAACCGGGTGTCGTTCGGCATGCAGAGCGCCCGGCAGCACGTCCTCAAGGTCCTCGACCGCACCCACACCCCCGGCCGCCCCGAGGCATGCGTGGCCGAGGCCCGCGCGGCCGGGTTCGACCACGTCAACCTCGACCTGATCTACGGCACCCCCGGCGAGAGCGACGACGACTGGCGCGCCTCCCTGGACGCCGCGATCACGGCGGGCCCGGACCACGTCTCGGCCTACGCCCTGATCGTCGAGGAGGGCACCCAGCTGGCCCGCCGCATCCGGCGCGGCGAGGTCCCCATGACCGACGACGACGTCCACGCCGACCGCTACCTGATCGCCGAGGACCTCCTCACCGCCGCCGGCTACCACTGGTACGAGGTCTCCAACTGGGCCACCACCGAAGCCGGCCGCTGCCGCCACAACGAGCTCTACTGGCGCGGCGCCGACTGGTGGGGCGCGGGCCCCGGCGCCCACTCCCACGTCGGCGGCGTCCGGTGGTGGAACGTCAAGCACCCCGGCGCCTACGCGCAGGCCCTCACCGAGGGCCGCTCCCCGGGCGCCGGCCGCGAGATCCTGCCCGACGAGGACCGCCGCGTCGAGCGCATCCTGCTGGAACTGCGCCTGCTGGACGGCTGCCCGCTGTCCCTGCTGAAGCCGGCGGGTCTCGCGGCGGCCGGGAAGGCCCTGGCCGACGGGCTGCTCCAGCCGGAGCCGTACGCGGCGGGGCGCGCGGTGCTGACGCTGCGGGGCCGGTTGCTGGCGGACGCGGTGGTGCGGGATCTGGTGGACTGATTACCTGATCGGGTGAACCGAGGCGTATGCCCCCCGAATGCGCCTAGCCTCTCCCTAGGCTGTCGCCCACAGCAGGAGCGGCGATGCGGAGGACCACGGAGATGATGGCTGTGGACGAACGACTGATCGCGCTCATCGACGAGCACCCCGAGGTCTTCGAGGGGTACAAGATCGAGTTGTTGCGGGGGGACATCGTGATGATGGCGGGGCCCGACTGGGTTCACAACGACATCGTCGAGCTTGTCCGGGACCGGATTCCCGGGGACCGGTGGCAGCGGAAGACGACCCAGGACATCGCCATTCCGGGCGAGAAAAGTGAACCGCAGCCGGATCTGCTGGTGATCGAGCGCGGAGCGTTCGAGGGCCCCGGACGGCTCGTTCCCGCCGAGGCCGCCACCCTGCTCGTGGAGGTCGTCTCCAAGACCAGCGCCCACCGTGACTACCACGAGAAGCGCTCGGTGTATGCGGCCGGCCGTGTTCCCGCCTACCTGATCATCGATCCGTTCGCCGCCAAGTGCGTCCTGCTGACCGAGCCTTTCGGTGTGGGAGAGGAGGCGGACTACCGGACGGAACGCACCAGCAAGTTCGGTGAACCCGTGCCGCTCGATCTGATCGGCACCATCCTGGACACGTCCAACTTCCGTACTCTGCCCGGCAACCCCCGCTAAACCCCCACCGTCACAAAGTCGATCAACTCCTCGACCCTCCCCAACAACTCCGGCTCCAGATCCTTGTACGACCGCACCGAGCCCAGAATCCGCTGCCAAGCGGCCCCCGTGTTCTCCGGCCAGCCCAGCGCCCGGCACACGCCCGTCTTCCAGTCCTGCCCGCGCGGCACCGACGGCCAGCCCGAAATTCCCACCGACGCCGGCTTCACGGCCTCCCACACGTCCACGTAGGGATGCCCGACGACGAGCACGTGCTCGCCCGTCACCTCCGCCGCGATCCGGGACTCCTTCGAACCCCGCACCAGGTGGTCGACGAGAACGCCCAGTCGCGCGTCCGGCCCGGGGCCGAAGTCGCGGACGATCGACGGCAGGTCGTCGACGCCCTCCAGGTACTCCACGACGACGCCCTCGATGCGCAGGTCGTCGCCCCACACCCGTTCCACGAGCTCCGCGTCGTGCCGTCCCTCGACGTAGATGCGCCCGGCCCGCGCGACCCGGGCCCGGGCGCCGGGGACGGCGATCGAGCCGGAGGCGGTACGGGCCGGGCCCCGCGGCGCGCGCGGCGGGGCGGCCGGGCGGACGAGGGTGACGACGCGGCCCTCCAGCAGGAAGCCGCGCGGCTCCAGCGGGAAGACGCGGTGTTTGCCGAAGCGGTCCTCCAGCGTCACCGTCGGCCCCTGGGCGGTCTTCTCGCAGCGGACCACCGCCCCGCAGAAGCCGGTCGTGACCTCCTCCACCACCAGGTCCGGCTCGGCCGGCACCTCGGGGACGGGGACGCTCCGCTTCCACGGAGGGGTCAGGTCGGGGCCGTACTGTCTGCTGCGCACGCGCAGACGATAGGAAAAACCGGCCCTCCCGGCCTACGACACGCCGAAGCGCCGTGCCAGCGCGTTGCGTTGCTCACGGACAAACCGGGCATCGACCACCGCGCCGTGCCCGGGGACGTACACCGCGTCGTCGCCCCCGAGGGCGAGCAGCCGGTCCAGCGCCGCCGGCCAGGCGTCCGGGGTCGCGTCCCGGCCGGCCTGCGGTTCGCCGGACTCCTCGACCAGGTCGCCGCAGAAGACGACGTCCGGCGACCCGTCCGGGCCCGTCACCAGGACGACCAGGTCGTACCGGCTGTGGGCGGCCCCGAGGGCGACGAGCCGGACCCGCCGCCCGCCGCCCAGGCCGAGGGCCAGCTCGCCGGAGACCTCGTGCCCCGGGGGCACGATCCGGGCGGTGGCCTCGGCGGCCTCCCGCGCGTCCACGCCCTGGCGCACCGCGCTCCCGCGCAGCTCCTCGGCCCCGGCCGCCAGACAGCCGGCGAGCCCGGCGGCCCCGTACACCGCGGCGCCCGGGAACGCGGCGGTGCCCAGGACATGGTCGAAGTGGTCGTGAGTCAGTGCGATATGCGTCACGGGCAGCCCGAAGAGCTCCGTCACCTCGCGGTGGATCTCCGCGCCCTCACCGAGCGTCGCCCCCGTGTCCACCACCAGGACGCCCGCCTCCCCGGCGACGGCCCCGGCCGTCGCGTCCCAGCCCGGCAGCCTCCGCCGCGCCACCCCCGGCGCGAGCCGTTCCCAGCGCGCCCCCGCGTGCTGCTCCTGGTGTTCCCCTCCGTGGTTCGTCATGGCAGGAACCTAACCGCCGCGCGGTACGGTGACCCGTCCGGAGGCGCACGCGGAGCGGGCACGGAGCGCGACTGCCTTGCCGTGGTCGCGGTGCGCCGCCGTACACTTGCGTGTGGGGTTTGGCACTCGTGACCTTTGAGTGCCAGGCACGAGTCCCGGGTAGGACCCCGGGAGGACCCCGCAAGACGGCTGGACCGCTGGACTGGAGGTGTGCGCGGATGCTGAGCGAACGCAGGCTCAAGGTCTTGCGTGCCATTGTCCAGGACTACGTGGGCACCGAGGAGCCCGTCGGCTCCAAGGCCCTCACCGAGCGTCACCACCTCGGCGTGTCCCCGGCGACGGTGCGCAACGACATGGCCGTGCTGGAGGAGGAGGGCTTCATCGCCCAGCCCCACACCAGCGCCGGCCGCATCCCGACCGACAAGGGCTACCGCCTCTTCGTCGACCGGCTGGCGGGCGTCAAGCCGCTGTCCGTCGCGGAGCGGCGCGCCATCCAGAACTTCCTGGACGGCGCGGTCGACCTCGACGACGTCGTCGCCCGTACGGTGCGGCTGCTGGCGCAGCTGACCCGGCAGGTGGCGGTCGTGCAGTACCCGTCGCTGACCCGGTCGACCGTCCGGCACGTGGAGCTGCTGCCGCTCGCCCCGGCCCGGGTGATGCTGGTGCTGATCACGGACACCGGGCGCGTCGAGCAGCGGATGGTCGACTGCCCGGCGCCGGTCGGCGAGATCGCCCTGGCGGATCTGCGGGCGCGGCTCAACAGCCGCGTCGTGGGGCGCCGGTTCACGGACGTCCCGCAGCTGGTGCAGGACCTCCCCGACTCCTTCGAGCAGGACGATCGCGGAACCGTTTCTACGGTCCTGGCCGTTCTCCTGGAGACACTGGTGGAGGAGACCGAGGAGCGGCTGATGATCGGCGGCACCGCCAATCTCACCCGTTTCGGTCATGACTTCCCGCTGACGATCCGGCCCGTGCTGGAGGCGTTGGAGGAGCAGGTCGTCCTGCTCAAGCTGCTCGGCGAGGCCACGGACTCGGGCATGACCGTCCGCATCGGTCATGAGAACGCCCACGAGGGCCTGAACTCCACATCCGTCGTCGCCGTCGGCTACGGTTCGGGCGACGAAGCCGTCGCCAAACTCGGCGTGGTCGGACCGACCCGCATGGATTACCCCGGAACGATGGGAGCGGTACGCGCAGTGGCACGTTACGTCGGACAGATCCTGGCGGAGTCGTAAGTGGCCACGGACTACTACGCGGTCCTGGGCGTACGGCGCGATGCCTCGCAGGACGAGATCAAGAAGGCCTTCCGCCGCCTCGCCCGCGAGCTGCACCCGGACGTGAATCCGGACCCCAAGACGCAGGAGCGGTTCAAGGAGATCAACGCCGCCTACGAGGTGCTCTCGGACCCGCAGAAGAAGCAGGTCTACGACCTCGGCGGCGACCCGCTCTCCGCGTCGGGCGGCGGTGCGGGAGCCGGTGGCTTCGGCGCCGGGTTCGGCAACTTCTCCGACATCATGGACGCGTTCTTCGGCCAGGCGTCCCAGCGTGGGCCCCGCTCGCGCACCCGCCGCGGCCAGGACGCGATGATCCGGCTGGAAGTCGACCTGGAAGAGGCGACGTTCGGCACGACCAAGGAGATCCAGGTCGACACCGCCGTCGTCTGCACCACGTGCAGCGGCGAGGGCGCGGCCCCCGGCACCTCCGCGCAGACCTGTGACATGTGCCGCGGCCGCGGCGAGGTCTCGCAGGTCACCCGCTCCTTCCTGGGCCAGGTCATGACCTCCCGCCCGTGCCCGCAGTGCCAGGGCTTCGGCACGGTCGTGCCGACCCCGTGCCCGGAGTGCGCCGGCGACGGCCGCGTCCGCTCGCGCCGGACGCTGACGGTCAAGATCCCCGCCGGTGTCGACAACGGCACCCGGATCCAGCTCGCCGGGGAGGGCGAGGTCGGCCCCGGCGGCGGCCCGGCCGGTGACCTGTACGTCGAGATCCACGAGAAGCCGCACCCGGTCTTCCAGCGGCGCGGCGACGACCTGCACTGCACCGTCACCATCCCGATGACCGCGGCGGCCCTCGGCACCAAGGTGCCGCTGGAGACGCTGGACGGCGTGGAGGAGATCGACATCCGGCCCGGTACCCAGTCCGGTCAGTCGATCCCGCTGCACCAGCGCGGCGTCACGCACCTGCGCGGCGGCGGGCGCGGCGACCTCGTCGTGCACGTCGAGGTGACGACCCCGGTCAAGCTCGACCCGCAGCAGGAGGACCTGCTCCGCCAGCTGGCGAAGATCCGCGGCGAGGAGCGCCCGACGGGCGAGTTCAAGCCCGGTCAGCAGGGCCTGTTCTCGCGGCTGAAGGACGCGTTCAACGGACGGTAGGCGGTCCGGCCGGCCCGGGCGCGTGGCGCGCGCCCGGGTTCGGTTCGGCCCGGTCCCCGCGGCGTGACACGATGTGGTCATGGCCTTTGAATCCGTTGGGGACACCGCGTTGACCGGCCTGTTCCGGCACCCGATCGTCCAGGCCCCCATGGCGGGCGGCGGCTCCTGCCCACCGCTCGCCGCGGCCGTCTCCGAGGCCGGCGGCCTCGGCTTCCTCGCCGCCGGCTACAAGACGCCGGCCGCGATGTACGAGGAGATCAAGCAGCTCCGCGCCCGTACGTCCCGGCCCTTCGGCGTCAACCTCTTCATGCCCCAGCCACCCGCCGCGGACCCGGCGGCCGTCGAGGTCTACGCCGAGCAACTCGCGGGCGAGGCCACCTGGTACGACACACCCCTCTGCGACTGGGACCGCGCCACCGACGACGCGTACGAGGCCAAGCTCGCCATCCTGCTCGACGACCCGGTCCCGGTCGTCTCGTTCACCTTCGGCTGCCCGTCCGCCGACGACCTCGCGGCCCTCGCCGCAGCCGGCACCCGCACCGTGGTCACCGTGACGTCCGTCGCCGAGGCCCGGGCCGCCCGGGAGGCGGGCGCCGACGCGCTCTGCGTCCAGGGCATCGAGGCCGGCGGCCACCAGGGCACCCACCGGGACGATCCCCAGGCGGACGGCGCCGGTGCCGGGGCGGGCCTGCTGGCCCTGCTCACCGAGGTCCGCGAGACCGTACCGCTGCCGCTGATCGCCGCCGGCGGTCTGATGCGCGGCGCCCAGATAGCCGCCGTCCTGGCCGCGGGCGCCCGCGCCGCGCAGCTCGGCACGGCGTTCCTGGTCTGCCCCGAGTCCGGGGCGAGCGATCTGCACAAGAGGGCGCTGACCGACCCGCTGTTCACCGGCACGGAGGTGACCCGCGCCTTCTCCGGCCGTCCGGCCCGCGGTCTGGTGAACCGATTCATCCGGGAGCACGGCCCGTACGCCCCCGCCGCCTACCCCCAGGTCCACTATCTGACGGCCGGCCTCCGCAAGGCGGCCGCCGCCGCCGGCGACCCGCAGGCGGTCAACCTGTGGGCCGGCCAGGGCCACCGCCTGGCCCGGGACCTCCCGGCCGCCCGGCTGGTCGAGGTCCTGACCACCGAACTCGACGCGGCCCGCGCGTCCTTGACCACGCCCTCGGGAGGGAGCGACTCATGACAGCGCCGGTCTTCCTGGTCGAGGAGGACTCCCTGACGGGCGTCTTCCCCGGCACCGTCTTCCCCCTCGACGGCCCCGAGGGCCGCCACGCCGTCTCCGTCCGCCGGCTGCGCGTCGGCGAGGACATCGTCCTCACGGACGGCCGGGGCACGGGCGCCCACGGCACGGTGGCCGCCGTCAGCGGCAAGGACCACCTCGACGTGGCGGTCACCTCCGTCCGCTCGGAACCCCTGCCCCGGCCCCGTATCACCGTGGTCCAGGCGCTTCCCAAGGGCGACCGCGGCGAGCTCGCCGTCGAGACCATGACCGAGACCGGCGTCGACGCGATCGTGCCCTGGGCGGCGTCCCGCTGCGTCACCCAGTGGAAGGGCGACCGCGGCCTCAAGTCCCTCGGCAAGTGGCGCGCGACGGCGAGAGAGGCGGGCAAGCAGTCCCGCCGCCTGCGCTTCCCCGACGTCTCCGACCTCATGACGACCCGGCAGGTCTCCACCCTGCTCTCCGGCGCCGCCTTCGCCGCCGTCCTCCACGAGGAGGGCAGCACCCCACTGGCCACCGCCGGGCTCCCGCCGGCCGGTGACATCGTCCTCGTCGTCGGCCCCGAAGGCGGCGTCTCCCCCGAGGAACTGGCGGCTTTCGAAGCGGCCGGCGCCCACCCCTACCGCCTCGGCCCCAGCGTCCTCCGCACCTCCACGGCCGGCACCGCGGCGGCGGCCCTGCTGCTGGGACGGACGGGGCGGTGGAGCTGAGCCCCGCCGACCGGGCGGATGGCCGGTACGCGCCGGACGGCCACCCCGAGATCAGACGGTGGATCGACGACTGGTCCGGGACCCCCGACCACGTCGACTTCCTCGATTTCCACACCACCGCGGGCCAGTGGCTCGCGTTCTCCCGGCTCCTCCGCCCCGAGTTCGTCCCGGTGCGCGGCTGCGTCATCTGGGAACGCGCCTACAACCCCCGGGTGTTCGACGAATGGTTCCGCCACCTCGACGGTGACGTCGTGGGCGTCGAGGCGGTGCTCAACCGGTTCGTGACCGGCGACCACGTCACCGTGGACGACACGCCGGAGGGGGACACCGTGCTCCGGGAGGTCGCCGGCACGGTGGCGATGTGCTGGGACGCGGCACTCCGGAACGCCTTCCCCCGGCAGGAGTTCGCCGTCCGCGTCCAGGACACGGACGACGGGCCGGTGGCGGGCTTCACGTCCATCCCCGGGTGAAGGAGGGGCGACGACATGGACCGGGACGGTCTCGTCCGGCTGGTGCGGCGGATCATGGCCGGTGAAGGCGAGACGGAGGCGGAACACAACGCCCTCGTCGCGGAGTTGCGGCGGAACGTGCTCCACCCCGCCGTCACCGACCTGATCTACCACCGCCGGCCCGAGCTCTCGGCCGAGGAGGTCGTCGACGAGGCACTGGCGTACCGGCCCATCGCCCTGTGATCCGTCAAGGAGCTCTGCCAGGATGATCTCCATGAGCCAGACCGTCGCCGTACACCCGCTCGACCTGGGGTGCTTCGTGCGACCTGCCTCCGAGACGGGCGGGCCGACGGCGCGCGTGGAGCCCGCCGTCGCCTACCTCGTGCGGCATCCGCGGGGGCTGATCCTGTTCGACACCGGCATCGGCGCGGGGAGCCCGGAGACGGACGCGCACTACCGGCCCCGGCGCCGGGGGCTGCCCGAGGCGCTCGCGGCCGTCGGGGCACGCGTCGAGGACGTCACCCTCGTCGTCAACTGCCACCTGCACTTCGACCATTGCGGCGGAAACCCGCTGTTCGCCGGGAAGCCCGTGCTCGTCCAGCGCGCGGAACTGGCCGCCGCGCGCCGGACGGGGTACACGATCGACGCGCTGGTGGACTTCCCCGGCGCCGTGTACGAGGCGCTCGACGGGGAGGCCGAACCGGTCCCGGGCGTGCACGTGGTGCCGACCCCCGGGCACACCCCGGGCCACCAGTCGCTGGTGGTACGGAGGCCCGACGGCGGGGCCGTCGTCCTCGCCGGGCAGGCGCACGACACGGCGTCGGCGTACGCCGCCGACGAGCTGGCCCGCCGCGCCGCCGCGAACGGCGGCCCCGAACCTCTGCCCGGCCACCCCGCCTGGCTCGACCGCCTGGCGGACTTCGCCCCCCGGCGGGCCGTCTTCGCCCACGACCACGCGGCCTGGGAAGCCCCGGGCCCGGGAAGGAACGCCTGATGCGCGTCGTCGCCCTCCTCGCCCATCCACGCCCCGGCAGCTTCAACCACGCCCTCTTCGCCGTGGTGACGGACGAGTTGCGCGCCCGAGGATGCGAGGTCCTGGCGCATGACCTCTGTGCGGAGGGGTTCGACCCGCTCCTGCGGGCCGATGAGACGGGCACGGTGGCGGGCGCCGGGACGGCGGACGACGTGCTCGTGGCCCGGCACCGCGCCGAGCTCGCCGGGGCGGACGCTCTGGTGTTCGTCCACCCCAACTGGTGGGGGATGCCCCCGGCCGTGCTGGCCGGTTGGATACAGCGGGTGCTCGCGCCCGGCGTCGCCTACAAGCTCGAGCACGCGGACGGCGAACCCGAGGGGCTGCTCCGGGCCGGCCGGGCACTGGTGCTCAACACCTCCGACACCCCGGAGCACCGGGAGCGGGAGGAGTTCGGGGACCCGCTCCAGCGGATCTGGGCCGCGTGCGTGCTGCCGTACGTCGGTGTCACCGACGTACGGCGGAAGGTCTTCCGGACGGTCTCCGAATCCACGGCGGCGGAGCGCGAGGCCTGGCTCGCGGAGGCGCGGGAGGCGGCAGCGGCGCTGGTGGTCTGACGGCCGAGGGCCCTTCATGAGCCCGGTGGGCGCCTCCCCTCGTTGTCAGTGCCGCCCGGTACGATCCGATCACGATCAGCCGACGATCCGGAGGAGTGCACGGTGGCGGGAGAAGCGCAGGCCGACTGCCTGTTTTGCAAGATCATCGCGGGGGAGGTGCCCGCGACCGTCGTGCGGGAGAGCGAGACGGCCGTCGCGTTCCGCGACATCAACCCCCAGGCGCCGACGCACGTTCTGGTGATCCCCAAGGCGCACTACCCCGACGCGGCGTCCCTCGCCGCGGCCGAGCCGCAGATCGCCGCGGACATACTGCGGGAGGCGGGCGAGGTGGCGGCCCAGGAGGACGTGGACGGGTCGGGGTACCGGATCGTCTTCAACACCGGGACCGGGGCCGGGCAGACCGTGTTCCACGCGCACGCGCATGTGCTGGGCGGGCGCGGGCTCAACTGGCCGCCCGGCTAGAACAGCACAAGCCGGCACCGCACAACGGGAGCACCACCGTGTCCGCACGCGAACTCGTCGTCCTCGGCACCGCCAGCCAGGTGCCCACGCGGCACCGCAACCACAACGGCTATGTCCTGCTCTGGGACGGCGAGGGCCTGCTCTTCGACCCCGGCGAGGGCACGCAGCGGCAGATGCTGCGGGCCGGGGTGGCGGCGCACGACCTGAACCGGATCTGCGTCACGCACTTCCACGGAGACCACTCGCTCGGGCTCGCCGGCGTGATCCAGCGCATCAACCTGGACCGGGTGCCCCACCCGGTCACCGCGCACTACCCGGCGAGCGGACAGCGCTTCTTCGACCGGCTGCGGTACGCCACCGCCTACCGGGAGACGGTGCGACTCGTCCAGGAACCGGTGGCCGGGGCCGCGCGCGTCCTCGCGACGACGCCGGCGTACACGCTGGAGGCGCGCAGGCTCTCGCACCCGGTGGAGTCCTACGGCTACCGGCTCGTCGAGCCCGACGGGCGGCGGATGCTGCCGGAGCGGCTGGCGGAGCACGGGATCACCGGCCCGGACGTGGGGCGGCTCCAGCGGGAGGGCTCGCTCGGCGGGGTCGCGCTGGAGGACGTGAGCGAGGTCCGCCGCGGGCAGCGGTTCGCGTTCGTGATGGACACGCGGCTGTGCGACGGCGTGTACGCGCTCGCCGAGGGCTGCGACCTGCTCGTCATCGAGTCCACGTTCACGGACGAGGACGAGGCGCTGGCGACCGACCACGGCCACCTCACGGCCGGTCAGGCGGCCCGCGCGGCCCGCGAGGCCGGGGTGCGCCACCTCGTGCTCACGCACTTCTCGCAGCGCTACGACGACCCCTCGGTCTTCGAGCACCAGGCCCGGGCGGCCGGTTTCGACGGTGAACTGACCGTCGCCCGGGACCTGACGCGGGTGCCCGTCCCGAAGCGGGATCAGGGCAGGTAGTACAGCGGGATCAGGGCAGGTGGTACATCGGGTTCGGCATCGTGAACGCCCGGCCCGAGTGGCCACCGTTCAGGTCGCTCCACTGGCCGCCGAAGTGGGCGACGATGCGGTGGCCCCGCGCCTCGATGTGCTTGCGGGTGCCCGACTTGTACCCGGTCGTGGTGCACTTCGCGCCGCAGCGGGTACGCGGTGACACATGTGACTCCTGAGAGACCGGGAAGGCGCAGCGCGAAGCCGGAGCCTCGCGCAGAGCCCGGTCAATGTAAGCCCTGATCATGATCTGACCAGGGCCTACACCCCGGGCTCAGCGCCCGGTGCCACCCGGCGGGCCCACACCGCCGCCGGTTCGTCAGCCGGCCGACCGTTCCAGGATCCGGGCCGCCACCGCCGGCGAGTCCACCAGCGGATGGAGCGCCAGCGCCCGGAGCGCGGCCTGCCGGTCCCGGTCCACGGCGGCGTCGATCACCGCCCGCTCGACCGCCTTGAGCTGGAGCATCAGCCCGAGCTGATCCTCCCGCAGCGGACCGCAGGGCAGCGGCTGGGCACCCTTCGCGCCCACCTCGCAGACGGTCTCGATGACCGCCTCGCGGTCGATCTCCGGCACCGTCCCCTGATTGCGGATGTTGAGGATCAGCCGCGCCCGCTCATCCCCGGCCACCGCCCGCATCAGCGCCAGCGCCACCCGCTCGTAGCCGCCGCCCTCCAGGTCGCAGGAGTCGCGCTGCCACCCGCCGCTCGCCGCCCGGGTCGCGGCGCCGTAGGTCTCCTCGCGCTCCAGCCGGGTCCGCTGCCACAACTCGTAGGCCCGCTCCGGCGATTGGTCCGCCCGGGCGAAGAAGTCGCCCTGCTGGCGGTCGAGGAACTCGCCGCGCGTGTGCTCCGACTCCTGCACGGCGCGCAGGGTCTCACGGCGGAAGTAGTAGTACTGGAGGTACTCGTTGGGGAGCGCGCCCAGGGCCCGGAGCCAGTCGGCGCCGAACAGCTTGCCCTCCTCGAACGTCGCGAGCGCCGCGCCGTCCCGCAGCAGCCCCGGAAGCAGATCCTGGCCGTCCTGGGTCAACCCCCGCAGCCAGCCGAGGTGGTTGAGCCCCACATAGTCGTACTCGACCCGGTCCGGGTCGGCACCGGCCGCCTGCGCGGCACGCTTCACCAGCCCCACGGGCGAGTCACAGATCCCGATCACCCGGTCGCCCAGGACCGTGGACATCGCCTCCGTCACCATGCCCGCCGGATTGGTGAAGTTGATGACCCACGCATCGGGAGCCACCTCGGCCACCCGGCGCGCGATGTCCAGTGCCACCGGGATCGTCCGCATCCCGTAGAGCACACCGCCCGCACCGACAGTCTCCTGCCCCAACACCCCCTCGTCCAACGCGATGCGCTCGTCCCGCACCCGTCCCGCCGTACCACCCACGCGGATGGCCGAGAAGACGAAGTCCGTTCCTCTGAGCGCGTCGTCGAGATCGTCCGCGACCCGGAGGGAAGGGGCTCCGGGCACCCCCTCCGCCTGCGCGGTCAGCACCGATTTGATCACCCTGGCGCGCATCGAGTCCGTGTCGAACAGCACCAGTTCGGTGACGCGGCCCGGCGCATCGCGCCGCGCGTCGTCCAGAAGGGCCCGGTGCACCAACGGCACCCGGAATCCGCCACCGCCGAGAATCGTCAGCCTCATGGCCGGAACGTACCGCAGCATCGGGCACACTGTCCGGACCCGCCCCCCTGAGAGGAGCAGCGAGAGCATGACGATCTCATCGGACCGTGCCACCGCTTCCGGCCGCACCGCCCCACCGGATTCCGCGCGGAAGCAGCCCCGGACGGCGTTCCCGGGCGATACCACCGTCGGCGCGGGCCCGGTGCTCGACCCCCTCGCCGGGCTCCGCGCGGCGGGCGGACCGGAGTTCGACGTCTATCTGACCGGAACTGTTTTCCTCGACATCATCTTCACCGGGCTGGACTCGGCCCCGGTGCGCGGCACCGAGTCCTGGGCGCGCGGCATGGGTTCCAGCCCGGGCGGCATCGCCAACATGGCCACCGCCCTGGCCCGGCTCGGCCTGCGCACCTCGCTCGCCGCCGCGTTCGGCGACGACATGTACGGCGAGTACTGCTGGGAGGCGCTCTCGCGCGGCGAGGGCATCGACCTCGGCAAATCCCGCACCGTACCCGGCTGGCACTCCCCGGTCACCGTCTCCATGGCCTACGAGGGCGAACGCACGATGATCTCGCACGGCCACGAGGCACCGCCGCCCGAGACGCCCGCGCCCGTGTGCCCGGTCGTCGCCAAGGCCGCCGTCGCCCTGCTCGTCCCCGGCCGGCGGGAGGAGTGGCTCGCCAACGCCGCCCGCGGCGGCAGCCGCGTCTTCGCCGACGTGGGCTGGGACGACACCGGCCGCTGGGACCCGTCCGACCTCGCCGACCTGGAGCACTGCGAGGCGTTCCTGCCCAACGCCGAGGAGGCCATGCGCTACACCCGCACCGACTGCCCGCGCGCCGCGGCCCGCGCGCTGGCCGACCGGGTGCCGCTGGCCGTGGTCACCATGGGGGAGAAGGGCGCGTACGCCGTCGACGGCCGGACCGGCGAGACCGCCGAGGTCCCCGCCATCGTCGTGGAGGCCCTCGACCCCACCGGCGCAGGGGACGTCTTCGTCGCCGGCTTCGTCGCCGGCACCCTGGCCGAGTGGCCGCTCGCCGACCGGCTGGCCTTCGCCTGCCTGACCTCCGCCCTGTCCGTCCAGGAGTTCGGCGGCTCGCTGTCCGCGCCCGGCTGGGTGGAGATCGCCGCCTGGTGGCAGCACGTCCGGTCCTACGACGACCAGTCCCGGGACACCCTGCGCCGCTACGCCTTCCTCGACGGCCTGCTGCCCGGCGCCGCCCGCCCCTGGCCGCTCCGCCGCGCCCAGCCCACGCTGGGCTTCCGCGGAGCCTAGGCGGGGGTGCGGGCGGGGGTGTAAAACCCCTCGGACCCGCCCTGCCTCCGGCGTACCCTTGACAGTACGGGGCGGCCGGACGAACGATCGCCGGCCGCCGGACGCACGCACACGGAAAAGAGGGATGAGCAGGCCAGAGTGCCGGCCCATGACTCAGACACCCACACGAGCGCAGGCACAAGCCCGCTTCACGGTTCCCGCCAAGCATCCGATGGTGACCGTACTGGGCTCCGGGGACAAGCTCCTGCGCGTGATCGAGAACGCTTTCCCGTCCACGGACATCCACGTACGGGGCAACGAGGTCAGCGCGACCGGGGACCGACGGGAAGTCGCCCTCGTCCAGCGCCTCTTCGACGAAATGATGCTGGTGCTCCGGACCGGTGCGCCGATGACGGAGGACGCGGTGGAACGCTCGATCGCCATGCTGCGGGACGCGGAGGGGCAGCCGGAGACGCCCGCCGAGGTGCTCACCCAGAACATTCTCTCCAGCCGTGGCCGCACCATCCGTCCCAAGACGCTCAACCAGAAGCGCTACGTGGACGCGATCGACAAGCACACCGTCGTCTTCGGCATCGGCCCCGCGGGCACCGGCAAGACCTACCTGGCCATGGCCAAGGCCGTCCAGGCCCTCCAGTCCAAGCAGGTCACCCGGATCATCCTGACCCGCCCCGCGGTCGAGGCCGGCGAGCGCCTGGGCTTCCTCCCCGGCACCCTCTACGAGAAGATCGACCCGTACCTGCGCCCGCTCTACGACGCGCTGCACGACATGCTCGACCCGGACTCGATCCCGCGGCTGATGGCGGCGGGGACGATCGAGGTCGCGCCGCTCGCATATATGCGGGGTCGCACCCTTAATGACGCGTTCATCATTCTGGACGAGGCGCAGAACACCAGCCCCGAGCAGATGAAGATGTTCCTCACCCGGCTGGGCTTCGACTCCAAGATCGTGATCACGGGTGACATCACCCAGGTCGACCTGCCGGGCGGCACCAAGAGCGGCCTGCGGCAGGTGCAGCACATCCTGGAGGGCGTCGAGGACGTCCACTTCGCCCGGCTCACCAGCAATGACGTCGTCCGGCACAAGCTGGTCGGCCGTATCGTGGACGCGTACGAGAAGTACGACAACCGCGGCGACGGAAAGTAAAAAGCTGAGCACCATGGCGATCGACGTCAACAACGAATCCGGCACCGAGGTCGACGAGAAGGCGATCCTCGACGTCGCCCGCTACGCCCTCGCCCGGATGCGCATCCACCCGCTCTCCGAGCTCTCGGTCATCGTCGTCGACGCCGAGGCCATGGAACAGCTCCACATCCAGTGGATGGACCTGCCCGGGCCGACCGATGTCATGTCCTTCCCGATGGACGAGCTCCGTCCGCCGGCGAAGGACGACGACGAGCCCCCGCAGGGGCTCCTCGGTGACATCGTGCTCTGCCCGGAGGTCGCGAAGCAGCAGGGCGAGGCGGCGCCCACCGGGCACTCGATGGACGAGGAGCTCCAGCTCCTCACGGTGCACGGTGTGCTCCACCTCCTCGGCTACGACCATGAGGAACCCGACGAGAAGGCCGAGATGTTCGGCCTCCAGGCGGCGATCATCGACGGCTGGCGCGCCGAGCGCGGGATCGAAGGGCCCTCCCCGGCTCCGACGATCACGTGACCGGCCGGCTGATCGCCGCGGCGGTCCTCCTGCTCGTCGTCGCCTGGCTGGCGGCCTGTGCCGAGGCCGGTCTCGCCCGGACCACCCGGTTCCGGGCGGAGGAGGCGGTACGGGCGGGCCGCCGGGGCAGCGCGAAGCTGATGGCCGTCGCGGCCGACCCCACCCGCTACCTCAATGTGGCGCTGCTGGTGCGCGTCGCCTGCGAGATGGCGGCCGGGGTGCTCACCACCTATGTCTGCCTGCGCGAGTTCGACGCGACGTGGGAGGCGCTGGCCGTCGCCGTCGGGGTGATGGTCCTCGTCTCGTATGTGGCCGTCGGCGTCTCGCCGCGGACCATCGGACGGCAGCACCCGCTCAACACCGCGACCGCGGCGGCGTACGCCCTGCTGCCGCTCGCGCGGATCATGGGCCCGGTGCCCCGGCTGCTGATCCTCATCGGCAACGCCCTCACCCCGGGCCGCGGTTTCCGCATGGGCCCGTTCGCCTCCGAGGCGGAGCTGCGGGCGATGGTCGACCTGGCCGAGAAGGAGTCGCTGATCGAGGACGACGAGCGGCGCATGGTCCACTCGGTCTTCGAGCTCGGCGACACCCTCGTCCGCGAGGTGATGGTGCCGCGCACCGACCTCGTGGTCATCGAGCGCGGCAAGACCATCCGGCAGGCGCTCACCCTGGCGCTGCGCTCGGGCTTCTCGCGGATACCGGTGACGGGCGAGAACGAGGACGACGTCGTCGGCGTGGTCTACCTCAAGGACCTGGTCCGCCGGACGCACATCAACCGCGAGGCCGAGTCCGAGCCGGTCTCGACGGCCATGCGGCCCGCCGTCTTCGTGCCGGACACCAAGAACGCGGGCGATCTGCTGCGCGAGATGCAGCAGCAGCGCAACCACTGCGCGGTCGTCATCGACGAGTACGGCGGCACGGCCGGGATCGTCACCATCGAGGACATCCTGGAGGAGATCGTCGGCGAGATCACCGACGAGTACGACCGTGAGCTGCCGCCGGTGGAGGAGCTGGGCGACGGCCGTCACCGGGTCACCGCCCGGCTGGACATCGGCGACCTCGGCGAGCTGTACGGCCTGGAGGCGCTGGACGACGAGGACGTGGAGACCGTCGGCGGGCTGCTCGCCAAGGCGCTGGGGCGGGTGCCGATCGCCGGGGCGACGGCGGACGTCCCGCTCCCGGAGCGGGGTACGGACCCCTCGGTGACGGCCCTGCGGCTGACCGCGGAGGCACCGGCGGGGCGGCGGAACCGGATCGTGACGGTGCTGGTGGAGCCGGTCCGTGGGGAAGCGCCGGGGCAGGCGTCGTAGGGACCGTCCGGGGGACGGCGGTGGCCGACCGGTGGAATCCCGCCGGTCCGGCCGCATGGACGGGGGCGGGGGCGGTTACCCGCCCTCCATGAGCGAGTTCGAACGCACCCGCACCATGCCCGCGCAGCCCGAGATGATTTTCGATCAGGTCTGCGACCTCAACCGGCTCGACAGCTGGCTGCCCCGGGACCTGCACGTCCACCCCGACGACCCGCCGGCCGTCACCGTGCACGAGGACCGGACGGGCGAGGACGCCGACGCGCTGGTCCGGGCGCGCAAGGAACAGATGCGGCTGGAGTGGGGGACCCGCGAGGACGGCCGGTACAGCGGCTGGCTCCAGGTCGCGGGCAACGGCAGCGGCACCAGTCAGGTGACGGTGCACCTCTCCTTCCACCAGGGGTCGCAGCGGCCGGCGGACGGGGTCGTGGAGGAGGCGCTGGACAGGAGCCTGGAGCGGCTGGAGGAGCAGGTGGCGCTGCGGGGCGAGGGGCCGGGCTGAGACTCTGAGACCCGGTCAGGGAGCCCTGCGGGCACCCCGCAGCCCCACCGCCACCACCACCGCCGCGGCCCCCACCACCACCGCGTCCACCCCGAACGCCGTCCGGAGCCCCCACGCCGACCCCACGGCGCTCAGCAGCGGGATGCCGACCGTGGTGCCCAGCTGCTGGGAGCTGGTCACCAGGCCCGTCGCCAAGCCCTGCGACGCGGCCGGGACGCCGGAGGTCGCGGTGACGCCGTAGGCGACGACGGCCCAGAGGTTGCCGACGACACCGGCCGAGGCCCCCGCGAGGGCCCACCAGGCGGCGTCCGGGCCGCTGCCCAGCCGGAGCAGCGGCGCGGTGGCCACGGCCTGCAGCAGCAGCCCCGTCACCAGCGTGCGGTGGGCGCCGAGGCGGCCGATGACGCGGGAGGCGGTCAGCCCGGCGAGGGCGGCGAAGACGCCCTGCACGCCGAAGAGCATGCCGGTGCGGAAGGCGGAGAGCTTCAGGACCTCCTGGAGGTAGAGGGTCAGCAGGAAGATCAGGGCGGTCATCGTCGAGACCGTGGCCAGCCCGCCCAGATTGCCGAAGGCGACGGTCGGCCTGCGCAGCATCGGCAGGGACACCAGCGGGTCGGCGACCCGGGACTCGACGATCACGAAGGCGGTCAGCAGGAGCGCGCCGACGGCCAGCGCGGCGATCACGTCGGCGCGGCCGAAGCCGCGCTGGGCCGCCGTCGAGAGGGCGTAGATCACCGCGAGCAGCCCGCCGGTCACCGTCACCGCGCCGGGCAGGTCCACCGGGCGGCGCCGCGCGGTCGCGTCGTCCGTGCCCCGGGGTTCGGTCAGCGCGCCCGGCGCCACCGCCAGCACCGCGGCGCCCGCCGCGGCGAGCAGGCCCATGGTGGAGCGCCAGCCGAGCCCGTCCGTCATGACGCCGCCGAGCACCATGCCGGTGGTGTAGCCCAGCGAGAGCAGGGTGCCGCTGATGCCCAGGGCGCGTTCGCGCTGCGGGCCCTCGGGGAACGTGGTGGTCAGCAGGGCCATACCGGTGGGGACGATCAGTGCCGCGCCGACGCCCTGGAGGGCCCGTCCGGCGAGGAACGAGGCGGGATCCCAGGCGAGGGTGACCAGTACGGACGCCACGGTGAACACGGCGAGCCCCAGCAGGAACAGCCGGCGCCTGCCGTGCCGGTCGGCGAGCCGCCCGGCCAGCAGCAGGAGGCCGCCGGAGGGCAGGGCGAACGCGGTGACGGCCCACTGGAGGTCGGCCTGTCCCATGCCGAGGTCGTCGCCGAGGGCGGGCAGCGCGACGTTCAGGATGGAGAAGTCGAGCGTGACGACGAACTGCGCGGTGCACAGCACCAGCAGCGTCAGCTTCGCGCGGGCGGACAGGGCGGGTGGCGCGAGCGGTGGTGCGGTGGGAAGCGAGGTGTCGTGGGACATACCCCCACCCTCGGGCTTCCGGAATACCACTGGGGAGAGCGTGTTTATGGTGTTAGCCGTACTACCAGCCGGGATGCCGGAATGACTACCGGCCGGGATGCCGGAACGAGGGAGGGACCCGTGACCACCGCACCGGGTGCGAGCGGAGGACCACCGCACCGCCGCCACGAACTGCGCCGCTTCCTGATGAGCCGCCGGGCCCGGGTGAGCCCCGCCGAGGCGGGCCTGCCCGACGGGGGCGTCCGGCGGACGCCGGGGCTGCGCCGCGAGGAGGTCGCCGTCCTCGCCGGGGTGGGCACCACCTGGTACCAGTGGCTGGAGCAGGGGCGGGACATCACCGTCTCGCCACAGGTCCTCGACGGCGTCGCGCGGGTCCTCCGGCTGACGCCCCTCGAACGACGTCACCTGTACGTCCTGGCGGGGCTCAACCCGCCGCTGCCGGAGTCCGGTCAGCGGCCGGACGCCCTCTGCCCGGGGCTGCACCGGCTGATCGACGCCTGGATGCCCTGGCCCGCGCACATCCTGGACCCCTGCTGGAACACCCTGGCCCACAACGAGTCGGCGGCGCTCGTCCTGGGCTTCCGCCCGGGGGAGCGCCGCAACTGGCTGGTCGACTGGTTCACCGACCCCGCCTACCGGCCGGCCTCCGCGGAGCCGGACGCCGACGTCCGGCGGGAGGAGAACGCCCGCCGTGTCGTCGCCCAGTTCCGGGCCTCCTGCGCGGAGCAGCCGGACTCCCTGAACGCGGCGGGTCTGACGGCCCTGGTCGGCGAACTGTCCGCGGTGAGCGAGGAGTTCGCCCGGCTGTGGGAGTGCGGTGACGTCCACCCCGAGGGGCAGCTGGTCAACGAGATCGAGCATCCGCTCGTCGGCACGCTGTCCTTCGAGAGCAGTCCGCTGCGCATCCCCTCCCGTCCGGACCTGACGATCGTGGTGCACAACCCGGTCCCGGGCACCGGCACCGCGGACCGGGTCGAGTGGCTGAACTCGCCGGAGGGCCGCGCCGCCGGGCGGGCCGCGGTCAGCGGTCCGCGCGCCGCCGGGCCCGCAGACCTACCGCTACCAGGACCGCCACCGCCACCGCGACCGCGGCGTCGACCCCGAGCCCCAGCTTGATCCCGCCCAGCGCGGCCCCGGCGGCGTCCTCGCCGTCCGACCGCAGGGCGGCGGTGTGCGCCGAGGCGAGGGCGCTCAGCAGCGGGATGCCGACGGTGAGGCCGACCTGCTGCGAGCTGGTCACCAGGCCGGTCGCCAGCCCCTGCTCGGTGTCGGGGAGCCCCGAGGTGGCGGTGATCCCGTAGGCGACGATCGCCCACAGGTGGCCGATGACGGCCAGCGAGACGCCCACCAGCGTCAGCCAGGCGCCGGAGGTGCGGCCGATCCCGAGCAACAGCGCGGTGAACACCGCCTGGATCAGCAGCCCGCCCACCAGCGTGGTCCGGGTGCCGAAGCGGCCGATCACCTTGGGCGCCACCATGCCCGCGGCCACCGCGATCACACCCTCGACGCCGAAGATCAGGCCGGCGCGGAACGCCGAGAGGTGCAGCACCTCCTGGAGGTAGAGGGTGAGCAGGAAGATGACCGCGCTCATCGTCGCGAACGTGGTCAGGCCCGCCAGGTTGCCGAAGGCGACGGTCGGCCGGCGCAGCATCGGCAGGGACACCAGCGGCTCGGCGGCCCGGGACTCCACGACGGCGAACGCGGTGAGCAGCAGCACGCCGGCGATCAGCGTGACGATGACGTCCGTGCCGCCGAACCCGCGCTCGGCGGCGGTCGACAGGGCGTAGATGAGGGCCAGCAGGCCGCCGGTCACGGTCACCGCGCCGGGCAGGTCGAGGCGGGGCCGCTCGGGGTGCCGGGACTCGGTGAGCAGGCGGGGGGCGAGCAGCAGCACGCCCGCGCCGGCGACGCCGAGCAGGCCCATGGTGGAGCGCCAGCCCAGGGTGTCGGTCATGATGCCGCCGAGCACCATGCCGACGGTGAAGCCCAGCGACAGCAGTGTGCTGCTGACGCCCAGGGCCCGCGCGCGCTGCGGCCCCTCGGGGAAGGTGGTGGTCAGCAGGGACATGCCGGTCGGCACGATGACGGCCGCGCCCAGGCCCTGGAGGGCCCGCCCGGCGAGGAAGGACGCGGGGTTCCAGGCGAGGGTGGCCAGTACGGAGGCCACCGTGAACAGGGCCAGTCCGGTGAGGAAGAGCCGCCGCCGGCCGTAGAGGTCGGCGATCCGGCCGAAGAGGAGCAGGAACCCGCCGGACGGCAGGGCGAACGCGGTCACGGCCCACTGGAGGTCGCCCCGGCCCATGCCGAGGTCGTCGCCGAGGACGGGCAGTGCGACGTTCAGGATCGAGAAGTCGAGCGCGACGATGAACTGGGCGGCGCACAGCACCAGCAGGACCAGCTTCGCGCGGGTGGTCATCCGGGTCTCCGCCGGGTCCGGTGCCGGTGGTGCGGGGGAGACAGTGAGGGAGGGGGAGACAGTGGGGGAGGGGGACGTGTCGAGCGGCATGGGTCCACCCTCGGGCTCCCGGAATATCCCTGGGGAGTCGGCACTTATGGTGGTGGTCGCACCACCAGTCAGGGGGTTGCGGATGTGATGCGGACGAGGGGGACCCGTTGACGACACCTACGGACGCCGCCAGGGCGAACCGCCGGCCCGAGCTGCGCGACTTCCTGATGAGCCGCCGGGCCAGGGTGACCCCGGCGGAGGCGGGCCTGCCGGACGGCGGCGGCCGCCGCCGCACGCCGGGGCTGCGCCGCGAGGAGGTGGCCGTGCTCGCCGGCGTGGGTGCCTCCTGGTACCAGTGGCTGGAGCAGGGCCGTGACATCACCGTCTCCCCGCAGGTGCTCGACGCCGTCGCCCGGGTGCTCCGGCTGACCGGGACCGAGCGCCGCCACCTGTACGTCCTCGCCGGTCTCAACCCGCCGCTGGCCGCCGACTCCGTCGTCGACGACCCGCACCACCTGTGCGAGGGCCTGATGCGGCTGATCGACGGCTGGCTGCCCAACCCGGCGCACATCATGGACGCCTACTGGAACATCGTCGCCTACAACGACTCGGCCGCCGTCGTGCTGGGCTTCCGCCCGGAGATCCGGCAGAACTGCCTGATCTCCTACTTCACGGACCCCGTCTACCGCTCGCGCGCGGCGAACTGGGAGCGGAACGCCGAGCATGTGGTCGCCCAGTACCGCGGCGCCTGCTCGGGGCGCCCGGACGACGAGGGCTTCGCGCTGGTCGTCGAGGAACTCCTGGCGATCAGCCCGGAGTTCGCCGCGCTGTGGGCCCGCAACGACGTGCAGCCCGCCGGGCAGCTCGTCAAGGAGTACGAGCACCCCGTCGTCGGCACGCTCTTCTTCGAGAACACCTCGCTCCAGGTGCCCGCCCGTCCCGACCTGGTGATCGTGATGCACAACCCGGTGCCCGGCACGAACACCGCCGAGCGGGTGGCCCGGCTGAACTCGCCGGAGGGCCGGCGGGGCGGCCTCCACTCGGTCCCGGTGGCGAGCTGACCGGTGACGGGCCCTCCGGGCCGCTTCAATATCCTCGGGCCATGACGACGACGATGGACATCACCGCGCTCGGCCCCGAGGACCGCAAGCTCATCACGCTCGCCCGCGCCACCCGCGCCCGCAACGCCGTGCCGGAGGGCGCGGCCGTGCGGGACGAGACGGGCCGTACGTACGTCGCCGGCACCGTCGCCCTCGACTCGCTGCGGCTCAGCGCCCTCGCCACGGCGGTGGCCATGGCCGTGGCCGGCGGCGCGCGGTCCCTGGAGGCGGCGGCGGTGGTCTCCGAGGCGGCGGCCGTCCCCGACACCGACCGCGCGGCCGTCCGCGACCTCGGCGGCCCGGACACCCCGGTCCTGCTCGCGGGCCCGGACGGCACTCCGTCGGGCGTCGTGACGGCGGGCTGACCGGCTCCATGGCCCGCCGCCGGGGGCCCGGTCCGGGGCCCGCGGCCCCTTTGGTCGGCGAAGGGCGGAGGATCGGGGAGAATATTCCTCATGGACAAGGCTTCATCCCCCTCCCGGGCCCACCGCGCGGGCTTCGCGTGCTTCGTCGGCCGCCCCAACGCGGGCAAGTCGACCCTGACCAACGCACTGGTGGGGACGAAGGTCGCGATCACCTCCAACCGCCCGCAGACCACGCGCCACACCGTGCGCGGCATCGTGCACCGCCCCGACGCCCAGCTGGTGCTGGTCGACACCCCCGGCCTGCACAAGCCGCGCACCCTCCTCGGCGAGCGGCTCAACGACGTGGTCCGCACCACCTGGGCCGAGGTCGACGTGATCGGCTTCTGCCTGCCGGCCGACCAGAAGCTCGGTCCCGGTGACCGATTCATCGCGGCCGAGCTGGCCGGGATCAAGAAGACCCCCAAGATCGCCATCGTCACCAAGACCGACCTCGTCGACTCCAAGACGCTCGCCGAGCAGCTGATCGCCATCCAGCGGCTGGGCGACGAGCTGGGCATCCAGTGGGCGGAGATCGTCCCCGTCTCGGCCGTGGGCGACAAGCAGGTCTCCCTGCTGGCCGACCTGATCGCCCCGATGCTGCCGGAGAGCCCGCCCCTCTACCCCGAGGGCGACCTCACCGACGAGCCCGAGCAGGTCATGGTCGCCGAGCTGATCCGCGAGGCCGCCCTGGAGGGCGTCCGCGACGAGCTGCCGCACTCCATCGCCGTCGTCGTCGAGGAAATGCTCCCGCGCGAGGACCGCCCCGCCGACAAGCCCCTGCTCGACATCCACGCCAACGTCTACATCGAGCGCCCCAGCCAGAAGGGCATCATCATCGGCCCCAAGGGCGCCCGCCTGAAGCAGGTCGGCATGAAGTCCCGCAAGCACATCGAGGCGCTGCTCGGGACGCCCGTGTACCTCGACCTTCATGTGAAGGTCGCGAAGGACTGGCAGCGCGACCCGAAGCAGCTGCGGAAGCTGGGCTTCTAGGCCGCCGGGCCGGGGTGGGGCTACTGCCCGTCGTACGCCACCACCCGGCCGTCGAGCGCCTGCGCGACGCGGCTGCCCAGGCCGTAGTCGCAGAGGTTGACGGTCCAGTTCCCGGCGGTCACCAGGGTCGCCGGGACGCCCTTGTACGCGATGGCCTCGCGGAGCGTGCGGTCGCGGGCGGCGGCGGTGTCGTGCAGGGCGAGGGTGGCGCAGTTGGGCGAGCGCCCGATCCGCTTGCCGGTGGTGCAGGTCATCGTCCCGCCGAGCCCTTCCGAGCGCTCGGCGCACCCGACGGCCTTGTCGAGCGCGTCGGCCAGCGCGCCGAGGCTCTTGTACCGGGGCTCGGCGGGGATGCTCGGCAGCGGATAGTCGGGAACCTTCACCTTCTCCGGCGGCAGTACGACGCCGTGCAGGGCCTTGGCGACCTGGGGCGCGAACCGGGGTTCCCTCACGCGGACGAACCAGTTCCCGGCCACCACCAGCGTGTGGCTGTACGGAGGCTTGCGGCGGGACGCGACCGCGGCGCCCAGATCGTCCCGGGAGAAGACCTTGGGGCTGAGCGTGTGGATCTCGTTCTCGAACATCGCACCGTTCACTTTCGCCTGGCACGTGGCCCCGCTGCCCCCGCTGCCATCTCCTTGGTCGCGTCGCACGACGGCACACTTGATCCCCGCCGCGTCGAGCGCTCCGACGATCTCGTCGGCCGTGGCGTGCCGGGGCCCGGCCGGCACGTTCCCGGGCAACGGTGACCGTCCCGCCTCGTCGTCCCCCCTGCCGACCCCACAGGAGGCGAGGGCGACAACTGCCCCCATGGCCATGACCGTGCCGACGATCTTCCTCATGGTGCCTGCCGTCATTTGGGGGGTGTCGGGGGCGGCCCCGGCTCCGGGGAGGGAGTGCCCGGTTCGGGCGCGCCGGTTCCCGTGCCGTTGGAGGGCAGTCCGGTGCCGCCGTAGAGCGGGTCGAAGTGGAACGAGTGCCCCTTCGGGAACTGCCGCTCCAACTGTCGCATTGCCTCGGCGCGTTGCTCCGGAGTGAAGGATTCCCAGCGCTGGGTGTCGGCTATGTGGGGCTGCAACGCGTCCCAGTTCGCGGCCCGGTGGCGGATCGCGCCGCCTCGGTTGGCGGTCTCGTCCCCGTACCGTTCGTTGGCCTCCCGGACCTGCGGCGTGTCGGCCGCGTACAGCACGAACAGCTGCTTGTCCGTCCGGGCGCCGTAAGGATTCTTCTGCAGGTCCTTGAGGTGGTGGGCGCTCAGTCGGATGTCCTCGTTCGGGTTCTCCTCGATGTACTTGGTGAGCTGCGCGTCGTCGAGACTCCCCAGATAGGTGCCGTTGACGGTGAAGGCGTTGGGGTTGTCCCGGATCACGTTGCGGGCCGTCTTCAGCTTCATGTGCGTGATGCCGAGCGACTTGTCCGGCTTCACGGTCTCTTCGAGCGACCAGTCGAAGATCCGCCCCAGGCCGCCCAGCAGGCCGTTCGGCGAACCGGTGACGTTCTGGTACCACTGTTGCTCCTGCCAGAGGATGGCGAGGAGCAGGTTCTTGCTCATGCCGGTTTCCTTGGCGGCACGGTCCACCGCGGCGAGCTGCGAAGCGGTCACGTTGATGCGGTGCGGCGGGTTCGAGACGGACATGAGCCGCAGCGCGGTGTTGAGCGGACTTCCCTCGTTCAGCCCCTCCTTGACCAGGGCCGGGTCCTTGATGTCGGCCAGTCCGCGGATCGTGCGCAGCGCCGCCGCCGCTTCCGTGTCGGCCTTGGTGGCCTTGTCGAGGGCGTCGCGGACGATCCCCTGCACCTCTTTGATCCGGTCCGCGTACGTCGTGTCCCCCGGCGCCGTGGCCACCTGCTTGGCGAACTGCACCCGCCCGCTGTCGTCCACGTGGAGATCGTGGGCGGCGGCGTAGTCGAGGGCGCCGAGCAGGTCGCGCTGGGCGCCCTCGACCGCCTCGGCGAGGTGGTCGTAGGACTTGGTGAGGGCGCGGAGCGACAGGGCCGCGGCTTCGTACTCCTTCGCGTGGTCGACGAAGGTCCTGCGTGCCTTCTCACCGGTGTCGCCGACCCAGCACTGCCGCAGGGTGGGGGCGACGTGGTCGCGGGCGAGGCCGCCGATCTCGTCGCAGTGCCTGGCGGCGCGGAGGACGTCGTCGGCGGCGTCGCGCCAGAGCTTCGGCTTGGCGTTCTTGAGGTCGGGCACGGAGACCATCAGGCGCCCTCCAGGGAGCCGCCGGCCTTGCGGAGGCCCTCGGCGATGGAGCGGTCGGTGCCGGTGTAGGCGTCCATGGACTTGGTCACCGCGGACGCGGCGGTACGGGCGGAGCGGCCGAGTTCGTGGAGGCGGTTGCGCCAGGAGGCGATGCACTCGGTGCTGGCGGCCGACACGGCCCAGGCGTCATGGGCGGCGCTCGCCCTGCCGGGGTCGTCGAGTTTGGCTAATTCCCGTCCGTCACTGCTGGCGGCCTGGAACTCGGCCGCCACCGAGGTCGGTCCGTGGGCCTGCACTCCGAGGTCCGGAGACGACATCGTCCCGCCACTCCCCCCTGTTCGACACTGTGTATGAGCAGGCTAACCCTGTGATCATCCGGTGGCCGGTTTCACGCCCCCTCCCGCAACACCGTCCTGATCAGCTCCCGCTGGTCCTCCGTGAGGTGCGGGTCCGCAAGGTGGACCTTGCGGTTGTCGACGGTGATCTCGTAGTGGAAGCCGTCGGGGACGCCCCGGCCGGGGGCGTCGCGGCCGGGGGCCAGGGCGCGGTGGGCGAGGGCTTCGAGGTGGGTGGCGTCGGGCCGTCCTGAGGTGTCCAGTTCGGCCCGGCGCTCGATGCCGGCGAAGCCGCCGGTCCGTGTGATGACGATCCGCATGGCGTCATTGTGGCCCGCCGGGCACCGCCCTACGAGGTGGGGACGCCCACCTGGGCCCACGCCTTGAGGACGGCGCGGGTCTCGTCGCCATCCCCGTACAGGGCGCGGACGGTCTTCGCCGTCTGCCGGGCGAAGTCGGCGAAGTCGGCGTCGGGGGTCAGCTCACCGCTGGTCAGCGCGGCGTACCAGACCTTGCCGGCCCGCTCCCAGGCGTTGCCGCCGAGGCCCGTGGCGAGCAGGTAGAAGGCGTGGTTGGGGATGCCGGAGTTGATGTGCACGCCGCCGTTGTCGCGGGAGGTGCGGACGTAGTCCTTCATGGTGGACGGCTGGGGGTCCTTGCCCAGGTGGGGGTCGTCGTAGGCGGAGCCGGGCTGCTTCATGGAGCGCAGGGCGGTGCCGTGGATGCCCGGGGCGAGCAGCCCCTCGCCGATGAGCCAGTTCGCCTCGGCGGCGGTCTGGCCGAGGGCGTACTGCTTGATCAGGGAGCCGAAGACGTCCGACAGGGACTCGTTGAGGGCGCCGGACTGGCCGTAGTACTCCAGGTTGGCGGTGTGCTGGGTGACGCCGTGGGTCAGTTCGTGGCCGATGACGTCGACGGGGATGGTGAAGTCGAGGAAGATCTCGCCGTCGCCGTCGCCGAAGACCATCTGTTCGCCGTCCCAGAAGGCGTTGTTGTACTCCTCGCCGTAGTGGACGGTGGCGTTCAGGGGCAGTCCGCAGTCGTCGATGGAGTGCCGTCCGTAGACCTTCAGGAAGAGGTCGAAGGTGGCGCCGAGGCCCGCGTGGGCCCGGTTGACGGTGGCGTCCGTGCCGGGGGCGTCGCCCTCGCCCCGGATGCGCGTGCCCGGCAGCCGGGTCAGGTGTCCGGCGTCGTAGATGGTGCGCTGGGGGGTGTCGGCGGGGATGCCCAGGGGGGTGGTGGCGGCGATGCCGCGGACGGCGGTGATGCGGCGGCGGGTCCGCAGGGAGCCGTCGTGTTCGAGGGTGCGCCGGGCGGGCTCGAAGCGGCGCGGGTCGTCGGACTGGGCCAGCTTGTCGAGGACGTGCGGGGGGATGATCGAACAGAAGGGACGGTGCGCGTGCGCGGTCCCGGTGGGGTCGCCATTCATGGCCTGAAATGTGGCACCGTGTCACCGCGTTGTCACTCCCTGCGGTCATGATTAATGAAAAAGAGTGCTTGCGCGGCCTTCGGACAGTCTGGGCCGCCCTCCCCTGCTAGGCGGCCCCGTGCTGAGCGGCCCCGGCGTCCCGCATGCTGATACGGCCCGTCGCATTCCGCCGTCCTCGACTACTGTGCCGTGCATCATGCGTCGCTATGGGCTGCTTCTCCTTAGCTGCCGCGGTGAGGGTCTGTAGTCGTCGGCCGACCCCCTCCCCGCGGAGTCCGGTGTTGCGGTGCCCGGCCCGGGAAGCCCCGGGAACACCGCCCCGTCGGCCCCCCGGCTCCCTGATGGAGCAGGGGACCCACGCGGAAGCACCCCGAGGAGACCTGCGCAGATGTCCCAGACGATCCGGATCCCCGATTCCGTCGGCCGTCCCACCCCCCTCACCGCCGCCACCGTGACCCAGCGGCCGTCCGGCATGCCGGTGCACAAGTACGGCCGGTACGAGGCCGTGGACCTGCCCGACCGCACCTGGCCGGACCGCCGCATCACCAAGGCCCCCCGCTGGCTCTCCACCGACCTGCGCGACGGCAACCAGGCGCTGATCGACCCGATGTCGCCGGCCCGCAAGCGGGAGATGTTCGACCTGCTGGTCCGCATGGGCTACAAGGAGATCGAGGTCGGCTTCCCGTCCTCCGGCGCCACCGACTTCGCGTTCGTCCGCTCGATCATCGAGGAGGGCGCGATCCCCGAGGACGTGACGATCTCCGTCCTCACCCAGGCCCGCGAGGAGCTGATCGAACGGACCGTGGAGTCGCTGCGCGGCGCGCACCGGGCCACCGTGCACCTCTACAACGCGACCGCCCCGGTCTTCCGGCGGGTCGTCTTCCGGGGCTCCCGCGAGCAGGTCAAGCAGATCGCGGTCGACGGGACGCGGCTGGTCGTGGAGTACGCCGAGAAGATCCTGGGGGACGACACGGTCTTCGGCTACCAGTACAGCCCGGAGATCTTCACCGACACCGAGCTGGACTTCGCCCTGGAGGTCTGCGAGGGCGTCATGGACGTCTGGCAGCCGGAGGCGGGCCGGGAGATCATCCTCAACCTGCCCGCGACGGTCGAGCGTTCGACCCCCTCCACCCACGCCGACCGCTTCGAGTGGATGGGCCGCCATCTGTCCCGCCGCGAGTACGTCTGCCTCTCCGCCCACCCGCACAACGACCGCGGCACCGCCGTGGCCGCCGCCGAACTGGCCGTCATGGCCGGTGCCGACCGCGTCGAGGGCTGCCTGTTCGGCCAGGGCGAGCGGACGGGCAACGTCGACCTGGTCACGCTGGGCATGAACCTGTTCTCCCAGGGCGTGGACCCGGAGATCGACTTCTCCCGGATCGACGACATCCGCAGGACCGCCGAGTACTGCAACCAGATGGAGGTCCACCCGCGCCACCCCTACGCGGGCGACCTGGTCTACACCGCCTTCTCCGGCTCCCACCAGGACGCCATCAAGAAGGGGTTCGAGGCGATGGAGGCCACCGCCGCCGCCCAGGGCCGCGGCGTGGACGACATCGAGTGGGCCGTCCCCTACCTGCCCATCGACCCGAAGGACGTCGGCCGTTCGTACGAGGCCGTCATCCGCGTCAACTCGCAGTCGGGCAAGGGCGGCATCGCCTACGTCCTGAAGAACGACCACAAGCTGGACCTGCCGCGCCGGATGCAGATCGAGTTCTCGAAGATCATCCAGGCCCGGACCGACGCCGGGGGCGGCGAGGTCACCCCGCAGGAGATCTGGTCCGTCTTCCGCGACGAGTACCTGCCCACCGCCGACAACCCGTGGGGCCGCGTCGAGCTGCGCGCCGCCCACACCTCGACGGCGAACGACGGCACCGACGCGCTGACCGTCGAGGCCGTCGTGGACGGCGCGGAGACGGTGCTCACCGGTACCGGCAACGGTCCGATCTCGGCCTTCTTCGACGCGCTCGGGGCGACCGGCATCGACGCCCGCCTGCTGGACTACACCGAGCACACCATGAGCGAGGGCGCCAGCGCCCAGGCCGCCTCGTACATCGAGTGCGTGATCGACGGCAAGGTGCTGTGGGGCATCGGCATCGACCCCAACACCACGCGCGCCTCGATCAAGGCCGTCGTGTCCGCGGTGAACCGCGCGTACCGGCCCTGACAGGACGCCTGTTGACGCCTGGTGACGGGTGTCGTGCCGCCACCGTCAACGGCGCGCCCCCGAAACCACCGCATCCGGTGGGCTCGGGGGCGCGCCCGGGTGCCGGTCGCCCGAAGTCTGCGCACGGGGTACTGACGGCACATCATCGATGTGGCTAACATCACGTCAACGCGGCGACGAGGCCGTGGCGTTATGGAGGTGTGCGCCGTGAAGCACGCGCAAGGCCGACAGAGCCCCGACCGGTGTGTGCTGGGTGTGCGCACGGTATGGCGCACCGTCGGTGACGGCGAGTTCTTCTGCCCCGGCTGCGGCGGGGACCGCAACTACCACCGCCGTACGGGCCGCCGTCGCCTTGTCGTCCTGGGCGTGCCGCTGCTGCCGCGCGGTCCGGTCGGGCCGGTCGTGGAGTGCACGGCCTGCCGTACCCGGTACCCGATGGACGTGCTCGACCACCCGACCACCACCCGCTTCTCCGCCATGCTCCGGGATGCCGTGCACACCGTCGCCCTCGCGGTGCTCGCCGCGGGCGGTACGGAGGCCCGTACCGTCCGCCGGGCCGCCGTCGGCGCGGTGCGGGCCGCCGGGTTCGCCGACTGCAGCGAGGAGCAGCTCGTCACGCTCATCGAGGCCCTCGCCGCCGACACCGGGCGGCTGCCCGGCAGATTCCCCGCCTCCTCCGCGTCGCCCGCCGTCACCGGGCGCGACGGCTTCGATCCTTGCGGGACCGCTCTCGCCATCGAGCTCCACGAGGCGCTGGAGCCGTTGGCTCCGCATCTTGCGCCTGCCGGGCGGGAGTCGATCCTGCTGCAGGGGGCGCGGATCGCTCTTGCCGATGGGCCTTATCGGCCTGCTGAGCGGGAGGTTCTTGCCACTGTGGGGCGGGCTCTCATGCTCTGTCCCGAGGACACGGATCGGTTGCTGGCGGCGGCGCGGACGCCGTCGTGAGGGCGGGCGGGTGGGGGTGCCCCTGGCCCGCCCTTTCACCGTTTCTTGCGGGGGCAAGCCCCCGCACCCCCCGAGCCGCGCTGCGCGCGGCGTCCTCAAACGCCGGACGGGCTGAAGTGCGCGCCCGGGCGCGAAATCCAGCCGGCCCGGCGCTATCCAGCCCGTCCGGCGTTTGAGGACAGCGGCGCGCTGTGCGCTTCGGGGGCGCGGGGCCGCAGCCCCTGCCGCGACCGGTCCCGTGCGTGCGGGACAATGACCCCATGACCCTCTTCCGCGACGACGGCATCGTGCTCCGCACGCAAAAGCTCGGCGAAGCGGACCGCATCATCACCCTCCTCACCCGCGGCCACGGCCGCGTCCGCGCCGTAGCGCGAGGCGTGCGCCGCACGAAGTCGAAGTTCGGGGCACGCCTGGAACCGTTCTCGCATGTGGATGTGCAGTTCTTCGCGCGGGGCGGGGAGCTGGTGGGGCGGAGCTTGCCGCTGTGCACGCAGAGCGAGACGATCGCGGCGTACGGCGGGACGATCGCGACGGACTACGCGCGGTACACGGCGGGAACGGCGATGCTGGAGACGGCGGAGCGGTTCACGGACCATGAGGGCGAGCCGGCGGTGCAGCAGTATCTGCTGCTGGTCGGGGGGCTGCGGACGCTCGCGGCGGGGGAGCACGCCCCGCATCTGATCCTGGACGCGTTCCTGCTGCGCTCGCTGGCGGTCAACGGCTACGCGCCGAGCTTCGACGCGTGCGCGCGCTGCGGGATGCCGGGTCCGAACCGGTTCTTCTCGACGGCGGCGGGCGGCGTGGTCTGCGGTGACTGCCGGGTGCCGGGAAGCGTCGTACCCTCCTCGGAGGCGATCGGGCTCCTCGGTGCCCTGCTGACGGGGGACTGGGCCGCGGCGGACGCGTGCGAGGCGCGGTACGTCCGGGAGGGCAGCGGCCTCGTCGCCGCATATCTGCACTGGCACCTTGAGCGGGGGCTTCGTTCTCTCCGCTATGTAGAGAAGTAAATAGGAGTAGTGGCAGCCATGGCACGACGCGGGCTTCTGGGCCGTTCCCGTCGCGAGTACCGCACACCCGACCCGCACCCCTCGGGGGCGCAGCCGCCGAAGATCCCCGGTGAGCTGGTCCCCGGGCACGTCGCCATCGTCATGGACGGCAACGGCCGCTGGGCCAAGGAGCGCGGACTGCCGCGCACCGAGGGGCACAAGGTCGGCGCCGAGCGGGTGCTGGACGTCCTCCAGGGCGCGATCGAGATGGGCGTCGGGAGCATCTCGCTCTACGCCTTCTCCACCGAGAACTGGCGGCGCTCCCCGGAGGAGGTGCGCTTCCTCATGAACTTCAACCGGGACTTCATCCGCAAGACCCGCGACCAGCTCGACGAACTCGGCATCCGGGTCCGCTGGGTGGGCCGGATGCCGAAGCTGTGGCGGTCGGTGGCCAAGGAGCTCCAGGTGGCCCAGGAGCAGACCAAGGGCAACGACAAGCTCACGCTGTACTTCTGCATGAACTACGGCGGCCGCGCGGAGATCGCGGACGCGGCGCAGGCGCTGGCCGAGGACGTGAAGGCGGGCCGCCTCGACCCGTCGAAGGTCACGGAGAAGACGCTCGCGAAGTACCTCTACTACCCGGACATGCCGGACGTGGACCTGTTCCTGCGCCCGTCCGGCGAGCAGCGCACGTCCAACTACCTGATCTGGCAGAGCGCCTACGCGGAGATGGTGTTCCAGGACGTGCTCTGGCCGGACTTCGACCGCCGCGACCTGTGGCGCGCCTGCCTGGAGTACGCGCAGCGCGACCGGCGGTTCGGCGGGGCGATCCCCAATGCGGTGGAGGGCGAGGAGGGCTGAGCCGTCCCGGGCGCCCGGCGGTCGCGCCGGGCGCTCCCTCCGCGGTCTCCACGGGTTTACGACCCGCAGGCGTTCCGGGCGCAGTCCCCGCAGGTGCCGAAGATCTCGACGGTGTGGGCGATGTCCACGAAGCCGTGCTCACGGGCGATCGAGTCCGCCCAGGTCTCCACGGCCGGGCCCTCGACCTCGACCGCCTTGCCGCACAGCCGGCACACCAGATGGTGGTGGTGGCCGCTGGAGCAGCGGCGGTAGACCGCCTCGCCCTCGCTGGTGCGCAGCACGTCGACCTCGCCGGCGTCGGCGAGGGACTGGAGGGTGCGGTAGACGGTGGTCAGCCCGACGGAGGCGCCGCGGTGCCTGAGCATGTCGTGGAGTTCCTGAGCGCTGCGGAACTCGTCCACCTCGTCGAGCGCCGCCGCGACGGCGGCGCGCTGCTTGGTGGCTCGGCCGCGTACCGGGGGACCGGCGGTCGCCACAGTTGCCTCCTCAAGCTCGGCTGAACATCCACGCACGGGCTGGGCCGGCGTGCCGGGCCAATTGTGCCAGGCCCCGTGCCCGCGCCGTGCGCCGTGATCCATGCGTTCCGGACGTCCTGCGGAGTGCAGGTTTGGTCAGCCTAACTTGCGCTCCGCGGGTGGTGCGGCCGTCCGCCGCGCCACCGGTCGCCGCCCGTCAGACGCGGACGTCGTCCGGCGCGTCCGGGGAGCCGGGCTCCGCCAGGGTGCAGCGCTCCTCGTCCGCCGCCTGCTTCCTGGCGCGGGATCCGGCCAGGGGCGCGGCGATCACCGTGAGGAGGACGAAGACGCCGATGGCCAGCAGGACGATGGTGGCGCCGGGCGGGACGTCCACGTAGTACGAGGTGGTGGTGCCGGAGAGGGTCACCAGTACCCCGATGCCCACGGACAGCGCCAGGGTCGTGGCGAAGCTCCGGGCGATCTGCTGGGAGGCGGCCACCGGGATCACCATCAGGGCGCTGACCAGCAGCAGCCCGACCACCCGCATGGCGACCGTGACGGTCAGCGCGGCGGTGATGGCGACCAGCAGGTTGAGCAGGCGCACCGGGAGGCCGGTGACGCGGGCGAACTCCTCGTCCTGGCAGATGGCGAAAAGCTGTCGTCGCAGACCCAGTGTGGCGAGGATCACAAAGGCGGCCAGGATGCAGATCGCGACGAGGTCCTGCTGCGAGACGGTGGTCAGCGAACCGAAGAGGTAGGTGACCAGATTGGCGTTGGAGCCGTTGTCCGACAGGTTGATCAGCATCACGCCGCCCGCCATGCCTCCGTAGAAGAGCATGGCGAGGGCGATGTCGCCTCTCGCCTTGCCGGAGGAGCGGATCAGCTCCATCACGACCGCGCCGAGGACGCACACGATCGCCGCCACCCACACCGGGCTGGCGTTGAGCAGGAAGCCCAGGCCGACGCCGGTGAGGGCGACGTGTCCGATGCCGTCACCCATCAGCGCCTGGTGGCGCTGGACGAGGTAGATGCCGATCGCGGGGGCGGTGATGCCCACGAGGAGCGCGGCGAGCAGCGCCCGCTGCATAAACGCGGCGTCGAGGATGTCCATCAGCTCAGCAGCCCTGTCCGAGTCGGTTCCGCAGCCGGGCCGGCGTGCGGGTGTACGTGGTCGTGGCCGGGGAGCGCGTGCTGGCCCACGGCCTCGGGCGGCGGCCCGTCGTGGACGACGCAACCGTCCCGGAGCACGACCGCCCGGTCGATCAGGGGCTCCAGCGGGCCCAGTTCGTGCAGGACGAGCAGGACCGTGGTGCCCCGGGCGACCTCCTCGCGCAGGGCGTTGGCCAGCACTTCCTGGCTGGCGAGGTCCACGCCGGCCATCGGCTCGTCCATGATCAGCAGTTCGGGTTCGACGGCGAGCGCGCGGGCGATCAGCACCCGCTGGTGCTGGCCGCCGGAGAGCGCGTTCACCGAGTCCTTGAGCCGGTCCGCCATCCCGACCAGCTCCAGGGCCTTGACCACGGCCTCGCGGTCGGCCCTGCGGGTCGGCCCCAGCTTCGTCCGGGCCAGCCGCCCGGCGGACACCACCTCGCGCACGGTCGCGGGCACACCGGCCGCGGCGGTGGTGCGCTGCGGGACGTAGCCGATGCGCGACCAGTCGCGGAAACGGCGCTTGGGCGTGCCGAACAGCTCCAGCTCACCGCCGGTGAGCGGGACCTGGCCGACGATCGCCCGGACCGCCGTGGACTTGCCGGAACCGTTCGCGCCGAGCAGCGCGACGACCTCGCCGCGCCGCACGGACAGGTCGATCCCGCGCAGTACGGGTCGCGACCCGAGGGATGCCGTCGCCCCGCGCACGGATATGACGGGCTGCTCCATGTCGTCCTCCTCAGGTACGCGCTTCCCGGTCTCCACCAGGGTGCTCCCGGCGCTCACTTGGTGCCGAGCGCTTTCCGCAGAGCCGCGAGATTGGATTCCATGACCTCGAAGTAGTCGTGGCCCTCGGACTCGGCGGTGATGCCCTCCAGCGGGTCGAGGACAGCGGTCCGCAGACCGAGGTCCCCGGCGACCGTCTTCGCCGTGGCGGGGCTGGCGATGGTCTCGAAGAAGACCGTGCTGACGTGGTGGTCCTTCGCCAGCTTGTGCAGGTCCTTGATCCGGGCGGCGCTGGGCTCCGACTCCGGGTCGACGCCGCTGATCGCCTCCTCGGTGAGGCCGTAGCGCTCGGCGAGGTAGCCGAAGGCGGCGTGGGTGGTGATGAAGGTGTTCGAGGCGCGGTCCCGCAGGCCGTCCTTGAACTTCCGGTCGAGGTCCTTGAGCTTGGCGACCAGGGCGTCGGTGTTCTTCTGGAAGATCTCGCGGTGGTCCGGGGCCGCCTTGGCGAGGGTCTTGTTCACGCCCTCGGCGACCTCGGCGTACCGCACGGGGTCGAGCCAGATGTGGGGGTCGTCGCCGTCTCCGTGATCGTGGCCGTCGTGGCCCTCGTGACCTTCGGAGTGGCTTTCGGAGTGGCCTTCCGAGTGGCCTTCCGAGTGGCCTTCCGAGTGGTGACTGCCGTCGACCTCGTCCCCGTGCTTCTCCATCGAGGTCAGGGAGGCCGCGTCGGCGACGTTCTTCGCGCCCGACTGCTTGATCGCCTCGTCCACGGCGGGCTGGAGGCCCTTGAGGTAGACGACGGCGTCCGCCTTCTCCAAGGAGGCGACCTGCCGGGGCTTGAGCTCCAGGTCGTGCGGTTCCTGTCCCGGCTTGGTGAGGCCGGTGACGTGGACGTGGTCCCCGCCGATCTGCCGGGCGAGGAACTCCATCGGGTAGAACGACGCCACGACGTCCAGCTTGCCGCCGTCGGCCGCCGTCCGCTCGTCGGAAGCACAGGCGGAGACCGTGACGAGGCCGAGCACTGCCGCCAGGGCGACGGCGACCCCGGTTATTCGGGGGGACCGGGGGGCGGGGCGGGGATGGCTGTCGTTCATGACACTCATTTTCAACTAAAGTGGAAACGATTGTCAACAAGGGGGTCCGTGTCATCGGAGTCCGGCCATGGTCGGTACCGATTTGATTAGGGGGGTGGCCGCGCCGGTAACCTGAAGCATTCGCTGTTCGTCGTCGCAATGAAGAGAGCACCGTGGCCGCCGACAAGATCGACACCATCGTCAGCCTGAGCAAGCGCCGTGGCTTCGTCTATCCGTGCAGTGAGATCTACGGTGGTCAGCGTGCCGCCTGGGATTACGGACCGCTCGGCGTGGAGCTCAAGGAGAACATCAAGCGCCAGTGGTGGCGCTCCATGGTCACCTCGCGCGACGACGTCGTCGGTATCGACTCGTCGGTGATCCTGGCCCGTGAGGTGTGGGAGGCATCCGGTCACGTTGCCACCTTCACCGATCCGCTGACCGAGTGCACCTCCTGCCACAAGCGCTTCCGCGCGGACCACCTGGAGGAGGCGTACGAGGCCAAGCACGGCAAGCTCCCCGAGAACGGCCTCGCCGACGTCAACTGCCCGCACTGCGGCAACAAGGGCGGCTTCACCGAGCCCAAGCAGTTCTCCGGCCTGCTCTCCACCCACCTCGGCCCCACGCAGGACACCGGCTCGGTGACCTACCTGCGCCCCGAGACCGCGCAGGGCATCTTCACCAACTTCGGCCAGGTCCAGCAGACCTCGCGCAAGAAGCCGCCGTTCGGCATCGCCCAGACCGGCAAGTCCTTCCGCAACGAGATCACGCCGGGCAACTTCATCTTCCGTACGCGTGAGTTCGAGCAGATGGAGATGGAGTTCTTCGTCAAGCCGGGCGAGGACGAGCAGTGGCACGAGTACTGGATGGAGCAGCGCTGGAACTGGTACACCGGCCTCGGCATGCGCGAGGAGAACATGCGGTGGTACGAGCACGCCGCCGAGAAGCTCTCCCACTACTCCAAGCGCACCGTTGACATCGAGTACCGCTTCAACTTCGGCGGCACCGAGTACTCGGAGCTGGAGGGCCTCGCCAACCGCACCGACTACGACCTCAAGGCCCACTCCGCCGCCTCCGGCCAGGACCTGTCGTTCTTCGACCAGGAGGCCGGCGAGCGCTGGTTCCCGTACGTCATCGAGCCCGCGGCCGGTCTGAACCGCGCCATGCTCGCCTTCATGCTCGACGCGTACAACGAGGACGAGGCCCCCAACGCCAAGGGCGTCATGGAGAAGCGCACCGTCATGCGCCTCGACCCGCGCCTCGCCCCGGTCAAGGTCGCCGTCCTCCCGCTCTCCCGCAACCCGCAGCTCTCCCCGAAGGCCAAGGGCCTCGCGGCGGACCTGCGCAAGCACTGGAACATCGAGTTCGACGACGCCGGCGCCATCGGCCGCCGCTACCGCCGCCAGGACGAGATCGGCACCCCCTTCTGCGTCACCGTCGACTTCGACACCCTCGACGACAACGCCGTGACCGTCCGCGAGCGCGACACCATGAAGCAGGAGCGCGTCTCCCTCGACCAGATCGAGGCGTACCTGGGCGGCCGCCTGCTCGGCTGCTGAGCCCGCTCTTCCTGTTCGTCCCGGAGGCCCCGGTTCCCGCGTTCGGCGGGGGCCGGGGCCTCCGGTGTGCTCGCGCTCCGAGCGGCGGGGGCGGTCGGGGTTGAGGTCGGAGCCCGATGCTCCGACCCATCGCATGGAGTCCCCGGTGATGGGGGTGGTACCGGGGCCGCCGGCACGGGAGAACGGCAGACTCCCCGGTCTGCGCGGGGGTGGTTACGGACCGACCGGCGGCTGGGCGTCAGCCGAGGGCCACGAGCGTGGCCTGTCTGACCGGCCCCATCCTGCGGCGGGGGCGGCCGCGTACCGCCCCACTCCCCGTCTCACTCCTCATCTCACTCCTCCGACAGCTCCTCGTGCAGCCCTTCCAGGGCGGTGCGGTCGTCTTCGGTGCCGGTGTGCGGGGCGGCGAACCAGTCGGCGTACTCGGCGATTTCGGAGAGGCGCCAGTCGAGGGCGAACAGTTCGACCATCGCCGGGTCGGCGTCCAGGCGGTCACTCGCACCGACGGTGAGCAGGTCCGAGTAGTCCCGCTCGCGCGGTGCGAGGCTCAGCGACTCCCAGTCGACCAGCCTCAGCCCGAACGCGCCGACGAGCTGGTTGTCGTTGTGCGGCTCCCCATGGGTCGGCACCCAGCCGTCCCGGCGCGAGAGCGCGACGCCGGCCAGTTCGAGGTACCGGTCCGTCCAGCGCCCGATCGCGGCGCCGCGTGCGGCGATCGCGCTCCTGGCCTCCTCCGCGAACGGTCCGGACGCCCAGGGCCGGGCCGCGCGGACCCGCAACGCGTCCGCGAACCCGGGGCCCACCCGCGGGGCCCAGGGCCGCAGGCCCTGCGGCGGCACGGCTCGGTGCAGCGCGGCGAGCGCGTCGACGAGCTCGCCCACATGCTCCGGACGCCCGGCCTCCGCCTCGGTCGGCGTCCGCCCGTCCAGCCACGGCGTCACACTCAGCGCCCCGGCCCCCACCTCGACGGTGAACGTCCCGCTCCGGGCGGGCACCGGCGCGCACACCACCTCCAGACCGGCCGCGGCCAGCTCGGCGGCCCCCGCGTAGGCGGCCTCCAGCGAGGCCCCGGTGTGGCGGGGCGCCAGCTGGTCCAGCGTCACGAACAACGTCGCACCACCGCCGGTCACCCGCCAGTGGTGGGCGCCGAATCCCCAAGGGAGATAGTCGACTTGGGTGACGTCATGCGACAGCCAGTGCGCGGTGACCGCGTCGGCGATCGTGTCGTCATCGATGAAGGAGGGACGGGAGAGCATGAGGCCCGATCCTAGGCCGTTGTGTTTCGGAACACCGGTCGTTTGTTCGTCGGCCCGGTGTGCCGTTGACTGACGGGCAGACGGCGCGGAACGAGCTGTTGCTCTTCTGGCCGGACAAGCATCTGGCCAAGGGGATGACAGTGGTGGTGTGGGGGTAGTCCTTCTCATCCAGCTTGATGGTTACGAAGGTGACCGGAGGATCGCATGCAGGCAACGGTCGGGGACATCCTCCACATCCATTCACGGGCGGTGGGGCTGAAGGACCGACAGGGCGAGATCGTGGAGGTGCGCGGCCCGGACGGTGCGCCGCCGTACTTGGTCAGGTTCACGGACGGCCGTGAACAGCTGATCTATCCGGGGCCGGACAGCATCATCGAGCCAAAGGTGCCGGAGGGCACCTGACCGTTCCGCTTCCCTCGGGCGGGCGGTTCACGTGGCCGGGGGCTTGGCCCCGTCCACCCCGGTTTCGTTGTCGCGCGCCCGCCGGAACACGGCCAGCTGCGGGGAGGGATGCCCGGCGGCAGGTGCGGGTGCGGGGCGGCAGCGGTGGGCGGCTTACATGGCGGGTGTTCGGCCGTCCGTCCCTCTCGTCGTTGCGCGCGCCGAAAAGCGGCTGGCTGCGGGGAGATGGGCGTGCGGCCGGGCCGGTCGTCCGGCTGCCGGGCCGGTGAGGGCGGGAAGTGGTAGATCTGAGCGGCCCAACACGGCGTGTCGGCCCGAAAACCCGCTCCGATCCACCACTTCTGCCCGAGCCCCGGACCACCAACACCCCTCGTCCCTTCCGTCACACCACACCGGCCATCCAGAGGCCGCACCGGCCAACTCGCGCCCGCCGCCCCCTGCTACTGCCCAGCCGGCCGCTTTTGACGTGCGCGCAACGACGAAACAGGGGTCGGCCGAGCACCCGCCATGTAAACCGCCCACCGCTGCCGCCCCACCCGCACTGCGATGTACCCGCAGTCAACTGCCGGGCCCTGGCCCCCGCTCCGCGTAGTCAGCCGCTTTGGGCCCGGAGGGCCCGAGACGAAAGAGCCGGTCGAACAGGCGCAATGCCGCCCCGCTTCCGGACCCATACCGTGGGGGCTGGTGGAGTGTTCGGCGAGGAAGGGACCGCTGGGTCGCCTGGGTGGAGAAGCTGGTGCCGCCCGTATCTACCGGAGGAGGGTTCACCCGTCCCCGCAGCTGTGCCCTGAGGGGTGGGAGGAGTGTGGGGAGATGTGAGGGGTGGTTGCGCGGTCAAGTGTGGTGGATTTGCGGCACGTTCATAATGCTGGCTGTGCGGGGAGCCGCATCTCAGCGGCGGCGCGACAGGCGATGGGCCTGGCCGTTGTCCAGGATGCGGGTGGGCCGGTTCGTCAACTCGATCCAATGTGCTGTACGTATTGCCGATGGCCGCTTCTCAGTTCCAGCTTCGCCGCGTTGCAGAGCACGAGTTCGTGCCCTGGGCGCGCATGATTGCCGACACCTACGGCATGGATCGATCGAAGGAGGAACTGGCCGATCAGCGAGCGGCGACGGATCTCGCCCGCACTCTGGCCGTGTTCGACGAAGGCGAGCCGGTCGCGGGAGCCTCCGTCTACCGCCGGATGCTGACCGTGCCCGGAGGTGTCCTGCCCGTTGCGGGGGTCGCCTCCGTGGGGGTGGCCCCGACGCATCGCCGTCGCGGCATCCTCACCTCGATGATGCGCGCCCAGCTGACCGACCTGCACGAGCAGCAGCGCGAACCGATCGCCGGGCTCCGTCCCTCCGAGGCCGGCATCTACGGACGGTACGGCTACGGACCCGCGACAGTCGGCAACCGGATGCGCTGCGACCGACGTGCCATGCGGTTCCGCCCTGACACCGACTTCGGTGAGGGGACCGTCCGGCTGAAGCACGCCGTCCAGGCCCGTCCCCTCCTGGAGGGGATCTACGACCAGGTCCGCACCGCCTCGGTCGGCTGGCCCGACCGGCAAACACCCCACTGGGCGGTGCGTCTCGCCGACTATCCGCACCGGCGCGGTACGGCGACTGCGCTCCGGTTCGCTGTGCACCAGGAGCGCGACGGACGTCCCACCGGCTACGCGCTCTACCGGCACAGCTCCGCACCCGACGGGCTCGGCGGCAGTGCCGGGGTGGTGGAGGTGGTGGAGCTGGCGGCGTGCTCGCTCCCGTCGTATGCGGCGCTGTGGCGCTTCCTCGCCGGGATCGACCTGGTGACGTGGGTCGACTACGAGGGCGCCGTGGACGAGCCGTTGCAGCACCTGCTGGTCGAGCCGCGAGCGGTGCAGGCCACGCCGGTGGACCGCCTGTGGCTGCGGCTGGCCGACGTCGACAAGGCCCTGGCGGGCCGGAGTTACAGCCGTCCGCTGGACCTTGTGCTGGACGTGCGGGACGACTTCTGCCCGTGGAACAGCGTACGCCACCGGCTCCAGGCGGAAACGGGGAGCGCCACGTGCGAGCCCACGTCCGCCCCGGCCGACATACGGCTGACGGTGGCGGAACTCGGCGCCGCCTTCCTCGGCGGCACCTCGCTGACCGCTCTCGCTGCTGCCGGTCTCGTGGAGGAACTGCGTCGCGGCGCCCTCTCCCTCGCCTCGGCAGCCTTCCGCGGCGAACGCGAACCCTGGTACCCCGGCGGCTGGGCTTTCCCGCTCTACTGAGACTGTCCTGCATCCCCCTCCGCAGCCGGTCCATGTCCGGCCCGGGAGACGGCCGGTGGCTCCGGATGCGCCCGGGGTCGACAATCGAGAGGGGTATCGTCCTGGTGTCGAGCAGATCGGAGTTCAGCATGTCGGAACACACCGGTGCGCGAATTGCGACGACGCGGAAGCGTCGCCGACTGACTCAGCGCGAACTGGCCGACCGGAGCAACGTTTCGTACAGCACCCTGACGAAGGTGGAACAGGGGCAGATGCCGGCCAGCCCCTCCGTGATCGGCTCTCTCGCGCGTGCCCTGTCGGTTCCCGTGGTCGAGTTGACGGGGCAGCCGTACCTCGAAGAGCTGCGGCAGGACCACCTCGACGGATTGATCAACCCGATCCGTGAGGCGCTCAACGTGTACGACCTCGGCGTGGACCCCGATCTCGCCCCGCGCGGCCTGGGCGAACTGACGTCCAAGGCCGAAGAGCTGTGCATGCTGATCCGGGCCACCGACATCAAGCAGGCGGCGGCCGAGCTGCCGTCCCTGATCTGCGAGGCGACCACGGTCGCGCACGCGGAGGGGACGACCGAGGCGTGGCGGACGCTCGCCAGCGGCTACCGGACCGCGTACGACGTCGCCACGAAGCTGGGGTTCATCGACCTCGCGGCGATCGCCCTGGACCGCCTGGAGTGGGCCGCGCAGCGGGCTTCCGACCCTGTGCTCGGGGGGATGCGCCAGTACCTGCGGGCCTTGGCCTACCTCCGGGCCAGTGACTACCGCACGGGGAAGCGGCTGATCCGGCTCGGGATGGCCAGGCTGGAGCAGGCAGCCGCCGGGCAGGAGCGCGATGTTGTCACCGGGCAGCTGCACTTGGGGGCAGCGGTGCTGGCCGGCCGGGCCAAGGACAGTGACACGGCCGAGGGCCACCTCGCCGAGGCGGGCCAGATCGCCGATCGGACGGGCCCGGCCGAGAAGGTGCACTGGCTGGCCTTCGGACCGGCCAACGTCGGTGCGCACCGGGTGAGCGTCCTGGCCGAGCTGGACGAGTACGGCGCGGCCGTGGACAAGGCACGGGACATCCAACTGCCCAGTGACTGGCCGCTGTCCCGGATGTCCCACCACTACGCAGAGGTGGCGCGCGCCCAGATGTGGACCGGCCGTACGGAAGCGGCCTTCCGCAACCTGCTGGAGGCCCGCAAGCTGGCGCCGCAGCAGACCCGTTACCACCCGATCGTGCGGGAGACCTACTCCGGTCTGGAGTCGGCGAAGCGCCGCATGCCCGACGATTTCATCAACTTCGGTGCTTGGTTGGGCGCGTAGCCGAGCGTCAACCCATGGCCCCGGCTGTCAGCGGGCTCTGACAGTTCCGGCCCTTCCGTGCCAGGACGATATGACGGCCAACACATCGTCTGTGCGTGGAGCCGAACATGCCACACCACCGAACCTCACAGGACCGCGCCCGTCGCGCCGTCCTGGCCGATGCCGCCTCGGGTGTCGTCCCGCCGGTGCCGCCCGTGAAGGGGCCCGCCCCGGAACCCGGATGTGACGTCTGTGAAGCCCTCGCGCGGCAGCGGGACGCCGCGGGGCGGGCCGGTGACCTCTCGCGGGTGGTCGACTGCAACGTGGAGCTGCGGCGACACCCGCACGGGAGGCGGCGGTGACGGGGGTGCCCGGGGTGGCGGCGTTGATGCTCAGCAGGGATGCCGGGCAGGGGATGCCGGACGAGCCGCTGTACGAGTTTCAGTGCAGGGGGTGCCGGAAGACGTCGAGGACGAGCGAGGGCGACCCGCTGGGTGCCGAGGTGTGGGCGTTGAAGCATGCGCGGTTGCACCCGGGGCACCGTACGTACTGCGCGGTGGTGACCTCGTTCTGGAGGGTGGACCCGGCCGCCTCGGTGGAGGTGTCCGTATGAGGTACGCGCCTTTGGCTGCCATGTACCCCACGCAGAACCACCCCGGTGCCCTGTGGCTGGTGTCCAGGGCCACGCGCCCCCGGGAGATTCACGAGGCGTGGGCCGGGGGCAGGACGCCTGCGATCGAGATCGGGCGGCGGTTCGACGTGATCCACCTCCCGGCGGGAGCGGTGGAGGGCGGGATCGCCGGGGTGAGGACGGATGACGTGGTCGAGGAGGCGTTCCGGGGCGCGGGGATCGGGTACGGCGTGGTGGTGACGCGGAGGAGGGACGTGTACAGCGTCCTGGTGCGGGCGGGGATCGCGCGGACGTGGGCTGTCGGGGGCACGAGGGCCGTGGGGGCGGACGATCATCTGCGGTATCTGCGGGTGCCGCATCCGGGGCGGCGGGAGGGGCCGGGCGGATTCTGGCTGCTTCCGGTGCCGCATGAGGACGGAGTGCTGGCGGGGGCGGGGGAGGTGCGTGCGTTGCTCGCGCGGTTCGCAGAGGGAGGGGAGGACGGTAGGCGCGTGGTGTGGAAGCGGTGAAGAGTGCCGCTTGGTGCGGGTGGTGCGTAGGGTGGGCGGATGCCACTCGTGGAGGTCACCTGCGCGCCGCATGTCGCCGAGGCGACGCTCTGTGAACTGGGGGCGGTGCTGCCGCACTTGGTGTCGCTGGCGGTGGAGTGTCCCGAGGAGCCGTACGACGGGCAGCTGCGGCCGGGGGACGTGGAGGTGCGCTTCCGGCGGCTGGGGCCCCTGGACCGCAGTGGGCTGGATGTCGTGATCGAGGTGCGGTCGAAGTGGTTCGAGAGCCGGGCGGTCAACCGGCAGGAGCGGGTGGATCTGCTGCATGACGGCGTGCGGACGGCGACCGGGCTCCGGGAGTTCGGGGTCTATCTGTCGCTGCCGGTCGCCGCGTGGTCGCAGGGCGACTGACGCGGGGGCGCCGCGCCCCGCGAGGTCAGGCGGTCTTCGTCTTCCAGCGGCGGATGATCTCGCCCTTGGCCGCCTCCAGGGCGGAGTCGAACTCGTCGGAGGCGGGGGCGGGCAGGCAGAAGCTTCTGCCGTCCGTCAGGTCGAGCCGGATCCGGTACATGGGATCGCCGCGACGGCCGCGGTACGAGTACTGCGCCCTGTCGACCTCGATGGACGTGATGTCGTGCCAGGGGATGAACTGCCGCCGCAGAGGGGTCCTGGTCCGGATGCCGTCGTCGTCGAGGCGGGTGCGTCCGGCGCTCCAGTGGTAGCCGAAGAGGGCGAGGGGCACGAAGATCAGGAGGCTGATGTACGCCTGCCGCAGGCTGCCGTTGCGCGGTTCGTCGGCTGCGCGCCGGCAGAACTCCTCCCAGCCCATGCCGAACGTGACCCAGCACGCGGCGGCCACTCCGAGGAGGACGACGGCGGCGAAGCACCACCTCAGCCGGTGGAATGTGGGGCGGTATTCAAGCGTTTGCACGCTTTTAGCCTAACGTGTTCAGCCCATGTGCCGGGTGCGGCGGCCGTGTCCCCGTACCGCCACCACCCCGCACACCGCGGCCAGGGGCAGCTCGGCGGCGAGGGCCATCAGCAGGGCCGAGGCCAGGTCCGCGCCCGGGGCGGCCGTCATCACGTCGAACCAGGCGTCGACGACCAGCAGGGCGGAGGTGGCCGCCGCCGTGAGCGTGTGGAGGGAGTGGCGGCGTACGGCCAGGGTGCCCGTCGTGATGAGGGCGAGGGCTTCCAGCGCGTCGAGGCCGACCCAGGCCGCGGACCACTTCGAGGCGGTCGTCTCGGCCGGCAGGCTCGTGGCGAGGACGAACAGCCAGGGCAGGAGGGCGATGCCGCAGGCGGCCAGGGCGTAGCCGAGGAGGCGGGGGCGCGGCCGGGGCGCGGGGGGCTCGGGGGTGTGGAGCGGGATGACCTCGGCCGTTCCCTCCCCGTTCACGGCGTCACTCGGGGACGGTGCGCGGCAGGGGAGTTCGAGGACGGTCATCGACGGCTCCTTCGGCGAGCGGGCTGACGGGGCGGGGTGGCGTCCTCAACGATCGCGTCACGGACGGCCCCGGTCACTGGCGCTGCTGTCCGTCCCGGGGTGGCACTGGTTGCACCCCCGGGACGGACAACAGCGACATGGACCCGGTCCGACCTGCGCATCTACGGTTCGTTCCATGCACATCCCCACCGATCCGCGCCCGCTGCTGCGGCCCTTCGAGAACGCCGGCAGGCCGGTCGTCTTCCACGTCTTCGGCGGTCTCGTCCAAGCCGTCGCCCTGACGGTCTTCGTGGTGCCGTGGCTGAACGGTGGGCCGACGCGGGCGCTGAGCGTGCTGGCGGCGCTGTTCGGGATGCTCGTCGTCCTGGCGGCGGCCTCGCCCGTGCTGACGGCGGTGCAGCGGGCGCGCTTCCGGAGGTGGCTCGGGGTGGACATACCCCGGCCGGAAGGGAAGACGGGATTGCGGGAGGGGCTGCGGGACGGGCTGCGGTCCGAGCGCTTCCGGCGGCAGGTCCAGTACCACCTGGTGATCGGGCCCCTGATCACCGCGGCCGCCGCGACGGCGCTGCTCGTGGGGGTCGTGGCAGCCGCGGCGGCCACCACGTACGTCTGGGTCTGGGCCCTGCCGGCCGACGTCCGGACGGCCAACCTCGGCTATACGACGGAGGCCGTGTACGTGACGGTCATCGGCTTCGCCGGGCTGTACGGAACCGCCTGGCTGATGAAGGCGCTCGCCCGTCTCGACGCGCGCGCCGCGCTGAGCCGCCTCGGGCCCACCCCCGCCGAGCGGCTGGCCCGCCGTGTCGAGGAGGTGACGGAGAGCAGGGCGGGTGTCGTGGACGCCGCGGACGCCGAGCGGCGGCGCATCGAGCGGGACCTGCACGACGGGGCGCAGCAGCGGCTGGTGTCGATGGCGGTCAACCTGGGCCTGGCGAAGGTCACGCTGACGGATTTGCCGGAGGACGCGCGCAAGGTCATCGACGAGGCCCACCGCGAGGCGAAGGCGGCCATCCAGGAACTCGGCGACCTCGTCCGCGGCCTGCACCCGGCCGTCCTGGAGGACCGCGGCCTGGACGCGGCCCTGTCCGGCATCGCGGAACGCGCCCCGCTGCCCGTCCGCGTCCGGGTGGACCTGCCGTCGCGGCCCGCGCCCGCGATCGAGGCCGTGGCCTACTTCGTCGTCTCCGAGGCGCTCGCCAATGTGGTCAAGCACTCCCAGGCGTCCCGGGCGGATGTCACGGTCGAACGCTTCGGGGGGATACTGCTGGTGGTCGTCTCCGACGACGGCGTGGGCGGGGCGGACGAGACGGGCGGTACGGGCCTGGCGGGACTCGCCAAACGGGTCGCGTCGGTGGACGGCACGTTCTCGATCAGCAGCCCCGTCGGGGGCCCGACCGTTGTGACTGTGGAGCTGCCGTGCGCGCCGTGATCGCCGAGGATTCCGTCCTGCTGCGGGTGGGGCTGGTGAAAGTCCTGGAAGCGGCGGGATTCGAGGTGGTGGCCGAGGCCGGTGACGCGGAGGCCCTGCTCGCGGCCGTGGAGGAACACCGGCCGGACATCGCCGTCTGCGACGTCCGGATGCCGCCCGGCTTCACCGACGAGGGCGTCCGCGCCGCCCTCGTCATCCGCCGGCAGTGGCCGGAGATCGCCGTCCTGCTCCTCTCCCAGTACGTCGAGGAACGGTACGCCGCCGACCTGCTCACCGGCGACACCCGGGGCGTCGGCTACCTGCTCAAGCAACGCGTCGCCGACGTCGAGGAGTTCATCGACGCCCTCCGCCGGGTCGCGGCCGGCGGCACGGCCCTCGACCCGCAGGTGGTCTCCCAGCTCCTCGTCCGCCGCCACAGCAGCCCCCTCGACCGCCTCACCCCGCGCGAGCGCGAGGTCCTGGAACTCATGGCCGGCGGGCGCTCCAACGCGGGCATCGCCGCCCAGCTCGTCGTCAGCGAGAGCGCCGTCGCCAAGCACATCAACAACATCCTCGCCAAGCTCGACCTCCCGAAGGCCGACGCGGACCACCGGCGGGTGCTGGCGGTGCTGCGGTTCCTCGGGGTGGGGTGACGGGGCGTCCTGCCCGCCGCGGTCGTTCTCAGGGTGCTCACAGGGTGTTGCGCAGTACCACGTACACCACGAGGAGGCCGAGGGCCGGCCAGAAGAGCCCCTTGACCAGCCGCCGCTGCGTCACGCGTCCCCGGTGGTGGCGCTCCGCCCGCCGCCATGCGGCACCGTGGATCACCGCCGGGCCGCCGAGGCACACCAGCGACAGGGCGGCCAGGAGCCCGGCGAACCAGCCGCAGGCGTTCACCCGGTCGATCTTGTAGCAGATGCCGATGAAGTCGCAGGAAGCGGTGACCTGCCGGCCCGCCTCGTAGTCGCGGTCGATGTCGAGGCCGGTCCTCGTCCCGCCGCCGTCCGAGGGGCGGAAGGTGCCCGAGCACTGGACGGTGTCCGCCCCGCGGCCGCCGCCGCGCTGCGTCGTCGGCCGGTGCTCGCACTGCTCGACCGTGAAGGTCCCGCGGGTTCCCAGCACCCCCGACGCATGGCTCGCGATGCCGGCGGCGAACGTTCCGAACAGCAGCCCGGCGAGGACGAGCAGGGTGCCGCCGAACCGCATCGCCGCACCCGACGGCGCTTGCCCGGCCGGTGGATTCACATGACGCCGTTTGTCAGCCGAAGATGCCATGCCAGACTTTCTTCACGCCGCTCGACCCCTTGTGCCAGGCGGCCTTGGCGGTGTCCTCGCCCTTGTGCCACATGGCCTTGACGTCGTTGTCCACCCAGGCCTGGCCCGCGTCGGCGAAGCTGTGGCCGATCCCGTCGACGACACCGTACTTGTGGATATTGCTGCCCCAATGGGCGTTGTGGGTCAGCTCGTAGCCGAAGGTGCCCACGCCGTATCCGATCCCGACGGCGGTCACGACACCCGCCGCGACCGCGGGGTTGCTCGCGGCGGCGCCGACGAGCATGCCCTCGGCGTAGGTGCCCGCCGCCATGCCCACGGCCGCGGGTGCCGCGTCACGGGCGAACGCCTCCTTGTACGACCAGCCCCGCGTCCGGTGGTCGTCGTACATCTGGAAGCCGACCATCGCGCCGGTCAGCCCGGTGCCGGCCGCGCCGAACCTGCCCATCGGCCCGGCTCCGCGCACGCGGTAGTTCTCGGCGATCTCACCGATGGTGACGCGCGCCGCGCCGCTGCCCTTCACCCGGCTCTCCCAGCCCTCGACGGAGGCGGCACGCAGACGTTGCCTGCTGAGATCGGCCCTGGCGGTGCGGCGCTGTTGCAGCTTCTCGTTCCACTCGGCGCTGCCCTTGGGCAGTTTCCTCGCCTCGCGCTTCAGGTCCCTGGCGTTCTGCTTGAGCTGATCCAGTTTCTTGGCGCTCTCCTGGGTGAGAGCCGCCGGCGTGGTGTACAGCCCCCGCAGGACTTCCGACAGCGTGCAGTAGTCGGCGCCGTTGTACTGGTTCGGGTTGCCCTTGCCGAGCATCTGGTCGAACACCGAGTTCAGGCTGTGGGTCGCCAACTGGCGTGCGTCCTGCGCCCGTTTCAGCGCCGCGTCGCGTCCCTTCTGATACGCGTCCAGTGCCGCCTTCTGGTCCTCCTTGCCCGTGGCGCCGCCCTGGCTGTCGAGGGTCAGGCCGGCGGCGCGGGCCGTGTCCTGGACGTCGCCCAGGTCGCTCTTCGCCCGCTCCAGTTCCTCGGAGAGCACGGTGACGACGTCCGACACCTGGGACATCGCCTCGGACATCGCCGCGCCGATGGTGCCGTCGTGCGCCCACACGGTCTGGAAGGCGTCCGCGCCGTCACCGGTCCAGCCGGCCTCGTGGATGACGCTGCCGACCTTTTTGTTGAGGACCTTGGAGGAGGTGTCGTACTTCTCGGTGGCCGAGGTGTAGTCCGTGGCGACCGTCCTGAGGCCGGCGATGTCGTCGTCGATCACTTGGACATGTCGCCCATCAGGTCGTTGAAGATTTTTTGGGTGTCGATGTCCTGGTTCCGGTAGTCGCCGGCGGCGGTTCGCAGGTTGCCGCCGTGCTTGTCCATCAGGTTCGTCAGCAGCTCGTGCCCGATGCCGAACGCCTCGCTGAGCCGGAGGAGCGCCGAGCTCAGGGCGGCGTCGCCGACGCCGGGGGTCGGCGGTGAGGCGAGGTGCTTGAACTCCCCGAGGTGCAGCGCCTCCCGGTGGAAGCCCTTGCCCGCGTCGTCGATGTGCTCGACCGTGGCCCTGAGCCGGTCAGCCACGGCAGGCCTCCCGCTCGTCCTGGTGGGACGCCTCCTCCGAGGCCGGAGCGGTCGGCGGGTCCACGATCACCCGGGGCACACCCGCCTCGCCGAGCAGGAGGCGCAGTGCGCCGAGGGGGAGGGCGACCCACGGCTGGTCCGGCCCGAGGCAGGCGACGAGCCGTTCGGCCGAGGTGAACGCCATTCCGCAGTCGGCACCGTCGGCCGCGCGCCGGGTCTCGAACGCGACCTGGTCCACGGTCCGTTCCCAGCCGTCCGCCGGGCGGGGCCGGGCCGGCGCGAGGACTGTCTCGTCGTCGGTGAGCGTGGGTGTACTCACAGTGCAGCTCTCCTGCCGAGCCGGTGATTTCGGGCAGAAGATCAGCGTAGGAAGGCGGGTGACGCCGGTCCATCAAGACGGCGTTACCTCGGCGTCAAGGAGGCGTCAGGGCGGGTACGTCAGGGCGGGTACGTCAAGGCAGGTACGTCAGCCGTGCAGTCCGCGCAGCACCAGGCCGCACACCGTGCCGAAGGCGTCGTCGATGCCGGGCTGCGACCACTCGGCCGCGTAGGCGGGGTCGTGGAAGCGGTTGGTCGCGTCCCAGACGGCGCGGGCGGTGAGGCGGGGGTCGGTGGCGGTGAACTCGCCCTGGGAGACGCCTGTTTCGATGATGCCGGCGATCTGGCTGATCATCGTCTCGATGTGGCGCTCGACGGTGGAGCTGTTCTCGCCGACGAGGACCATGTAGGTCGCGAAGAGCTCGGGGTCGTCGCCCGCCTTGCGGCGCTTGGCGGCGAAGAGGGCGGTGAGCCAGTCGCGCAGGCGGCGTTCGGCGGGGGTGTCGGTGGAGGCGATGGCGGAGAGGGCCGCGTGGGACTGGTCGAGCCAGCGTTCGGTGACGGCCTCCCGGAGGGCGGCCTTGCTGCCGAAGTGGCGGTAGACGCTGCCGTGGCTGACGCCGAGCGCGCGGGCGACGTCGACGACGGTGGCCTTGGCCGGGCCGAAGCGGCGCAGGACGTCCTCGGTGGCTTCGAGGATGCGGTCTTGGGTCAGGGGCTCGGGCGGCATGTGGGTACGGGTCCTTTCCTCCGGCGCCGGCGCGCCTGGGACGACCGTACCCGGCCGGTGGCGGGCCCGGGCCGCGCGGGCCCGGACTCCGGCCGGGTGCGGGGTGGGACCGCGCGGGGGCGGCGTCGGATCGTACGGGGGTGGCGTCGGATCCCACGGGGACGTGCGGGATCGCGCGGACGGCCGCGGGCCGGCGGCCGGTTGGGCCCGCTTTCGGAGCCGGACCGGAGCGGGAGCCGGTGTCGGCGTCGGACCGGAGCCGGAGCCGGACCGGACCCGGCGTCGACCCGGCGTCGACCCGGACCCGGCGTCGACCCGGAGCCGGACCGGACCCGGCGTCGACCCGGCGTCGACCCGGACCCGGCGTCGACCCGGAGCCGGACCGGACCCGGCGTCGGCGTCGTCGGCGGCGTGGGGTGCCGCCCGCGCCCGGTCGGACGACCGCCCATGGCCTCGGGTCACCGCTCGCTGTCCAAGTGGGCCATCTGATCCGCCGGGTACCGCTCGCCGGCGACGGCCTCCGCGGGGACGGCGGCCTCGATGGCGGCGAGGTCGTCCGCGGTCAGGGCGACGTCGAGCGCGCCGAGCGCCTCGCCGAGCCGTTCGCGGGTGCGGGCGCCCACCAGCGGAACGATGTCCACGCCGTGCCGGGGCCCCTGGGCGAGGACCCAGGCGATGGCGGTCTGCGCGACGGACGCGCCGCGCTCCCCCGCCACCTTGCGCAGCGCGTCGACCAGGTCGAGGTTGCGCTGGAGGTTCTCGCCCTGGAAGCGCGGGCTGATGCCTCGGAAGTCGTTCGCGGCGAGCTGCCGGTCGCGGGCGAAGTGGCCGCTGATCAGGCCGCGGGAGAGCACGCCGTACGCGGTGACGCCGATGCCCAGCTCCCGGCAGGCGGGGAGGATCTGCTCCTCGATGCCGCGCGAGATCAGCGAGTACTCGATCTGGAGGTCCGAGATCGGAGTGACCGCGGCGGCCCGGCGGATGGTGTCGGCGGCGACCTCGGAGAGGCCGACGTGGCGGACATGCCCGGCCTCGACGAGCTCGGCGATGGCGCCGACGGTCTCCTCGATCGGCACGTCGGGGTCGACGCGGGCGATCCGGTAGATGTCGATGTGGTCGACGCCCAGGCGCTGGAGCGAGTACGCGGCGAAGTTCTTCACCGCCGCGGGGCGGCCGTCGTAACCGGCCCAGCCGCCGTCCGGGTCGCGCAGGGCGCCGAACTTGACGCTGGTGAGCGCCTGTTCGCGCCGGTCGGCCGGGGCGGAGCGCAGCGCCTCGCCGATCAGCATCTCGTTGTGGCCCATGGCGTAGAAGTCGCCCGTGTCGAGCAGGGTGACGCCCGCGTCGAGGGCGGCGTGGATCGTGGCGATCGACTCGGCCCGGTCGGCGTCGCCGTAGAGGGCGGACATGCCCATGCAGCCGAGGCCGAGGGCGGAGACCTGGGGGCCGGTGGTGCCGAGAGTGCGGTGCAGCACGGGGGACTCCTTCGGGAGCGGGACGAGAACGGGACGAGAAGGGGACAACAGAAGAGTGACACATGGAATGACAGATTTCAATATCTGTCATTCCATGTGTCCGTGTGTCCGTGTGTCGCGATCCGGCCGCGAGCCGCCGGTCCGCGAGCCCGCCGGTCCGCCCGCCCGTCCCTCAGTGCATCGCGCGCGGCAGCCGCAGGCTCAGCACCACGGTCGCCGCCACCGCCACCAGCTGCACCCCGAACGTCGTCACCACCGCGTCCCGCATCCCCATGGACGGCGCCAGCGACAGGAACAGCGAGCCCAGCGTCGCCACACCCAGCGCCATGAAGGACTGCTGCGTCGTCACCATCACCCCGCCGCCGACGCCCGCCTGGGCCACGGGCACCCCGCCCAGGACGGCCCGCTGTGTGGGCGGCAGCAGCATGCCCTGGCCCAGGCCCTGGACGGCCAGGCCCGCCGTCGTCCCCCAGGGGCCGAGCCCGTCCCAGCCCCAGAAGAAGGTCGCCGTCAGCGCGAGCAGACCCGCCCCCTGGACCAGCGCGCCGGCCGTCACCGCGTACCGGCCGAACCGCGCGCCCAGCCGGGGACCGGCGAGCGATCCCACGAAGAACGTGACGCACATCGGCACCAGGGCCAGCCCCGCCGCCAGCGGACCCAGTCCCAGGCCTTCCTGGAACACCACGGCCAGGACGAACATGTAGCCGCCCCAGCCCAGCGAGAACGGCACCAGCAGCGCCAGCCCGCTGCGCACCGCCGGCACCCGCAGCAGCGACGGCGGCACCAGCGGCGTCCGCCCGGCCGCCTCCAGCCGCCGCTCCACCGCCCAGAAGGCCGCGGCGGCGAACGGGAACACGGCCAGCAGCACCCACGACCACACCGGCCACCCGGTCGACCGGCCCTCCGTCAGCGGCAGGAGCAGGCTGACCAGCGCGACCGACAGCAGGACCGTCCCCGCGCCGTCCACCCGCGTCGGGTGCTCCGAGCGCGTCTCGGGGATGAGACGGAAGGCCATCACCAGGGCGACCGCCGAGAGCGGTGCGTTGACGAGGAAGATCGAGCGCCAGCCGGTGCCGGCGATGTCGGCGGATACCAGGACCCCGCCGAGCACCTGGCCGACCGCGCTTGCCGCGCCGGCCGTGGCGCTGTAGAGGCTCAGGGCCCGGGTGCGCCGTGAGCCGCGGGTGGTGGCCTGGATCGTCGCCAGCACCTGCGGCAGCATCAGGGCCGAGGCCGCGCCCTGCGCGATCCGGGCCACCACCAGCGTCCAGGCGTCCGGCGCCAGGCCGCACGCCACGGACGTCACTCCGAACGCGGCCGTTCCCCAGAGGAACAGCCGCCGCCGGCCCACCATGTCGCCCAGCCGCCCGCCGAGCACCAGCAGCACGGCGTAGGCCACGCCGTAGCCGCCGACGACCATCTCCAGCAGGGCGGGACCGGCGTGCAGGTCGTGGTCGATGGTGGGCAGGGCCACGTTGACGATGAAGAAGTCGACCATCGGCAGCGCCCCGCCGATCAGCACGGTGATCAGGCCGGAGGTACCGAGAGTGGGGGAGGTCGGGGTCGTACTGCCGACGGAGGCATTCGTCGATATATGCGTATTGCTGCTCACGGGTACGACGATGACGCCTCGCGGAGCCTGGTACCAGAGGGCCTTTATCCTGGTAGAAGATGTACCTGGCAACGGGATGGGGTGTGCCCCACCCTGGAGGCATGACGACGATGGTGCTGGAGACGCCCTCCGCGACCACGGAGCGACCCCCGACGACCGCGCGGACCACGACTGCCGAGCGGCCCGCGCCGCGCGCCGACGTCGCCCGCCGCAGCGAGCTCGCCGCCTTCCTGCGCAGCCGCCGCGAGCGCATCACCCCGGAACAGGCCGGTCTGCCGCGGGGCCTCCGCCGGCGCACCCCGGGGCTGCGCCGTGAGGAGGTCGCACAGCTCTCCGCCGTCGGGGTCACCTGGTACACGTGGCTGGAACAGGCGCGGGACATCCAGGTCTCCGCGCAGGTCCTGGACGCCCTCTCCCGCGCCCTGATGCTGGACCGCGCCGAGCGGTCGCACCTCTTCGCGCTGGCGAACGTCACCGATCCGCTGCCCGACACCGGGTCCGCGGGCGTCTCGCCGGAGCTGCGGCTGATGCTTGAGCAGCTGGAGCCGTTCCCCGCCTGTGTGCAGAACGCGCGCTACGACATCCTGGCCTACAACCGCACCTACAAGCACGTGATGTGCGACCTCGACGCCCTGCCGCCCGAGGAGCGCAACTGCCTCTGGCTGCACTTCACCAGCGAGAACTGGTACGCCAACGTCGTCGACCGCGAGGACGCCAAGCGGGCCATGGCCGCCAAGTTCCGCGCCGCGATGGCCGACCACATCGCGGAGCCCGCCTGGAAGTGCCTGCTCAAGCGGTTGCAGGATGCCTCGCCCGAGTTCCGCGAGCTCTGGGAGGAGCACGAGGTGATCCCGCCCACCGCCAACCGCAAGCGCGCCTACATGCAGTCGCGGGTGGGCCTGCTCAACCTCTCGTACAGCAATCTGTGGACCGGCCCCCACGCGGGAACCCGGCTGCTGGCCTTCACCCCGGCCGACGAGGTGACCCACGAGCGGCTGCGGCAGCTCCAGAAGCTGGTGATCGCCGACGAGGGGTGAGCGCCGGGCGGGGTGACCGGAGCCACGGGATCCGCTCCGCCGGATGAGGGACAATGGACGGTCGCCCCATTCGTCCGCACACCCTTCGCACACCGTCCGCAGGCGATCCGCACGCAACCGGACCGCAGGCCCGCAGGAACGAGGAAGCCCTTCCATGACGCAGCTCCAGATCGGCCCCCACCCGGTGCAGCCGCCGGTGGTCCTGGCCCCCATGGCCGGGATCACGAACGCGCCCTTCCGCACGCTGTGCCGGGAGTTCTCGGGAGGCAAGGGGCTGTTCGTCAGCGAGATGATCACCACCCGGGCGCTGGTCGAGCGGGACGCCAAGACCATGCGGCTGATCCACTTCGACGGCACCGAGAAGCCGCGCTCGATCCAGCTCTACGGCGTCGACCCGGTCACCGTCGGCAAGGCCGTCCGCATGATCGTGGACGAGGACCTGGCCGACCACATCGACCTCAACTTCGGCTGCCCCGTCCCCAAGGTCACCCGCAAGGGCGGCGGCTCCGCCCTCCCGTACAAGCGGAACCTGCTGCGCTCCATCCTGCGCGAGGCCGTCGGCAACGCCGGGTCGCTGCCCGTCACCATGAAGATGCGCAAGGGCATCGACGACGACCACATCACCTACCTGGACGCGGGCCGGATCGCCGTCGAGGAGGGCGTGACCGCCATCGCCCTGCACGGCCGCACCGCCGCCCAGCACTACGGCGGGACGGCCGACTGGGAGGCCATCGCGCGGCTCAAGGAGGCCGTGCCGGAGATCCCGGTGCTCGGGAACGGCGACATCTGGTCGGCGGACGACGCCGTGCGGATGATGCGCGAGACCGGCTGCGACGGGGTCGTGGTCGGCCGCGGCTGTCTGGGGCGGCCATGGCTGTTCGGCGACCTCGTCGCCGCGTTCGACGGCGACGGCGGGGCGCCCGCCGCCGCTCCGACGCTGCGTGAGGTGGCGCGGGTGATGGTGCGCCACGCGGAGCTGCTGGGGGAGTGGCTGGAGAGCGAGGAGCGGGGCGTCATCGACTTCCGCAAGCACGTCGCCTGGTACACCAAGGGGTTCTCGATCGGCTCCGAGCTGCGCAAGAAGCTGGCGGTGACGTCGTCCCTGGCGGAGTTGGACGCTCTTCTGAGCGGGCTCGATCTGGATCAGGCGTGGCCGGTGGGGGCGGATGGGCCTCGCGGGCGGACCTCCGGGCGTAATCGGGTGGTGCTGCCGGATGGGTGGCTGGACGATCCGTACGACTGCTCCGGGGTGGGGGCGGAGGCGGAGCTCGACACGTCTGGGGGGTGACGTGGGGGTTGTGCCCCGGGCCCGCCCTTTCACCGTTTCTTGCGGGGGCGGGCCCCCGCACCCCCTGAGCGCGCCTGCGGCGCGCGTCCTCAAACGCCGGACGGGCTGACTCAGCCCGTCCGGCGTTTGAGTTGTGGGGCACCCAAAAAGCCCATTGCACCCCTCCCCCGACGGCGTGATTCTCGCCACCTCTGATAGGGGTCCCGCTCACATGAGCACCAAAAGGACGCCTGCACCTTCCAAAGGGTGGCACTGAGTGCCACCCTTTCTGTTTCCAGAAGGTGACGCCGAAGCGGCCGAAATCTCGACACTACGTCACATCTCACCACCCCTCCGCAACATTGCGTTCAAGATGTGAAGAGATCACCCTCAAACCTCACCGGGGCAGGCGACTTTCGATCTGTTGGCGGACGGGCGGTTACGGCCTCATGTCGATGGAGTGGACCTCCTCAGAAGCCTTCGATCTGGGTACGCTCCCCGCCGTCAGGGCAGCCCTCCCCACTGCGGCAGCGTTCTCAGGGAGGTCCAGTGAAGGAGTCGAGTCCCGTGCCGGTATCCGAAGACCACCAGAAGCAGAAGTTCGTCTACGACTTCACCGAGGGCAACAAGGACCTCAAGGACCTGCTCGGCGGCAAGGGCGCCAACCTCGCCGAGATGACCAACCTCGGCCTTCCGGTGCCGCCCGGCTTCACGATCACCACTGATGCCTGCAAGGTCTACCTGGCCGAGGGGCAGGAGCCCCCGGCGATGCGGGACGAGGTCACGGCGCACCTGGACGCGCTGGAGGCCCGGATGGGCAAGAGGCTCGGGCAGGCCGACGACCCGCTGCTGGTGTCGGTGCGCTCGGGCGCGAAGTTCTCGATGCCCGGGATGATGGACACGGTCCTGAACATCGGGCTCTCGGACGAGTCGGTGGAGGGTCTCGCCGCGCAGGCCGGGGACGAGCGGTTCGCGTGGGACTCGTACCGCCGCCTCATCCAGATGTTCGGCAAGACCGTGCTGGGCGTCGACGGCGAGCTCTTCGAGGAGGCGCTGGAGGAGGCGAAGCGGGCCAAGGGCGTCTCCACCGACGTGGAGCTCGACGCGGACGACCTCCGTGCCCTGGTGGAGCAGTTCAAGGGCATCGTCGCCGGGCAGACCGGGCGGGACTTCCCGCAGGAGCCGCGCGAGCAGATGGACCTGGCCATAAGGGCCGTCTTCGAATCGTGGAACGGTGACCGCGCCAAGCTGTACCGCCGCCAGGAGCGCATCCCGGGCGACCTGGGCACGGCCGTCAACGTCTGCTCGATGGTCTTCGGCAACCTCGGCCCCGACTCCGGCACCGGCGTCGCCTTCACCCGTGACCCGGCCAGTGGCCACCAGGGCGTCTACGGCGACTACCTGCAGAACGCGCAGGGCGAGGACGTCGTCGCCGGCATCCGCAACACGATGCAGCTCGCGGAGCTGGAGCAGCTGGACAAGGCGTCGTACGACCAGCTGATGCAGATCATGGAGACGCTGGAGACGCACTACCGCGACCTGTGCGACATCGAGTTCACGATCGAGCGCGGCAAGCTGTGGATGCTCCAGACCCGCGTCGGCAAGCGCACCGCCGGTGCCGCCTTCCGGATCGCGACGCAGCTGGTGGACCAGGGCCTGATCAGCGAGGCCGAGGCCCTTCAGCGGGTGACGGGCGGCCAGCTGGCGCAGCTGATGTTCCCGCGCTTCGACGAGAAGGCCAAGACCGAGTTCCTCGGCCGGGGCATCGCCGCCTCGCCGGGTGCGGCCGTCGGCAAGGCGGTCTTCGACTCGTACACCGCCGTCAAGTGGTCGCGCTCGGGCGAGAAGGTCATCCTGATCCGCCGCGAGACCAACCCCGACGACCTCGACGGCATGATCGCCGCCGAGGGCATCCTGACCTCGCGCGGCGGCAAGACCTCGCACGCGGCCGTGGTGGCCCGCGGCATGGGCAAGACCTGTGTCTGCGGCGCGGAGGAGCTGGAGGTCGACACCAAGCGGCGGCGGATGACCGCACCTGGCGGGGTGGTGATCGAGGAGGGCGACGTCGTCTCCATCGACGGCTCCTCCGGCAAGGTCTACCTCGGTGAGGTCCCGGTCGTCCCGTCCCCGGTCGTCGAGTACTTCGAGGGCCGGATGCACGCGGGCGCCGACGACGCCGACGGGCTCGTCCAGGCCGTGCACCGGATGATGGCCTACGCGGACCGGATGCGTCGGCTGAGCGTCCGCGCCAACGCCGACAACGCCGAGGACGCCCTGCGCGCCCGCCGGTTCGGCGCCCAGGGCATCGGCCTGTGCCGCACCGAGCACATGTTCCTCGGCGAGCGCCGCGAGCTGGTCGAGCGGCTGATCCTGGCCGACACCGAGACCGAGCGCGACGAGGCGCTGGGCGCCCTCCTGCCGCTCCAGAAGGCCGACTTCGTCGAGCTGTTCGAGGCCATGGACGGCCTCCCGGTCACCGTCCGGCTCCTGGACCCGCCGCTGCACGAGTTCCTGCCGGACATCACCGAGCTGTCGGTGCGCGTCGCCCTCGCCGAGGCCCGGCAGGAGGCGCACGAGAACGAGCTGCGCCTGCTCCAGGCCGTGCACAAGCTGCACGAGCAGAACCCGATGCTGGGGCTGCGCGGTGTGCGCCTCGGGCTCGTCATCCCCGGTCTGTTCGCCATGCAGGTCCGGGCGATCGCCGAGGCCGCGGCCGAGCGGCGGAACGCCAAGGGCGACCCGCGCGCCGAGATCATGATCCCGCTGGTGGGCACGGTCCAGGAGCTGGAGATCGTCCGTGAGGAGGCCGAGCGCGTCATCGCCGACGTCGAGGCCGCCACCGGCACCAGCCTCAGGCTCACCCTGGGCACCATGATCGAGCTGCCGCGCGCCGCCCTGACGGCCGGTCAGATCGCGGAGGCCGCCGAGTTCTTCTCCTTCGGCACCAACGACCTGACCCAGACCGTGTGGGGCTTCTCCCGGGACGACGTGGAGGCGAGCTTCTTCACCGCGTACCTGGAGAAGGGCATCTTCGGCGTCAGCCCCTTCGAGACGATCGACAAGGACGGCGTCGGTTCGCTGGTGCGGGCCGCGGCCGAGGCCGGCCGGGCCACCCGCCCCGACCTCAAGCTCGGCGTCTGCGGCGAGCACGGCGGCGACCCGGAGTCGGTGCACTTCTTCCACGAGGTGGGCCTGGACTACGTCTCCTGCTCCCCGTTCCGCATCCCCGTGGCGCGGCTGGAGGCGGGCCGCGCGGCGGCCCTGACCGGTACGGCGAGTGACAGCCGGTAGGCGCCGCCGTTGAGACTCCGGAGCCGCTGATGGGATGACCTCGACCCTCGGACCTTCGCGGCTCCGGCAGAAAGAAGGGGCGGCCCCGCACGGGGCCGCCCCTTCTCGCATCCCGGGCCCGGTTCTCGCTCGCCCGGTCTGTTTCCCGCGCCCTGGGCCCGGCGCGCGGTTAACCCGCTTGTAACGCACGGGCCATGAGGGAATCACCGGAGCGGAGCCGACGGGCTACAGCGCGTGCCGCGCGAGGCCGTCCGGGAGCCTGTTCCGGGGCCCGTGGCACGGCGGAGGGGCGGCGCTCGTGCGGGAGCGCCGCCCCTCTTTACTCCCCCACCGGGAGTTGTTGCCGCCCGCATCGGCTCGGGCGGCAACTCGCATACTCAGCGGCCGCTTTTTCGCTCGCCACCCCCCACGGGAACGAGCCGGGGCGGCCCTGAGTGCGTGAATAGGATTTCGCTCCAGGGGTGTTCGCCGCGAGTCCTTTCAACTGTGGCCAAAAGGGCGTGGTAACAGCACGTATCGGTGTGCATACTCAGTGGGCGGGGGGTGACGGCGGATGTCTCATGTGGGGGTTTGGTGCTGCGTGTCCATTTCACTGGACTCGATCTGGCCCGGTTGCGCCTGGCCGGAGACCCGGACGTGCTCTGGGAAACCGTATTGAGTCTCCACCGGCTGCGGGACAAACAAGGCGAGTCGATCTACGGTGATTGGCGCACCGAAACCCGTGCTCGGTTGAATAGTGAAACTCGGCTGCTGGCGCCGCTGGTTCCTCCCCGGGGGTATTTCCCGGACTTCCTGACGCCGGCCGAAGGGGTACTCGGACTGGAGACCGGCATACAGGCGCTGCGCGCCACTCCGGCCGAACGCGTGCACGAGGAGCTGAGCCGGCTGCCCAACGTCCGGACACTGCCGGCTTGGATACGATCGCTGGCCGAGGGCGACGCCCGGGCGTTCGGCAAGCTGATCTCCGCCCTGCACGACTACCACGAGGCGGCCATCGCGCCCTGCTGGGCGCATATCCAGGCGCAGATCGAGGCCGACCGGGCGGTGCGGGGCCGGGCCCTCCTCGACGGGGGCGCCGACGCGCTGCTGTCCTCCCTGCCGCCCACGATGCGCTGGCGGGCGCCCGTACTGGAGGCCGACTACCCCGTCGACCGCGATCTGCACCTGAACGGGCGCGGTCTGCTGCTCGTGCCGTCCTTCTTCTGCCGGGGCAACCCGGTCACCCTCCAGAATCCGGATCTGACGCCGGTCCTCGTCTACCCGGCCCGGCACTGCGCGGAGTCTGCGCCGCCGGTGCAGGACGCGCCGCGCTCGCTGGGCAAGCTGGTCGGGCAGACCCGGTCGGCCGTCCTCGGCTCCATCGGCGGCGGCTGCACCACCAGTGAACTCGCCCGCCGCGTCGGGGTGTCCGCCGCCTCGGCCAGCCAGCACGCCGGGGTGCTGCGCGAGGCGGGCCTCGTCCTCACACTGCGGCACGGCAGCGCCGTGCTGCACACCCTGACGCCGCTGGGGGCGGCGCTGCTGCGCGGGGGGCACCGGCCGCAGACCCGGCGGGACCGGGCGCCGCTGCCCGAGCGTTCGACGTCGGCCAGGTTGTAGCGCCCCGTCCTCTTTGTGCGGCGCTGTCGGTGGTCCTCGGGGTCGGGGGCACTGTTTCGGACTGGCGTTCGGGTTATCACTCTCCAGTACCCTGAAATGACCTGCGCCGGAGACCCGGCCACCACCGACCAGCTCATCCCGGCCGCGGGCGACGCCCCGGCCGCGGGAACGGAGTGCGCACCCATGCCCGGCCCGGACGTCACGGTCATCATCGCCGCGTACAACGCCATGCCGTACGTGACCCGCAGTGTCACCTCCGTGCTCGACCAGACCCTGGGGGCCGACCGGATCGAGCTGATCGTCGTGGACGACGGCTCCACCGACGGCACGGCCGCCGAGCTGGACCGCCTGGCGGCGGACGTGCCCACGATGCACGTCGTCCACCAGCCGAACTCCGGCGGTCCCGCAGGCCCGCGCAACCTCGGCCTCGACCGGGCCACCGGCCGCCACATCTTCTTCCTCGACGCCGACGACCACCTCGGGCCCGAGGCCCTGGAGCGCATGGTCGCCGCCGCCGACACGAACGGCTCCGACGTCGTCCTCGGCCGGATCGTCGGCGAGGGCGGCCGCCGGGCGCCCACCTCGATGTTCGGCCGGAACCAGCCGAAGACCGACGTCTTCGCCTCCCGGGTCTACTGGACGCTCAACCCGATGAAGCTGTTCCGCCGTGAGCTCGTCGACCGGCTCGGTCTGCGGTTCGAGACCGGGCTGTCCATCGGCGAGGACCAGCCGTTCACCGCGACCGCCTACCTGGAGGCCGCCGCGATATCCGTCGTCGCCGACTACGACTGCCTGTACTGGGTCGCCCGCGAGGACGGCAACAACATCACCGCGCAGCCGCACGGCACCCGGATGCGTATGGACCTCTTCCGGATGATGACCGAGCTGGTCGCCCGGCATGTCGAACCGGGCGAGCGACGCGATGTCCTGATGCACCGTCACTTTGCCGTCGAGCTGCGCGACGCGGTGCTCCAGCTCTGCCGCGAGCCCTACCGCGACACCCAGGACAAGCTCCTGGAGGAGCTGGGCGACCTGATCGAGCCGTACTACCACGAGGGCCTGGCCGCCCGGCTGCCCGCCATGGTCCGGCTGCGCTGCCACCTCATCCGGCAGGGGCTGCTCGACGAACTGCTGACCGTCGTCCGCTGGGAGCTGGACCGGGGCGCCGCCAGCTATGGCATCACCACCCTCGCCGCGACCGCCGCCCACGGCCCCGACATCCTCACCGAGAACGGCCGCGCGTACGCGGAGTACCCCTACTTCCGCGACTCCACGCTCAACATCCCCGACGACTGCTACGACATCACCTCCGAGCTGCGCGTCCGCCACTTCCTGGAGACCGCCGAACTCCGGGGCGGCGCCCTGCGGCTGGCCGGGCACGCCTACGTGCACCGAATATCCACCCGTGACATCAGCACCGAGCTGATCGTCCGCAAGCGGGGCGGCAAGGCCGAGTACCGGCTCCCCGTGCGGCACACGGCCACGCCCGGGCTGGGTGCCGACGAGGACGGCGGGTACTTCGACTACGGGGACGCCGGGTTCGACGTGACGGTCGACCTCGCCACCGCCGCCGACGGGGCGCCGCTGAGCGCGGGCCTGTGGGACTTCACGCTCGCGGTCGGCGCCCAGGGCGTCGTCAAGGAGGCGCGCCTCGGCAGCCGCCGGGCCGAGTCCGTCACGTCCGACACCGTCACCGTTGTCACGGATGACGGCATGGCCGCCGCGCTCTTCACCACCAAGCCCTACGGCAATCTCTCCCTCGATGTGGGGGAGACGCGTCACCGTGTGCTGCCACTCCTGGGCGTGGACAGCGTGGCGTGGGCGGCGGAGGGGCCCGCTGTGCTTGTTGTGAACGGACGGTGCGGACTGGCCGGTTGGCCGGACGGTGCTTTGACACTGCGTGCCACCGGGGCCGACGGCGCTGTCCGTGAGGTTCCCGTCGAGCCGGGTACGGATGGGGCGTTTGTTGTCCGCCAGGGGTATGCGGAGGCGGGCGAGTGGCGCTTCGAGCTGCGGCTCTCCGCCGGGAGTGGGCAGTGGAACGTTCCTGTGCCGCCGCAGCCGCGGCTTTCCGCTGCGCGGTGGCAGCGGTTGGGGTTGCCTTGGTATGCGAAGGGTGTGGAGGGGCGGGATGTGCTGGTTGTCCGGGTGGGGAGGGTGGAGTTGCTGAAGGGGGTGCGGGGGCGTTTGAAGCGGCGGTAGCCGCTGGCTATTCAGCCCGTCCGGCGTTTGAGGACAAGCGGCGAAGCCGCATTCACGGGGTCCGGGGCAGAGCCCCGGGAAACGGTGAAAGGGTGGGACCGGGGCACCAACCCCCAAGCGACTACCGCCGCTTCACCGCCCGCCCCACCAACACCGTCTCCACCGCCGAAACCCCCAACACCCCCACCTCCCCCGTAATAAACCGATACAACTCCGGCAACCCCCGCAACCACACCGCCAGGTGCAAGTTACTGACCCCGGTCGTCGCGAAAGCGCCATGCACCGCCGGATGCGCCGCCAACCGCCGCCCCACCGCATCAAGCTCGCCGGGAGCGACCTGCATCAGCAGGTTCGCGTCCACCATCAGCCCCACCCGTCGCGCATCGACGTGCACCTGGGTGCGGAGGAGCCCGGACGCGCGGAGGGCGGAGACGCGGCGGCGGACGGTGGATTCGGGGTGGCCGGTGAGGCGGGCGAGGGCGGTGGCGGGGGAGCGGCCGTCGTCGGCGAGGGCGGTGAGGATGGCGAGGTCGGTGGCGTCAGGGGGGCTGGAGGGGCAAGAGGCGGGCGGTGGGGTGAGGGCGGCGCGTTCGGCAGCGCTGAGAACGTCGTGGCGCCACTCGTGCGCGTACTTGAAGACGTGCAGGATCGTCTGCGCGTCGACGGAGGTCACCGCGCCGGTCGCGGGCAGCTGGCGGAAGACCAGGCGGTGCGGGGAGCCGGGGTCGGCGAGCAGGATCGCGCCGATCTCGTCGCCGCTCGCCGAGAGGTCGGCGAAGGGGATGTCGTCCCGGTCGGCGAGCGCCTTGGCGATCACATCGGCCTTGCCGCGCAGCACCTTGATCCGCAGCGTCATCGCCGCCGGCAGCTCGTCCCGCGGGGGCAGTCCCGCCACCCGTACCGTCCCCGAACCGAGCAGCGCCGCCCACCGGCGGTGCACCACGCGCGGGCTCAGCCCCAGCACGTCGGCGGCCCGCTCGGCGGTCACCCGGCCGTCGCACTGGAGGGCGGCGACCAGCCTCTGATCCCGCTCGTCGAGGACGTCATCGCTCAGTTCCAAGCTCATACATGACAGTTTCGCTCACCCCGGGCCCCGGAGCGGCCGTCCGCCGCCCCCCTGCGGAGATCGTTGACGCATCGCGTCCCACCGCACCACCCACGGAGGAGATCCCCATGAACGCCCTGCTCACCGCCATGACCGCCGCCGCCCGGGAGGCCGGAGCGCTGCTGAAGGACCGCCCGGCGCCCGCGCCCGGCCGCACCATGGAGACGCTGCGCTCCACCTTCGCTTCGGTGGACGAGCCGGTCGCCGCCCTGCTGCGCGAGCGGCTCGACGGCCTCGTGCCGGACGCGGTGTGGGCGGACGAGCTGGACACCGAGCTGCCGGAGACGGGCGCGGTCTGGGTCGTCGACGCGATCGACGGTGCCGTCCAGTACCTGCGCGGCATGCCGTACTGGTGCGTCAGCCTCGCCCTGGTCCGGGACCGGGAGCCGGTCGCCGCCGTTCTGCACTCCGCCGTGCTGGGCGAGACGTACACCGCGGCGCCCGGCGAGGGCGCGCACCGGAACGGCGTCCCCGTCGTCCCCGCCGGCGAGGGGGAGCTCGCCGCCGCCATCGTCGCCACCAGCCAGCCGCCCTTTCCGTCCGGCCAGCCGGAGGCCGTGGCCGCGGCGGGCCGGGGGCTGAGCGCGGCCGTGCGGGAGGTGGCGGCGGTGCGCAACCTCGGGCCGGTCTCCTGGCAGGTCGCGGACGTGGCGGCCGGGCGGCTCGACGCGTTCTGGGAGTACGGCCGGGACGACGCCAACCTGCTGGCGGGCGCACTGATCGCCCGGGAGGCGGGGGCCGTGGTGACGGACATGGCGGGCAGGCCGTGGCGGGCGGGGGCGGAGGGGTTCCTGGTGTCGTCCGGGGCCCTGCACGGGGAGCTGCTGCGGGTGCTCGCCTGAGCCGCAACGCCCTTCCCGGCTCAGCCCCTCCGCGCCTCCACCCGGAACCGCAGCCGGCAGATCACCGCGTCCGTGTCGCGCCGCACCGCGTGCGCGACCACCGCTCCCCGCTGGTTCTGGAGCAGCCGCTGCCAGACGTGCGCCGGCTCGACCTCCGGGATGAGGACGGTGACCCGGTGGTCGGGGTGGCGTCCGGACAGCTCCTGGACGTAGTCCACGATGGGGCGCCCCAACGCCCGGGTGGCCGCCGGGAGTTCGACCAGCTCGACGCCCGGGTTCCACAGCTCCCAGTCCCGGCGCAGGGATTCGGCCGCGCGCCGCCCGTCCCCGTCCGGCTGGGCGACGGTGACCGCCACCACCTCGTCGCCGAGGGAGACGGCGGCGGTGAGGGCCTTGCTGGTCAGCCGGGACAGTGAGGAGACGGGGACGACGACCACGGAGTGGCAGCGGCGCGGCGCCTCGGGCACCCGGCCCAGCTCCAGCCGGTCCCCGATCCGCGCGTAGGCGCGGTGGACGGCTTCGAGGACCAGCACCATCAGGGGGAGGGTCAGGACGATGAGCCAGGCGCCCTCCTCGAACTTGGTCGCGGTGACGACGATCGCGGACACCCCGGTGAGCACCGCGCCGAAGCCGTTCAGCAGGGCCTTGCCGTGGCTGCCGGGCGACCGTTCCTGCCGCCAGTGCCGCACCATGCCGACCTGGCAGATGGTGAAGCCGACGAAGACGCCGATCGCGAACAGCGGTACCAGGGTGTTGACGTCGCCGCCGGAGAACACCAGCAGCAGCGTCGAGGCCGCGGCCAGGGCGAGCACGCCGTGGCGGTGCACCTGGCGGTCGGCCTTGAGGGCGAAGACGTGCGGCAGGTAGTTGTCGCGGGCGAGCAGGCTCATCAGGACGGGCAGCCCGCCGAACGACGTGTTGGCGGCCAGCGCCAGCAGGACGACGGTGGCGAACTGCACCACGTAGAAAGCCCAGTTGTGGCCGAGCGAGGCGTCGGCGAGCTGGGCCAGGACGGTGACGCCCTCCACCGGCTGGAGGTGGAAGCGGCCGATGAGCACGGACAGGCCGATCAGCATCGCGCCCAGCAGCGCGCCGAGCGCCACCTCGGTCCGCTGGGCGCGGCGGGCGCGCGGGGCGCGGAAGGACGGGACGGCGTTGGCCACGGCCTCGACGCCGGTGAGGGCGGAGCAGCCGGCGGCGAACGCCTTGAGCAGCAGGAGGGCACCGACGGAGGTCGCGTTGTCGCTCAGGACGGACGCGTGCCCGGCGGCGGCCTCGGTGCTCGCGGGGGCGTCACGGAAGAGCCCCACGACGATCATGGTCAGGATCGAGCCGACGAAGACGGCGGTCGGGACGATGAACGCCTTCGCGGACTCGGCGATGCCCCGCAGGTTCACGGCGGTGACGAGCGCCAGCACGCCGAGGCAGATCCACAGCCGGTGGTCGTGGAGGCCGGGGAAGGCGGAGGTGAGCGCGGCGACGCCGGCCGTGACCGAGACCGCCACGTTCAGGACGTAGTCCAGGACCAGTGAGGCGGCGGTGAACAGCGAGGTGCGCCGGCCGAGATGGCGCTTGGCCACCGCGTACGAGCCGCCGCCGTCCGGGAAGGCCGCGATGACCTGCCGGTAGGAGGCGACCAGTACGGCGAGCAGGGCCGCGATCGCGAGGGTGACCGGCAGGGTGCAGCCCAGACCGTGGGCCCCGGCCGCCGCCAGCACGAGGACGATCGACTCCGGCCCGTACGCGACGGAGGCCATCGCGTCGAGCGACAGGGCGGCCAGGCCCTGGACGGCCGTGAGCCGGTGCCGGTCCTCCCGCGCGGCCGCGGTGCCGGTATCCGGCGGTTCCTCGCCGGTCCCGTCGGGCCGTTCATCCGTATGGGCCAGCATGGACATCTCTGTGGTACCTCCGTGACGTGGAAGGCTCAGCGTGCGTCGGAGGTGACCGGAAGGCGCCCGTTGTTGGCGTTCTCTTGGCGAGTTGTGGCGCTATCTTCACGCTTTCTTAGCGCCTGGGGCGGAAGGGGTGTCAAGAGCGCGTTATCACCCCGTCAGGTTCGGGCCTGATTCCGTCAGCTTGGCGTCAACGGGCGGCGAATCATGGAGAGGACGGCCCTAACCTCACCGCCATGGGACGGCGACCGACTGTAAGGACGCGCAGACACGACGTCAGATCCGGGGGCACCGCCGCCGCACCTCCCGGTGGCGTACGCGCCCGGGACCGCGGCTGGCGGCGCGAGGCCCGGGAGGCGTGGTGCTGGGGAACGGCGCTGGGGGGCCTGCTCTCCCTCGCCGACCTGCTCCGTGGCGAACTCGACGCGGCCAGGGCCTGTTGCTGGGCCGCCCTCGGCGCGATGCTCGTGGCGGTGCTGCGGCCCGCGCGCGTCACGGCCGGGGACGGCTGGCTGGCCTCCCGCGGCCTGCTCCGCGAGCGACGCGTGCGCACGGACCTGCTCACCCGGGTCCGGCACGTGGACGGGGTCGCCCCGCGGATCGTCCTGCGGGACGTCGGCGGAGGCCGGGTCGAGCTCGACCCGCGCGTGCTCCGGGCCAACCCCCTGCTCTGGCACCAGCTGGACACGGGCGCCCGGCGGGCCCTCGACCGCGGCCTGCTGCGCGAGGGCGCGGCCGTCCTGGAGGCGCTCCGGCAACGGGTGGACGGCGAGGGGGCGCGGGAGATCCTGCGGGCGTCCGGGGTGGAGTGAGGCGACCTCCTCTTACGAGGCGCGGCACCTTATTGGGGCCGCGTCCTTCTACGGCAACGTCCTTCTACGGCAACGTCCTTCTACGGCCGCGTCCTTTCAGTGCAACGTCCTGTCAGCGCAACGTCCTTTCACGGCAACACCTCGCCTCACACCCGCGGCGGCCACGCGTACGTCACGCCCGTCAGCCGCTCCGACAGCGTCCACAGCCCCGCGCCCGCCCGGTCGTCCCGCGTCCACCCGGCACGCACCGACCGCACCGGCGCCCCGCGCCACATCAGCACGCGCGGGCCGAAGAAGTCGTCCTGCCGGACGTCCGGCGCCGTGGCGGCGCGCAGGATGGGCAGCGCTCCGTCCTCCGCGCTCTGCGCCACCGCGCGGGTGGCCAGGGCGACCAGCCGCTCCGTTCTCGCCCTTCCCTCCATCCGTACCCCGGCCGTCTGGAGGTTCGTCGCCGCGAAGCCGGGGTGCGCGGCCGCCGCGACCAGCGGGGAGCCGTCCGCGGCGAGCCGCCGGGCGAGCTCGTGGACGAAGAGCAGATTGGCGCTCTTGGAGCGGCCGTAGGCGATCCAGCGGCGGTAGCCCCGGTCCATCTGCACATCGCGCGGGTCGACCGAGCCGAGGAAGTGGAAGCCACTGGAGACCGTGATCACCCGGGCTCCGTCCCCGGCCTCCCGCAGGCGCGGCAGCAGCAGGCCGGTCAGGGCGAAGTGCCCCAGGTGGTTGGTGCCGAACTGCATCTCGAAGCCGTCGACCGTGCGCCGCCGCGGCAGCGCCATCACCCCGGCGTTGTTGACCAGCAGGTCCAGCCGCTCCTCCCCGGCCAGCCCGTCGGCGAAGGACCGCACGGACGACAGGTCGGCCAGGTCCAGCCGGGCGAGGCACACGTCCGCGCCGGGCACCTGATGGCGGAGCAACTCCTCGGCCGCCCTGCCGCGCGTCTCGTCCCGGCAGGCCAGCACCACGCGCGCGCCGCGCCGGGCCAGCTCCCGGGAGGTGACGAACCCGATGCCGCTGTTGGCGCCGGTCACCACGGCCGTACGGCCCTTCTGGTCCGGAATGTCGTTCAGTGTCCAGCCGTTCACCGCGCACTCCTCCGACGTGCCGTCCCCGGCCGCCCCGGGGTGATCAGCCCTGCCCACTCAGCGTAGGGGACACCACCGACAACGGCCCGGCCGGGGCAGAACGCCCGTCCGGCGCGGGAGTTGGGCCGCCGGAACCGCCGCGTACGATCCCCGGGTGATCCACGACATATCCCTGACCACGCTGCTCCTGCTCTGCCTCGCCGCGGCCGCCGCCGGGTGGATCGACGCCGTCGTGGGCGGCGGCGGCCTCCTCCAACTCCCGGCCCTGCTGGTCGGACTGCCGCACGTGTCCCCCGCTTACGTGCTCGGCACCAACAAGGCCGTCGCGATCTGCGGCACCGCCGCCGCCGCGGTCTCCTACACCCGCCGGGCCCCCATCGATCTGCGCACCGCCTTCCGGATCGGCCTGGCCGCCCTCGGCGGTTCGCTGGCCGGGGCGTTCTTCGCCTCCGGCATCGACAGCGCGGTCCTCCGGCCGCTGATCATGGCGATACTGCTGGGCGTACTCGTCTTCGTCCTGGTGCGCCCCGGCTTCGGCGCGGCCGCCGCGGCCGCCGGCCCGGTGAGCCGGCGGCGGGTGCTGACGGCGATCCTCGTGGCCGGCCTGGGCATCGGCTTCTACGACGGCCTCATCGGCCCCGGGACCGGCACCTTCCTCGTCCTCGCCCTGGCCGGGATCCTCCATATGGACCTGGTGTCGGCCTCCGGAACCGCCAAGATCGTCAATGTCTGCACCAACGTGGGCGCGCTGGTGACCTTCTCCCTCCAGGGCGCGGTGCTGTGGCAGGTGGCCCTGCCGATGGCCGTCTTCAACCTCGGCGGCGGGGCGGTGGGCGCGCGGATGGCCCTCAAGCGGGGGAGCGGCTTTGTGCGCTGGGTGCTGGTCGTCGTCGTGCTGGCCCTGCTCTGCAAGCTGGGCTACGACGAGTGGGGCGCGTAACCGCGGCCGGTGGGCCGAACGGGGCGGACGCCATTCGTGTGATCGGGGCCGACCGGACGGGACTCCCGCCGCCGGATGTGGTGGAAGGTTGACGATCATTCGTAGGCTGGTCATACACCGGATCGTCTGTCGTCCGACGGTACGGAAAACGGTCCGGGCCGCCGCCCGGGCCGGACGATGCGGTTAGCCTGTGAACGACCTTCCGAACGTGGTGGGGGTGCCTGTGCGTTTTCCCCGGTGGAGCCGGGCCCGATGGGGCCGGGCCACGCTGGCGGGACTCTATGTCGTCGTCCTCGCGGCAGCCGTCCCGCAGGCCGGCGGGCACGGGAAGGACCGCAGCTGGAGCAGCGAGCAGGCGAAGCGGTTCTGGGGCCCCTCGGACGCGTCCGACGGCACGGCGTCCGGTGGCACGGCGTCCGGTGGTACGGCGCCCGGTGGCACGACGTCCGGCGCTCCGGCCTCCGACGACGCGGCGGACCTCGACGCCAGGAGCGAGGCGCAGCGCATCACGGGGAGCGCGCGGCACTTCGGCGGAGTGCCCTCGGTGGGCGTCCTCTTCTACACCGGCGAGGACATGAAGAGCCATCACTGCACGGCGAGCGTCGTGCACAGCCCCAAGGGCAATCTGCTGGTCACCGCCGGGCACTGCTCGATCGGCACCGACGCCGCGTTCGTGCCGGACTATCAGCAGGGCGCCAAGGAGCAGCCGTACGGGGTGTGGACGGTGGACCGCACCTTCGTCGACCCCAGACGCACCGACACCGGCGAGGGCTCGGACCTGGACTTCGCCTTCGCCACCGTCCGGCCCGACGCGAAGGGCCGTCAGATCGAGCAGGTCACGGGCGCCAACCGGCTGGCCCGCACCCCCGGCTTCGTCAACCGGGTGACCGTCATCGGCTATCCCAGCGCGGACGACGACCCGGCCGACGAGGCCATCCGCTGCACGGCCCTGACCAGCAAGCTGGAGAGCCACAACCAGCTGAAGATGCGGTGCGACGGATTCTTCTCCGGCACCTCCGGCAGCCCCTGGCTCGTCCACTTCAACGAGAAGACGCGCTCCGGCGACCTGGTCGGCGTCCTGGGCGGGCTCAACGGCGGCGGACCGGACGGGGACCGGTCGGCGCAGGTCTCGTACAGCCCCGTCAACGACGACGAGATCTTCCGGCTCTACGTGGACGCCATAAACAACCGCGAACCCCAGCGGTAGCCCCCTGCCCCCCCGCCCCCGCCCCCCGCCCCGCCGCCGCGGTCAGCGCTCCGCGGCCCTCAGCGCCCGTTCCACCCCCGGCTCGTGCGGGCCCAGGAACTCCGGCCCCGGGCGGACGACCGCGTTCAGCGCGGCCTTCCCGGCGGCCAGGACCTCCCGGGCGCCGCCCGCGTACCAGGTGAGGTCGTGCTTGGCGTCGACCCCGACCCCGTACGCGTCGATCCCGGCGGCGTCGCACAGCGCGACCGCCCGGCGGATGTGGAACCCCTGGGTGACCAGCAGCGCCCGGTCCACGCCGAAGATCCGCCGGGCGCGGGTGCAGGAGTCCCAGGTGTCGAAACCGGCGTAATCCGCGACGGTCCGCTCCTCGGGGACGCCGTGGTCCTTCAGGTAGGCGCGCATGGCGTCCGGTTCGTTGTACGCGTCGCGGCTGTTGTCGCCGGTGACCAGGACGACGCGGACCTTGCCCGCGCGGTACAGCTCGGCGGCGGTGTCGAGCCGGTGCGCCAGGTACGGGGAGGGCCTGCCGTGCCGGAGGCCGGCGCCGAAGACGATGGCCACCGGGGCGGACGGCGCGTCCGAGACGTCCCGCAGCCGGGACTCCGCGGCGGCGTGCACCCAGGTGGCGGGGAGGAGGGCGAGCACACAGACCGTCACCGCGGCCCGCACCGCCCGGCGTTTGCCCCGGCGGGTGGCCGGCAGCCGGAGCCGCGACCTGTTCGTCAAACGCATGTTCGCTCTCCCTCTGCTGCACAGAAGGAACGTGGCGCGGCGCGGTTCGGTTCCACGGCGCCGTCCGGGGCGGGGACGGGCCGGTCGTCACCGGACGGGCCGTTCGCGGGCCGGGCCAGTCGCGGCGAGAGAGGCCGGAGGGGCCGGAGGGGCCGGGGGACCCCATGCCCATGTCCGACCCGGGGACTACCGTCGGGAGTATGAAAGGCTCAGCAGCAACCGCCCGCAGCGCAGCGCCCGCCGTCGACGGCTACGCCGCGCCCGACCTGGAGCGCTGGGCCTCCGAGCCCGACAAGCGCCCCGGCCGCACCGCCTTCCAGCGCGACCGGGCCCGCGTCCTGCACTCCGCCGCGCTGCGCAGGCTCGCCGGGAAGACGCAGGTCGTCACGCCCGGCGTCAGCGGGCAGGTGTGGGACGCCAGCCCGCGCACCCGGCTGACCCACTCGCTGGAGTGCGCCCAGGTGGGCCGGGAGCTCGGCGCCGCGCTCGGCTGCGACCCCGATCTGGTGGAGGCCGCCTGCCTCGCGCACGACCTCGGCCACCCGCCGTTCGGGCACAACGGCGAACAGGCCCTCAACGAAGTCGCCGGTCCCTGCGGCGGTTTCGAGGGCAACGCCCAGTCGCTGCGCCTGCTGACCCGCCTCGAACCCAAGCGTTTTGTGCCGCACCCCGAGACCGGCGAACCGGCCAGCGTCGGCCTCAACCTCACCCGGGCCGCGCTCGACGCCGCCACCAAGTACCCCTGGCCGCGCGGCGGCCACCCCACCGACCCGGACTCCACCAAGTTCGGCGTCTACCCCGACGACCTGCCGGTCTTCGACTGGCTGCGGCAAGGCGCGCCCCCGTACCGCAGGAGCTTCGAGGCCCAGGTCATGGACTGGGCCGACGACGTCGCGTACTCCGTCCACGACGTCGAGGACGGGCTGCACGCCGGCCACCTCGACCCCAACGTCCTCTCCGCCGAGCCCGAGCGCCGCGAGATCTTCGCCGTCGCCGCCCGCCGCTACGCCCCCGGCGCGGACCCCGCGGAGCTGGCGGAGGCCCTGGACCGGCTCCTGGAGCAGGAGTGGTGGCCGCACGGCTACGACGGCTCGGCCGTCGCCCAGGCCCGCCTCAAGGACGCCACCAGCCAGCTCATCGGCCGTTTCTGCCTCGCCGCCGAGACCGCCACCCGGGAGGCCTGGGGGCCCGGCCGGCTCACCCGCTACCGCGCCGGGCTCGTCGTCCCGCACGGCACCCGGCTGGAGTGCGCCGTCCTCAAGGCCGTCGCCGACCGGTACGTCATCCAGCGCGAGGACCAGGAGAAGCTCCGCGCCGACCAGCGCGTCGTCATCGCCGAACTGGCCGAGGCGCTCGTCGCCCGCGCGCCCGACGGCCTCGACCCGCAGTTCCGCTCCCTCTGCAACGAGGCCCCCGACGACGCGGGCCGGCTGCGCGCCGTCGTCGACCAGATCGCCGCCCTCACCGACTCCTCCGCGCGCATCCTGCACGCCCGGCTCACCGCGGGCCCGCCGTTGCCCGCTGAGTGAGGAGCGGCAGGGGGCACGACCGCGCACGACGGTCCCCTGCCCGGCCCTCTTCCGGCGGCCCGCCGCGTGCGGGACGCTCGCACTGGCCGTTTCGGCGATCGGACCGGGGACGTCGAGGCACACCGAGCGAGGAGGCAGCAAGTGGTGGACGCGAACCAGACGTTCGTCATCGTCGGAGGAGGACTGGCCGGAGCCAAGGCCGCCGAGACCCTCCGCGCGGAGGGATTCACCGGACGGGTGATTCTCGTCTGCGACGAACGCGACCACCCCTACGAGCGGCCACCGCTCTCCAAGGGGTACCTCATCGGCAAGGACGAGCGGGACAGCGTCTTCGTCCACGAGCCCTCCTGGTACGCCCGCGCCGACATCGAGCTCCACCTCGGCCAGCCCGCCGTCCACCTCGACCGCGCGGCCAGGACCGTCCGGCTCGGCGACGGCACGCAAGTCCACTACGACCGGCTGCTGCTCGCCACCGGCGCCGAACCCCGCCGCCTCGACATCCCCGGCACCGACCTGGCCGGCGTCCACCACCTGCGCCGCCTCGCGCACGCCGAACGGCTGCGCGGCGTCCTCGCCGCCCTCGGCCGCGACAACGGCCACCTCGTGATCGCCGGTGCCGGCTGGATCGGCCTGGAGGTGGCCGCCGCCGCCCGCGGCTACGGCGCCGAGGTGACCGTCGTCGAGCCCGAGCCCACCCCGCTGCACCGGGTCCTCGGCCCCGAGCTCGGCCAGCTCTTCACCGACCTGCACCGCGACCACGGCGTCCGCTTCCACTTCGGCGCCCGCCTCACCGAGATCACCGGCCAGGACGGCATGGTCCTCGCCGTCCGCACCGACGACGGCGAGGAGCACCCCGCCCACAGCGTCCTCGCCGCCATCGGCGCCGCCCCGCGCACCGCCCTCGCCGAGGCCGCGGGACTGGCCCTCGTCGACCGCGCCGACGGATGGGGGCACCTCCCGGCGGTGGCCGGGGGAGGCATCGCCGTCGACACCGCCCTGCGCACCTCGGACCCGGACGTCTTCGCGGCCGGTGACGTCGCCGCGATCGAGCGCCCCGACGCCGCGGGCCGGCTGCGCGTCGAGCACTGGGCCAACGCCCTGCACAGCGGCCCGGCGGCGGCCCGCGCCATGCTGGGCCGCCAGGTCGTCTACGACCGGGTCCCCTACTTCTTCTCCGACCAGTACGACCTGGGCATGGAGTACTCCGGCTACGCGCCGCCCGGCTCGTACGACCAGGTGGTGTGCCGGGGGGACGTCGGGAAGCGCGAGTTCATCGCGTTCTGGCTGCGGGAGGGCCGGGTGCTGGCGGGGATGAACGTGAACGTGTGGGACGTCACGGAGACCGTCCAGCGCCTCATCCGGTCCGGCGCCCGCCCGGAGCCCGACGCCCTGGCCGACCCCGGCGTTCCGCTCGACTCGCTGCTGCCCTGAGGCCGGCCCGGTCCCGCGGGGCCGCGGGCCGGGGGTGTCGGTGGCCGCCAGTAGACTTCACGCGTGGCAGGCAGGATCAACGATGACGATGTGAAGGCGGTCCGGGACGCCGTCCCGATCGACGCCGTCGTGTCCGAATACCTCCAGCTGCGCAACGCCGGCGGCGGCAACCTCAAGGGCCTCTGCCCCTTCCACGACGAGAAGTCCCCGTCCTTCCACGTCAGCCCCGCCAAGGGGCTGTACCACTGCTTCGGCTGCCAGGAGGGCGGGGACACGGTCGACTTCGTGATGAAGGTCGACCACCTGTCGTTCACCGAGACCATCGAGCGGCTCGCCGCCCAGGCCGGCATCACCCTGCGCTACGAGGAGGGCGGCTACACGCCCGGCCGCCAGCAGGGCGAACGCACCCGGCTGGTCGAGGCGCACAAGGTCGCCGCCCAGTTCTACGCCGAGCAGCTCGACGGCCCCGAGGCCGAGATCGGCCGGTCCTTCCTGGCCGGCCGCGGTTTCGACCAGGCCGCCGCCCGGCACTTCGGCGTCGGCTACAGCCCGGCCGGCTGGGACCACCTCACCCGGTTCCTGCGCGGCCGCGGCTTCACCGACAAGGAGCTGATCCTCTCCGGCCTCTCCCAGGACGGCCGGCGCGGCCCCATCGACCGCTTCCGCGGCCGCCTGATGTGGCCCATCCGCGACATCACCGGCGACGTCGTCGGCTTCGGCGCCCGCAAGCTCCGCGACGACGACAACGGGCCGAAGTACCTCAACACCCCCGAGACGCCGATCTACCGCAAGTCCCATGTCCTCTACGGCATCGACCTGGCCAAGAAGGACATCGCCAAGGGCAACCGCGCCGTCGTCGTCGAGGGCTACACCGACGTGATGGCCTGCCACCTCGCCGGCGTCACCACGGCCATCGCCACCTGCGGCACCGCCTTCGGCGGCGAGCACGTCAAGATCCTCCGCCGGCTGCTGATGGACAACTCCCGGGCCAAGGTGATCTTCACCTTCGACGGCGACGCCGCCGGCCAGCGGGCCGCCCTGCGCGCCTTCGAGGACGACCAGAAGTTCGCCGCCCACACCAACATCGCGGTCAGCCCCGGCGGCATGGACCCCTGCGAGCTCCGCCTCGACAAGGGCGACGACGCCGTGCGGCAGCTCGTCGAGGAGAGCACCCCCCTCTTCGAGTTCGCGATCCGGTCGCTCGTCGCCCGGCACGAGGTCGACACCCCCGAGGGCCAGGCGGCCGCCCTGGAGGAGGCCGCCCCGATCGTCGCCCACATCAAGGACAGCTCCATCCGGCACCAGTACGCCGTGCGGCTGGCCGGTCTCCTCGGCATCCTCGACACCCAGTTCGTGGTCATGCGCATCGGACAGCTGGCCCGCTGGGCGCGCGAGCGGGAGGGGCGCGGCGGCGACGCCGGCCGCTCCCGGACGTCCCCCCGCGCGGCGGCCCCCCAGCCCTCCGGCCCCCCCGCGCCCCCCGCCCCGCGCGGCCCCGCCCTCAACCTCCGCAGCCCCGCCCACCGCACCGAGCGCGAACTCCTCAAGCTCGCCCTCCAGCAGCCCGACCTCGTCGCCCCCGCCTTCGACGCCTACGGCGAGGACGAGTTCACCGCCCCGCCCTACGCCGCCGTCCGCCGCGCCGTCGAACAGGCCGGTGGCGTCTCCCGTGCCGACGACTCCTACCTCACCCGCGTCCGCGACGCCGCTCCCGACGACACCGTCCGGTCGATGATCACCGAGCTGGCCGTCGAGGCGATTCATGCGCGGACGGTGGATGAGGTCTATGCGGGGCAGCAGCTTGTGCAGGTGCGGCTGCGGGCGGTTGAGCGGAGGGTGAGGGAGGTGCAGGCGAGTCTGGTGCGGCTGGGGGCGCAGTCTGCGCCGGATCATCTGGCTGCTGTGCAGAACGAGTTGTGGGTGCTGCAGCAGTATGGGAAGGCGCTGCAGGATCGGGGGGCGGCGGCGTTGTAGGCCTGCACTCCCGGTGAGCGCGCCGCAGGCGCTTGCACGGGGGCTGCGGGCCCTCCCGCAAGAAACGGTGAAAGGGCGGGACCGGGGCACAGCCACCCGCAGGGTCACCCCCCGACCACAGAAAGTGGTCGCAAGCCCCTCGTGGCGGAGCCACGTCGTGCCCCACACTGGTGGGCGGTGCCTGAGTCCTCCGGAGCGGCACGGACCGGGAACCCCGCGGAACCCCCGCGAACCCCTCGGCCGCCGGCGCGCCGAGACTCTGCCCACGCAGCGATCACCCTGGAGGTCGCCCCCGTGCAGACCCGGACCCCCACCCTTCCCGAGGCCCTGGCCGACCCCGCGGGGGCCGTTCCGCGGCAACCCGGCCCGCCACCGTCCGAGACCCTGGCCGACGAGCCGGCGGCAGCCCGGGAGCGCGAGCGGCGCGCCGACACCGGCGGCCCCTCCTCGGACCTCTTCCGCCAGTACCTGCGCGAGATCGGCCGTATCCCGCTGCTCACGGCGGTCGAGGAGGTGGAGCTGGCCCGCCGGGTGGAGGCCGGGCTGTTCGCGGAGGAGAAACTGGCGTCCCTGTCGGGCACGTCGGACCTCGACACCTGTCTCGCCCTCGACCTCGACCGGCTGGTGGTGCTCGGCCGGATGGCGAAGCGCCGCCTCATCGAGGCCAATCTGCGCCTCGTCGTCTCCGTCGCCAAGCGCTACATCGGACGCGGACTGACCATGCTCGACCTGGTCCAGGAGGGCAACCTCGGGCTGATCAGGGCGGTCGAGAAGTTCGACTACGCGCGGGGCTACAAGTTCTCGACCTACGCGACCTGGTGGATCCGCCAGGCCATGTCCCGGGCCCTCGCCGACCAGGCCCGCACCATCCGGGTCCCGGTCCACGTCGTCGAACTGATCAACCGGGTCGTCCGCGTCCAGCGCCGCATGCTCCAGGAGCGCGGCAGCGAACCGACCGCCGAGGAGGTCGCCGCCTACCTCGACCTCTCCGAGGAGCGGGTCAGCGAGGTGCTGCGCCTCGCCCAGGAGCCGGTCTCCCTGCACGCGCCCGTCGGCGAGGAGGACGACGTCGCGCTCGGCGACCTCATCGAGGACGGCGACGCGGCCTCGCCCGTCGAGTCGGCGGCGTTCCTGCTGCTGCGCGAGCACCTGGAGGCCGTCCTGTCCACGCTCGGGGAGCGCGAGCGCAAGGTCGTGCAGTTGCGGTACGGGCTGGTGGACGGCAGGCCCAGGACGCTGGAGGAGATCGGCCGGATATTCGGTGTGACCCGGGAGCGGATCCGGCAGATCGAGTCGAAGACCCTCAACAAGCTCCGCGACCACGCCTTCGCCGACCAGCTGCGGGGCTACCTCGACTGATCGCCGCCTAGCCCTGCCCGAACGCCCCCGGATGGGTCTGCTCGCGCACGGTCCCGTACTGCTGCCGCACGGCCTGCCCCGACGGCAGCTCCTCACCCGGCTCGAACACCTGGCTGGCGGCGTGCGGCCAGCGCGGGGGCTCCTGCGGGGAGAGCACGCCGTGCTGCACGCCCAGCGCCCAGGCGGCCTGCCGGGCCGCGCCCAGGGCCGCGTAGTCGGCCGGCTGCGGGACGACGACCTGCGCGCCGAACAGGGCGGGTGCCAGCGCCTGCACGGCGGGCAGTTCGGCCGCCGCGCCGAGCAGGAACACCCGCCGCACCACGACGCCGCGCCCGCGCAGCACGTCCAGTGCGTCGGCGAGGCCGCACAGCATCCCCTCGAAGGCGGCCCGCGCCAGGTGCTCCGGCTTCATGCTCTCGCGCCGCAGCCCGGCCAGCGTCCCGGCGGTGTGCGGCAGATGCGGGGTGCGCTCGCCCTCCAGGTAGGGCAGCAGCACCAGCCCGTACGAGCCCCAGGAGGAGCGCAGCGCCAGCTCCGACAGCCCCTTCAGGTCCGTGCCCAGCAGCTCGGCCGTCCCGCGCAGCACCCGTACGGCGTTGAGCGTGTGGACGACGGGCAGGTGCATACCGGTGGCGTCGGCGAACGAGGTGATGGTGCCCGAGGGGTCGGCCAGCGCCTGGTGGTGGACGGCGAAGACGGAGCCCGAGGCGCCCAGCGAGATCACCGCGTCGCCGGGGCCGACGCCGAGGCCGAAGGCGGCCGCCATGGTCTCGCCCGTCCCGGCGGAGATCAGCAGGCCCTCGGGGGTGTGCCCGGCCGGCTCGGCGGGCGCGAGGACGTCCGGCAGCACCGCTCCATGGCCCAGGGCCAGTTCCACGAGGTCGGGGCGCCACGCGCCCGTGGCGGCTGACCAGTAGCCGGTGGACGACGCCGCGCCGCGGTCCGTCGTCCGGCGCACCGGGCGGCCCAGCAGCTGCCACACCAGCCACTCGTGCGGCTGCATCAGCGCGGCGGTGCGCGTCGCCGACTCGGGTTCGTTCCGCGCCAGCCAGCGCAGTTTGGCGACGGACATCGCCGCCTGCGGCACGGTGCCCACCGCCTCCGCCCACGCGGTCCTGCCGCCCAGCGCGTCGGTCAGGTCGGCGGCGGCGGGCTGTGCCCGCTTGTCGTTGCCCAGCAGGGCGGGGCGGACGAGCACCCCGCCGGCGTCCAGCGCGAGCAGCCCGTGCTGCTGCGCCGAGACGCCGATGGCCTGGACGCCCTCCAGCAGCCCCCCGGCCGCCGCCTCGCCCAGCGAGATCAGCCACGCCTGGGGGTCACCCTCGGCGGCGGAGGGTGGATGCGGCGCGTACCCCTGCCGGAGCACGGCACCCGTGTCCGCGTCGCAGACGACGATCCGTGTGCTCTCGGTGGAACTGTCCAGCCCCGCGACTATGCCCATGCCGAGGATGATGCCAAACCGTCGCCGCCCGCCCCGCAGCCGGTCAGGTGTTGCTGGTACCCCACTCGTCCTCGTCCGGCACCCGCGGCTCGCGCAGCGAACGCACCCGGCTCGCCACCGAGCCGGGGAGCCGGTCGCCGACCTTGCCGAGCGTGCGGCCGGCCAGGGACCTGCCGTTCACCGCGGCCGTCTCCGCGGTGTTCCGCACGACCGGGTTCTGCGCGATCCGTCGCACCCCCTTGCGCAGCTCCTCGTACCGCTCGCGGCCGGCCCGCGCGCCGAGCACATAGCCCACGGCGGCGCCGGCGATGAACGTCAGCCGGTAGCGCATACCCCATCCTTCCCTCGGATCCCGTGGGCCCCGCGGCAGTCGCGGAGCCCTGCCGGGCTGTGCCCGCCGCCTACCCTGTGTACCGGGACGTCACTCCCGGGATACCGATTGGCGGAGCACCCCCCTGCTTGCGCTAATGTATGTCTCGCAGCGAGCGCACGCCGCCCGGGAGACCGGACGAAGATGCATTCGAGGCACAGCGACAATCCCCTGTAGCTCAATTGGCAGAGCAGCCGGCTGTTAACCGGCAGGTTACTGGTTCGAGTCCAGTCGGGGGAGCGCGATCCTCTGTAGCTCAATTGGCAGAGCAGCCGGCTGTTAACCGGCAGGTTACTGGTTCGAGTCCAGTCGGGGGAGCGCGATCCTCTGTAGCTCAATTGGCAGAGCAGCCGGCTGTTAACCGGCAGGTTACTGGTTCGAGTCCAGTCGGGGGAGCGCGATCCTCTGTAGCTCAATTGGCAGAGCAGCCGGCTGTTAACCGGCAGGTTACTGGTTCGAGTCCAGTCGGAGGAGCCACCTGGGAGAGGACCCCTTCGGGGGTCCTTTTTTCATGCCGGTATTTCCCGCCGGACGGGAACCATCCCGCCCCACCCGAAGTCCTCAAGGTCAGGCTGGTCACACGATGTGCCCCCACCGGGGCAGCAGATCGTATGAGCGGCTATGCTGCGGCAGACGGCGCGCACAGATGTGCGCGACGCGCCGTGAACGGGGCGGTAGCTCAGCCGGTTAGAGCAGCGGACTCATAATCCGTCGGTCGTGGGTTCGAGTCCCACCCGCCCCACACCACGGTTCAGCTGCAGAAACGATCTGCTCTGCGAAAACGTTGCCGAAGGGCCGCCACGCACTCCGTGGCGGCCCTTCGCGTGTGGGTCCCGTCCGCGCGGCCGTCAGTCGAGTGCCGCGGCCGGCGACACATTGGTGTGGTTCACCGCGGCGCGCAGGCCGCGGGCGAGGCGGACGCCGTCGCCGATGCCCCAGAAGTGCAGGAAGAAGAGGCGGGGGTCGTCCATCAGCATGTGGCTGTGGATCGAGACGATGTCGATGCCGTTGCGCCGCAGGGCGCGCACCACGTCCTGGACCTCACCGGCGGTCATCACGAAGTCGCCGTTGACGATGGCCTTGTGCTTGCCGATGGGCTGGAAGGACAGGGCGGTGGTGGAGCCCGTCATCCGGGGCAGGACGCGGTCGTGGTCGATGACCGTCTCGTTGCGGGCGAAGACGATCTTGTAGATCTCGCCCTCGGTGCCGCCCTTGGTGCCGAGGGCCGCGTCGATGCCCGCGGTGTCCAGGTCCAGCTGGACCTTGGGGGGCAGCCCGGTGGCGGGCGGGGTGCCGGTGGCCTTCAGGGCCGAGCGCAGGGCCCGGGCCAGGTAGGTGGCGTCGCGGTGCATCCCGTGGATGTGCATCCACCAGACCGCCGGCTCATGGGCGAACAGGTGCTTGTGGATGGCGGTCTGCGTGATGCCGCGCGAGTCGAGGATGTCGATGACCTTCTGCATCTCGCGTTCGGTCACCGCCATGTCGCCCATCATCATCACCTTGCCGTCCTCGTAGCGGAGGAAGGAGATGAACGACCCGAGGCCCAGGCTCGCCTTGAGGGGGTATCCGTACGACTTGACCTTGAGGTCGTGGCGGAGGAAGCCCATGCGGTAGACCTTGTCCCCGGCCAGCCGCCCCCGGTGCTTCAGCAGGTCGATGACGTCCTGCCAGTCGGCCTCGCTGGTGGTCGCCGGGTGGATCAGCCCGCGGCGGCGGCCGCACGGATCCGGGGTTCGTGACGTCGGCCCGGTGTCGGCCCTGGCCGGTCCCGCGGCGGCCAGTATCGGTGCGAGGGCGGCGGTGGCCAGCACCAGGCGCCGTGATGTCGTCGTCCTGACCTGCTCGTCGTCGGATCTGCCACCGCTGTGCGGTCTGTCGCCGGTCATACAAAAGCACCTCCGGCGATGATGTAATCACGGTCACACCGCTTCACCGAGGAGGCGGCTGTAGGCCATCCGGTGGCTGCGGAATAGGGCGTGCCGGTACGGGGTTGGCGCTGCTGGGTCACCACACGACCGACGACTGGGAAGCGGGTAGGCACGCATGAGCAGCACGGTGGAGCTCACCAAGGAGAACTTCGACGAGACGGTCTCGGGCAACGGGTTCGTCCTGATCGACTTCTGGGCCGCGTGGTGCGGCCCCTGCCGGCAGTTCGCACCCGTCTACGAGAAGGCGGCCGACCGCCACGAGGACCTGCTCTTCGGCAAGGTCGACACCGAGGCGCAGCCCGAACTGGCCGCCGCGTTCGGGATCACCTCGATCCCCACGCTGATGGTCGTCCGCGACAACATCGCGGTGTACGCCCAGCCGGGGGCGCTGCCCGAGGCGGCGCTGGAGGACGTCATCCGGCAGGCCCGCGACCTCGACATGGACGAGGTGCGGGACGCGGTGGCGCGCGAGCAGGGGAAGCAGGGGGAGCAGGAAGGCACCGGGCGGGACGGTGAGTGAGCTTCTCCTCGTCCGGCACGGCGAGACCGAATGGAGCCGGGACGGCCGGCACACCAGCTGGACCGACCTGCCGCTGACCGGCCGCGGCGAGCGGCAGGCGGCGGCGCTGCGCCCGCTGCTCGCGGAGCGCACGGTGGGGCACGTCCTGGCCAGCCCGCGCACCCGCGCCCTGCGCACGGCCGAACTGGCCGGGCTGCGGGACGTGCGCACCGACGAGGACCTGCGGGAGTGGGACTACGGCGGCTACGAGGGCATAACGACCGCGGAGATCCAGCGCACCCGGCCCGGGTGGTTCCTGTTCGACGACGGTGTGGTGCCCGGTCCCGACGGGCACCCGGGGGAGTCGCCCGCGGAGGTCGGGGCGCGCGCCGACCGGGTGCTGGCGCGTGTCGCCCCCTGGCTGGCGGCGGAGGACGGCGGGGACGTGGTGCTGGTCGCCCACGCGCACTTCCTGCGGGTGCTGACGGCTCGTAGGCTCGGGCTGCCGCCGTCGTCCGGCGCGCTGTTCCGGCTGGACACCGCGACCCTCAGCCGGATCGGCACCGAGCACGGGCGTCCGGCGCTGCTCGCCTGGAACGCGACGGCCCCCGCGCCGGACGGGCGTGTCGCAGCCGGGCGGGCACCGGCCGGGGCCGGATGATCGACCGGGGCCCTGCCCCGAATGGCCGTACGGCCGTACTGTCCCACTGTTCTCATCACCCGTCACGTCCTGGGAGGACCGCCATGGCCACCAACCGCACCGCGCACACCGTCTGGGAGGGCGAGCTGCTCAAGGGCAGCGGCACCGTCACTTTCGACTCGTCCGGCATCGGCTCGCAGCCGGTCTCCTGGCCGTCCCGCGCCGAGCAGGCGAACGGGAAGACCAGCCCGGAGGAGCTCATCGCGGCGGCCCACTCCAGCTGCTTCAGCATGGCGCTCTCGCACGGCCTCACCGGCGCCGGTACGCCTCCCACCCGCCTGGAGACCAAGGCCGAGGTGACCTTCCAGCCGGGCGAGGGCATCACCGGCATCCACCTCACGGTCCGCGGCGAGGTGCCCGGCCTCGACGAGGACGGCTTCGCCGCCGCGGCCGAGGACGCCAAGAAGAACTGCCCGGTCAGCCAGGCGCTCGCCGGGACGACGATCACCCTCGCCGCCGAGCTCGCCTGACCCGCGGTCCGGCGCCGGGCACCCGCCCGGCGCCGGACGCCAGACAGGCCGCGGCGAGCAGCGCCACACCGCCCGCCGCGAGGGCCAGCGGCCACACCGGGCCGTGGTGGATCAGCAGCCATCCGCCCGCCAGCGCGCCGAGCGCCATGGCCAGCACCGAGCCCAGCCGCCGGCCGAAGTGCGGATCCGTGCCGCCGGCGAGCCGGGAGTCGGCGGCGAGCCCGGTGAGGACGCGGGTGAGGATCGTCGTCATCATGTCCGGCACGGCCAGCCTCCGGACGGTCGCGACCCGTACCCCCATGGCGACCGCGAGCACGGTGATCACGGTGAAGCGGCGGGCCTCCCCGCCCGGCACACCGGTCGCGAGCGCCGCCGCGGCACCGGTGAGCAGCGCCTCGGCCGCCAGCGCCGCGCCGATCCACAGCCGCCGGGACCGGCCGTCCATCAGCACGCCGAACCGGCCGCCGAGCAGCGCCCCGGCCAGGAACCCGCCCAGGGCCAGCGACGACGCGGGCACCGAGAAGCCGGCCGCGCCGGCCGCGGAGAAGCCGAGGATGACGACGTTGCCGGTCATGTTCGCCGTAAAGACATGGCCCAGGCCCAGATAGCTGACCGCGTCGAGCGCCCCGCCCACGACGGTGAGCGCGAGCAGCGTGGCGAGCAGGGGGCGGGGCGTCACGCCCTCATCGTCGGCGGCGGGGCCTCATGATCGCAGTGTCGCGTCGACGACGGTGCTCTGATCCCTCCCGCCGCCGGGGCCCCCGTCGCCGGCGCAGGTGACCAGCCGCAGGGCCTTCTCCGGGGCGGGCGCGGGGCCCGTGCCGGGGTGTCGCGCGTCCGCCGCGGCGTGGTCCTTCCGGGTGGCGAGCGCCTCGTCCCGGTCCACGGTGCGGACGGCCGTCACGGTGAAGTGCAGGATCTTGCCGTCGCCCCGCTCGATGTCGATGTCGGCGCCCTTACGCAGGGTGGAGAGCTCGCGGAAGACGGCGGCCTTGCCGTCGTGGTCCTGCCGGTGCCCGATGATCACGGCGACGCCGGGCCGGCCGGGCATGACGCTGCCGGTGTACCAGCCCGCGGTCGCGCTGCGGTCCGGCGGCGGCGCCTGTATCCGGCGGTCGGGGTCCTTGTCCCGGCCGAGGCGGATCAGCGGGCTGTCCACGTGGAGGGAGGGGATCCGGACCCGCTGCGGTTCGTCGGCGGAGGCCGGAGTGCCGATGGTCTTCGAGTTGTCGATCCCGCCCAGGGAGCAGCCGGTCAGCCCGGTGAGCAGCAGCGCCGGCAGCACCAGCGCGGCCAGGACCAGCGCGGTCCGGGCCAGGGCGGGGCGGCGGGAGGGGGACATGGGGTTCCGTCCGGGGGAGAACAGGGGACGGCGCCCACGCTACGGACGCGCGGCCGGACCCCGCCTCGGGTAAACGGCCACTCCCTGTCAGCCAAAAGGAGGAGACGCGCCATGGAGGGCGTCCATGGGGCGCTACCGCACCAGCCGCTGGAAGAGTCCCCAGGTGAACTCCGCCACGTACTCCCGCCGCGCCCCCGCCGTGTCCGGGGCCGTGAAGGCGAGCCGCCAGCGCGTCGGCGCCGTGCCCTCCATCGGGCGGGCCGGGGCGAAGGCGCGGGCGACCTCGTCCACCGTGCACGACCAGGGCCGCAGCTCCTCGATGGTGCGCGGCGCGGGGGACGGGACGCCGGGCGCCCGGACCAGCCACTCGTTCCAGACGGCGCCGCCGGGGACGGTGAGGACCTCGAAGCGCAGGTCCGGCCAGAGCGGCACCGGCCAGGTGGCGGCCTCGACGGCGAGGTCGCCGATACGGCGTTCGGTGACGGTCTCCGGCGGGCCCAGGACCGAGCGGTAGCGGGCCGCGGCGCCGCGCCGGCGGGGTGCGTGGAGCATGGCCTGCCAGCGCCGGTTGGCCTCCCGCATCGCCCCGCGGCCGGTGTCCAGCTTCCGCAGGGCGTCCTCGACCAGGCCGGGCTGGTGGTCGGCCATGCGGCGGAGGAGGACGAGCTGGAAGTCCAGGGGGGTGAAGGGCGCGGAGGGGGCGTTCATGGGGTCCATCGTCCCGTGCGGGCGGGCGGCGGGGGAGCGGTGTGCCGAATTCGCGTTCCCGGGACGGATGGCCGGACGCGCCCCCGGCGCTTCCGCTACGTTTCCTCGCCCACCACCCGCCGCAGCAGGTCCCGCAGCATCGCCCGCTGCTCCAGCGTCAGCCCCGCCAGCGGCTCCCGGGCGAAGTCCAGCTCCTCGCGCAGCAGCCGCGCGGTCTCCCGGCCCGCGTCCGTGGCGGCCGCGAGCTTGATCCGGCGGTCGTCCGGGTCGGGCCGGCGCTCGACCAGGCCGCGGGCGGCCAGGCGGTCGACGATGCCCGTGACGTTGGACGGCTCGCACTTCAGCTTCCGGGCGATCCGGCGCATGGGCAGCGGCTCGCGGGACAGGAGTGCCAGCAGGCGCGCCTGGGCGCCGGTGAGGGAGTGCCGGGCGGCGGCCTCGTCGTACTCCTCGTGGTAGCGCGCCACGACGGTCGCGATGAGGTCGACCACTTCGAGCGTCAGCGGATCGGTCCGGGGTGTCGGCGGTGACATGGACGTAGCGTACCCAGTTGCTTGACAACCTAAAATATATAGGTGAACTATTGTTTCATCATCTGAAGCAAACTCGAGGAGGGCTCACCCCCATGTCGGACACCCCGTCCCTTCCCGCCACGACCCGCGCCTGGCACCTCGTCGCCCATCCGCAGGGCACCCCCGAGCCCAAGGACTTCGAGCTGCGCGAGATCCCGCTCGCCGGACCCGCCGAGGGCCAGATCGCCGTCCGCAACCTGCACCTCTCCGTCGACCCGTACATGCGCGGCCGGATGACCGGCAAGAAGACCTATGTGGAGCCCTACGCGCTCGACCGGCCGATGACCGGCGGCGCGATCGGCGAGGTCGTCGCCTCCCGGGCCGAGGGCTTCGCGGTCGGCGACCACGTCCTGCACGACCTCGGCTGGCGCGAGCACGCCGTGCTCGACGCGAAGTACGCCGTCAAGGCGGAAGCGGGCGACGTACCGCTCTCCGCCTACCTCGGCGCGCTCGGCATGCCGGGCATGACCGCCTACGCGGGCCTGCTGGAGGTCGCCTCCTTCAAGGAGGGCGACGCCGTCTTCGTCTCCGGCGCCGCGGGTGCCGTCGGCAGCCAGGTCGGCCAGATCGCCCGGCTCAAGGGCGCCTCCCGGGTCATCGGCAGCGCGGGATCGGACGAGAAGGTGCGCCGCCTCGTCGAGGAGTACGGCTTCGACGCCGCCTTCAACTACAAGAACGGCCCGGTCGCCGAGCAGCTCGCCGAGGCCGCGCCCGACGGCATCGACGTCTACTTCGACAACGTCGGCGGGGACCACCTGGAGGCGGCCATCGGCGCCCTCAACCTCCACGGCCGCGCCACGATCTGCGGCGCCATCGCCCAGTACAACGCCACCGAGCCGCAGCCCGGGCCGCGCAACCTCGCGCTGCTCATCGCCAAGCGGCTGCGCCTCCAGGGCATGATCGTCATGGACCACGACCACCTGCGGCAGCAGTTCTTCGAGGAGGTCGGCGGCTGGATCCGGTCCGGCGCCCTCAAGCGGGACGAGACCGTCGTCCACGGCATCGAGAACACCGCGGACGCCTTCCTCGGCCTGCTCCGCGGCGAGAACACCGGCAAGATGATCGTCACCCTCGCCGGCTGAACCCCACCGGGCCCGCCCCGGCCTCCACACCCCCCCCGAGCGAGGAGCACCCTCATGAGCATCCAGCCCGTCGACGTCGTCTACACCGCCGTCGCCACCGCCGAGAACGGCCGTGACGGCCGCGTCGCCAGCGACGACGGCAACCTCGACGTCGTCGTCAACCCGCCCAGGGCGCTGGGCGGCAGCGGCTCCGGCACCAACCCCGAGCAGCTGTTCGCGGCCGGCTACAGCGCCTGCTTCCAGGGCGCGCTGGGCGTCGTCGCCCGCCAGGAGAAGGCCGACATCTCCGGGTCGACGGTCACCTCCGAGGTCGGCATCGGCAAGACGCCGGAGGGCGGTTTCGGCCTGAAGGTCGCCATCTCGGCGCGGATCCCGAACGTCGACGAGGCCACGGCGCTGGCCCTGGTGGAGAAGGCGCACCAGGTCTGCCCGTACTCGAACGCCACCCGCGGCAACATCGAGGTCACCCTCTCGGTGCGCTGAGCACGCGTCAGCAGGGGGCGTCCCGGTGTGGGGCGCCCCCTGCCGCGTTCCGTTGTTCAGAGCGGCACGTCCGCCGTCACCACGCCCGGCTCCGCCACCGGCCCCTCGACGAGGAGGCCGCCGTCGGGCCCCCACACCCCGCTGCCGCCGCAGCCGACGTAGGCGCCCGCGGGGCCCACGTGGTTGGCGAGCAGCACGTACAGCCCGTTGTCCCGGGCCAGCGCGGGGAGGATCCGCGCCCGTTCCTCCCGGCCGCCGTCGCTCCCGTAGAGCGAGGTGGCCACGAGCAGCGCGCAGCCGTCCGCCGCGGCCCGGCCGCCGATGCCGGGGAAGTCGACGTCGTAGCAGATCGCCAGGCCGATCCGGACGCCGTCCAGGACGAACCGCCCGTCGCCCGTGCCCTGTGAGAAGCCGGCCGCGGCCTCCTTCCCGGTCACGTGCTGCTTGTCGTAGCGCGTCAGCGGGGTGCCGTCCGGCCCGTACACGAACGCGCTGATCCTCGGCCCGGCCCCGGGGGCCGGGGGCCGGCCGGGGGCGGTGACGACGGCCGCCGTGCCGGTCGCCCGGCAGGCCTCGCGCAGTGGGTCGAGGCGGGGGTCGTCCGGGGTGAGGGCGAGCCGGGCGGGGTCGGCCGCGACGGCGTCCAGTTCGTAGCCGGTGACGGCCAGTTCCGGGAAGGCGACGAGCGAGGCGCCGCGCCCGGCCGCCTCGGCGACCAGCCCGGCCATGGTGGTGACGTTGGCCGCGATGTCGCACGGCCGGGCTGTGAGCTGCGCACTTGCGATGATCATGCGCACATCATCGCTGCCGGAGGGTTCCTGCGGCCACTCCGACCAGCGCCCGCACCTGCGCGGTGATCTCCCGCCGGTTCCGTTCGAACTCCGGGTCGGTGACGCGGCCCGACGGCGACCCGTTGTCCGCGCCGAACCGCAGCACGGGCGTGTGCAGATGGCCGCCCGGCACCGCGAGCCCGGTCGCGTCGCGCAGCAGCGTCGCCCGGTAGGCGATCTCGTTGGACAGGTAGTCGCCCCCGCCGCCCGCGCGCGCCGCAGAGCCGGGCGTCGGCCCGTCCGGCCGGTCGACGGGCACGGTCGAGCCCGCCGGGACCTCGGTCACCGCGGTGTTGTCGCGGACCGGGTACGGCCCGGTCGCCGCCGCGGCCAGCTCGGCGTACGGCAGCGTGGTCCGCGTCCACTGGGGCTGCGGGCGCACGGTGGGGACGCCCGGCGGGACGGGCACCATGCCCGGGCCGCCGTGGAGCCGTTCGTTGTCCGTCCCGCCGCCGCGCCAGGCGCCGTTGGTCCGCTCGACGTCGAAGCGCCCGGGGCGGCCCTGGCTGATGGTGGTGAACAGGTCCACTTGACGCGGCCCCGGCCGGAAGTGCGGCAGCAGCGTCCGCTCCACCGTGCCCCGCGCGAAGTCCTCCCAGCGCACCGGGAAGACGGCCGCCTCCACCCGGGCCGGGCCCGCGGGAGTATTGATCACCGTGCCGTCCAGCGCGAGCGCCGCGGCGCCCGACGGGTTCGAGCGCCGTACGTCGTCGTCGAGCTGGAACGGGTCGAACCCGGTGACCAGCACCCGCTTCACGCCGTGACCGGCCGGGAAGTCCAGCGAGTCCTGCCCGCGCGAGCCGCGCTCCAGCGCGTCCAGCACGGCCGCGCGCCGCCCGTCGGACAGCGCGAACGCGGGCCGCCACAGCCGCAGTTCCCTGGTCAGGCTCAGCCGCGCCCAGTACAGCGGCCGGTCGTCGTCCCGCGGCAGATCGCCGGCCGCGGGCCCGCGGCCCTGCGCCCGGGCCACGGCCTGCCGCCACAGCCGCCGTCCCGCCTCCGACGCCACCCGCTCGGCCTGCCCGGGCGTCCGTGTGCGCGCCAGCGCTCCGGCGAACTCACCGCCCGCCCCGCCGAAGCCGCCCCGCCGCAGGATCTCCTGGGGCACCCGGTCGCCCAGCCGGCCCTCCTCCCGGGTGAGCGCAACCGGCCCGTCGGGTGCGGCGGCGGCCGGACCGGCCAGGGGAGCCAGGACCAGCGCGGAGACGGTGAGTACGGCGCCCGACAGGCGCGGTGCGAGCTTGGTGAGTCTCATGAGGCCGTATATAAGCAGTGTTGTCCGGATCGCAGAAGAGGTGTCCAAGCCGGGTTCTCCATAGGCGATTTCAGGCCACAATGGCGCATGGACATAGCCGAGTTCACCCGAGAGCTTCACCTCATATCCATCGGCTTCCCCTGGGCTTCCCCGCTGTTCGGCACCGGCGGTGGTCAAGGAGCCCGGCAGTTCACCGAATTGGGCCTCGCCCTGCTGCTCTCCTCCCTCATCGGCCTCGAACGCGAACTCCAGCAGAAGAGCGCCGGGCTGCGCACCCACACCCTGGTCGGGGTGGGCAGCGCCCTGTTCGTGGAGGTCTCCCTGCACGGCTTCGGGCCGGCGCACGGCCTGGCCGGGGCGGGCGCGGACGGCTCGCGGGTCGCCGCGCAGGTCGTCTCCGGCATCGGGTTCATCGGCGGCGGCCTGATCTTCGTCCGCCGGGACGCGGTCCGCGGTCTGACCACGGCCGCGACCATCTGGCTGACCTGCGCCGTCGGCATGGCCTGCGGCGGCGGTCTGCCGCTGCTCGGCGCCGCCGCGGCGCTGGTGCACTTCCTGGTCGTCCGCGGCTTCCCGCTGGTGACGCGCCGGCTGACGGCGGCCCCGGCGATCGAGCGGTTCGAGCTGCTGCTCTCCTACCGGACGCGCCGGGGGCTGCTCGGCCGGGTCCTGGAGCTCTGCACCAGCCGCGGGTTCCGGGTGACGGACGTGCAGATCCACTCCGAGGTCCGCGAGAGGGAGCACGAGAACGGGAAGGGCAAGGCGAAGGGGCGCGAGGCCGAGGTGGTGCTCGGGCTGGAGGGACGGGTGCCCGCCCATCCGCTCGTCGAGGAGCTGACGGACTGGGAGGGCATCCTCGGCGTGGGTCTGCGCGCGCACCGGGACAGCACCGAGTGACACCCGAACGGGGTTGGTGTGCGGGCGAGTTCCCCCGCCGCCGGGCGTTCGTCCGCTACCGTGCGGGAGGGGCAGGGGCGGGGTCACCTGACGGACGCCGCCCCTGCCCGTGTCAGCGGCCGGCGGCCGTGATCCTGCGGTAGGCGAGCTCGGCGAGCTGCCGCTGTCCCTGCTTGTTGGGGTGGAACCAGTCCCAGTGGCTGAGGTCGGCGCCGGTGAACCCGTAGGAGTGCACCGAGCCCCCGTCGTAGCGGCAGAGCAGGTCCCGCCGGCAGACGTCCTCCAGAGCGGCGTTGTACTCCTTCACCCGCCGCTCCACCTTCTCCCGCCGCTCCCGGGTGGGGGCGTCCACCAGATCGGAGTCCCGCAGCATCGACGGGCAGATCCCCAGCTTCCACACCTGCTTGCCCAGCGGGTTCTTGCTCCCCTGCGACCACAGCCGCTTGAGGTCCGGCACGCTCGCCACATAGACCTGCGTCTTCGGCAGTGCCCGGCGCAGCTCCTTGAGGGACTTCGCGAAGTCGGCCCGGTACTGCTTCACCGGCGTCATCTCGGCCACGTCGGCCCGGCAGGCGTCGTTGGCCCCGAGCAGCACCGTCACCAGCTGCGGCCGGTTCGGCACGGCCTCGCGCACCTGGCGGGGGAGGTCCGCCATCCTGGCGCCGGTCCTGGCGTGGTTCCAGCTCCGCGTCCGCGGGGAGGGCAGCAGCCGGGAGGCGAGGCTGTCCACCTCGGTGCCGGTCGCCCAGGAGACCTCGGGGCAGTCCTTGAGCAGCCGGCAGGCGTCGAACCCCCGGGTGATGGAGTCACCGAGGGAGGCCATCGAGGTGGGCCGGGTGTTCCAGACGGGTCCGGCGGCGCTCGCTCTGGGCTTGGCGGCGGGCTCCGCCGCCGCGCCCGGCGTCCGGTCGTCGCAGCCCGCGGTGAGCAGCGTCGCGGCGAGCGCCGCGACCGCGGTCAGCGCTGCCGGCGCCGTCAGGGCGGCGCGTGACGGGCGGTCGGTGCTGGTGCGCATCGTCTTCCCTCCGGCCGGGTGATATCGGTTCTGCAACGACGGTACGTCACCCTCACGAGGTCACGGCACGGTAGCTTTTCCTCCGGGGTGACCGAGCTCTTTCCGGTCGTGTCCGCACCTCGGCTCCGCCGGATCACAACACGTCACATCCTGCCCCTTTTCAGGAGATTTGCTCCCAATGGTGTTTACTGTTGGTAACCTCGCGAGCTGGTGCGGGAGGGGCCGTTGGGGCATGCTGTCCGATGCCGCCCCGGGCGGGACCGGTACGCGCGCGAGGCCGCTGGGGAAGGCGAACCTCGAACCGCACTGGAGGTCCCGGTGACGACACGTGGCGTTCTCTACGTGCACTCCGCACCGCGCGCGCTGTGCCCGCACGTCGAATGGGCCGTCGAAGGCGTGCTCGGCGCACGCGTCACGCTCGACTGGATCCGGCAGCCCGCCTCGCCCGGCACCTGGCGCACGGAGTTCTCCTGGCAGGGCCGCCCCGGCACCGCCTCCCGGCTCGCCTCCGCCCTCCGCGGCTGGCACCTGCTCCGCTTCGAGGTGACCGCCGAGCCCTGCGCCGGAGCCGAGGGCGAGCGCTACAGCTCCACTCCCGACCTGGGCATCTTCCACGCGGTCACCGGCATCCACGGCGACATCCTGATCCCCGAGGACCGGCTGCGGGCCGCCGTCGCCCGGGCCCAGCGCGGCGAGACGGACCTGGCGGCGGAGGTGTCCGGGCTCCTCGGGAAGCCCTGGGACGACGAGCTGGAGCCGTTCCGGCACGCCGGGGAGGGCGCGCCCGTGAGGTGGCTGCACCAGGTGGTGTGAGCGGAAGGCTTGCCTTCGAGCGCACTCCAGCTCGTACGGTTCCGGCATGACCGACACCGCTTCCGTCGCCGTTCTCGGCACCGGCATCATGGGCGCCGCCATGGCCCGCAACCTCGCCCGCGCCGGACTCTCCGTCCGCGCCTGGAACCGCGACCGCGCCAAGGCCGAACCGCTCGCCGCCGACGGGGTCCGGATCGCCGGGACCCCCGCCGAGGCCGTCCGCGACGCCGACGTCGTCCTCACCGTGCTGTACGACGGCGCGGCCGTCCTGGACGTCATGCGCCGGGCCGTCCCCGGGCTGCGACGGGGCGCGGTGTGGCTCCAGTCCACCACCGCCGGGCTCGACGTCCTCGACGACTTCGCGGCCCTCGCCGACGAGCACGGCGTCGTCCTCGTGGACGCCCCGGTCCTGGGCACCCGGGCACCGGCCGAGAAGGGCGAGCTCACCGTGCTCGCCGCGGGACCCGCCGCCGTCCGCCCCGGGCTCGCCCCCGTCCTCGACGCGGTGGGCACGCGCACGGTGTGGACGGGCGAGGAGGGCGCCGAGGGCAGCGCCTCCCGGCTCAAGCTGGTGCTCAACAGCTGGGTGCTGACCGTCACCCACGGCGCCGCCGAGGCGCTGGCACTCGCCAAGGGGCTGGGCGTGGACGCCCGGGACTTCCTGGCGGCCGTCGAGGGCGGCCCGCTGGACATGGGCTATCTGCGCGCCAAGTCCGGCCTGCTGCTCGACGGCGCCCTCACCCCGCCGAGCTTCGCCACCACCACCGCCGAGAAGGACGCCCGCCTCATCGTGGCCGCCGGGGAGCGGGCCGGTGTGCGGCTCGACGTCGCCGCGGCCGGCGCGGAGCGCTTCCGGCGGGCCGTCGAACAGGGGCACGGGGACGAGGACATGGCGGCCTCGTACTTCGCGAGCTTCGAGGAGCCGCGGGAGCGGTGACGCGGTGGGCCCGTGGGCTCCGGCGCCTCACGCGTATACATTCGCCCCTGAGGTGACCGCGGTTGTCCGTGGTCGGGGGGAGTGCACGCGATGAACCGGAGAGACGCGGTCAGGACCGCCGTGCTCGGAGTGGCCGGGGCGCTGCTCGGGCTTGCCCTGGTGTTCCTCGTCCTCAACGTCTGGGGCCCGGACCGGTGGTCCGACAGGGGCGCGCGACCGGACGGGGCCGACGCCGCCTTCGGCCTGGACATCGGTCTGGCGGTCCTCGCGATCGCCGCCCTGGCCGCGGGCGTGGCCTGGACCGCGAGGGCGTGGCGCGCGCGGCGCACGGTGGCCGTGATCTCCTGCGGGCTGCTGGTGTCGCTGGTGCCCGGGTGGTACGCCCACGGGGCCCTGATCGGCCCCCGCCTCGACGTCCGCTGGACCGCCCCGCCGTCCTCCGCGGAGACCGCGGGCACATGGGGCGTGGGCAGCACCCTCGTCCGGGCCCGCGCGGACGGGCTCACCGCGTACAACGTCCGCGACGGGGAGGAGCGCTGGACGCTTGCCGCCCCGTCCCGCGAGAGCGTGTGCGCGATGAGCTCCCGTACCGCCGGCGGCACCGGGCTCGTCGCGTTCGCCCGGCACGAGAAGCCGTGCACGACCGCCGCGCTGGTCGACCTCTCCACCGGCCGGACGGTCTGGCGTCGGGCCCTCACAGGCGATGACACCGGCACCGCCGGCACGGACGGCCGGATCGCCCTCGCCGACGGCACCGCCGTGGTGAGCGAGCGGGGCGCCGTACGGGGACTGGACGCGGCCGACGGCAGGCAGCGGTGGATCCGGCGCACCCAGGCCGGCTGCCGGGTCGTCTCCCTCGACGCGGGCGCCCGCCGGGCCGTCCTCGTCGAACGGTGCGGCGCCGCCCGGGACTCCTGGCGGCTGGTCACGCTGGACGCCAGGACCGGCGGCCGGATCGGTGTCAGTGCCCTGCCCGTCGAATCCGACCTCGACGAGTTGCAGGTGCTCTCCGCCGAGCCCGCCGTGCTCCGCTTCAAGGAGCGGGACAGGCGCGGCACCGACGCCCTGCTGGCCTTCGACGACCGCGGCCGCGGGCCGGTCGTCGTCCCGGCCTCCGACCGGCGGCGCGACCTCGTCCTGTACGACGCGTACGGCCGCTTCGCCGCCCGGCCCGCGGGACAGGCCGTGGTCGCCGACGGCATCGTCGTCGCGATCGCGCGGGAGCAGGGGGCGCGCCGCCCCCGGTCCGTCACCGCCCACTCCCTCGCCGACGGGCGGGAGCTGTGGACGAAGCGGTACGGGCGCGACGTCACGGCGCTGGCCCGGCGGGCCGACGGCGACCTGGCTGTGCTGACCACATACGGCTACGACGGGACCGTGCACCGCCTCGACCCGCGCACCGGCCGCGGGGCGGGCGAGGCGCTGCCGGTGAGCGGGCGGGACCGGCTGTTCCCGGTCGGGGCGGTCGATCTCCACCACGACGGCCGCGGCTTCACCTTCACCGTCCCCGGGTCGACCGTCTTCGGCGCCCGCCCCCGGTGAACGCCGAGGGCCCGCCCGGTCGGTGGACGACCGGGCGGGCCCTCGTACGGATGCGTGCGTCAGACCGTCCGCAGCGCGAGCACCACGTTGTGCCCGCCGAAGCCGAACGAGTTGTTGATCGCCGCGATGGTGCCCTCCGGGAGCGGACGGGGCTCGCCGCGGACGATATCCGCGTCGATCTCCTCGTCCAGCTCGTCGATGTTGATGGTCGGCGGGGCGATCCGGTGGTACAGCGCGAGGACGGTCGCGACCGTCTCGATACCGCCGGCACCGCCCAGCAGGTGGCCGGTCATCGACTTGGTGGCGGAGACCGCGACATGGTCGAGGTCGTCGCCCAGGACCTTGCGCAGCGCCTTGATCTCCGCGAGGTCGCCCTGCGGGGTCGAGGTGGCGTGCGCGTTGAGGTGCATCACCTCGGACGGCTTCAGGTCGCTGGAGGCCAGCAGGCCCTGGAGCGCCGCGGCGATGCCCCGGCCGGTGGGCTCGGGCTGCGCGATGTGGTGGCTGTCCGCGGACAGGCCCTGGCCCAGCAGCTCGCAGTAGACGCGGGCGCCGCGCCGGGCGGCGTGCTCGGCGGACTCCAGGACGATGACGCCGGCGCCCTCGCCGAGGACGAAGCCGTCACGGGCCTTGTCGTAGGGGCGGGAGGCCTTCTCCGGCTCGTCGTTGTTCTTGGACATCGCCATCATGCTGGCGAAGGCCGCGACGGGCAGCGGGTGGATGGCCGCCTCGGTGCCTCCGGCGACGACGACGTCGGCACGGCCGGTGCGGATCATCTCCACGGCGTAGCCGATGGCCTCGGCGCCGGACGCGCAGGCGCTGACCGGGGTGTGCACGCCCGCCTGGGCGTTCACCTCCAGGCCGACGTTGGCGGACGGGCTGTTGGGCATCAGCATCGGCACGGTGTGCGGGGAGACGCGGCGGGCGCCCTTCTCCTTGAGCACGTCGTACTGGTCGAGCAGGGTCTGCACGCCGCCGATGCCGGAGGCGATGACCGCGCCCAGCCGCTCGGGGGCGATGGCCGCGTCCTCACCGGCACGGGCGGTGTAGCCCGCGTCGGCCCACGCCTCGCGGGCCGCGATCAGCGCGAACTGCGCCGACCGGTCCAGCTTGCGGGTGAGGGGGCGGGGCAGGACCTCGGAGGGGTCCACCGCGGCCGTGGCGGCGATGCGGACCGGGAGGTCGGCGAACCGCTCGCCCTCCAGGGCCTTCACACCGGAGCGACCGGCGAGCAGCCCTTCCCAGGTAGATGCGCTGTCGCCACCCAGCGGTGTGGTTGCGCCGATACCGGTGACGACCACGGTGCGATTGGTCGAGTTCACAGGAATTCTGTCTCCACGAATAGAGGTGCTGGAACCGCCACCCGCCGGGGTGGCGACGAACGCGGGAATCAGTCCTGGTGCTTCAGGATGTAGTCGGCCGCGTCACCGACCGTCTTGAGGCCCTTGACGTCCTCGTCCGGGATCTTCACGTCGAAGCGCTCCTCGGCGGCGACGACGACCTCGACCATGGACAGCGAGTCGACGTCCAGGTCGTCGGTGAAGGACTTGTCCAGCTTGACGTCCTCGACCGGGATGCCGGCGATCTCGTTGACGATGTCGGCGAGGCCCTTGAGGATCTCTTCCTGCGTGGCGGCCATGGTGGCGCTCCTTAATTGTGCGGTGGTTCTCGAAAAACTGCTTAGGGAACTGCGGTGGAGAGCTCCGCACCGTGGTCGGCCGGTGCCGGTCCGTGCGGATCTCGCCTAGGGGAGGGTAACGACCGTCGCGGCGAACACGAGACCCGCCCCGAAGCCGATGAGCAGCGCGGTGTCACCGCTCTTCGCCGCCCCGGTGGCCAGAAGGCGCTCCATGGCGAGCGGGATGGAGGCCGCCGATGTGTTGCCGGTGGTCTCCACGTCCCGCGCGACCACGACATTCTCGGGCAGCTTCAGCGTTTTGACCATCGAGTCGATGATGCGCATGTTCGCCTGGTGCGGAATGAAGACGTCCAGGTCCTCGGCGGTGATCCCGGCCTCGTCCAGCGCCTGCTGGGCGACCTTCGCCATCTCGAAGACGGCCCAGCGGAAGACCGCCTGGCCCTCCTGGGTGATGGCCGGGAACCGGACCTCGGTGCCCTCGCGGTAGACGTCCCACGGCAGGTTCTGGCGGATGGTCTCGGACTTGTCGCCCTCCGAGCCCCACACCGTGGGGCCCATCGCGGGCTCCTCGGCCGGGCCCACGACCACGGCGCCGGCGCCGTCGCCGAACAGGAACGCGGTGGAGCGGTCGTCCAGGTCCGTCAGGTCCGACAGTCGCTCGACGCCGATGACCAGCACATATTCGGCCGAACCGTCGATCACCAGGCCCTTGGCCATGGTCAGGCCGTAGCCGAAGCCCGCACAGCCGGCGGAGATGTCGAAGGCGGCCGGCTTCCCGGCGCCGATCCGGTGGGCGATCTCGGTGGCGATGGCCGGGGTCTGCTTGAAGTGCGACACCGTCGAGACCAGCACGGCGCCGATCTGCTCCGGGGTGATCCCGGCGTCCGCGATGGCCTTGCCCGCGGCCTCCACGGACATGGTGGCCACCGTCTCCTCGGGGCCGGCCCAGTGCCGGGTGGCGATGCCGGAGCGCGAGCGGATCCACTCGTCGGAGGAGTCGATGCGCTTGAGGATCTCCTCGTTGGGCACCACGCGCACCGGGCGGTAGCCGCCCACGCCCATGATGCGGGCGTAGGGCGCGCCCTTGGCGGCCTTGATCTTGGCAGTCATGTCCGGGGCTCCTTACGCGGCCGGTGAATCGGCGGCCGGGGCGGACGCGTCGCCACTGTGCCCGGCGATCAGCTCGCGGGCGGCGTCCAGGTCGGCGGGCGTCTTGAGGGCCAGCGTCCGCACGCCCGGCAGGGCGCGCTTCGCGATGCCCGTCAGGGTGCCGCCGGGTGCCGCTTCGATGATCGCCGTGACGCCCAGCTCCTTGAAGGTCTCCATGCACAGGTCCCAGCGGACCGGGTTGGCCACCTGGCCGACCAGCCGCGCCACGACCTCGGCGCCGTCCGTCACCACCGCTCCGTCGCGGTTGGAGACGTAGCGGGTGCGCGGGGCGGCCGGGTCCAGCTCGCGGGCCGCCGTCTCCAGCACCGAGACGGCCGGGGCCATGTGCTCGGTGTGGAACGCGCCCGCGACCTTCAGCGGCACCACGCGGCGGGTGCCCTCGGGCTTGTCCTCGGCGAGCGCCGCCAGCTGTTCCATGGTACCGGCGGCGACGATCTGACCGGCGCCGTTGACGTTCGCCGGGGTCAGGCCGAGCTTCTCCAGATGCGGGAGGACGACGTCGGCCTCACCGCCCAGCAGCGCGGACATACCGGTCTCGGTGACGGCCGCGGCCTCGGCCATGGCCAGGCCCCGCCTGCGGACCAGCCGCAGGGCGTCCCGCTCGGTCAGCACGCCCGTGAGGGCGGCGGCGGCGAGCTCGCCGACGCTGTGGCCGGCGGCGGCGCCGACCCGGCGGGCGACGGCGTCCGTGGTGTCGGTGCCGGGGAAGAGCTGCCCGGCGGACACCAGCGCGGCCGCGACCAGCAGCGGCTGGGCGACGGCGGTGTCACGGATCTCTTCCTCGCCGGCGGTCGTGCCGTAGTGGACGAGGTCCAGGTCGATGGCCTCCGACCAGTCCCGCAGGCGGTCGGCGACGCCGGGGAGGTCGAGCCAGGGGGTCAGGAAGCCGGGCGTCTGAGCGCCCTGGCCGGGAGCGACGAGTACGAGCACCCTCACACTCTCTCTCGTGGACGGGTTCCGCGACCCGTGGGGACAGGGACGAAGAACCGTCAGGGGAATTGTTTGCGTTCCACAAAAGCCTACGGCTGTCACTCGGCGTCGGCCAGACGCCCCAGGATCAGCGCGATACGCAGGGTGAAGGCGGAACGGACATCCGAGGGCGACCACCCGGTGACGTCCGTCACACGTCGGAGCCGGTATCGCACGGTGTTTGGATGGACGAACAGCATGCGTGCCGCGCCCTCCAGGCTGCTCGCCTGCTCCAGGTAGACGCTCAGCGTCTCCAGCAGCGCGGAGCCCGCTTCCTCCAACGGTCTGTAGATCTCCTCCACCAACTGCACGCGGGCCACAGAATCCCCGGCCATCGCGCGCTCCGGCAGCAGGTCGTCCGCGAGCACCGGGCGGGGGGCGTCCGGCCAGGCCGCGCACGCCTTCAGCCCGGCGGCGGCGGCCTGCGCGGAGCGGGTCGCCGCCAGCAGGTCGGGGACGACGGGACCGGCCACCACCGGTCCGGCGGCGAACGGCCCGAGCAGCGCCTTCGCGGCCTGCAACGGGTTGTCGCTGCCACCGACGATCACCACCAGCCGGTCGCCCAGCACCCCCGTCAGCACCTGGAGCTTGGCGTGCCGGGAGGCCCGTCGGATGGCCTCCACGGTCAGCTCGCTGTCGCCGTTCGGCGCCGTCCCCAGCACCACCGCCACATGCGCGGGCGAGTTCCAGCCCAGCGCCGCGGCCCGGGACAGCACCCCCTCGTCGGCCTCGCCCGACAGCACGGCGTTGACCACCAGCGACTCCAGCCGGGCGTCCCAGGCGCCCCGCGCCTCGGCCGCCTGGGCGTACACCTGGGCGGTGGCGAACGCGATCTCCCGGGCGTAGACCAGCAGCGCCTCGCGCAGCGACGACTCGTCGCCCGGCGCGGCCACCTCGTCGATGGCCGATTCCATGACCTCGATCGTCGTCCGGACCATCTCCACGGTCTGGCGCAGAGTGATCGCCCGGGTCAGCTCGCGGGGAGCGGTCCCGAAGACGTCCGTGCTGATCGCCTGCGGGGTCTCCGGGTGCCGGAACCATTCGGTGAAGGCCGCGATACCGGCCTGGGCCACCAGACCGATCCACGAACGGTTCTCCGGAGGCATCGCCCGGTACCACGGAAGCTGCGCGTCCATCCTGGCGATGGCGGCCGCGGCCAGCGTCCCGGACGACTTCTCCAGGTTGCGCAGGGTGGCGCTGTGCGGATGCGGGGGGTGAGCGGCGGATTCAGGCACGGGCACAAGCCTGCCCTATTCGGGTCCGGTGCGGGGCGGCCGGGCTACCGTAGCCCGATGATCGAGGCGCGGATCCAGGTGCGGCGGGCGGCGGAACGTTACCGGGGCGGGGACCCGGCCGCCGGGATCGAGACCCGCCACGCCTTCTCCTTCTCCGGTTTCTACGACCCCGACAACGTGCGCTTCGGCCCGCTCGTCGCCTGCAACGAGGAGCACCTCGCCCCCGGCGCCGGCTTCGCCGAACACCCCCATCGCGATGTGGAGATCGTCACCTGGGTGGTGGAGGGCGAGCTCACTCACGAGGACTCCGCCGGGCATGTCGCCGTGGTGCGGCGGGGGGATGTGCAGTGGCTCAGCGCGGGGGAGGGGGTGCGGCATGTGGAGCGGAACGCGGGGGGTGTGCCGCTGCGGTTCGTGCAGATGTGGCTTTCGCCGCTGGAGGGTGGGGGGTCGCCGTCTTACGGGGTGGAGCGGGCGGTTTCCGACGGGGCCGTGTGTCACTTGCGCCGGGCCGGTGCGGTGCTGCATGTGCGGCGGTTGGGGGCCGGGGAGCGGTGTGCTCTGCCCGGGGCGCAGTGGTTGTACGTGCATGTGGTGCGGGGATCCTTGCGGATCGGGGAGTACGTGGTGGGGGCGGGGGATGCGGCGCGGATTCAGGATGCGGTGGAGGTGGATGGGGTTGCGTTGGGGGAGGGGGCGGAGTTGGTGGTGTGGGAGATGCATGCGGAGGTGCGGTTTCCTTGAGGGAGGTTGCCCCTGGCCCGCCCTTTCACCGTTTCTGCGGGGGCGCCCCGCATCCCCCCTGAAACCGCGCGAAGCGCGCTTCGCGGGGGTGCGGGGCCTCACCCCCCAGCGATTTCCAAAAGCACCGCATCCGTCAGTGACGGCCACGCCTCCACCGCCCAGGCCCCGAACGCCCGGTCCGCCAGCGCCACACAAGCCGCACCCGCGTCGGGATCCACCCACAGGAACGTCCCGGACTGCCCGAAGTGACCGTAAGTACGGGGCGAGCTCGAAGTACCCGTCCAGTGCGGCGACTTGCCGTCGCGCAGCTCGAAGCCGAGCCCCCAGTCGTTCGGCTTGTGGTGGCCGTAGCCGGGGAGGACGCCGTTCAGGCCGGGGAAGACGACGCGGGTGGCCTCGTCGAGGGTGGTGCGGGAGAGCAGGCGCGGGGACTGGAGTTCGGCGGCGAAGCGGATGAGGTCGTCGATGGTGGAGACGCCGTCCTTGGCGGGGGAGCCGGGGAGGTCGGTGGCGGTCATGCCGAGGGGTTCGAGGACCGCCTGGCGGAGGTACTCGGGGAAGGGGATGTCGGTGGCCTTGGCGATGTGGTCGCCGAGGACGTCGAAGCCGGCGTTGGAGTAGAGCCGCCGGGTGCCGGGCTCGGCCATGGTCCGGTCCTCGTCGAAGGCCAGTCCGGAGGTGTGGGCGAGGAGGTGACGGACCGTGGAACCGGTCGGCCCGGCCGGCTCGTCCAGCTCGACGGCGCCCTCCTCGACGGCGATCAGCATGGCGTAGGCGGCGAGCGGTTTGGTGACGGAGGCCAGGGCGAACCGGTGTCCGGCCGGCCCGTGCGTTCCGGCCACCGTGCCGTCGGCCCGTACGACGGCCGCCGCCGCGGTCGGCACCGGCCAGTTCTCGATCTTCCGCAGGCTCTCCATGGAACGAGCCTAACCCGGCCGGAACCGACCAAGATTCCGTCAAGTATGCGAAGGTCCGGAGTGTGCCGCGGCCTTCCGGCGTTGAGAGAGCGCACAGGGTCCGGATGGGCCCGGCGGGACACAAGGGGGAACCGTATGACCGTGATCGACACCGCACCGGTACGCACCGGGCGGCGCCCGCAGGGCCGGGACCGGTACACGATCGGCGAAGTGGCCGACTACGCCGGGCTCTCCGCGCACACCCTGCGCTGGTACGAGCGGATCGGGCTGATGCCGCACGTCGACCGCTCCCACACCGGGCAGCGCCGCTACACCGACCGCGATCTGGACTGGCTGGACCTGGTCGGCAAGCTGCGGCTGACCGGCATGCCGGTGGCGGACATGGTCCGCTACGCCGAGCTGGTGCGCGAGGGCGACGGCACCGTGGCCGAGCGCGAACGGCTGCTGAGCACGCACCGCGAGGACGTCAGACGGCGCGTCGCGGAGCTCCAGGGCACGCTCGACGTCCTCGACCACAAGATCGACCGGTATGCCGAGGTCCGGCGGGCGACCGAGGCGGGACTGGCGCACCGGTGACCGCCGTCCGGCCCGGGGCGTCACGCCTCCCCGGGCCGGACCAGCCCCGACTCATAGGCGAAGATCACCACTTGGGCGCGGTCCCGCAGCCCCAGCTTGGCCAGGACCCGCCCGATGTGCGTCTTCACCGTCTGCTCCGCCAGCACCAGCGAGCCCGCGATCTCCTGGTTGGAGAGCCCCCGGGCGATCAGTTCCAGCACCTCCGTCTCGCGGGGCGTCAGACCCTTCAGGCGCAGCGAGCGGTCCCGGCGCGGGGCGGGGCGCTGCTGGGCGAAGTCGGCGATGAGGCGGCGCGTCACGGACGGCGCGAGCAGCGCCTCGCCGGCCGCCACCACGCGGACCGCCGAGATGAGGTCGGCCGGCGGCGCGTCCTTGAGGAGAAAGCCCGAGGCACCGGCGCGCAGCGCCTCGTAGACGTAGTCGTCCACGTCGAAGGTGGTCAGCATCAGCACCTTCGGGCGGTGCACGACGCCACGCGGGGGGTCGAGGAGCCTGCGGGCCGCCTCCAGGCCGTCCATCTCCGGCATGCGGACGTCCATCAGCACCACGTCCGGGTGCGTGGTGCGGCTCAGTTCCACGCCCCGGAGGCCGTCGGGGGCGTCACCGACCACGTCGATGTCGGGCTGGGCGGCGAGCAGCGCGGCGAAGCCCGCCCGCACCATCGCCTGGTCGTCGACGATGATCACCTTGATGGTCATGCGGCCGGGGGTTCCTTCGCTGTCGGTGCGGTTGTCGAGTCGGTCGTCGGGTCGGTCGTCGTCCCGGGTCCGTCCGGGGTGGCGGGCACCTCCGCCGCGTACGGCAGCCGGGCCGCCACGCGGAAGCCGCCGTCCGGCAGGGGGCCGGTGTCGAGGGTGCCGCCGACCAGGCGGACGCGCTCGCGCATGCCCACCAGGCCGTGGCCGGTGCCGGTGGTCTCCAGCGGGACGTGCGGCCGTCCTGCGGGGTCGTTGACGACCACCACGGTCAGCCCCTCCGCGTCCGCCGCGACCGACACCCGGGTGACCGCGCCCGGCGCGTGCCGCACCGCGTTGGCCAGGGCCTCCTGGACGATGCGGTACGCGGAGAGGTCCACGGCCTGCGGGACGGTCTCCGGCAGCGCCTCCCGGTCCACCGACAGCTCCACGGGCTGCCCCGCCCGCACCGTCGCCTCCACCAGCTGCCCGATCCGGTCCACCCCCGGCTGCGGCGTCCGCTCGCCCCCGCCCGCGCCGGTGTCCTCGCTGCGCAGCACGCCCAGCAGCCGCCGCATCTCGCCGAGCGACTCGCGGGCGGTGGCGGCGATCGTGCCGAACTCCTCCGTCGCCTCCTGCGGCAGGCCGGCGATGCGGTACGGGGCGCTGTCCGCCTGCACGGTGATCACCGACATGTGGTGGGCGACCACGTCGTGCAGCTCCCGGGCGATCCGCGCCCGCTCCTCCAGCAGCGTTCTGCGGGCTCGTTCGGCCTCGCTGATGACCTCCTGCTCGGCCAGCGCGCGGCGGGCGGCGCTGCTCTGCCGGACCGCGCCGCCGATCAGCATCAGCATGCCGCCGAGAATGACGACAATCAGCCAGCTGCCGCTGGGCCCGTGCGGCGCCGACGCGTCCAGGCCCCAGCTCGCCCCGGTGACCAGGGCCCAGACGGCGACGAGAGTCCGGGGACGTGCGCGCAGCCCGACGAGGAGCATCATCAGCAGCAGCACGATGATCAGCGGCGGTGGCCAGGGCCAGATGTCGCCCGGCCGCGGGGCCGGCAGCACGAAGAGGGCGGCGCAGAGCCCGACCGTGAAGGTGATCGCCCACGCGAGCAGCGGCCTGCGGACGGCCAGCAGCAGCGGTGCCGTCTCCAGCGTGGCGAGGAGCAGCGCGAGTTCGCCGTTGTGCACCTCGTAGGTGTTCGCCAGCAACGTCGACGTCGTCGGCAGCAGGATGGCGGTCAGGGCCGCCGCGAACCCGTACGGCAGCCGGCGGACGAACCGGCTCCGGGAGCGGGCGAGCAGGGGCTCGGGGGGGCCGGTGGGGGTGAGGAGGTCGCGTACGAGCGCGAGGGGGGCGGGCGGCATAGCCCGTTCAGGTTATGCGGGGTGGGGGTTCGGGACGGGGGGGGGGTGCCCCGGTCCCGCCCTTTCACCGTTTCTGCGGGGAGGGCCCCGCGCCCCCTGAAACCGCGCTCCGCGCGGTTGTCCTCAAACGCCGGACGGGCTGAAGTCAGCCCGTCCGGCGTTTGAGGACAAGCGGCGAAGCCGCTTTCGGGGGTCCGGGGCCCTCCCCGGGAAACGGTGAAAGGGCGGGACCGGGGCTAAAGCTCCGCCAGCAGCTCCGCCTTCTTCGCGCTGAACTCCGCGTCCGTCAGCAGCCCCGCCGAGTGCAGATCCCCCAGGTGCCGGATGCGATCGGCGATCGCCCCGGGGTCCGGCCGTGCGGCGGGAGCAGGGGCCGGGACCGCCGGCACCGCCGGAGACGTGGCGCGGACCGCTTCGAGGACGGCGGCGGCGAAGGGCAGGGACTCGTGGACGGGGCCGTAGCCCATGCCGAAGACGACGGAGGCGGGGTCCTGGTCGGCCTGGCCGGGGGCGGGCCGTTCGGGGTCGCGCTGGACGAGCCGGAGGTGGCCGCCCATGAGGTCGGGGGAGCGCCACTGGACGTCGGAGAGCCCGCCGACGGGGAAGCGCTGGTCGCCGGCCTTCCACTTGGCGGAGGTGGCGCCGGACCAGAACCAGCGGAAGGAGACGGTTCTGCCGTCGAAGGAGGCCCGGCCGTCGTACGCCTTGAAGGACCGCGGCGGCTCGGGGGCGACGACGAGGGGACGCTCGGCGGGCTCGGCGGCGCGGGCGCCGAGGCGGGTCCGTATCTCCTCGGCGTAGTACTCCGCGAGGAGGGCGTGCTCGGCGGGCAGGACCAGGCGGTAGGGGTCGGTGCCGTCCTTGAGCTGCCCGGCGGCGGCGTCCATCAGCGGATCGGCCCCGGGCCGGGGCACGGCGTGCAGCACCACCGTGCCCCGCCTGCCCGGCGCGTGATCGACCGCCGCGAGCGCCTCGTAGGGGATGCGCCGTTCACCGAGCGCCTGGAACAGCTTCGGTGTGCGGATCCCCCGTTCGAAGCGGATGAGCACGGAGTCCGTGTCGAACTCCCAGACGGTGTGGAAACCGGCCAGCACATCACCCATGCGGGTCATCGTATGCGGCGCCCGCCCGCGCGTCCCCCCTCCGGGCGCTACGCGCGTCATGCCGGAGCGGGGGCATCAGCCGAGGAGGGTGGTGTGGTCGGCACAGTCCGTGTCGGACGGGGAGCAGCGGATTCCGCTGACGTCGCCGGTGCCGAGGCGGGCGAAGTTGGCGAGGCTGGTGGTGCCCGGTCGGAAGTAGCCGGTGTGCCCCTCGGCGTCGGCGGCGGACAGCAGGCGGGCGCCGAAGCCCGTCGAGACCGGGTCCGCGCCGTGGCCGAGGCCGCCGACCTCCAGGTGCGGGACGTCCCGGATCCAGTCGTCGGCGTCGCGCATCGCCCATATCCGGGCACTGGTGCGCAGCTCGGAGACGTGCCGGGCGCGCATACCGGGGCTGCCGGCCACGGCGATGTCGGTGACGCGGGGGTCGAGCTCGCGGGCGGCCACGCCGCACACCACCGAGCCGTAGCTGTGGCAGAACAGCGAGACGGAGGAGCCGGCGGGCAGTCCGCGCACCAGGGAGCGCAGCCGGAGGGCGCCCTCGGCGGCCAGCTTGCCGGTGGCGGCGTCCACACCGACTCCGGCGGGGGAGGTGTAGTCGGCCCAGGCGATGACGGCGGTACGGGCGGCGGGGCGGGTGCTGCGCTCCGTGGTGTACAGGGCGTCGGCCATACCGACGGGGGCCGTGTACGGACGGCCGCTCTTCTCAAAGGTGAGGAGGTTCGTATCGACACCGGGCACCACGACGGAGACGCGGTCGGCGCGGCCGAGGTCGCCGAAGACCTCGGCGACCCGTCCGGTGCCGCCGGGGTCGAAGGCGAGGATCTGCCGGCCGCGGGACAGCAGTGAGTCGAAGCGGTGCAGGCGCCGGCCGGCCTCGACGCGGCCGGCCGGGGAGAGGGCCTTGTCCTGGGCGCGGCGCTTCTCGACCTCGCGGGCCTGGGTGAGCGCCGTCCGGTTGGCGCGGTACCGCAGGTCCAGGGGGGCGCCGTTGAGGTTGCCGACGACGAGGGGGTAGCGGTCGGCGAGCCGGGTGCGGTCGGCCCCGGAGAGCGAGGCGAAGAAGCGCCCGAGGGTGCCGGGTTCCGCGTACGGGGACGGCAGCCGGTGCCCGGCGACGCTGCCGTGCAGCCAGGCGGTGAGTGCCGCCCGCCGGGGGTCGGTGTCCCCTCCGTGATGGCGCACGGCCGTCCAGCCGGTCGTGGCGAGCATGACGAAGACCACGGCGAGCGCGAGCAGGGCGCGCCAGACCGTGGCCGCGTTCGTCCACGGCAGAGGGGATGGGGAGCCGAGCTCCGGGAAGGAAGTCACCGCGGACCACCCTAGGAGAAACAGGAGCGCGTCCGCCAAGACAGTGATGGGTCTCACGTTTGACGGAAAGTGACGCTGGACATATGTGCGCCGCCTCACTCCGGGCCCGCGGAGGTGACGCCGGTGCCGAGCGGGCCGGCCGGCCGTGGTTACGCGTGCTCCGGCGGCACCCGCCAGTCCTCCGTCAGCGCGGGGCCGAGCAGGTCGAGGTAGTCCGTGACGAGCCGGAGGAGGTCGTCCAGGTCACCGTTCTCCTTCTCGCCCCAGACCCGGGACGCCGCCCGCATCACCCCGCTGCACGCCGCCACCAGCACCCGGGGGCGGGGGTCGCCGGCCAGGTCGAGGTCCTCGCGGCGGGCGATCTCCGCCGCCAGCCGGTCCTCGAAGTGGCCGAGCCTGCGCAGCCGGGCGGCGAGGAGCTGCGGGGTCGACTCGATCATGCGCTGGGTGCGCAGGTGCAGGCCGAGGGGGACGACCGCCTCGATGGCCCGGCTCATCGCCCCCCAGGAGGCCATGGCCGCGTTGCACAGCGCCGTGAGCGGCAACTCCTCCGGCGGGCGGGCCTCCAGGGCGGCGAGGGCGACCTCTTCCTCCACCTCCTGGAGGGCGAGGGCGACCTCCTCCTTGTTGGCGAAGTAGCGGAAGAACGTGCGCTGCGAGACGTCGGCCGCCTCGGCGATCTCGTCGACGGTGGTGCCGTCGTAGCCCTGGCGGGCGAACAGCTCCAGCGCGCACCGCGTCAGGGTGTTCCGCGTCCGCTGCTTCTTGCGCTCCCGCAGTCCGGGAAGCGCCTCACGCTCCGCCACGCCATCGATCGCCTGCATGAGTCCCTGCCTCTGCTCGGTGTTTCCGCTGGTCAGAATAGTGCTCTGGACAAGTTGTCAGATAACGACTCATGGAATCGTTTGTCAATTGTCAGCCCCTGCCATAATCTCGGTCCATGACGTCTCAGACCACCGTCGCGGACGCGACGCCGCCGGACCTCGGGCCCCGGAGCGGACTGCGGGGCCATCCCTGGCTGACTCTTGTGACGGTCGCGATAGGCGTGATGATGGTCGCGCTCGACGGCACGATCGTCGCCATCGCCAACCCGGCCATCCAGAAGGACCTGAACGCATCGCTCGCCGACGTCCAATGGATCACCAACGCCTACCTCCTCGCCCTGGCGGTCGCGCTGATCACCGCCGGCAAGCTCGGTGACCGCTTCGGGCACCGCCTGATCTTCCTCATCGGTACCACCGGATTCGCCGTCGCCTCCGGACTCATCGCCCTCTCCGGAAGCGTGTCGATGGTCGTCGCCTTCCGGGTGCTCCAGGGCCTCTGCGGGGCGCTGCTGATGCCGGCCGCGCTCGGTATGCTGCGGGCCACGTTCCCGCCCGACAAGCTCAACATGGCCATCGGCCTGTGGGGCATGGTCATCGGCGCCTCCACCGCGGGCGGGCCGATCATCGGCGGGGTGCTCGTCGAGCACGTCAACTGGCAGTCCGTGTTCTTCATCAACGTGCCGGTGGGCGCGCTCGGGCTGGTCCTGGGGGTGATCATCCTCAAGGACCACCGCGCCGAGAACCGTCCCAAGTCCTTCGACATCCTCGGCATCGCGCTGCTCTCCGGCGCGATGTTCTGCCTCGTCTGGGCGCTCATCAAGGCGCCCAAGTGGCAGTGGGGCGACAGCAGGACCCTGATCTTCCTGGGCGCGTCACTGCTGGGCTTCGTCGCCTTCGTCCTCTGGCAGAAGCGGGTGCGGGAGCCGCTGCTGCCGCTGAAGCTCTTCCGGTCCGTGCCGCTCTCCGCCGGCTCGGCACTGATCGTCCTGATGGCCTTCTCCTTCATGGGAGGCCTCTTCTACGTCACCTTCTACCTGCAGAACGTGCACGGCATGAAGCCGGTCGACGCGGGCCTGCACCTGCTGCCGCTCACCGGAATGATGATTGTCTCGTCCCCGGTGGCCGGAGCGCTGATCGGCCGCATCGGGCCGCGCATCCCGCTGTTCGTCGGCATGGTCTGCACCGCGGCCGCCTGCTTCGGCATGTCCGCCCTGAAGGTGGACTCCGGCACGGGCCTGATGTCCCTCTGGTTCGCCCTCTTCGGCATCGGCCTGGCCCCCGTCATGGTCGGCGCCACCGAGGTCATCGTCGGCAACGCGCCCCTGGAGCACGCGGGCCTGGCCGGCGGCCTCCAGCAGGGCTCCATGCAGGTCGGCGGCACCCTCGGCACCGCCGTCCTGGGCGCCGTCATGGCCTCCCGGGTCGGACACCAGCTGCCGGACGAGTGGGCCGACGCGGGGCTGCCGCCGCTGTCGAAGGAGCAGAAGGACGCGGCCTCCGCCGCGGTCGAGGTCGGCGTACCGCCGGTGCCCCAGGGCACCCCGCCCGAGGTCGCCGCGAAGATCACCGGAGCCGCGCACGAGACCTTCGTCTCCGGGATGAGCACGTCCTTCCTCGTCGCCGGCTGCGTCGCGGCCGCGGCGGCGCTCCTCGCGCTGCTCACCAAGCGCGGCGAGAACGCGGACGCCGCCCCGGGCGGCGCCCACATCTGACCGGACGTACGACAGGGCCCCGGCCGGTGGAAACCGGCCGGGGCCCTGTCATGTCACGTCCCTATGACGCCTACGCGTCGCCGCCCGCGGCGCCCGGGTCGGCCGCCGCCACGTCGAGCAGCTGGTAGCGGTCGATCGCCTGCTTCAGCGCCGAGCGGTCGATCTTGCCCTCCTTGGCGAGCTCGGTGAGCACGCCCAGGACGATCGACTGCGCGTCGATGTGGAAGAAGCGACGGGCCGCGCCACGGGTGTCGGCGAAGCCGAAGCCGTCCGCACCCAGCGACTGGTACGTGCCGGGCACCCAGCGCGAGATCTGGTCGGGAACGGCACGCATCCAGTCGGACACGGCCACCTTCGGACCCTCGGCACCGGCGAGCTTCTTCGTCACATACGGGACGCGCTGCTCCTCCTCCGGGTGCAGCAGGTTGTGCTCCTCCACCGCGACGGCGTCGCGGCGCAGCTCGTTCCAGGAGGTCGCCGACCAGACGTCCGCCTTGACGTTCCACTCCTCGGCGAGGATCTTCTGCGCCTCGATCGCCCACGGCACGGCCACACCGGAGGCCAGGATCTGCGCCGGGATCGCACCGGCCTCGCCCGCCCTGTAGCGGTACAGACCCTTGAGGATGCCCTCGGCGTCCACGTTCTCCGGCTCGGCCGGGTGCTGGATCGGCTCGTTGTAGACGGTGAGGTAGTAGAAGATGTCCTCCGCGTTCTCGCCGTACATCCGGCGGAGACCGTCCTGCACGATGTGCGCGATCTCGTAGCCGAACGCCGGGTCGTACGCGACGACCGCCGGGTTGGTGGAGGCCAGCAGGTGCGAGTGGCCGTCCGCGTGCTGGAGGCCCTCACCCGTCAGGGTGGTACGGCCGGCGGTCGCGCCGAGGACGAAACCGCGCGCCAGCTGGTCGGCCATCTGCCAGAACTGGTCACCGGTGCGCTGGAACCCGAACATCGAGTAGAAGACATAGATCGGGATCAGCGGCTCGCCGTGCGTGGCGTACGCGGAACCGGCCGCGATCAGCGACGCGGTGCAGCCCGCCTCCGAGATGCCGTCGTGCAGCATCTGGCCGGTCGGGGACTCCTTGTACGCGAGCAGCAGCTCGCGGTCCACGGCCTCGTACTGCTGGCCCAGCGGGTTGTAGATCTTCGCCGACGGGAACAGCGAGTCCATGCCGAAGGTGCGGTACTCGTCCGGGGCGATCGGCACGAAGCGCTTGCCGATCTCCTTGTCCCGCATCAGGTCCTTGAGCAGGCGGACGAACGCCATGGTGGTGGCGATCGACTGCTGGCCCGAGCCCTTCTTGATCGGCGCGTACGCCTTGTCGCCCGGCAGGTTCAGCGGCTTCGCCCGCACGACCCGGCTCGGTACGTAGCCGCCCAGCGACTTGCGCCGGTCGTGCATGTACTGGATCTCCTCCGAGTCGCGACCCGGGTGGTAGTACGGCGGCAGGCCGGACTCCAGCTCCTTGTCGGCGATCGGGATGTGGAGCCGGTCGCGGAAGCGCTTGAGGTCGTCGACCGTCAGCTTCTTCATCTGGTGGGTCGCGTTGCGGCCCTCGAAGTTCGGGCCGAGCGTCCAGCCCTTGACCGTCTGCGCCAGGATCACGGTCGGCTGGCCCTTGTGGGCCTTGGCCGCCGCGTACGCCGCGTAGATCTTGCGGTGGTCGTGACCGCCACGGCCCAGGTGCAGGATCTGGTCGTCGGACATGCCCTCGACCATCTTGCGCAGACGCTGGTCGTCGCCGAAGAAGTGCTCGCGGATGTACGCGCCGGTCTCCGTGGCGTACGTCTGGAACTGGCCGTCCGGGGTGCTGTTCAGCTTGTTGACCAGGACGCCGTCGCGGTCCTGGGCCAGCAGCGGGTCCCAGGAGCGGTCCCACACCAGCTTGATCACGTTCCAGCCGGCGCCGCGGAACTGCGACTCCAGCTCCTGCATGATCTTGCCGTTGCCGCGCACCGGGCCGTCGAGGCGCTGCAGGTTGCAGTTGACGACGAAGGTCAGGTTGTCCAGACCCTCACGGGCGGCCAGGGACAGCTGGCCGAGCGACTCGGGCTCGTCCATCTCGCCGTCGCCCAGGTACGCCCAGACGTGCGACTTGGAGGTGTCGGCGATGCCGCGCGCCTCCATGTAGCGGTTCATCCGCGCCTGGTAGATCGCGCCCAGCGGGCCGAGGCCCATGGAGACGGTCGGGAACTCCCAGAAGTCCGGCATGAGCCGCGGGTGCGGGTAGCTGGACAGACCGTAGGGGGCCTTCGACTTCTCCTGGCGGAAGGCGTCGAGCTGCTGCTCGGAGAGGCGGTCCAGCAGGAACGCGCGGGCGTAGACGCCCGGCGAGGCGTGGCCCTGGAAGAAGATCTGGTCGCCGCCGTCGCCCTCGTCCTTGCCCCGGAAGAAGTGGTTGAAGCCCACGTCGTACAGGGAGGCGGAGGAGGCGAACGTGGCGATGTGACCGCCGACGCCGATCCCCGGGCGCTGGGCACGGGAGACCATCACGGCCGCGTTCCACCGGGTCGCGTTCAGGACCTTGCGCTCGATCTCCTCGTTGCCGGGGAAGAACGGCTCGTCCTTGGTCGCGATGGTGTTGACGTAGTCCGTGCTGCGCATCTCGGGCACGGCGACACGCTTCTCGCGCGCCCGCTCGATCAGGCGAAGCATGAGGTAGCGGGCACGTTCCCGGCCTCGCTCGTCGACGGCCGCGTCGAGCGAGTCGAGCCACTCCTGGGTCTCTTCGGGATCGAAGTCCGGGACCTGGCTGGGAAGACCGCCAATGATGATCGGGTTGCGATCGGATCCGGAAGCCACGCTGTTCCTTCGCTGTTCGGGTGTGTCGTGCTCTGCACGCAAGGGTTGCTGCGCACGCGGTCACATACTGTCTTCGCTTATGTCGCGCCGGCTCCCATCGTGGACCGCGGCGACGGAAACGTCATCTCTACTGGGCGGTAACCACCACTCGGGAGATGAAGCGTCGGAGGGTGGCCGCCTCGCGGCGGCCAAATCGCAACCATACGCCCCCAATGGGGGTCCCTCGCGTACGGCCGTTCGGCCCCGGAGGCCGCAATCCCAGGGAGTAACTTCGCAAACCCGGCGCAACGCTGTGGTGTGAATCACTCTCGGTTGCGGCCTCATGGTGGGAGTTGCCATGAGACGTCAACGTTTGGGAGGGATCGCTGAGCGGGTACTTGCGCGATCCGTCCGGCACGTGTGGACTACGCCCAATGCCTCGCGTATGCGGGGAGCACAAGAGCATTCTCGAAAGATGACAGGAGGCAATCCGTGAGCGCGACCGCGGACCACGCGGAGGAGCGGACCAACCCCGCCGCAAGGCTGGGTTTCGAGCCCGGACAGGTGGTCCAGGAGATCGGTTACGACGACGACGTCGACCATGATCTCCGTGAAGGTATCGAATCCATCATCGGCCAGGACCTCGTCGATGAGGATTACGACGACGTGGCCGACGTCGTCCTGCTGTGGTTCCGGGACGAGGACGGAGACCTCACGGACGCGCTGGTGGATGCCATCGGTCTGCTCGAGGACGCCGGCACCGTCTGGCTGCTGACGCCCAAGACCGGCCGTGACGGGTACATCGAGCCGAGCGACGTCCAGGACGCGGCGCAGACCGCGGGGCTCAGCCCGGCCAAGAGCATCAGCGTCGCCAAGGACTGGTCCGGCACCCGGCTGAAGTCCGGCAAGCGCTGAGCGCGGCCGGTACCGGCCCACAGGACCTCTCGGCGCCCCCGGCAGCCCCGCTGCCGGGGGCGCGGTGCGTCGCCTCCGGGGCCCAATGACAGACTGGCCGCCTGACCCGCCGGCCGTCCGGTCGGCGCCCGCCGAGAGAGGGAAGCGACCATGGCGATCGACGTCGGCACCGAGGCTCCGGACTTCGCGCTGAGGAATCAGCACGGCGAGACCGTCCGCCTCTCCGACTTCCGGGGCGAGAAGAACGTCGTCCTGCTCTTCTACCCGTTCGCCTTCACCGGCGTGTGCACCGGCGAGCTGTGCGCCCTCCGCGACGAGCTGCCGTCCTTCGTCAACGACGACGTCCAGCTGCTCGCGGTCTCCAACGACTCGCCGTTCTCGCTCCGCGTCTTCGCCGAGCAGGAGAAGCTCGACTACCCGCTGCTGTCCGACTTCTGGCCGCACGGCGAGGTCAGCCGGGCCTACGGCGTCTTCGACGAGGAGAAGGGCTGCGCGGTGCGCGGCACCTTCATCATCGACAAGCAGGGCGTCGTCCGCTGGACGATCGTCAACGGCCTGCCCGACGCACGCGACCTGAACGAGTACACCCGGGAACTCGCCGCTCTCTGAGCAAGACCCTGTAATCGGTGGGAACCGGTCACTAGGATCCACACGTTCACCGGATGCCATCGCACAACCGGGGGCAGGCCGACCGGCCCGGCCCCTCGAACCAATGGAGGACTCGTGGGAGTCAGTCTCAGCAAGGGCGGCAACGTCTCGCTGACCAAGGCAGCCCCGAACCTGACCGCGGTCGTCGTCGGTCTCGGCTGGGACGCCCGTACCACCACCGGTACGGATTTCGACCTGGACGCCAGTGCGCTGCTCACGAACGACCAGGGCAAGGTCACCAACGACCAGAACTTCGTCTTCTTCAACAACCTGAAGAGCCCCGACGGCTCGGTCGAGCACACCGGTGACAACCTGACCGGTGAGGGCGAGGGCGACGACGAGGTCATCAAGGTCAACCTGGCCGGTGTCCCGGCGGATGTTCACAAGATCGTGTTCCCGGTCTCCATCTACGATGCCGAGAGCCGCCAGCAGAGCTTCGGCCAGGTGCGCAACGCCTACATCCGCGTCGTCAACCAGGCCGACAACGTCGAGCTGGCCCGCTACGACCTGAGCGAGGACGCCTCGACCGAGACCGCCATGGTCTTCGGCGAGCTCTACCGCAACGGTGCGGAGTGGAAGTTCCGTGCCATCGGGCAGGGTTACGCCTCCGGCCTGCGCGGCATCGCGCAGGACTTCGGCGTCAACGTCTGACCCACGGCCCGGCCGCGCACGCGGCCGTGACGGCTCACCTCCGGCGCCGTACTCCCGTATTCAGGCAGCCCGGCCTGGGCAGTCCGGGAGTACGGCGCCGGACGTGCGCGGCGACCCGTGCGCGGCGACCAATGTTCAACTCGGGGAGGAACAGGACCATGGGTGTCACGCTCGCCAAGGGAGGCAATGTCTCCCTCTCCAAGCACGCGCCGAATCTGACCGCCATCGTCGTCGGTCTGGGCTGGGACGCGCGGACCACCACCGGTGCGGACTTCGACCTGGATGCCAGCGCGCTGCTGTGCTCCTCCGGGCGGGTGCTCGGCGACGAGTACTTCGTCTTCTACAACAACCTCAAGAGCCCCGAGGGTTCGGTCGAGCACACCGGTGACAACCTCACCGGTGAGGGTGACGGCGACGACGAGACGATCCTGGTCGACCTCGTCAAGGTCCCGGCCGCCTGCGACAAGATCGTGTTCCCGGTCTCCATTCACGAGGCCGACGTCCGGGGCCAGAACTTCGGCCAGGTGACCAACGCCTACATCCGCGTCGTCAACCAGGCCGACGGCACCGAGCTGGCCCGCTACGACCTGAGCGAGGACGCCTCCAGCGAAACCGCGATGATCTTCGGCGAGGTCTACCGGTACGGCGGGGAATGGAAGTTCCGCGCGGTCGGACAGGGGTACGCGTCCGGACTGCGGGGCATCGCCATGGACTTCGGGGTCAACGTTTCGTGAGGCGGGACGCACGCGGCGTGACCGCGCGTCCCCGAGGGGCAGGGGTGCGCCGTGTGTGTCCGTAGATCGACTCTCCCGGCTGCGGGAACGGACCCTTACACTTCGGGGTCAACGTTTCGTAAAGCCGCGTACGCGCGGAGAACATCGCGCACACGAAGGATTGGGTAGCCAGTGCTCCTGAAAACCTTTGGTTGGTCGTTCGCCATCACGGCGGCCGGTCTGGCCTTGGCCGGCGTGCTCTGGGGGTGGAAAGGGCTGGCGCTCGTCGCGATCCTGTCCGTCCTGGAGATCTCGGTCTCATTCGACAATGCCGTGATCAATGCCGGCATCCTCCGGAAGATGAACGCCTTCTGGCAGAAGATGTTCCTGACGCTGGGCATCCTCGTCGCCGTCTTCGGCATGAGGCTGGTCTTCCCGGTCGTCATTGTGGCCATGACCGCCAAACTCGGCCCGATCGAGGCCGTGGACGTGGCGATCAACGACCACGACCGCTATGAGGCGCTGGTCACCAGCGCCCACCCGGCCATCGCCGCGTTCGGCGGGATCTTCCTGCTCATGATCTTCCTGGACTTCATCTTCGAGGACCGGGACATACGGTGGCTGGGCTGGCTGGAGCGGGCGACCGCCCGGCTGGGCAAGGTCGAGGGCCTCTCGGTCATCGTCTCCCTGGTGGTGCTGATCATCGCGGCGACCACCTTCGCCACGTCCGTCCCGGTGCACGGCGGTGAGGGCACGGTCGACAAGGCCGCGACCGTGCTGCTGGCCGGTGTCGGCGGTCTGGTGACCTACCTTGTCGTCGGTGGCATCTCGGCCTTCTTCGAGAACCGCCTGGAGGACGGGGAAGAAGAGGCCGAGGAGGCCGCCGCGGCGGAGAAGAAGAACGGCGGCTCGGTCGTCGGACTGGCCGGCAAGGCCGCGTTCTTCATGTTCCTCTACCTGGAGGTCATCGACGCCTCCTTCTCCTTCGACGGTGTCATCGGCGCCTTCGCGATCACCAACGACATCTTTGTGATGGCCCTCGGCCTCGGCATAGGTGCGATGTACATCCGCTCGATGACGGTCTTCCTGGTCCGCAAGGGGACCCTCGACGACTACGTCTACCTGGAGCACGGCGCCCACTACGCGATCGGCGCGCTCGCCCTGATTCTGATCCTCACGATCAAGTACGAGATCAACGAGGTCATCACCGGCCTCATCGGCGTGGTGCTGATCACCCTCTCGTTCTGGTCCTCGGTGCGGCGCAACCGCATGGAGGCCGGGGCGGGCGACAGCGAGGCGGAGCGCCAGGAGGTCACGTCCGGGGTGTGACCCTGGCACATGTGCGGGAACCCTCTGAGCGGGGCGGCGGTGAGATCACCTCACGGCCGTCCCGCTCGGCGGTTCCCGGGGCGGGAACCGTGATCCGCGAGGGTGGGGGCAGCAATGACGGTACGGGACAGGTTGTTCGGCAACTGGGGGCGCGGCGCGGCGTGGCAGTTCGACGCCCCGCACAGCTCGACGGGGGCGGTCGAGCTCACCAAACGCCACCCGGTCTACTCACTGACCAAGCACGGAGCTCTCAACGGCAACATGCGCGTCAACCTGTCCTGGCAGATGCGGACCTCCGTCATCCACGAGAAGCCGTCGCGCGGTGCGATGCGGCACCCGTTCCGGAAGTTCACCCCCGAAGTCGTGCAGGCGCAGGGCCCGGCCATGGTCAGTGTGGACCTGGACCTCGCGTGCATGTACGAGCTGTGGGACGGCTCCAAAGGCGTAGTGCAGCCGCTCGGCAACATACTGGGCAGCATCAACTCCCCGCCGTACGTGCAGCTCAGCGGAGACGACCGGTTCGGCTCCGGCTCGGGGGAGACGATCTACGTCAACATGGACCACCGGGATGAGATCAAGCGACTGCTGGTCTTCGTCTACATCTATGACGGGACCCCGGCGTTCGAGCGTACCCAGGCCACGGTGACGCTGTATCCCGGCAATGGCCCCCGGCTCGAAGTCGCGCTCCACGAGCGCGCGCCCGAGGCGCGGTCGTGCGCCGTGGTGCTGATCGAGAACGACAAGAAGGAGATCGTCGTCCGGCGGGAGATGCGCTATGTGTACGGGTTCCAGTCGGAGCTTGACCGGCTGTATGGGTGGGGGCTCCAGTGGGGGCGGGGCTACAAGTCGTCGAAGGTGTGAGGCGGAGGTGTGAGGCGGAGGTGTGAGGCGACCGTGTGAGGGGTGCGCCGGCACCGCGGGAAGGGCCGGTGCCCTCCGCCGCGGTGCCGGGCCGCTGGTGGCCTACCGGCCCGGCAGGAACTGCGGCCCCTGCGGCGGCAGCCGGAACGCCGGGTCGGGAGCCGACAGAGCTGGCAGCGGGTAGTCCCCCGGGGCGTCGTAGGACGGCCGGGGCGGCGGGGACTGGGGGTAGCCGTAGGACGGCTGGGCCGCCGGGTACTGCGGGTAGCCGTACGCGGGCTGCGCGCCCGGTCCGCCGTGCGGTGCGGGCTGCGGCGGGACCACCGGCGGGGCGCCGGGGGGCGGCGGATAGCCGTAGCCGGGGGCGGCGGCGGGGGCGGTGGCAGGGGAGTGCGGGGCGGGTGCGGTGGGGGTACCGCCGGTGGGCCCGGGCGGGCCGGCCGGGGCGGGTGGGGAGGACGGGGCGGGGCTGGACGCCGGCGGGGGCAGGGTGCCGGAGGCAGGCGATGCCGGTGATGCCGGTGATATGGGCTCGGGGCGCGGTCCCGGGGCGGCGGCGGACGTTTCGCTCCCGTCGGTGGCGGTGCCGTTCGTCCCTGCCCCTGCCCCTGCCCCCGCCGCGGTCCCGTCCCCGTCCTCGTCCTCGTCCTCGACGGAGATGCCGTACTCCGTCGCGAGCCCCACCAGCCCCGTCGCGTACCCCTGCCCGAGCGCGCGGAACTTCCAGCCCTCGCCGCGGCGGTACAGCTCGCCGCAGATCATCGCGGTCTCGTCGCCCGTCTCGGGCTGGACGTCGAAGCGGGCGATGACGGGGCCGGGGCCGCCGGAGGTGCCCGCGGCGCCGGGAGAGGCGTCGTACAGCAGCACGCACAAGTCCTTGACCAGCCCGAACGTCCCGCCGTCGGCGGACGCGGCGATCACCACGCGCCGTACCGAGCCGTCCAGCGTGGCGAGGTCGGCCTCGACGGAGTCGGTGAGCCCCTCGGGCAGTCGCTTCTTGGCCAGATGGCGCACCAGGCCGGAGGGGTGGCGGGGCTGGTTGTAGAAGACGAAGTCCTCGTCCGAGCGCACGCGGTCGTCGGCGCCCAGCAGCAGGGCGGAGGCGTCCACGTCGGGGACGCCGGCGCCGGGGGTCCAGTGCAGCACGGCCCGTACGGCCGGGGCCTCCAGCGGGATGTTCGATCCCTTCAGCATCGCGTGCGTCATGCCCGCAATCCTGCCCTCCCGTACGGGCCGCGGACAACGCGGGCCGGTGCCGGTGGAGGGGTGCAGCCGGGGCACGGGCGGGCGCGCGGGGGCGGCCGGGGCCGCCTGCCGGGCCGGGGGCGTGGAGGGCTGCCGGCCGGGGGCGCCCAAGGGTGTCGGTGCGCCCTGCACTGTGAGACGCGATTCTTTCCCGGTTTTGGGGAACTCTTGACCCGTTGCCAAGCGTACGATAATCGGCCACGCTCATCGGCGGAACGGAACCGGCGGGACTACGGCGGAACGGACCGGCGGGACAACGCGGTACAACGGGGAGAAAGATGCGGCACTTTGGACACTTCACGCCCGAGGTCCGGAACGCTCTGTTCCACCGGCAGCCGGCCGAGTTCGACGTCGGCTCCACGGCCGCCACGCTCGCCGTCGCCCTCGGCGCCACCCTCTACAGCCCCGCCACCCGGCCCTCGCTCGCCCGGGACATCGTCAAACAGGCCGGCCAGGGTGTCGTGTCCATGGTCCTGTGCCTGGAGGACTCGATAGCGGACGGTGAGGTGGCCGGGGCCGAGGAGAACCTCGTCCGGCAGTTCGCGGAGCTGGCCGCCGCCCCCCGGCTGCCGCTGCTGTTCATCCGCGTCCGTCACCCCGGACAGATCACCGACCTCATGCGCCGCCTCGGCCCCGCCCGGCGGCTGCTTTCCGGCTTCGTCCTGCCCAAGTTCACCGAGGACCGCGGCCTGCCCTTCCTGGAGGCGCTCGCCGAGGCCGAAACCGCCCACGAGCAGCGGCTGTTCGCCATGCCCGTCCTCGAGTCCCCCGAGCTCCTGCACCTGGAGACCCGGACCGAGACCCTGGCCGGGATCTCCCGTGCCGTCACCAAGTACCGCGACCGGGTGCTCGCCCTGCGACTCGGCGTGACCGACTTCTGCTCCGCCTACGGGCTGCGCCGTGCGCCCGACATGACCGCCTACGACGTCCAGCTCGTCGCCTCCGTCATCGCCGACGTCGTCAACGTCCTCGGCCGCGCGGACGGCAGCGGCTTCACCGTCACCGGCCCGGTGTGGGAGTACTTCCGCCAGCACCAGCGGATGTTCAAACCGCAGCTGCGCCGCAGCCCCTTCGCCGGGCCCGCCGAGGCGCTGCGTTCCGCCTTGATCGAGCACGACATGGACGGCCTGCTCCGGGAGATCGAACTGGACCGCGCCAACGGGCTCCAGGGCAAGACCTGCATCCATCCCTCGCACGTCGCTCCCGTGCACGCCCTGTCGGTGGTCAGCCACGAGGAGTTCGGCGACGCCCAGGACATTCTGCGGTCGGTCGACGGGGGCGGTGGGGTGCTGCGGTCCGCGTACACCAACAAGATGAACGAGGTGAAGCCGCACCGGGCCTGGGCAGAAAGGACTCTGCTGAGGGCCGAGGTGTTCGGTGTGGCACGAGAGGATGTCGGGTTCGTGGAACTGCTGGGCGCGAGCGTGCCGACGCTGCGAGAGGGAGTGACGTTCTGATGTGGTCGGGCCAGTGGGTGGCGGACCGGCTCGGCGTACGGCTGGAGGGCGACGGGGACCTCCCCGGGCTGCTGGGCCTGGCCCTGCGCCGCAACCCCAAGCGGGCGCACCTGCTCGTCTCCCGCGTCCTCGGCAAGCACGTGCCGCAGCGGCCGTCCGTCGTTCATGCGGCCGGCCTCGGGCTCGGCCGCCGGGTGCGGGCCCTTCTCGGTGACGAGGACGCCGCGCGGGCGGTCGTCCTCGGCTACGCCGAGACCGCCACCGGCCTCGGCCACTCCGTCGCCGACGGCCTGGCCCTCGCCCCCTACCTGCACTCGACGCGCCGCCCGGTGGCCGGGGTCGCCCCCGCCGGCGGCTTCGAGGAGGAGCACAGCCACGCGACCTCCCACCTGCTGCTGCCGGAGGACCCGCGGTTCTTCGCGGGCGACGGACCGCTCGTCCTCGTCGACGACGAGTTCTCCACCGGCCGCACCGTCCGCAACACCATCGCGGCCCTCCACGGCCGCTGCCCGCGCGACCGGTACGTCGTCGTCGCCCTCGTCGACATGCGCTCGCCCGAGGACCGCGCCGCCCTGGACGCCTTCGCGGCGGAGCTGGGCGCCCGGGTGGACGTCCTCGCCCTCGCGTCGGGGACGGTGACCCTGCCGGACGGCGTGCTGCGGCGCGGGCAGGAGCTGGTGGCGGAGTGGGAGGGGGCGGCGGTCGCAGAGGCCGCCGATGCGCGAGGCGCCGATGGGCGCGCGTCCGTCGAGGTGACCCGCGTCGACCTCTCCTGGCCCCTCGGCCTGCCCGACGGCGGGCGGCACGGGTTCACGCCCGCGGACCGGGCCCGTCTGGAGGCGGCACTGCCGCGCATGGCCGCCTCGGTCGAGGCGGCGTTGGCGGGGGTGCCGTCCGGTGCGGGTGCCCTTTCGGGGACCGGGGCGTCCGGGGCGTCCGGGGTGGCTGAGCCGTCCGGTACCGGCGAGCCGTCCGGGATCGGCGCGCGCCGCGTCCTCGTCCTCGGGACCGAGGAGTTGATGTACGCGCCCCTGCGCCTCGCGGAGGCGCTGGAGCGCCGCCTCGCGGGCGCCGGCCCGGACTCCGAGGGAGGTCCGTCGTCCGCGCGCCCGGTCTCCGTCCCGGAGGCCCCCGCCCCCCACCCAGGCGTGTGGTTCTCGACCACCACCCGGTCGCCCGTCCTGCCCGTGGACGACCCCGGTTACGCGATCCGCAGCCGTCTCGTCTTCCCCGCGCACGACGACCCCGCCGACGGGCCCGGCGACCGCTACGCCTACAACGTCGCGGGCGCGGGCTTCGACGCGGTCGTCGTCGTGACCGACTCGACGGGGGACACCCCCGCCCTGCACGCACCCGGAGGGCTGCTGGACCGGCTCGCCGCGCACACCCGGAAGGTCCTGCTCGCCGTGATCCCGTCCCACCGTGCCGAGGGCGAACCCCTCCGCGGACCCGCCTTCTCGTCCTACGAGCCCGAGGACGTCGGCTGGCTGCTCCAAGACCTCTCGTCCGTCACCCTGGAAGTGCCCACGGAGGAGCGCGAGGAGGCGATCCAGAGCGGAGGCGCGCACTACGCCGAGTCGCTGCCCGTCGAGTACCAGCCCTCCGCCGACTACCAGGCCCTCTACACGGCGGCCCTGGACGCGTCCGCCGGCCGGATCGCGCGGGCGGTCGGTGCCGTGACCGAGACGGTGCTGGCCGAGCGGTCGCCCCGCCCGGTGCTGGTGTCGCTGGCCCGCGCCGGCACCCCCGTGGGCGTCCTGATGCGCCGCTGGGCCCGCCACGCGCACGGCCTGGACCTGCCGCACTACGCGGTGTCCATCGTCCGCGGCCGGGGCATCGACACCGCGGCGCTGCGCCGGCTCGCCGACCGTCACGACCCGGCCGACGTCGTCTTCGTCGACGGCTGGACGGGCAAGGGCGCCATCACCCGGGAGCTCGAACAGGCCCTGCGGGGAACGGAGTTCGACCCGCGGCTCGCCGTCCTCGCGGACCCCGGGCACTGCGTGGAGACCTATGGCACGCGCGACGACTTCCTCATCCCCTCCGCGTGCCTCAACTCCACGGTCTCCGGCCTGATCTCGCGGACCGTGCTGCGCGCCGACCTGGTCGGTCCGGACGACTTCCACGGCGCCAAGTTCTACCGCGAGCTGGCCGGTGCCGATGTGTCCCGCGCCTTCATCGCCACCGTCGAGGCCCGCTTCGCCGAGGTCGAGGAGGGCGTCGCCCACGACGCCAAGGAGCTCGCGGGCGCCGACCGCACCCCCACCTGGCGGGGCTGGGCGGCGGTCGAGCGGATCAGCGAGGAGTACGGCATCCACGACGTCAACCTGGTCAAGCCCGGCGTCGGCGAGACCACCCGCGTCCTGCTGCGCCGCGTCCCCTGGAAGATCCTCGCCAAGCGCGGCGCCGGTGCCGACCTCGACCACGTCCGGCTGCTCGCGGCCCAGCGCGGCGTACCGGTGGAGGAGGTGGACGGGCTGCCGTACAGCTGCGTGGGCCTCGTCCACCCGCGGTACACCCGCGCCGCCACGGGAACCGACGGGCGGGCGGTCCGGTCCTCGTGAACGTGAAGATCCTGATAGCCAGCGACCTGGACCGCACCCTCATCTACTCCGCCGCCGCGCTCCGCCTCGGAGTGCCGGACGCGCGGGCGCCGCGCCTGCTCTGCGTCGAGGTGTACGAGGGCAAGCCGCTCTCCTACCTGACGGAGACCGCCGCCGCGCTCCTCGACGGCGTCGCCCGCACCGGCGCGTTCGTCCCCGCCACCACCCGCACCCGCGAGCAGTACGGCCGCGTCCGGCTCCCCGGGCCCGTACCCCGGTTCGCGGTCTGCGCCAACGGCGGCGAGATCCTCGTCGACGGCGAGCCCGACACCGGCTGGCGGCGGCGCGTGCGCCGGGCCGTGGCCGACGAGTGCGGGGCGACGCTCGACGAGGTCCTGGACCGCGTGACGCGCACCGCCGACCCCGCGTGGCTGCTGCGCGCGCGCACCGCCGAGGACCTGTTCGCCTACCTCGTCGTCGACCGGGAGCGGCTGCCCCTCGTCTGGGTCAAGGAGCTCACCGAGTGGGCGGACGAACGCGGTTGGGCCGTCTCCCTCCAGGGCCGGAAGGTCTACGCGGTGCCCCGGCCGGTCACCAAGAGCGCCGCCGTCGCCGAGGTCGTCCGCCGCACGGGCGCCGAGCGCCTGCTCACCGCCGGGGACTCCCTGCTCGACGCCGACCTGCTGCTGGCCGCCGACCACGGCTGGCGGCCGGGCCACGGCGAGCTGGCCGATTCCGGGTGGACGGCACCGCACGTCACGGCGCTGACGACGGCGGGGGTCGCGGCGGGGGAGGAGATCGTACGGGCGTTCGCGGAGGCGGTGGACGTCGTGGTGGATGCCGCGGCGGACGGACGGGGCTGAGGCCGGGCGGGGCCGATATCGGGAAGTGGTGCGCCCGGAACGTCTGGTAAACGGCTGTTTTCCGGAACCCGGGCCGCCATAACGTTCATCGAGGCATCAAGTTGAGGCGTCAACCGGAGTCGCGGCGGCCATGGCCGCCGGGGGGCCCGGAGGGCGACCCGTCAACGGGTGCCGGCGGCTCGGCCGCCCGGTGACCGCCGGGCCGCTGGGCCGCCGATGCGACGTCCGAGAACGAGGAGTCCGTGTGACCGAGTCGAAGAGCAACCCGCTCACCCCCGAGCTCTACCAGTACGTCCTCGACCACAACCCGCAGCTCGACCCCGTGCAGCGCGCCCTGGTCGAGACCACCGTCTCCCTGCTGCCCGACAGCGCCCACCTCCAGGTGGCCGAGGAGCAGGCCCCGTTGCTCGCCTTCCTGGTCCGGCTCACCGGCGCCCGCGACATCCTGGAGATCGGCACCTTCACCGGACTGTCCGCCCTGTCCATGGCCCAGGCGCTGCCCGCCGGCGGCAGCCTGATCGCCCTCGACATATCGGAGGAGTGGACGGCCCACGCCCGCGAGGCCTGGGCCAAGGCGGGCGTCGCCGACCGCGTCGACCTGCGCATCGGCGACGGCCTGGAGTCGGTCCGCGCCCTGCCCGCCGAGCCGCACCTCGACCTCGTGTTCCTGGACGCGGACAAGGTCAACTACATCAACTACTGGGAGGAGACCGTGCCGCGGCTGCGCGCCGGCGGACTGATCGTCGTCGACAACGTCTTCTTCCACGGCGAGGTCGTCGCCCCGGAGGCCACGGAGATGGGCGCGGCCGTCAAGGCGTTCAACGACCACGCGGCGGCGGACGGGCGGATGGAGACGGTCATGCTCACCGTGGCGGACGGTCTGACGCTGGCCCGCAAGAAGGGCTGACCGGCGGGGCGGCCCGTTCGGGCCGCTCACAGGATCACCGGCCGCTCACCGGATCACCGGTTCCGACCGACGGGTTTCAGCCGCAGCAACCGCCCCCGCAGCAGCCGCCGCCCCCGCCGGAGGACGACGGGGCGGGGGCCGGGGCCGACGCGGCGGCGCCGGTCACGGCGACCGTGGACAGCAGCTTGACGGTGTCCGTGTGGCCCTCCGGGCAGATCGCCGGGGCGGACGACTGGGCCATCGGGCGCCGCAGCTCGAAGGTGGCGCCACAGGACTGGCAGCGGTACTCGTAACGAGGCATGCCAGGCAGCATAGCCAGGCGGACAGCTGAAGCCCCGGGCCCGTCCTCGTCGGGAGTCGGCCGCCCTTGTCGGGAGGAGCCTCGTCCTCGCCGGGAGCAGGCCCGTCCTCGCCGGGAACGAGCCCCGTCCTCGTCGGGAGCAGCCCTGTCCACGTCCGGGACGGACTTCGGGCCCGGGTTCCTCACCGCCCGGCGCCGCGCTCCTCACGGATCGCCTGCACGACGGCCGCGACCGACCGCCGTACCTCCTCCGTCTCGGTCAGGAAGCGCCACCAGTCCGGGTGCCGCCCCTCCAGGCCCGCCACCGCCCGGTCCAGCCGGGCCACCGCCTCGTCCAGCGGCGCCGCGTGCCGGGGGTCGGGGGTGCTGCGCCCGGCCATCGCGAGCCGCTGCGCGTCCCGGATCGCGAACCGGGTCCGCTCGACCTCCTGTTGGCGGTCGGCCGACACCTCGTCCAGCCGCCGCAGCCGGTCGCCGGCCGCCGACACCGACTCGTCGGTTGTCGTCAGCAGCGCCCGCACCGTCGACAGCAGCGCCGTCGCGTCCGGCCACCGCTGCTCGTCACGGGCCGTCTGCGCCTCGCGGATCTTCGTCTCCGCCTGTTCCACCGCGTGCCGCGCCTCCTCGGGCACCTGCTGCAGGTCCTGCCAGCAGGGCGCGGTGTAGCGGCGGCGCAGCTCGCTGAGGACGGGCACGACACCGGCCGCCCGGGTGGTGATCGCCTGGGCGCGGGTCCGCAGCGACACCAGCCGCTTGTCGATCTCGGCGGCGCGCTGCGGCAGTTGCTCCGCCGCCTCCCGGATGGCGTCGGCGTCGCGCAGCACCCGCTCGGCACGGCCGATGGTCTCCGTCACACCGTGCTGCCCCGCGCCCTGGTTGAGCCGCGTCAGCTCCGGGGAGAGCGCGGCGAGCCGTGCCGCGAGGTCGTCGGCCCGGAGCCCCGAGGCCCGGACCGCGTCCAGGGCCTCCGTCGCCGCCAGCAGCCCCTGCCGGGCGCGCTCCACGGCGGGCGCCAGCCGGGACAGCTCCGCCTCGGCGCCCGCCAGCAGCGGCCCGAGCCCCTGGCCGAACCGTTCCAGGTCCGCCTTGACGCGGACGAGCTCGTCCTTGGCCCGGGTCAGATCGGTGCGGGCCCGGGCGGCCGTCGAGGAGTCCAGGTCCTCGCGGTCCAGGTCATGGGCGTCGACGGCGGTGATGTACGCGCCCGACACCTCGTCGATCCGCGTCCCCAGCGCCGCGAACTCCTGGGCGGCCCGCCGCGCGGCGGGCGAGGAGTCCACCGCGGCGATCGTCTCCATGGAGATCCGCAGGTCCCGCTGCGCCGTGTCCAGCTCGTAGAACGCGGCCGCCGCCGCGTCCTTCGCCGCCTGCGCCTCGGCCCGCTGCCCGTCGCCGCGCCCCCAGCCCCAGCGCCGCGTCCCCCCTCCGGCGAACGCCGCCGGGGCGGCCGCGGCCGCGACCGCCAGCAGCGGCAGGGGGAGCAGGGCCAGCGCGACGGTCGCCCGGACCGCCCGCACGGCGGGTCGTATGGAAAGCCGTCCGGCCGGTCGTACGGACTGCGCGAAGGTAGCCGTCACGTGCCCTCTGCCCTCTCCCGTTGATCGCCCCAGGCCCGGAGGACATTGTCCCATCCACCGGGGACACCCACACAGGACGGTCGGCGGCGGGTTGGAGGGGCGGTGGGCCGGGCTCAGGACGCGGTGCGCACCGTCACGTCCCCGTACTCGCTGCGCACGCGCACGGTGTGCGGGCTCGACGCGGAGCGGGGGACGTCGACGCGGGTCCGTCCGCTGTCGCTCTCCGCGTCCGTCCGGTACGTGCCCTTCGGCAGCTTGACGGTGACGGAGCCGCTCTCGCTCTCCGCCCGCACCGCGTCGGGGACCCGGGCGGTCCGGAGGCGGATGTCCCCGTTCTCCGAGCGGACGGCGAGGTTCCGTGAGTCGATGCCCTGCTCGGCGACGACATCGCCGTTCTCGGACGAGAGCTCCAGCCGGCCGTCGGCGTCGCGGACGTCGATGTCGCCGCTGTCGGAGCTGAGGCGGAGGTTCCCCTTGATCCCCCGGGAGGTCACCCCGCCGTTCTCGTCCTCCACGACCACCGTCACCCCGCGCGGCACCTCGATCCGGTGCTTCCCCTTGCAGTCCACACCGATCCCGTCGCACCGCTGCCGCAGCTTGAGCGTGTCCTTCTCCATCGCCCACGTCGTCTTCGTCGACCCGCCCAGCGACCACCCGTCGAACCACCGGGTCACCTTGACGTCCTTGCCCTCCCCCGGCACCAGCTCGATCTCCGAGTCGTCCGTGTCCACCGTGAGCGTCCGCCCGCTCAACGCGAACGTCCGCTGCTCCGGCTCCACCTCCGACAGATCCGCCGACCCGCATCCCGTCAGCACCGTCCCGGCCATCACGACGCCGCCGACCAGGAGGGAGAGACGGGCGGCGGAGCGGGCGGCGGGGCGAGGCATGGGCGATCTCCGGGGGTGTTGGGATGACGTCGTCGTCGCAGGTCAGGGTGGGTGTGAAGGGGGATTCCGCTGATCGTCACTGTAGGAGTGACGCGGTGCGGCGGGGATACCGCTCCCCACCGGATACGGGGTGGGGATAACCCCCGGTCTCCCCCCGGTCTCCCCTGGTCTCCTCTGGTTCTCCGGGCCGATTCCGGGTTTGCGGGGAGGCGGCCAGGGGCATGTAAGCTGTTCCTTTGTCGCGGGCGCATAGCTCAGCGGTAGAGCGCCGCTCTTACAAAGCGGATGTCGGCGGTTCAAATCCGTCTGTGCCCACCAGCGATGAAGAGCCCCGGAGCTTCGGCCCGGGGCTCTTCGGCGTCCACGGATGATGCCATTGGCCTGTGCGAACGCCTCACTTGATCCTGAACGTGAGGATGTCTCCGGGCTGGCAGTGGAGTTCGCGGCAGATCGCGCTGAGGGTGCTGAAGCGGATCGCCTTGGCGCGGTCGTTCTTGAGAATGGGCAGGTTCGCCACGGTCACTCCGACGCGTCCGGCGAGTTCGGCGAGCGTCATGCCGTGTTCGTCCAGCAGCCGGTCCAGGTGGCAGTGGATCTCGTGCGGGTCCTCCGGGGGCATCGGACCAAGCCCTCCGTGTCCTCGCGCAGCCGCGCCCCCCCCGGCGGAACGCCGCGGCCGTCGCCGCGGTCAGCAGGGCCCCGAACGCCGCCGCGGTGTTCATGGCGTAGGGAGTGCGAACGGCCTGTTCCACCGGTGTGCCGTCGACCAGGAGGTCCGTCGTCAGGACGTCCAGGGCCGGGACGACCGTGCCGGTCAGGAGGAGGGCCCCGGCGATGGCGAGCAGGCGGGGTGTGTTCTGCGGGGTGAAGAGGTCCCCCGCGCGGAACGTGCGGGCCATGAGGAGGAGGATATAGAAGATCACGATCAGCAAGGCCGCGCCGGCCACACCCGGCAGGATCAGCAGCAGCCGGTCCCCGAGGCCCGGGTCGTGGAACACGAGCTCGGCCCGGCCGGTCCCCCGCAGCGTCACCGGCCCGGAGGCCGTGGCGTCCGGCGCGGCCGCAACGCCGACTGCGCGGGTGTCGGTCATGGGCGGAAGCGGGCCGATGGCCCCCAGCACCGGGAACACGAGCTTGAACAGGCCCACCAGGAGCAGGGCCAGTCCCACGGCCAGCTCCAGCAGGTGGTTGTTGGCCCGCACCCACCAGGGCGAGGTTTCGGGCCTGAAGGTCCCCCTTGTTCAGCCTTGTTCGGCAGGTCCATATCGCTTTTCGATAGTATCGATAAGCGATATGGAGCCGTCGAGGCGGGCCCGCCCCGCTCGGCACATGGGGCTCCTCCTGGTCACCGTGCGGTGTCCGCCCGGAGCAGTTCCCTGAGCCGGTCCGGAGCGCAGAGCATCTCCGGGCCGTCGGGGGCGGGCAGCAGCCAGTAGGCGCCCGGGGGTTCGCGTCGGGTGGGGACCGGGGTGGCCAGGTAGTTGGTGTGGCAGCCCGCCCCGAGGCATTCGGTGCGGTGTACGTCCCAGGTGTCGGCGGTGTCCGGTGGGACGAGTGCGGTGTAGCGGTCGCGCAGACGCGACACGATGACCGATCCGGTGATCCCGGCGGAGCGGAAATGCGCCTCGATGCTCTCGCGTTGGCGGCTCGCGGCCCGGTCCTCGATGAGCGCGGCGGGGATGTGGACGGCGTCGAAGTGGATCCCGGAGCGCAGGGTGGCAGGCAGGCCCTTGGCCCAGGCTTCCCGGGCGACGCGGGGGTGCACTTCACGGGAGACGAGCCAGGCGGCGGCTCCGGCCCGGCTGGAGCCGGCCGTCAAGATCTTCGAGGGCTGGTCCTACCAGGACCGGTTGCCGCAGCGGGACGCGCGGCGGGTCATCGTCCACAGGCCCGGCTACAGCAGCGAACAGTTATGGAGTCGCGTACCCGACAGCGGCCCCGTGACTCAGCCGGCACCGCTGTACGCCGCACACGCCATCGATGACCGCGTCGGCCCCCGCCTCGGCCCGGCACGCGACGCGATCGTCGCGCAGGAACTCCACGCGGAAATCGAGGCGTACAGCCCGCGCCGCCTCGCGCTTCCCCGCTGACACACCGCCGGTAGAGTGCGCTGCCGTGTATCCGGTCAGCCGCCGCAGCCAGCGCCTGGAACTCCGCGAACTCACCCTCGACGACGTGGACGCCGTCTTCGCGATCTACGGAAGTCACGAAGCCACTGAGCACCTGTCCTTCGAACCTCGGACACGTGAGGACGTTGGCCACATTCTCGCCCGCTCGATCGCCTCGGCCACCGAACGGCCCCGCACGGAGTACGCCTTGGCCGTCGTCGAACGCAGCGCCCGGCACCTGATCGGGTTCGGCCGCCTGGCCGGTGACCCCCATCAACAGCAGGCGGCCACCATGGGCTTCGCGCTGCACCCGGACGCCTGGGGCGCCGGCCTTGGAACCGAGACCGTCCACCTGCTGCTCTGCCTCGGCTTCGAGGATCAGGGCCTCCACCGGATCTGGGGTGCGAGGTCCCCCCTCAACGAGGCTTCGGCCCGGACGATGCTGCGGGCCGGCATGGTCGAAGAGGGGCGAATTCGCGAGCACGTTCAGAAGAACGGGCGGTGGCGTGACTCCATCGTGCATGCTGCCCTCAGTCACGAGTGGGACAACCCCTCCCTACCCGACGAAGCCGGCTGAGGCGCCTGCCGGGCGTCCGCAGGCTGTGACGTCCCTTCGTGTGACAGCCTGGAGGCCCGGGTTCCGGTGGAGGGAGTCGCATGGGCGTGCAGCGGAGTGTTCTGTGGGACATCGACCACACGCTGATCGACACACGTGGGGTGGGACGGGAACTGTCGGGCCTCGCCTTCGAACGGGTCACCGGGCGGCGGATGGAACGGCAAGCGAAGATCGACGGGATCACCGAGCCGGTGATCTTCCGGGAGACCGCCGCGCTTCACGGCCTCACCACCGATCGCGCGGACTTCGAGAGGTTCGCCCGTGCTCTCGGCGAGGCGCATGTGCAGCTCGCGCCGCAGATCTCCGCGAGCGTGGTCACGCCCTGCCCGGTGCGGCCTCGGCGCTGGAATCCGTGGCGGCTCTGCCCGGCTGGGTACAGACCCGTCGTCACAGGCAATGTCCGCGCCGTGGCGGAGATCAAGCTCCAGGTGTTCGGTCTCGACCGTCACATCCGCTGGGGCCTCGGCGCATACGGAGAAGACGCTGACGATCGCCCCGAGCTGGTGCGGCTCGCCTTGGAGCGGGCAGAGCTCACGGCTGAAGCCGCCGTCCTGGTGGACGACACGCCCGCGGGCGTCGAAGCCGGGAAGGCCCACTCACTACAAGTGGTTGGGGTGGCAACGGGCCGGAGCAGCGGCGAGGATCTGCGTCGCGCCGGGGCCGACGTCGTCCTCGACGGTCCAGGACACCACCCGGTTCCTGAGGGCACTCGGCGTATTGGTCCAGTAGTCGAAGCGCGTGTGCGGGTGCGATCCCGGGTGCCCCGAAGTCGCATGCGACGCATGACTTGCCGCTGACCCGGCTGGGGCGCACTCGGCCGCGTCCGAGGCCGGAGCCCTCTTCGTGGCGGCCGACCCGACTGTCACTCGGACGAGCGATTTCATCACGTAGCCGGTGACAGCACACTCGGGAGCAACGGTGCGTACATCGCCTGTGTTTCACCTGACCTGCCTGTTCCGCAGGCCGAAGGAGGACCGTGATGTTTCCCGTGTCCACTCGTGGTGGGACCGCTGCCGGTGCGGTGGCCCTGCTCCTGGCGTCGGCCGCCGTCACGCCGGCCGCTGTCGCCGATGCCCCCCGCGCGCCGTTGGTGACCTACAACTGCGCGGGGGCGATCAACGTGAACGTCCATCCCCTCAACGGCGCCGTGGACGGCAGAAGCGGCGGCGGCTTCCGGTGCGCGACGCCGGACGAGTCCTTCGCGGCCGAACTGACGATGTCCGGCTCGGTGACGAGCAGCGGTGACCTCTTCTACACGACGAGGACCACCGACACCCTCAAGCGGACGGACACGGGGCAGACGCTCAAGTTCACGATCGACCGCCGCTTCGAGCGGGACACCCCCGCTGCGTCCGGCAACGCCACCGAACGCGGTTCCAGCAGTCAGGCACGCGACTCCGGGACCGGCACGTTCAGTACGGGGACGGGCTTGGTGACGTTCCTCATCACCAACAACTACATCCTGGATGTCACGGTGTGACCGTCGAGTGATGGCCTGGTGAATGACGACTTCGGGGGTGCCAGGTAATGGATGCCCCTGATGTCGCCCTGAAGTCACCCCATATTCAAGGGGTGGTAGCGCGATTCAGGAGGCGGCACATGCAGCTCTCACGACCCACCGATCCAGCGTCCACCCACCCCGCCACACCTCCCACTGTGTACGGGCGACGGCCGCGGAGACTCGCAGCCGGCCTCGGCGCCGCGCTGCTGGCGCTGTCCGGGTCCGCCCTCGCCGCACCCGCCACTGCCGCGCAACAGCGAGCCGCCGCTGTCCCGGCGGGTGACTACTGCGGCCCGGCCGACTCCTTCTACGGCGGAGGGCAGTACACCTACGCCGAGGTGCAGGTGTGTCTGCGCTTCGGATCCGGCGGGAACCAGGTGATCGTGAACAACCGCAACGTCCAGTACCTGTGGGGCGGTTCCTGGTACAACGCGTCGTCGAACTACCCCGCCAAGTGGCACGCCGTCGGTTCGGTGAGCGTCGGCGGCCAGTGGGGAAGTTACGCCACCCCCGACCCCGTCACACAAGGGTCCGCCAACGGCTGGGCCGGCGGCGGCTCACCCGCGGCACTCGGCGCCTGCGGTACGTACAACGTCAGCATGATGTTCCGCCAGAACGGCCCGTACTGGACGGACAGCAGCAACGACATCGACTCCGGCGAGCGGTCCTACCAGGTGAGCGTGCCCTGCTGAGGACTTGTCTCCGCAGCGTGGCGTCGGATGCGCCCCAGTGCAGGACCTCGCCCATCGGGGAGGCGCCGAGTGCGAACCGGCAGATGTGGTCGAACTTGTCGGCGACCACCCAGGCGTTGTACTCGTCGGAGGTCAGTTTCCCGTCGCCGTTCGCGTCCATCATGGCGCACACACGCGCTCTCGCGGTGGCGGCGGTCGTCGCGGTGGTGGCGGTTGTACGGGTCGCTCGGGTCTCCTCCTGCTCGGGGGCCAAAAGAGCAGCGGCTCTATGAGAGTTCGTCTTCGGAAGTGCCGGTGCGGGGGCGACGACGCGGCGGCCGTCGGGCCGCCGTGGCGTGTGATTTCCCGGTCCCTCGCTGTGCTGCGTCCCTGAACAGACGTGGTGGGGAGGTGATGTCACTCGGCGGTGCTACTTTCGGCCTCCATGACAGACGTGCATGCCTACACCTTCAATCAGGCTGACGAACTCCTTGCCGCGGTCGCAGCCGGCGAGATGACGACAATCGCCGATATGGCCCGGCGGAAGCTGCACCTCACTGACGACGACAGTGTCTGCGGGATGGTACTTCGTGGCGGTGGACGGTCCTCCTTTGCCGCGGACAATCCGTGGGCGCTCCCGGACGACGGCGACCTGACTGCCCTGCTCAATCGGGTCTGGGCGCCGGTCGCCGCCGAGTGCCCTCAGTTCGTGCAGACGCTGTCCCGCGAAGTGATGGGCGTGGTGTTGGCCCGGAAGGAAGACGAGTACCGCTTGGGCTATATCGCCTTCATGCCCAAATACGGCTGTACGGTGCGTGCGCCGTCGGATGTCTCGGAACTGCCTTCCCTGGCGGTGGACGGACAGCTTCATTGGTTCTGGGGCGGGCCGCCGATGCTGCTGGACGTCGTCGGTACCGCCGGCGCGGAGTTCGTGGTACCCGAACCGGTGCGTATCGTCGCCGCTGTACACGGCACGTTGACGGCGCCCGACATCGAGTGGTCGATGGACACCGGCATGCTGGACGTTTCGTTGGGTGAGGTTCTGCGCGAGCAGTCCGAAGAAGGGAGGGAGGATGACGAGGACGACTTCTTCGCCATGTACGACGATCACCGACTGCTTGCGTCCTGCTCTGCCGCCATACAATCCAGCGTCATCGTTCCGGGAGATGCCGGCCAGGGGGACAGCTGCCTTGTGGCCACATTCGACCATCAGGACATGAACATGGGGGAAATCCGTCCCTTTTGGGAGTGGTTCCGCAACGAGACCTCATTGCTCTTCGGTCTCTGATCCTGGTCACGGTCGGCTGAGGAAAAACCGCCGAGGGCCGGGGTCAACGCGCCGGGGCCCTGTTCGGTCCGGCCATCAGTGATCAAGCCCAACAAGGGGAACAATCCCGACCAACAGCGGTCTTCCGGGCAAGGTGGTACCTCTCATGCACAGGACGTTCACCGGAGAAGAGTTCCGTCAAGCCCTCAACGCCAACACCGTTACCGTCCCCCTCGCCCTGACCGGCATGGTGAAGACGGCCGACGCGGCCGACGTTCTCCAGTTCGCCCTGGGCACGGCGTGCAAGGACTGGACCACCATCCCCGTCCGGCTCATCGACGAGGTGGAACCACTCCGGCACGTCCCCTGCGACGACCACGCGCACCCCCTCGTCCGCCTCACCCTCAAGGACACCGGGACACCGGAGTTCACGGTTCTCACCTCCCTGCTGCGCGCCGCTCAGCAGCAGGCATCGCCGTGCGGAGGTCCGGCCGCCGGACGAGCCGAAGCCGGGGCCGCGCGGCGACCGGCGAACGTCCACATCCCCTATGAGGCGCCGCACGGGCATCGTGCGCCGCATGGATCGGGAGGGGGTACGGAGATCGTGCGGGCGGCCGGTGTCGGCGCCCGGGCCGCGTGTCTCGACGGTGATACGAAGTGCGATGCGAGCGGCACGTGTTGGGGGTGTTGTGGCGGGGACTGGTTCGACGTCGGGCGGTGCGTGTACGGACTGACCTACACGTGCAACGGGACCCGTTACCAAGCGGTCAGCTGCTGGCCGATCGGCTGACGACCCGCCCGGGCGCCCGGATCCCTCCCGACCACGGTCCTGGCCGGAGGCGGGGCCGGCGCTCGATTGACGCGACGGGGGAAGCGAAACGGCTGGCTGCCCGTGGCGAGCGGTGGCGGTACCTCCACGCGGACGGCGACACCGGCCGGCCCTGGTTAGCCTGGTCCGTATGCCCGCCGAGCTCCCGGACCCGCCGTGTCCCGCCGAGGAGATCAACCGTGCCATCCGCGCGTTCCTGAGCGACCGGGACGGCAGGCCGCTGACCCCGGCCGAACGCCGGCAGTACGAGCAGCTGCGGGCCCGGTGGCTGGAGGCCGTGCGGAGGCGGCGCGTGCGTGCCATGACATGACTAGGACATGGCCAGGGCATGCCCAGGGCATACCCAGGGCGGGACCAGGGAGTGAGGTGCGGCCGGTTCCGGGCGGCTCCTCCCGGGGCAGCGTGCGGACGGGCCGGTGACGCGGCACCGGACCCCGGAGCGGGGACGAGCACTCGTTCGGAGGGTTTCACCGCCCAATCCCGGTCACTCGCGGTCACGTCGGGGGACGATGGTGCTCCCTCACCGCTTCGAGGACAGGGGGAGTCATGAAGCTGTCGCGTACGCGGTTGGCGCCGGTGCTCGCCGGGCTGCTCGTGGCGCTGGTGGCCGTCGCTCCGGGCTCGGGTGCCGTCGGCAGGGCCGCCGACCCCGTGCCGCCGGGCGCGGTCGGTCCCTTCCAGGTCCGTAACCAGGGCGCGGACCGCTGCCTGGGCCACCCGGCGGGCGACGACCGGGCCCGGGTGTGGGACTGCGCCCGCGAGACGTACCAGTACTGGTACCTCGTCACCGACCACCGCGGCCGCTACCAGCTGGCCAACGGCAATGACGGACGCTGCCTGACCGGCTGGGCCGAAGGCACCAACGGCTGGTCGGTGTGGAAGGCCGCCTGCGACAGCACGTTCGGCAACGCCGATCAGCTCTGGTACGTACACCAGGCCGACAACCCCGGCCCCGGCCGGATCGCCAACCTCTTCGGCCGCGTCCTCGAACCCGATCGCGGTGAGGCTGGGGCCAACGGGACCCGGGTCGAGATCTGGGACAACCAGGGGCTGCCCTCGCAGCAGTGGAGCCTGGTCTACGTGCAGTGATTCATCCGGTGCAGCAGTGAAGCCCGCGTCCGTATGACGGCTGACCGATCTGGGATCCGAAAGGGGAACGCATGCGACCGCGTCTTTTCACGAGAGCACTCGTCGGCATCACCGCCGTCGTCGGCCTGGCCGCCGGAAGCCTGGCGGGTGCGGGCGCCGGCTTCGCGGCGTCCGCGCCCACCGCGCATCGGGTGGTGAGTTCGGATTCCGTCGCCCTGTTCGCGGTGGAGAACCTCGGCCTGAGCGCCGGGCAGGCCCAGAACATCCAGTGCTGGCTGAGGAAGTTCTGGAGTTACCCCGACGCGATCGACGGGCAGCTGGGCACCAGTAGTTGGCAGGCGTACCAGAGGGCTCTCAAGCACGACTGGGGTTACACCGGCGCGATCGACGGCATCGTCGGGAGCGGCACGGTGATGGCGCTGCAGCGCCAGATGCGGGACGCGGGCTGGGGTTACACCGGGCCGATCGACGGCGTCGCCGGGCCGGACACCAGGGCCGCGTTCAAACGGTTCGCCGATGCCTGTGAAGGAGTGTGCAGGCAACCGGCCGCTCCTTGAGGCGGGCCGGGGGCCACGGGGCGGCCCCGCGAGGGCCGCGGTGCGGGGCCACCCCCGTATCGGCGCGCTTAGCATGCCGCGATGGAGATGTTGCGCGTGGGTCTGGTGGTGCTGGTCATCTGCGGGACGATCTGTGCCGCGCTGACATGGAAGTTCGCCCACCGTTTCGCCGCGGTGCTGAAGGGCACGGCCGTGGAGGGCCGGTGCGTGCGCGCGTACACGTCCGTGGACAGCGACGGCGAGCGGTCGGTGCACCACGTGTACGGCTTCACCACGGAGGCCGGGCAGTACGTGGAGTTCGAGGAGGACGCCCTGCTCATGGAGGAGGGGCAGGCGGTGACCGTCCGGTACCTCCCGCGCAGTCCCGTGCGGTCGGCGACGGTCATGGGGCGGGGCGGCGCGTGGTCGCCCGTGATCCGGCACCTTCTCGGGATCTCCGTCTCGGGGATGTTCACGCTGCTCGGCCTGTTCCTCGTCTGGCTGAGCTGATCGACTGGCTGAGCTGATCGTTCGGCTGAGCTGAGCGGCACGGCGGGCCGAGGCCCGGGGCCCGCTCGGGGGCGTCGACCTGACGGACTCAGTTCCCAGTTCAGCGGTCGCCCCGCCCCGTGCAGATGGGCGTGCGGATGGCCGGGCCCGTCGGTCGTCGTGAGGACGATCCAGGTACCGCCGCGGGGGTCGCCCCGTCCAGCAGTTCGCTCGCCTTCCGCCGGGTGCGTGAGGACGCCATGGGGTGTCGGCCTCCTGTCGTGGTGGGACCCGGCGCGGACCGGGGGCACTCTCCACATGATCGCGCACGGGGCGCGGAGCGGGGAGTTCACGTCGGACCCTCGCCCGGGTCCGCGTCGGAGACGCAGGTCAGGCGGCTCCTCGGCCCGGATAGGCTCGGCGGATGGCCTTCGGAAGGAACAGGAACACCGAGCCGCCGCTCGACGTCGTCGACTGGCGGGACGTCGGGCGGTTCGTGATCGGCTTCGTGGAGCGGGAACAGGGGCCCGGGACCAAGCGCCCGGTGCTGGGGGACCATGCCGTGCGCGTGCCCCGGCGGGACGGCCAGCGGCGGATCAACCCGCCCTGCGCCTTCCTCGCCGGCCGGTCCGGGGTGAGCGCGATATACGAGGACCGGGAGCGGCAACGGCTGCTCTGCACGATCGACAGGTCCGAGGAGGAAGCCGAGGGCGAACGACGTCATCCGGTGCGGGACGCCGAGGACCGGGAGATCGGCGTCATCCGCCGCATCCCCTCCTCGAAGAAGCTGCTCCGGCACACCTGGCGCATCGAGCAGCCGGGCCACCCCGAGATCGTCGGCCGCAACAAATGGGCCGCCATCTCCCCGCAGGACGCGGCGCTCCGCGCCGTGGGCAAGGTCGTCGAGGGGCTGCTGGACTCCGCGTTCTCCGGCGGGGACCCGGACGGGGGCGACGGCCGGGCCGCCCGCGACCGGACGCTGTTGTGGGTCGCGGACGGGGCCGAGGTGATGCAGTCCGTGGGATCCGGGTTCAGCAGCATCAAGGCGGGCTGGCTGGACCGCCGGCTGGCGTTCGCGATGGCGGTCCTGGGCGACCGCTGAACGACCGGACCTGCCCGCGGCGGGGAGAAAATCGCGTGCCTACGTCCGCCTCCCCCCATAACCTGACCCCATGTTCCCCACCCGGACCGCAGGTCCCGCATGCCCCGAGGAGATCAACGACGCGATCCGCAGCTTCCTGGCCGAGCGCAGCAGCCGGGCGCTGACCGGCGCGGAGCGCCAGGAGTACGCCCGTCTGCGGACCGAGTGGCTCGCGGCCACACGGGGGCGCGGGCGGTACTGCACCGCGGCGTGACGGACGGCGGGGGCGGCCGACGCCGCGGTGCCGCTACGGACGGCGTGCCGGTCGTCGTGCCCCGCTTGATGAGGATTTGATGAGCTTCTCCTGAACTCTGCCCGGATCACGGGCCGTTTGTCAGTGCCTCCCCTTAGCCTGTCGGCATGTCCCTGGTCCCCATCCGCCGACAGCCACGCGCCGAACGACAGCCACGCGCCGAAGAGATCAACCGCGCCATCCGTGCCTTCCTGACCGAGCGCCGGGGACGCGCGCTCACCACGACCGAACGCCGGGAGTACGAGCGGATGCGCGCGGACTGGCTGGCCGCCGGCCCGCTGCGACGCCGCGGCGGGCGCTGACCGGCCGCGTACCCCGGCCCCGGCCTTCCCCCTGAACCCTGTTCCTCCCCCTGCCCCTCCAACTTCGTTGCGCCCTGAGATCATTACTCTGCGTGTGAGCATGCCGAGCGAGTGAGGGGGCTGGAGTCGTGGCGGTGGGAGGCGGTTCGGCGGGGCGCAGGGCCCAGGAGGCCCGGCGGTACGAGCGGGAGTTGCGCGAGCAATTGCGGGCGGCCCAGCGGGCGGCCCGCCGCTGGGAGGCGGCGAGCGAGGGCGAACGCCGCATAGCCGCCCGGCTGTTGATGCTCACCGAGCGGGGCTGGCGGCTGCTGGTCGACCGGCGGTGGCCCGGGACGCGCGCGGCCAACGTCGACATGCTGCTGGTCGGCCCCGGCGGCGTCTTCGTCGTCGACGTCAAGAGCTGGCGGTCCGCCCCCGAGGCCGCCGACGGCCGGCTGACCGCGGGCGGCGCCCGGCGCGACGACGAGGTGGGGAAGATGCTGGCCGTGACACGCCTCGCCGAGGGGGCCCTCGCCTCCCTGGGCCTGTCGCCCGTCGCCGTCCAGCCGCTGATGGTCTTCGCGGGCCACTCCGTCGACGGGCGGGTCGGCCGGGTGCGGCTGCTCGGGGAGAACGAGGTGGCACCGGCGCTGATGGCCGAGCGCCCGCGCCTCGCGGGGCCCATGGTCCGGGCGATGGCCGACCACCTGGAACAGGTCTTCCCGGCGTACGAACCGTCCTCCGTACCGGCGGACGCGGGGCCGGACGTACCGACGGACGCAGGGCCGGACGTACCGGCGGGCACGAAACCGGACGCACCGGCGGGCGCGGGACCGGACGGGCCGTCGTCGGCCGGTGCGTCGCCGGACGGACCGCCCGGCGGCCCCACCGGCGGCCCAGCCACCGGCCCCACCACCGGCCCCGCCGGGGACACCCTCTTCGACCTGGACGTCGCCCGCCTCCGCGACGCCGCCCTCGAAGCCGCCNTGGTGGGGCCGGTGGCTGGGCCGCCGGGGACACCCTCTTCGACCTGGACGTCGCCCGCCTCCGCGACGCCGCCCTCGAAGCCGCCCGCCGGGCACCGATCGAGCAGTGGATGACCTTCCTCCACCCCGAGCAGGTGGCCCTCGTCCGGCGCAACTGGTCGGGTCCGGCCCGGATCAGCGGTGCCGCCGGAACCGGCAAGACCGTGGTGGCGCTCCACCGCGCCGCCCACCTCGCCCAGCGCACCACCGGCCGCGTCCTCTACGTCACGTTCGCGAACAACCTCCCCCGGGTGCAGGGCACGTTCCTCAGGTCCATGTCGCCCGCTGCCGCGGACCGGGTCGAGTTCCGGAGCCTGCACGCCTGGGCGCTGAAGTTCCTGGAGGAGCGCGGGACGGCCCACCGGCTGCACGGGGACGGCGCGCGGACGGCGTTCAGCAGGGCGTGGGTGCACTGCGGGCGCGACAGCGTCCTGTCCACGATCGACGCCTCCTCGCACTACTGGCGGGAGGAGATCGACTGCGTGATCAAGGGCCGGGGGATCCGCCGGTTCGAGGAGTACGCGCTGCTCGGCCGCCACCGCCGCCGCATCAACCTCCGCCGTCCCCACCGCGAGGCGGTCTGGGCGCTGTACGAGGAGTACGAGCGCGTCCGTGAGGAGCGCGGCGTCCATGACTTCAACGACGTCCTCAGCCTCGCCCTGGCCGAGGTGCGGGCCCGCCCGGACGGGCTGCCGTACGCGGCCGTGATCGCCGACGAGGTCCAGGACCTCACCCTCGTCGGGGTCCGGCTCCTGCACGCCCTCGTCGGCGACGCCCCCAACGGCCTGCTGCTCGTGGGCGACGGGCAGCAGTCCGTCTACCCAGGCGGATTCCGGCTGACGGACGCCGGGATCGACGTCCGCGGCGACCGCAGCCAGATCCTCCGGACGAACTACCGGAACGCCAAGGAGATCATCGACGCGGCCCTCGCCGTCGTCGCCGGGGACTCCTTCGACGACATCGACGGCACCAGGACAGCCGGCCTCCGGGACATCGACCCCACCTACCACGACGGAACGGTGACCAGGGCGCGGTCACGGAACCCCGCCGAGCACGACGCGGCCCTCCTGACCGCCCTCCGCGAGGCGGGCCGGGAGGCATGGGCCGACTCGGCGGTGCTGTGCCCGTCCCAGCGCGAGACGGACCGCTACCGGCGGCTGCTCGCCGGGGCCGGGATCCCGGTGCACCCGCTGGACCAGTACGACGGGCACCCGGTCGCCGCCGTCAAGCTCGGTACCTACCGCCGCGCCAAGGGGCTGGAGTTCAAGCACGTCTACCTGCCCGACCACGATCCCGTCGTGCCGGCGGCCGCCGACGCCGACATCGTGCGCGAGCGGCAGGAACTCGCCCGGAGCCAGCTCTTCGTCGCCATGACGCGGGCCCGGGACACGCTCTGGCTGGGCACGGTGGAGCGGGAAGCGGTGGGGCGGGAAACGGTGGAACGGACAGCGGTGGAGCGGGCAGCGGCGGAGGGATGACGCGCGCGGGCGGACCGCCCCGCGCGCCCGTGGCCGGGTCGGCTCCGGGCGGGGCGCCGAGGTGCACCATGAAGGGTGCCTCAGGTCACGTCACGCACCGGCCTTCCCCCTTCACCCCCACACCCTTCCGCCACCTCAGGAGCCCGCCCGTGGCAGAGCCCGCCCTCCCCGCCGAACTGATCGCCGTCCGGCACGGCCAGAGCACGGCGAACGTCCTGTTCGACGAGGCCCGCGCCACGGGCGCGCCCGCCGTGCTGCCCGCCGGCTACGACCCGCGCGTACCGCTGTCGGCGCTCGGGCGGGAGCAGGCCGCCGGGCTCGGCGGGTGGCTGGCGGGGGCACCGCCGGACGCCGTGGTCGTCTCGCCCTATGTGCGGGCCCGGGAGACGTGGGAGGGCATGGCGCGGGAGGCCGAACGGCTCGGCTGCCGGACGCCGCTGCCCCCGGCGGTGCTCGATGAGCGGCTGCGCGACCGGGGGATGGGGATCTTCGACGGGCACAACGGGACCGCCCTCCGGCAGCGGGACCCGGAGGAGGGGCTGCGCAGGGAGCGGGCGGGGGAGTGGGACTACCGGCCGCCCGGCGGCGAGTCGCTGCACGACGTCGCCGCCCGCGTCCGCGACCTGCTGCGGGACCACGGCGTCGTCCCGCCCGGGCGGCGGGTGCTGCTGGTGGCCCACGACGCGGTCGTCGTGGCGCTGCGCCACCTGCTCGGCGGGGAGGCACCGGCCCGGCCGTGGCCCGTGCCGAACGCCTCCGTCTCACGGTGGACCGGTGACGGGTCGGGGCTGCGGCTCGCCGAGTTCGGAGTGTGTAACGGGAAGTGAGGGGAGGGCGGCCCTCAGCTCGTCCCCGCCCCGCACAGCGCGTCGTCCACCAGCTTCCGCGTGGCCTTGTTGAACCGCACGCGGTCCGGAGTGTCCCCGGCGCTGGTCACGGACACCGCGACGGAGCGGCGGCCGTCCGGGGTGACGCCGGTGCGGGTGTACGAGCCGAGGCCGTCGCCCTCGTGGTGCCAGTAGCCGCTGCCGCAGCTGAGGGGCGTCCGGCGCAGCCCGAGCCCGTAGCCGCCCTCGGGCCACTCGGCGAGGTCGTCCGTGGCGCCGGACCGGTCCACCGTCCGCTGCATGGCGCGGAGTTGGTCCGGCGGAAGGAGCTTGCCGCCGGCCAGGGCGCGGAAGAACGTGTTGAGGTCGGCGGTGGTGGTGACAAGACCGGAGTCCGCCGTGTGCTGGAGGCTGTGGTCGGTGACGTCCGTCCGTCCGCCGTCGGGGGTGCGCAGGGTGACGCGGGCGTGGGGGCCGGGCAGATAGGGGTTGGCGCCCGGTACGGAGGTGTCGCGCAGGCCCAGCGGGGCGATGACGCGGTGCTCGACCTGCTCGCGCCAGGCCAGGCCGCCCGCCTTCTCGGCGATCATGCCGGCCAGCAGGTAGTTGGTGTTGGAGTACGCCCAGCGCGGGTGCCGGTGGTCCGGGGTGAACAGCGGCCGGTGGCGCATCGCGACGGCCACCCACTTCTCGGCGGGGGTCGCGTCGTGGCGGTTCTCCTCGAAGTGCTCGGCGAGCGCCCGGGCCAGGCCGGGGTCGTTCACGTAGTCGAAGAGGCCGCTCGTCTGCTGGAGTAGGTCCCGGACGGTGATCCGTGAACCGTCGTTGCCGTGGCCGGAGACGACCCCGGGCAGCCACTTCCCGACGGTGTCGTCGAGCGACAGCTTGCCCTCGGCGGCCAGTTGGAGCACGACGACGGCGGTGAACGTCTTCGTGGTGCTCGCGGCCCGGAAGCGCGCGTTCCAGGGCGTCGGTACGGTGCCACCGCCGGCCCGGGCCCGGAGTACGCCGCGTCCCGTGTCCACCTCGGCGAGCACCCGGACGTCCCCGCCCGCCGCCCGTACCTCCCGGACGTCCGCCGCCAGCGTCCGCCGAAGGTCCTCGGCGCCGGGGGCGGCGGCGTTCGTCGGCGGGGCGGTCGTGAGGCCCGTCATCAGGGCCGTCACCACCGCGACCGCCCCGGTGACGAGGGCCGTCCCCGTCCGGCGGCCCGCTCGCCCGCGTCCTTGCACCCGCATGTCGTTCTCTCCTCGCTCCTGTTGACCTGCCGCCTCGTCCTGGCGCCTCGTCCTGCCGTCTTGGCCTGCCGTCTTGGCCTGTCGCCGCTCGGGCGCCGGAGGTACCGCGGACCGGTCGGTCGTCGTTCCGCCGTCGTGCCGACCGCGTACGCCGATCCCATCACCGCCCGGCGGGGCGGGCCATGGGCCTGCGCCCCCGGGGTGGGTGGACCTGGCACCACCACGGTGCACCGGGCACCACCACCAGGCATCGGATGTCCCTGCCGTACCCGTGACCCCATGCGTCCGGGGCCGGTTGGTGCACCGGGGAAGGCCGGGCGCGGATCCGGCGGGAACGGGAACGCGAACAGGAACAGGAACGGGAGCGAGAGCGGGAATGGGAAGGGGCGGGAACGGGGCATGGCCAAGCGCATCACCGGAACGGATCGCGTGATCATGGCGCCTTTCACGGCACAGTGGCCGGACGCGCGGTGCGTGCTCGCGTACGCGAAGCACGGGACGATGGCGGTGGTGGCCGCCCTGCCGGTCCCGGGGGAGTCCCCGGCGGCCTCGTCCCTGTGGGAGGTCGCGGCCCGTCATCTGCCCTCCGCCTCCGCCTCCGCGAACGAGGCGGAGGCGTACGGCAGGTGGCTGCTGGGCGCGGGCTGGAGCATGAGCGTCATGCCGCCGGCCGGCGGGCTCGTCGTCCACGGTGAGCCGTGGACGGTGGACGTGCTGAGGACCGCCGTGCTCAAGGAGCCGGCGTACGGCTCGGACGGGGTGCACGTGGGGCGCTTGGCGTTCGCGAACCCCGAGGTCCTGGAGCGGGCGGAGACGCTGCTCCGCCGGGTCGCGGAGCGGGGGAGCCCGGCGTCGGTGCCGATGGCGGGCGTGAGTGGCGGCCTCCCGGTGGGCTGAGCACCCGGGCCGTCCCCGACGGTCCGGGTGCTCAGGTTCTCCGGGTGACCGGGCGCTCGGACCGCTCCGGTCCGGAACCGGTCAAGTGACCGTGATCGTCCCCGTCATGGAAGGGTGGAACGAGCAGTGGTACGTGAACTGCCCGCGCTGGTTGAAGGTGCGGGAGAAGGTCTGGCCCTGGTTGAGCGGACCGGAGTCGAAGGTGCCGTCGTCCGCCGTGACGGTGTGCGGCGTGCTGTCGTTGTTGGTCCAAGTGACCGTTTCGCCGGCGCCGATGGTCAACTCCGGCGGGACAAAGGTGAAGTCGGTGATCGAGACATCAGCCATGGGAGGTTCTCCTCCGCTCGGGAACGGAGAAATGCCCCGACTCGGGCGCTTCATGCGCGAACTCACCCGTGCGGGTCAGGCGGAGAGGTGCCGGTGGCCCTGCGGTGTTCCGGTGGGTGACAGCCGGACGGCCGGCGCCCGGAGGACGGCCGGTGCGGGTGGCCGGATCTCAGCGCGCCGTTCCAGCCACGCGCGGTACCCCGTGCTGCGGTGCGCGAGGTCCGCGTGGGCGTCGGTCACATCCCCGTACAGCGCGTCGATCTCGGTGATGGACAGCGCGCCGGACCGTGACGCCAGGGACAGTTGCGCCGTGAGCGGGTCCCCGCGCAGAGGGCGGACGACCGTGCCGTCCGTGGGCTCCGCGGTGGGCTGACAGAGGCGCACGGCCTCCCCGGACGCGACGAGGTCGGCGGCGGTGGCGGTGTCGCGCACCTGGAGGAGGCGGGGGTTGAGGCCGGCCGCGGTGAGGGCGCGGCGGAGTGCGGCGCACTCGTGGTCGGCGGTCGGGTCGACGATCCAGGAGTCGTCGACGAGTTCGGACAGCGCCACGCACGGCAGCGCGGCGGCGGGGTGCCCTGCGGCCAGCGCGACGAACCGGGGCTCGCAGGCGACCAGGACACGCCGCTCCAGGCCCGGCGGCAGGTGCAGCGGGAAGCCGGCCGGTTCCTCGACGAGGGCGACGTCGAGCTGGTTGGTGGCGAGCAGTTGGAGCAGGGCGGCCGACGAGACCTCTATGTGGATCGTGGTGTCCGTGCCGGGGAGCCGGCGGTGGACCCGGCGCAGCCACGCGGTCACGAGCGGCCCGCCCACACTCCCGAGGCGCAGGCACATGCCGCCCATGCCGCAGGCGGCGTCACGCGCTGCCATCACCAGGGCGGTCATCTCGGCCACGATGGGGCGGGCCCGGGACAGCACGGAATGGCCGAGGGGCGTGGGACGGCTGCCCGTCTGCCCGCGGGTGAACAGCACCCCGCCGATCGCTCCCTCGATGCGCCTGAGCTGAGTGGTGAGCGAGGGCTGGGTCATGCCCAGCTGTAATGCGGCCTTCCGCACGCTCCCGGTGTCGGCTATGGCGCAAAGCGCTCGGAGGTGCCTGACCTCAAGCTCCACGGTCGGGAGCATAACCGCGCCCCCTTGGTCACACCAGGCACATCTCGGGCAGGTGTGCGGGCGGCTCGCCGGCCGCACGGCACCTCCGCAGGGAATCGCGCGCGCCCTGAGGTGACCGGAGGTTGACCGGAGGCGATTGGCCGGAGCTATCGCCGGTTGGCATCATCCCCGTCGCCGACGGCTCGGCAGACACTCTGCGGGAACCGAAACTTCACCGGTGCGCCGACCGGCCGTGCGTCCCACCCGCGCGGCCCGTGGCCCACCGCAGGAATGGAGTCCCCCACATGAATCACTCCATGCAGCGTTCCCGCAGGCGTTCCGCCGCGTTCGTCGCGGCAGCCGCCCTCGGCCTCGGCGTCCTGGGCACGACGGCGGCCGTGCCGGCGACGGCGGCCACCCAGGCGCCTCAGGCTCCCCAGGCGTCCCGGGCGGAGCAGGGCATCGCGAGATCGTCGTACGTCGGCTCGGCGCAGGAAGAGGCCAACAACAAGGCGTTCTTCGCCGCCGTCATGAAGTCCGCGAAGGCCAAGCAGGCGGCGTCGCCCGGGCTGCGGACCGTCACGGTGACCTACGACGCCCGCCAGGCGCCGAGCTTCGCCAACCAGATAGCGCAGAGCACCCAGATATGGAACAGCTCCGTCCGCAACGTCCGTCTCCAGTCGGGCAGCAACGCGGACTTCCGGTACTACGAGGGCAACGACTCGCGCGGCTCGTACGCGAGCACCGACGGCCACGGCCGGGGGTACATCTTCCTCGACTACCGGCAGAACCAGCAGTACGACTCGGTGCGCGTCACCGCCCACGAGACCGGGCACGTCCTCGGTCTGCCGGACCACTACTCGGGCCCGTGCAGCGAGCTGATGTCCGGCGGCGGCCCCGGCCCGTCCTGCACCAACCGCTACCCGAACGCCAACGAGCGCAGCCGGGTGGACTCGCTGTGGCGCAACGGACTGGCGCCGTTCGACAAGCAGGGCGCGCTGGCGAAGGTGTACTGACGGGGCGTGAACCCTGAGGGTTGCTGACGCGAACCCCGCACAGCACCCTGAGCGACAACGCAGAGCAGCCCGGCCCCTCGTACGGGGCCGGGCCGTTCACCGTCGTGGGTGGTAGGTGCCGGGAGCGCGGGGGAGGCGGAGGCCTGCTGCCCGGGTTCCCCCGGGGCACCCCTCGGGGTCACCCCGCCTCGGCGCCCGCCTCCGTCGCGTGCGGGCGGCGGACGAGGAACGCCGCGCCCGCGCCGGCGAGGAACAGGGCGAAGACGGAGACGGCCGTGCCGATCCACGTCGCGCCGAGCCACTGGCCACCGAAGTAGCCGAGGCACACGCTGTACAGGGCCCAGGTCAGCCCCGCCAGGGCGGACCAGGGCAGGAACTCCCGGACCCGGCGGTGCATCACACCGGCCCCGAGGCTGACCACGGAGCGCCCGGCGGGCGCGAACCGGGCGACGACGACGAGCGCGCCACCGCCGCGCAGCAGCGCGGTGCCCAGCCGCTCCTGGGCGGCGGTGAGCCGGCGGGAGCGGGCGATGGCGCGGTCGAAGCGGTCACCGCCGCGCCAGGCGAGGCGGTAGGCGACGAGGTCGCCCAGGACCGAGGCCGTCGCGGCGCACATCACCAGCGCGAACATCTCGGGAAGGGCGGTGTGGCCGCGCGTGCCCACCGCCGAGCCGGCCGCCGCGGTCGCCGCGGTGATCACGAGCACTCCGCTCGGGAGCACCGGCAGAAAGACGTCGAGCAGCACCGAAAGCCCGACGATGACGTATATCCATGGCGTGTCGGCCAACGCCCCCAACTGATCCAGCACGTCCGCTTCTCCTGGTACGGTCCCCCGCCGCGATGTCGCAGGGGAGCGGCAGGAGCGGCCTTCACAACCGTACACAGTACGCGTGGGGCTCTTGGGGCATGTGAAGGGGGGCGCGCGATGTAGTGCGCATCACGTGCCCCGGAGGGCGGTCCGGGGGAGGGGCGGCGGCGGGCCGTCCGGGCCGTCCGGCCCCCGCCCGGGACCCGTCGGGGATCCCGGAAGGGACGCGCCCGGGTCAGCGGCGGGAGTACAGCCGGCTCAGGGCGATCGGGCCGGGACCGGTGAAGACGAGCAGCAGGAAGGCCCAGCAGAACATCACCGAGGCCTCGCCGCCGTTCTGGATCGGCCACAGGTCCAGCTTCTGGTGCACGTCGAAGTAGGCGTACGCCATGGAACCGGAGGCGATCAGGGCCGCGCCGCGGGTGCCGATACCGAGCATCACCAGGACGCCGCAGACGAGCTGGATGACGGCCGCGTACCAGCCGGGCCAGCTGCCGGCCTCCAGCGTGCCGCCCTGGCCGGCCGCGCCGCCGAGGACACCGAAGAGCGAGGCGGCGCCGTGGCAGGCGAACAGCAGGCCGACGACGATCCGGAAGAGCGACAGGACGTACGGCCGGGCCGCGTCGAGGCGGTCCGTGAGCGGCGCGGAGCCGCGGGGCGATGTCGGGGCCGAGTGGGGGGCGGCCTGAGTGGGTGTGGGGGGCATGGGACTGCTCCTCGTGTCGGGGACGGATACGACGAGAGGTCCAAAGGTTAGGTACCCCTAACGATACTTGCAAGTTCAAGTTCTTCGAAGCCCGGGCGCACCGGCGATTTCCCGGCGTTCTCCGATGTCTTCCCGGTGTCTTCCCGGATCCGGAATCCTCCTCCCGGAGAGGCCCCCTGATTACAGCGTGCGACGTAAAACGGGCCCGTGCGCGCCGCCGCGGCCGTGACCGCCGCCGCTGTCGTGCCGACGCCGCATAGGGGGGTGCGTCAGGGGGTGCATCAGGGGGGACATCGGGGTGGATAGGGGGCGACGGCATGCGCGCCGGTCCCGTACCCTGAGGGGAGCAGAAGGGGAGTAGCTCTTCGCCGGATCGTCGACATACTGCTGGGCCCAGGCCCGGCCGGCGCCCGGAGGCCGTACCCGTAGGACCCGTAGGGGTGCCGGCCAGCGAGACCTTCGGCCGCAGTGTCCATGACGCTGCCGTGCCGAAGCGACCCCTGATCCAGCAGGACCTTCCGGTGCGGCAGCCCCACCGAAGAGGAATTCTGTGATCAGCCTCACCGTCACCGCCCTGGTCTTCGGCGTGATCTTCCTGGCCGAGCTGCCGGACAAGACCGCCCTGGCCTCCCTCATGCTCGGCACCCGCTACCGCGCCTCGTACGTCTTCGCGGGCGTCGCCGCCGCCTTCACCGTCCACGTCGCCCTCGCGATCGCCGCCGGCAGCCTCCTCACCCTCCTCCCGCACCGCCTGCTCCAGGCGATCGTCGGCGCGGCCTTCCTGATCGGCGCCGCGATGCTCCTGTTCAAGGGGGACGACGACGAGGAGGAGGTCCGGAAGCCCGCCGACCAGTCCTTCTGGAAGGTCTCCGGCGCCGGCTTCATGCTCATCCTCGTCGCCGAGTTCGGCGACCTCACCCAGATCATGACCGCCAACCTCGCCGCCCGTTACGACGACCCCGTCTCCGTCGGCCTCGGCGCGGTCCTCGGCCTCTGGGCCGTCGCCGGTCTGGGCATCGTGGGCGGCCGGACGCTGATGCGGTACGTGCCCCTGAAGCTGATCACCAGGGTCGCGGCGCTGGTGATGCTGGCCCTGGCGGGGTTCAGCCTGTACGAGGCGGCGATGGGGTAGGGGGCGGGACCGAGGGGACGACGGCCTCCCGCGCCGCGCACGTCACAGCCGGCCCCGGGCGCTCCACCGGTTCGCTTCGCCCACCCTCCGCCTCAACTCGTCCCGGCGCGCGAGGGCGGAGTCGCCACGGCCGCGGACCGTGGCCCGCACGATGCCCCGCACCTGGCGGGTCGCCCCGTAGGGGTGGGGCCTCAGGGGCGGCTCCAGGGACGGCGATTCCAGGGACGGCGGTCCCAGGGCGCGGGCGAGCGCGCCGTAGTCGGCCGCCCGGCGGGTGCCGCAGACGCCGCACGTCCGCATCCCGTCCACGGTGGACCAGGCGGGCCCCGGATGGGCGCAGAATCCGGGCCGCGGGGGCTCGTTCACCGGCAGTACAGAAGTCCGAACCGCGGTCATGAGTGGCCCACTCGCAGATGCAGGCCCATTTCCACGACGAGCGCCTCGGCCGTGCGGCGGTCGCCCCGCCCGTCGGCCGCGTACCAGTTTCTCTTCAGCGCCCCGCAGCGCGTGCACCGTGCGGTGAAGGGCCGAGCGCCCTCGCTCTCCGGGCGGATATTCTGGGACGGCATCGAAACTCCTGGTATGGCAGGGGTGAGATGTCGGCCTCGGCGGGGCTCGCCCGGTGGTTCCAGCACCGGAGAGCGGATATCCGCCGAGGCTCTTTTGCGTGCTCGTGAAGGGCCCGGCGGGACGCGCCGGGGCGGTGCCGGAGCGGCATTCCCTTGCCGCCGGCAGTGTGACTGTGACGCTACTCGCAGCATTTCTGCGAGTCAAGAAGCTCTGCGCCTATGCCAGTTCACCCGGTTTCTGCGATTCTTGGTGCGACACGAGGGGAGAACGCCCATGACCGCGGGATTCGGCCTGGTCGTACGGTTCACGCTGCGCGGCGGCGAGGAAGTGGCCGCTGTTTTCGACGAGTTGGCGTCCCGCACGCTCGAAGGCATCCGGCGGCACGAACCGCGCACCCTGGTGTATGCGACCCATCGGGTGCCGGACGAACCTGCGGTGCGGGTCTTCTACGAGCTGTACGCGGACCGGGCCGCGTTCGACGAGCACGAACGCCAGCCGCATGTCCGGCATTTCCTCGCAGAACGCGAGGAGTATGTCGACCGCGTCGACGTCACTTTTCTGGAACACCTCGACGGAAAGGCGTGAACGCGCGGTGACCGGTAACGGGAGGCGGGAGTTCGGAGCGCGCGTCGCGGAGATCCGTACCCGGCGCGGGCTGACGCAGAAGGAACTGGCCGCACGCATCGGACGTACCACGAGCTGGCTCTCCCAGGTCGAGCGCGGTGTCCAGCCCGTCAACCGGCTCGACGTGCTGAACCGGCTGGCGGACGGACTCGGCGTCCCCGTAAGGGAGCTCCGTCCCGACGCGCCACCACCGGCCGACGAACCGCCGGAGCGGCCCGTCGAGCCCAATGCCCTGGACCGGGCCCGGCTCCTGCTCTCCGGCCATCCGGCGCTCGGGGCGCTCCTGTCCCCGGACGCGGCGCGCCAGGAGCCCCCGCTGTCCGACCTCCGGCGGGATGTCGAGCACGTGTGGTCCCTCGCTCACGGCGACCGGTATGCCGAGCTCGGCTCCGCCCTGAACTCGCTCCTCCCCAGCCTGGAGCGGGTGGCCCGCACGGCCGGCAAGCGTGAACGGGCCATGGCCTACGGCCTCCTCGCCCGCACCTACCAGGCGTTGTCGGCCGCCTTCACCCGGCAGGACGAGGCCGACGCCGCCTGGGTCGCCGCAGACCGCTCCATCGCCGCGGCGGAGATGTCCGGCCACGTCCTCGACGTCTTCGCCGGAACCTACCGGCTCGCGCACGCCTGCGTCCGGCTCGGCCGCTACGACCAGGCCGAACACGTCGCGCAGGCGGCGGTGGACGCGCTCGGTCGGAACAGCGAGGAAACCGCCTCCTCCGCCGAGGAGCTGTCACTCCTCGGCTCCTTCCACCTCGTACTCGCCGTGATCCACGCCCGGCGCGGCGACCGCGCGGGCGCCCGCAGGGAGACGGAACACGCCCGCCACGTGGCGCGGCGCGTCGGGCGGAACCGGAACGACTTCGACCTCGAGTTCGGCCCGACCAATGTCGAGATCCAGGCGGTGTCCGTGGCCGTCGAACTGGGCGACGCGGGAGAAGCCCTCGCCATCGGCCTCCAGCTGGACCCGTCCGGCCTCTCCACCGAACGCCGTGCCCGCCTCGCCCTCGACGTCGGCCGGGCCCACGCCCAGCTCAGGCATGTCGACGACGCCGTGGACTGCTTCCTGACCGCCGAGCACCTGGCCCCCGAGACGGTCCGCACCCACGAGGCCGCCCGCTCGGCCATCCGCGACCTGCTGCTCGTCGCCGGCCGCTCGGCGCCGCCGGCGCTGCGGGGGCTGGCGCAGCGTACGGAGGCGGTGGGGTAGACGAGCCCGGTCCTGGGGCTCGGGCATCTCCGGCCCGGCCACCGGGCCCCGTTCCGGTGGCGATGTCAGTGCCGCCTGATATCCAGGTTCACATGACAGACGCGACGTACTCCCAACTGAGCGGCATCATCGACGAGTTCGCCAGTTCGCTTGAGGTGGACGCGCAAGTCGCCTGCCTCTACGTCCTGATCACACCTCTGCTCGGCCGTATCGAGCAGGCCGAGGAGGAGTACGACGACGTTCCCGTCCCCCCGTCCTCCGGAGTGGTGCGGGCACTCCGCAGAGCAGCCGCCGGGGAGCCGGTCGACGCCGACGCGGTCCACGAGCGTCTGACCGCCGTGGCCCTGACCTGCTCGGAAGACCAGGACTCGGAGCGGCACATCATGGCCGCTTCGGCCCTCGCGGCAGCCGCCTGGCTGGGGCTGAGGGAGGGGCGGGAGCTGCGCACGGCCAGCCTCAAGGAGGGATTCGAGGACGGAGAGGACCTCGTTCCGCCGTACGCTCCATCGGTGTTCACGCAGATCGTCGACCTGCTGGCATGGACCCGGTCGGGTCAGATGTACACGTTCTGGGAGGACGCCGGCGCCGATCCCGACCTGTGCGATCTCCCGGCGGCGACGCGCGAGCCCAGGGCGATGTATCTGGAGATCACTGCTTGAGGCGCAGCCGGGCGCTCCGGATTGTGATCACAGCCCACCAGGTGCTGCTGTCAGCATTGCATCACCGCCCACACCCGATCGAACCGCGCTGTTTCCAAGTCCTCGGCGCGAATCCAGAAGTAGAGTCCACCGCCGCCTCCCCAGCACCAGCCACTTTCGGCGTCCGAGCCGAGTTGCAGGAGCAGACGCCAGTCGGCGGCCCTGGTCCCGGCGTCGAGTTCATCCCAGTCCTCCCGTGACAGGATCCTGCCAGGGGCAAACCGGTCCAGGCCGTCCCGGACGAAGCCGCTTTCCCGCTGGCATGTCGTCGTCATTCCGCCCTGCAGCAGATGCGGCCAGCCCAACAACTGGTGAAAGGCCGGGCCGCCGCCCACTGCGTCATCCACGTCAGCCGGCTCCGCAGTCAGACCGAGGTCCTGGAAGACGCAGTCGTCCTCGGTGGCACTGGGCAAGGTCATTGCTGCCTCGAACCGGATGCGGCGGCTCGTGAACGTGACCCAATCCTCCGGCGGTGGCAGCGGCAATACCTCGCCGTGGTCCCAGCGCACCCGCCATTTGCCGGGGTTGGGGGATACGAGGGTCCATGGCTGGTCTTCGGTGTCGTAGAAGAAGGAGAGCAGCCCATGATCCGGCAACGGGCCATCCGGCCACACCCGGGCGACCTCGGCGAGGTCGGGCTGGGCGAGCAGGTCCAACGGGCCGTCCTCCGAGGCCGGCCAGAGCGTTCCCGCGGTGGGCCAAGGGGCCGCCTCCCAGACGCGACCCCGGTGCATGGGCATCGACGGGACCGCTCGGCGATATGCGCAAGGCCGGGCGGTTCAGGGCTGGTAGCCCGGCCCGCTTCTCGGCCGGAACAACCCTGGTGACAGCTTCACGCAACCGAGCATCAGTGCCAATCGCCATTCGGCGACCCTGATCCACTCCTGCCCAGGCTTTGCTGCGGCCGCCAGTGCCCCCAGCCCTCCTGCTGTCTTACGATCCCCCCTACCTGCCGTCGGCGGTCGGTGCGAAGCCCAGGGCCGACATCGGAACACCACAGTGGCCGGCAGGCTCACCTACCGGCGGCCAAGTACTTGCGTGGGGGATCGTCATCTGCCCAGCCCTGTCGGCGACTTGGCCGTGCCGCAGGCAAAGCGCCGTTTCGGTCCGGAGGCGAACGGCGGATGCCACCGGCCCGGGACCGCGCGGGACGCCGGCGTCGGACAGGGCTGACGCACGTCGCACCGCCTTCGCCGGTTCGCTATGCGGCGTAGGGGTCGGTGATGGTGTGGGGCCGTCGGGCAGTGTCCAGGACGTCCTGCGGGAACGCGGGGCCGGCCACGTAGTAGCGGCCCTTGGTCTGTCCGACCGGCGTCAGCAGGCCGGCCTTGGTGAGTGCCTGCATGTCCCGGGTCGCCTGCTGGGTGTTGAGTGCCTCGGCCTTCTCGTAGCGGGAGCGCCGGACCCGGCCGGTCATCGCCACCTCGTGCAGGGCGGTCACCTGCCGTTCCGAGACCCCGTGTGTGCCGGCCGCGTCCGTCAGCTGCACCCAGCAGTCGTTGGACCGGTCGACGCGGCGCTGTACCCGCTGGGCCTGCTGGTGGTAGGCGAGCAGATTGAACTTGATCCAGGGCAGGGTGTCGCGCCGGGGGGACCAGACGGGGCCGCCGACTTCCCGGAGGACCTTGTAGTACTCCCAGGTGTTGCCCGGCATGCCCAGCCACTCCTCGATGGAGGAGAACTCGGGGGCGAGAACGCCGCCGCGGGCGATGAGGAGGGTCTGGAGCGAGCGGGACATGCGTCCGTTGCCGTCCGACCAGGGGTGGATCTTGACCAGGTTCAGGTGCGCCATCGCGGCACGGACGAGGACGTGCTGGTCGAGGTCGCCTTCGTTGAGCCAGTCGACGAGCTCGCTCATCAGGCCGGGAACCAGCTCCTGGTCCGGTCCCTCGTAGTCGGTCGCGAGCTCGTCGCCCGGGGCTGTGATGCGGATGGAGGTCCTGCGCCACCGGCCGGCCGTCTTCAGCGGGTGATGGTGCCCCTGGAGCATCCAGTGCAGGCTGTTGAGGAGCTCCTTGTTGTACCGGAAGTCGGTGACATCGTGGAGGGACTGGATGTAGGTCATGGCCTGCTGGTAGGCGAGGGTCTCCGCCTTGTTCTCCTCGCTCGCCTCGACCTCCCGCTCACCGTCCATCAGGTCGGCGACGTCCTTGGCGTCGACCCGGTAGCCCTCGATCGTGTTCGACGCCGCGATCGCACTCGCCGTCAGCGCCTTGCCCAGGTCGAGCGTCCACTTCATCGGGACCTGCTGCACCGCGAAGCGCAGCTGATCCCGCATCGCGTCCACCTGCTCCAGGACCTCACGGTCGACCGGCTCCAGGCGCGGCATCTCATACAGCATGACTCAATGATACCCACTGACTATCATGCGCTCGATCCGGCGAGGTGAAAAGGCCGGCCAGCCCGCTCAGGCGGGTGACGCGGCTCGCTCCTCCGTGAAGTGCAGGTTCAGGCCGCCGTCGGCGGTCGCCTCCACCCGGACATGGGTGAGGTCCATGACGTGCGCGTCCGGCCCGTGGGCCGCCGCGCGGGGGCCGATGCCGACGACGGGCATGCCGGCGGCGCGGCCGGCGGTGATGCCGGCGGCGGAGTCCTCGAAGACGACGCATTCGTGGGGGGCGAAGCCCAGGTCGGCGGCGGCCTTGAGGAAGCCTTCGGGGTCGGGCTTGCTGGCGGTGACGGACTCGGCGGTCACGCGGGTGGCGGGCATCGGCAGGCCGGCGGCGCCCATGCGGGCCTCGGCGAGGGGGCGGTCCGCGGAGGTGACGAGGGCGTGGGGGAGGCCGGCGAGGGCGCGCATGAAGGCGGGGGCGCCGGGGACGGGGACGACGCCGTCGACGTCGGCGGTCTCGGCGGCGAGCATGCGCCGGTTGTCCTCGTGGTTGAGCTCCATGGGCCGGTCGGGGAGGAGGAGGGCCATGGAGGCCCAGCCCTGGCGGCCGTGGACGACCTTCAGGGCCTCGTCGGCGTCGAGCCCGTGTTCCTCGGCCCAGCGGCGCCAGCAGCGCTCGACGACCGCGTCGGAGTTGACGAGGGTGCCGTCCATGTCGAGCAGTACGGCCTTGACCGGACCGATGGACTGCGACCCGGACACTGACTCTGAGCTGCGCATACTGCACTCCTGCGGGGGAAGGGCTCGGGCTTTGTTCCTTTACGATACAAAACCTCGCGCCCGGTCGTCACCGATGCCGTCGGTGGTACGAGATCACGACCGCCGCCGTCAGCGGCCCCCAGGCGATCAGGGGCGCGTAGCAGAGCCGCATCAGCAGCAGCCAGAAGCCGTGCAGGCCCATGCCGCTCTGCGCCCCCGCGAGCAGCTGTACCGCGGGCAGCACGGTGAAGATCAGGGTCAGCAGGGCGGCGCCGGTGCCGGCGACGGCGGTCACGACCGCCGGGCGGACGGCGCGTCCGCCGATCACGGGGAGTCGGCGGGGGACGGTCTCGCCCCACGGCCGGACCAGTCCGACGGTGAGGAGCGTGACCGTCTCGGCCAGCAGGGAGAGCCCGAGCATGAGGACCGTGCCCTGCCCGGGCGCGTGGAACCGGTCGCGCAGCACCTCGGCGGTGTAGCCGAGGGGGACGCCGAGGGCGAGCGCGGTCCGCCACAGGCTGGACGGCAGGACGCAGACGGCGGCGAGACGCGCGGCGCGGACCGCCCAGCGGGGCGGTGCCGATGCCGGGTGGAGGGGCGCGGCGGGGCGGACGGTCGGGAACGCTTCGGTGCTCACGGGATCATGCTGTCCGGCGGGGCCGGGGCCGCGGCTCCTCCCGGGGGACGGTCCCGCCCCGCCGCATGGGGGAGTCCGGCCAGGCCCCGGGGAGGAGCCGCGGCGCGGGGCGTCAGGCCAGGTTCTTCTCCAGGGCCGCGATGTACCGCCGCATCGAGTGGTCCCGCACGCCGTCACTGGCCGGGGCGAACGCGTCGGCGGTCAGGCCCTTGGCCCGGTCGGCCAGGCCGCCGAGGAACGAGGTGGACTCGCGGATCCTGCCGTTGGAGTCGATGTACCGCAGGGCGTCGACGTGGGTGTACGCGGGCTCCGGCGGCAGCTGGGGCACGATGTCGTTGTTGTTGACGAAGCGGTACATGCGCTGCTTGAAGCCCTTGTTGTACGCGGCGGCCAGCAGACGGTCGCAGGTGCGCGGCTGGCCGAAGGTGCAGACGCCGTCCGCCCGGAGCCGCGGCTCCTCCAGGTACAGTCGCGCCCCGGCGAGCATGGCCAGGGCGCCGCCGAGGCTGTGGCCGGTGAACCACACGGTCTGGCCCGAGGTGCGGAACTCGGCGATGGTCTTCTTCACGTCCGGGAAGACGGATTCGAGGGCTTCCCCGAAGCCGTAGTGGACGTAGCCGGTCTTCCCGGGGCCCGGCCACGGCGGGGTGGTGGCGTCCGAGAGCCAGTCGCGGATCTGCGCCGGTTCCGTGCCGCGGAAGGCGGTGATGATCATGTGGTCGCCGGCGGCGGTGAACGCCTGGGTGTCCTGGAGCGGGAACGGCGGGGTGAACCGGGAGAGGTGGTGGCGTACCCGGTCGAACCCCCACTTCCGGGCCTGGTCCTCGATGGTGGACTCGTCCTTGTAGGCCAGGTCGGACGCCTGGGCGAGCCAGTAGGCGTGCGGGAGGCTGTACTCGGTGACGCGGTGGTCGAGGCTGGACGGTACGGGCAACGGAGTTCCTTCCGGGGCGACGGGACCGGCACCGCGAACGGCGGTGCGGGCGCGCTCCCTTGGCGGTGCGCGCGCTGCCACTCGTATCCGCCCCGGCCTCCGGTGCGCCGGAGACCTGCCCGTCGCTCACCCCATGGGGGGAACGGGAGTACGTGACACCCCCGCCGACCGGTGGTCCTTACATACTTCGCTGGGCTGACGCCGCGTCACCCGGTACGTCCCCCAGGGGGCCCGCTCTCCTTCGTACGGCGGATGTCCACCCCTGGAGGGGTTCCTACCGTGTCGAACATGTCGAAGAATTTCGCACGCTTGAGCGGCGGCAGGCTGGGTACGGTCGCGGCGGCCACCCTGCTGGCCGCGCTCGCCGCCCCTCAGATACCCGCCGCCGCGGCGGAGCATCCGGACAGACCCGCCGCTCCGAAGGCCATGAAGGACGCGGCCGCCGCCAACGCCGCGAAGGTCGCCAAGGCCGCCGCGGCTGCCGCGGCGGCGGCCAGGACCCCGAAGTCCACCCCGCCCGAGGTGCCCGCCGCCACCGTCGGACAGCCGATCGGCGAGAAGACGCTGCGCCTGGTGGACACGTCCCGGACCGACCCCTGGAAGCCGTCGGCCGGCAAGCGCGAGCTGATGGTCTCGGTGTGGTACCCGGCGAAGCCGGGCCGCGGCACCACCGCGCCGTACGTCTCGGCGGCGCTCTCCAAGGCGCTGTACGGCAACACCAAGCTGAGCACCGTGCGGACCCACGCCGTCGTCGACGCCGTGCCCGCGCCGGGCAAGGCCCGGCCGCTCGTCGTGCTGTCGCCGGCCTTCGGGCAGAGCAGGACGTCGCTCACCTCGGTCGCCGAGGAACTGGCGAGCCGGGGCTATGTGGTGGCCGGTGTCGACCACACCTACGAGGCCGCCGTGGAGTTCCCGGGCGGGCGGATCGAGCAGTGCGCCATCTGCGAGCCGGGGAAGCAGGACAACGGGGCGGTCGTCCGCAACCGGGCCAAGGACCTCCGCTTCGTCCTCGACCGCGTCACCGGCTCCTCACCGGTCCCGGGCCTGCGGATCGACCGCACGCGGATCGGTGTCGCCGGGCACTCCACCGGCGGCGCGAGCGCGATCGAGGTGCTGGGCCAGGACGCCCGGGTGGCCGCCGCGGCCGACATGGACGGTGACTTCTTCACCAAGCCGCCCGCCGGCGGCATCAAGAAGCCGGTCCTGCTGCTGGGGGGCGCCCGGGCCGGTGACCTGAACGGGCCGTACGACACCTGGAGCCCGGCCTGGAAGCGGATGACCGGCTGGAAGCGCTGGCTGGACGTGGGCAAGGGCGGCCATATGACCTTCACGGACATGCCCTGGCTCGCGGACCAGGTGGGACTGCCGGAGGGAATGCCGCCGGAGGAGGCGGCCGGTGCGTTCGGCACGGTTCCGAGCAAGCGCTCGAACGCGTTCACCCGGGCGTACCTCGTCACCTTCTTCGACAAGCACCTGCGCAACGTCCCGGGCAAGCTGCTCGACGGCCCGTCGGCGCAGTTCCCGGAGGTCGCGTTCCTGAAGAAGTAGGCGGGCGGCGCTCCGGCCCGTAAGGCGGCGCTCCGGCCCGTAAGGAGCAGCACGAAGAAGCAGCACGGAGAACAAGTGGTTCCGCCCGCCGGTCAGGGAGTGCGGGCGGAACCACTTTGTTTCCCAAAGATACAAAAAGTCCCGCCATTCGCGCCAACGCCCCAGGTCAGCGGGGGCGTGGGGGGCCGGTGAGGCGTCTGAGAGGGCCCGGCCCGGCGGGCCACGGGCGGGCATTCGGACGACGATGGGAAGGCGACGCGCCGGAACCGGTCCGCATCCCAGGACCCCCGTCCCCGAGGAGGCGCTGCCATGGCCCAGGACACCCCGGATACCCCGGACACCCCGGGCGCCGCGGTGGCCGCGGCGCCCGCCCCCGGCGAGGAGCACCCCGCCCGCACCGTCCGGCTCGCGATCGGGGCGCTGCTGCTCGGCATGCTGCTCGCGGCGCTCGACCAGACGATCGTGTCCACCGCCCTGCCCACCATCGTCAGCGACCTCGGCGGCCTGGAGCACCTGTCCTGGGTGGTCACCGCCTATCTGCTCGCCTCCACCGCGGCCACCCCGCTGTGGGGCAAGCTCGGCGACCAGTACGGCCGCAAGAAGCTCTTCCAGACCGCCATCGTGATCTTCCTGGTCGGTTCGGTGCTGTGCGGCATCGCGCAGAACATGCCGGAGCTGATCGCCTTCCGGGCGGTCCAGGGGCTGGGCGGCGGCGGGCTCATGGTGCTGTCGATGGCGATCGTCGGCGACATCGTCCCGCCCCGCGACCGGGGCCGGTACCAGGGGCTGTTCGGGGCGGTCTTCGGCGGTACGAGCGTGCTGGGACCGCTGCTCGGCGGACTGTTCGTCGACCACCTCAGCTGGCGCTGGGTCTTCTACATCAACCTGCCCGTGGGCATCGTGGCGCTCGCCGTCATCGCGGCCGTCCTGCACATACCCGTCCGCCGGACCCCGCACCGCATCGACTACCTCGGCACCTTCCTCATCGCCGGCGTGGCCACCTGCCTGGTGCTGATGACCTCGCTCGGCGGGGTCAGCTACCCCTGGTCGTCCTGGCAGATCATCGGGCTCGGGGTGCTCGGCGTGGTGCTGCTGGTGCCGTTCGTCCTCGTCGAGCGGCGGGCCGCCGAACCCGTCCTGCCCCTGGGGCTGTTCAGGAACCGCACCTTCACGCTCTGCTCGGTGATCGGCTTCGTCGTCGGCTTCGCCATGTTCGGCTCGATGACCTACCTGCCGACGTTCCTCCAGGTCGTCCACGGCGTCTCGCCGACCCTCTCCGGCGTCTATATGCTGCCCATGGTCGCGGGCATGCTGATCTCCTCCACCGCCTCCGGACAGATCGTCAGCCGCACCGGCCGCTACAAGGTCTTCCCGATCTCCGGCACCGCCGTGATGTGCCTCGGCCTGCTGCTCCTGCACCAGTTCGAGCCCGCCACCAGCACCACCGTGATGAGCGTCTGCTTCTTCGTCTTCGGCTTCGGGCTCGGCCTGGTGATGCAGGTGCTGGTGCTCATCGTGCAGAACTCCGTGGCCTACGAGAACCTGGGCGTCGCCACCTCCGGAGCCACCTTCTTCCGTTCCATCGGCGCCTCGTTCGGCGTCTCCGTCTTCGGCACGATCTTCAGCAACAAGCTCGCCCCGCGCGTCTCCGACGCACTCACCGGCGTCACCCTGCCGCCCGGCCTGAACGCCGGCACGCTCACCGCCGACCCGCGCGCGGTCGACCGGATCCCGGCCTCGGCCAGGGGCGGCGTCCTCGCCGCGTACTCCGACTCCATCACCGACGTCTTCCTCTACGCCGTGCCCGCCGGGCTCGCCGCCTTCGCCCTCGCCTGGTTCCTGCGCGAGGAGCCGCTGCGCGCCGGCGTCACCGCCCCCGACCAGAGCGAGGTCGTCTCCAGCAACCCCGTCGAGCGCTCGTCGCGCGACGAGGTGGCCCGCGCCCTGTCCCTGCTCGGCAGCCGCGAGGGCCGGAAGCACGTCTACGAACACATCACCGAGCAGGCCGGACTCGACCTGCACCCGGCCGCGAGCTGGCTGCTGCTCCGCACCCAGCGCCACGGGTACGCCGAACCCCACGTGCTCGCCGAACGCGTCGACATCCCGCTGCGCGTCCTCACCGACGCGGTCCGCCAGCTGGAGGAGCGCCACCTGGTCCGGCGCGAGGGGCTCCAGATCTTCCCCACCGACGAGGGGCTGCGCCAGGCCGGACTGCTGTTCCGCGCGCGGGAGGAGTCGCTCGCGAAGCTGCTCGGCGACTGGTGGACCCCGGACCGGCCCACCGACCTCGACGCGCTCGTCCACGAGCTGTGCGGCGAGCTCTGCGGCTCGGACGCCGAGCAGCCGCACAACGGCGGCCGGCCGGACCACCGGCATCCCTGACCGGCGCGCAGTGTTCCGAAGCCCTCAACGCCCTCAACGCCCTCAATGCCCTCAGTGCCCTCGACCGAGGCTCTTGCCCAGCCACACCTCGGAGTAGGGGCCGTGAACGTACGGTTCGATATCGGCGTAACCGTGCCGCGCGTACAGCGCCCGCGCCTCCGTCAGGTCCCGGCGCGTCTCCAGCACCACCCGCGCCACGCCCCACCCACGGGCGGTCTCCTCCAGCGCCTCCAGCAGCGCAGGCGCCGTCCCCGCGCCCCGGTGGGCGGGACGTACGTACATCCGCGTCACCTCGGCCGTCCGGGCGTCCAGCCGCCGCAGCCCCGCGCAGCCCGCCGGTTCGTCCTCGCGGCGGGCGAGCAGGAACACCGCGTCCGGCGGGACGAGGTGGCCGCTGGACTGCTCGGTGGCGAGGAGCCCGTCGATCTCCTCGGGGGTCGTGGTGCGGCCGTGGTGCAGGAGGTACCAGCGGTCGGCCACGTCGGTGAGGTACGCGCGGAGCAGCGCGGCGGATTCGGGGGCGGTGACGGGGTGGGGGGTGATGGCGAGGGGCGGGGTACAGGGCGTGGCCAGGGGCGTGGTTGTCATGAGGCCGCAGGGTGGCACTGGGGCGGGCGGGGGCGCATGAGGTTTTCGCGGCGTCGGCTCGTCCTGCCGTGGGAGCGTGAGAGAGAGCATGCGGCGAGTGCGCGTGCACCCGTTCGGGCGAGGGCGGGACGCGCCTTTCCGGCCCGATGGTCCCGTTGCCGCCAGATCACCGGACGTCGAGCCGTGACCGGATGCGGTCACGGCTTCCGCTCTGTCGCAGGGGTTCCCCTGGTCTGTCGCAGGGGTTCCTCTGGCTTTTACCCTGCCCCGTTTTGCCGGAAATGCAGTAAATGACCGTAACTCTCCTCCCCTTAGCGACCATTTCCAGCCACGTTCGGAGACTTTGAGGTGACCTGGGGGCGACCTGCGGCTGTTCTCCAGGACTCAGTAAGGTCTCAAAGAGCCGGACGAGAGTGACCGAGCGGGTTGACTGGAGGAGCGGCGGGGCGTGGTGGAAGCAGAACGGAGCGGAACGGTGGAGCCGCCGAGGGCGGGCTCGCGCACCCTCGTGGTCCTGGGAGCCCTGTGGCTCGTCGCCGGACTGCTGACCGTGCGTCAGGCGGCGGTGGTGCTGCGGCGCCCGCCCGATCGCCGGTTCACCGATCTGGCGACGTGGATAGGGGAGCACGGCGTCCTGCGGACGCGTGGATCCTTCTACGAGGACGACCGGTTCACCGGCACACCGTTCGGCGGTCTGGTGCTCAGACCGCTGACGAACGCCGCCGAGCGCAGCCTCGGCATCGGCTGGACCTTGGCGACGCTGCTGCTCGTCGTCGCCCTCGCGCTGGTGGCCGCCCGCTCGTTGCCCGGGCCGCTCTCCCGCCGGACCGCGCTGCTCGCCGCGCCCGTCGCGGTGAGCCTCACCGTGCTCTCGCTGCCCGTCCGCAACACCTTCACCCTCGGCCAGACCAGCATCATCCCCGTCCTGCTCGTCCTCCTGGCCTGCTGCCTGCCGGGACTCGCCCGGGGCTCCGGCCGGACGAGCGGTGTCCTCGTCGGCGTCGCGGCCGCCCTCCAGCCGGCCGTCCTGCTCTTCGCGCCGCTGCTGTGGCTGACCGGCCGCCGCCGCGCGGCCGTCACCACCGGCGCGACCTTCGCCGTGGCCACCGCCCTGGCGTGGTCGGCGGCCCCCGACGACTCCTGGACCTACTGGGTCCACCACCTCGCCGGCGCCGGTCTGGGCGACAAGCCCGACGGCCTGGCCAACCAGTCGCTGCACGGGCTGCTGCTCCGCCTCGGCCTGCGCGGCCCGGCCGAGATCGCGCTGTACGCGGCGCTGGCCGCCGCCGTCGCGGTGCTCGGCCTGCGCCGGGCCGCGCACTACGGCCGTGACGGGCAGCCGCTGCTCGCCACCGCCATCACCGGCTGCGTCGCCGTCGCCGTCTCGCCCACCGCCTGGCAGCACCAGCAGCTGTGGATCCTGCTCGCGCTCGCCGGCCGCGTCGGCAAGCGGCGCGCGGACCGGCTGGTGTGGCCCGTTCTCGTCGTGCTCGTCATGACGCTGACCAACACGGTCCTCGTTCCGGACAACCCGGTCCTCGCCCCGGTCGGCGACAACGCGCCGCTGCTCGCCGCGCTCGCCGCCGCCTGCGTGGTGCCGTTCCTCTCCCGGACGGCGCCGAACTGGGACCGGCCCGTGCCGACCCCGGTCGCCGAGCCGCAGGCCGGCCGGTTCCCGTGGGTGCCGCTGGTGGGCTTCTGGAAGCGGCCGCTCAACCGTCCGAACCTGTTGCTGGAGTTGATGCTGATACGGGTGGGCTACTTCGTCTACTCGTACATCCGCGGCACCGCCCCCGACGAGCGGAACCTCGCCGAGTCGCACGGCCGGCAGATCATCGGTGCCGAGGAGTTCCTGCACATCGACATCGAGCATGGCTTCAACCACTTCGTGGCGGGCGTCGGCTGGCTCAAGGACGCCATGAACTACTACTACGGCACCTTCCACTTCCTGATTCCGCTGTCCCTCCTGGGCTTCCTGTACCTGCGCCGCCCGGCCACCTACCGGTGGGCGCGCACGGCCCTGGCGATCGCCACGCTGATGGCGCTCGTCGGCTTCTGGGCGTACCCGCTCGCGCCGCCGCGCCTGATGCCGGGCCGTGGCTACATCGACACGGCGAACGGTCCGCAGGACCTGTCGAACCCCGATTTCGGGGCGCTCACCGAACTGTCCAACCAGTACGCCGCGATGCCCTCGCTGCACATCGGCTGGTCGCTGTGGTGCGGGGTGGTGATCGCCGTCGTCGCGCCCAGGGTGTGGATGAAGGCCCTGGGGATGGTCTACCCCGTGCTGACCTTCCTCGTGATCGTCGGCACCGCCAACCACTACGTCCTCGACGCGGCGGGCGGCGCGCTGGTGGTGGCCTGCGGGTTCGGCTTCCAGTACGCGCTGACCGGGCCGGGCCGCACGGCCCTCGCCAAGATCCCGGCGGCACGGAGCGGCAGCGACGTCCCCGAACCGGCGCCCGCCGCCCGGGTCGGCGGCTGACGCGACCGTCCGGGGCCCGGCGGCCCGCGCGCACCTCGATGTCCGACGACCGCCAGCATGTCCGGTTCCGGCCGGATGATGCTGGCGGTATGAAGACAGAGACAGCCACCGACATGAACACCCCGGCCGCCGACCCGGTGTCCGTCATCCAGGGCATGTACGAGGCCGAGTCCCGCTACCTCGCCGCGGGCGGCCCCGGCACCGCCTCGTTCGCCACCACGCTCGCCCCGTACTTCGCGTACGACGTGGTGCTCCACCAGGCCGACTCCCTGCCGTACGGCGGGACGTGGCACCGGCACGACGGGATGGCCCGGTTCTTCCTCGCCATGAGCCTGGCCTGGGAGCGGTTCGACATCCTGGAGCAGCGGTTCCTCGGCGTCGACGGCGACACCGTCGTGGTGCACAGCCGGGTCGGTGCCCGGGCCCGGGCCACCGGCCGGGAGCTGGAGTTCCCCATCGTCCAGACGATCGTGGTGCGGGACGGGAGGATCGCCTCCGTACGGCCCTTCTACTGGGACACCGCGGCGATCGCCGCGGCCTGCGCGGAACCGGCCCCGGCCCGCTGACGGGGGTGCGGCGGGCAGGGGCCGGTGGCTGGTGGACCGGCTGCCGACTCAGCTGCCGACGATGACGCGTGAGGCGGCGTCGGTGGTGTCGGTGACGTCGTACACCGCGCTGAACGTCGACGTCTTGGCGGCCGTCGGGCAGCCGAAGCCGCCCTCGACCGTCACGGGCGAGGGGGCGTTGGTGAGGGTGATCTTCGACGGGCCGTCGTCGTCGCCGTTGGTGAACGCGGCCTGGAGGGCCACCGGCGCCGTGGGCGCCGCCGTCACGGTGCAGGACGCCAGACCGGTCGTGGTGAGCTTGAAGCCACCGGTCGGGATGCCCAGGGTGGCGACGATCGGATCACCGTTCTGCAGCGAGACGTTCCAGGTGCCGCTGGTCTCGATCGTCGCTCTGACGCCCGGCATGCTCGTGGTGCAGCCGCTGTACGTGGGTGGGTTGATGTCGTTGGTCACCGGGCCGGACGCGTTGTGGTTGCCCGGCGCGTCGGGGATCCGGTTGCCGGGGCTGCCGGCCTGGGGGACGGAGCTGGACACGGTACAGGTGACGGTGACCGAGCCGGCCTTGAAGGACGCCTTCCCGTTGAGCGTCGCGGCGAAGGAGTGGCCCGCGGGGGTCACGGTGGTGGAGGGGGAGTCCTGGACCGTCGCGGTCCCGGCCGTCGCGGTTCCGGCTCCGGTGAGCGTGACCGAGGCGGCCACGGCTAACCCGGCGCCCGCGGCGAGCAGGGCACGTGTGCGGAGTCCGTGCGGTGCGGTCATTGCGGCTCCTTCGGTGGGAGGGGTGGTGCGTGGGGGATTTTGTGGAGGGATACGGCGGCCGTGGGGTGGTCCGCCGGCGGACCGGCGGGGTCCGCGGCTTCGGCAGGGCCGTCGTCGGCCGCGTCCGGCGGCGGATGCGGCTGCCAGGCGAAGACCATGCTCCCGCCGATGACGCCGAGCAGCGTGCCCAGCAGGAACCCGCCGAGGTTGGAGAGCACCAGCGCCGCGGCGGCGCACATGACGGTGACGATCCCGGCGAACATACGGTAGGAGGGGGCGAACCACGCACTGAGACCCATCATGATCATGACGAGCCCCATGAGGATCGACAGGATGCCGGTGATCCCCTGGACAAGCATGACCTTCAGGGGTCCCAGCGGGATGGCGCAGATCTCGGCCCCCGCGAGGGTGCTGAGCAGACCGCCCCAGAAGGGGCGGCCCTTGCGCCACGTCCGCCAGGCCTGCCACGGATGACGGCGTGCCTCGGTGCCGGGCGTCACGTCAGAAGCACTCCGACTTGCCCTTGTGGAGCCGCAGACTCAGCCCGTTGAGCTTGAACTTCGCGGCGGTCGTGGCGTACGCGACCTGTTTGACGTCCTTGATGGTGACCTTGTCGGCCTGCTGGGCGAAGAGGTCCTGCATGCCCTGTGCCGTGGCCGGTCCCTTGTCCAGGGTGGAGGCGTCCCGGCCGATCTCGATGTTGTCGAAGTCGGCGTCGCCGTCGAGCTGGGTGACGTCCAGGACCAGGTCCTTGGCCTCCACCGGCTTGTTCGGGTCGGTGCCGGCCGAGATGTTGAGCGAGAACGTGCCCACGACGGGGATGTGGGTGACCACGGACTGGCACAGACTGTTGATCTTGGCCTTCTTCAGGGCGGTCACCGCCACGGGGAACGGGTGGTCCTCGCCGTTGCGCAGGTTGTAGTCCATCCCGCCGTACTGGGCGAATCCCTCCCCCGTCAGGCTCTTCGCCGAGACCTTGAACTCCTGTCCCGACACCGCGAACGAGGCGGCCAGTGCCCCTTGCGCGAGCGCCACGGCCAGCGCCCCGGTGGCCGCGAACCCGGGGACGGCCAGCACGGCGAACCTGCGCCATCTGACCCGTCCCGTCACCTGTCTTCCCTGTGCGTCCTTCATGCTGCGTCGTCCCCTCGGTGAGCGGTGCGACAGCGCTGCCGGGGTGCCTGCTTGCCCGTGCCGGCCGCGATGTCCGCGTGGTGGCAGAGGTGCGTGGGGATGTACGTGATGTATGGAGGCGTCCGCCGCGCCCCAAGGCGCGGCGCGGCGAACGCGCAGAGACCGGCAAGATGCCGTCTCAGAAAGGTGTACCCGAGAGTAAGTCCGCCGCCGGAGGCTGACAAGGGTCCGGGAACGCACCGATTCCGGTGCGGGGTAAGCCGGTTGGCGCGCCGTCCCGGCCGGGGGCCCGGCCGGTCCTGGTCGCCAGGACGGCCGCCTGGGTGCGGTTGGCGACGCCGAGCTTGCCGAGGACGGACTTGACGTAGTCCTTGACGGTGGCCGTGCTGATGTTCAGCCGCTTGCCGATCTCGGCGTTGGTGAGCCCCTGCCCGAGCAGGTCGAGCGTCTGGCGCTCACGGGTCGAGAGCCTGCACAACGCGCCTGTGGCGGCGGAGGGTTCGGCCTCCGGTGAGTGGCGGCACAGCCGTCGCAGGAGGGGCGGGGAGAGGCAGCCGGCGCCGGTGGCCAGGGCGCGGACCGAGCGGGTGAGGACGTCCGGTTCGGTGTCCCTGAGCAGGAAGCCGGTGGCGCCCATGCGGAGGGCCTCCCCGATGTGGTGGTCGCTGTCGAGCGTGGTCACCACCGCCACGTCGGGCGGAGTGTCCAGCGCGCGCAGCTGCCGCAGTACCGCGAGCCCCTTCGCGGTGGGTGGCCGGACGCCGAGCAGGACGACGTCAGGACGCCGGGCCGCGGCCGTCCGGAGCGCCTCCGCGACCAGGCACGCGTCGGTCACCGTGATGTCGTGCGCCGCTTCCAGGATCAGCCGGAGTCCGGCCCGTGCCAGCGTCTCGTCCTCGGCTATCAGCACCTTGACGGTGCCGGGCGTTTCTGTACGTGCGATGTCTCCCACCCCCACGCCTCTGTGAGGTCTCCGCCTCGGGACCTGGGCCGAGAGTAACCCCGCCGGCGGGCTTGCCAGGAGGGAGTTTCCCAGGCCGGGGGGCGGTTGGTCGGGTGTGCCCGGTGATCGTCAACTACCCGTCCGGATGAGGGGGTTGCTCCCTCTTCCGGTGGGGTCCGGTCCCCTCGTGAGGAGGTACCGGGTGCCCGTCGTCCTGGGTCAGGATCCAGCTGCTCCCGTTCGTCCCGCCCGGCCGCCGCGACCCCGCGCCGGCCGGGCGGAACGGCTCTCGTGGCCGGGGCCGGCAGGGGGTGACACAGGCCGGAACGCCGGACGGGAGCGCTCGATCCGTTCCCTTCACGCGATACCGGGAGAGGCCAGGAATGCACAGAACGGTACAGAGACCGGGAGGCGGGGGCAGGGCGCGAGGCGCCCTGCCCTCCGTGCTCCGGGGCGTCGCGCTGGCCACGGTGGCCTCGCTGACGCTGACCGTGGCGGCGGAGGCCGCACCGCTCGACCCCCGCACACCGGCGGGACGGCAGGTCCCGCGGGTCAAGGCCGACGGCGAGCCCGACGGCGCGGACCAGCTCGGTCAGGACGTCCGCGACGACCGTTGTCTCGCGGGTCAGTTGCTCAACTGGGGCGAGGTGGAGACCAAGGCCACCGCCAAGTCCCTGCTCGACGGTCCGGAGGCGGACCTTCACTCGGCCGTCGAGGGCGGCCTGTGGTCGTACGGCGGGCCGCTGGGCGAGGCCAAGGACCGGGACGAGAAGGAGACGCGGGCCTACTGGCAGACGTGGAACACCCAGTACAAGGACTGGGAGAACACCCTTGAGCCGCTGAACAAGCACTGGTTCCTGCCCACCAAGCTGTGGCACGCGCCGGAGTTCGGTGAGCCGATACGCCAGTACCTGATCCATGACATCCCCTTCCGGTACCGGCACCCGGAGGCCACCCAGGCGGCCAAGGACCAGGCCAAGAAGGTCGCGGAGAGCGCGGACCAGGAGGACCGGAAGGTCTTCCAGATGCTGGGCCACTCCCACGGCCCGGCCGACACCCGCGCGTTCGTCGAGCACGGCGGATACCTGAAGACCGCCCCGGAGCAGGGCAGCACCGAGTTCCGCACCGAGGTCGAGGCCGCCAAGATGCGCTGGGCCGGGTGCGACGTGGGTACGCCCTTCGACCCGTACCGCGTCCTCGGACCGGTGATCCGCGCCGCCCACCAGGAGTGGCAGGCGGAGCTGGCCGCCCAGGCGAAGCCGCGTACCGCGATCGTCGACGCGCAGATCCGCACGGTCGGCCGGATGCGGGCCGCCACCGACGCGATGGTGAAGGCGTCCGGGCAGGCGTGGGTCGCCGACGCTGTTCTGCAGTGGCAGAAGTACCAGAACGATCGGCGCAAGGCGGGGCAGAAGGTTCCCGACGCCTCGGTGTTCCGGCAGGCGGACGCCATCCTGAAGGACGCCAAGGGGAAGGCCGACGCCGAGGCCAAGCGGGCCGAGCAGGCCGCCGCCGCGGCCAAGGGCGAGACCGGGAAGGTCGCAGCGGCCCAGGAGGAGGCCGGCAAGGCCGCGGACGCGGTCGGCGCGCCGCGTGGCCGGGGTCTGGAGTACGCGCAGCAGGCCGCGCAGATCGCGCGGGCTTCGGCCGCGGCGACGGAGGCGGCGGCCAAGTCGGCCCGTACCGCCGCGCACGCCACCAACGCGACGGTCAAGGACAGCAAGACGCTCGCGGCGCTGGCCGAGACGCAGGCGCATGCCGTCCAGGCCGAGTATCACCGTGCCGCGGCCCAGGAGGCGGCGGCTCAGGCCAAGGCCGCGGCCGATTCGGCGGGCCGGCAGGCCGCCGAGGCGAAGGGCTGGGCGGCGAAGGCCACGGCTGCCAAGGCGACGGCGGAGAAGGCCGAGGCGACGGCGCGGGACGCGGCGAAGGACGCGTCCGAGAAGCGGGCTGTCGCCGAGCGCGAGCGCGACAACGCGAAGAAGTACCGGGCCGACGCGGACGCCCAGCGGAACCGGGCGGCGGAGGCGGACAAGCGGGCGCAGGAGCAGCAGGCGCGGGCGGCGGAGGCACGGAGCCGCACGGAGAGCCTGGGACGCACCGTCGCCGAGAAGGCGGGCGTCGCGGACGGCGCCGAGGAGAGGGCGGCCACGGCGCGCCGGGAGGCCGAGGACGCCGAGCGCAGGAAGAGCGCCGCGGAGTCCCGGGTCAAGGCCCTGGAGGCGGCCGCGGCGGCTGCCGAGGGGACCGACGCCGCCGGTGAGGCGCGGAGCGCCGCGGACGAGGCCAAGGCGGAGGCCGCAGAGGCGACGGACGCCGCGTCCAAGGCGCGCAGGGCGGCCGACGAGGCGACGTCCGCGGCCGTCTCGGCTCGCGAGGACGCGGTCAAGGCGACCGGGTCGGCTGTACGGTCCCGGGCGGCGTCGGACGCCGCTGCCGCTGATGCGGCGACGACGCGTTCGGCGCTGGCGACGGCGCACGCGGCGGCGGCGGAGGCCATCGAGGCGTCCGAGCCGGCGGCCAAGAACGTCCGCAATGCCGAGCGGGAGGCGAAGAAGGCGGCGGAGGCCGCGGAGACGGCCCGCAAGGAGGCCGAGGCGACGCGTGCGGAGGCCCGGGCGGCCGCGGCCTCCAGTGCCGAGGCGACCGGGCACGCCTTCGCGACGGCGCAGGCCGCCGCGGCGGCCCGGGACTCGGCGGCCGAGGTGGCGCAGCCCGCCGCCGTGGCCATCGGCCTCGGCAGCCCGTACCGGGAGAAGGACACCTCGGCGGGCCTGTCGGTGATCGTCGGACAGACGTCCAAGTCGCTCGCCGAGCAGCAGGCGGCCGCCGCGCAGGCCAAGGCCGAGGAGGCGGCCCGCGCCGCCGCGGAGGCCAAGGAACTGGCCGCGAAGGCGGCCAAGGACGCCAAGCTCGCCGCGGAGGCCGCCGCGGCGGCCGCGGCGGACGCCGCACGGGCGGCCCGTTTCCTGGCCGAGACCCGGACGTACGCGGCGCAGGCCAAGTCCGCGGCGGAGGCCGCGCAACGGGCCGAGGCCAAGACCAACCAGTACAACGAGCAGGCCAACAAGGACGCCTTCCTCGCCAACGCGGCGGCCGGCACGGCCGAGTCGGAGGCGGCGGCGGCCCGCAACAGCGCCGACGAGGCGGAGAAGGACGCGGGCAGCGCCCGTAAGGCGGCCGGTTCGGCGGAGGCCGACGCGTCCGCCGCGCGGGACTCGGCCGCGAAGTCGGACCGCAACGCCACGTCCGCAGAGCAGGCCGCCGCGAACGCCAGGGAGGAGGCCACCCGGGCGAACCAGGCGGCCACCCGGGCCGAGGCGGAGGAGCGGGCACGTGAGGAGGCGGCCCGCAAGAAGGCGATGGAGACCGGCGACTCGGGTGTCTCCGGAGGGGGCGGCCCGGATCTGGGCACCGATGACGAATCGATCCTCCTCCGCACGTGCGGCCAATCCTGCGTCGACCAGTACCGCGAGGCGCGCAAGGCCGCCTCCACGAGCGTCGTCGACTGGGTCAAGCAGAACGGCGGCGAGATCCTCCTGGAGGTCCTCGGCGTCAACAACGTCAAGCGCTGCTTCGGCCAACGGCACGTCGGGAGCTGCCTCTGGGCGCTGGTCGACGCGGCGGGCTGGTTCACGGTCATCGCCAAGATCAAGCCCATCAGCAAGGCCATCTACCGGGTCACCACGGGAATCTCCGGGTTCTTCGAGAAGGCGGAGTGGGGCAAGCGCACCACGGACCGGCTGCGGAAGGTCATCGAGCGGGGCAGGAAGAACCCCGACCACAAGCCTCCGAAGTGCGTCGTTCCCTCCGCGCGGTCCGGCTGGGCGCCCGGGCAGCGGGCGGCCGCGGTCGCGAGCGCGGACGACTGCTTCCCTCCCGGCCTGACGGACGAGGGCGAGCGGTACGTCCGGTCGAAGCACTTCAAGGGCGGTTCGCAGGTCGACCGGACCAAGGGCATCTTCGACGACTCCGTCAACCTGGACGACCTCGCCGACAAGGCGGCGGGAGCCACCGCGCGGAAGAACGACCGCGGGAACTTCGAACGGGTGGTGGACTTCGGGCGGCCGGTGGGCGAGACGTCGGCCATGGACGGGGCGAAGCCAACCTCTTGGTTCATGCTGGTCCAGGACAGGTTCGGCGGTGTCGTCACCATGTACCCGATTCCGCCGATGTAGTTCGGGGATCCGATATGACCAGGAGGTAAGAGACGTTTGGGAATGGCCGTCTTCATCGAGAACCAGCTTCACGAGCGGATCGGTGAGGTCCTGGACGACCGGGACGAATCCTTCATGCGGGCCTGCGAGTCGGGCCCTCGCCGATCCGTGCGGCACGCGGTGGGCAGGCACGGGGACACCATGTTCAACACCTTCCAGTTGATGCTTCTCCTGGAAGAACTCCGTGAATTGCCGCCCGGCCTGCGGACGGAAACGGTCCGTGCGGTCGAGGAGGCCGCCGAGTCGGCGATCCGGAAGCAGGGGTATCTCTTCTTCTCCGGCGACTAGACGCACGACGACAGCGGCCGCCCTCCCCGTCGGGGGAGGGCGGCCGCCGTTCGCTGTCCGGGTGCGCCGGCTCAGTACGACTTGTGGGCCTGCCAGTAGGTCCAGGCGCCGCACGGGCTGCCGTAGCGCTCCTTCATGTAGTCCAGACCCCACTTGATCTGCGTGGCGGGGTTGGTCTGCCAGTCGGCACCGGCCGAGGCCATCTTCGAGGCCGGGAGGGCCTGGACAAGGCCGTAGGCGCCGCTGGAGGGGTTGGTGGCGGTGTGGTTCCAGCCGCTCTCGTGCTCGACGATGTTGCTGAAGCACTGGAACTGGCCGGCATCCTGGATCATCTGCCGGGCGGTCTCCTGCGCGGCGGCCTTTGGCGCGGCGGTCGCGGCCTGGGCCGGGCCGGAGGCGAAGACGGCGCCCGCGGCGGCCAGGGCCACGGCGGCACCGGCACCGGCGGTCAGCGTGCGGGAGGCGAAGCGGCTGATGGTCGAGAACGTCACGGAGGAGAACCTTCCGTCGGGGGCAGGACGGCGCCGCCGGACCGAGCGGTCCCTGGCGGCCCGACCAACGTGGCCGACGGTTCCCGGGTGGTGCAACGACCGCCGAGTACGAAGCGGGGCCGGAGGAGGGGCGGGGAGGTGCGGGAGCGGCCCTGCGAGGCCGGGCGGCCGGCGGTACGAAGGGGCGTCGTTTGTGACGCGCGCCATGTGGGTGCCCTCACCGATGGGTAATGATCGCAGCCCATGAATGCCTCTTACGTCATGCGTCGCGCCGCGGCGACCGACGCGCGCCGTCACGGCCCGCGCCCGTCCGTAGCGCCGCCGGGCCCGTCACCCCGGAGCGGACTCCCGGCCGCCCTCCGCCGCGGCCTCCTCGAAGGCCACCGGCGCCGCGAAGGCCGCCCGGCGGGTCGCCCGCCGGAGCGCCTTGAGCACGGCGGGCCCCAGGAGCAGCGTGGCGGCCAGGGTGACGGCGGCGCGGGGGAGGTCCCAGCCGAGGGAGGTCGCCAGGCAGTAGGCGACGAAGCGGGCCAGGTTGTCGCCGAGCGGGTCGCCGGGGACGAAGGAGATGCCCGAGCCCAGGCCACCGATGTAGGGCCAGCCCTGGAGGTTCATGATCGTGCCGTAGCAGACCGCCGCCACCGCGCCGTACGCCGCCAGCATGGCCACCTCCCGGCGGCCCCGCAGCCGGTCCGGGCCCGGCAGCAGGCCCGCGCCCATGGACACCCAGCCCATGGCCAGCATCTGGAAGGGCATCCAGGGTCCGACGCCGCCCGTCAGCAGGGCCGACGCGAACATCGACAGCGCCCCGAGGACGAACCCGAAGCCCGGCCCCAGCACGCGCCCCGCCAGCACCATCAGGAAGAACATCGGCTCGATCCCGGCGGTCCCCGCCCCGAGCGGCCGCAGCGCCGCCCCGGCCGCCGCGAGCACGCCCAGCATGGCGACGGCCTTGGCGTCCAGGCCCGTGTCGGCGATGGTCGCGACCGCGACGGCGAGGAGCAGCGGCAGCAGCGCGGCGAACAGCCAGGGCGCGTCGCGGGAGTGCGCCAGCCCGGACGCGGAGTCCGCCAGCAGGGGCCAGCCGAACGCCATGACGCCAGCGACCGTCAGGAGCACGAGCGCCGCGGCCGAGCGGCGGCCCAGCCGCACGGCGCGGGCCTGGGGCGCCGCGTCCTCCGCTGTGCCCGCCGTCACGACTCCGCCTCCAGGGCGTCCCGCACCTGCGGGACGGTCAGCCACGGCTGGGGCGCCAGCACCTTCGCCACCTGGGGGGCGAAGGCGGGGGAGGCGACGACGACGTCGGCCGTCGGGCCGTCCGCGACCGTCTCGCCCTCGGCCAGCACCACCACCCGGTGGGCGAGCTCGGCGGCGAGCTCCACGTCGTGGGTGGCGAGCACGATGGCGTGGCCGGCGGCGGCCAGGTCACGGAGGCCGGCGACGAGCCGGGCCTTCGCGGCGTAGTCGAGGCCGCGCGTCGGCTCGTCGAGGAGCAGCAGCGGTGGCCGGGCGGTGAGGACGACGGCCAGGGCGAGGGCCAGGCGCTGGCCCTCCGAGAGGTCGCGCGGGTGGGCGGCGTCGGGGACGCCGGGGAGCAGGCCGGAGACCAGGCCGCGGCAGGTGCCGGGGGCGGCGTCGGCGTCGCGGTCGGCGGCGGCGCACTCGGCGGCGACGGTGTCGGCGCAGAGCAGGTCGCGCGGTTCCTGCGGGACGAGGCCGACGTGCCGCAGCAGCTCGCGCGGGCCCGTGCGGTGCGGTGCCGCGCCGTCGACCCGTACCGAGCCGCGGGCCGGCTCGTGCATGCCGACCAGGGTGCGCAGCAGGGTGGACTTGCCCGCGCCGTTGCGGCCCATGAGGGCGACGGTCTCGCCCGGGCGGACGGTCAGGCCGACGTCCCGCAGCGCGTCGACCCGGCCGTGCCGGACGGCGAGGCCCGTCACCTCCGCGGCCGGAACCGCCTGTTCTTCATGGCCGCCGGTGCGCCGGAGCCTGCGGAAGAGGCCGCGCGGCGGCCGGACGGGCGCGGGCCCGGCCTGTTCCGCCCGGTCCGGCCGGGCCGCCGGCGGGGGCACGTCCGCGAGGCGCGCCCGCAGGGGCGCCGCGCTGCGGCGGGCGTCGCGGACGGACAGCGGCAGCGGTGACCAGCCGACGAGCCGGCCGAGGGCGACGACGGGCGGGTGCACCGGGGAGACGGCCATGACCTCGGCCGGGTCGCCGACGACGGGCCGCTCGCCCGGGGCGGGCAGCAGCACCACCCGGTCCGCGTACTGCACGACCCGTTCCAGCCGGTGCTCCGCCAGCAGCACCGTGGTGCCCAGGTCGTGGACCAGCCGCTGCAGCACCGCGAGTACTTCCTCGGCCGCCGCCGGGTCCAGCGCGGACGTCGGCTCGTCCAGCACCAGAACCCGGGGGTGCGGGGTCAGCACCGAACCGATCGCCACGCGCTGCTGCTGCCCGCCGGAGAGCGTGGAGAGGGCGCGGTCGCGCAGGTCCGCGAGGCCCAGCAGGTCGAGGGTCTCCTCGACGCGGCGGCGCATGGTGTCGGCGGGGAGCCCCAAGGACTCCATGCCGTACGCCAGTTCCTCCTCGACGGTGTCGGTGACGAAGTGCGCGAGCGGGTCCTGGCCCACCGTGCCCACCACGTCCGCGAGTTCGCGGGGACGGTGGGTGCGGGTGTCCCGCCCCGCCACGGTGACCCTGCCGCGCAGCGTGCCGCCGGTGAAGTGCGGCACCAGGCCGCTCACCGCGCCGAGCAGCGTCGACTTGCCGACCCCGGAGGGGCCGACCAGCAGGCACAACTCCCCTTCGGGGACGGTCAGATCGAGGTCCCGGAGGACGGGGGCGGCGGCGTCGTGGTACGTCACCGTCACCTGCTCGAAGCGGATCACCGGGTGTGGCTCCTTCGGAATACGGCCCGCGCCCGGGGGCGCCGTCGGTCCTCGGCCGCCCCGCCCGCGGCGGGGGCGGGGGAGCGGGAGGCGTGTGGGTCCTGGCGGCCCCCCGGCCGGCCCCCGCCCGGCAGCGGCAGCGCGGGCAGCAGCCCCACGAGGACCGACGCGGCGGGCCACAGTGGGAGGGCCGGTGCGGCCAGCGGTACGGCGGGCGGGTGCAGGGCCTCGGGGGCGTAGGTGCCGGCCCACACCATCAGGGCCGCCACCGCCGCGCCGGAGCCGGCGACCAGCCAGGCCCGCGCGTCCCAGGGGTCCGGGCGGTAGCGGGTGCGGAGCGAGCGGCGGCCGCCCAGGCGCAGTCCGGCCAGGGCGGCGACGATGCCGACGAGCAGCAGCGGCGTCCCGTACCCGGCGCCCTGGTCGGCCAGCAGGCCGTACGTGCCGGCGCACACGCCCAGCAGTCCGCCCAGGGTGAGGACGGACGTGGTGCGCCGGACCGCGGGCGGGACCTCGGCGGTACGGCCGTAGCCGCGGGCGTCCATGGCGGCGGCCAGCGCCACGGAACGTTCCAGGGCGCCCTCCAGCACCGGCAGCCCCACCTGGAGCAGGGCGGCGAAGCCCCGGTCGGGGCGGCCGCGCAACCGCCGTGCGGCGCGGATCCGTTGGACGTCGGCGACGAGGTTCGGCGCGAAGGTCATGGCGACGACCACCGCGACCCCCGCCTCGTAGAGCGCGCCCGGCAGGGACTTGAGCAGCCGGGCCGGGTTGGCGAGCGCGTTGGCGGCGCCCACGCAGACCAGCAGGGCGGCCAGCCGGACGGCGTCGTAGAGGGCGAAGAGCAGCCCCTCGGCCGTGACCCGCCCGCCGAGCCGTACGCCGCGCGCCCAGTCGGGGAGCGGGACTTCGGGGAGGGTGAGGAGGGTGTGGGTGCCGGGGACGGGGGAGCCGAGGAGGAAGGCGAAGAGCAGCCGGACGACGATCACGGCCAGGCCGAGTTTGAGGAACGCGCCGTAACTGCGCGCCCAGGGCGCGGCCGTGCGCCGGACCGCCACCACGTACCCGGCGACGGCCACCAGCAGGGCGAGCAGCAGCGGATTGGTCGTCCGGGAGGCGGCGGTGGCCAGCCCCAGCGCCCAGATCCACCACGCGCCGGGGTGCAGCGCCCGCGTCACCGGGCGCGCCGGCGGCGCGCCTGCCACGCGGCGGCGGCGCCGAGGACCACGACGGCGGCGGCACCGCCGATCAGGCCGGCGGAGGGACCGCCGTCGTCCCCGTCGTCCTTCTTGTTCTCTCCGGCCGGCCGTTCGGCGCCGACCTGCTCGCCGCACCCCTTGCGCGGGTAGCCGGCGATGGCGCACAGCAGGGCGTCGGAGTTGTAGCGCAGGGGCTTGGCGACGGCCGCGAGCGCGTCGGCGGCGGTGGCGTCGCCCGTCACCTGGGCACAGGCGGTCCGTGCGGCGGGCGGACGCTCGCCGTCGGGGGCGTCGGCGTCCGTCCCGAAGTCGAGGACGACGGCGACCCGCTTGCGGCCCTCCCGGGCCGGGGTGCGGTCGCAGACGGCGGCGAAGTCCGGGGCCGTGCGCGGCTTCGCGGCGTCGCGGGAGTCCGCGCTGACCGCGAAGCGGAAGCCGACGGCGTCCCCGTCACCGGGCCGGTCCTGGGACGGGCCCCGGGTGGCGTACGTCCAGCCCTTGGCGGAGTCCTTGGCAGCGTCCTTGCCGTCGGCCTGCCAGAACGACCAGTAGCGGAACCCGGCCGCCTGCGCCGGCGCGGCGCCCAGCAGCCCGGGCAGCACCGCCAGCAGACCGGCGAGCAGCAGCGCACCGGTCGCGCGGACAGCCGTCACTGCTGCTTCTTCCGGCGGTTGCTGAACAGGAAGCCGACGCCGATGGCGGCGACGAAGCAGACGACCGCGAACCACCAGCCGCCGAAGGACGAGCCCTTCTCGTCCTCCTCCTCGTCGCCCTTTTCGGTGGACTCGGGGGCGGGCCCGGTCGCGTTCAGCTTCTCCACCAGGTCGGTGCCGCCGAAGTCGCGGGGGTCGGCGCCGGCCGCGCGGGCCGCGAGGACGAGCTTGGCCAGCCGGCCGGGGTCGCCCTTGCCGTTGTCGCCCTTCGCCCACTCCGCCGACTTGCTGTCCGCGGATTTGAGCCAGTCCAGCGCCTTGCCGGCCGCCTCTCGGTGGCCGCCCGCGGCGAGGGCGGTGACCGCGTCGGCGGTCGTGCCGTAGTCGGGGCCCTTGGGGGCGCCGGGCATGGACGCCTCCAGGTGGCCGCGTCCGGCGTCGAGCTTCTTCGCCAGGTACGCGGCGGAGGCCGCCGCCGCGGCGGCCGCGTCCTTGGGTTTGGCCTTGTCGTCACCGGAGCAGGCGAGCGGCTCGACGGCCTTGTTCTCCTTGCCGGCCGGCTCCACGAGGTAGCCCTTGCCGAGCGCGGCCGTGGTGGCCGCCGCCGACGCGAAGTTGTCGGCGTTGAGCTTCCCCTTCTGCGGCGACCAGGCGAACGCGCCGCGCTCGGCCTCCGTCGCGTCGCAGCCCAGCTGGAAGGTGAGGAGCGCGTCGTACGGGCTCTTGCCGCCCTTCGACGCCACCTTCGCCGGGTCCTGCCCGGCGGCGGCGAACGCGCCGATGGCCGCGGCCGTGGAGTTGGCGTTGCTCTCGGCGCCGGGGTTCATGCCCCAGCCGCCGTCCGCGTTCTGGTGGGCCTTGAGCCAGTCCAGGCCCTTCTTGACCTGCTCGCCGCGCCCGCCGACCGCCGCGAGCGCCTGCACGGCGGACGCGGTCTGGTCGGGGAACTCGTCCTTGGCCGCGTCGCACGGCTTCCCGATGTCCGCCCGGAAGCCCGGGAACCCGCCGTCCGCGCACTGCTGCCCGGCCAGCCAGTCCACGGCCTCCTTCGCCGGCGTGACACCGGTCGAGTGCTGCGCGAGGAAGGCGAGCGACTGCCGGAAGACACCGTCGAACTTGGGGTCGGCGGTGCCGTAGAGGCCGGGGGCCGCCGTCGAGGGCGCGGCGCTGCGGTCGGTGTCGGCGACCGCGGCGGGAATCGCGGCGGTGCTCAGGACGGCCGCGCCGGCCAGGGCCGTGGCACCCCGACGGGCACGGGCGGCGACGGCGGCGAGGGTGGGAGCCATGGGGTGGGTGTGCCTCTCGGGGTTGCGGCGGCTTGGGCGCGGTGTCGGTTTGTGCCCACTTTAGCCGGGCGGGGGAGGGCGGCCCGGGTGGTGTCGGTACGGGGTGGGGCAGCGGGGCGGGGGTTGGGGCGGGGGTGACGGATCGGCGGGGGCGGGCTCTTGCGGAGGCAGGGGAGCGGGGGGCGGGGAAGCCGGAGAGACACCGGGGAAGCCGGAGAGGCGCGCCCGATGCCCCCCATGCCCCCCGGATGTCCTCAACGCCCCCTCACCTCCCGATCAGCCCGCACACCGTCTCGATGTCGATCTTCACCTGGGCGATGGACGCCCGCCCCGACAGCCAGGTGATCAGGGCCGAGTGCCAGGTGTGCTCGATCACCCGGACCGCCGACAGCTGCTCCGGTCCCGGCGGCACCGGCAGGCCCATCGCGTCCACGATGATCGCCGTGGTCAGCCGGGAGACCGCGTCCACCTCGGCGCTGACCGAGCGGTCGGCGAAGGTCAGGGCGCGCACCATCGCGTCCGCGAGGTGCGGCTCGCGCTGCATCGCGCGGAAGGCGCGCATCAGCGTCCCGGCGACGCGGGCGGCCGGGTCCGCCTCCGTCGGCGGGCGTTTGCGCAGCGTCTCGTGGAGCTGCTCCAACTGGTCCTGCATGGTGGCGACCAGCAGATGGATCTTGGAGGGGAAGTAGCGGTAGAGCGTGCCCAGGGCGACGTTCGACGACTCGGCCACCTCGCGCATCTGGACCGCGTCGAAGCCGCCGCGGCTCGCCAGCCTGGTCGTGGCGGCGAGGATGCTGCGCCGCCGCGCCTCCTGACGCTGGGTCAGAGGGGCGGCCGGGGCGGAGGCGGCTCTCGGGGCTGCGGTCTTCTGTCCCACGTCGGTGCGTTCCTCTGCAGGGGGTGGTGGCCAGCATGATGGCAGGGCGCGGATCGGTGACGCGAATCACTGGAACGTGTTCCACATTAGCGGGCCGGAGCGCCGGCGCCGGGGGCCGCGCTGGTGGGGGCCGTCCGGACGGCCGGGGGCCCGGTCGCGTCGCAGACGGCGGGTGCCTCCGGTACGTTCGGGACTTGTCGGGCTTTCCACCGGTTTCCGATAGTGGAACTTGTTCTAGAGATTCCGGAGCGGTTACGCTCCCGCTGAACCGCAGGAAGAATGGGGGCCGCGAGTGACCGCTGAGACCGCCCAGGCAGTCGGGTCACGTCCGCTCCCCGCGGTGTCCCCGGCCGGGGGCGACGCGCCGCTGCGCATCGCGCTGCTGTCGTACAAGGGCAACCCGTTCTGCGGCGGCCAGGGCGTCTACGTCCGCCACCTCTCCCGCGAACTCGCCCGGCTCGGCCACTCCGTCGAGGTCGTCGGCGCCCAGCCCTACCCCGTCCTGGACGAGGGCGTCACGCTCACCGAACTCCCCAGCCTGGACCTCTACCGGCAGCCCGACCCCTTCCGCACCCCGAAGCGCGGCGAGTACCGCGACTGGGTCGACGCGCTGGAGGTCGGCACCATGTGGACCGGCGGCTTCCCCGAGCCGCTGACCTTCTCGCTGCGCGCCCGGCGCCATCTGGCCGCCCGCCGCGGCGACTTCGACGTCGTCCACGACAACCAGACCCTCGGCTACGGCCTCCTCGCCGACCTCGGCGCGCCGCTGGTCACCACCGTTCACCACCCGATCACCGTCGACCGGCAGCTGGACCTGGACGCCGCCCAGGACTGGAAGCGCAGACTCTCCGTCCGCCGCTGGTACGGCTTCACCCGCATGCAGGAGCGCGTCGCCCGCTGCCTGCCGTCGATCGTCACCGTCTCCGGCTCGTCCCGGCAGGAGATCGTCGACCATCTCGGGGTGCGCCCCGAGCGCGTCCACGTCGTCCCGATAGGCGCCGACACGGACCTCTTCTCGCCCGACCCCTCCGTCCCGGTGGTCCCGGGCCGGATCGTCACCACCTCCAGCGCCGACGTTCCCCTCAAGGGCCTGGTGCACCTCGTCGAGGCGCTGGCGAAGGTCCGCACCGAGAACCCGGACGCGCACCTCGTCGTGGTCGGGCGGCGCGCCGACGACGGGCCGGTGGCGCAGGCCATCGAGCGCTACGGGCTGGAAGGCGCCGTGGAGTTCGTCAAGGGCATCAGCGACGCCGAGCTGGTGCACCTGGTGCGCGGCGCCCAGGTCGCCTGCGTGCCCTCGCTGTACGAGGGGTTCTCGCTGCCCGCCGCCGAGGCCATGGCCACCGGGACCCCGCTGGTGGCCACCACCGGCGGAGCCATCCCCGAGGTGGCCGGCGCCGACGGCGAGACCTGCCTCGCCGTACCGCCGGGCGACGCGGACGCGCTCGCCGGCGCCCTCAAGCGCCTCCTCGGCGACGAGGGACTGCGCCGCAGGCTCGGCGCGGCCGGACGTGAGCGGGTACTCGCCCGCTTCACCTGGCGGCAGGCGGCGATCGGCACCGCCGAGCGCTACCGGGCCTCGATCGAGCGGGCGGCGAGGGCGAGGGCCGGGGCCCGGGCGGGCGCGGGCCCGCTGCCCGTCCGCCCGTCCCGCCCATAAGGGCGCCCGCACCCCCGGGGGCGGCACCCGAACCGCACCGCACCACCGACCCGCCTCCGCGCGGCAGCCCGCCGGGCCGGGCGCCGACCGTCACTGACCTGCCCCGTCGGACGAAAGCAGACCTCCGTGCTGACCGTCGATTTCTCCCGCTTCCCGCTCGCCGCCGGCGACCGCGTCCTCGACCTGGGCTGCGGTGCGGGCCGGCACGCCTTCGAGTGCTACCGGCGCGGCGCCCGCGTGGTCGCCCTCGACCGCAACGCCGACGAGATCCGCGAGGTCGCCAAGTGGTTCGCCGCCATGGAGGAGGCCGGTGAGGCCCCGGAGGGCGCGACCGCCACCGCCATGGAGGGCGACGCGCTGGCGCTGCCCTTCCCCGACGACAGCTTCGACGTCGTCATCATCTCCGAGGTCATGGAGCACATCCCGGACGACAAGGGCGTGCTCGCCGAGATGGTCCGGGTCCTCAGGCCGGGCGGCCGGATCGCCGTCACCGTGCCCCGCTACGGCCCGGAGAAGGTCTGCTGGGCGCTCAGCGACGCCTACCACGAGGTCGAGGGCGGCCACATCCGCATCTACAAGGCGGACGAACTGCTGAGCAAGATGGAGGAGGCGGGCCTGAAGCCGTACGGCACGCACCACGCGCACGGGCTGCACAGCCCCTACTGGTGGCTCAAGTGCGCGTTCGGCGTCGACAACGACAAGGCGCTGCCCGTCCGCGCCTACCACAAGCTGCTGGTCTGGGACATCATGAAGAAGCCGGCGGCCACGCGGATCGCCGAGCAGATGCTCAACCCGGTCATCGGCAAGAGCTTCGTCGCCTACGCCACCAAGCCGCACCTGCCCGCCGAGGCCGCGGCCGTGGCCGGCGCCGGTGACTCCGCCGGGACCCGGGCGTGACCACCTACAGCCGCCGCCCCGGCCGCATCGAACGACTCGTCCTCCCCGGCGTGCTGACCGCCGGGCAGATCGACGCCACCGTCGCCGGCATCGTCGCCGGCCAGCGCGAGGACGGGGCCATACCCTGGTTCCGGGGCCACCACCTCGACCCATGGGACCATGTCGAGGCCGCCATGGCCCTGGACACGGCGGGGGAGCACGGGCGCGCCGAGGCCGCCTACCGCTGGCTCGCCGAGCACCAGAACCCCGACGGCTCCTGGTACGCGGCGTACGCCGACGGCGACCACCGGGAGCCCACCGACCGGACCCGCGAGACCAACTTCGTCGCCTACATCGCCGTCGGCGTCTGGCACCACTACCTCTCCACCGGCGACGACGCCTTCCTCGACCGCATGTGGCCGACCGTCTTCGCCGCCGTCGAGTTCGTCCTCGGGCTCCAGCAGCCCGGCGGGCAGATCGGCTGGAAGCGGGAGGCGCCGGACGTGAACGGTGCAGGCGGAGCGGCCGCCACGGAGGCGCTGCTCACCGGTTCGTCCTCCGTCCACCAGGCGCTGCGCTGCGCCCTGGCCATCGCCGAGCACCGCGAGGAGCCGCAGCCGGACTGGGAACTGGCCGCCGGGCTGCTCGCCCACGCGATCCGCCGGCACCCGGAGCGGTTTCTGGACAAAAGCCGTTACTCCATGGACTGGTACTACCCGGTGCTCGGCGGCGCGATCACCGGCGCGGAGGCCGCGGCCCGCATCGACGAGGGCTGGGACCGCTTCGTCGTCCCCGGCCTCGGGGTGCGCTGCGTCCTGCCCAACCCCTGGGTGACCGGCGGCGAGAGCTGCGAACTCGCCCTCGCCCTCTGGGCGGTGGGGGAGTCGGACCGGGCCGTCGAGATCCTCCGCTGGATCCAGCACCTGCGCGCGGACAACGGCATGTACTGGACCGGGTACGTCTTCGAGGACGACGCCGTGTGGCCCGAGGAGCAGACCACCTGGACCGCCGGCTCCCTGCTGCTGGCGGTGGCCGCGCTGGGCGGCGACGAGGCGACCACGGCGGTCTTCGGCGGCGAACGGCTGCCGCGCGGACTGGAACCGGACTGCTGCGGCTGACCGTACGGGTCTGCCGCATCCGGCCGGATTTCGACGTGTACGTCCCGGCCCGGTAGCCCGAACGGTGCGGTCCGGATGCGCCGTCCCCCGGGACGGGCCACGCTGGTCCGGTACCGTGCCCGCCGGCCCCGGAGGCAAGCGTGTCCGACCGTGCCCGTGTCCGCCGCACCGTCGTCGTCCTGCCGCTGGTCTGCGGCCTGCTGCTGGGCGGCGCCGCCTGCGGGGGCGACAAGAAGGAGAAGTCCACCGGCGGGGCGAGCCCCACCAACTCGGCCGAGAAACAGAAGTTCGCCAAGACCCGGTTCGTCGCCAACGCCGGGCTCGCGGCCGGCGCCTCCTACCAGTGGATCATCAAGCCCTACCGGAACGGCGCGTTCAAGAAGGGCGCGGACGGCCGGACGGGCGCCCTCGTCAAGGCGGGCCTCGCCGGGGTGTTCACCTACAACCGGCTCAAGGCCGCCACCCGCAACGCCCAGGGCGACCCGACCCTCGCCAAGGCCCTCGCCCCCGTCAACGCCGGCATCGACTCCCTCAAGGGCCTGGGCAGCAAGCTCCGCAAGGGCGAGGCGACCGACAGCGACGTGAACTCCGTCGACAGCGTCATCACCAAGGTCAAGGACGCGGGCAAGAGCGCCGGAGCACCCGTCACCGACAAGGTGCCCTCGACCGGCGAACTCCAGAAGGGCTGACCGCACCGTCCTCACCCGGCCGCCGGGGCGCCGATGACAGCATGGCTCCCATGAACCGGACGACGGAAGATCCCGGACACCGCGCCGCCCGCCGCCCGTTGGTGCGCCGCGCCCTGCCCGCCGCCCTCGCCCTCGCGCTCGTGACGGGGTGCGGAGGTGGCGGTGGGAGCGGGAGACCGGTCGGGGGCGGGACCGGCGTCGGCGATCCCGTCTTCCCCTCCCTGGGCAACGGCGGTTACCAGGTCGAGCACTACGACCTTGAGCTGGACTACGAGCCCGGGGCCAACGACCTCGACGGCAAGGCCGTCATCACCGCGCGCGCCACCAAGAACCTCGGCTCGTTCACCCTCGACCTCGCGGGCCTGAGGGTGACGGACACGACGGTCGACGGGAAGGCGGCGAAGACCTCCCGCTCGGGGAACAAGCTGAAGGTGGAGCCCGCCGATCCCCTCGACAAGGGCCGGACGTTCCGCACGGAGATCGCCTACGAGGGGAAGCCCAAGGTGATCCAGGACCGGGACGGCTCCAAGGAGGGCTGGATCCGGACGGGCCGCGGCGCCGTCGGCCTGGGCGAGCCGGAGGGCTCGATGGCCTGGTTCCCGGGCAACCACCACCCCTCGGACAAGGCGACGTACGACTTCACCGTCTCCGTGCCCAAGGGGTACACCGCCGTCGCCAACGGCGAGTTGAAGGGCAAGGAGGAGGTGCAGGACGAGGACGACGACGACTGGACCGTCTTCCGCTGGCACAACGGCGAGCCCATGGCGAGCTATGTGGCGAGCGTCGCCGTCGGCCGGTTCGGGGTCCTGGAGACCACGGCCGCGGAGCGCGAGGTGCCGGTGTACATCGCCTACGCGTCAGGGGAGGACGCGGCGGGACGGCATATGAGGGAGATGGTGCCCAAGGTCCTCGCGTGGCAGGAGAAGCTGTTCGGCCCGTACCCCTTCTCCTCGTCCGGTGGCGTCATCGACCGCAACCCCAACATCCACTATGCGCTGGAGACCCAGACCAAGCCGTACTACGAGAAGCCGCCGAGCGACAAGATCATCGTCCATGAGCTGGCCCACCAGTGGTTCGGCAACTCCGTCACCCCGCGCACCTGGCGGGACATATGGCTCAACGAGGGCTTCGCCCAGTACGCGGAATGGATGTGGGTGGCCCAGCAGGAGAAGGGCCGCACCGAGCGGCAGACCTTCGACGACTGCTACGACGGCAAGGACGAGGAGTGCCAGGGCGAGGAGGGAGAGGACGTCTGGTCGTTCTCACCCGCCTATCCGACCGCCGAGACGATCTCCGGACAGCCCGTGTACGGCCGGGGCGCCATGGTGCTGCACAAGCTGCGCGAGACGGTCGGCGACACCACGTTCTTCACCATCCTCCGCACCTGGACGCGGGAGCACCGGCACGGCAACGCCGACACCGACGACTTCATCAAGCTGTGCGAGAAGACGTCCGGCAAGGACCTCGGCGGCCTCTTCGACACCTGGCTCTTCAAGGCCGCCAAGCCGGACCACCGCTGAGAACGGCCGGTACCGGGAACGGCCGAAGGCCCACCGGGGGAATCCCGGTGGGCCTTCGGTGGACGGACGGAGTCCGGGCGGGCGGCGTCAGCCGCGCTGGATGCCCGAGGTGTCCTGGAGCACGCCGCGGCGGCCGTCCTGGGTCTGGGCGACCAGCGCCTGACCGCGCTGGTCCACCGCCAGGTACCAGGTGCCGGGCGCCAGCTCGGCGATCGGCGCCTGACCGCCGTCCTCGGGGAACAGCGGCCGGGCGACCGGTACCGCGAACCAGAACGGGGCGAAGTCCGGGGCGCCCGCCGCCTGGGCCGGAGCCGGAGCCGGAGCCGGGGCCGGGTCACCGGCCGCCGGAGCACCGGGGGTGCCGCCGGCCGGCTGGGCCGCCGCCTGGGGCCCGGTCTGGTCGGCCTGCTGCGGGGCGCCGTAGGGCTGCCCGCCGTAGGGGGAGGGAGCGGCGCCGGTGCCGCCCGGGCCCGGGTAGCCGTAGCCGGGGTGGGCCCCGGTGCCGTACGGCGACGCGACCTGCGGGGTGGGGGCGCCCAGGAGGGGAGCCTTGAGGGCGGGGAGGCGCGGGGTGAACAGGGCCGCAGCGGCCATCACCAGGTTGGCGATCAGGCCCAGGATGAGACCGACGCCAGGAGAGTTGAGGTCACCGCCGCCGCCGAGCGCCCAGAGCGAGGACCAGGCCGCGAACACGGCGAAGGCCGTGCCCCACTGGTCGAGCCCCATGCCGAGGACCTTGCGGTCCGCCGGCAGGAAGCGGGCGGTGACGATCAGCGCGGCTGCGAGGACGCCGGCGAGGAAGATCGACGGCAGGACGGGGAAGAGGACCGACTCCCAGCCGTTCGGGTTGTCGACGTTGCAGCGGCCGGAGTACGGGAGCCCCGAGGAGGCGGCCTCGCACTTGAAGGAGAAGAAGTCGAGGAACGAGGCAATGAACAGCAGTACCGCTGCTCCGATCACCACGCCGTCGCCTCTAGTGAGGGAGCGGATGTTCACCTGAAATCCTTTGTCTGTGCCGTCAGCAACTGTCGGTTGTGGGTCATCGGTCTCGTGATACCGCCGGGGCGCGAGACGGGGCTCCGAGGAGAGCGGCCCCCCATCGTACGGGGGAACCTATCGCCCCGATGCCCGGGGCGTCTCTTCGTTTCGCCCTCGTGACACGGCCGTGGCCTGCCGTTATACGGCTCGGGTAAAGTCCGTCGGCTCACTGCCCCGGGGGGTCGGGGCGGACGGATCACATCCGCGGCCGGCCGCTCAGGAGCGGCTCAGCACGAACTCCCGGATCCCGTCGGAGATTCCCTGCGCCGCCTTCTGCCGCCAGCCGTCGTCGGTCAGTTGCGCGGCGTCCTGCGGATCGCGCATGTTGCCGCACTCGATGAACACCTTCGGCACGGTGGAGAGGTTGAGGCCGCCGAGGTCGCCCCGTACGTCCAGCCCGGTGTTGTGGCCGATGTAGTTGGACGGGATGCTGCCGGTGGTCTGGACGAACCGGCCGAGAACGCGTTCTCCCAGCTCCTTCGAGGGCTCCACGATCGGGGCGGTGTCCGCCCGGCCGCCCTTGACCTTGGCGGGCAGGATCACATGGACGCCGCGCTGCCCGGGGGCGGCGCCGTCCGCGTGCACGGAGAGCGCCGCGTCGGCGTGGGCCTTGTTGCCGATCGCGGCCCGTTCGTCCACGCAGGGGCCGAACGGCCGGTCGCCGTCGTGGGTGAGGGTGACGGTGGCGCCCTGCGACTGGAGGATCTTCCGGATGCGGTGGGCGACGTCGAGGCTGAACGTCGCCTCCGCGTAACCGGAGTTGGTGGAGGTGCCGGTGGTGTCGCACTCCTTGCGGCCGGTGCCGATGTCGACGGACCGGTCGATTTCGGCGGTGTGCTGCTGGTTGTGCATGTTGTGTCCCGGGTCGATGACCACGACCTTGCCTCTGAGCGGCCCGTCGGCGGCGGGCGGGGCGGGAGGCTTCGCCGGGGCGGAGGACTCGGGCGGGGACGCCGGTGCGCTCTTCGCCGCGGGGGGCCGCTGTGACGGGGCGGACGTGGCGGGGCCACGGCCGCCGGCCGACGCGGCGGGGGACGGGGAACCGCTGCCCGGCGCGGACGCCTTGGCGTCGTCGGCCGGGTCGCTGTCGTTGCACCCGGTGGCCCCCGCCAGCAGCAACGCCGTCAGAACGGCGACGGCCGGCCGGGCGCGGCGGAGGCCGCCTTGGCGGCGGGGACGGCGGGGGTGACGGGAAGAGCTGCCGTAGGACACTCGGGCGATGCTAGCGCCGCCCGTCAGGCAGTGGGGCCCGTCCGGCGGAGAACCCGCAGCGAACGCGTCACAGAGACCTCCGTGAACTCACCGGATTCCAGCGCCCTCAGATACACCCGGTACGGCGCCTGCCCGCCGTCCGCCGGGTCCGGGAAAACGTCGTGGATCACCAGCAGCCCGCCCTGCACCAGGTGCGGCGCCCATCCCTCGTAGTCCGCCGTCGCGTGCTCGTCCGTGTGCCCGCCGTCGATGAACACCAGCCCCAGCGGCCGCCCCCACAACGCCGCCACCTGCGGCGAGCGGCCCACGACCGCCACCACGTACTCCTCCAGCCCCGCCCGGTACAGCGTCCTGCGGAACGTCGGCAGCGTGTCCATCCTGCCCACGCCCGGGCTGTCGTCCACCAGCTCCGCGTCGTGGTACTCCCAGCCCGGCTGCTGCTCCTCGCTGCCCCTGTGGTGGTCCACCGTCACGACCGTCGTCCCCGCGGTGCGGGCCGCGTCCGCGAGCAGGATGGTGGAGCGGCCGCAGTAGGTGCCTACTTCGAGGAGGGGGTGGCCGAGGGTTGCCGCGGTGGTGGCGGCGGTGTGGAGGGCGAGGCCCTCGTCTTGCGGCATGAAGCCGTTCGCCGCTTCGAAGGCGGCGAGGGTTTCGGGGTGCGGAGGCATGGGTGGCATGCTGCCACGGGGTGGCGGGGGCTGTGCCCCCGCACCCCCCGAAGCGCGCTGCGCGCGCTGTCCTCAAACGCCGGACGGGCTATCTCAGCCCGTCCGGCGTTTGAGGACAACCGCGCGGAGCGCGGTTTCAGGGGGGCTGGGGGCTGGCCCCCCAGGAATCGGCGAAAGGGCGGGACCGGGGCACCCTCACAACCACCCGTTCTGCCGCGCAGCCCGCACCGCCTCCATCCGATTCCGCGTCGCCGTCTTCCCAATGGCGGCGGACAGATAATTCCGCACCGTCGCGGGCGACAAGTGCACCTTCGCCGCGATATCGGCCACCGTCGCCCCGTCCACGGCAGCGGACAGCACATCCCGCTCCCGCTGGGTCAGCGGATTCGGCCCGGCGCTCAACGCGGCGGCGGCGAGGGCGGGGTCGATGACGCGTTCACCGGCGAGGGCCCGTCGGATCGCGGCGGCGAGGTCTTCGACGGGGCCGTCCTTGACGAGGAAGCCGGAGGCGCCGGCCTCCATGGCGCGGCGGAGGTAGCCGGGCCGGCCGAAGGTGGTGAGGATGAGGACGCGGCACTCGGGCAGCCGCAGCCGGAGGTCGGCGGCGGCGTCGAGGCCGCTGCGGCCGGGGAGTTCGATGTCGAGGAGGGCGATGTCCGGGCGGACGTCGAGGGCGGTGGGCAGGATCTCGTCGCCGTTGCCGACCTGGGCGACGACCTCGATGTCGTCCTCCAGACCGAGCAGCAGGGCGAGCGCGCCGCGCATCATCCCCTGGTCCTCGGCCAGCAGTGTCCTGATCACGCGGCTCGTTCCTCCTTGCCGTTCCTGTTGTCCGCCTCGTCGTCCACCGGCAGTTCGGCGACGAGCCGGAAGCCGCGCCGCCCGTCGGGCCCGGTCCGCAGGGAACCGCCCGCGGCGGCCAGCCGCTCGGTGAGGCCCTTGAGCCCGTTGCCGCACGTGTCGCCGTTCCCGGCCGAGCCTACGCCGGTCCCGTTGTCGATGATCTCCAAATGGACACGGTCGGGTTTGCCGCGCACCTCGATCTCGCAGCGCGAAGCGCCGCTGTGCCGGACGACGTTGGTGACGCCCTCGCGGACCACCCAGCCCAGCAGGACGCCGGTCTGCGGCGGGAGCGGCGGGCCGGACTGCCGGATCTCGGCGCCGATGCCGGACGCGTCGAGGAGCGAACGGGCGTTGTCGAGCTCGGTGGTGAGGCTGCCCTCGCGGTAGCCGGTGACCGCCTCGCGGATCTCGGTGAGGGCCTGGCGGCCCACCGCCTCGATGTCGGCGGCCTGGCCGAGCGCGGCGTCCAGGTTGCGGGGGCCGAGCCGGCGCACCGCCTCGGCCTTGACCACGATCACGGACATGGTGTGGCCCAGCAGGTCGTGCAGGTCGCGGGAGAACCGCAGCCGTTCGCGCTCGACGGCGGCGTGGGCGAGCTCCTCGCGGGTGTCGCGCAGGGTGGTGACGGCCTCGAAGAGGTTGAGGACGGCCGCGGCGACCAGCCCGCCCAGGGCGCTGCCCCAGCTGACGGCGAGGATGCTGCCCGTGCTGTCGCCGTCGGGCCGGAAGAACCAGGTGAGCCCACAGGTGAGGCCGAGCGTGCCCAGGGCGGCGGCCAGCACCCGGCCCCGGTCGCGCAGGACCACGCCGGTGGCGACGGACAGCAGGGGGAAGCACATCTGCCAGTGGTCCAGGTAGCCGAAGTTGAGGGCGTACGAGACCACGGCGAGCCCCACCAGCGCCAGCACGGGCACCCGGGTCCGCCGCCGCCGCTCGTCGAGGGCGCTGAACACGGCCGTCGCGTAGAGGCCCACGAAGGCCAGGAGGCCCAGGGCTCCGAGCCAGGGGAACGGCATGTTGCCGAGGGCCATGTCGATGACGTCACCGGTGAGGGAGAAGAGCCACGGCATGAACGCCTTCCTCTCGGGCGCCTTCATGCGTTCGATTTCCTCGGACATGCTCTTCATACGTCGAATCCTAAGCAGCACGCTCCTGACCTGGGCAGACACGGATGTCCGGCGGTGGCGGTGACATTTGTCCCGACGGGCGGCGTCCCCTCTCCGCCGCCCGGTGTCTTCCTCTGCCGCGCCGGAGCGGTTATAAGGGTCCGGTCTGTGGAACACGTTCTCGTTCGGCCCATCAAGAAGCCGCCCCCCCGTTCCCGTGCCGGCGAAGGAGTCCCCCTCCATGCCCATCGACGCAGCCAAGGCCACGGCCGCCGAGCCGCGGACCGTCCCGCTCTCCTGGGACCACAAGGACGTCCAGCTCTACCACCTCGGCATCGGCGCGGGCGTCCCCGCCACCGACCCCGCCGAGCTGCGCTACACCCTGGAGAGCGGGCTCCATGTCCTGCCCTCCTTCGCCACCGTGGCGGGCGGCGGCATGGCCCTCGCGGGCGGGCTCTCCACCCCCGGCATCGAGGTCGACCTGGCCCGCGTGCTGCACGGCGGCCACACGATCACCCTGCATCGGCCCCTTCCCGTGCGCGGCGACTCCGTCACCCAGACGTCCCGCGTCGCCGCCGTGTACGACAAGGGCAAGGCGGCCGTCATCGTGCTGCGTACGGACGTCGACGACGCGGACGGGCCGCTGTGGAGCAGCGACGCGCAGATCTACGTCCGCGGGGAGGGCGGCTTCGGCGGCGAGCGCGGCGGCGGCGCCCGGCTCGAACTGCCCGGCCGCGCACCGGACCTGACCGTGGAGCGCGCCGTCCGCGAGGACCAGGCGCTGCTCTACCGGCTGTCGGGGGACTGGAATCCCCTGCACGCCGACCCGGAGTTCGCCGCCCGCGCCGGGTTCCACCGGCCGATCCTGCACGGGCTGTGCACGTACGGCATGGCGCTCAAGGCGGTCGTGGACACCGCGCTGGAGGGACACGTCGCCCGGGTCCGCTCGTACACGACCCGCTTCTCGGGCGTCGTCTACCCGGGCGAGACGCTGCGGGTGCGGATGTGGCGGGACGCGCCCGGGCCGGGGCGGATCCAGGTGTCCGTGACGGTCGTGGAGCGGGACGGCGTGGAGGTGCTCTCCGACACGGTGGTCGAGCACGTCTGAGACCCGTCCGGGACACATCCGGGACGCGTCCGGCAGTGGCCCGCTCCGGGAACGGCGAGGCCCCGGCCGGGAGCGGGACCGTTCCGGAACCCGCACCGGCCGGGGCCGTGACGCTCGTCAGCCGGCGTCGGCGGTGCGCCGGTGCTTGCCGTGGACGGGGGTGCTGGCGTCGTCGGACGACGCCGGACCGCGGTGCCTGCCGGAGCCGGCGGATGCGGCCTGGGCGGACGCCGCCTGCAGGGGGCGCGCCTCGGTCGTGTCGGTTCGGACTTCGGACATGTCGGGAGTCACTCCGTGGGATGTGGGTGCGTGCTCTGCGCGTCGGGGGCCGCGGCGTCGGTCAACGCCCGTACCGCGCGCGGTCGTTCGGCGCACCGCGGTGCTCCGCCGGTACCACGTGCGCAACCCCCGGCCCCGAAGTCTAACGGGACCTTGATCGCGTGAGCCACCCCCCGGGGGCCGTCCGGCCGCCCGGTATGTACGGACAAGCGCGCCGCCCGTACGGGGAGGAAGAGGGGCAGGACGCCCGGACCCGGCGCCCCTACCGCGCCGCCCGTGCGTGCGGCGCCTGCTGGAGCGGCACCGGCCGGGGCGCCGGAGGTTCTCCGTTCTCCGTCATCTCGCCGGCGGCGCCGCCGAGCTCCGTCTCGTCGGGGTCCGGCAGCCGCAGCCGGGCCAGCCCGCAGGGCACGTGCGGCGTCACGTACGGCAGCCGCAGCTCCCCGTCGGCCGTCCACAGCCCGGCCCCCGCCACCCAGCCCAGGGGGCCGGGGAACTGCCGCAACTGCCGTTCCGCGGGCCGCCAGATGCCCACCGAGGTGCCCGACTCGCGGTCGACGCGGAACGCCACCGAGCACACCTCGGGGGTCAGGGTCTGGCCCGGCTGCGCGGCGAACGGCGTCACCGCCGCGCCGGACTGCCGCAGGCACTCGGGGAAGCGCACCGGCCGCGCGGACCCGAGCACGCCCCAGCCCAGCCGCTCCTCGCCGGGCGCGTCCGAGCGGACGAGGAGCAGGCCGCTGTCGGGGTCGGCGAGCACCAGGCGGTCGTTGCTCTTCTCCGCGATCTGGAGCAGCGGCGTGGTCTCCCCGCCGCGCCCGAGGTCCACGACGACGGCCTTGGTGAGCCCGTCCAGCTCGCGGTCCAGGGCGAGCAGCCGCCCGGGGCGGTCGAGCCAGGCGCCGCCCGAGCAGCGGCCCGGGACCCGGGCGAGCAGTTCGGGGCCGGACGCCGAGCCGTACACGCGCCACAGGGTGGTGGTCCGCTCGCCGTGTACCAGGGCGTACGCGGAGAGGCCGTCCGGCGCGGGCGGCAGCAGCGACAGGTACGGGCACTCGATCGCGCCGAGCGGCAGCTCTCCGGTGCCGGGTCCGGTGGGGTAGAGCAGCGACAGCGCGTACCGCTCGGCCACCCGGCGCCGGATGAGCACCCTCCCGTCGGCGAGCGGCAGCACCTCGCTGTCCGGCTCCTCGGGCTGGCTGCCGGGCAGCGGGACCGCGTACGGCTCGGGGCCGTCGAGCGTCCAGCGCTCCGGGAACCAGCCGCCCGTGGCGCGGCTGAGCGCGAGCCAGGCCGCGTAGGAACCGTCGGCCGCGATGGTGAACGCGGGGCGTCGGGAGTCCATCGGCGCGCGCCGGGGAGTGGTCTCTGGAGTGCTCTGAGGGGCACAGACCGTCATGAGAAACGTCACCTCCGGCACTGAACGTAGTTTTCGCCCTCCGTGCCCCACCCTGCGAGTGAGGGTGCTTCACGCGTAAGGGTGGAGGTTGTCCGATTCGTCGGGGGGATCTGGGGTGGGTGTGCTTGGGCCGGTCCGTCCCCGTAAAGTAAGGGTCCCCTAACCGTTGGGGCCGGGCCGTTCCCCGGCACCTCGTCGTCCCTCAGGAGGACCCGATGCCCCTCAGTCGCCGCGGCAGCGCCGCCGCAGCCCTCGCCCTCGCCGCCGCACTCTCCCTCACGGCCTGCGGCTCCGACGGCGACGGGAAGGGCAAGGACGGCGGCGCCGGGTCGAAGGACGTGGCCCAGGGCGGCAAGGACTTCGGCAAGGCCGCCGACCTCACCAAGGGCATGGGCACCGACGCCGCCCCCGGACAGTTCCCCCGCACCGTCACCCACGCGCTCGGGAAGACCGAGATCAGGACCAAGCCGAAGCGGGTCGTGGTCCTGGACGTCGGCGAGCTCGACAACGTCGTCTCGCTCGGCCTCCGGCCGGTCGGCTACGCGCCGGCCGAGGGCGGCGACGGCATCCCCGCCTACCTGAAGAAGGACGCGGGCGAGCCCAAGAGCGTCGGCACGATCAACGGTCTCAACCTGGAGGCCATCAACAACCTCCACCCCGATCTGATCATCGGCAGCAAACTCCGCGCCGAGAAGCACTACAAGGATCTCTCCAAGATCGCGCCGACCGTCTTCTCCGTCCGCCCGGGCTTCACCTGGAAGGAGAACTACCTCCTCAACGCCGCGGCCCTCGACGAGACCGCGAAGGCCAAGAAGAACCTCGCCGACTACGAGGCGAAGGCGAAGAAGCTCGGCGAGGACCTCGGCGACAAGAAGCCGACCATCACCATGCTCCGCTACATGCCGCAGTTCACCCGGCTGTACGCGGGCAAGTCGTTCATCGGCACCATCCTCAAGGACGTCGGCCTGCCCCGGCCGAAGAACCAGCAGGTGGACGAGCTCGCCGTGCAGATCGGCCCGGAGAAGATCGACCAGGCCGACGCCGACTGGATCTTCACCGGCGTCTACGGCGACCCCGACCGCACCAAGCGGAACGCCGCCGAGGACAACCCGCTGTGGAAGAAGCTCACCGCCGTCAAGGAGGGCCGCGCCCACGACGTCAAGGACGAGACCTGGTACCTCGGCCTCGGCGTCACCGCGGCGAACAGCGTCCTGGACGACCTGCGGGGCTTCCTCGTCAAGTAGCGGGCGGTCGGTGGCCCGGCGGGAAGTCGCCCGGGCGGGCGGCCGGTGGCCCGGCGGGCAGCCCCCTGGCGGGCGGCCGACGGGAGGCAGGCCGTCCGGGCCCGGGAGGCAGGTAGCCTTTCCCCGTGCCCGTACTGTCTGAAGTCATCGCCGCCCTCGACGCCCTCTGGCCCCCGGAGCGGGCCGAGCAGTGGGACGCCGTCGGTACGGTCTGCGGCGACCCCGACGCCGACATCCGCCGGGTCCTGTTCGCCGTGGACCCCGTCCAGGACGTCGTCGACGAGGCCCTGAAGCTCGGCGCCGACCTGATCGTCACCCACCACCCCCTCTACCTGCGCGGGACGACCACGGTTTCGGCCGGCACCTTCAAGGGCCGGGCCGTGCACACCCTGATCAAGAACGACATCGCGCTGCACGTCGCGCACACCAACGCCGACCGCGCCGACCCCGGCGTCTCCGACGCCCTCGCCGGCGCCCTCGACCTGCGCGTCATCGGCCCCCTCGTACCCGACCCGACCGACCCCTCCGGGCGCCGCGGGCTCGGCCGCATCTGCGAGCCCGTCGCCCCGCTGACCCTCGCCGAGTTCGGCGAGCGCTGCGCCGCCCGGCTGCCCGCCACCGCGCAGGGCGTCCGCGTCGCCGGCGACCCGAAGCGGGTGCTGCGCACGGTCGCCGTCTGCGGCGGCTCCGGCGACTCCCTCTTCGACGAGGTCCGGGCCGCGGGCGTCGACGCGTACGTCACCGCCGACCTGCGGCACCACCCCGCCTCCGAGGCGCAGCAGCACAGCCCGCTCGCGCTGGTCGACGCCGCGCACTGGGCCACCGAGTGGCCCTGGACCGAGCAGGCCGCGGCCCAGCTCGACGAGATCTCCGACCGGCACGACTGGGGCCTGCGCACCCACGTCTCGCGCCTCGTCACCGACCCCTGGACCGCCCACGCGGCGTCGTCCGCCCCGAACGATCACCAGTAAGAGGAGCCCCCAACTGAACGCCGCGCCCGCCGACCAGATCCGTCTCCTGGATCTCCAGGCCCTCGACACCCGCATCGGTCAGCTCGCCCACAAGCGCAGGACCCTGCCCGAGCACGCCGAGATCCAGGCCCTCGAAGGCGATCTCGCCCAGCACCGCGACCTCCTCGTCGCCGCGCAGACCGAGGAGAGCGACACCTCCCGCGAGCAGGCCAAGGCCGAGCAGGACGTCGACCAGGTGCGCCGGCGCGCCGCCCGCGACCAGCAGCGGCTCGACTCCGGCGCGGGGATGACCCCGAAGGACCTGGAGAACCTCCAGCACGAGGTCGCCTCCCTCGCCAAGCGCCAGGGCGATCTGGAGGACGTCGTCCTGGAGATCATGGAGCGCCGCGAGGCCGCCCAGGAGCGCGTCACCGAGCTGACCGCCCGGGTCGAGGCCGTCCAGGGCAAGGTCGACGCCGCCGCCGCGCGCCGCGAGGCCGCCGTGGCCGAGATCGACGCCGAGGTCGCCACCGCCACCAAGGAGCGCTCGATCGTCGCCGGTTCGGTCCCGGCCGATCTGCTCAAGCTCTACGACAAGCTGCGCGAGAAGGAGGGCGGCGTCGGCGCGGCCCGCCTCTACCAGCGCCGGTGCGAGGGCTGTCGCCTGGAGCTCAACATCACCGAGGTCAACGAGGTCCGCGCGGCCGCCCCGGACGCGGTGGTCCGCTGCGAGAACTGCCGCCGGATCCTGGTCCGCACCCCCGAGTCGGGGCTGTAGGCCGCGGTATGGCCCACCGCTTCGTCGTCGAGGCCGACGGCGGTTCCCGGGGCAACCCGGGGCCCGCCGGTTACGGCGCGGCCGTGCTCGACGCGGCGACCGGCGAGGTCCTCGCCGAGGCCGCCGAGTACATCGGTACCGCGACCAACAACGTCGCCGAGTACAAGGGGCTCATCGCCGGTCTCGAGGCCGCGCTGGCCCTCGACCCGGACGCGGAGATCACCGTCCGGATGGACTCCAAGCTCGTCGTCGAGCAGATGTCCGGCCGCTGGAAGATCAAGCACCCGGACATGAAGCCGCTGGCCGCCCGGGCCCGGCTGGTCTTCCCGCCCGGCCGGGTCCGCTACGAGTGGATCCCGCGCGAGCGGAACAAGCACGCCGACCGGCTCGCCAACGAGGCCATGGACGCGGGGAAGAAGGGCCTCCCGTGGGAGCCCTCCGGCCGCCCCCGGCCCAGCGTCGGGGCCGTCGACGCCCGGGTGCCGGTGGATCCGGCGCCGGTCGGGGAGAGGCCTTCAGGTACCGATGCCGATACCGATACCGATACCGGCATCGACTCCGAGCCGAAGGCCGCGCCCCTCGGCTGGGCCGCGTCCGCCGACCTCGGCGCCCCGACGACATTCGTCCTGCTGCGGCACGGCGAGACCGCGCTCACCCCGCAGAAGCGATTCTCCGGCAGCGGCGGCTCCGACCCCGAGCTCTCGCCTGCCGGCCGCCGCCAGGCCGAGGCGGTCGCCGCGGCGCTGGCCGCGCGCGGCACGATCCAGGCCGTCGTCAGCTCGCCCCTGCGCCGCTGCCGTGAGACGGCGGGCGCGGTGGCGGCCCGCCTCGGACTCGACGTCCGCGTCGAAGAGGGCCTGCGCGAGGCCGACTTCGGCGACTGGGAGGGCCTGACCTTCGCCGAGGTCCGGGAGCGGTACCCCGAGGACCTGGACGCCTGGCTCGCCTCCACCAAGGCCGCCCCCACCGGCGGCGGCGAGAGCTTCGCGGCCGTCGCCCGCCGCGTCGCCCTCGCCCGCGACCGGCTCCTCGCCCGGTACGCGGGCCGTACGGTGCTGCTGGTGTCGCATGTGACGCCGGTCAAGTCCCTGGTCCGGCTGGCGCTGGGGGCGCCGCCCGAGTCGCTGTTCCGCATGGAGCTGTCGGCGGCCTCGTTGTCGGCGGTGGCGTACTACGCGGACGGCAACACCTCGCTGCGGCTGCTGAACGACACCTCCCACCTGCGCTGACCCGGGGGAGGGGCCCGGCGCGGGGCTTGGCGCGGGGTTACAGCCAGCCCTCCTCCCAGGCGCGCCGGGCGGCCTCGTGGCGGGTGCCGGCGTCGAGCTTCGTCATGGCCGACGAGAGGTAGTTGCGCACCGTGCCGGGGGCCAGGGAGACCGACCGGGCGATGGCCCGCACGGCGTGGCCCTGCCGGGTGTGCCGCAGGACGTCGAGCTCGCGGGCGGTCAGCGGGCAGTGCCCGTCGGAGAGGGCCAGGGCGGCGATGTGCGGGTCCACGTAGAGCCCGCCGGCGTGGACGTCGCGCAGGATGCCCGGCAGCCGCGCCGCGTCGGTGGACTTCGGCACGATCCCCCGCGCCCCGGCGGCCAGCGCCCGCCGGAGCATGCCCGGCCGGACCTGCCGGGCGACCAGCACCACCCGGGCGTCATGACCGCCGAGGACGCCCCGGACGGCCTGCACCCCGTCCAGCGGCGGCAGATCCAGGTCCAGCACCGCCAGGTCAGGACGGTGGCCGGCGACCGCTTCGAGGGCGGCCGGGCCGTCGGCGGCCTCGGCGACCACGGAGAAGTCGGGCTCCCGGTCCAGCAGGGCGGCCAGCGCCCCGCGGAACAGGGCCTCGTCGTCGGCGAGCACGATCCGGATCACCGGCACCGCCGGCCTGTCGGCCGGTGCATCGGCCGGTGCGTCGGCCGGTGCGCGCGTAACCGGCGTCTTCGTACCGATCGCACGGATCGTACCGACGGGGGCAGGGCACCGCGAAATATCACGTAAGCACATGACATGTGTCCCAACCTCCCCGTGGCGGTGCACGGTTAACCGCTTACTTTTCGCACTACTGAGCGGCATCCGGACCCGCGAAGCTGTGCGGGCAGGCTCGGCGGCGGCCCCGGCCACCGCCGGACACCGACCCCAGTCAACCGGAGGTTGCCGTGCGCGACACGTCCAAGAAGCGCCATCCGAAAGCCCTGTTCGCCGCCGGCGCGCTGGCCGCGGCGGCCACCCTCACCGCGTTCGCCCCGACCGCCGGCGCGAGCACCACCGACGCCCAGGCGGGGCCGTACACCTACCGGAACGTGTCCACCGGCAAGTGTCTCGACGGCAACACCAACAGCATCTACCCGCACGACTGCAACGGCGGCAACTACCAGCGCTGGATACGCAGCGGCTCCGGCTCCTTCGAGCTGAAGAGCGTGGCCACGGGCAAGTGCCTGGACACCAACGGAAGTTCGGTCTACGCCCTGGGCTGCAACGGCGGCAACTACCAGCGCTGGACCTTCCACGGCGGCAACCCGTACCAGCTGAAGAACGTGTCGACGGGCAAGTGCCTCGACACCAACGGCTCCAGCATGTACCCGCACGACTGCAACGGCGGCAACTACCAGCGGTGGACCCAGAGATGACCCGCCCCGGGAGGGCCCGGCACGGCCGCGGCGGTGCCGGGCCCTCCCGGGCTTCGTCCCGGCGGCGCTCAGCCGCCGGCACTCCTCCCGAGGGCAGCCGGGCTTCCCAGCGGAGCCGGGCCCATGATCGCGGTCCCGACGACCGTCCTCCCCAACAGCCGCCCCGCCCGCAGCCGTTTGCGCTCGCGCTCCTCGATGTCCTGCGGCCCCTCCCCGGTCGCCGCCGTCCGCGGACACCCGGGGCAGCACCACAGATCCGGCGCGCCCGGCAGCGGCGGATCCATCGCGACCGCACAGTGCGGACACTCCACGGTCACCCCCTCCACATGACCGCACGCCCCGCACACCCAGACCGGCCCCTCCGTGTCCTGCCGCCGCCACGCCGTCCCCCGGCACCGGGCACACCCCGTGGTGACGATCCCCGCCCGGTCCATGATCGGAGGCTCCGGCGTGGTGTCGGCGTACGCGATGAGCCGCGCCCTCACCTCGTCATCCGTCGTATTGGCCATCCGGAGCAGGTGTGCGACGCGCGAGCGTGCCTCGTCAGCGAATTCGTTCATGGCGGGGGCAGGTTATCGCCGCCCCCGCCCAATGATCACGAACGCCCGGCGCCGGGTTGACGCCCCCTTGACACGCGCGCGAGTCGCGGAGCCCGCCGCACCGCCGGACTCAGGCCACGCGCGACGCGCTCTGGATCACCACAGGCTCCACCGGAACGTCCTGGTGGTGCCCCTTGGACCCCGTCCGCACACCCCTGATCGCGTCGACGGCCTCCGCGCCCTCGACGACCTCCCCGAACACCGCGTAGCCCCAGCCCTGCGGCGTCGGAGAGCTGTGGTTCAGGAAATCGTTGTCCACGGTGTTGATGAAGAACTGCGCGGTCGCCGAGTGCGGGTCGTTCGTACGGGCCATGGCCACACTGCCGCGCACGTTCTGCAGACCGTTGTTCGCCTCGTTCTCGATCGGCGCCCCGACCGGCTTCTGCCGCATGTCGGCCGTGAAGCCGCCACCCTGGATCATGAAGCCCGGGATCACCCGATGGAAGACCGTGCCGTTGTAGTGGCCGGCATCGACGTACTTCAGAAAGTTCTCGACAGTATTCGGCGCCTTCTCCTCGTTGAGCGCCAGCACGATGTCGCCATGGCTCGTGCTGAGCCGGACCTTGGTCATGAGATTCCCACTCTGTCGGTCGAAACGCCCTGCCGGGCGCCTGGTCAAAAGTGATCAAAAGTCTGGCACAGCCCGCCCCGGTCCCCGACGGCGGCGTGCCCGCACGGGCAGGGAAGCCTCCGGCCGGGGCGCTATCCGCAGTCCCCCAGGATCGGACCCGAGTCGACGGGTGAGTACGTGGCGTACAGCAGGAAGAGCTCAATCGGAATCGTCAGCACACCCGGCCACACGCCGATGTACGCCACGAGTCCCAGCTTTGTCCCCGCGAGCCGGATTCCGTGCTGCCGCCGCATCCGCCTGGCGAGCAGCACGCAGACAACGACCGCGGACATACCGAGGACCGGACCCGCCCACGCGGCGGCATGCTCCGTCTTCGGAAAAGGCAGGTGCCGGCATGCCGCCTGCTGCCGGTCGACCCAGTCGCTGTCGATGCTCTGCACCTGCCACGAGGCGACCACGCCGGCAACGGTCGCGAACGGCACCCACAGTGCGGCGATCAGGGTGCCGGGCGTGAGGGGGAGCCCAGGCCTGGTATGGCCTGCCGGGGGAGACGTCGAGGGAGCCATCAGTACCAATCCGGGTGGGGGCGGACGATGTGGATGCGCTGCTCACCGTGGTTTCTGGTCGCGACGTGCTCCCGGGCCTCCAGGCTGACGTTCTTCCACGAACTGGTGTGCTGAGTCAGCTTGATGTCGCCGTCGGGGGTCACGGAGGTGACGACGGCGGCATGGTAGGTCTCGCCCGTGGGCTCGCCTCCGGGGTCGTCGGCCACCTGCTCGTAGAAGATGATGTCGCCAGGGCGTGCTTCCGGCCTCGGCACCTCTTCGCCGCCGTTGCGCGTGAGGAAGTTCTGCAGGCCCTGGGCCGATGCCCAGGAACGGGAGTGGTACGCCCGCTGGTCCCACCAGTCGAACCCTGTGCCGCTCTCCCGGCCCCAGGTGTTGTCACCGTGGGGCCCCCACATGGAGTCGAACTTCTTCTCCATACCGCCGGCATCGAGAGCGGACGACACGAAGTTGGCGCAGTTGTTCTTGAACTTGAGGTCGTCGGCCCTGTCCCAGTGGTCCAGCGCGTAGCGCACCATCTCGACGCGGTCGATCTTGCCGTCGGCGCCCCGGAGCTCCCGTCCGACCGCGGGCGGCAGTCCCTTGAGGTCGGCGATGGTCACCGGGTCCGCCAGCATCAGCGCCTTGTGCTGCGCCGGCGTCAGCCCGTCCCACCACTCGCGGACGAGGTGCGGGTCCTTCCCGACGGGTATGGCGCCCCTCAGCATGTCGATTTCGAGGTGGGCGGTCTCGGTCAGGATGTCGTTGTGCGCCACGCCGGTGTTCGAGACGTCGATCTTCGTCGCCAGCCTGTCCAGCTCGGCGGACGCCTTCGCGTCAGCCTGTGCGGCCTGCCGCAGCGCCTCTTCGATCAAGCCGTTGACCTCGGATATGTGCTCCTGTTCCTTCTTGTAGTCGTCGCGTACGCGCTGCGGGACGCCGGGTCCCGTGGGCGCGACCCTGTACGCGCCCACCGCTCGGCCGTCGTGCATCTCCAGCCCGTACCCGGCCGCCAGCTCCACCGCGTGGAACAGCGTGCGCTGGGCCCACTCCATCGTCGAGGCCAGCCCGTCGATGACCATGGCGGCGCCCTTGATGATGTCGCCGCCGGCCTCCAGACGGTCGGCCAGGTCCTCCAGGCGCCTGCCCGCCTTCTTGCCCGTGGCGTCCGTCCAGTGCTCGTCGAGCGGCTTCTTGCCCTGCTCGCGCATGTCGTCCGCGGCGGTGGACGAACGCTGCGAGAGGGCGATCCAGTCGTCGGCCGCCTTCTTCCACTGATCGACATGGCAGCTGTGCAGGTCGTGATACGAGACCACGGGTCACTTCCCCCCGAAGTCGTCGAGGCCGTGCCGGAGCCTCCGCATGGCCTCCCGGGCCTGCTTGTCCGTGGCGTCGTAGTCATTCGCCGCCCCATGGAGGTTCCCCGCCATGCTGTCCATCTGCTCGGCCAGGTCGACCATGTGCTTCTCCCACGCGGCCGCACAGCGCTTCAGAGCACCTGCCGAGGCCCAGCCGTGATCGTTTCCTGCCACCTTCTCGCTGGAGTCGAGCGACTTGCCCAGGTCCTCCACCGCCTTCTCGGCAGCGGACCGGGTCCCGTTCCCTCCCCGGCGTACCTGGTGCGTCTCTATGTCAACGTCCATGCCCTGACCCCCAATCAGCTTGATCACCTTAATCGAGCTGCGGGCCTTGCGGTCGGCCGGCCGTCGCCCTACAACACCGACTCAGGAATGCAGCGGTGGTCCACCCATGACCGAGCTGCTACCTCCATGGCCCTGCGCCACGCCTCACCGGGGTGCCGGTCGGCGATGGCACGATGCATACGCAGATCGGCCACGGCGAACGCGTCGATCGCATGCGGGTCCGCGTTCGTCCACGCGGTACAGCGTGCCGCCCACCCTTCGGCGGACTCGGGGCTGTGGCCGGCGGAGATCAGTTGCACGACGAAACAGGCCGGGTCGATGAAGCCGGGCCCACACGTGGGCCACGACCAGTCGATCATCCACGAACCGGCTTCTCCTACCGTCAGGTTGGACGGGTTGATGTCGGTGTGCAGCAGGGCGTCGCCGCGGAGAAGTGCCAGCTCGTCGTCGCTGCTCACGTAGGCGTCCCACCGGTCTTCCCGCCAGTCCCGTGCGACGTCGGGCAGCTCCAGGCTCGCCGCCCGGTTGAGGAGGTCGACGGCGATGGGGAGATCCGGTGAGCCCGGCTCGAAGTCGAGGCCGCGCTCCTCGACGGCCTCGAAGCCGAGGATGATCCACCCGGCGTCGTCTCCGTCAACGCTCCACAGCAGCCGGGGCGAGAGAGGTTGCACGTAGGGGTTGATTGCCCGTTCCCGGAGGATGGAGTCCTTCCGCCCCCCGGGGTTGTTGAACATCGCCTTGACGAAGAACCGCCCCTTCTCGCTGTCGATGACCGCGGAGAAGTCGGAACCGAACCCCCGGGCCGGAAGCCGAACGTGGGTGACGTTGCCGGTGTACGGCAGGATCAAGTGTCTGAAGTGGCCGTCGGGCAGGTCATCCACGGCGGGTCTCCTCGGATACGTCAGTTCTTGGGCCTGCATTCGGTGCCCGGTGTCCCCGGACGGCACGAGTCGTTCGGGCTGCATCTCGGGTCGCATGGGTTCTTCGGGACGCAGTCAGGGGTACACGGCTGGTTCTGCCCCTGATCGTTGTCCTTGTCCTTCTTCCCCCAGTCGGCTCGGAGGGAGTCAACGGCCTTGGACAAGGCGGGGCCGCTCAGGATAGAGGCCAACGAGGCATCGTGGACGTTGCCGACACTCATCCAGGTGGAGAAGACGCATGGCGCGACGTTGCCGTCCGGGTCGATCACAGCTCTGCCGTCGCCACATCCGCCGCACAGGCCGGACGCTTTCGGCTGCTGGTTGTCGGAGGCTCGTCCGAACTCCCGGATGTGGTCGGTTCCGACCCGACTGACGCCGATCGACTCAAGGTCGGCCTTCGCTGCCTCGATGCGCTGCTCGTTGTCTCCGACGATGCCGACTCGGATCGGGATGCCGAGTTCGAGCGCCTTGACGATGTTGGCGCGTGTCCTGGCGTGACTCGGACGACGGGTGACCTCGTCGTGCTCCGAAGCCTTGTTTGAGTAGTACGACGTTGCGAGCGAGACTCCCTTGCGTTGGAACAGGGTCCAGCACTGTGGCGAGATGTGGACGAGGTTGCTGTAGACCTCGACGCCCAGGCCGGTGGCCAGCGCGCGGTCGACCAGCTCTGCGAAGTGCGGGTGCATGGTCGGCTCACCGCCGATGAACTGAACGTCGCTGATGCCGCAGGCGGCGGCCTGATCCAGGACGTCGGTCCAGTCCTCGCGCGACATGGCGCCATGGGTGCCCTTCGGCCCCGACTCGTTGTAGCAATGAGTGCATGAGAGCTGACACGTCCGTGTCAGGTCCAGCCAGAGGAATTGAGTGGTGGTCTGCTCGGCGGGTAACGCGGTGGCCATGTACTTGCCCTTTCACTCGTCGCGGGTCCTCTTGCGCTTGCCGCCCCGGGCCACATCAGGTCCCGGGGCGGCTCGTTCGTACGTTGAGGCGGGACCGCGGGCGGGCACGGGTGGTCCCCCACCGGAGCTTCCCGGCCTCGATGAACCGGGCCAGGTCCTCGTGAGTGCGGCCGGTGGGGGTCGGCTCGAACGAGAGGGTCAGGCGGACGGGGCCGCCGGCGGCGACGTGCTTCCGCCACGCCTGCCCGGTGCCGGGAATCCGCAGCTCCCACCAGTCGTCGCCGTAGTCGAGACGGGCGATGCCGTGGTGCAGGGATATCCGCGATCCGATGTAGCGGGGTTCTTCCTCGATTGGGCTGAGGTCCAGGCAGGCGGACAGGGCTCGCATGCCGGCCTTGATCCACTCGACGGTTTCGCCGGCCCGCCGGGGTGGGGTGTGGGTCATCAGAAGCTGGGCGACGGGGCCGGTGTCGGCCTGGTGGATTCCGTGGCTGAAGGTGACGCCGGCGAGGAAGCCGAGGCTTGGCGTGGTCTTGGTCGTCACTGCGGCCTCACTTCTGCCCACACGACCTTCCCGAACGGCCTGTCGGCGATCCCCCATGTAGCAAGGGCGTCGACGATGTAGAGGCCACGGCCTCGGCATCGCTCGTCGCTCTCGGGTCTCAACCGGGGCTCACGGCGCACGGTGTCGTGTACCTGGATACGGGTGCGGGCGTCGGTGGTGTCGACGACGACCCGCAGGCGGTCACCGGGCTCGCTGCCGTAACGGACGGAGTTGGTCACCAGCTCGGACACAACGAGCGCAACAGTGAACAGATATTCGGCATCGGGGTCGGTGACGGTGTATTTGACGACATCCCGAGCGTAAGCGCGTGCCAGGGCGGGCGCCTGCTCGGTTGCGGCCAGGGTGAGGTGCGGCGGCGGGCCGGCGGATGCCGGAGCAGGGCACGCCGGCACAGAGGCGTTCACCGCTCAGGCCCCCGCGCCCGTTCGCGATGTTGAATCAAGTGCTCGAACTGCACATGGTGGGACAGCATTTCGACTCCGATCGTGTTCGCTCACCGTGTGTTCCTCTCCCTACGGCCTTGGGGGCGGGTGATCTTCCGGACCGGCGACGATGAGAGGCGCGTTCACGGTCTTTGGCGGGTGGTCCTTGAAGATCAGCACCCGAACCGTGCGCCGACCTGCGCATATCACTCGCGCGTCGCCACGCGCCCCGCGCGGCTTCGAAGACCGGGTTGCCCAGGGCAGCCCATGAGGCAGCGCTTGGCGGCGTGCCGCAGATGGTCAGGAGAGTCCTGAGTCACAGTGAACAGACTGGACCGGTAAACCGGTCCAGTCAAGTCAAACGTCTTGCCCCATCGGGTAGTTGTCCACCCGCTCCCACAGGTCGCAAGGAGTCACGCCTTCCTCGCACACCAGTGCCCAGCCTGCTTCGTCATAGGCGATGTGCAAGTCGATTGCGACCGCGAGCGGCTGTTCGCGCCCGAACTGCGCGGCCTCGTCCGTGGTGGCAAGGCGGACCGTTGTGATGTCCGTGCCCTTTGCCGGCCGCCGCCCGGTTTCGCGGGCGACATAGTTGGTGGTGCCCTCGATGATCGGCCCCTTCTGCGACAGGCGCGGGCACCGGTCGGCGATGCCTGGCGGGAACCAGGCGCACACGAGTGACAGGGGCGTCCCGTCGTCCATGAGGACGAACCGGTCCCTTCTCAACGCCTGTTCATCGGGTTGCAGGCCGAGGGCGTCACGGATCTGTTCCGGAGGGGTCTCCCTGCTCGGCGATCCCAACCTGCGGAACGGACGGCCGCCGGTCACCCGCGTGGAGTTCGCGCGCCTCCTGCCTGCCGGCCGGGCCAAGGGAACATCTGTCACCCGGCATCCCAGGCCCTGGCGTGCGACGACCACGCCGTCTGCCCTGAGCATGTCCAGTGCCTTGTTGACCGTCGCACGCGACACGCCCCACTGTTCGCACAGGTCGCGACCGGACGGGAGAAGGTCACCGGGCCTGAACTCCCCATCGGTGATGCGTTGACGCAAGGAGTCGGCGATCTGTTCGTATTTCAAGGCTGGCATCGTCCACCACTCCGATCTCTGGACAGGTTGACCGGTCAAGGGACAGCATGCTCCACATGGCTCTTCCGCCCGCAGTCGCCCCTGAGATCATCGCCTTCTACACCGATGGGTTCGACGAGGCAACACGGTTGACCTCGTCTGCCGACGGCGCGTTGGAACTCGTGCGAACCCAAGAGCTGCTGCGCCGCCACCTGCCGCCGGCTCCCGCAAGAGTGCTGGATGTCGGCGGTGGCCCCGGGATTCACGCGCAGTGGCTGTCCGCCGACGGTTACGAGGTCCACCTGATCGACCCGGTTCCCCGCCATGTCACGACCGCGCAGGCGGCAGGCTGCAAAGCGATGCTCGGTGACGCGCGGCAACTCGAAGCGCTCAGCGACTCTTTCGACGTCGTTCTTCTTCTCGGCCCCCTGTACCACCTGCTTGATGAGAAGGACAGGCTTCAGGCGTTGTCGGAGGCCCGACGGGTCCTGAAGCCCGCTGGCGTCCTCGCTGCCGCAGCGATCAGCCGGTACGCCTCATTGTTCGAACACACCGCGACGACTCTGCTCGACCACGAACGTGTGCACGACGCTGTCAAAGACATCCTCGTCACCGGACGGCACGACCCGGGCCGTAAGGGCTTCACCGCCGCGTACTTTCACACGGCAGAAGGATTGGCGGCCGAACTCGCCGTTGCCGGGTTCGACGAAGTGAAGGTATACGGCATCGAGGGGCCGACCTGGTCTCTGCTGAAGGCCACCGAGCAGCACACCGGTAACCGGCTGACTGAATCCCCGATGTTCCGGGCAGCGTTGGCGGCAGCACGGTTGGCGGAGGCGCACCCGGACCTCCTGGCTGCCAGTTCACACATGTTGGCGGTCGGGCAGCCCTAGATACGACGATGCGGCCCTCCCTCCCGGTGGTTCGTGGCACGAGGGTCCAAGGCGTCCAGCCGAGTCTCGTGGTACATCAATTGCCGGTCGATTTGGTCGCTGCGCTGGGCGAGGAGATGGGGGCGCAGCCATGTGGGCAGAAGGGCCTGTGCGCCGGGCCGTGACGAACGTCGAACACCGGCCCGTGGACGCTGACGTTCAAGGACGCGTCCACTTCGAAGATCGCCATGGCCGAGTGCAACCGTCGCCCCTGACCCTCTGCGTTCAGCCTTCGCCGTCGCCGCACCATCGCCACACGACGGTCGGAAAAGGGCCGGAACGGCCATGATCACCCAGGAATGACGAGGCGGGTGGATCAACAGCAAAAGGCCCCCTGATCTGCGATTTCGCAGTTCAGGGGGCTTGTCGCCGGATGACCGACGGACGAGTCGGCCTGTACGCCGGGTTCTGTCTCCCAGGGTCCTTGCGGGCCCGGGGGAGGCGGCCATCCATCTAGGCCCGCCGTTGCCGGCGGGCTCGTGCGGTCTACCCGCGGACTCGGGCGGGCAGCCCTCGGTCGTCCGCGCAGGGTCGCCGGTGAAGGCGGCCCCTCTTGACCTTGCTCCGGGTGGGGTTTACCTAGCCGCCTGGGTCACCCCAGGCGCTGGTGGTCTCTTACACCACCGTTTCACCCTTACCGGGAATCCGAAGATCCCCGGCGGTCTGTTTTCTGTGGCACTGTCCCGCGGGTCACCCCGGGTGGGCGTTACCCACCACCCTGCCGTGTGGAGCCCGGACGTTCCTCGGGGGATCCGAAGATCCCACGCGGCCGCCCGGCCGGCTCGTCCGCCGTGCTGACCATGGTACCGGGCGGTGGGACGGGGGTTATGCCGGGGCGAACCAGACCTTGTCGCGGCCGGGGTTCGCCTCGATCAGGCGGACGCGGAGGCGGTGGCCGAGGGGGAGCGGGGGGCCGTCGCCGTCGCCCTCGACGTGGCCGACGACGGCGGGCTCGTAGAGGTGGACGGTGCCGGCGGTGGGGCGGGACGCGACGACGTCGACGACGTAGGCGTCGAAGACCTCGCCGATGCGGTCGCGGAGCAGGGCCGCCTCGACCAGGTCGACGGACTCGCGCTCCGCCTCGGCGGCCCGGCGGGTGCCGGTGGCCATCTCGGCGGGGAGGGCGTCGAGGGCGGTCCGCACCCACTCGGGAGGGGCGGCGCCGGTGACCGCGGCGAGGCAGAGTTCGAGGGTGTAGCGGTCGACGAGGCGGCGCAGCGGGGCCGTGCAGTGGGCGTAGGGGGCGGCGACGGCGGCGTGGACGGGGTCGGCGGGCGGCGGGCGCTCGGCGGGGCGCTCCCGGTCGAAGACGGTGTAGCCGGCGCCGCGCAGCAGGGTGGTGCACTCCTGGAGGAACGCCGCGTGCTGCGGGTGGCCGGGGTCCAGGGCGCGCAGGACGACGGCGTACGACATGTCGTCCGGCCAGTTCACGCCCAGCGCGCGGGCCACCCGGCGCAGGGCGGCGACCGCGCCTCCGGGGGCGGCGGGCAGGGTCCGGAGGACGCCGGTGCCGGCGGTCAGCATCAGCTCGGCGGCGGCCATGCCGGTCAGCAGGGAGATCTGCGCGTTCCAGCCCTCGGCGGGGGCCGGTGTGCGGTACTCCAGGACGTAGCGGCCGTCCTGCCGGACGATCTCCTGCTCGGGTACGTCCAGCGAGACGCCGCCCCGCCGCCGCTCCAGCTCCTGCCGGAGCAGGCCCGTCTCCCGGAGCAGGACCAGGGGCTCGTCGGCGGTGCCGGTGTCGAGGGCCCGCTGCACGCCCGCGTAGTCCAGACGGGCGCGGCTGCGCACGAGGGCGCGGCGCAGGTCCGTACGGACGACGGACCCGTCCGCGTCGAGGTCGAACTCCCACAGCAGGGCCGGCCGGTCGTGGTCCGGGAGCAGGCTCGCCGCGTTCTCGGAGAGGGCGGCGGGGTGGAGGGGGACGCGGGTGTCCGGGTAGTAGACGGTCACGGCGCGCCGGTGCGCCTCCGCGTCGAGGGCCCCGCCGGGGGCGACGAAGGCGGCGACGTCGGCGATGGCGTAGTGCAGCCGGTAGCCGCCGCCCTTCCCGCGGCGGGCCAGGTGCATCGCCTGGTCCAGGTCCTTCGCCCCGGGCGGGTCGACGGTGAACAGGGGGAGCGCCGTCGCGTCGTACACCGGCACGCGGGGCCGCCGCCGCGCGGCACGGTCCGCCTCCGCCCGGACGTCCGCGGGGAAGCCGGTGGGGGCGTGCGTCCGCTCGCGCAGCTCGCGCAGGGCTCTCTGCAGCGGGGCGCGGTCCTCGTCCGTCACCCGCATCTTGCGGCGGGGCATGATCCGAGCGTATGGGCGGCCGGGGCGGGCGGCGCGGTGGGTGTGGCGTACGGCGTTAGGCTCGCCGGGGCGGGCCGCGCCCGCGGCCGCACCGCCGAATGACCTGTGGCCCGACCTGTGACATGTCCTGTGACGTGACCTGTGAGAACGAGGAGACCGACCGTGCTCGTGCTGTTGCCGCCGTCCGAGGGGAAGGCCACCGGCGGGACCGGGGGACCGGTGGACACGGGCGCCCTGTCCCTCCCGGGGCTCGCCGCCGCGCGGGAGGCGGTGCTCGACGAGCTCGTGGAGCTGTGCGCGGGCGACGAGGAGAAGGCGGCGGAGGTCCTGGGCCTGAGCCACGGGCTGCGCGGGGAGGTCGCGAAGAACGCGGGCCTGCGGACGGCGGGCACCCGGCCCGCCGCGGAGGTCTACACCGGCGTCCTCTACGACGCCCTCGGCCCGGCCACGCTGCCGCCCCCGGCCCGGCGCGCCGCCGAGCGGTCGCTGCTGGTCTTCTCCGGGCTGTGGGGCGCGGTGGGCGTCGGCGACGCCATCCCCTCCTACCGCTGCTCGATGGGGGTCAAGCTGCCCGGCCTGGGCGCTCTCGGCGCCTTCTGGCGCGGCCCGATGGCCGAGGCGCTGCCCGCGGCGGCGGGGGACGGGCCGGTGCTGGACCTGCGCTCGGCGGCCTACGCGACGGCCTGGAAGCCCAAGGGCGAGCTCGCGGAGCGGACGGCGACGGTCCGGGTGCTCCAGTCGAAGACGGTGGGCGGGGTCGAGAAGCGGTCCGTGGTCAGCCACTTCAACAAGGCGACGAAGGGCCGTCTGGTACGGGACCTGCTCACGTCCGGCGTCGAGCCCGGCGGGCCCGCGGAGCTGGCCGAGGCCCTGCGGGACCTGGGGTACGTGGTCGAGGGCGGGGCGCCGGCGAAGGGCGGGCGGCCGTGGGCACTGGACGTGGTGGTGACGGAGCTCTGACGGCGGGGGCCGTCCGGAGGGGATGCCCGGGCGGCCCGTCCGTCCCTCTGCCGCCCCACCGCTCGGGCGACGGGACCGGAACCGCCCACGGCGGAACCCCGCGCCGCCCGCCGCCGGTGGACGGAATGCCGGGTTTCCGTGGACGGATCGCCAACGACAGCCCCGTCACCGGGATGCGACCGTCGATCCGTACACATCCACGGGGAGGCGGCTCCATGCGGAACGGATGGAACGGACGGAACGGAAGGGTGCGGGCGGCGCACGCCCTGCGTGCGACGGCGGTGGTCACGGCGGTCGTGGCGGCGGGCGCGCCGTCCGTCGCGTTCGCGGACGGGGGGCGGGTGAGCCCGCCGGGCATCGTGAGCGGTGAGGGGGGTCTCCAGGGGGTCCGGCCGGTCGGGGCGCCCGGAGTGGCCTCGGGTGCCCAAGTGGACGCGTTTGTCGGGCACTTGAGGAGCGTCACCGGCCTGGAACCGGCCCAGCGGCCCACCGTCGAGAAGTACACGCGGATCGGCGACTCCCTCACGGTCGCGCTCCAGGGGAAGGGACGGGCGTACGGGCTGAACGTGACACGGGAGACGGTCGACGGTGACGTCCCGGTGTCCGTGCTCTCCTCTCCCGGGGACGAGACGCGCCTGACCGGCCTGCCGAAGGGCGGCCGGCTGATGACGGCCGTGGGCAAGGACGGCGTACGGGTGACCACGCTCACCGCCGGGGGGCGGCTGACCTCGTGGGAGGCGCCGCGGAGCGCCGCCGGGAAGCCGTACGCCGTCGAGGAGTTGACGAAGTGGGCGACGGACGTCGCCGCGCGGACGCCGGGCGGGGTCGCCGTCTCCGCGTCCACGCCCACCTCCATGGGAGCCGGCGAGACCGGCGTCGCGGCCAAGGCCGCCAAGCCGCGCTGCCGGTTGATCCAGCCGGCGCCGATCATCCACGGGCAGCGGGTCACGGCCGACGTCGCGATGCTGTGCAACCGGCGTGGCAAGGGGAACTTCGCGACGGCGTTGCGGCAGTACCGCGGCGGCGGCCTGTGGAAGACGGTGGACGTCCGGGGCTACACGAACGAGCAGGGCGACTCCTTCCCCGTCATCCTGCGCTTCTCGTGCAGCCACCACCGGGTCGCGCGGGAGTACCGCAGCGTCGTCACCAACGCCTCGCTGCGGGTGAGCGGCGGTGCCTGGTGGGGTACGCACGGCGTCTGGTCGCGGCCGCAGTACATCCACTGCCGGTAAGCAGGGCGGGGAGGAGAAGCAGGCGGTCGCCGAAAGCCGGCCGGGAGGGCATGGGGGCCTTTCCGGCCGGCTTCCGCATGGTGCGCAGAACTGTTCTCGTATCACCCGAACGGAGTATCAACTTCCGTCCTCACCCGTTCGGGTCATACTCCCGCTCCGTCAACCGGAGTATCCAGGGGGGTGGGCACCGCGATTGGGGACGGCATGAGCACTCCTGCACCGGTTCGGCTACTGCGCGGCACCGACCTCCTGGACCTGGGCTTCGGGTTCGTCGGGCTGAAGTTCGAGGACCGGCCCGGGAGTCGGCGGCTCGTCCGTGCCGATCCGCAACAGGAGGGGCTGCTCGTCGTCACCCTGGGCCCGCAGCACGTCGCGGAGTACGCGTTCCTGGAGGAGGAACCCGACCCCGAGCCGCTGACCGTGCCGGTCGGCTCGCTCGTCAGCGGCCGGAGCGTGCTCGTCTTCGAGGTCGGGCCGCAGGACGCGATCGGCTATTCGGAGGCGGGGCTGCTGGGGGCCATGCGGCACCTGCCGCTGCGCGTCGTCGACGCCGCCCGGGAGGCCGACGCGGCGGTGGTGACCGTCCGGCCGGCCGGCACCGGGCCGGCGGCGGGGGACGAGGCGGCGGGGGACGAGGCGGCGGGGGATGAACCCGACGCCACGGCACGGGCCCTCGCCCTCGTACGGCTCCTGCGCACCACCGCCCAGCTCACCGCCCGGTACGGGGCGGAGGCGACCCTCGCCGCGGGCGGCCCGGCGGCCGGGGCCGCGGCTCCCGTGGACCGCGATGACGGCGGCGACCGCGATGACGGCGCCGACCGCGATGACAGCGCCGACCGCGATGACGGCGGCGACCGCCACGTCCACGACGCCCCCGACGACCGCGGCCAACAGCCCGCCACCCCGCCCGGCGCACCCCCTCCCGACGCCTCCGGCGCCCCCGCCCCCCGCGCCCCCCGCGTCCCCGAGAACCCGCTCGCCGACCCCGCCCGCCCCCGCACCGGCATTGAACTGCCCTACCGGCTCCTGCTGTCGCCCCCGCAGCAGGCGCGCTGGATCCACCGGGACGAGGTCGGCGAGCCGGCCCCGGGCGAGCGGGTCGAGCTGTGGCACACCCGGCTCTCCGGCGGCACGGTCCGCGCGGTGTGGAACCGCGACCGCGAACCGGGGACGCCCGCGCCCGCGGTGACCCAGCTGCCGCTGAGCCCACGACACCGCACCGAGATCGTCGAACTCACCTCCCACGACGGGCTGTCGACCTCGGAGGGCAAGCCCTTCACGCCTCTTCCGGTCCGGGCCCGGACCCTGATGCTGTCGGCGCTCGGCGGCTGGCTGGAGAGCCTCGGCCAGTGGCCCGAGCGGCCGGCCGGCGTCGATCTGTCGGAGTGGCGGCAGCTCACCACCCTGGGCCGGGACCACTACGTCCGCGTGATGGACGAGGGGTATCTGTGCCCCTTCGGGCACCCGGCGGCCGTCGTCACGGTCACGGAGCGGAAGGTCAAGGACCCCCGGGCGGCCTTCCTCTTCCAGCGCTACTACGTCGTCGTCCGGCAGCCCCTGCGGACGTTCGACCCCCGGCGCGAGCTGCCCGCCAAGGCCAACGACCCGGCCAGCGACCTCACCAACCTGCTCTTCCCGTTCACCAGCGTCCGGCTGGACACCCTGGTCACCCCCAACCTCATCAGCCTTCCGCACCCGCCCGCGTCCGCCCCGTTCTTCCCGGTGACGCGCACCGAGAACCCGTTCCTCTTCAAGGCCACCGCGGTGGACCACGAGGGCCGGGTCGTCGAGTTCCGCACCCCGCTGCTCTTCGTCCCCGACCACCTGAGCAGGGGGCAGCAGCTCACCGACATCCTCGACGAGTACAACTACCGGGCGCGCCCTCCGCAGCCGACCCCCGGGAGGGGCGTCGTCGACGTCGATCCGCCACCCCTCAACAGGGCCGCGCTGCTGGGGCAGTCCGTGGCCCTGGCGCCGCCCGTCAAGCCGGACGACACCAGCGTCGACGTGGCCCACCTCGTCTGGGGCGCCGCCGCGCCGCCCGCCCTGGCCGTCCCGGACCCGGCGCACCCGGCACCGGGCGCGGCCCACTTCATCCCCCAGCTCAGCTGGGCCACCGCCGCCGTGCCGGCGGTCGGCGCGCTGAGCGGCGCCACCGCCGCCGTGCCCGTGACCTACGCCAAACGCTACGCCCTGTCCGGCTTCGAGGCGGCCACCAAGGGGGCCAGGACGGGCAACCCGGGCGAGGTCTTCCTCAGCGTCCTGCCCGCCGGGGCCGCCGCGCTCGTCATGGACTTCAACAGCGGGCGCGACCGCTCCGGTGGCCTCGTCGCGCCGAGCTTCGACGTGGCGGGCCTGTCCCGGGCGACCGGGCCGGTCGCCGGCACCGGGGACCCGCTCACGGCCCTGGACCGGATCGCGAGCGGGGACTTCGACCCCGGTGACTTCTTCCACCCCTCCGACATCCTCGGCGCCCTCGACATCAACTTCCTCGGTGTCCTCTCGCTCGCCGACATCGTCCGGCGCCTCGTCCCGGGCGACCCGCTGCCGGCGCTCCACGTGCCCAGCTTCCTCACCGAGACCGTCAGTACGGTGACGGGCTTCCTCACCGACCTCCGCCGCGTCCGTGACCTGGCGGGCAACGCGGCGCCCGACCTGCCGCCCGCGGCACGGCAGTTGGCCGACAACGCCCGCAAGCTCGTCGAGCTGATCGCCGCCTTCCTCGCCGAGCAGGTCTCCCACCCCACGCTCCCCAGCGCGGCCCCCCGGGCCGCCGGCCCTCCCGTCACCCTCGGGCAGATCGACTCCGCCTTCGAGGCCTTCTCCACCTCGCTCACCAGCCTCCTCACCTCCCTCCCCGGCACCGCCGACCCGGGGCTCCGCACCCTGCTCACCCGCGTCCGGCAGCAGGCCGACACCTGGTTCACCGCCGCCGGACAGGTGGTTTCCCTGCGCGACGCCCTCCAGCAGGCCGCGCGCGGCTTCAAGCTCCCCGAGACGGTCAACACCCGGATCGAGTGGAACCCGCAGATCAAACAGTGGCCCGAGACGGATCCCGTCTTCGTGCCGCACAAGGAGGGCGACCGGACCGTCGGGCGGCTCTCGCTCGTCGTCGACCTCCGCGGCTCCCTCCGCCCGGACGTGGCCTCCGGTGCCGACATCACCTGCTCGCTGGAGAAGTTCGACCTCGTCCTCATCCCGTCGTTCGAGGCGATGAAGCTGACCTTCGACCGGGTCCGCTTCAGCATGCGGGCCGGGCAGAAGCCGGAGATCGACGTCGGCTTCCGGAAGGTCGAGTTCATCGGGCCGCTGTCCTTCGTCGAGACCCTGCGGCAGCTCATCCCGGTCGACGGCTTCAGCGACCCGCCGGGCATCCAGGTCACCTCGTCCGGCATCGTCGCCCGGTACGGCATCCCGCTGCCCAGCATCGCGGTCGGCGTCTTCAGCCTGGAGAACATCCGCCTGGACGCCTACCTCGACCTGCCGTTCATCGGGAAGCCGCTGGAGATCGGATTCTCCTTCTGCAGCCGCCAGGCCCCGTTCCGGCTCACCGTGTCGATGCTCGGCGGCGGCGGCTTCTTCGGCATCGTCATCACGCCCAAACACGTCGCCGTCCTGGAGGCGTCCCTGGAGTTCGGGGCGGCCCTGTCCATGAACTTCGGGGTGGCGAGCGGGAGTCTGTCCGTGATGGCGGGCATCTACTTCCGGCTGGAGCTCGCCACCTCCGAATGCCGGATCACCGGCTACTTCCGCGCCAGGGGCGAGGTGGACGTCCTCGGCATCGTCTCCGCCTCCATCGAGATCTGCCTGGAACTCACCTACGAGAGCACCAGCGGGACCGTGTACGGCCGGGCCAGGATCAGCATCAGCGTCCACATCGGCTTCTGGTCCCAGTCGGTCACGATCGAGTGCGAGAAACGGTTCCTGGGCGCCGGGCACTCCCTGGCCCCCCTGACAGCCGCCGACACGGCCGCCGACGCCGTGCGGCCCCCGACGTTCGCCGAGATGATGGAGGCCTACACCGACCCGGTGACGGGCCGGCGGCGCGATCCGGTGGACGAGTACTGCACCGCCTTCGCGGAAGTGAGCTGAACCATGCCCGAGACGATCCGGTGGACCGTACTGCCCGACGGAGCCGCCGCCGACGGCAGGCTCCGGCTCACCGTACTGGTCAGCCCCCGCCTGACCGGCGGGACCACCCTCGACGCCTTCCCCGGCTTCCGCGACTGGCCGGACACCCTCCGCCGGTACGCGGCCGCCCTCCAGGTCGAGTTCCGCGCACCCGGCAGCACCGGGCCCGGCACGGCCGTGCCCGTCGCCCCGCAGCAGGGCCGCTTCCCGCCCGCCGACAGCGGCCTCTGGAAGGCGCTCTTCCCGCTCACCACCCCGGTGCGCGCGCCCGGCGGCGCCCTCGCCGCCGCCGCGGCCGTACCGCCCACCCTCCGCTCGTACCCCGGCAAGGCCGTCCACGAGCGGGTCAGCACCCTCTACGAGACCGCCGCCACGGCCACCGCCCTGCGCCGCGCGTTCCCGGGCGGTGGCGAGGGCGCCGCCGCCGCACCGCCGGGGACGTGGGACCACCCCCAGCCGGACGACCTCGACACGCCCCTGCCCGCCCCGCTGCTGGAACTGGCCCGCGGCGTCGCCGCCTCCTACCCCGTCCTCGACGAGCTGATCCGGAGCGGTACCGGCACCGCGGCCGTCGCCCCGAACCCGTTCCGCCCCCGGTACATGGACCGGACCGGCGCCGACTACCGGGCCAACGCCGCCGTCCACAACCTCGCGGAGGCGTACCGCTTCTACGACCGCCCCCAGGTGCCCCCGCCACCCCCTCCCCAGACCGACTTCGACTTCCACAACGCCTGCGCCCTGCTCGCCGACTACCCCGAACTCCTGCGCCGCTTCGGCCTCGCCCTCGACCTGCTGGTCACCCCGCCGGCGGCGCTCGCCGACCGATGGGAGGCGCGCGTCGTCTTCACCGCCGCCGAGGGGCGGCTCAACGAGGACGAGGGCCTGCGCCCGTGGACGGCCCTGCGCTACCTCGCCGGGAGCCGCTTCGAGCCGTACGCCCCGGACGACGGCCCGTACGGGCGGCGGATGCTGCGGCTCGGCGGCGACGGGATCCTCGTCACCGACCTGGACCTGGACGGCGCCGCGATGAAGTTCGTCGAGTTCTCCCGGATCCTCGACCAGACGGTGACCGGGCCCGCCGGCCCCGGGCAGCCCACCGCCCCGGACAGCACGGCCCTGCCCGCCCTGCACGGCGCCGGCCTCACCGTGTTCCAGGACGGCCGGGACGTGACGCTCGCCGACCAGATGGAGGCCGACGCCCGGCACACGGCCGGCGTGGGACCGGCCGGCCTGGCGACGGCCGCCGCCGTCCTCGACGCCTCCCACCTGGTCCGCGGCTACCGCGTCGACGTCGGCCTCGTCGAGGACGCGGATGACGCGACCGGCAGTGTCACCGCCTGGCGCCCGCTGTGCGCCCGGACCGGCAGCTACGCGATCCGCCGTCCCGGACAGCCCGTCCTGCCCCTGGTCGTCGCCCCCGACGAGGGACACGTCAAGGCCGCCGCCGTCACCCACGACAAGACGGACGACAACCAGCTCTACGTCCATCAGGCCCTGTTCGGCTGGCACAACTGGAGCCTGGCCGCCCCGCCGCCCGGCCGGACGCTCGGACCCGACGACCGTCCTCAGGTGCCCGCGCCCGGGGTGTCGCCGGACTTCCCGCTGGACACGTCGTTCCGCCCGGCGCAGGGGACGCTGCCCGCCCTGCGGTTCGGACGGACGTACCGGCTGCGCGCCCGCCTCTGCGACCTCGCCGGCAATGGACTCGGTCCCGGCGCCGACACCGCCGAGGGCACCGCCTCTGCCGCCGTCACCTACCGGCGCTGGGAACCCGTCCCGCCGCCCGTGCTCGTCCCCCGGTGGCCCTTCCTGGAGGGCGAGTCCGAGCCGCGGATGGTCATCCGCAGCACCGTGCACGACGACGGGACGCCGGTGCCGCCCGGCGCCTGGGCGGCGATGCGCAACGGCCAGGTCCCCGACCACCGGGCGGAATCGCCCGTGGACGGCCTCGACCGGCGCTACCGGGACTCCGACGAACGGCACGTCAGCCCCCCGAAGACCCCGCTCCAGGCCGCCGAGCAGCACGGGATGTACGACAACGTGTTCGGCCCCGACAAGGCGGACCTGCTCCGGCGCCGCTACTACGCCGCGGCCTCCCGCGAGGCGGGCAGCTACCTCGACACCGTCGTCAGCCTCCCCGAGAACCCCGACGTCACCACCGACCTCAAGCTCCTCGGCGAGATCAAGGTCGCCAAGCACAACGTGCACGACACCGAGCCGCTGACCGAACTGCCCGTCCCCCGGGGCGCCGGACTCCGCCCCGGCGAGTACGTCGTCCACCGGGGCGCGCAACTGCTGCTGCCCTACCTGCCCGACGTCCTGGCCCGCGGCGTGTCCCTGCGCGGCCTGCCGGGGGCGCCGCCCAACGCCACCTACGACTTCCCCGGACCCTGGCCGCAGGCCCGGCCGCTCCGGCTGAAGATCGTCGAGGGGGAGGGGCCGCCCGTCTGGAGCGGATTCCTGGAGCGCGAACTCACCGTCCGCCTGCCCAAGGCCACCGTCGCCACCGTCCGCGTGAGCTGTCGGCTCGACCCCGCCGACCTGACGCTCTTCCGCAACTGGGAGCTGCTGACCTCCTCCAAGCTGTGGACCGACCCCGACCCGACGACCGGACTGCCGCAGGAGAAGAAGGACGAGCTGACCGCCGCCGCGGCCGGCGGCGAGAACTGGATGCTCACCCCCTGGGCCGAACTCACCCTCGTCCACGCCGTCGAGAAGCCGCTCGCCGAACCGGAGTTGAGCCCGCTCGTCTTCCCCCGCGAGGAGGGCAGCACCTTCACCCCCTTCGAAGGCCGCCTCCACTGCCACGCCCGCAGCACCGGCCGCGTCGACATCGACGCGGCCTGGACCGAGTGGACCGACGACGTCGCCGAGGGCGCGCCCCGGCGCACCGACCGGCACGACCGCGTCGGCCACTTCACCCTGGAGACCTTCCAGAACGACCGCTCGCTCTTCGACCTGCGGCACGAATTCCGCGACACCCGGCACCGCAACGTCATCTACACCCCGACCGCCACCACCCGGTTCCGCGAGTACTTCCACCCGGTCATCACCGACCAGCCCGCGCTGATCACGCGCACCGGCCCGGCGAGCGCCGGCACGGAGGGCCGCGGCTGGGCCGTCCCCAGCTCCCGCCGCCCCGAACCCCCCGACGTCAGCCACCTCGTGCCCACCGTCCGCTGGGAACAGACCGTCGACCACACCCAGCACCGCGTCACCCGCACCCGCCGGCACGCCGGCTTCCGCGTCCACCTCCGCCGCCCCTGGTTCTCCTCGGGCGACGACGAACTCCTCGCCGTCGTCCTCGAATCCGGCACAGGTCCCGCCGACCCCGACCTCCCCGACGAACTCGTCACCCGCTGCGGCACCGACCCCGTCTGGGCCGACCCGACGACCCTGCCCCGGCTCACCCCGCAGAACTTCCCGGGCGCGGCGCTGACGGCCTCCGGCCGGGTGCTCGCCGAACCGGTGGGCGGCAGCCCGGCGACCGTGTCCGTCGCCGCGTTCGCCCCCGGCTTCGACCACGAACTGGGGCTGTGGACCTGCGACATCGACGTCGACCTCGGCCCGGCCGCCGGCACCACGGCCTACTTCCCGTACCTGCGCCTGGCCCTGGCCCGCTACCAGCCGTACTCCGTCGACCCCCTCCACCTGTCCAAAGTGGTGACCGCGGACTTCCTCCAGCTCCTGCCCGACCGGACGGTCACCGCGACCATGACGTCCGCCGGCGCCATCCGGCTGGAGCTCAGCGGCCCGGTCGCCCTGAACGCCCTCGGCAAGCGGGTCGGCACCGGACAGACGGCCATGGCCGCCAGCCGTCGCGTCCTCGCCACCGTCGAACGGCGGGCCGTCGGCAGCGGCGACCTGGACTGGGCGGGCACCGGGACCGTGCTCGAACTCACCTGTGTGCCCAAGGGATCCGGCTTCGTCTGGTCCGGCGACCTCGTCCCCCCGGCACCCCAGCTGCTGCCGCCCTCCGAGTACCGGCTGCTCGTGGAGGAGCACGAGGTCTACGCCACGGACAGCGCCACCGCGACGGGCACGGTGACCCCCGCGGGCGGAGGCGCGGCGGTGCCGGTGAGCCGTCGGCTGATCCACGCCGACCGGTTCGCGCTGACGGTGTCGCTGCTGGGGCGGATCGTGCTCCGGGAGTGACCGGACGCACGGGCGCGGGCCGCACGGCCGCACCGGCGGCCCCTGCGCCGCCGGACGACGCAGGCGGGCCACGGGATTCCGGGGCTCGCGCGGTCGGAGGGGACGGCGCGAGCCCTGGAGGCGTGCGGCGAGCCGGGTGAGGAGTCGGGCGAGGGGTCCGGGTGCGCGGGGCCGCGCGGAGGTCGACCGGTCCATGGGGCACCTAAGTGAAGTCGGAGTAGGCCAGGTGTGTTCCGCACACCCGGCAACGGAAGAGATAGGCGGTGGGCCGGCCGTCCCGCTCGAAGGAGGCGAGATAGCGCTCGATCTCGTCGGCCGACCACTGCCACGCGACGGCTTCCCGGCGCAGGGCGTCCAGGGCGTCGGGGTACGCGGTGAGTTCGGCGGCACCGGCCGGTCCGAGGAAGGCGGCGGCGTCACCGCAGTGGGTGAGCCACACGGAGTCCTGCCAGGCGGCGAAGCCCGGGGTGCGCCGGTCGACGGCCGTCAGGACGGCCTCCGGCACCTCGCCCGCCACCACCCCGCAGAAGCTGATGCCGTACCGCTCCGCGGCGCTGCCGTCCGCTATGCACCAGGGGCAGAGCCGGCCGTGCAGATCCTCGTCGGACGCGGTGTGGACGGGCCCCGTGTAGACGTGACCGCGGGCGCGGGCACAGCAGGGGCAGACCGTGTCCGGGTCGGCGACGACGGAACCGGTGGCCAACGGGTCGGGGTGGTAGGGGAAGACGGGAAGAGCGGTGCTCACGGTGTCGTTCACGAGATCGTCCACAGGGCCTTCTCCGTACGGTGATTGACCAGACGCGCACGCGGACGCGGGAACCGGCCGCCGGGCCGCCGTCCCGCTCGTCCCCTCGTCCTTCCACGCGTCGTTCTTCACGGGAAAAGCATGGCACCCGGCACTGACAACGGCCCCTCCCGGCGATCACCCTGATCCTTCCCCCATGACGGGATCAGGAACGGACCCGGCCCCGCCGGTTGTCCGTGAGCGCCGCGTCGCCGGCGTCGAGGATCCTGCCGAAGACGTGCGCGATCACGGGCTTGGCGAACACGCGGGTGAGCACGGCGCCGAAGGGGAGGGGCACCTGGAAGGTGGTCGTCCACTCGACCAGGGTGCCCCCGGGCACCTCGGAGAACGTCATACGGCCGAGCTCGTGCCGGGCGGACGGAATGCTGCGCTCCACCGTGTAGTCGAAGCCGTGCGGCCGGTTGTAGACGGTGATCCGCTCGCGGAACCAGCCGATCAGCCATGTGTGCAGCCGGACGGCCCCCACCCCGTAGGGCGCCTCCGCGCCCGGCCGGGCCAGCCGGGCCCTGAGGACCCATGGGGAGCGGGTGTAGTTGGTGGTCGTGGCGCACCAGTCGAATACGTCGGTGATCGGCGCCGCGATGATCCGTCGTACCGTCAGGGTCTCCATGTGCCCGTCCCTTCTCTCCTGCGATCTCCTGCGATCTCCTGCGTTCTTCGGCGCGGAGGTGGTTCACGGTCTGGACGACGCAGGGTGCGGAAGCGTGACGGTTTCGGCGGTGACGCGCGTCACGTCGGTGAGCGGGTCGTCGCTCACGGACCTTGACGGGCCGGTTGCTCGATCCGGGTTTCGGGGGGTGGTGGCGGCCCCGGACGGTCGCCCGACCGGCCGTGCCTCACGGGCAAGAGGGCGGCGATGAATGTGATGTGGGTGACGGGCGTCGGTCACCCGTCCTGGTGGGTCGACCGGCCGCCCGTGATCCACCGCCACCGGCCGCGCTGACACAGCGGATGGTCGTCGTGGTCGTAGATCTGCGACTCGTCCGTGCAGTCCCATCCCGGGTGGCGGGCGATGCGGTGGGCCCAGAACGGCCAGTCGATGTAGAAGAGCTCCCAGACGGCGAAGACGGGCCAGAGGACGAGAGCGGCCGTCCACAACAGAGCGACGGAGAAGAGGACGTGAGGGTTGGCGTCCAGCTGGTCGTTCCTCACGTCGTTGTCGGGCGAGGCGGCGCCGTCCTCATGGCCGTACATGAGTACCGACGGCGTCACCTTGTTCGCCGAAAGGAAGGCCTGGCCGACGCTGCCGTAGGCGATGAGCCCCAGGCTCAACTCCAGTGCGTCCATGCTCTACTCCCGGGTGTTGACCCATCGACCGCTGGGTGCGGTACAAAGGAGGTCCCCGCCGCGGACCGGAATTCCACGGCGAGGACCACACCGGTACGGACGGTTGCCGACCGGGAGTCCTCAGCTCATGTGAGGACTGCCGGTCACCGCCCGTTCAGCCATTCCCACAGTTCGCGGAACACAGCAAGGATCCGCTTCCAGTAGGACCGCTTTACCAACCGGTGACGCCCCATGGACGCCCTCCCCTCTACGGGCGCGGCCAGAATTCCGGTGGCCGCTCCGGAGGAAGTCCGGTTCGGACCTCCTGGGCGAGAAGCCCGACGACGGGTCTCCTCGGGAGGGGAGGGCGCGCGAGAGGCGCGGCGCCCACTGTAGCGGCTCAAGTCTCCCAGCCGTGCGGCCAGTTGAGCAGACCCGTAGCCATGTGATAGTGCCGCCCACCCTCCCGTGACTACCCTGAACGCATGCCCCTCACCTGGCCCCCCACCACCCCCGGCCTCCTCACCCTCCCCTCCGGTCGCACCGTGCGGGGACGTGCGCTGCGGCGGCCGTTGCCGGCCGGGCCGGTGCCGGAGTTCGGGGTGTATCTGCTGGGCAAGCGGCCGCCCGAAGTGACGTGGGAGGCCGAGTGGTTGCGGTGGCCGGACTTTCGGTTGCCCAGTAGCGCGGAGCAGGCGCGGGAGGTGCTGCGGGGCGCGTGGGAGCGGGCGGCGGCCGAGCGGGTGGAGCTGGCCTGCGGTGGCGGGCGGGGGAGGACGGGGACGGCGCTCGCGTGTCTGGCGGTGCTGGACGGGGTGCCGGCCGGGGAGGCGGTGGACTGCGTGCGGCGGCACTACGACGCGCACGCCGTCGAGACGCCGTGGCAGAAGCGATTCGTCCGCCGTTTCGGCGGGTGATGGTGGGCGAGAGCGGAGAGCGGCGCGTCAGACCCCGGCCGGTCGCTGCTCCGGGAACAGGTCGGTCAGCAGCCGGTGCGGCCTCCTGCGGAGCGCCTCGCTCACGCGGTCGTCGCGGAGGGACGGATCGGCGCCGGGGCCCTGCCGGATGACGAGGTCCGCCGCGGGCGGAACGGCGTCGCAGGCCGGGCAGAGCCCGGTGGGCGTGACGTCCGTGCCACAGGTCGCGTGGCTGAAGACGCGGCGCGCGCCCTGGGGGGTGAGCCAGCGTTCACCCCATTGCGACAGGGCGAAGACCGTCGGCCAGAGGTCGATCCCGCGCCCGGTGAGGTCGTAGTCGACCTCGACGCCGGTGGCGCGCGGCCGGCGTTCCAGGAGGCCCATCGAGGTCAGGGTCTTGAGCCGGTCGGTGAGGACGGCCCGGGGGATGCCGAGGTGGGCGTGGAAGTCGGCGAAGCGGCGCACTCCGTAGAAGCAGTCGCGGAGGACGAGAAGCGTCCAGCGTTCGCCGATCACCTCCAGGGCGCGCGCCAGTGAGCAGTCCTGATCCGAGTAGCCCCGTCCCAATCCCATGCCCCCAGGTTACCGGTTCATTCACCGAACCACTCTGTGGTTCAATCAATGAACTATGTCGATCCCGCCGGTGCGCCCGGCCTGAACCCGGGAGCAGCAGTGACGCCACCCGCCGAACCCGTCACCCACCGGTCCACCGCCCGGACGACCCTGGCCGTCGCGTGCGCGGCGACCCTGCTCGTCCTCATGAACTTCACCGCCACCCTCCCGACCGCCGGGCTCGTCGCGGCGGACCTCGGCTCCGGCGCCTCGGGGACGACGTGGATCCTCGGCAGCATCGGCGTCGGGCTGGCCGCCAGCCTCATGGCGGCGGGCGGCCTGGCCGACGACCGCGGGCGCAAGCGGACGTTCGTGGCCGGCGGCCTGCTGCTGGTGCTGGCCAGTGCGGTGTGCGCGGCGGCGCCCGGGACGGTGGTGTTCGTGCTCGGCCGCCTCGTGCAGGGCGCCGGGAGCGCCGCCCTGCTGGCCGCCGGGCTCGGCCTCGTCGGGCAGGCCTTCGCCCCCGGGGCCGCGCGGGCGCGGGCCACCGGCCTGTGGGGCGCCATGGTCGGCGGCGGCATCGCCGTCGGGCCGCTGTTCGCCGCGCTGCTGGTCAAGGCCGTGGACTGGCGGTTCTGCTACGTGGCCCTCGCCGTGCTCGCGGCCGGGGTGACGCTCTGGGGCGCGGTGTCCCTGACGGAGTCGCGGAACGAGCGGCGCCGCGGTCTCGACGTCGCCGGCGCGGTGACCCTCGGGCTCGGCATCGCCCTGCTCGTCGCGGCGCTCGTCGAGGGCCGGGGCGGCTGGGGCCGGCCGCGGGTCGTCGTCCTCCTGGTGGCCGCGGTGGTGCTGCTGGCGGCCTTCGCGGTCGTCGAACGGCGCGTCGCCGAACCGCTGTTGGACCTCGCCCTGCTGCGGCGGCCCGCCTTCGTGGCCTCGACGGCCGGGGCGCTGGTCATCGGCGCCGGTGTGGTCGGCCTCATGACGTACGTCCCGATGGTCGCCCAGACCCTGTTCGGGCTGAGCCCGCTGCGGAGCGCCGCGCTCCTGGCGGTCTGGTCCGGCCTGTCGTTCGTGGTCGCGCCGCATGCCCGCCGGCTGGCGGGACGCGTGGGGGACCGCCACCAGGTGGCGGCCGGACTGGTCGTCTGCGGGGCCGGTGAGCTCGCCCTGGCCGGGATCGGCGAGCACTCCTCGTGGTGGCGGTTCCTCCCCGGGCTGGTGGTCGCCGGGGTCGGCAGCGGAGTGGTGAACGCGGCGCTGGCGGGGCTGGCGGTGCGGAGCGTGCCGGCCGACCGCGTGGCGGTGGGCTCGGCCGCGAACAACGCGTCGCGCTACCTCGGTTCGTCCGTCGGGGTCGCCGTGATCGCGGCCGTCCTGGCGGCGGTCCCCCACGGGGGCGGTGCCGCCCACGAGGCGGGCGTCGGCCTGAGCCACGCCGCGATCGCGGCCGGGGTGCTGACGCTGGCCGGAGCCGTGTTCGTCGCGCTGTGCCGGGAGCGGGTGCGGGCGGTGCCCGCGCCGGAGGCGTCCGCGGCGTAGGGCCGGTGACTGCGAGCGGGGCGGTGGAGCGACCGCGGCGCAGGGCCGGTGCCCGCACTGGAGATCGTCGGGGCGACCGCGGCGCAGGGTCGGCACCCGTGCCGGACAGGGCAGGACGGGACGGGACAGGGCAGGGCCGGCCGCGGCGCAGGACCCGCCCCCCGGTTCCCCCGGTCGGCCGACACCCCGTCGTCCGCGCCCCCACCGTCCGTCCGGTGGCGGGGCCTCCCGCGCGGCCGGAGGCTGGCAGGAGGGCCCGGAGACCGCCGGGACCCGCCGCGGCCCGCGACCGTCGAGGAGGCGCCGTGTCCGTGCCCGCCCCCGGCCCCCGCGACGCCGCGCCGCCCACCCGGCGCGGTGCCGTACTGGCCATCTGCTGCGTCGCGCTGATGATGATCGGCGTCGACGTCACCGCCCTGAACGTCGCCCTCCCCGCCATACAGCGCGACCTGGGCTCGTCCGTGGCGGGGATGCAGTGGGCCGTCGACGCCTACAGCCTGTCGATGGCGACCCTGATGCTGCTCGCGGGTTCGACGGGCGACCGGATCGGCCGGCGGCGGGTGCTGCGGGCCGGACTCCTCCTCTTCACCGCCGCCTCGGTGCTGTGCGCGCTCGCTCCCTCCATGGGCGCCCTGATCGGGTTCCGCGTCCTCCAGGGCATCGGGGCCGCCGGGCTGGGCCCGGTCTCCATGTCGATCATCGCCCACACCTTCACCGACCGGGCCGAACGGACCCGTGCCATGGGCGTGTGGATGGGCGCGTACGGCCTCGGGCTCGCCATCGGCCCGCTGGTCGGCGGCCTGCTCGTGGCCGCGGTCGGCTGGCGGGCGGTGTTCTGGCTGAACCTCCCGATCGGGCTCGCCGCCCTGGCCCTCGCCGGGCGGTACGTCCGGGAGTCGCGCTCGGAGCGTCCCCGACGGTCCGACGCCGTCGGCCAGTTGCTCGTGATCACCCTGCTCGGCCCGCTGACGTACGCGGTCATCGAGGCGCCGCACACGGGCTGGACGTCGCCGGTGGTCCTCGCCGCGCTGGCCCTGGCGGTCGCCTCGCTCGTGGGTCTCGTCGGGTACGAGGGCCGCCGCGACGAGCCGTTGATCGAGCTGCGGCTCTTCCGCGACGTGCGCTTCAGCGGGGCGATCGCCGCCGGGATGTGCGTCTTCGGGGCGTTCGGCGGCTTCTTCTTCCTCAGCGCGCTGCGGCTCCAGAACCCCCTGGGGCTGTCCGCGCTGAAGGCGGGGCTGTGGATGCTGCCGCCCTCGGCCGTCCTCGCGGTCTGTTCCCTCTGCGCGGCCCGGCTCGCGGAGCGGTACGGCACACGGCCGTTGCTGGTACTGGCGGGCGGCGCCCTCGCCGCGAGCGGGGCACTGGCGGCGGTCCTGGCCGGTGATCCGTCCGCCCTGGCGCTGGTCGCCGAGTTCGTGTTCTTCGGCATCGGGATCGGCCTGGCCTCCCCGCTGCTCATCACCGCAGGCGTCTCCGGCCTGCCACCGGACCGGGCGGGGCTCGCGTCCGGGCTCTTCACCTCCTGCGGCCGCTCGGCGTTCTCGCTGGGCGTCGCCGTCCTCGGCGCGATCCTGGCCGCCGGGCTGCACGGCGCGCCCCTGCACGACCCCGCCGCCTTCGCCTCCGCCGCCCGGCCCGCCTGGGCGATCGTCGCGGCGTGCGGTGTGGTGGTGGCCGTGCTGGCGGCGGTGAGCACGGCGGGGGGCCGGTCCCTGCCCGGCGGGGGTATGGCCGGGGGCGCGGCGGAGTCGGCGGAATCAGTGGCTCCGGGGGCCGCCGACCGCCGCGCCGGGCGAATCGGGCCGGGAAAGCGGCTCGGTTGAGCGACGCGAGCGCCTGGCAACCGGCCGTTGTGGGCGCTTGATTGGCCGGCCGGAGCGCTTGATGGACCGGCCCGAGTGCTCGGTTGACCGATGGGGGTGTCCTGCTGGCCACTCCGGGCACTTGCCCGGCTGACCGGAGGGCTCGGTTGGCTGGGGCCCGGCCGGCTTGGCGGAAGCGCCCGGGACCGCCTACGGAAGTGCCTCGGCCGGTATCGAGTGCTTGCCCGGCCGACCGGAGGGCACACCCGACCGGAGTGTCCGGTCGGCATGGGGGAAGCGTCCATCCGGCCTGACGGAACGGACCGGCGCGAGTGCCCGGTTGGCCGATCCAGTGCCCTGCTGACCATCCGGCCGCTCGCCCGACCGGCCGCTTGCCCGCTTGCCCGGCCGACTGGCTCGACCGGCCGACCGACCGACGGCTCGGCCGACCGGCCTGACCGGTCGGCTGCCCGGCCGGCTTGGCGGAAACGCCCGGAGCCGACCTGACGGAAGCGCCCGGAGCACCCGGGACTGCCGACGGAAGCGGCTCGGCCGGTCCGCGCGAGCGTCCCGCCGCGCGACGGCCCGCCGTCAGCCGGTACCGCCCCCCGTCAGTCGCCCTCCGTCCTCCGCCGCAGCCCCAGCGAGCTGACGAGATCGCGCAGTTCCGCCTCGTACAGCTTCCCCGGCTCCGCCACCGAAGGGCCGAGGTGCCCGTAGATCTCCAGCCCGATCAGCCCGTACATCCGGCCCCAGACGCGGAAGGCCAGCGCCACCGCGCCGACCGGCACCTCGGGGAGGTGCTCCCGGATCTCCTCGACGAGGGCGGGGGTGAAGTCGGACCAGGTGTGGTCGTCGGTCGGCTGGAGGGTTTCGGCGTACGGCCAGGCGGCCGCGACGAGTTCGATGAGCCCCAGGCAGGCGCGCTGCGACGGCTTGGGTGCCGGGCCGCCGACGGGGGCGACGTAGCCGGCGACGGGGTCCCCGTAGACGAGCCGGAAGCCCTCCGGCTCGGCGAGCGCCCAGTCGCGCACCGCCCGCCACCACGCCTGGAGGCGGGCGGCGGGGTCGTCGGCGGGGCAGGCGTCCCGGGCGGCCTCCGCCCGGTCGACGAGCGCCGTGTGCACGTCCCCGATCAGCGCGGTGACCAGCGCGTCCCGGGTGGCGAAGTAGCTGTAGAGCGCGCTGCCGCTCATGTCCATCTCGCGGGCGATCGCGCGCAGCGAGATGGCGTCGGGGCCGCCCTCGGCCATGAGGCGGAGCGCCGTCGACTTGATCTCCGCGGTGGTCTGGGCGCGCAGCCGGGCCCGTCTGCCCTGCGTCTGTTGGATCACCCTTGACACTTTACAGCGCTTGATTAGAGTGCACCGTATGAAAACTGAACGGTGCACGGAAATCGTGCGCTGCACGACAAGGAATGGGTGGGAGCGGACGCTGAGAACCGGAACGGTGCTGGTTCGACGTGGTGACGGTGGATTACCCGGCGGAGCGGCAAGGGCGAGAGGTGCCGGCGCGAGGTGCAGAAAACTGCACCCCTGAGGCGTAGTCGACCGGATTACGCCTTCCCGTCCCACTTCGTAGCGTCCTCGTCATGACCTCAACGACGGGCACGCCGCCCTCCCCACCTCCCCTGTCCGCCCCGAAAACCCGCCGCGACCTGCTCGTCTACCTCGGAGTGGCGTACGCCGGCATGTGGCTGGCCATGACGCCGCTGCTGGCCACCGGGTTCGAGCGCGGCGACGCCCGCGAGGGCACGGGCACACTGGAACAGGTGTGCATCGCGGCCGCGATGTTCGCCCCGGCACTCGCCGCGTTCCTCGTCGTCCGGTACGTCCGCCGGGAGGGGCGGGTACGGGACGCCCTCGCCCTCCGGTGGCCGAGGCCCCGGGGGCGCGCGGTACGGGAGTGCCTGATGGCCATCGCCGTTCCCGCCGGCCTCACCGCCGCGGCCCTCGTCCTCGGCGCCCTCGCCGGCCGGTACCCCGTCGGCGGGGTGGACCCGGGCGGCCTGGTCGGCTGGGCGGCCGGAGCACTGGTGGGGATGGCGGTGTCCCTGCCGCTGTTCTTCGGCGAGGAACTGGGCTGGCAGGGCTACCTGTTCCCCCGCCTGCTGCGGGACGGCGGCCGGACCCGCCTGCTCAGGGCCTATCTGCTGACCGGCGCCGCCTTCGCCCTCTGGCACCTGCCCACGCTGCTGATGGGCGGGCAGTACCCGGGCCGTCCCTGGTACGTGTCCGTGCCCGCGATGGTGGTGAGCTGCACGCTGGTGCTGCCGGTCTTCACCTGGCTGCGCCTGCGCTCCGGTTCGGTGGTGCCGGCCGTCATCGGCCACGCCTTCGTCAGCTCGATCAGCGTCGGCATGGTCAAGAAGTTCGCCGATCCGGACGCCACGCTCGACCCCCTGCACATGGGCATCACCGGGTGGCCCGGCTGGATCGTCATGGGCGCGTTCGTCGCCTTCCTGGCCCGCACCGGGCGGCTCAAGGCAGGTACAGCGTCATCCGTTTCATGCGTTTCATCTGATTCGTCCACCGACCGTTCACCGCTCACCAGGAGGACCCCGTGACCGCATACGTCATCGTCGAAGCCGACGTGCTGGACGAGGAGGAGGCCGGCAGGTACCACCGGGCGGCGGAGCCGTCCATCCGTGCCCACGGCGGCCGTTACCTCGTGAAGGGGGAGACGCCCGAGGCCGTCGAGGGAGCCTGGCCGTCGTCCCGGCTGATCGTCATCGAGTTCCCCGACATGGACCGGGTCAGGCAGTGGTACGGGTCCCCCGAGTACACCCGGGCCCGGGAGATCCGGCGGACGGCGGTGCGGCTGCGGATGGTGTTCGCCGAGGGCGCCGCCGGATGAGGCCCGGGCCGCGCCACCGCCCGTATGTGCGCAAGGGGCCGTCCGGCGGTGTCAGTTCATCCGCGTCGCCGTGCCCGTCACCCGGACCCGGGGGTCGTCCGCCCGGAGGGTGACCTCCAGGAGGCTGGGGAGGCCGAGGTCGTGCCCCTGGTGCAGGGTGAGGACGGCTTCGGGGCCGACGAGCCCGTTCTCCCGCAGGTACGCGCCGAGGGCGGCGGCCGCCGCGCCCGTCGCGGGGTCCTCGACCACGCCGCCGACGGGGAAGGGGTCGCGGACGTGGAACACGTTCTCGCTCTCGCGCCAGACGAGTTGGACCGTGGTGATGTTCCCCTTCCGCATCAGGGCGGCCAGCCGGTCGAAGTCGTAGTCCAGGTCGGCCAGCCGCTCACGGGTGGCCGCCGCCAGGACGAGGTGGCGGACGCCCGCGTAGGCGATGCGGTGCGGGAAGGCGGGGTCGAGGTCGGCGGCGGGCCAGTCCAGCGCGGCCAGGGCCTCGGCCACATCCTCCGGAGCAGCCGGTTCCGTGTACGGTTCGACGCTGGTGAGGGTGGCGCGCAGGGCGCCGTCGCGCTCGGTGACGGTGACCGGGACGACGCCCGCCGGGGTGGTGAACAGGTACTCCCCGGGGCCCTGCCGCTCGGCGAGGGCCACGGCGGTGGCGACGGTGGCGTGGCCGCAGAAGGCGACCTCGACCCGCGGGCTGAAGAAGCGCAGGGTGAACGCCCGGCCGTCGGAGCCCTCCCCGGCGGGCGCCTCCAGGAAGGCGGTCTCGCTGTAGCCCAGTTCGGCGGCGATGCGCAGCCGCTCCGCGTCGTCGAGCCCGGCGGCGTCCAGGACGATGCCGGTGGGGTTGCCGCCCGCCGGGTCCGAGGAGAAGGCGGTGTAGTGCAGGACTTCGGAGGCGGGCGCGGGCGCGGCCGGACCGTCGGTGATCGTCATGAGTACCGCCAACCGCCCGGCGTCCCGCGGTTATTCCGCACCGGTTCCGTGGACCCGGCCCGGCCCGGCCCGGCCGGTCGCTCGTCGGGCCGGGCCGGGGCGCACGGAAGCGGAAGGGAGTCGTCAGCGCACGGTGACGAAGAACGGGTCGGAGACCGCGCCGCCGCCCGTGACGCGGAGGCTGTTCTTGCCCTTGATGCCGAGCTTGACGCGCATCGAGTAGGCGGAGTTCTTGTTCACGGTGACCTTTGCGGGAAGGCTGACCCACTTGGCACCCTGCTTCTGCTGGAGGGTGACCGTGGTGCCCGCCTTGATGTCGGTGGCCTTGCCGCCGACGCGGAACTCCTGCCACGCCTTGACCGTGTCGGTGCTCGCCTTGGCGGTGAGCGCCGGCTTGGCCGCCGCGGTGGACGAGGATGCGGACGCGGACGTGGCGTGCGCCGGGGTGGCGGCGACGGCGGCGGCGGCGCCACCGGCGACGAGTCCTGCGGCGAGGACACCGGATATGGCGAGGCGGTACGCGCGGTTCATGAGGCATTCTCCCTGATGAGCCTGTGAGCCTGTTGGTGGGCTTCGGTGGGCTTCACTGAGGAATACGTGAAAAAGGGAGACACCGGTTGCAGGTGGATCGAACGTATTTTCAGGACTTATGGGTCTTGACCGAAAATCAGCGGATCCTGGCGGAAAATCCTACGGATCCGCAGGGTTCTCCGCGGAACCTCACGACGAGAACGTGAAGTTGGAGTGGTTCGTCGCGAGCCGCGTCCCGTCCGGCCCGTACGCCGTCACCTGGAGCTGCCAGTGCACGGAGGGGTTGCTGACGAGGAACGTCGGGTGCCAGTTGGTCACGTCCCAGTTGAGGACCGGCGAGTGGACGACGGTGTCGACGCTCAGTGACTGCTTGGTCAGATCGCTGTACGTGTGCCACTTGATGTAGGCCGTCCTGCCCTTGAGCCCGTTGAGCGTGACGTTCACCTGCACCTTGGTGATGCCGACGCCCGCCGATCCCTTGGAGAGGACGCTGGTGACGCTGCCCGAGACCCGCAGGGTCGGGGTCGCGGACGGCGGGGTCGTCGAGGGCTGGACCGACGGCGGATGGGGAGTCGTCGGTCCGGGCGGCGGGGGTGGCGCGGGCCCCGTCGACACGGGTGCCGCGGTGCTGCTCAGGGGGCTCGTCGAGGGCGGGGTCGGTGGCGGGTTCCCCTTGTCGTCCGAGGAGCCGTCCTGCAGCAGGACCGGCAGGAGCGCCCCCAGGACGATGGCCATCCCACCGGTGACCCAGTAGGCCCAGACGCGGGACCAGAAGGGGGTGTTTCCCGGTGGGTCCGGCAGGTGTGGCGGGTCTCCTGCGCTCATGTTCCGTCCCCCTCGGTATGGCCCCGGCATGTGCCTTTGGGCCGAGCGTGACCGGACGCTACTCCCGGAATCGGCCATTCAGGGAGGCGTATGAGGCGCACGGAGGAGCGCGTAAAAGGGGCTCTTGCGCCCCTGTAAGGGATGGATTCCGCTTGCGTCCATGACACCATGGGCGGATACCTGTACGAGCCACGGAGTAACGCATGAAGGAGCCCGGCCCCGCCACGGCCGAACCCCGCGGGGACACCCCGTCCGACCAGCGGATATCCACCGCCGGGGACCCGTCCCCCGGCCGCAGGACCGGCCTGTTCGTCACCCTCGCCCTCGGCGGGCTGACGGCCATGGCCCCGCTCTCCATGGACATGTACCTCCCGGCGCTCCCCGAGGTGACGAAGTCCCTCGGAAGCCCCGCCGCGACCGTGCAGCTCACCCTCACCGCCTGCCTCATGGGCATGGCTCTCGGCCAGCTCGTCGTCGGGCCGATGAGCGACAAGTGGGGACGCCGCAGGCCGCTGCTGGCCGGCATGGTCATCTACGTCCTCGCCACCGTCCTCTGCGCCGTCGCGCCCGACGCCGGTCTGCTCATCGCCTTCCGGCTGGCCCAGGGCCTGGCCGGGGCGGCGGGCATCGTGATCGCCCGGGCGGTGGTCCGGGACCTGTACGACGGCGTGGCCATGGCCCGTTTCTTCTCCACCCTGATGCTGATCTCCGGCGTCGCCCCGGTCGTCGCACCGCTCGTCGGCGGCCAGTTGCTGCGGGCGACGGACTGGCGGGGCGTCTTCGTGGTGCTCGCCGTCATCGGCGCCGTCCTCACCCTCCTCGTCCACCGCTTCCTGGACGAGACCCTGCCGCCCGCCCGCCGCCAGTCCGGCGGTCTCGGCGGGACGATGCGCGCGATGCGCGGTCTGCTCGCGGACCGTGCCTTCACCGGCTACATGCTCTCCGGCGGCTTCGCCTTCGCCGCGCTCTTCTCCTACATCTCGGCCTCGCCGTTCGTCGTCCAGGACATCTACGGCGCCTCGCCGCAGACCTTCAGCCTGCTGTTCGGCCTCAACTCCGTCGGCCTGGTCCTCGTCGGCCAGATCAACGGCAAGCTGCTGATCGGCCGCGTCAGCCTCGACAAGGCCCTGGGCTGGGGTCTCGCCGTGATCACCCTGGCCGCGGCGGCCCTGCTGCTGATGACCTCCGGCGTCCTCGGCGAGGTCGGACTCGCCCCCGTCGCCGCCGGGCTGTTCGTCCTGATGGCGGCCATGGGCCTGGCCACCCCGAACACCAACGCCCAGGCTCTGATGCGCTCCCGCGACGCGGCCGGCTCCGCCTCCGCGCTGCTCGGCACCTCCACCTACCTGCTCGGCGCCGTCGCCTCGCCGCTCGTCGGGATCGCGGGGGAGCACACGGCGGTCCCGATGGCCACCGTGCAGCTGTGCTGCGCGCTGGCGGCGGTGCTCTGCTTCCTGGCGCTCTGCCGCCCGGGCCGGCGCGCGGACGGTACGGCGGAGGAAAGCGCGGACGGTGCGGCGGGGGAGCGTGCGGAGGGTGCGGACGGTACGGCGGGGGAGCGCGCGGGCGGTACGGCGGGGGAGGCGGCGCCCGCCGCGTGACCGGGTCCGGCCCGCGGGGCGGTCACCGTCCCTCCGCCTGCGGGGCGGTCACTGCCTTCACGCTCGCGGGGCGGTCACCGTCCCCACGCCTGCGGGGTGGCCCCGCCTTCACGCCTGCGGGGTGGCCACCCGTCCCCACGCTCGCGGGGGTGACCACCGCCCCCACGCCCGCGGGGCGGCCACCGCCCCCACCCCGTAAAATCCACCCAATGCACGCCCCCGAGAACACGCCGCCGACCGGCGAGAACCTCCGCGCCGCGCTCGCCGGACTGCTCGACGGACTGCCGCCCCGGCAGGCCGCCCGGGCCGTCGAGCGGCTGATCGCCAACTACCGGGGGCGCACCCCGACCGACGCGCCGGTGCTGCGCGACCGCTCCGACGTCGCCGCCTACGCCGCGTACCGCATGCCCGCGACCTTCGAGGCCGTGCGGTCGGCGCTGGAGGCGTTCCGCGACCGGCTGCCCGACTGGTCACCGGCCTCGCACGTGGACATCGGCGGCGGTACGGGCGCGGCGACCTGGGCGGTCGCGGCGGCCTGGCCGGAGGGGGAGCGGGAGACCACCGTCCTGGACTGGGCCGAGCCCGCCCTCGCGCTCGGCGCCGAACTCGCCCGCGCCGCCGCCTCCCCGGCCCTGCGCGCCGCCCGCTGGCAGCGGCAGGTGATCGGCGGCGGCCCCGCCGTCCCCGACGGCACGGACCTCGTCACCGTCTCCTACGTCCTGGGCGAGCTCACCGAGGCCGACCGGCGGGCCGTCGTCGGACAGGCGGCCCGGGCCCGGGCCGCGGTGATCATCGAGCCGGGCACCCCCGAGGGCTACCGGCGGGTGATCGAGGCGCGGGACCTGCTGATCGAGGCGGGCTTCGAGGTCGTCGCCCCCTGCCCGCACAGCGCGGCCTGCCCGATAGCGCCGGGGGCGGACTGGTGCCACTTCTCGGCCCGGGTCAGCAGGTCGTCCCTGCACCGGCAGGTCAAGGGCGGTTCGCTGGCGTACGAGGACGAGAAGTTCTCGTACGTGGCCGCGGTGCGGAGCGACGGCACGGACGGCCTCCCCGCCGCCCGCGCCCGCGTCGTACGCCGCCCGCAGATCCGCAAGGGGCAGGTGCTGTTGGAGCTGTGCACGCGGGACGAGGGGCTGGTGCGCGAGACGGTGACGAAGCGGCACGGTGCGACGTACAAGGCGGCGCGGGACGCGGACTGGGGCGACGAGTGGCCGCCCCGCGACGAGGCCTGACCGGCAGAGGCCCCGGTCACCTACACCTCACCTACACCGGTCACCTGCCCCGGACGGGCCGTCCCCGGCCCGCCCGGTACGTCCTCAGCGCAGTTCCTGCGTGCAGCACTTCACGCTGCCGCCCCCCTTCAGGAGCTCCCCGAGGTCCATCCCGATCGGCTCGAAGCCGCGGTCCCGCAGCGGTTCGTAGAGCCCGACGGCCGCCTGCGGCAGCACCACGTGGCGGCCGTCGCTGACGGCGTTGAGCCCCAGCGCCGCCGCGTCCTCCTCGTCGGCGATCAGCGCGTCGGGGAAGAGCCGTTCCAGGACGGCCTGGCTGCCGGGGGAGAAGGCGCCCGGGTAGTACATGATCTCGTCGGCGGCGGCGTCGAGGACGCACAGGGCCGTGTCGAGGTGGTAGTAGCGGGGGTTGATCAGGTCCAGCCCGATGACGGGACGCCCGAAGAACTCCTGTGCCTCGGGGTGCGAGAGGGGGCTGCTGCGGAAGCCGCGGCCGGCGAGCAGCCAGGTGTCCGTGACGGCGAAGTCCCCTTCGCCCTCGTTGATGTGCTCCGGTTCGCGGACCTCGGCGAAGCCGTGGGCCTGGAACCATTCCCGGTGCACGGCCGCCTCGGCGGCGCGCTGGGAGTGGGCGAAGCGGGCGCCGAGGACGCGGCCCTCGACGACGGTGGCGCCGTTGGCGGCGAACACCATGTCCGGGAGTTCCGGGCGGGGTTCGAGCTCCTCGACGGTGTGGCCGAGGGCGCGGTAGCGGTCGCGGAGGTCTTCCCACTGCGTGAGGGCGAGCGGCAGATCGACCGGCTTGGCCGGGTCCATCCAGGGGTTGATCGAGTACGTGACCTTGAAGTGGGTGGGCGGGCACATCAGATAACGGCGGGGAGTCGCCGCCCGTGGTGCTGCGGTACGCAAGTCGCGCTCCTCACGGTGGTGTTGGGCACGTGCGCGGCGAGCGCACGTGCCCAAATCGTCCACGCTGGGCGACGTTCGCGCATGAACCGTACGGGTGGTTTACGCCTGACTCCTCAGGCACCGGTGTTACCGGTCCGTCCTTCCCGCAAGGCGCGCAGCAGCTCCCGCTTCTGCGCGACGGGGTCCATGCCGCGGCCCGCCCCGCCGGACCGGCCGCCGCCGCGCAGCGCCTTCCGGGAGAGGTTGCTGCGGGTGCCGCCCACTCCGAGCATGTGTCCGTTTCCCCGAGGCATTGGGGTCTCCTTCCGCCGATCTTTGAAACGAGACGTCTCGTCTCGTTGCTCCACTATTACGCCACGTGAAACGCCGTGCGTCAACCCTCAACGAGACGAAACGTCTCGCCTCATTGGCCGCTACCCTGCCTCCATGGCCACCATCAAGACCCCGCCCGACGCCAACCGCCGCAGCGAGCGTTCCCGCCGCGCGATCCTGGAAGCCGCCCTCGAACTCACCGGCGAGACCGGGTACCAGCGGCTCACCATCGAGGCCATCGCCGCCCGCGCGGGAGTGGGCAAGCAGACGATCTACCGCTGGTGGCCCTCGAAGGCCGCCGTCCTCCTGGACGCCTTCGTCGCCCTCGGGGAGGACGCCGCGGAGGGGCAGACCGGGCTCCCCGACACGGGTGATCTGGAGGCCGACCTCAAATTCGTCCTCCGCGCCACCGTCGACGAGCTCAACAGCCCCCGCTACGACGCGCCTTCGCGCGCCCTCGCCGCCGAGAGCATCGTCAACCCCGAGCTCTGCGCCCAGTTCACCAGGACGGTCCTGGAGCCACAGCTCCAGCTCTACGTCACCCGGCTGCGCGCCGCCCAGGAGGCCGGGCAGATCGACGCGGACGTGGACCCGCGCGTCGCCCTGGAGCTGCTCACCGGACCGCTCGCGCACCGCTGGATGCTGCGGACCCAGCCGCTCACCCACGCCTACGCGGACATGATCGTGGAGCTCACCCTGCGGGGCCTCGCCCCCCGCTGACGGCCGTCCGGCCCGTACCGCTCCGGTGCCGGGAGCGGTCCGTGTCACACCCCCGGATGCGCCCGGCGGTCACGTCGGGCGCAGGATGGTGGCAGCATTGACCGGAGACCGCGGTCGAAGTGAGGGGATAGATGGAACGCAAGAGCAGATTCTCCCAGTGGCTGCGCCGCCCCAGGAGCGGAGCGGGCGGCGATGCGGGTACGGGGGCGGTCACCGGCGCCGCCCGCGAGGAACTGCTCCTGGCCGCGGCCGCCGCGGGATTCCCCCTGGCCCCGGCCGCCCACCCCTCCGGGTACGGGTGTTCGTGCGAGCGCATCGGCTGTCCCACCCCCGGCCGGCACCCGGTCTCCTTCGCCTGGCAGACCCTCGCCACCACCGACCCGGAGAAGGTCACCAAATGGCTCCGGGCCCAGCCCGAGGCCAACTTCGTCACCGCCACCGGCATGGCCCACGACGTCCTGGACGTCCCCGCCGAGGCCGGCCGCAAGGCGCTGGACCGGCTGACGGAGGCCGGCGTCGAGGTCGGCCCGGTCGCCACCGTGGCCCCCGACCGGATGCTGTTCTTCACCGCCACCCGCGGCACCCCGGACGACGAGGACGAGTGGTGGCCCTGCGAGCTGGACTGCCACCCCGAGACCCTCGACGAGCACCCCGGCCTGCGCTGGCACTGCCGCGGCAGCTATGTGCTGCTGCCGCCGTCCCGCCTCCCCGGTGACGACGCCCACGTCGCCTGGCTGCTCGGGCCGGAGCGGCCGTTGCCCGAACCGCTGACCCTGCTGGAGACCCTGACCGACGCGTGCGCGCAGTACGCGGGGGACCGGCCGGACCACGAGCACCACGCGGCGTGGCCGATCGGACGGTAAGCCGTCCGCGCGCCGCGGCCGCGGTCACTCGCCCTTGGCGGCGACCAACGACTCGATGCGGTTCAGGAAGACCACCCGCCCGCCCGTCGCCCTGCCCGGCACCCGCGCCGCGGACTCCGACACCCGCGTCAACGTGATCGCCGTCGTCAGCCGGCCCGACAGCAGCGCCTTCGTCCGCTGCTCGGTGACCGCGGGGCGCACGCCCTTGGCCATGGTGCGCTTCTCGCGGTGGTGCGCCGCGCTGAACACCAACGCGCCCCCGTCCTCGGTCCGCAGCGCCAGCGGCGGGAAGCCCGGGGCCTTCTCGGGGGTGTCGATCCAGTCGGTCCAGAAGGTGGGCGTCCGGGCCAGCCTGGCGCGGTCGGCCCGGAGCTGGGTGGTCGCGCCGCCGGGCGCGAAGACGTCGCCCTTGCCGGTGCGCAGGTAGTCGGTGTACGCGCCGCTGACCGCGGCGGGCTCAAGCACTAGCCCCGACGGCTTGCCCGCGGCGACCGGCACGGCCTCCGCCAGGCCGTCCCCGTCGGTCCTGAACGCCGGGACCGTACCGGGGGCGTGCAGCGTCAGGTAGGCGGCCTTCCACGGCTCCTTCGCGCCGCCGCGGGTGAACACCACCAGCCAGCGGTTGGCGTCGCGGTTGCTGAGGGTGTCGGCGAGGAAGAACTTGGGCCAGCCGGCCGACTTGGGCACGGTGAACCGGGCGTCGCGCAGCTCCAGCGCCGGATAGCGCGGGTTGCCCTTCGGCATCACGGCGCGCTGGGCCGTCACGTCGGCCCGGCCGATCTCGGCGAGGGCGCCGGTCTCGACCCGGTCCACGAGGGCCGGGTCGAGCCTGCGGTACGCCTCGGTGTAGCCGGCGGTGAAGTCGGCGAGGGCCTTGGCGGCCTCAGCCTTCTCCACCGACGGGACGATCTCCCGTTCGCCGTGCACCGTCATGCACCCGGTCGTCGTCGCCAGCAGCAGCGACAGTGCCAGTGCCGCCGGCCACGGGGAGAGACGCGGGCGCGTCCGACGTCGCATCGGCCTTGGCCTCCTGGGTGGCTGCTCGGGACGGCGCCACCTTACCGGGGCGGAAGAACAGCACCAGGGTGGGGATCAGATAGAGCGCCCACACCCAGACCTGGAGCTCGGTCGGGTCCGGCTGGAAGTTGAACACGCCCTTCAGCAGCGTCCCGTACCAGCTGTCGGCCGGTATCTGCTCGCTGATGTCGAAGGCCTTGTCGTGCAGCCCCGGGAGGACGTCGGCCTCCTGGAGGTCGTGGAAGCCGTACGCGAGCACGCCCGCCGCCACCACGATCAGCATGCCGCCGGTCCAGGTGAAGAACTTCGCCAGGTTGATGCGGAGCGCGCCCCGGTAGAACAGCCAGCCCAGCAGCACCGCGGTCAGCAGCCCCAGCAGCGCGCCGACCAGCGGCCGGACGCCGTCGTCGGTGGCCTGCACCGCGGTCCAGACGAACAGCGCGGTCTCCAGGCCCTCCCGGCCCACGGCCAGGAACGCGGTCACCACCAGCGCGGTGGTGCCCATCGCGAGCGCCGCGTCCAGCTTGCCGTGCAGCTCCTTCTTCAAATGCCGCGCGGTGCGCCGCATCCAGAAGACCATCCACGTCACCAGCCCCACGGCGACGACGGATAGCGAGCCGCCCAGCATCTCCTGCGCCTCGAACGTCATGGTCTGCGAGCCGTACTGGAGCACGGCGCCGAAGCCCATGCTGAGCAGGACCGCGGCGGCGATGCCGAGCCAGACCGGCCGCAGGGCGTCCCTGCGGCCGCTCTTGACCAGGTAGGCGACGAGGATGCAGACGACCAGGCTGGCCTCCAGGCCCTCGCGCAGGCCGATCAGATAGTTGCCGAACACGCGGCTTCTCCTCTGTGTACGGGGGCCGTCAGGCGAACAGGGCCCTGCCCCACCAGTCGTCCTTGTCGCGGACGCCCGGCGGTACGGCGAAGACCGCCGAACCCACGTGCTGGATGTACTCGTTGAGCGCGTCCGAGCGCGACAGCTGCTTCTGGATCGGCACGAAGCCGTCCCGGACGTCGCGCTGGTAGGCGATGAAGAACAGCCCGGCGTCGAGCCGGCCCAGGCCGTCGGTGCCGTCCGTGAAGGAGTAGCCGCGGCGCAGGATCGTCGCTCCCGCGTTGCTGTCCGGGTGGGCGAGGCGCACATGGGCGTCCGGCTTCATCACCTTGAGGTTGGGCTCGTCGTGCTCGCGCGGCTTGCCCAGCGGCGCGCCCTCGGCCTTGTCCCGGCCGAAGACGTCCTCCTGCTCCCTGAGCGAGGTCCGGTCCCAGGTCTCGATGTGCATCCGGATGCGGCGGGCGACGAGGTACGAGCCGCCGGCCATCCAGTCCGGGCCCTCCTTCTCGCCGACCCACACGTGCTTGTCGAGCCGGTCGGTCTCGGTGCCCGCGATGTTCCGGGTGCCGTCCTTGAAGCCCATCATGTTGCGCGGGGTCAGCGCGTCCGGCGTCGTCGACGACGTCTTGCCGAACCCCAGCTGCGACCAGCGGATCGCCACCCGGCCCATGCCGATGCGGGCCAGGTTGCGGATCGCGTGCACCGCGACCTGCGGGTCGTCCGCGCACGCCTGGACGCACAGGTCGCCGCCGCTGCGGGCCGCGTCCAGGTTGTCGCCCGGGAAGACCGGCAGGTCGATCAGGGCCTTCGGACGGCGGCCCTTGAGGCCGAAGCGGTCCTTGCCGTCCTTCTCGAACAGGGTGGGCCCGACGCCGAAGGTCAGCGTCAGCCGGGACGGCTTGAGGCCCAGCGCCTCACCGGTGTCGTCCGGCGGCAGCTCGTCGTTCTCGCTGATGGCACCCTCGCCGACCTCGTGTCCCGAGGTCATCCGGGCGGCCGCGGCCGTCCACTCCTTCAGGAGCTTGATCAGCTGGTCGCGGTCCTCGGTGCGCACGTCGAAGGAGGCGAAGTGCAGCCGGTCCTGGACGGGCGTGGCGATACCGGCCTGGTGGGCGCCGTGGAACGGCACCGCCTCGCCGCCGGCGGCGACGGTCCCGGCGTCGTCGCCGACGCGCAGGGCCGCGGCGGTGCCGCCGGCCGCGACGGCACCGAGCGCGAGCCCGGCCCCGCCCCAGCCGAGCAGCGCGCGACGGGAGGGCTTCCGGCCGGTGCCGGTCTTCTCGCCGGTCCCGCCGGTCTCTTCGCTCTTCTCGCTCATCGCCGGGTCCCCCGTCACTTCGCGACGGCGCCGGCGAGCTTGGACAGCGGCTCGCCGAGGGCGTTGACGGCGTCCGACAGCTTCTTGCGGTCGTCCTTGCCGACGGTGTCGTACGCCTTGAAGGAGTCGCCGTCGCGGTAGTCGCCGAGCAGCTTCTTCAGGTCCGCGAACTGCTTGTCGAGCTCCTTGACCAGCGCCGCGTCGTTCTTGGAGGCGACCGGCTTCAGCAGCTCGTAGGACTTCTCGGCGCCCTCCACGTTGGCCTGGAAGTCGTCCAGGTCGGTGTGGCTGTAGCGCTCCTCCTCACCGGTGACCTTGCCGGTGGCGACCTCGTCCAGCAGCTCCTTGGCGCCGTTGGCCATGCTGGTCGCGGTGATCTCGGCCTTGCCGACGCGCTTCTGCCAGTCGACGAGGTCCTTCATCAGCCGGTCGGCGAGGGCCTTGTCCTCGTCAGTGATCTTCTTGTCGTCCCAGAGGGACTTCTCCAGCTTGTGCCAGCCGGTCCACTTCTGGCCCTTCTCCAGGCCGTCCTCGCGGACGTCGACCTTCGGGTCGATGTCGCCGAAGGACTCGGCCACGGGCTCGGTCCGCTCCCAGCCGAGGCGGGACGGGGCGTAGGCCTTCTTCGCCTCGTCCAGGTCGCCCTTCTTGACGGCGTCGACGAACTTCTGCGCCAGCGGAATGGTTTCGTCGGCCTGCTGCTGGGCGTACTTGCGGTACTCCGCGACGGCCTTGTCGAGCGCCGGGTCGGTCTTCTTCTCCTTGCCGTCGCCCGCGGTGACGGTGACCTTCTGACGGATTCCGTCGCCCTTCATACCGGGCTTGCAGGCGATTTCGTAGTCACCGGGCTTCTTGACCGTCGCGGTGATCTCGGCCTTGGTGCCCGGGCCGATGTTCTCGCGCTCGGTGACGATCCGGTCGTCCGCGGCGTAGACGTAGACCTCGGTGACCTTGGAGCCCTTGTTCTGCACGTTGATCTGCACGTGCCCGGCGGGGAAGGAGGTCTTCGAGACCTCGCACTTGTCGTCGGAGGCGGTCACGCGTATCGCGTCGGAATCACCGGAGTCCGACTTCTCTGCGCAGCCGGTCACGACGGTCAGGGCCGCCGCCGCGGCGACGACGGTGACGGCGGAGGAGCGGAGGGCTCGCATACGGGGGCTCCAGGCGGGCTCGGAAAGCGGAAATACCGTGCGTTTCCATAACGGATCCGTCACGGGTGGACGGCGTGGCTGAAAACGCGCCTCTAATAAGGCCGCCCTAACTTATCTGAGGCTTGCCTGGGTCGTTCCCCAAAGTGCGCGTGATCCTGCTCTCACGGGGCGAAATTTCGACTCACCCGGTCATTGAGGCGCTCGTGCCCGTCGCTTCTCTCCAGTCTCTCCAGTTCGCGCCGCATGAAAGGATCTTGGTCCTCTTTCTGTCCGTCCCGCTCTTCCCGTACCTCGCGCCCGCCGCGCCTCTCCCGCACCGGTGTCACCAAAGGATCACCGCTGACGGGGTGTTCGATCACATCGACCGGATGCGCGTAGACCCGGCCCAGCAGTTCCGGATCGAAGACCTCCGCGGGCGGCCCGTCGGCCGCCGTCCGCCCGCCGTGCAGCACGGCGACCCGGTCCGCGTACGCCCCGGCCAGCCCCAGGTCGTGCAGGACGACCACCACCGCGACCCCCGCCGCGGCCCGCTCCCGGCAGAGGCGGAGCACCAGCTCCTGGTGGCGCAGGTCCAGAGCGGCCGTCGGCTCGTCGAGCAGCAGCAGTGAGGTGCGCTGCGCCAGCACCCGCGCCAGCGCGACGCGCGCCCGCTCCCCGCCGGACAGGGCGGCGAACGAGCGGGAGGCGAATCCGGCCACCTCGGTCAGGTCCATGGCCTCCCGCACGGCCTCCTCGTCCTCGTCCTCACCGGCGGTCCCGGCCCAGGGCGCACGGCCCATCCGCACGACCTCCTCGACGGCGAACGGGAACGACAGCTGCGCCGACTGCGGCAGCACCGCCCGCCGCAGGGCGAGTTCGCCGGCCGACCAGTCCGCCGCGGGACGCCCGTCCACCCGCACCTCACCGGCCTCGACGGGCAGGTCGTGCGCGAGCGCGGCGAGCAGCGTGGACTTGCCCGCGCCGTTGGGGCCGACGAGCGCGACGACCTCCCCGGCGCCGACGGAGAGGTCGACTCCGTCCAGCACCGTCCGCCCGCCCAGCCGCACGCACAGGCCGCGCGCCTCGACGAGGGGAGTGCCGGGGAGGGAGGGGGAGGGGAGGCTGCGGGTGCGGCCCGAGAGGAGTCGACGGAGCGGTCCGGACGCGGAACGACCTGACGACGTACGGTCGTTCACGCCCAGCCCCCCTGCCGCCGCCGCGTCCTGCGCAGCAGCCAGAAGAAGAACGGGCTCCCGATCAGCGCCGTCAGCACGCCCAGCGGCAGCTCCGCGGGCTGGGCGACCGTACGGGCCGCCAGGTCCGCCGACACCATCACCAGCGCCCCGCCCAGCGCGCTCCCCGGGATGAGGAAGCGGTGCCCGGGGCCCGCCGCCATCCGCAACAGGTGGGGCACCAGCAGCCCCACGAACGAGATCACTCCCGCCACCGCGACCGCCGCGGCCGTCAGCAGCGCCACCACCAGGATCAGCACCAGGCGCAACCTCTCCACGTCCACACCCAGATGGCGCGCCGGGCGCTCCCCGAGCGCCAGCAGGTCCAGTTTCCGTGCGAACAGCGGCGCCGCGGCCAGCCCCACCAGCGCGCACGGCAGCACCGCGAGCACCTTCGGCCAGGTCGCCTGGGCCAGCGACCCCAGCTGCCAGAAGGCGATCTGCGACACCTGCGCGTTGTCCGCGACGAAGATGCCCAGCCCGATCAGGGCACCCGTCAGCGCGTTCATCGCGATGCCCGTCAGCAGCAGCGTCACCACCTCCGCCCGGCCGCCCGACCGCGACAGCGCGTAGACGACCAGAACGGTCACCAGACCGCTGAAGAACGCGCAGCCGGTGATCGTCCAGTCGCCGAACACGGTCAGGCCGAACGAGATGGCCGCCACCGCGCCGACCGCCGAGCCCATCGAGATCCCGATGACGGCCGGTTCGGCGAGCGGATTCCCGAACAGCCCCTGCATCAGCGCCCCCGCGCAGCCCAGGGACGAACCGACGAGCAGCGCCAGGGCCACCCGCGGCAGCCGGACGTTCCACAGCACGCTCTCGGCGACCCGGTCCAGCTCCGCGCCGCCCAGGCCCACGCGGTGCAGCAGCGAGTCGACGACGTCGCCGAGCGGGATGTCGTACGCGCCGAGGCCGGCGGAGACCAGGCAGGCCAGCAGCAGGGCGGCCGCCATTCCGCCGGTCAGCAGGGCGACGATCCGTCGGTGGCGGACGGGGGCGCGGGTCACCGCCTCCGACACCGTTGTTCCCCGCGCCGTGGCCGTGCCGCTCACCCGCCGCTCCGGTGGATCTGCTCGACCAGCGAGGCCAGGACGCGGTCCGTGCGCGGACCGTAGTTGAGCAGGACACCGTCGTCGATGGAGGCCACGCGGCGGTCCATGCCGGCCGGCGTCTGCGCGACGCCCGGAACCTTCAGCAGCCCGTCCATCCCACCGACCGAGTCCAGCCCCTTGGACATCACCAGGATCACGTCCGGCGCCGCCTTGGCGAGCGCCTCACTGGTGATCGGCGTGAAGTCCTTCTCCAGCCCCGACTCCTTGCCCGCGTCCACCCCGCCGGCCGCCTCGATCAGCGACGACGCACCGGAGTCCGCCCCGCCGATCAGATAGACCGAGGCCGAGCCGCGCAGATAGAGGAAGGCCACACGCGGCTTCTTGCCGCCCTCCTTCGGAGCCGCGTGCTGTGCCTTCCCGACGCGTTCCTCGGTCCGTTGGCGCAGTTGCTTCCCCGCGTCGGGCACCCCGAGCGCGGCGGCCACGCGGTCGATGCGCGGGCCCACGTCGGAGAGCTTCTTCGGCGGGTCCAGCACGAGCACCGGGACCCCGGCGCCGCGGATCTGGTCGAGGGCCTCGGCCGGGCCGGTGGTGGTGTCGGCGATGACGACGTCCGGCTTGAGGGAGAGCACGCTCTCCGCCGAGACGTCGTGGCCCCGGGTGACCAGGGGCAGCTTCGCCGCCTGCGCGAACGTGGCGGAGATGTCCCTGGCGACGACGCGGTCGCCGAGGCCGAGCGTGAAGACGATCTCGGAGGCCGAACCCGTCAGCGGCGCGATCCGGTCGGCCTTGCTCACCGTGACCTCGCGCCCGTCCGACGACTTCACGGTGGCGGGCAGTCGCGGGGTGGGCGGCTTGCCCGCGAGCGGTTCGAGGCGGTCGGCGTCCTGCTGCCCGGAGTTGCCCCGCGTACCTGACGCGCTCGCGTCGGGTTTCCCGTCCGACTCCGCGTCCTTTCCGCAGCCGACGAGGGAGAGGGAGAGGACGAGCAGGGCGGCGAGGGCGCCGAGGAGGTGCGGGGTGCGCCGGGTGCCTGGGGTGCGGCGCGTGGGACCAGCGGGATGCGATGTGGTCATCGGCGCTTCCCGCGCCTGCCGTTGCTGCACGTTCCAACCTTTCCTGGGGAGGCGGGTGTACGTTCCTGCGTGGCTTAGCTTAGGTTAGCCTTACCTAAATGGCCACGCTGGGTGTGGGTGCCGACATACGCCCCGGTGGGAAAGGTTCTCGATGCCGTTGCTCTCGAAGGCGCCGTTCTCGATGACGCCTTGTCCGATGAAACAGTCTGTCGCCGAACAGCCTGGAGCGGCACTGCCGTACAGGTCTGCCCGCGCACGAGCCACGGTATTCCTCGGCGCCCGGGGTTTCCTGGCCGTCGTGGTGCTGGCCGTGTGCGCGACGCTGCTGACGCCGCCTTCCGCCGCCGGAGCGGCGGAGCGCCGGGAGGTGTCGGGCGGCCGGCTGGACTGGGGCATCAAGTCCTCGTTCCAGACATACGTCACCGGCCCGATCGCCCACGGCGGATGGGAACTCCGGGGCGGCGCCGCGACGGTGGGCAGCAACCAGTTCCGCTTCCACTCCGCCAAGGGCTCCCACGAGCCCGACACCGGGAACCTCGACGCCGCCTTCTCCGGCGGCGTCCACTTCACCGGCCACCGCAAGCCGGACGGCTCCTACGAACTCGACCTCACCATCGCCAACCCCGCCGTCAGCGTCCGGGGCGACGGCGGCACCCTCTACGCCGACATGACCAGCAAGGCCCGCGGCACGGGCAAGGTCACCTCCCGGACGCGGGTGCCCCTCGCCACCCTCGACCTCACCGGGACGAACCTGCGCGGCGCCGGAACCGCCGTCAGCCTGACGAACGTTCCGGCGAAGCTGACGACGGAGGGCGCCGAGTCGTTCGCCGGCTTCTACCAGCCGGGCACGCAGCTCGACCCGCTGAGCCTGTCCGCCGACATCACCGCGAACGCCGCGTCCTCGCCGTCCCCTTCGGGCGGCGCTCCCTCGGGCGGTGGTGGCGAAAAGCCCGCCGAGCAGGGCCGGTTCACCGGCGCGGCCGTGGACTGGGGTATCCGGCGCACCTTCCGCGAGTACGTCACCGGCTCCATCGCCCGGGGCTCCTGGAAGCTCGCCGACGGCGCCCGCGAGGGCGGTGCGCTGTTCCGCTTCCCGGAGGGCAAGGGCGCGTACGAGGGCGGGGGCACGGCGCTGGAGGCGTCGTTCGGCGGCACCCTCCGCTTCACCGGCAAGGACCTGGACCTGGCGCTGACCGGGGTCGAGGTCGCGGTGAAGGAGGGCAAGGGCACGCTCTCGGCGGAGGTGACGCGGGGCCCGCTGAAGAACAAGCGGCTCCCCCTCGTCACGTTCGACGCGTCGAAGCTCCGGCAGAAGGACGGCCTTGTGTCCGTGGCCGAGGCACCGGCCCGGCTCACGGGCCCGGGCGCCGAGGCGTTCGGCGGCCTCTACCAGGAGGGCGCGGAGATGGACCCCGTCTCGCTCGCCGTACCGGTGACGGCGGGGGCGAAGCTGCCGGAGCTGCCGAACGTGGGACGGGATCCGGGCGCGTCGCCCGCGCCTTCTGCTTCCGCTTCCGCTTCTGGGGAAGACACTTCGTCCTCCTCTTCCGCCACCACTGCGCTGGCGGCCGGCGGGGGAGGCGTGGTGATCCTGGCGGCCGTCGGCTACGTGGTGGTGCGGGCGCGCCGCAAGCGGGACGCGTGACGGGCCGGGCGGCGGAGCGGAAATGGCACGCATGAGGGCGCGAGTGACCCTTTTCCGCTTTCCGCGCATCCTTTCGACTGACTACCTTTCAAGTGCCGGCAGGTCCGGCTGCAGTTTCTCTAAGGAGAGTTGACACATGGCCGTAACCCAGAGACGAACGGCGCTCACCGCCGCCGTCGCCACGGCGATCGCCCTCGGGGCCACCGTGCTCACCGTGCCCGCCCACGCGGCCGGCGAGGACCCGGGCGCCGCGGCGAAGAAGCCGCCGACGAAGTTCCAGCTCAAGGACGGCACTCTGACCTGGGGCATCAAGGAGTCCTTCCGCAAGTACCTCGTCGGCCCGATAGGCGGCGGCAAGATCCAGCTCGCGGACGGCGCCAAGCAGGCCCCGAAGAACGGCCCGTTCACCTTCACCGGCGGCAAGGGCACCTACGACCTCAAGAAGCACGCCGTCACCACCACGTTCAAGGGGAGCGTGCGCTTCCTCGGCCACGCCAAGGGCAAGGGCTGGGAACTGGACCTCAAGTTCAGCGACCTCAAGCTGATCACCGAGGGGCAGAAGGGCCGCATCACCGCCGACGTCACCACGGCCGGCAAGACCCGCAACGACGTCGCGGTCGCCTCGCTCAACCTCGCCAAGGTCAAGCCGGCGGGCGGCAAGGGCGGTGTCCTCAAGTTCGCGGACATCCCGGCGACCCTGACGGCCGACGGCTCCAAGGTCTTCTCCTACCAGGGCCGCCCGTTCTACCAGCCCGGCACGCCCCTCGACGCCGCCACCCTCTCGGTGAAGCAGGGCGCCCCCGTCCCGGACTCCAAGCCGAAGCCCAAGCCCAAGCCCAAGCCGAAGGGGGTGGCCGCAGGGGAGCTCAAGGACTCCGACGTCCAGGACGAGTCCTTCGTCCCGAAGGCGGGCCACCCGAAGCCCGGCCACCACGAGAACAGCGGCAAGAGCGAGGCCGCCGGGGACGCCGCGAAGAAGGCGGAGACCCTGACGGCGGCGGCTTCGGGGCAGGTCTTCGACGGGCGGCTGGACTGGGGCTTCAAGGAGTCCTTCCGCAAGTACCTCACCGGCCCGATCGCCGCCGGGAAGATCGAGGTCGCCGACGGCGCGGAGAAGCGGGACAACGGCTTCCGGTTCACCAAGGGCAGCGGCCAGTACGACGCCGGGAAGTCTTCGCTCAACGCCACCTTCAACGGCTCCGTGCACTTCCTCGGGCACCCCAAGGGGAAGGGCTGGGAGCTGGACGTGAAGCTCTCCAAGTTCCGGGTCAAGGCGGACGGCGCCAAGGGCCAGCTGTGGGCGCAGGCCGAGACGAAGGACCAGGGCGGGAAGACCCAGTTCAACCAGGAAATCCCGCTCGTGGACCTGAAGCTGTACTCGGACTCCCTCAAGGCGAAGGACGGTGTCATCAGTCTCAAGGACGTGCAGACGACGGCCACCGCCGACCTCGGGAAGGTGTTCCGCTATCAGGGGAGGCCGAGCTACCAGGTCGGCGACGGCCTCGACCCGCTCACCGCGAAGATCGCGGTCAACAAGGACGCCAAGCTCGACGACGACTCCACCAGCACCAACACCGACGGCACCGGCTCGACGGGCTCGACCGGAACGGGCACCGGCACCGGTAGCTCCGGGACCGGCACCTCCGGCACCGGCACCGAAGGCGCCAAGGGCGGCGTCACCGGCACCGACGACACCCTCGCCCACACCGGCTCCGACGCCCCCACCGGCCCCCTCGCCGGCAGTGCCGCCGCTCTCGTCCTAGCGGGCGGCGCCGCCGTCTGGACCGCCCGCCGCAAGTCGGCGAACGCGGGCGCCTGAGGTTGTGACGGGCTGACGGTTCCGACCTACTGACGCTTCCGGTGGATCGGGGCGCTTTCAGGGCCGACCGGCCTTGATCCGCGCCCCGGTCCACCCAGAACCGTGTCCGCCCACCGAGAACGGCAGCACCACGTACCACTGCGGCCTCATCATCCTCAACGGTCAGTCGTCCAGGTGGGCGCGCCGACCTGGAGCACACCACAGCGGGGAAGCAACTCGCACTTCACCGCCGCACCCGGCCAGGTGCTGGTCGGCCGCTCGCACTACGGCGACGAGAACGGCCGGACGTCCTACGAGTACGCCAAGGTCTCCTAGGCGCGGCGGACTTCCGTCCACCACCGCTTCCGGGCCCTCCGTTTTCGCACGGGGGGGCCTTGCCGCGGACCGGCGCCCGGCCCGACGTCCCGGCCTCCGCCGCGCGCACGGACCGCGGGCGGTGCGCCTCCGTTTGTGGCTCGATCGGTTCCTTGTGGGCGGCTCACGGCCCTTCGTAGCGTTGATCGCGTTCGGCCCCGGGTCACGCACCCTGCGGCCCGCTGTGCCGTGCGCGTTCGTCCGCAAGCCGTCAAGGAGGCCAGCCCCATGCCCGACAGGTCGCCGATCGAGCCGTCCCCGTTCATCACGCGCAAGAACGACACCATCGTCACCATCCCGCCGTCCAACGACTTCACCGAGGCCAACCAGGGTTTTCTGGCGCCGCCGCCCGCCGGCCTTTCGGTCATCCCGACCAAGGACGGCAAGCGGGTGGCCTGGGACTTCGCCGGCTACGAGTTCTTACGGGACGGCGACCCGGAGACCCACCCCTCCTCGGTGAACCCGAGCCTGTGGCGGCAGGGACAGCTGACCGCCGCCGCCGGGCTCTTCCTGGTCACGCAGGCGGGCAACCGGTCCGTGTACCAGGTGCGCGGCTACGACCTGTCCAACATGACCATCATCACGGGCGACACCGGGCTGATCGTCATCGACCCGCTCGCCTCGTACGAGACGGCGCAGTACGCGCTGAGGCTGTACCGGGACGTCACGGAGGACCCGAGGCCGGTCAGCGCGATCATCTACACCCACAGCCACGTCGACCACTTCGGCGGCTCGCGCGGCCTGTTCGCCGAGAAGAACGACGAGGTGCCCGCCGGCCTGGACGTCTACGCGCCGGCCGGCTTCCTGGAGCACGCGATCAGCGAGAACGTGTTCGCGGGCCCGGCCATGGCACGGCGGTCGGAGTACATGTACGCCGCCCAGCTGGACAAATCGCCGTACGGGCAGGTGGGCGCCGGCCTCGGGCTGACCATCTCCACCGGCGAGGTCACGCTCATCCCGCCGCGCCACTACGTCGGCGGACAGGACATCGGGCCGAAGTCCGAGAAGGACTGGCGGCCGGAGTACGTGATCCCGTGGCGGCACGGCCTGCACGCGCTCACGATCGACGGCGTACCGGTGGTCTTCCAGCTCACCCCGGGCACCGAGGCCCCGGCGGAGATGAACTTCTACTTCCCCGAACTGCGGGCCCTGTGCATGGCGGAGAACGCCACCCACACCATGCACAACATCCTCAGCCTGCGCGGCGCCCAGGTCCGCGACCCGCACGCCTGGTCGAAGTACCTCACCGAGGCCATCCAGACCTTCGGCGAGCACACCGACGTCGAGTTCGCCTCCCACCACTGGCCGCGCTGGGGCAACGCGAACATCCTCGAATTCCTCGGCAACCAGCGCGACATGTACGCCTACCTCAACGACCAGGCGCTGCGCCTGATCGACGCAGGCCGCACCGGCGTCGAGATCGCCGAGGAGCTCCGGCAGCTGCCCAAGGGCCTGGCCGAGCACTGGTACAGCCAGGGCTACTACGGCTCCCTCAGCCACAACCTCAAGGCGGTCTACCAGCGGTACATCGGCTGGTTCGACGGCAACCCCGCCCACCTGTGGACCCTGCCGCCCGTCGAGGCCGGCGCGCGGTACGTCGCCGCCATCGGCGGCCCCGACGCCGTCGTGGCCCAGGCGCGTACCGCGCTGGAGGCCGATCCGCCGCAGTACCGGTGGGCCGCCGAACTGCTCAACCACGTCGTCTTCGCGACCGCCGCGGACGGCTTCGAGATCAGTGAGAAGACCTTGACGGAGGCAAAGGAGCTCCAGGCCCGGACCTTCACCCAGCTCGGCTACGGCGCCGAGAACGGCACCTGGCGCAACTTCTACCTCACCGGTGCCTGGGAAGTCCTCGACGGCCCGCAGAAGCCGGTCGTCCACGGAGCGTCCGACCTCGTCCGCAGCATGAGCCTCGACCAGTTCTTCGCCGCCATGGCCAAGAGCATCGACGGCCCCAGGGCCGCCGCCGAGCAGTCCGCCCCCGTCGTCCTGCGCTGGACCATCCGCCCCGAGACCCCCGGGACCCGGCCGCAGGCCGGCGCGCAAGCCGACCAGGAACGCGTCTGCACCACGACCCTCCGCAACGGCGCCCTCATCTACGTCGACGGCACCGACCCCCTCGCGGGCAAGCCCAACGCCACCATCCGCCTCACCCGCGCGGCCCTGAACCAACTGGCCCTCGCCGGCCCGCGCTTCCCCCACAACTTCGACCAGCAGGTCACCGACGGAACCATCGAGGTGGACGACAAGGCCGCCACGGACACCGTCTTCGGCTACCTCACCTTCCCCGACCCCGCCTTCCCCATCGTCACCCCTCGGCGTCGAGCCGGGGCCTGACCGGCGACAGCACCGGTCCGGGCAGCCGGGGAGCAGCACGGCCCCAAGGGGCAGCCGGCGCTCCCCGACGTTCCGTCGCTGTCCCGTCGCTGCCGTCAGCGCGCCGCCCGGCTTCCCGGGCGGCGCGTTCGGCGGAACACCTGCCGATCCCAACGTCACGTGCGCAAGGTGTAGTTCGACACCCTGCGCTGCCCGCCGAACGGGCACGGCACGCTCCCCAGGTGGGCGTTGGGGCGGACGGCGATCGGGCCACCGAGGACCGTCCAGGACCGGTCCAGGACCGTCCGGGGCCCGCGCGGCCGGAGCCCGGCGACTACGCGACGACCGCGTCCAGCGCCGGCGCGATGACGGCGAAGGCGTCGTCGATCAGCGCGGCGGAGTCCTCGGCGCCGTCGCTGGCGCTCCAGCGGTGGAGGACGGCGTCGAAGGCGGTGAGCGCCATGCCGGCGGCCATGCGGGGATAGAGGTCGGTTCCGGGGTCGAGGTCCAGGCGGCGGGCGAGTTCGCCGGCCAGGTCGTCGCGCCACTGGGCCTGGCGCTCCAGGAAGCGGGCGAGGAGCGCGGGCGTCCGCAGGATCAGCTGGACGACGCGCAGGGCGCGGTCGGAGTGACCGGCGCAGGCGGCGACGGGGACCCACACGGCGTGCTGGAGCGCGACGGAGGGGCGCTCACCGGCGGGGCGGGCGACGAGCTCGGCGTGGATGCCGGTGCCCATGTCGGCCAGGAACTGGACGACGACGTCCTCCTTGGACGCGAAGTACCGGAAGAAGGTCCGCTTGGACACGCCGGCGGTGGCCACGATCTCGTCCACGGTGACCGCGTCGAACCCCTTGGACGCCAGCAACTGCAAGGCGGCTTCGGAGAGTTCGTTCGCGACGAGCCGGCGCTTGCGCTCGGCCAGGGTCAGTTCGGGGCGAGTGGTCACCGGCCCATGGTACCGCCTGCGGCGCCACGCCTGACACTCAGGCGTTCACTTGACACCAAGTGCCATGAGGGGCAACGTGTGCCGCATGAAAAAGGAGCTGCGCTGGACCGTCGATCAGATTCCGGACCAAACCGGGCGCGTATGCGTCGTCACCGGGGCCAACAGCGGCCTCGGCCTGGCGACCACCCGGGCGCTCGCCCGCCGGGGCGGGCGGGTGATCCTGGCGGTGCGCGACGAGGAGAAGGGCCGCCGGGCGGCCGCCGGGATCACCGCCGAGCAGCCGGGCGCCGACCTGGAGGTACGCCGCCTGGACCTGGCCGACCCCGACTCGGTCCTGGCCTTCGCCGACGGGATGCGCACCGACCACCGCCACCTGGACGTCCTCGTCAACAACGCCGGTGTGATGGCACTGCCGCGCTCGCTCACCGCGCAGGGCCACGAGCTGCAGTTCGCCTGCAACCACCTCGGCCACTTCGCGCTCACCGGCCTGCTGCTCGACCTGCTGGCCGCCGGGCGCGACCCCCGCGTCGTCACGGTCAGTTCGGTCAACCACCGCAAGGCCGGCCTCGACTTCGACGACCTCACCGGCGAGCGCCGCTACTCGCCCATGGGCGCCTACAACCAGTCCAAGTTCGCCAACGCCGTCTTCGGCCACGAACTCCACCGACGCCTGACCGAAGCCGGCAGTCCGGTCCGCAGCCTGCTCGCCCACCCCGGCTACACCGCCACCGGCCTCCAGATGAAGTCCCCGATCGGCCTCTGGCGACTCCTCCTCGGCCGCATCGGCAACCCCCTCCTCGCCCAGCCGGCCGAGCACGGCGCACTGCCCCAGCTCTACGCCGCCACCCAACCGGGCCTCGAAAGCGGCCTTTTCATCGGCCCGTCCGGCACGGCCGAACTCCGCGGCGCCCCGACCGAGGTCCAGCTCGCCCCCGCCGCAGCCGACCCCACCACCGGCCGCCGCCTGTGGGAACTGTCGGAACGGGCGACGGGCGTGCGGTACGCGTTCCCGGCCACGGTCTGAGAGCCGGTCGCGCGGTCCGGGGCCCTTCTTGCGGACCCCGGCCGCGGGGCACGGTCTCCGACGCCGGCGGGGCCGGCCGCCTCGGCCGCCCGCTCTACACGTCCACGACGTGGATGGGCGTGGAGTCCTGGGGCCGGTCTCCCACGAGGAAGTTCAGCCGGCTGTCTCCCAGCGGAGAGTCGGCCGAGGCCTTGACCGCGACCCACGCCACGGCGGTGGAGCCGCTGCCGGAGAGGGCCAGGGCGACGTCCACGAAGGTGAGGGTCTGCCCGTCTGCGGACAGGGTCCCGGGGTGGTGCTGCGTGTTGCCGGAGGCGTCCTGCACGGTGAGCTGGTGTCCCGGGAAGGCCTCCTCGACGAACCGCAGCTCCTTGCCCGGGGGGAGGGTGACACGGATGGTGCGACGGGAGCCGGGTGCGCCGTCCGTGTCGGCGCGCAGCTGTACGCCGGGGTAGCGGGTCTCGCCCGTGCGGGGCAGGGTGACGTCGGGTGGTCCGCCGGGCAGGACCGAGAACCACTCCGTGACACGGATGGGCGTGGAGCTTCCGGGACGCTCTCCCACGCGGAAGTTCAGTTGCGTGTCCCCGAGCGTTGAGTCGGCGGAGGCCTTCACCGCGACCCAGGCCGAGGACAGCGATCCGTTGCCCGACAACGCCAGGGCGACGTCCGTGAAGGTGAGGGACTGCCCGTCGGCGGACAAGGTCCCGGTGTACTGCACCGGGCCGCCTGAAGGACCCTGCACGGTGAGCTGGTATCCCGGGCCGCCCTCCTCGACGAACCGCAGTCCCCTTCCCGGGAGAAGATCCACGCGGACCGTGCGACGAGATCCCGATCCGGCCGCGTCAGCGCGTAGTTGTACGCCGGGGTAGCGGGTCTCGCCCGCGCGGGTCAGGGTGACGTCGGGTGGTCCGCCCGGCAGCACCGAGAACCACTCCACGACGTGTATCAGGGCGGAGTTCTGGGTTCGGGGTCCTATGCGGTAGGTGAGCCTGGTGTCTCCCAGGGGTGCGGTGTCGGTGGCCTTGACCGCTACCCATGCCTTGGACGTCGAGCCTGTTCCTGACAGTCCTGGTGCGACGTTGGTGAAGGTGAGTGTCTGGCCGGTTGCGGAGAGCGTTCCGTTGTAGCGGGTCACGGTTCCGGAGGAGCTCTGCACGCTGAGCTGGTACACGGAGTTCGCCTCGGCGACGAACTGCAGCCCTTTGCCGTGGGGAAGGTCCACGTACACGGTTTGCAGAGCGACCGCGTTGGCGTCGGCGCGTAGTTGTACGCCTGGACGTCCGGTGTCGCCGGCGCGGGTCAGGGTGACGTCCGGGGGGCCGCCGGGTAGCAGCGATAGCCATTCTGTGACGCGGACGGTGGTGGAGTTCTGGGTTCGGGGTCCTATGCGGTAGGTGAGCCTGGTGTCTCCCAGGGGTGCGGTGTCGGTGGCCTTGACCGCTACCCATGCCTTGGACGTCGAGCCTGTTCCTGACAGCCCTGGTGCGACGTTGGTGAAGGTGAGTGTCTGCCCGTTGGCGGACAGTGTTCCGTTGTAGCGGGTTACGGCCCCGGAGGAGCTCTGCACGCTGAGCTGGTATCCGGGGCTTCCGTCGGTGACGAACTGCAGCCCCTTTCCCGCGGGGAGATCCACGTACACCGTCAGCTGCTGAGCGACTGAGCTCGCGTTGGCGCGCAGTTGCACGCCCGGGCGGCCGGTGTCGCCGGCGCGGGTCAAGGTGACGTCGGGTGGGCCGCCGGGCAGGAGCGAGAGCCATTCCGTGACGCGGATGGTGGTGGAGTTCTGGGAGCGGGGGCCTATGCGGTAGGTCAGCCTGGTGTCTCCCAGGGGTGCGGTGTCGGTGGCCTTGACCGCTACCCACGCCTTGGACGTCGAGCCCGGACCCGCCAGTCCCGGGGCGACGTTGGTGAAGGTGAGTGTCTGGCCGGTTGCGGACAGCGTTCCGTTGTACCGGGTCACGGTCCCGGAGGAGCTCTGCACGCTGAGTTGGTATGTGGGGCTTCCGTCCGTGACGAACTGCAGCCCCCTCCCCGCGGGGAGATCCACGTACACGGTCTGCGCCGGGATCGTGCCCGAGTCGACGCGCAGTTGCACGGCCGGGCGGCCGGTCTCGCCCGCGCGCGTCAGCGTCACGTCCGGCGGCGGGCCCGGCAGCAGGGAGAACACCGGTGGCGGCGGTGGTGGTGCGGGCAAGGACGTCCAGGCCTGCCGGGCCCACGACCCGAAGTAGTAGCGCCAGACTTCGATCTTGCACTCGCCGATGCCGTCCACGCGGATCTGCGGGCGCGCGGTCGCCCGGCCGTCAGTGTGCGCGCTCCACGCGATCTGAGTTCCGTTCGTGTTCGCGTTCAGCAGAGTGCAGGGCCCTGCGACCTGTAACGTCCCTTGCTGGCCTGCCAGGGTTCCGGAATTCCCGGGGCAGGAGATGTCGACTTCGACTACGGCGACCTGCCCCACATGGCCCGGCAGGCCTGCCATACGGGTAATCGCGATTTCGCCAGCCATTCTTCATCCCCTCACGAGGAATTGGACGACGGGAAGCGGGCGAGGCGGCACGGCGACCACCTGCCCGAACGCCGGGCTTTCGGTAGCACTTGCTCAGCCTCGCCCGGCCAAGGCTGCCCGGGTGCGGTGGCCTGCAAAAGGGGGCGTGTGCACTCGAAAACGGTTCCCTGCCATGCAGAGTGCCCACCGCGCCCCGCATCACGGACTACGCGTGTCCCGCACGCACCGCCCGAGTCCCACGGCCCTCCCCGCGCGCTCCACGGCACCCTCCGTCCACTCCCGGTCCCCACCCCGGAGCGCGCCCACTATGGCCGGAACCCCCTCGGACCCTCGGGCGCCCACCACCGCGCCCGGCACTCGGCCGCTGCGCGGGGCGCCGGCGAGTCCTGGAGGTTGACGGCTCAATTACGGTGAGCTGGTGCGGCCCTGCGTCCCTTTCCTCCTGTTTTCGCTGTCACGATCCTCCAATTCCGGCCCCGGCCGGTTCTGCGATGCTGAGTGGGTGAGCCAGCAAGAGTGGGAAGCGCTGACCCAGTCCGAGGAAGCGTTCATGGTCAACGCCTACGAGATCGACATCCTGCCGGGCGTCCGCGGCGATCTCGCCGCAGCGGACCAGCCCCGGCCGGTCGGCGAGCTCGCGGACATCCTGCTCGCTCTCGTCGACCGCGGGTGGATCGAGGTCCACCGCGTCGCGCCCTGGCACGGCCCTTCGGGACAGGTCGGCATTCACCCCGGGGCCTTGGTGTCCCGTGATCGGCTGCCGTCCGTCCTCGGCGACCCGGCGAACTGGGAGTATCCGGCCGACGGGGATTGGACCGGCGCCTTGACCCTGGTCCAGACGGAGGCGGGGAAGAAGATCACGCATCGCTAGGCGGCGTTCATAGACGGTCTTCCACGGTCCGGACCTCTCGGGCAGGTCACGCCACTGCGCCCCGGTCCGCACCCGGCGCAGAATCCCGTCGATCACCTGCCGGTGATCCCGCCACCTGTCACAACGCCCGTTGCTGACTGGCAGGAACGGCCCCAGGCGTTCCCACTCGGCATCCGTCGGATCGCCCCGCCCCATGCTCACATCAACGACTCGGGAACGGGGGCCGTTCACGTGGGCAGCACGACACCTGCGTGCTGGGCGCTCTCTGGCCTGGAGAGGAACACCCGTCGGGTTGGCCGGTCGATTTCCGCGACGACGACGGCGATCTCCTCCCCGACCTCGAAGTCTCCTGCCGGACTTGCCGCAGGCCGGCCGTGGGTCTCTCTGAAGGGGACCAGCCCGAAAACGCCGTCCCCGAGGTCGACGAAGATGCCGATGGGAAGCACCTTCTCAACCGTCCCGCGGAGTTCTTGGCCCACCACTGTGCGGTCGGCGAAAGCCTGGAGGGGGTCGGGCTCCAGTGCCTTCAGAGACAGTCTGGCCTCCGCGTTGAAGGTGCAGGGACTCCAGGAACGCCCAGAGTTCCGGGCTCTCAGACCGCCAATCCATACCCGCCACCCTGGCACACGGCGTCGTGTGCCAGCCGAACCGCGCCGGAGGCGATGTCCGGCCTGGCCCTGCTTCTCCGGGATCGTGTGCGCGATGCCGCGGCGGCGCAGGTCGGAGCGGATCGCGCGTGAGGAATAGGCGCGGTCGGCCAACACGTGGTCGGGTCGGGTGCGTGGGCGTCCACCGGCCGGGCGGCTCACACGGATGCGTTGCATCAGCGGTAGGAACTGTGGGGCATCTCCGCGCTGTCCGGCGGTGATGATGACGGCCAGCACGTGCATCGAGGCGGCGACCGCCAGGTGGACCTTGCTCGTCAGCCCACCGCGGGAGCGGCCGAGACTGTGGTCGTCGGGCTCGACGCTCACCAGCGATTCTGGCACTGTGGGCGCGCCGGCTGCCCCTTTTTGCGGGCTCCGGCAGCGTGCTGATGCGCCCGGCAGGCGGTGGAGTCGATGGGCACTTCCCAGTCCAGGATCCCGTCGGCGTCGGCGGTAGCGTTCAATAATGCTGCCAGGATTCGGGCCCAGACGCCGCCGCGCTGCCAGCGGCGAAAGACGGCGTATGCCGTCGCCCAACGGTCCGTACCGCTCGGGGATGTCTCGCCACGGCGAGCCGGTCCTGGACCGCCACCAGATCGCGGAACACCTGGCGGCGGTCCCTGGGCGGGTGCCCCATCGACGGTATCGGCGGCAGCAGCGGCTACAGTCGCCCCACTGCCGGTCTGTCAGGTCTCCACGGCTCACCGGGAGATGATGCACCGGGGTGATCAATGCTCCGAACTGGCCCTCGCTCTCCCGCTACCATCAGGCGGGTTGCGCGGGTGCGGCCCCCAGGGCTCGGATCGCGAGATCGATCGCGGTGGTCAGTCGCTCCATCTCGTGGCCGGCGCGCTCCCGCACCCGCAGGCCGAGCACTGTCGTGAACAGCAATTCCGCGGCCCCACCGATGTCGAGATCGGTGGACAGCTCGCCTCGCTCCCGCCCTTCGGCCAGCACCGCATGCAGGGCCTGCCGAGTGACCGCGAACGCAGCCTCGGTCCGCTCATGGACCTGGTCGTCAGCGGTGCCGAGCTCGGTGGCGGTGTTGACCACAAAGCATCCGCGACCGGACTCGCCGCCGGCTGGGCAGGTCACCAGCCACAGCATCCATTCCCGCAGTACCTCGCGAACCGGTCGATCACTCGCATCCAGACGCTGGCGGGCCTGCGTCGACTCGGTGGCCCGGTAGTGGTCGAGCGCGCGCAGAAAGAGCGTGTGTTTGTCCGTGAACGTCCGGTACAGGCTGCTGGGCGTGAGCTTCAGCTCGTCGCCCAGGTCCCGCACTGAAGTGGCGTGGTAACCGCGCCGCCAGAACAGCTCGGTCGCCGAGTTGACCGCGTTCTGCTCGTCGAACTGTCGAGGGCGTGCCATGAGTTCACCTTACCCATCTTGTGGAGCGTTCGCTCCCATACTAGGGTCCCCGATACGGGAGCGATCGTTCCCGAATGTATGGAGGAGGATCCGTTGACGACCGCAGAGCAGACCCCCACCCAGATACAGGAACCAGGGACCCCAGGCAGGAGTCGCTGGATGGCGGTCTGTGTGGTGACGCTGGGCACCTTCCTGTTGGTGACCGCAGAGCAACTGCCGATCGGTCTGTTGACCTCCGTGGGGTCCGCGCTGTCGGTCTCCGAGGGCACGGCAGGGCTGATGGTGACGGTGCCCAGCATCGTCGCCGGGTTCGCGGCACCGCTGGTCCCGATGATCGTCGGGTCACTGAACCGCCGCGTCCTGCTGCTCGGGCTGATGGCCCTGATGACCGTCGCGAACCTGGGCTCCGCCCTGGCGCCGAACTTCGCGGTGCTGGTGGGCTCCCGGGTGCTGGTCGGCATAGCGGTCGGCGGCTTCTGGGCGATCGCCGCCGGCCTGGCGGTCCGACTCGTCGCGCCTGCGGACGTGCCTCGCGCCACCGCGGTCATCTTCGGCGGCGTCGGAGCCGCGAACGTGTTCGGTGTCCCGCTGGGCACCCTGGTCGGTGATCTGACCGGCTGGCGTATCGCCTTCTCCTCACTCAGCGCCCTGGCGCTCGTGACCCTGATCGCCCTGCTGGCGGTACTGCCGAGGCTGGTCACCTCCCAGACCATCCGGCCCAAGCTGCTGATGGAGCAGTTCCGGAACCCGGGCGTGCGCGTCGGCATCATCGCGACGGCGCTCCTCGTGTTCGGACACTTCGCCGCTTACACGTTCGTGAGCCCGGCACTGCAGAAGCTGTCGGGGATCGACGAGCGCTATGTCGGTCCGTTGCTGTTCGGGTTCGGTGCGGCCGGCATGATCGGCAACTTCGTCGCCGGGTCGGCGCTCTCCCGCCGCGTGCACCGCAGCGTACTGACCATCGCCGTAGCCATGACGGCCGCGATGCCACTCTTCCTGCTGCTGGGCCGGGCCGCGCTCGGCGGCGCCATCCTGCTGATCGTCTGGGGCCTGGCCTTCGGCGGTGTGTCTGTGGGCCTCCAGACCTGGATAATCAAGGCCGCTCCGCAGGCCGTGGAAGCCGCCTCCTCGCTGTGGGTGGCGGTGTTCAACCTGTCCATCGGTTTCGGCGCGTTGGCCGGCGGCATCATCGTCGACACGCTCACGCTCCAAGGCGTGCTCTGGCTCGGTGGCGCCTGTGCTTTGCTCGCCGCCCTGGCGATCTGGACCGCCCGTACCAACGACGCTGTGCGCTGACCGAGATCCACTCGGGCTGCCCGGGTACCGGAGAAGGACTTCCGGTGCCGGCCAGGGCGGCCTCGGCGGTCGGAATGATCGAACTCGGCCCGCCGGTCCGTACGGATGTGCTGCGCCGGTCGACCGGCGGGTGAACCGCGCATTTTCCGATCCTGCGACCAGGCGATTACCGGGTTGGATACGGATCGTCACCCACCGTCGATGCCCTGCGGGGGGGCGAAGGAGCGGCAGATGAGGCGTTCGAGGCTGTGGGCCGGAGCGGCGGCGACCTTGGCGGGGGCGTGTCTGATGACCTCGCAACTGGTCGTGCCGGCGGAATCCGCTCCTCAGCGGTATGTGGTGTTCACCCCGGGGACGGCGGCGAACTGGACGCCGCCGGGCGGGGTCAAGCAGCTGCACTTCTACCTCTGGGGCCCGGGTGGCGGCGGAGGCGGCGCGGGAGGGTCCGGCGGCGGGGGCGGCGGCGAGGGCCGGGGCGCGGTGAGCGGCGTCGGCACCGACAGCTCGTCGAACGGTGTGGACGGTGCCGGAGGCGCGGGAGGGAACGGCGGAGGCGGCGGGGCAGGGAGTTTCCTGCACTGCGTGGCGCCGCCCTCGGGATCGCTGATCATCTCCCCCGGAACGGGCAACGCGGGCGGCGCGGGTGGCGCGGGCGGGGACGGCGGGTCCAGCGGCACCAACCTCCTGGGCACCGACGGCAGCAAGGGCAAGAACGGTGCCACCGGCGCCCGCGGCAGCTCCGGGGGCCACACCTCGGTCGGCATCCTCAGCAGGTACAACCCCGTGACCGGCAGGCGCCAGGACACGACCCTGCCCATCATGGCCGCGTACGGCGGCCAGGGCGGACACGGGGGCCGGGGCGGAGGCGGCGGAGGCGGGGGAAGCGAGAAGGGCGCATCTGCCGGGCAGGCGACGAAGGCCACGGCGGAAGGCGGCGCGGGAGCGGCCAGGAAGCTCGCGTTCAAGCCCTGCCGTCAGTTCGTTCCCGGCAAGAAGGGCTCCAACGGCGGACAGGGGACGAATGGCGCCGCACGCTACACCGCGGGTGACGGCGGCCCCGGTGGCGCCGGCGGATCCGCAGCCCAACCCGCACGCATCAAGCTTCCCGACGGCACCTACTACACCCCGCCGGCGACAGCCGGCAGGGGCGGCAACGGCGGAACGCGCCCGCCCACCCGTTTCGACCGTTTCAGGTATCGCCCCGGCTTCGGCGGCGCCGGCGGCACCGGCGACACCAAGCCCGCGGCCGGCAAGCGCGGATACGACGGCGGCGCGGGCGCCAAGGGCGGCGACGGCCTGATCGTCATCGCCTGGTGACCCCCGCCGGCACCGGGCCCGGCATCTCCACCGGCCGGTGCAGCCGCCAGCGGCCCGCACGCCCCCTCACCCATCACCGCTCACGGACAAGGAGAGCCCCATGACCGGGACGCTGAAGAAGACCGCCATCCTCGCCGCCTGCGTGGCCGCACTGACCGGCGCCGCGGCCGCCCTGCCCGCCGGCACCGCCCATGCCGACACCGGCAGCTGCTCCGCCACCCTGCCCGCCCGCACCAACGGCAACGCCGCCAACGACGTCGTCCAGCAGGGCAACGCGGCCGTCGGCGCGGTCGCCGACCTGGTCACGTGCACCGTCAACCAGGGCAACAAGGGCCTCAACGGCGCCGACGACGAACTGGACCTGGGCTGATCGCCGCCCCCCACCGCCGCACGCACCGCCGGCCGGGCGTGCGGCCGTGGGGAGCGGTGAGCTCCGGGCCGTCGAGCGCCACCGGCGTCCCGGGAGAACGCGGAAACCGCCCCCGACTTCCGCCCGAACGGGCCGATGGCCGGCGTCGAGTCACCGCCGACGGTGCAGGCCTTCCGGGCCGGGCAGGCCGAGCCGTCCGCATCCAAGGGGCAGTCGGCCGCCGTCGTCGAAGACGGCCTGCGCGCGCCGGCGGGTCCGTGCGGAGTGGGTCAGCCTGAACACGGTGCTCAGCGCGGCGGCCCGGCTGCCGTTGCGCACGACCAGGGGCCGCCCCAGTTCGTTCCTCTGGTCCCTCCAACTCGGCCGGGCACGTGTTGACTTCGGCCTCCATCGCGGCGGTCGGCATACGCCATGCGCCCGCACGAGCAATCCCGTCGAGCTGGTACCCGGCGCGTATCCGGCGTGCCCTGCACTCCCGTTCTGTGGCCCTTGCGCGACCCGCGCGTCGTGGAACGCCTCGACGTGGACGAGTAGGACGGCGAGGAAGGGGTCGCACAGCTGGTGAGGGCGCCCCATGAATGCGCTTATGTGCCCCTTGGGTGGACCTGTTCAGAGTGCTGGCAATTGTCTTTGCTGTAAGTGTGCAAAAACCTTCATGTGCCGCGTACCGGGCCGGGCGCGAGGCCCGCTCCCGTCCGCGGGCCGGCGGGTGACATGGCGTACCGGGCGCCCGGCGTCCGAGAGCGGAGCGTGGCGATGACCGTGCCGCGGGGGACCGCAGTCGCGTCCGCGGGAGCGAGGTTGCCGAGGTGGCCGGGGTGGCCGGGACCGGTACTCGCTCCGGCGCATGAAGAGGTGTCGGCGTGTGCTGGGGAGATGCGTGCGTTCCTGGGGGAGGAGACCTTGCCTCCTGCCCGGAGAGCCCCGGCCACCGCGCGGGGGAAGGCGAGATGACCGCGGGCGTTGCCGCGCTGCCGGGCGCGGCTGCCGTGCGCAGACGGGTCACCGCCGTGCTCGACGGCTTCCTGGAGCGCAAGGCCGGTACCGCCGCGAAGCTGCGGATGCCCGAGGAGCTGACCGGGTGTCTGCGTGATCTCCTGGCCGCAGGCGGGAAGCGGTTGAGGCCCCTGCTGTGTGTGAGCGGCTGGCAGGCCGCCGGCGGCCAGGGCACTCCCGGGACGCTGATCAGGGTCGCGGCGTCACTGGAGATGTTCCACGCCTTCTGCCTCATCCACGACGACGTCATGGACAACAGCGCCCGCCGCCGCGGCGCCCCCACCGTCCACCGCCGCCTCGCGCGGCACCACGCGCACGGTCGCACTGCCACCGCCGCCCGGCACGTCGGAACCAGCGGCGCGATCCTCGTCGGCGACCTCGCCCTGGCCTGGTCGGACGAACTCCTGCAAGCCGCCGGCCTCACTCCCCGCCAACTCGGCGCGGTCCTGCCGCTGATCAACGACATGCGCGGCGAGGTGATGTACGGCCAGTACCTGGACGTCACCGCCGCCGGCCGCCCCACCGCGGATGTCGAGCAGGCGCTGCGCATCGTGCGGTACAAGACCGCCAAGTACACCGTGGAACGCCCCCTGCACATCGGCGCTGCCCTCGCCGGCGCCCCGCTCGCCGTGCGCGAGGCGCTGACCGCCTACGCCCTGCCCGTCGGGGAGGCGTTCCAGCTGCGCGACGACCTCCTCGGCGTCTTCGGGACCCCCGAGGTGACCGGGAAGCCGTCGCTGGACGATCTGCGCGAGGGCAAGCACACCGTCCTGGTCGCTCTCGCGCTCCAACGGGCCGATGCCCGCCGGCGACGTGTCCTGCGCACCCTGCTCGGCGCCCCTCGTCTGGACGAGGCGGGGGCCGACCGCATCCGTGAGGTGTTCATCGCCACCGGCGCCCGGGACGAGGTGGAAGAGATGATCAGCGCCTTCCAGGCGCGGGCGCTCCGCGTACTGGAGACCGCGCCCTTCCCGTCCCGTGCCATCGCCCACCTGCGGCTGCTCGCCGACGCCGCCACGGTGAGGGCCTCATGAACCCGCCCTTGCCACCTGAGGCCACGGGCGCGACCTGCCGAGGCGGCTCAGCCTCTCCGCATGACGACCGCCAACAGGTTCAATCACCAGGAGCCGATGTGAAGTACCCCAGTCCCATCCCTTCCGCCGCCGGCGGTCTGCCGCTGCTGGGCCACCTGATCCCGTTGCTGCGCGACCCCCTGGGGTTCCTCACTCGCCTGCCCGAAGACGGAGACCTAGTGCGGGTCCGTGTGGGCCCGCTGCAGGTGCTCGTGGTGTGCTCCCCGGATCTCATGGGCGAAGTCCTGCGCGATGACCGGACCTTCGACAAAGGCGGACCGGTCTTCGACCGGGTCCGGGAGTTCGCCGGCAACGGTCTGGGAACCTGTCCGCACGATGAGCACCGCCGTCAGCGGCGCCTGCTCCAGCCCGCCTTCCACCCCGCCAGGCTCCCCGGCTATGCCCCGGCCATCACCGCCCGGACCGTCGAGGCAACCGGATCCTGGCAGGACGGCCAGATCCTCGACGTGTTCGCCGTCATGCAGGAGCTCTCGGCCAGGATCACGGCCGACACACTCTTCTCGACCGCCACGCCGCCCGAGGTGCTCAGCCAAGCCCTCGGCGACGTCAACACCCTTCTCAACGCCATTCCCGTGCGGATGGCGACACCGCGGCTGCTGGACCGGTTGCCCACCCGCGGCAACCGCCGCTACCACCAGGCGCGAGCCCGTCTGCCCCGTACCCTCCAGCACATCGTCACCGAACGCCGGGCCGCCGGCACCGATCACGGCGATCTGCTGTCGATGCTCCTGACCGCCTGCGACCCCGACTCCGGGCCCGCCGAACAGAAGCTGACCGACGAGGAGATCATCGATCAGGTCGTCACGTTCTTTCTCGGGGGCGCCGATACGTCCGCATCCGTCCTGGCCTCGGCGCTGCACCTGCTGGGGCAGCACCCCGAGATCGAGAAACGGCTGCACACCGAGGTCGACGCCGTCCTGGACGGCCGCCCGGCCACCCACGCCGACCTGCCGCACCTGGAGCTGACCGACCGCGTCCTCACCGAGACCCTGCGCCTGTGGCCTCCCGGCTGGATCTTCACCCGCACCTGCACGGCCGACACCCACCTGGGCCGATACGCGGTCCCCGCAGGGACGTCCATCGTCTGCAGCCCCTATCCCCTCCACCGCCAGGCCGATCTGTATCCCGACCCCGACCGCTTCGACCCGGACCGGTGGGCACCCGACCACCCCTGTCCACCCCGGCGCGCGGCGTTCATCCCCTTCGGCGGAGGAGCCCGCAAGTGCATCGGGGACCGGTTCAGCACCACCGAGATGGTGCTCGCCCTGGCAACCATCGTCGGCCGGTGGCGCCTTGAGCCCCTCCCCGGTACGCCCGTCCGCCCCACCCTCGGCCTCGCACTGCACCCCGGCGGGCTGCGGATGCGAGCCGTCGCCCGGATACCGGCCGGCACCGAAAGCCCGGTGAACAGCTAGCCGCGGCAGTGACGCCGGTCCGCGGCCGAGGCGGCAGACGATCCCGGTGAAGTCGCTGATCCCGCGGCGGCCCTGGGCCCCGTTCCCGAACTCCCGGGCGCCGCAACGAGCGTGAGCCTCGCCCTACTTCCATGATCCTGGAGGAATCATGGCAGGTGCGTTCCCGCAGCTGGATGAGCTGTCTCCTTCGGTGTACGACGTCGCAGCGGTGTCCCTGGCCGAGGGCCCGCAGCAGCCGGCGTGCGTGCAGTGGCTCACCGAGCACCGCACGACCCCCACCTCCTGGGGTGTTCCTCCCGAGGTCAACTGGTACGACTGCTATCTGTCGACCTACGCCGCCGCCCTCGCCCTGTACAACGCGGGCCGGCGCTCCCTGGCCGAGCCCGCTCTGTCGGCACTGGCTGCGCTGGTTCCCCCGGATCCCACCGGTGTGCTGGAGACCCTGACCTTCGGCGGCCTCGTGGACGCCCTGGACCGGTTGTGCGTTCAACGCGGCTGGCCGGTGCCCCGGCACCCCGGCCCCGTGGCCGCCGTCGTCGGCCGTGAGCGCGCCAAGTGGCGCCGGATGCGCACCTGGGACCGTTTCCTCGACCCGGACCGGTCCATCGCCGGCTACTGCGCCGAACGCGTCTACGGGGACGAGACCATCGACGCCGGCGCCTTCCTGGAAGCCTTTCAGGCTCCCAACGGATCCGTGTCCAACGCTCCAGGCGCTTCGGCCTTCTTCTTCCTCGAAGCGCAGCGCCGCGGCAAGGGCGTGCCGCCCGAGCGCATCGACCGCCTGCGTCACTACCTGCACACCTGCCCCGTTCCTGTCGGCTACCTGGACTGGGTTCCCCACTTCACCACCGCGTGGTCGATCATGTTCGAGGACGCGGCGGGATCCGCACCTGCCCCGGACCCGGCGGCGCTGGACGCGCTCTGCGTGGATCTGGCCCACCCGTCCGGTCTGCTCTGCACGGTCAGCACCCTGGGCGGAGGACTCACCGTCCCCGGCGACAGCGACAGCACGGCCTGCGCCATGCTCGCCGCACGGATCATGGGCCGGAAGGTTCCCGACTCCTCCCGCCTCGACCCGCTCTACGCACCTTCCCAGGGGTGCTACCGCACCTTCCTGTTCGAGCACGACCCGTCGATCACCACCAACATCCATATGGCCGCCGTACTCGCCCTCGACGGACGCCACGACCGCCTGACGCGGGTGCTGCGCTGGCTGAACCAGGCGGTCGGCGAAGGCCGGACGCTGTGCAAATGGCACCTGTCCCCGGCCTACACGCACGGTGAGCTTGCCCGGGTCACCGCGGGTATCGACCACCCCTTGGCGGCCCCCCTCTGCATCCAGGCCGTGGGAAGTCTGCTGGCCACACAGAACGCGGACGGCGGATGGGGGCTGCACAACTCCACAGCCGAGGAGACCGGTTACGCCGTCCACGGCCTGGCCACCGCGGCCCACAGCCACGGCCCCGCCTGCACCGCCAGGACGACTGACGCCCTCGGCGCCGCCCATACCTACCTCACCATCCACCGGCCCCGGGAGACGGCCCTGTGGCTCGGCAAAACGCTGTACTGCCTGCGCCCCCTCGTGCCCGTGCTGCACCGCACCGCCCTCGCACGGATCGAACAACTCGCCCTGCCGTGACTCGCCGAGGAGGACCAGTGGACCCCTACGACTTCACGATCCCCGCCGGAACCGTCTTCCGGATCCCCGAGATCCGCACCAGCCTTCCGGAAGCCTGCCACCCGCGCTGCGCCGAACTCGACGAGCGCGCTCACACCTTCTCCAGGCCCTACCTCGTGGACTACTTCGGCGACGAGGACCGAGCCGACCGCTTCCTTGCGCAAGGGCACGCCCATTACGCCTGCCTCGGCTATCCCCATGTCCTTGAGGACCGGGCACAGGCCGTCGCCAATTCGATCCTCCCGGCCACGCTGCTCGACGACACCTTCAGCAAGCCTGGCCTCCAGGGCAATCTGACCGCCCTCAAGGAACACCATGCCCAGTGGAGCGCGGTATTCGCCGGCGAGCGTCCACCACCGGAAGCCGACGCGGCCTACCACTTCGTGTACGACTCCATCGAGGCATGCGCGCCCTACGCATCTACCGCTGTTGCCCGACGCCTCCGCGACGGCTGGCAAGACGCGGCGGACGCCTTCCTGGACGAGGCCGTCCACCGCCACCACAACCACACGACCGACCTCGCCGCCTACGCCGAACGGCGCGTGAGGGTTCACTTCCGCACATGGGCATGCGCCCTGCTCGAATTCTCCCTCGGCATCGACCTGGGCCCTCTGGCCGACCACCCGCTGGTCCGGTCCGCCCAGCACTACGCCATCTGGCACCTGGCACTGGCCAACGACTGCTACTCACTCGTCAAGGAACTCAGCGCCCATGAAGCGACGAACACGATCATCGAGCTGATGCGGCACGACCGGCTCGACCTGCAAACCGCGGTCGACAAGGTCGCCGGGCTGGTTCACCGAACCGAGCGGGACTATGTGCGCGTACGCGACGAAATCCGCAGCACATTCGGCGACCGATCCGACGTGGCCGCCTACGCGGACGGACTCGGCTTCTTCATCACCGGAAACCTCCGCATCATGCAGAGCTCCAGCCGGTACCACGGCCTCGACCACGACGGCAGCCGAGTGCTCCCCGGCCCGGTGACCATCACGTACATGCCCACCGTCCACACACCCCGGGGGGAATTCCCCTGCTGAGCACCCGGCGAGGCGTCGTGAGACGTGCTCAGAGGTTGTCGAAGTCGCCCTTTATGACGCCTCCCTTGAACGCTTCCCACTCGCGGGCGTCGAAGAACAAGGGGTCCCGGTCGGGGTTCTTCGAGTCCCGCACGGCGACGCCGCCGCCGGGTAGTCCCGCCAATTCGAAGCAGTCACCGTTGTTCGCGGTGAGGCTGCTCTTCTGCCAGCGCAGTGTCGAAACGTCTGTCGAGTAGAGGTCTGCCTTATCGGCTGCGCTCATCGAGGAAATGCCTCCCCTGGAGTGGTGTGCGATGTCGCGATGACATCCACGAATGCCTGCCAAGTAGCGGCTGTGAAGGTGAGAGTGGTGCGGCGGTCAGGGTCCTTGGTGTCGCGGACGGCATGTACGGAGGTGCTGAGGGTTGTGTGCTCCAGGCAATTGTTGTCGCGCCCGCTGTAACTGCTGGTGTGCCACTGGGCGGGCAACTTCGGTATCACTGCAAGGTCTGCGGAAGTCATTTGCGGTATTCCTCGATGAGTCCTTGGATGAACTTTCGGGACGCTGAAGGTGCCAGCGCTGCTGCGGTGAGTTCTTCCCAGGCGCGGGAATAGTCTTGAACTGTGCTCTCCTGCTCCAGCAATGTTCCACCGTTGAGGTGCTCCAGCCACACCACGTTCATGGATGACGTGCCACGGAACGTGTACAGCCCGAAGGGCGGGTATTGGTTCAGGGGAAGCCTGGCTTTGAGCGGCAGCACTTGGATGGTGACGTTGGGGCGCAGGGATGCCTCGCTGAGCAGAGTCAACTGCTCAATTGCGACGTGTCGGTCGCCCGACAGTCGATGAAGGGCCGGCTCATCGATGACGGCACGCAGGCGGAACCCCAAGTGGTCGTCCAGGAGGCGCTTGCGCGCCATGCGGGTCTCCACGAGCATTTCAGCTTGTTCCTTGGACTGGGAGTAGGAGAACATCTCCCTCATGTATCCCTCGCTCTGAAGGATGCCTGGAACCAGCATGGACTCGTACTCGCGAATCAGCGAGGAATCCGCCTCCAGCGTCAGGTAGTCCCTCAACGTGTCGTGGATCAGGGGTCCTTGCGCGGACCACCAGTCCACCTTGTGCACGTCGCGTGCCAGTTGCTTGATGCGTTCACGGAACCGCTCATCGTCAACCCCGTACAGGTCGAGCAGCGTGCACAGGTCGGCGGGTCGTACACCTCGTTCACCGTTCTCGATCTTGGAGATCTTCGGCTGCCCACAGCTCAAGTGCTCGGCGACCTGAAGGGTGCTGAGCTTGCTGGCTTTGCGGAGAGAACGGAGCTCGTTGCCGAGCCGCTTGCTCCTCATCGTGGGCATGCTCCTCTGTTCCATGGCTGCATGATGGCCCATTCGCAGGGCCCTCTGAGGTGGCATATGCCAAGTCCACTCTGGGGGTGTATGCCTTCTGAGGGAAGACTTGCCCAAGCGCCTCCCGGCAGTCCACTATGACCGTCATCACACAGCGCACCCGAGGTGTGACCCATTGCCCACCCGTGCCTGGCGCGCTGCGCGCGCCCGTGCCTTGGAGACGCCATGACGGTCCCTGTGCAAGATCTGAAACTTGAGATGACCCTCGCGCTCACCCGAATCGAGCTGCCGCAAGTGCGCCGTTTCGTGCGGCTGCAACTGCGGTGGTGGGGGCTGGTCGAGCCGCTGGGGGGCGGCTCGTACCGCGACTTGGGGATCGTGGACGACGCCCTGCTCGTCGTGGGGGAGCTGCTGGCGAACGTGGTGAAGCATGTGCGCGACCCGCGCTGCGGGCTGTCGCTCCGGGTGCGGGACGGGTTTCTGCACGTCGGGGTGCGGGACGACTCGCCGGTGCTGCCTGCGCTGAAGTGGCAAGCGGAGGACGACCAGTTGACGCGGGAGGAAGGCCGCGGCCTGCTGCTCGTCGATCGGCTTACCGAGGGGGACTGGTACGCCGAGCGAACTCCGCCGTGCGGGAAGACCGTCCGGTGCAGGCTGCCGATTCCGCGGCAGGCCCTCGACCGGGGGATGCTGCGCACCGCGGAGTCCGGGTGTGACTGCCGTCCGGACCGGGGCACCCCTCCCGCCCGGCGAACCGACCCCCCGCCCCCACCGCCCCACTGGCACGCCTTCCACTGGTCCGGCCCTGGCCGGCCCACCCGAGCCGAGGAACTGGACGTCGAGTCCGGCAAGCCGCCCGCCGTCAACGCCGCGTCGCGGACGTGGCTGGCCAAGCCGCCGTCGCTGCGTGACGGGCACCTGCCCGACGCCGCGTCCTGCCTCGACTGGCTGGAGCGCAAGCTGGGCGACGACCCGCCGGTCAGCCGCGTACCGCCGGGGCGGATCACGGAGTACGCGCGCGGCGAACTCACGTCGGGCACCCGCAAGTTGCCGCTCGAATGGCCCACCCGGGACGGCCGCGTCGTTCGCCTGATGCTGCTCGCCTGCCCCAGCAGGAGCCGCGCGTTCCCCTGCCCGGGGACCGGCGGGCCGGAGGAGGGCGCACGATGAAGCGGACCGTCGGACGTCTCGTCGACACCTGCCGGCACACCTCCGGCTGGGAGTCCGCCGGAGGCGAGGAACAGTGCCCCGACTGTGGAACGCGCCGCTTCACCGACTACGGCGCCCTGCGCCCGCCCGATCTGCCGTCCGCGGCCCCGACCCCGTCCCCGCGCGACAGCGCCCGCGCGGACCGTGCCGCCGCGACCGTGATTGCCCGCACGGTCCGCCACCTCAGCCACTGGGGCCGCAGCCGCACCGCCTTCTGGCTGCCGGTGGCGACGTGGACGCGTGGGAGCATGCAGGGATGATCGACATCCAAGTACTCAGTGTCTTCTGCGGAACGGACGGCCGGGGCGGCAACGCTCTCGGCGTCGTCCTGGACGGTGCGTCCGTGCCCGGACCGGAGCGGCGGCAGGCGCTCGCCGCCGAACTGGGCTTCAGCGAGACGGTGTTCGTGGACGACGCGGAGAGCGGGGTCATCGACATCTGGACGCCGAGCGTCCGGCTGCCGTTCGCAGGGCACCCGTCCATCGGCGTGGCGTGGCTGCTCAAGGAAGCGGAGGTGCTGCGTCCGGCGGCCGGGGAGGTTCCGGTGCGCAGGGACGGGGAGACCGTGTGGATAGCGGGTCGCCCGGAGTGGGCGTCCGGGCGGCGGATGGAGCGGTACGCGTCCGTCGCCGAGGTGGACGCGCTGCCCGCGCCGCCGCCGGGGGAGGGGTGGCTGTACGCGTGGGCGTGGGAGGACGAGGCGGCCGGCCGCGTCCGGGCGCGGGCGTTCCCGCGGCGCGGGGACTCCGTGGTCGAGGACGAGGCGACGGGTGCGGCGGCCATCGTCCTCACCGGTGAACTGGGCCGCGCCCTGGACATCCGGCAGGGCGCGGCCTCGCGGATCCTGACCCGGCCGCTGCCGGACGGGATGATCGAGGTGGGCGGTCGGGTGCGTTTCGTGGAGCGGCGGACGGGCTGAGGGGGCGGCAGGGCGCCCCTGCCGTCACGCGCTCAGCGGGAACGCCTCGCCGAGCTGCCGGAACATCGCCGTGTTCAGCGCGAACGCGCGCTTGCACTCGGTGATGACCTGCTGCTTCTCGATGTCGTCGAGCGGCAGCGCGTCCAGCAGTTCGCGGTACTCGCGCTTGAAGGCGGCCGGGTTGTCGATCTCGTCGAAGACGTAGAACCGGACGCCGTCGCCCTTGCGGTCGAAGCCCCAGGTCTTCTCGGCGGTGCCGCGGATGACCTGGCCGCCGGAGAGGTCGCCGAGGTAGCGGGTGTAGTGGTGGGCGACATAGCCGGCCGGCCAGTCGCGGGCGCACTCCTGGATCCGGGCGGCGTACGCCTCCGTGGCGGGCAGCGCCACCAGGCCCGTACGCCACTCGGGGCCGCCGAGGTGCGCGAGGTCGCGTTCCAGCTGCGCGGTGCGGGCGAGCTCGGGTCGGATGAACGGGCCCGCGACGGGGTCGTCGGCGAGCGCCGGGGCGGTGGCCTCCAGGGCCCGGTAGACGAACCAGAGCTGCTCGGTGTACCGGCGGTAGGCGGCGATGCCGAGCCGGCCGCCGAGCAGGTCGCTTATGAACGACGAGTTCTCGGCCTCGGTGTGCTGCTCGTGGGAGGCCGTGCGGATGAGCGTGGAGAACGGAGTCGTGGCGGGCGAGTCCAAGGCGGACCTCCGGTGACGGAAGGAAGGGAGTGCGGAGGACGGCCGGCCCACGGGTGCGCCGGGGCGTTCCGCGAACCGATTCTCTCTAGTTAGGCTTACCTAAGTCAATCGTTTTCCCGACGCGCTGTCGGAAAAGACGATACCGCCGTCACCGCTCCCGTGGGAGACCTTCCCCCCGCCCCGGCTTCCGTGCCCCCGGCTACGGCAGCGTCAGGATCTCCGCGCCCGTGTCCGTCACCACCAGTGTGTGCTCGAACTGCGCGGTCCGCTTCCGGTCCTTCGTGACGACGGTCCAGCCGTCCTCCCACATGTCGTACTCGTAGGTGCCCAGCGTCAGCATCGGCTCGATGGTGAAGGTCATCCCGGGCCGGATGAGGGTGTCGTGGTGCGGACTGTCGTAGTGGGGGACGATCAGGCCCGAGTGGAAGGACGAGTTGATCCCGTGGCCGGTGAAGTCACGGACCACGCCGTAGCCGAAGCGCTTGGCGTACGACTCGATGACGCGGCCGATGATGTTGATCCGGCGCCCCGGCTTGACCGCCTTGATCGCCCGGTTCAGCGCCTCCCGGGTGCGCTCCACCAGCAGCCGGGACTCCTCGTCCACGTCGCCGCAGAGGTAGGTCGCGTTGTTGTCGCCGTGCACGCCGCCGATGAAGGCCGTCACGTCCAGGTTGACGATGTCGCCGTCGCGCAGCACGGTCGAGTCGGGGATGCCGTGGCAGATGACCTCGTTGACCGAGGAGCAGAGGGACTTGGGGTAACCGCGGTAGCCGAGCGTCGAGGGGTAGGCGCCGTGGTCGCACATGTACTCGTGCGCGACCCGGTCGAGTTCGTCCGTGGTCACGCCGGGCGCGATGTGCTTGGCCGCCTCCTCCATCGCCTGCGCGGCGATGCGGCCCGCGATCCGCATCCGCTCGATCGTTTCGGCGTCCTGGACCTCGGGGCCGCTGTACGGGGTGGGGGCGTCCTTGCCGACGTACTCGGGCCGCGGGATCGAGGCGGGCACGGGGCGGGCGGGAGAGAGTGTCCCGGGGACGAGAAGTGACTGGCCAGACATGCCTGCGAGTGTAGTCACGGCCGGTCGGGGAGCATGGGGGCGAGAGCCCCGCAGAGGAGGAGACCCGATGGCCCTGTTCAAGAAGCGTACGGCGGGCAAGCCGGGCGAGTGGTACTACTGCCTCAAACACGGCACGGTCGAGGAGGGCCCCGAGTGCCGCGCGGCCGACCGCATGGGTCCGTACGACACCCGCGAAGAGGCGTCCCACGCCATGGAGACCGCGCGCGAGCGCAATGAGGCGTGGCGGCAGGACCCGCGCTGGAACGACGAGCGGGAGGGCGGGGGCGGCGGTACGGGGTGACGGGGTGAGGGCGCGGCCCGTCGATCCCGCGCCCGTCGGCCCGAGCGCCCGTCGGTCCCGTGCCCATTGGCCTCCGGCCCTCGCCTCGCCTCACCTCACGCCGCCTCCGCCACCTCCGTCGCCCGGGCCCGCCGTTCGCGCATGCGGACGGCGTGCTCGTCGGTGCGCTGGTCGTAGGAGAGGAGCTTGGGCAGGGCGAGGGCCAGCAGGCCCACCGAGGCCACGCAGGCCAGGCCGCCCGCCCACACCGAGGCGCGGACGTTGGTGAGGGCGGCCATCCCGCCCGCGCGGACCTGGCCGAGCTGTGGGCCGACCGAGTAGGAGAGCAGTTCGATGCCCGCGAGGCGGCCGCGCAGCTCGTCGGGGATGGTCTGGTCCCACATCGCCGAGCGGAACAGGCCGCTGACCGTGTCGGCCGCGCCGGCCAGCGCCAGCATCACCAGCACCAGCCAGATCGAGTCCATCCAGCCCGCAAGGGCCATCGCCGCGCCCCAGGCGAGCGCCGCCCCGGCCACCATCCGGCCGTGCCGGTGGATGCGGGAGACCCAGCCGCTGGTCAGGCTGACCGCCAGGGAGCCGATGGCACCGGCCGCGTACATCAGGCCGAGCGCCCAGCGGGCGTCGAGGTCGTCGGCGAGGAACGGGAAGACCGCGTTGGGGAAGGCGAAGAACATCGCCGCCATGTCGACCGCGTAGGTGCCGAGCAGTTCCTTGCGGTTCCAGGCGTAGCGGGCGCCGTCCAGGATGCCGCGCAGGGACGGCTTCTCCGCGTCGTGCGCGGCGGGGGAGGCGGCGAGGCCGACGGTGAGGAGGACGGAGATCGCGTAGGAGGCGATGTCCAGGGCGTAGGCCCACTCCAGTCCGCCGAAGGCTATGATCACGCCCGCCAGCGACGGTCCGGCGATGGCGCCGACCTGCCAGCGCATCGTGTTCAGCGCGATGGCGGCGGGGAGTTGATCGTGCGCGACGATGCGGGGGACGATCGACTGGAGGGCCGGGCGCTGGAGTCCGGTGAGCGCGCTGACCAGGCCGGCCACCACGTAGAGCGGCCAGACCAGCGGGTGCGGCAGCAGGGTGTTGAGCAGCAGGAGGCCGCTGAGGACGCCGAGTCCGGCCTCGGTCCAGAGGATCAGTTTGCGGCGGTCGAGGGCGTCCGCGAGGGCACCGCCCCAGAGGCCGAAGACGATCAGCGGGACGAGCTCCACCGCGCCGATCGCACCGACGGCGAGGGCCGAGCCGGTGAGCTCCTTGAGCTGGACCGGGAGGGCGACGAAGGTCAGGAAGCTGCCGAAGACGGTGACGAGCCCCGCCATCCACATCCGCCGGAAGTCGCGCGACGAGCGCCAGGGGGTCAGGTCGGGGAGGAGGGACCGCAACCGGCCCAGGGGGGCAGCGGCGGCGGGGGTGGCTGGGGATGCAGGGGGGTCTTGCTCGGTCACGGGGGACCATGGTCCGTGGGCGGACTGTTCCGAGCAAACGTTTTTCCCCTGGCGCCGGGCGGGGCGTGAGCTCCAGAAGGAGCGGAGGGGGCGGAGGGTGTGGCGGCGGGCAAATCCCCGGAATGTCGCGAAAAGCCCACGATGTACGGGAAGTTTGCGGTGTGTGGCGGGCCTGCGGTGCCGGTCGGGGCGGCCGCGCCCGCCGCGCCCGTGGTGGGCGACGCGTCCGCGGCGCGTGACGGGTCTCACGCGGGAGGGGGCGGGGGAAGCCGACGGCGCGGAGGTGCGCGCCGAGTGCCGGGGAGGCGCCTTACGCGCCCGGAGGCGCCGCGCGAGCCCGTTCACCACGGCTCCGGGGGAGGGGCCGTGAGCCGGGCGGCCAGCCGGGAGAGCCGGTCGCGGAAGCGGCGCCCGGGCGGTACGTCCTCGCCCGCTGCGGCGCTGACCAGGTGCTGGACTGTGTCCAGATCCAGCCCGGCTGAGGCTGGCGCGGACAGGACCTCGTGGGCGAGCGTACGGAGCTCCCGCGCATCACCCCCCGTCGCCCCGGCCCCGCCGTCCGGCGTTCCGCCGTCCAGCGCGAGGACGGTCGCCCCGCCGCGCCGGACGTCGTCCACCCGCTCCAGCAGCGCCTCCCCGGGCGGCGGGCCGCCCTGCGGCGCCACCACCAGCAGCGTCCGGCCACGCCCGGCGCCCGTCAGCCGGTCGAGACCGGACGCCAGGTGCGCCGGGGCCCCGGGCGGCACCCGGTGGCGGACGAGCGTGGGGTGCAGCCCGGGACGGCCGGACCGGGCGGCCTCCTCGTCCAGGTGCGCCGCCAGGTGCCAGGGTTCGTACTCCGCCGTCCCGAGGAGCAGCAGCCCCCCGCCGTGCGCCCCGACCGAGCCGCGCAGCGCCCCGGCGAAACGGCGCGTGTCCCGCAACCACTCGGTCCCGGCGAGCACTTCGCGCAACAGCGCGACACGCACAGCGTCCATGGCTCACCATCCTTCCGCGACACGCCGGGCGAAAAACCGGGACCGGGTCCGGCTCACCCGTTCGTGCCCCGGTGGTGCTGCGCCCGGCCGTCTCGGGACGGCCGGGCGTGGGCGTGACAGTATCGCTGTCATGACGAGTTCTGTTGACGCAACAAAGCCTTCTGTAAAGGACCCTTGGGACCTTCCGGACGTTTCCGGCCTTGTGGTCGGTGTGCTCGGCGGCACCGGTGACCAGGGGCGTGGTCTCGCCTACCGGCTGGCCAAGGCCGGCCAGCGAGTGATCATCGGCTCCCGGGCCGCCGAGCGCGCCGAGGCGGCCGCCGCCGAACTGGGACTGGGCATCGAGGGCGCCGACAACGCCGCGTGCGCGCGGCGCAGCGACGTGGTGATCGTCGCGGTGCCGTGGGACGGGCACGGCAAGACCCTGGAGGCGCTGCGCGAGGAGCTCGCGGGCAAGCTCGTGATCGACTGCGTGAACCCGCTCGGCTTCGACAAGCAGGGCGCCTACGCGCTGAAGCCGGAGGAGGGCAGCGCCGCCCAGCAGGCCGCCGCCCTGCTGCCGGAGTCGCGGGTGACGGCCGCGTTCCACCACCTGTCCGCCGTCCTGCTCTCCGACCCGGAGATCGAGGAGATCGACACCGATGTGATGGTGCTCGGCGAGAACCGCGCCGACACCGACATCGTCCAGGCGCTGGCCGCCCGCATCCCCGGGATGCGCGGCGTCTTCGCGGGGCGGCTGCGCAACGCGCACCAGGTGGAGTCGCTGGTCGCCAACCTGATCTCGGCCAACCGCCGCTACAAGGCGCACGCGGGGCTGCGGGTCACCGACATCTGAGGCCTGTCGGGCGGGTCTGGGGGGCTTCGCCCCCGAACCCCCGGGTCCTCAAGTGCCGGACGGGCCGAAATCAGCGCGCCCGGCGCTTGAGGACACCGCGCGGAAGGGGCGGGACCGGGGCAGGGCCCATCGGCCGGGGTGCGCGTGGGGCCGCCGACGGGCATGGGGGACAATGACCGGGATCGTACGCACTCGCGTCAGGTCCCCGTTCACGTCCCCGTCCACGGACAGGAGCCGTTCCCCATGCCCCGCCTCGCCCTCTTCGCCCTCGCCACCTGCGTCCTCGCGGTGGCGGCGGCCGTCGTCTCCTTCACGCGGGGCAGCTGGCTCGGCGTCGTCTGGATCCTGCTGGCGGGCGTCGCCTCCAACATGGCCTGGTACTACCTGCGCAAGCAGAAGGCCGACCGCGAGGCGGAGCGGGCGGCGGCGCTCACGGAGTGAGCGCCGGGGCGTCCTCGGGGACGGCCGTTCGGGGCGGTCACCCGACGCGGGTCCACCGCCACATCTCGTCCGGGGACGGGATGGACTAGGGAGCGTCCCAGAAGCGGAACAGCTGACGTCCCCAGTAGGCGTCCCAGTCGTCCACGCCCAGCACCTTCATGACCGAGTACACGAGGTCGAAGAACGCCTCGTTCACCTCCGGGATCATCAGGAACCCGAACAGCGCCAGGAACCCGAACGGCGCGAACGGCTCCACCTGCCGGCGCGCGCCCGGGGAGAGCCACGGCTCGATGATGCCGTAGCCGTCCATGCCCGGCACGGGCAGCAGGTTGAGGATGGCCGCCGACACCTGGAGCAGCACCATGAAGCCCAGCGCGTAACGGAAGTTGACCGGCACCCCGTCCAGCGCGCCCAGCCAGAACGGCGCCGCGCAGACCACCGCGAACAGCACGTTCGCCAGTGGCCCGGCCGCCGAGACAAGGCTGTGCTTCCACCGGTCGCGGATGCGGTGCCGCTCGATGAAGACCGCGCCGCCGGGCAGGCCGATCCCGCCCATGATCACGAACACCACGGGGAGCACGATGCTCAGCACGGCGTGGGTGTACTTGAGCGGGTTGAGGGTGAGGTACCCCTTCGCCCCCACCGTGATGTCCCCGCCGTGCAGGGCGCTGCGCGCGTGCGCGTACTCGTGGAGGCAGAGCGAGACGATCCAGCCGGAGACGACGAACAGGAACACGGCGAAGCCGGGGCTGGCCGCGTAGTCGGTCCACACCGCCCACATGGACGCCGCCATCACGGCGACGAGGGCGAGGAAGACGGGGCTCACGCGCCGCTCGGCGTGCGTCGCGTCGGATGCCATGGCGATGTGCTCCAGGGGGTGTGCGGTACGGCCGGGGGCCCGGCTCGGGGACGTACCGGCCGACGGTACTTGGTCCCGGCCGGAAAGTCGTAACGGGTCCGGAGCCCGAGCGGGGACAATGTGCCGGTGCGCTACGGCATCCTCGGTACCACCCAGGCCCATTCCGACGACGGTCGGCCCGTCGCCCTCGGCGGCGCCCGGCTGCGCGCGCTGCTGGCCGCGCTCGCCCTGCACCCGGGGCGGGGGCGCACCGCGGGCACGCTCATCGACCTCGTGTGGGGCGACGAGCCCCCGGCGGACGCGCCCGGCGCGCTCCAGGCGCTCGTCGCCCGGCTGCGGCGGGTCCTCGGGGCCGGGGCGGTGGAGTCGGTGGCCGGCGGCTACCGGCTGTGCGCGGGCTCCGACGACGTGGACCTGCACCGCTTCCAGCACCTGGCCGACGAGGGCGGGCGGGCGCTCGCCGACGGCGACCCCGTGAAGGCCGTCGGCCTCCTGGAGGACGCCCTCGGCCTGTGGCGCGGCCCGGCCCTCGCCGACCTCCCCGGGCACGAGGCGCTCGCCGCGCGGCTGGACGCCCGCCGCCTCGACGCGCGGCGCGGGCGGCTCGTGGCGGCCGTCGCCCTCGGCGACGCGGCGGACACCCTGCCCGAGCTGGCCGAACTCTGCGCCGAGCACCCCCTGGACGAACCGCTCCAGGCCCTGCGGCTGCGCGCCCTGCGCGCGGCGGGCCGGCCGGCGGAGGCCCTCGCCGCCTACGAGGAGATCCGCGCGGCCCTGGCTGACCGCCTCGGCGCCGACCCGGGGCCGGAGCTGCGCGCCCTGCACGCGGAGCTGCTGGACGCGGGGGAGCCGGACGTGGGCGGACGGCCGGGACGGGTGGGACTGCCGGGACTGCCAGGACGGCCGGGACGGACAGGACGGGCGGACGCGCACGCGCCGGGTGCGGTGGCCGGTACTCCACGCGCGCCCGGTGCCGCCGGGGCGAACGGGACGAATGAGGCGACCGGGGGCGGTATGCCCGCCTCCGCGCCCCCCGCGCCCGCCACACCCCCCGCCCCCCGCGGCAACCTCCGAGCCCGGTCCACCTCGTTCGTCGGCCGGGAGGACGACCTGCTCCTGATCCGGCGGGACCTGGAACGGCACCGGCTCGTCACCCTGCTCGGCCCCGGCGGGGCCGGGAAGACGCGGCTGTCGCAGGAGGCCGCCGAGGCCGCCGCGCGGGACACCGGCGCCTGGCCGGACGGGGTGTGGCTCGCCGAGCTCGCGCCCGTCGACGACCCGGCGACCGTCGCGGAAGCCGTGCTCACCACCCTCGGCGGGCGCGAGACCGTCGTGCGCGGCAGCGCCGCGGAAGGTTTGCGGGCCGCCTCCGACGCCACCGCGTACGACCCGCTGGCCCGGCTGGCCGAGGTGTGCGGACCCCGCCGCCTGCTGCTCGTCCTCGACAACTGCGAGCACCTCGTCGACGCCGCGGCCCGGCTCGCCGAGACGCTGCTCGCGCACTGCCCCGGCGTGACCGTGCTCGCCACCAGCCGCGAACCGCTCGCCGTGCCGGGCGAGCTGGTGCGCCCGGTGGATCCGCTGCCGGACCCGGTCGCGCTGCGGCTGCTCGCCGACCGGGGCGCCGCCGCGCGCCCCGGCTTCCGGACCGAGGACGACCCCGAGGCGTGCGCGGAGATCTGCCGCCGGCTCGACGGGCTGCCGCTCGCCATCGAACTCGCCGCCGCCCGGCTGCGGATGCTCACCCCGCGCGGCCTCGCCGACCGGCTCGACAACCGCTTCCGGCTGCTCACCTCGGGCAGCCGCACGGTCCTGCCGCGCCAGCAGACGCTGCGGGCGGTCGTCGACTGGTCCTGGGACCTGCTCGACGCCCCCGAACGCGCCGTCCTGCGCCGGCTGTCGGTCTTCGCGGGCGGCTGCGACCTGGCGGCGGCGGAAGCGGTGTGCTCGGACCCCGGTACCGCCGGGAACGCTGCCGCCACCGGCCCGGAGGTGCCCGAGGAGGACGTCGCCGTGCTCGTCGGCTCGCTCGTCGACAAATCGCTCGTCGTCGCCGCGCCCGCGGCCGACGGGGAGATGCGCTACCGGCTGCTGGAGACCGTGGGGGAGTACGCCGGGGAGCGGCTGGACGAGGCCGGGGAACGGGCCGCCGTCGAACGCCGCCACCTCGTCCACTTCCGGGAACTCGCCCGCACCACCGAGCCGTTGCTGCGCGGCCCCGGCCAGCGCGTCCTCCTCGACCGGCTGGAGCGCGAGCACGACAACCTGCGCACCGCCCTGCGGCGGGCGGTCGCCGCACGGGACGAGCAGGAGGCGCTGTGCATGCTCCACTCCCTCGGCTGGTTCTGGCACCTGCGCGACCACCAGGCCGACGCGCGCATCTGGTCCGAGGCGGCCATGGGGCTGGGCCCCGACCCTTTCGCCGACCCCCTCGAACCGGCCCCGCCGCTGTACGACCGGTGCATCGACGCGCCGCCGCCCATGCGGCACGAGCTCCTGATGGAGGCCCGGCGCGGCGTGCATCTGTACTGGCTGTCCAGCAGCGAACTGGACATGCAGGTGGTCAGCAGCCCGGAGATGCTGGCCAAGATGCGCCGCATCATCGCCGCCTACGGGCCGGGACAGCCCCAGAACTGCCGGACGCCGGGGTCCACCTGGTACTTCGTGCGGTTGCTCACCGGTGACACCGCCAGCCTCCAGCAGTGCCTGGACGACACGATCGCCATGTGCCGGGAGCTCGGCTACGACTGGGAGCTGGCCTTCCACCTCCAGCACCGGGCCAAGCTGCGCAACGAGATACCGGGCCGCGCGGGGCAGGGGCTGCGGGACGCCTACGAGAGCCTGGAGCTGTTCCGGAGGATCGGCGACGCCTGGGGCGTGGCCGAGGCCCTGGCCGGCCGGGGCGAGAGCCACGAGCGGCGCGGCGCCTACGCCGAGGCGGTGCAGGACTACCGCGAGGCGATCGACAGCGCCCGCGACCTGGGCTCCGGCGGTCAGATCCCGCTGCTCCGGGCCCGGCTCACCGACATGCTGATGGAGTCCGGTGAGGTGGACGGCGCGGAGGGCGAACGGCTGCTGCGGGCCGCGCTGGAGGAGGCCGAGGACCTGAACCCCGAGGCCACGTACTTCATCCGGGTCTCGCTCGGCGTCCGGGTCGCCCGCAACGGCGGCCACGCCGAGGCGCGGGAGCTGTTCGAGGGCCTGCTCGACGAGCTCCGGGACCGCTCCATCCGGCTCTTCGTGGGCATGATGAACGGGCTGCTCGGCTGGGTCGACATCCTGGAGGGGAAACCCGCCGAAGCCCTTCCCAGGGTCCGCGAGGCGCTGTCGGCGTCCGACGACCCGCTGACCGTGCTGGTCGCCGCGCACCTGCCCGTGATGCAGCTGCTGAACGGCGCCCTCGCCCACGCCGCCCTCGCCCACGCCGAGCCGGCCGGGGACGGGCACGCGGCGACGGCCGCCCGGCTCCTCGGCGCGGTCGACGCCCTGCGGCCCGAGGGCCTCCACCCGTCGTCCGTCGAGCGGGAGACCACGGAGCGGGCGACGGCCGGGGCCCGGGCCGCCCTGGGCGGGGAGGCGTACGGGCGGGCGTACGCCGAGGGCGGCCGGCTCTCCCTGGAGGAGGCCGCCGCCCTGGTGTGAGGTGCCGTGGCCGGGGGTCCGGCACGGCCTCATCTCATATCCGGCTCGCGTTGTGCGATCTCGTGTTGCGCGACCTCGCGTCGTGGGGCCTCGCGTTGTGCGATCTCGCGTCGTGCGGCCTCCTCACGGGGTCTCACCTCGTGTGATCTCACCTCGTGCGGCCTCACGTCTTGCGGCGGAACCGGGAGACCGCCAGCGGCGCCGTCACGGCGGTGATGCCCACGGCCCAGGCCAGCGTCATCCAGACCGACTCGGCCACCGGGCCGCCTGTGCACAGGTTGCGGGAGGCGTCGGCGAGGTTGGCCAGCGGGTTGTAGTCGGTGAAGGTCTTCAGCCAGCCCGGCATGGTGTCCGGTTTGACGAAGATCGAGCTGGCGAACTGGAGCGGCATCAGGACGAGCATGCCCACGCCCTGCACCGCCTGGGCGGTCTTCATCGTCAGACCGATCAGGATGAAGATCCACATCAGGGCGGCGCCGAACACCACGCTCAGCACCACCGCGGCCAGCAGGTGCAGCACGGAGGTCTTGATCTCCAGCCCCAGGGCGAACCCGATGCCCAGCTGGACCGCCACGGCGATCAGCAGCCGGCCGATCTCGGTGACGACCTTGGCTATGAGCACCGACGACCGGGCGATGGGCATGGTCCGGAAACGGTCCATCACCCCCTTCCGGAAGTCCTCGTTGACGCCCGAGCCCACCGCCATCGCGATGTTGAGGCCGGTCATGGCCATCAGGCCGGGCACCAGGTGGTTCACGTACGCCTGCTGGCCGCCGGCGAGCGCACCGCCGAAGACGTACACGAACATCAGCGTGAAGATGATCGGCATCAGCAGGACGTCGAACATCGACTCCGGGTCCTGCTTGAGCTGGAGCATGTTGCGGCGCGCCAGGGCGCCGATGTGCCGGAGGTGGGAACGGAGGGGCAGCCGGCCCTCGTCGGCGGGCGCCGCCACGGGCGCGCTGATCGTCGCCGTGCTCATGCGGCGGCCTCCTGGAGTACGTCGGTGGGCGCGTCGTCGGTCAGCGAGGTCTTCTGGCCCGTGATGGCCAGGAACACCTCGTCGAGACTGGGCAGATGGGTGTTGATGCCGGCGAGGGTGAAGCCGCGGTCGCCCAGCATGGTGACGACGGCGGTCAGCTGGTCGTCGCTGACGATCGGGATGTTGATCAGGCCCTCGGCCTCGTCCATGGTGGCGCCGGCGATGCCGTCCAGCCCGGCCTGGGCCACCGCGCCCACCATGCGGGGCAGTTCGGCGCGGTCGGCCGGACGGATCTGCAGGGTGCGGCCGCCGACCTTGGCCTTCAGCTCGTCGACCAGGCCGCCCGCGATCACCCGCCCCCGGTCGATGACCGTCAGCTCGCTCGCGAGCTGCTCGGCCTCCTCCATGTACTGGGTGGTGAGCAGGACCGTGGCGCCCTCCCGCACCAGGTGCTGGACCTCGGCCCAGACCTCGTTGCGGGTGCGGGGGTCGAGGCCGGTGGTCGGCTCGTCCAGGTAGAGCACGGAAGGCCGGCCGGTCATGGAGGCCGCCAGGTCCAGCCGGCGGCGCATACCGCCCGAGTACTGCCCGGCGGGCCGCTTGGCCGCCTCGGTGAGCGAGAAGCGCTCCAGCAGCTCGTCCGCGCGGCGCCGGGCGTCCTTGCGGGACAGGTCGAGCAGCCGGCCGATCATGTAGAGGTTGTCGAAGCCCGAGAGCTTCTCGTCGACCGAGGCGTACTGGCCGGTCAGCCCGATCACCCGGCGCAGCTGCCGGGGCTGGGACAGCACGTCGTACCCCGCGACCCGGGCCGACCCGGCGTCGGGGCGGATCAGCGTGGACAGCACCCGCACCAGAGTGGTCTTGCCCGCGCCGTTGGGGCCGAGGACACCGAGGACGGTGCCCTCGCGGACGTCCAGGTCGACCCCGTCCAGGGCCTTGGTCTCGCCGTAGTGCTTGACCAGCCCCCGGACCTCGACGGCGTTCCCGCCGCTTGTGGGGATGTCGTTTCGTGTCATGGGAAGAGGTTGGCAGAGGCCACTGACAACGAGCCGATATTTTTCCGACAGGGCCCCGACATGGAACCGCCGGGCGGCCGTGGCGGCCACCCGGCGGGTGGTGGGACCGTGCGCGACGCGGTCCGGGGGCGGTCCCGGCGCGCGCGGTGTCCGTTACCGGATGCCCTCACCGGGCGCCCGGGCCCAGCTCAGTGGAAGGCGTGCTCCGCGGCCGGGTAGGCCCCGCCGACGACGTCCTCGGCGAACTCCTTGGCCGCGCCGCCGAGTACCTCGCGCAGGTTCGCGTACTGCTTGACGAAGCGCGGTACGCGGCCGCCGGTCAGGCCCGCCATGTCCGTCCACACCAGCACCTGCGCGTCGCACTCGGAGCCCGCGCCGATGCCGACGGTCGGGATGTGCAGGCTGCGGGTGACCTCGGCCGCCAGCTCGGCCGGGACCAGCTCCAGCACCACGGCGAAGGCGCCCGCGTCCTGGGCGGCCTTGGCGTCGCGCAGCAGCTGCTGTGCCGCCTCCTCGCCGCGCCCCTGGACCGGGTAGCCGCCGAAGGCGTTCACGGACTGCGGGGTGAGGCCGACGTGGGCCATGACCGGGATGCCGGCCTGGACCAGCAGCTCGATCTGCTGGGCCGAGCGCTCGCCGCCCTCCAGCTTGATCGCGCCGACGCCCGCCTCCTTCACCACCCGGGTGGCGTTGCGCAGCGCCTGGACCGGCCCCTCCTGGTACGCGCCGAACGGCAGGTCGGCGACGATCAGGGCGCGCTTGGTGCCGCGGACCACGGCGGCGGCGAGCAGGGTGATCTCGTCCATGGTGACGGGCACCGTGGACTCGTAGCCGAGGTGACAGTTGCCCATCGAATCGCCCACGAGCAGGACGGGGATGCCCGACTCGTCGAAGACGGACGCGGTCATCGCGTCGTAGGCGGTCAGCATGGGCCACTTCTCGCCGCGCTCCTTGGCGGCGGCTATGTCACGGACGGTGATGCGCCGGGAACTCGTCCCGCCGTACAGCGCCTTGCCGGGCTTCTCGCCCGCGGGGCTGCTGCCGGCCGATGTCACGGCATGCGTCATGGCTGTGGCTCCTGTGATGTCGTCTCGAAGCGCCCTTGCGGCGTCCCCGGATCCCCTCCATGCTGACACGCGGGGCCACGGCGAGGAAGACACCTCCGGTAACAAGGGGTGGCACGGGATGACAGCTCCCGGTACGGCCCCCGATGCGGCCCCCGGTGCGCTCCCGGCGGTCGCACTCGCCGGTCGCTTTTGCCCGCAGGGCAAAGCCTTTCCAATACGGAACGGTGCCGTATCGGAAAGAGGGCTACCGTGGTGATATGACAATCCCACCCGGTGATGCGCCGGTGCGCCAGGTGCCGGAGGCCGTGCACAGGAGGCGGTGGGCGATCCTCGCCGTACTGCTGTTCAGCCTGCTCGTCGTCGTCCTCGACAACTCGATCCTCAACGTGGCGATGAAGACCATCGCGTCGCCCCCGCCCACCGGCCTCGGAGCCACCCAGAGCCAGCTGGAATGGGCGATCAACTCCTACACCCTCGTCTTCGCCGGCATCCTCTTCACCGCCGGCCTGCTGGGCGACCGGCTGGGCCGGAAGAAGGTCCTGCTCTTCGGGATGGTCGTGTTCGGGATCGGCTCGGTGCTCTCCGCCACCTCCGGCTCGCCCGGCGAACTGATCTCGTTCCGCGCGGTGATGGGCTTCGGCGGTGCCTTCGTGATGCCCGCGACGCTCGCCATCATCATGAACGTCTTCGAGCGCGACGAGCAGCCCAAGGCCGTCGGCATATGGGCGGGTGCCGTCGGACTGGCCATCGCCATAGGCCCGATCACCGGCGGCATCCTCATGGACCACTTCTGGTGGGGCTCGGTCTTCCTGGTGAACGTGCCGATCGTGATCATCGCGGTGATCGCGATGGTGGTGCTCGTCCCCGACTCCCGGGACCCGGCGCCGGGCCGCCTCGACCCCCTCGGCGTGCTGCTGTCGGTCGTCGGCCTCGTCCTGCTCGTGTACGGCATCATCAAGGGCGGCCAGCTCGCCGACTTCACCGTGCCCGAGGTCTACGGCACGGTCGGCGGCGGACTGCTCGTCCTCGCCCTCTTCGTCCTGCACGAGCGGCGCAGCGGCCATCCCGCCCTCGACATGCGGTGGTTCCGCAAACCGCAGTTCTCGGCGGCCGTGACGTCGATCGGGCTCGTCTTCTTCGCGCTGCTGGGCGTCACCTTCTTCACCGTCTTCTACACCCAGAGCGTGCGCGGCTACAGCCCGTTGCAGAGCGGTCTGCTGCTGCTCCCGCTGGCCGCCGCGCAGATGTTCTTCGCGCCGCGGGCCCGGCACGTCGTGGCCCGGTTCGGCGGCCGTGCCGTCTGCTCGGGCGGGATGCTGCTGGTGGCGATCACCATGTCGGGGTTCGTGCTGCTCGACGCCGACACCCCGATCTGGGTCCTGGAGGTGTTGTTCTTCTTCCAGGGCACCGCGATGGCGCACGTCATGCCGCCCGCCACCGTTTCGATCATGCAGTCCCTGCCGCGCGAGAAGGCCGGCTCCGGATCGGCCGTGAACAACACCTTCCGGCAGGTCGGCGGCGCCCTCGGGGTGGCCGTGCTCGGCTCGGTGCTCTCCACCGTCTACCGCGACGGCATCGCCGCCCGGCTCGACGCCGTCCCCGGGCTGTCCGGCTCCGCCCGGCACGCGGCCGGCGAGTCGATAGAGGGCACCCTGGGCCTCGCCGGGAAGCTCGGCCCCGCCGGGCAGGACCTCGTCGTCCCCGCCCACGACGCGTTCCTGCACGCCATGCACGTCACCGCCCTGGGGGCGGCCGGGGTCGCCGCCCTGGGCGCGCTCGTCGCCGGCATCTTCCTGCCCGGCAGGAACGCGGCCCCGCGCCCCGGCGCCGACCGGCCCACCGAGCGACAACAGGCGGGAGCCGGCCGGTGAGCGGCGCGGCGCGGGAGACCGGCACCCTCCCCGTCCAGCAGCGCGGACGGCCGCGCAGCGCCGCCGTCGACACCGCCGTGATCGAGACCGTCCTGCGGCTGCTGGAGGAGGGCGTCACCGTCAGCGAGCTGTCCATGGAACGGATCGCCCGCGAGGCCGGCGTCGGCAAGGCCACCGTCTACCGGCGCTGGGCCGGCAAGGAGGCGCTGATGCTCGACGTCCTGCGCTCCCTGGAGGAATCCGCCCCCGAGCTCACCGGCGCCTCCGTCCGCGACGACCTCGTCGCCCTGCTGGACTTCCTGCGCCGGCGCGGGCTGGCCAAGCGCTCCTCCGCCGTGATGCGCACCGTCGTCGCCCAGGTGCAGGCGCAGCCCCGGGTGTGGAAGGAGTACCACGACACGGTCGTCGCCTCCCGCCGGGAGGCGTTCCGCGCGGTCCTGCGGCGGGGCGTGGCGACCGGCGAGATCCGTGCCGACGCCGACGTCGATCTGCTCATCGACCTGTTCGTCAGCCCGATGCTGGTGCGGGCGGTGCTCCACGAGTGGCGGGAGCTGCCGCCGGGGCTCGCGGAGGGGATCGTGGACATGGTCCTGGAGGGGGCGCGGCCGGGCAGGCGCGGGGGCGGGGGTACGGAAGGACGGTGACGCGGGTTCGTTTCCGGTCGCAGTTTCCGGTCGCAGTTCCCAGACATCGTTCCCAGTCGTCGTTCCCGGTGGTCGTTCCCCGCCCTCGCTTCCGGTCGTCGCATCCGGCCGTCGCGAATATGCCCGTTGTGTCACAGCCCGCCCGCATGGCCCGTCCGCAGGAACCCGTCCGGGCCGACGGGCCGTCCTCCACCCCGACGCCCCTCTTCGGAGGGGCGGGGAAAGCCCCGCCCGCGGTGATCACAGAACACGGTTGATCACCTATCGTCGGGTGACGGGAAGCAGCGAGACCGAGTGAGGACATGCGGATGCCGCAGGCGCACATGCAGGAGACGGGCCGAGAGGGAACCGGCCCGGAGCGGGCGGGTTCCGGGGTCCGACGCCTCGTGGGCGGGTGGCAGGGCCCGGGAATCTGGCGGCGCGGACTGGTGATCGCGATCCTGGCGCTGGTGCTGGGACTGCTGATGCTGCTCCACTCCAGCATCCCCAACCGGGTCGGCAACCTCGGCAGCCTCACGGAAACCTTCCTGCCCTGGTTCGGACTCCTCGTCCCGGTCCTGCTCGTCCTCGCGGTGCTGCGCCGCTCCGCCACCGCGCTGATCGCCGTCGTGCTGCCGGCCGTCGCCTGGGTGAACCTCTTCGGCGGCCTCCTCACCGACAAGTCCGGCTCCGGCGGCAACTTCACCGTCGTCAGCCACAACGTGAACGCCGAGAACCCCGACCCGGCCGGCACCGCCCGCTCCCTCGTCGCGTCCGGCGCGGACGTGGTGGCGCTGGAGGAGCTGAGCGACGCCTCCCGCTACGAGCGCGCCCTCGCGGGCAGCTACCGCTACCACTCCGTCCAGGGCACCGTCGGCATCTGGAGCAAGTACCCGATCGCCGACGCCCGCCCCGTCGACATCCGCATGGGCTGGACCCGCGCCCTCCGCGCCACGGTCAACACCCCCCAGGGCCCCGTCGCCGTCTACGTCGCCCATCTGCCCTCCGTACGCGTCAAGTTCAACGCCGGCTTCACCGCGGGCCAGCGCGACAACAGTGCCGCCGCCCTGGGCCGTGCCATCGCCGCCGAACCCGTCAAGAAGGTCGTTCTCCTCGGTGACCTCAACGGCACCATGAACGACCGCTCCCTCGCCCCCGTCACCTCCCAGCTGCGCTCGGCCCAGGGGGCGGCCGGGGACGGGTTCGGCTTCAGCTGGCCGGCGAGCTTCCCGATGGCCCGGATCGACCAGATCATGGTGCGCGGGATGGACCCGAAGTCGGCGTGGACCCTGCCGGAGACGGGGAGCGACCACCTGCCGGTGGCGGCGCGGGTGAAGCTCTGAGGCACTCGGAGGCCGGGCCCCGGTCCCGTCCCACCCCGCGGAGTGACCGCCGACACCGACGTCGCGCGATAGAGGGACCACGGCCGGACCCCGCACCCCGCCGGAGAATCAGCGGCACACTGCCGTCAGAGACTCTCGGCGAGAGGAAGCCCGACGTGGCCAGCACCTACTACGGCTGCTGCTTCAAAGACGGTCGCCCCTGCAAGCACGGGCCGCTCAACACCGCCATCTATGTGAGCAACCCCGACGACGATGTGGAACGGCAGATCACCCAATGCCGCGTCCTCGTGTCCAACCGTCGCGGGAACGTCGTCATGACGGTGGCGGAGACGAGGCCGGACGACCTCCTGGCCGCCCGTGAGGGATGGGGCCGGATCATGACGGCGGTCGCGGAAGAGGCGGTGGACGCCATCGTCGTCCACAGTCCCGCCACGGTCGGACTGGACGCCGGCGGGTTCGAGGTCCTGAAGACGGACTTCTACGACCGGGCCGTCCTGATGAGCGCGATCGGGCGCCCCGAGTACGGCCTGTACGACCCGACCGTGATCGAACAGCCGAGGGCACAGGATCAATGAGGGCGGCGCGCGCGGCGCGCTCCCGGGGGCCGGGGGCGACCCCGTTCCAGGCGCACACTGGAAGCATGTGCCGCAGCATCAAAACGCTCAGGCCCCCGTTCACCCCCGACCCCGGCGAGGACGACGTCCGCGCCGCCGCGCTCCAGTACGTCCGCAAGGTCTCCGGCTTCCGGGCCCCGGCCGCCCACAACCGGGCCGTTTTCGACGAGGCGGTCGACGCGGTGGCGGAGGCGACCGCGCGGCTGCTGGAGGGGCTGGAGGTGCGGGGGGCTCGTCAGCCGTAGCGGTCGAGGAGGGCGGGGACGAGGTCGGGGCGGCCGAGGCCGGCCCCGGGGGCGGCTCGCCCCCGCGGGTGGGCGCAGGGGGCCGCGAACGCGCGGGTGGCGGCCCGGGAACAGCCGTCCGAACGGTTCCCCCCCCCGGTCGCCGTCAGGCCCCCTCGCGCCACCGGTTGGTGATCGGCAGGCGCCGGTCCTTGCCGAAGCCCTTCGCCGAGATCTTCGTGCCCGGCGGGTACTGGCGCCGCTTGTACTCGGCGGTGTCCACCAGTCGCAGCACGCGTGTGACCAGTTCCTCGTCGAAGCCCTCGGCGACGATCTCCGTGCGGCCCCGGTCCCGGTCGACGTAGAGCTCCAGGATCCGGTCGAGGACGGGGTAGTCGGGGAGGGAGTCGGTGTCGACCTGGCCCGGGCGGAGTTCGGCGCTCGGGGGCTTGGTGATGGAGTTCTCGGGGATGGGCGGGGTCTCGCCGCGTTCCTCGGCGGCGCGGTTGCGCCACCGGGCGAGGCGGAAGACGCCCGTCTTGTAGACGTCCTTGATGGGGCCGTAGGCGCCGACGGAGTCGCCGTAGAGCGTCGAATAGCCGCACGCCAGCTCGGACTTGTTGCCCGGGGCGAGGACGATGTGGCCCTCCTGGTTGGAGATGCCCATGAGCATCGTGCCGCGCAGCCGCGACTGGAGGTTCTCCTCGGCGAGGCCGGTGAGCCCGAGGGCGCCCATGTAGGCGTCGAACATCGGCGCGATGGGCACGGTGCGGAAGTTGAGGCCGGTGCGGCGGGCCAGTTCCTCGGCGTCGGCGAGCGAGTGCGCGGAGGAGTAGCGGGACGGCATGGCCACCCCGTACATGTTCGCCGCGCCGACCGCGTCGCAGGCGATCGCGGCCACGAGCGCCGAGTCGATGCCGCCGGAGAGCCCGATGAGGACGCTCCGGAAGCCGTTCTTGGCGGCGTACGCGCGCAGGCCGGTCACCAGGGCCGAGTAGACCTCGGCGTCGTCGTCCAGGTGGTCGGCGACGGTGCCGGGGAAGGCCGGTTCGTAGGCGGGCAGTGGGTCGGCGGAGACGGTGACGTGGTCGACGCGCAGGCCGTCGTCCACCGTGCCGGACGGGGGGCCGGCGGGGGCGGCGGGCAGGTCGAGGTCGAGGACGAGGCAGGTCTCCTCGAACTGCGGCGCGCGGGCGATCACCCGGCCGTTCCGGTCGACGACGATGGAGTCGCCGTCGAAGACGAGCTCGTCCTGGCCGCCGGTCATGGCGAGGTAGGCGGTGGTGCAGCCGGCCTCCTGGGCGCGCCTGCGCACCAGCTCCAGCCGGGTGTCGTCCTTCTCGCGCTCGTACGGCGAGGCGTTGACCGAGACCAGCAGCCCGGCCCCGGCCGAGCGGGCGGCGGGCACCCGGCCGCCCTCCTGCCACAGGTCCTCGCAGATGGCGAGCGCCACGTCCACCCCGCGCACCCGGACCACCGGCATGGTGTCGCCCGGCACGAAGTACCGGAACTCGTCGAACACGCCGTAGTTGGGCAGGTGGTGCTTGGCGAACGTCAGCACGGCCCGCCCGCCGTGCAGCACCGCCGCCGCGTTGAGCGGGGCGCCGGCGGGGCGGCCCAGCCGGGGGCGGTCCTCCTCGCTGCGGTCCAGGTAGCCGACGACCACCGGCAGCTCGCCGAGGCCCTCGTCCGCCAGCCGGACGGCGAGCGCGCGCAGCGCCTCCCGGCTCGCCTCGACGAAGGACGAGCGGAGCGCGAGGTCCTCGACGGGGTAGCCGGTCAGCGCCATCTCGGGGAAGACCGCGAGGTGGGCGCCCTGCCCGGCGGAGTGGTGGGCCCCGCGGAGGATCGCCTCCGCGTTCCCGGCCAGGTCGCCGACGGTGGAGTCGATCTGGTTGAGTGCGAGACGAAGTTGAGCCACGCCGCCAGTCTAATCGTCTTCCTGACGCAATGGTCGGGTGAGCGGGGCCACCCGGGGGCCGCCCGGGGGCCATCCCTCGGGCCACCAGGGGATGGCCCGAGGGACGGCCCCGCCCCGCACGGGGACTACCGGCGGTACCCCAGCAGCGTCATCATCCCCGACTCCGCGTGGTAGACGTTGTGGCAGTGGAGCATCCACAGCCCCGGGTTGTCCGCGTCGAAGTCCACCTCCAGGCGCCGCCCCGGCAGCACGATCGCCGTGTCCTTGCGCGGCCCGCCGCCCGGCAGGGCGAACGTGTGGCCGTGCAGGTGCATCGGGTGCCACATGCCGGTGCGGTTGACGAACGCGAGCCGGACCCGTTCGCCCGCCGCCACCGGATACCGGTCCGACGCCGCGTACCGCCGGCCGTTGATCGCCCAGTCGTAGCGCTCCATCGAACCGGTGAGCTCGAAGGTGAGGGTGCGGTCCGGGCGGCGGTCCTTCAGCCGGACGGCCGCGCCGGCCTTCAGCCGGTCCGCGGTCAGCGGCGCGCGGTCCAGCTCCGCCGGACGGACGTCCGCGCCCGGCGCCGCGCCGCCGCCCGTGCGCAGCAGCGCCAGGGCCGTCCGCTTCTTGCCCTCCGCGAGCGCGGTGAGCGGGAAGACGCCGTCGCCGGCCGTCACCAGTACGTCGTACCGCTCGCCCATGCCCAGCAGCAGGGAGTCCGTCTCCACGTGCCCGACGGGGAAGCCGTCGGTGTGGGTGACGGTCATACGGTGGCCGCCGAGCGCCACGCGGAAGGCGGTGTCGCCGCCGGCGTTGACGAACCGGATGCGGACCCGGTCGCCCGGCTTCGCCGCGAAGGTCTGCGGCGCGTCCGGCGTACGGCCGTTGACCAGGTAGTACGGGTACGCCACGTCGCCCGCGTCGCCGCCGAGGACGGGACTCGTCGCGCCCATCAGCATCCGTGAGGGGCCGTCCTGGGCGGGGGTGACCGCGGCCGTGTGGTGCATGCCGCCGTGGCCCGTCTCCCCACCGTGGTCCATACCCCCGCCCATGCCCTTGGCGAGCTCCGCGAGGACCGCGTCCGGGGTGCTGCCGTCGACCCCGTCCACCCAGTCGTCCAGGACGACGACCCACTCCTTGTCGTACGCCAGCGGCTCCTTCGGGTCCTCGACGATCAGCGGCGCGTACAGGCCGCGGTCCTGCTGCACCCCGGAGTGCGGGTGGAACCAGTACGTGCCCGGGCGGTCGACCGCGAAGCGGTACGTGAACGACGCCCCCGGCCGGACGGGACGCTGGGTGACGCCCGGGACGCCGTCCATGTCGTTGCGCAGCGCGAGCCCGTGCCAGTGCAGGGACGTCGCCTCGGGCAGGTGGTTGGCGAGGGTGAGCGCGAGTGTGTCGCCCGCGGTGAGCCGGACCTCGCGGCCCGGCAGGGCGTCGCCGTACGCCCAGCTGGTGACCTTGCGGCCGCCCAGGTCGAGCTCGGTCCCGGCGGCCGTCAGCCGGACCTCGCGGACGGAACCGGTGGCCCGGCGCCGCGCCTCGGCGGCCGCCACCTCCTTCCCGTCCGGGGCGACGTAGGCGACGGGCGTCCGCCCGCCGCCGGCCGGCTTCCCGGAGTCCGAGCAGGCGGTGAGGAGCCCGCCGGCGGCGGTGGCGAGGCCGGCGCCGAGCACGGCGCGGCGCGTGGTGGTGCGCATGGTGGATGAACCCCTGTGGTGTGTCGGTGTCTGCGGATGCGTACGGGTACGAGCGCGGGGGCGCTCCTACACGCGCAGCACCGACAACCGGGCGAGGGCCTTGTGCCGCGGCGGCGGGGGGACGGGCCACAGGGCATGGACGTGCCACGCCCGCGGCGCCGCTCCGGCGGTGCCCGACGGGCGGCGGAGGGCGGCCAGGGCCAGCAGGAGGACGACCGTCCAGCCGGCGCCGAGGACGGCGAGGCAGACGGACATCGGGTCCATGCCGGGGCGGGGCGGGGGCGTGAGGTGCTCGGTGACCGGGGCGGTCACGGCGTGGGGGCTGGAGTGCGCGGTGTGCGCCGCCGGTGCGGTGGGCCGCCCGTGATCCGTCGGGTGCCCGTGTTCCGTGGGGTGCCCGAGTGTGTGCATGGTCACGATGCCCAGCAGCAGCGCCGCGAGGAGCAGCAGACGGCCGCCCCACGTCCCGGCGGTTCCCTGCCCGTGCATCGCGTCCCTCCCCGAGCCGGAACGGTCCGTCCCGTCCCGTCGCACCCTACCCCCGCGGGGTATGCGGGCCGTCAGAGGGGCGGGGGAGTGGAGGTGCGGATGTGCGCAGAACGGGCCTCGTGGCTGATGATGGGGCGAACCGATCGACTGCTTGGCCCCGAAGGACGCTCCTCCCTCTCATGACCCTCACGGAACAGGTTAGGGACGAACGTCCCCCCGCCGCACGTCCCGAACACCCCCTGGGATCCGAACCGGCCGCCGCCCAGCGGCAGTTCATCCCGTGGGTGACCCTCGCGTTGATGACCACCGCCTCGGTGGCCAACCTGCGGCCCGCGCCCTCGATGGCCCTCTACGGCCTCGCCGCCGTCTTCCTCTACCTCCTCCCCGCCGTCGTCTTCCTGCTGCCGACCGCGCTGGTCTCCGCCGAACTCGCCTCCGGCTGGACGGGCGGCGTCTACCGCTGGGTGAGCGAGGGGCTGTCGAAGCCGCTGGGCTTCCTCGCCGTGTGGTGCCAGTTCGCGATGACCATCGCCTACTACCCGAGCCTGCTCGCCTACGTGGCCGGCACGTTCGCGTACGTCGTCGACCCGAGGCTCGCGGACAACGGGCTCTACGTCGCGCTCGTCATCGTCGTCGTCTACTGGTCCGGCGTCCTGGTCTCCACGCGCGGCACCCGGGCCGTGGCGGGGCTGTCGAGCATCGGCCTGGTGATCGGCACCCTGCTCCCCGGCATCGTGCTCGTCGTCCTCGGCCTGGTCTTCCTCGGCCAGGGCAACCCGTCCGCCGCGCCCATGGACGGCGGCCACGTCCTGCCGCCGTGGACCGGCGTCGCCAGCCTCGTGCTCATCGTGGGCAACTTCCTGTCCTACGCGGGCATGGAGATGAACGGCGTCCACGTCTCGTCGCTGCGCGCGCCCGGCAAGCAGTTCCCGCGCGCGATGGCCCTGGCCACCGGACTCGTCCTGCTGATCTTCATCCTGCCCGCGCTGGCCGTCAGCTGGGTGATGCCCGGCGAGGACCTCAGCCTCACGGCCGGGGTGATGCAGGCGTTCCAGGGCTTCTTCGACCACTTCGGGGTCGGCTGGCTGACCAAGGTCACCGGTGTGCTGCTGGTCGCCGCCGCGCTCGGCGGCATGCTCACCTGGCTGGCCGGGCCGTCCCGCGGACTGCTGCTCGTCGCCCGGCAGGAGGGCTACCTGCCGCCGGCCCTCCAGAAGCTCAACCGGCACGGCGTGCCGCGCAACATCCTGGTCGCGCAGGGCGCCCTGACGACGGTCATCGCGCTGCTCTACGCCTTCCTGCCCGACGTCTCCAGCGCGTACTGGATCTTCTCCGTCATCACCACCCAGCTCTACCTCGTCGTCTACCTGTTGATGTTCGCCGCCGTGGTGCGGCTCCGCCGGCTCCACCCGGACCGGCCGCGCGGCTTCCGCGTTCCCGCCGTGCGGCTGGTCGCGGGCGTCGGGTTCGCGTCCTCGCTCGCGGCGATGTGCATCGGCTTCGTGCCGCCGGAGCAGTTCGGCGGGCAGCCGCTGTGGCGCTACCTGCTGATCGTCGGCGGCGGTCTGCTGACCATCGGCTTCCTCGCGCCGCTCGCGTTCCTGGCGTTCCGGAAGCCGCACTGGGTGGCGGGGGCCAGGGGGAGCGCGCAGGACGCGCGGGGCGCGCGGAACACGTCGAGCGCGTAGGGCGGAACCAGGACCCGGTCCTCCGGCGTTGCCCCGTTCGGAACCACTGGACGAAGAGGAACGGGGAACGATGACGGAGACGGAGACGGGGACGGACAGGGAGACGGGGACGGACACGGAGACTGAAACGGGGACTGAGACGGAGACGGAACGGCCGCCGGGCCGGATGCTGCGGGTCGGCGACGTGCCGCTGCACGTGCTGAGCGAGGGGTCGGGGCCCGTGTGCGTCCTCAGCCCCGGGCTCGGTATGAGCTGGTTCGACTGGGACCCCGTCGTCCCCCTGCTGACCGGCCACCGCACGGTCGTCCGTTTCGACCGGCCGGGACTCGGCTTCAGCGCGCCCGCCGCCGAACCCCCGACCGCCGAGGGCGAGGCCGCGCGGATCGCCGGCGTCCTCGACGCCCTCGGACTCGACGGCCCCGCGACCGTCGTCGGCCACTCGCTGGCCGGCTTCCACGCCGAGGCGTTCGCCCGGCTCCACCCCGAGCGCACGGCCGGGCTCGTCCTCGTCGACTCCAGCGTCGAGGAGAACGCCCGGCCCGTGGCCGCCCGTGAACTCCGCACCGCCGCCGCCCGCGCCCGCGGCCACGCCATCGCCTCCGCCGGCCTGCCCCTCGCCCTCGGCCCCGCCCTCCGCCGGCTCACCGTCCGCGCCTCCTCCCTCCGGCGCGAGGACCCCGCCCCCGCCGCCCTCGTCCGCCGCACCTACGGCACCGGCCGCGTCGCCCGCGCCCTCCTCATGGAGAACGCCCGCTACCGCGACGTCGCCGCCGAACTCGAACTCCTCCGCACGGAACACCCGCTGCCGCCCGTCCCCGTCACCGTCCTCGCCGCCTCCACCGGCGGCGACTCCTGGTTCGAGCGGCGCCGTCTGGCCCGGTTGCGCGCCCTCGCGGAGCTTCTCCAGGGGGAGTTCGAGGCCGTCGCTCCTGCGGGGCATCTGGTGATGTACGACCGGCCGGAGGCGGTGGCGGAGGCGGTGCTGGGGTTGCCCCTGCCCCGCCCTCTCTCCGTTTCCGCGGGGAGCACCCCGCGGCCCCGGTGAACGCGCCTGCGGCGCGTGAGGACAACCGCGTGGAGCGCGGTTAAAGGGGGTGCGGGGGCCCGCCCCCGCAGGAAATGGTGACAGGGAGGGACCGGCGCACCCCCAGCCTGGAAGGAACACCATGGGACTCGACATCAGCGTGCTCATCGTCGACTGGAAGCACCTCGCCGAGACACCCCCCGGCGAACGCCGGGACCTCCTGACGGAAGCCGCCTACCCGGACGACTACGACGACCTCCTCGAAGACGACTTCCCCAGAGGCTGGATCCACCACCCGACAGCCGTGTCCACCTGGTCCGCCCTCTACGAGTTCCACTCCACGAGCGGCTCGTTCAAGGCGCACTTCTGGGCCGGGGAGCGGTGGGAGGACGTCCGGGACCACGCGGTGCCGGAGCTGCGGGAGGCGCTGGACACGTTTCTGTCGGGGCTGTTCTGGGAGCTGTACGACCCGGAGGCCGAGGAGGAGGACGACCGGGACAAGGCGGTACGCGAGTTCATCCCCCGTGAGACCGGCCGCAGGTCGCCGTGGCTGCTGGTCGCCCGTCCGCCCGAGGACGTTCCGGCGCTGGCCGCCGCCTGGGCCGTGGCGGAACCGCTTCTGGACGGGCTGAAGGGGCCGTTCACGGAGCACGCCGACGCCCCGGGTCGCTGGATCGCGAACCATGAGGAGTTCGCCGTCCTGCTGCGGGAGTGGGCGGAGGTGGTGCGGGAGGCGCACGAGCGGGGGTGGGGGATCGTGGGGCTGCCGATCTGACGGTCCGCCCCTGGTCCGCCCTGCTTGACCCTCACCTCACGTCAGGCTCCAGGGTGGGGAGCGACGAAAGGCAGGACCCCATGACGTACACCGTCGGAACGCGGAGGCGGCCCGCCGGCTGGCCGCACGGGTCGCGGAGGAGGACGGCGCGGCCCGTGCGGCCGAGGCGGTGGCGGCGCCGGCGGACCGTACCTGACCTGCTGGTACGGTCCCTGAGCATGAACGACACGGTGTACGTCGGCAACGCCGGCAAGGACGCCGCCCTCGACCGCGGCTGGCTGCTCGGCCACTTCAAGGACGCCTCCGACCCCCGCCACAGCGAGGCGGTCGAGATCAAGTGGGGCGTCCACCCGCCCGGCGACGAGCGCGCCCAATGGGTCACCGGCGAGGCCAGGACCGCCCTGCTGGTCCTCATCAGCGGCCGCTTCCGGGTGGAACTCCCCGGGCGCAGCGTCCTGTTGGCCGAGCAGGGCGACTACGTGGTGTGGGGCGAGGGCGTGGACCACTCCTGGCGCGCGGAGGAGGAGTCGGTGGTGCTCACGGTGCGGTGGCCTTCCGTGCCGGGGTACCGGGTGGAGGAGTCCGGGAGCGGATGAGTCCCGAGGGGAGGAGGGGGCGGGCCGGCTGAGCCCCAGGGGCCGAGGGTCCGGGACCTGCTCAGCCCCTCTACGGGCATCCGTGCCCCCTAGGGGCACCCCCGCTCCAGCCGCACCACCGGAACCCTGCGCCCCGCCCGCTCCCGGAAGCCGGCGAACTTCGGTTCGGCCGCGATCTGCCGCCGCCACAGCTCCTCGTACTCCGCCGGGTCCGTGACCTCCTCCGCGCGGGCGCGGAAGGTGTCGCCGCCCAGCTCGACCCGGAGCTCGTCGGGGTGGGCGCGCAGGTTGTGGAACCAGGCGGGGGCCACGGGGGCGCCGCCGTTGAGGGCGAAGACGTGGGGCCGCCCGTCGTCGTCCCGCAGGTGGACCAGCGGGGTGGTGCGGAGCTCGCCGCTGCGGGCGCCCCGGGTGGTGAGCAGGAGCAGGGGCGTACCGGCGAACTCACCGCCCACGACGCCCGCGTTGGCGCGGAACTCCTCGATCACCCGCAGGTTGAAGGGGTTGCTGTTCATGACGCCGGGGTGCCCGGGTCGGCCGTGGCCCCGTCGATGCGGGCGAACTGCTCGGGGGAGAGGGGCAGTCCGAGGGCTTCCCAGTTCTCCGCCAGGTGGGCGGGGGAGGAGGTGCCGGGGATCGGGATCATCGTCGGGGAGCGGTGCAGCAGCCAGGCCAGGGCCGTCTGGGCCGGCGTCGCCCCAAGTTCCTTCGCCACGGCCGCCACCGGGCTGTCCGGGCCGGCGTGCTCGCCCATCGCGATGGGCCAGTAGGGGAGGAAGGCGATGTCCTGCTCCGCCGCGAAGTCGATCACGGGGTCGTGGCTCCGGTCGCCGAGGTTGTAGAGGTTCTGGACGGTGCGGATCTCCGCGATCGCGGACGCCTCCCGGATCTGCTCGACGGTCACCTCCGAGAGTCCGATGTGACGGACTTTGCCCTCTTCCTGGAGCTGCTTCAGGGCGCCGATCTGGTCGGCCAGCGGGTACGCGGGGTCGATGCGGTGCAGCTGGAGCAGGTCGATCCGCTCGGTGCCGAGCCGGCGCAGGCCCAGCTCGGCCTGCTGCCGCAGATAGCCGGGGTGGCCGAGGGGGGCCCACTCGGTGGCGGAGGGCCGGATCACGCCCACCTTGGTGGCGATGGTGACCTCACCGGCGAACGGACGCAAAGCCTCCGCCACCAGTTCCTCGTTGGCGCCCAGGGCGTACGCGTCCGCCGTGTCGAAGAGGCGGAAGCCCAGTTCGACCGCCCGCCGGAGCAGCGCGATCATGTCCTCGCGGTCGGTGGGGGCCGTCCAGATCGTGGCGGTGAGGCCGCGCCGCTCGTCGGGCCGGCCGGTCAGCCGCATGGCGCCGTAGCCCAGGCGCGGGACGAGGATGTCGCCGCCGATGGAGTAAGTAGGGTCGGTGGTGGCCGCTGTGTTCTTGTTCATGGCGGCAACGCTAGAAGCTCACATGCATGGGAGCTTCAAGTCGGAGTGCGCCATTTGTGAGGGGGATCACATATGAAGATCGGAGAGCTGGCGGCGGTCACCGGAGTGAGCGTCCGCCTGCTGCGCTACTACGAGGAGCAGGACCTGCTCACCCCGGTGCGCACGCCCGGGGGCCACCGCTCGTACGGGCCCGACGCGCCGCTGGCGGTCCGCCGCATCCGGGCGCTGCTGGAGGCGGGGCTGCCCACCCGCGTCATCCGGGAGGTGCTGCCCTGTGTGGAGGGCGACGGGCTGTTCGTCCACCCGTGCGTGGGCGACCGGCTCCGGGACCAGCTGCGCGGGATGGAGGAGCGCATCGCGGAGCTGGAACAGAGCCGGGCCGGGCTGGCGGCCATCCTCGCCGTCACCGAACAGGCGGCATGCGACGAGCCGTTGGCGCCCGCCGGGCGCGGTGAACTGGTCGGGGCGGGGACCTGAGCCCTTCCGGCGGCCGGTGCCGTGGTGCCGTCAGCCGCCCGACCGCCGCCGCCCGCGCGCGTACCGCCCCGGCGCGACCCCGACGATCCGCTTGAAGTGCCGGGTCAGATGGGACTGGTCGTAGAAGCCGGCCGCCACGGCGACGGCGTGCGGCGGGACCCCGTCCAGCAGCATCCGGCGCGCCCGGTCGACGCGGCGCGCGGTGAGGTACTGGTGCGGGGCGATGCCGAACGCGCGGCTGAACGCCCGGACCAGGTGCGTCGGATGGGCGTGCAGCCGCGCGGACGCCTCGGGGAGCGTCAGCCCCTCGACGACGCGGGCGTCGAGCAGGTCCCGGAGCCGGTGGGCGAGGACGGCGGCGTCGCGCCCGCCCGGCTCCGGCCGCGTGGCGGCCCGCAGGTCCAGGTGGCGCACCAGCCGGTCGCCGACGAACGCGAGCCTGCTCTCCGCCTCCAGCTCCTCGCCGGGGGCGGCCAGCGCCATGTGCAACTGGTGGACGCGGTGGCGCAGCAGCGGGTCGAGCACCGTCGGCCGGTCCACGGCCGCGCCGATGTGCTCCTCTCCCACCACATCCGCCTCCAGGTACAGCACCCGCTTCCGGAACCCTCCCGGCGTCGCCGGGCAGCCGTTGTGCGGCACGTGCGGAGGCAGCAGGGTCACCACGCCGGAGGGCGCGCCGTGCCCGTGGCGGTCCAGGTCGTAGTGGACCACGCCGTCGTCGACGACGAGGAGCGACCACGTGTCGTGGGTGTGCATGGGGTAGGCGTGGTCGAAGAACCGGGCGTGAAGGACCTCCGCGATCCCCGTGAGCGCGGGGCGCCAGGCCGTGATCCGCGAACGGGGCGGCGTGGTATCGGAGCGCGGCGGCACGCAAAGAGCGTACAAGCCGCCGGGTCACCGGCCGGAGCAGACTGCGGGCCATGGAGACCGAGCAGACCATGCAGATCCTGGACCACGCGGCCGCGTCCCCGACATCAGCGGCCGGGCCGGAGCCCCTCCGCTTCGATACGAAGATCGCCGTCCTGCTCCGGGACGACCTGCCGGTGTGGCAGCGCCTGAACGTCACGGCCTTCCTGGTCAGCGGCCTGGGCGCGGAGCTGCCCGAGGTGGTCGGGGAGCCCTACGCCGACGCCGGGGGCAACCGCTACCTGCCCATGTTCCGCCAGCCGGTGATGATCTTCGAGGGTGCGGGGGAGACGCTGACCGCGGCCCACACCCGGGCCCTCGGCCGCGGCCTGCCCCTCGCGGTCTTCACCTCCGACCTGTTCCGCACCGGCAACGACCGCGACAACCGCGCCGCCGTCCGCGCGGTCGCCGCGGACCGGCTCGATCTGGTCGGACTGGCCGTCCACGGCCCCCGGAACGCCGTGGACAAGGTGCTCAAGGGGGCGCGTATGCACCCGTGAGCCGGAGCCTTCGGGACCGGGGCCGGGGCCGGATCCGGGGGGTACGGGGGAGGGCGCCCCTGCACGAGCCCCCGGCGCCGCCCACAATGGAAGCGACCACCCCGGGACGCCCGTGCGCAACGCGTCCGAAATCGTGTGGTGGGATGCTGATGTGCCCCCGGCCTGCCCCGCGGCCGGGAGCGGACGGCCTGACCAGCGAGGATAGGTAGCTATGGATAAGCAGCAGGAGTTCGTGCTCCGCACCCTTGAGGAGCGCGACATCCGCTTCGTGCGGCTGTGGTTCACCGATGTGCTCGGCTATCTGAAGTCGGTCGCCGTCGCCCCGGCGGAACTTGAACAGGCGTTTGACGAGGGCATCGGCTTCGACGGCTCCGCGATCGAGGGATTCGCTCGTGTGTACGAATCCGACATGATCGCCAAGCCGGATCCCGGGACCTTCCAGATCCTCCCGTGGCGCGCCGAGGCCCCCGGCACGGCCCGGATGTTCTGCGACATCCTGATGCCGGACGGCTCGCCCTCGTACGCCGACCCCCGCTACGTCCTGAAGCGCATCCTCGCCAAGACCTCCGACCTCGGCTTCACCTTCTACACCCACCCCGAGATCGAGTTCTTCCTGCTCAAGGACAAGCCGGTGGACGGCACCCGCCCGGTGCCCGCCGACTCGTCCGGCTACTTCGACCACACCCCGCAGAACGTGGGCATGGACTTCCGCCGCCAGGCCATCACCATGCTCGAATCCATGGGCATCTCGGTCGAGTTCAGCCACCACGAGGGCGCCCCCGGCCAGCAGGAGATCGACCTGCGCTACGCCGACGCGCTCTCCACCGCCGACAACATCATGACCTTCCGCCTGGTCATGAAGCAGGTGGCCCTGGAGCAGGGCGTGCACGCCACGTTCATGCCCAAGCCGTTCTCCGAGTACCCCGGCTCCGGTATGCACACCCACCTCTCCCTCTTCGAGGGCGACCGCAACGCCTTCCACGAGTCCGGCGCCGAGTACCAGCTCTCCAAGGTCGGCCGTTCCTTCATCGCGGGGCTGCTGCGGCACGCCGCCGAGACCTCGGCCGTCACCAACCAGTGGGTCAACTCCTACAAGCGCATCTGGGGCGGCTCCCAGCGCACCGCGGGCGCCGGCGGCGAGGCCCCCTCCTACATCTGCTGGGGCCACAACAACCGCTCCGCCCTCATCCGCGTCCCCATGTACAAGCCGGGCAAGACCGGCTCCACCCGCGTCGAGGTCCGCTCCATCGACTCCGGCGCCAACCCCTACCTCACCTACGCCGTCCTCCTCGCCGCCGGTCTGAAGGGCATCGAGGAGGGGTACGAACTCCCCGCGGGCGCCGACGACGACGTGTGGGCGCTCTCCGACGCCGAGCGCCGGGCCATGGGCATCGAGCCGCTGCCCCAGAACCTGGGCGAGGCCATCGAGCTCATGGAGCGCAGCGAACTCGTCGCCGAGACCCTCGGCGAGCACGTCTTCGATTTCTTCCTGCGCAACAAGAAGCAGGAGTGGGAGGAATACCGCTCCGAGGTCACGGCGTTCGAACTCCGGAAGATGCTGCCGGTGCTGTAGTCCTGCGGACACGCGGGCACATCGGGGGGGGCGGGCGCCCGGGAGCGGACGCGGCGGGCGGCCCGCCACCCGACGTGCGGAACCACCGACAACGGCGAACGCCACGCAGGAGGTAGCGGGATGACCGTCCCGGAAGGGCGCCGCGGCAGTGTGTACACGCGGCTGCTGCGCAGTGGGTTCACGGATCCGGCCGGGGCCGAACGGCTGCTGGAGGCGGACGGGCTCGCGGTGGTGCGGGACGACTCCGTACTGCTGGACGCGCTCGGGGCGACCGCCGACCCCGACCTCGCGCTGCACGGGCTCGCGCGGCTCGCCGAGGCGCTGGGGGACCGGGAGGCGCGGACGCTGCTGGACACCCTCGGCGCCGCGAAACCGCTGCGCGACCGGCTGTTGGGGGTGCTGGGCGTCTCCGAGGCGCTCGGCGACCACCTCGCCCGGCACCCTGACCACTGGCACGCGCTCGACGCCTTCGAATCGGCCGATCTGCACCCCGGCACCCCCGAGTTCGAGCGCGCCCTGGCCGAGGGGTGCGCGGCCGGCCGGGAGCGCGGGCTCACCCCGTCCGACGCCCTGCGGGCGGCCTACCGCCGCTGCCTGCTCGCCGTCGCCGCCCGGGACGTCACGGGCAGCACCGACGTGGCGGAGACCGCCGCCGAACTGGCCGACCTGGCCACCGCGACGCTGCGCGCGGCCCTCGCCATCGCCTGCGACGAGCACCCCGACGACGCGGCATCCTGCCGGCTCGCCGTGATCGGCATGGGCAAGTGCGGGGGCAACGAGCTCAACTACGTCTCGGACGTGGACGTCATCTTCGTGGCGGAGGCGCGCGGCGACGCGGACGAGGGCCCGGCGCTGCAGGCGGCCACCCGGCTGGCGTCGCGCATGATGCGCGTCTGCTCGGACATCACGCCCGAGGGCACGATCTGGCCCGTCGACGCCAACCTCCGCCCCGAGGGCCGCAACGGCCCCCTGGTGCGCACGCTCAGCAGCCACCTCGCGTACTACCAGCGCTGGGCGAAGACCTGGGAGTTCCAGGCGCTCCTCAAGGCCCGGCCCGTGGCGGGCGACCCCGAGCTGGGGCGCGGCTACGTGGACGCGGTGGCCCCGCTCGTCTGGCAGGCCGCCGAGCGCGAGAACTTCGTCCCCGACGTGCAGCAGATGCGCCGCCGCGTCGTCGCCTCGATCCCCGCGGACCGGCTCGAACGCGAGCTCAAGCTCGGCCCCGGCGGCCTCCGCGACGTCGAGTTCGCCGTCCAGCTCCTCCAGCTCGTCCACGGCCGCAGCGACGCCACGCTGCGCAGCGGCAGCACCCTCGACGCCCTGGCCGCGCTCGCCGCCGGCGGCTACGTGGGACGGGCCGACACCGCCGCCCTCGACGCCGCCTACCGCTTCCTGCGCGCCATGGAACACCGCATCCAGCTCCACCGGCTGCGCCGCACCCACCTCGTGCCCGAGGGGGAGGCGGAGCAGCGGCGCCTCGGCCGGTCGCTGGGGTTCCGCACCGAACCCGTCACCGAACTGGGCAAGGAATGGCGGCGGCACGCCCGCGAGGTGCGGCGGCTGCACGAAAAGCTCTTCTACCGGCCGCTGCTGGACGCCGTCGCCCAGCTCGAACCCGGCGAGATCCGGCTCAGCCCCAAGGCCGCGGGACAGCGCCTGGAAGCCCTCGGCTACGCGGACCCGGCGGCCGCGCTCCGCCATCTGGAGGCGCTTGCCTCGGGAGTGACACGCAAGGCGGCGATTCAGCGTACGCTGCTGCCCGTGCTGCTGGGCTGGTTCGCCGATTCGTCAGATCCCGATGCCGGACTGCTCAACTTCCACAAGGTGTCGGACGCGTTGGGCAAGACCCCCTGGTACCTGCGGCTGCTGCGCGACGAGGGCGCCGCCGCGGAGAACCTGGCCCGGGTCCTGTCCGCCGGGCGGCTCGCCCCCGACCTGCTGCTGCGCGCCCCCGAGGCGGTCGCTCTCCTCGGCGCCCCCGAGGGCCTGCGCCCGCGCGACCGGGAGGCGCTGGAGCAGGAGACGCTGGCCGCGGTCGGCCGGGCCGAGGACGCGGAGAAGGCCATCGTCGCGGTGCGCGGGGTCCGCCGACGGGAACTGTTCCGCACCGCCGCGGCCGACATCGTCGGCGCCTACGGACGCCCCGGACCGCACGGCGCCGGCCAGGCCAACGGCGAGCCGCCCGCCGGACCCGCCGCCCGCGACCACGGCAGCCGCTGCGACACCGTCGGCCGGGCCGTCTCCGACCTCAACGCCGCCGCCATCGCGGGCGCCCTGCGCGCCGCCGTCCGGGCCGAGTGGGGCGACACCCTGCCCACCCGGTTCGCCGTCATCGGCATGGGCCGCTTCGGCGGCTGCGAACAGGGTTACGGATCCGACGCGGACGTCCTCCTCGTCCACGAGCCCCGCGACGGCGTCGGCGAGGAGGAGGCCGCCAAGGCCGCCTTCGCCGTCGCCAACGAGATGCGCCGGCTGCTCCAACTCCCCACCTCCGACCCGCCCTTGCTCATCGACGCCGACCTGCGGCCGGAGGGCAGGTCCGGCCCGCTCGTACGCAGCCTCGCCTCCTACGCCGCCTACTACCGCCGCTGGTCCCTCGTCTGGGAGAGCCAGGCCCTGCTCCGCGCCGAGCCCGTCGCCGGCGACCCCGACCTCGGCCGGCGCTTCATCGAGCTCATCGACCCGCTGCGGTACCCCGCCGACGGCCTCGCCGAGGACGCCGCCCGCGAGATCCGCCGCCTCAAGGCCCGCATGGAGACCGAACGCCTCCCCCGCGGCGCCGACCCCACCACCCACACCAAGCTCGGCCGCGGCGGCCTCTCCGACGTCGAATGGACCGTCCAGCTCCTCCAGATGCGCCACGCGCACGCGGTCGCCGGCCTGCGCACTCCCCGTACGCGTCAGGCGCTCGCCGCTGCCTGCGCGGCCCGGCTCCTCGGTGCCGACGAGGCGCGGATCCTCGATGACGCGTGGGTGCTGGCGACGAGTGTGCGCAACGCGGTGATGCTGGTGCGGGGGCGGTCGGGGGATACGTTTCCCGGGGATCCGCGGGAGTTGGCTGCGGTGGGGCGGTATCTGGGGTATGAGCCGGGGCATGTCGGGGACATGCTGGACGACTACCGGCGGGTTACGCGGCGGGCTCGGGCGGTGGTTGAGGAGCGGTTCTATGGGGGGTAGGGGGGTGCCCCCTCTGGGGGAGGGACCGGGGCACCCCTACCGAACAGCCACCTGCCGCGCCAGCCGATACGGAAACGTCCCGTACCACACGTACGACAACCCGAACCCGAACCCCAGGCACAGCAACCCACCCACCGCGTCCAACCAGAAGTGGTTGGCCGTCGACACGATGACCACAAGCGTCGCCACGGGATACAACGCCCCGAGCACCTTCACCCACACCGGCCGCGCCAGCACCGCGATAGTCACCCCGCACCACACCGACCACCCGATGTGCATAGACGGCATGGCGGCGTACTGGTTGGACACATCGGCGAGGTTCCCGGAAGCCATCGACCCCCAGGTGTGATGCACGACGACGGTGTCGACGAACCCGGGCCCGTCCATCAACCGCGGGGGTGCGAGCGGATACAGGTAGTAGCCGAGGAGGGCCACACCGGTGGTGGCGAAGAGGGCCAGGCGGGCGGCGGCGTAGCGGCCGGGGTGCCAGCGGTAGAGCCACACGAGCACACCGATGGTGAGGACGAAGTGCAGGGTGGCGTAGTAGTAGTTCATGCCGACGATGAGCCAGGTCACGGAGTTCACGGCCTTGTTGACCGAGTGCTCGACGGCGATGTGGAGGGTCTGCTCGGTGCGCCAGATCCAGTCGGCGTTGCGCAACGCGTCGGCCCGCTGTTCCGGAACGGCGTTGCGCACCAGGGAGTAGACCCAGTAGCTGACCGCGATGAGCAGCACCTCGAACCAGAGCCGCGGGCGGCGCGGTGTGCGCAGCCTGCGCGGCGGCGGCTGGTCCGCAGGCGGCCTGTCCCCGCGTTCCCCGTTGGGCGGCGGGGTGGCCGTGCGGCCTTCCAGGGTCCTTGCTGTCGCTTCACCCATAGGCCCACAGTGTGCCAGAGTCGGCCGGAGCGCAGATCAACCCCAAGTCGGGTTTGGCGGCTTTCGGCCTGGTGCGCGGATGCCGTTCAGACGCCCGTACGGGCCGCGGGGACGGACCCGGTCGACCCGCGGACGACCAGCTCGGGGAGGAAGACGAACTCGCTGTGCGGGGCGGGCGTCCCGCAGATCTCCTCCAGGAGCGCCCGTACCGCGGCCTGGCCCATGGGGCGGACGGGCTGGCGGATCGTGGTCAGCGGCGGATCGGTGAAGGCGATGAGCGGGGAGTCGTCGAAGCCCACCACGGAGACGTCGCGCGGCACGTCCAGGCCCGTCCTGCGCGCCGCGCGGACGGCGCCCAGGGCCATCATGTCGCTGGCGCACACCACGGCCGTACAGCCGCGGTCCAGGAGCGCGGAGGCGGCCGCCTGACCACCCTCCAGGGTGAACAGCGAGTGCTCGACCAACTGCTGTGCGTCGTCCGACTCCACGCCGAGCTGGTCCTTCATGCTCCGCAGAAAGCCCTCGATCTTGCGCTGTACCGGCACGTAACGACGGGGGCCCAGGGCCAGCCCGATCCTGCGGTGGCCGAGCTCCGCCAAATGGGTGACGGCGAGCCGCATCGCGGCCCGGTCGTCGGGGGAGACGAAGGGCGCCCGCACCTCGTCCGAGAAGCCGTTGATCAGCACGAACGGCACGCCCTGGGCGCGCAGCTGGGCGTAGCGCTGCATATCGGCGGAGGTGTCGGCGTGCAGGCCGGAGACGAAGATGATCCCGGAGACGCCCCGGTCCACCAGCATCTCGGTGAGCTCGTCCTCGGTCGAGCCGCCGGGGGTCTGGGTGGCCAGCACGGGCGTATAGCCCTGGCGCGTCAGCGCCTGCCCTATGACCTGGGCGAAGGCCGGGAATATGGGGTTCTCCAGCTCGGGGGTGATCAGCCCGACGAGCCCGGCGCTGCGCTGCCGCAGCCGCACGGGCCGTTCGTAGCCCAGCACGTCGAGCGCGGCCAGCACGGACTGGCGGGTGGAGGCGGCGACCCCCGGCTTCCCGTTGAGGACGCGGCTGACGGTTGCTTCGCTGACACCCGCCTGGGCTGCGATATCGGCCAGCCGTGCGGTCACGGGAGGTGACTGTACCGGTCGCATCTCAGACTTCCCACCAGACACAGGACTCGGCGGGCAGCCGCACGGCTCCCCGGCCGAACTCCAGGGCGGAGGTGGCGAGCACGGGACGTCCCGGAACAGGAAGTTCCACTTCCTTGGGCAGGGTGTTGACGGTGCAGACGAACCCCGGCCGGGAGAACGCCAGCACCCCCTCCGGCGCCGCCAGCCACTCCATCTCCCCGTTGCCGAGCCCGGGCAGGGTGCGGCGCAGGGCCAGCGCGGACCGGTAGAGCTCCAGCATCGACCGCGGGTCGCCGGACTGCGCCTCCACCGACAGCCCCCGCCACTCCGCCGGCTGCGGCAGCCAGCTGCCGCCCGGACCGAAGCCGTACGGAGCCTCCTCGCCCGACCACGGCAGCGGCACCCGGCAGCCGTCCCGCGTGCCGTCCTGGCCGTCGCCCCGGAAGAACGCCGGGTCCTGCCGCACCTCGTCCGGCAGGTCCACGACCTCCGGCAGGCCCAGCTCCTCGCCCTGGTAGACGTAGGCCGAGCCGGGCAGCGCCAGCATCAGCAGCGCCGCGGCCCTGGCCCGGCGGGCGCCGTGCTCCCCGCCGCCGTACCGGGTGGTGTGCCGCACCACGTCGTGGTTGGACAGCACCCACGTGGTGGGCGCGCCCACGGAATGGGTCGCCGCCAGTGACTCGTCGATCACCGCCCGCATCGGCTCCGCGCCCCACGCGCAGGTCAGGAACTGGAAGTTGAACGCCTGGTGCAGCTCGTCCGGCCGGACGTACAGGGCCAGCCGCTCGGCGGTCGGCGCCCACGCCTCCGCCACCCCGATCCGGTCGCCCTCGTACGAGTCCAGGAGCCGCCGCCACGAGCGGTGGATCTCGTGGACGCCGTCCTGGTCGAAGAACGGCAGCACCTGGGCGCCGATGAGTTTGGCCTGTTCCTTTCGGCCGATGTCGGGCAGGCCCGGCGCCTTGACCATGCCGTGCGCCACGTCGATGCGGAAGCCGTCCACGCCCAGGTCCAGCCAGAAGCGCAGCACCGACTCGAACTCCGCCCGCACCTCCTCGTTCTCCCAGTTGAGGTCAGGCTGCTCCGGGGCGAACAGGTGCAGGTACCACTCGCCCGGCGTGCCGTCCGGGCCGGCCGTCCTCGTCCACGCCGGCCCCCCGAACACGGACTCCCAGTCGTTCGGCGGCAGTTCCCCGCCCGCCCCCCGCCCCGGCCGGAAGTGGTACCGCGCCCGCGCCGCCCCTCCCGGCCTTTCCGCCAGCGCCTCCCGGAACCACTGGTGCCGGTCCGACGTGTGGTTCGGCACGATGTCCACAATGATCCGCAGCCCCAGCCGGTGCGCCTCCCTGACCAGGTCGTCCGCGTCCCGCAGATCCCCGAACAGCGGGTCCACCGCCCGGTAGTCCGCCACGTCGTACCCACCGTCCGCCTGCGGCGACGCATAGAACGGCGTCAGCCACACCGCGTCCACCCCCAGCTCCGCCAGGTACGGCAGCCGCTCCCGGATCCCGCGCAGGTCGCCGATGCCGTCGCCGTCGCTGTCCGCGAAGGAGCGGACGTAGACCTGGTAGATGACGGCGCGGCGCCACCAGGCGTCCTGGGCGGACGGGGTGTCGTGGTGGGCGGTGGAGGGGGTGGGCGCGAGGTTCTGGGTCATGTAGGTCCTATCGGTGGTGGTGGTGTGGAGGGGGGTGGCCCTTCGGGCGGAGGTGCCCCGGTCCCGCCCCTTCGCCGATTCCTGGGGGCAAGCCCCCAGACCCCCTGAAAGCGGCTTCGCCGCTTGTCCTCAATCGCCGGACGGGCTGAACAGCCCGTCCGGCGATTGAGGACGCGCGCCGCAGGCGCGCTCACCGGGGGCGCGGGGCACCCCCCGCAGAAACGGTGAAAGGGAGGGCCCGGGGCGAACCCCGCCCGGAGGGCTACCCCTTCGTACCGCCGGCCGTCAGCCCCGCGACAAGATGCCGCTGCGCGACAAAGAACGCGAGCCCCGCCGGCACAGTGATGAGCACGGCAGCCGCCGTCATCAGCCCCCACTCGGCCTTCTGCTGCCCGACGAACGTCTGGAGCCCCACCGCCAGGGTGTAATGCTCCTCGCTGCTCATGAACTGACTGGCGAAGGCGACCTCGCCCCAGGCGGTGATGAACGAGTAGAAGCCGGTGACGGCCAGCCCGGGCCGGGCCAGCGGCAGGATGAGCCGCCAGAAGGTGCCGAAGGGCGAGAGCCCGTCGACCCGCCCGGCCTCGTCTATCTCGGCGGGTATGGAGTCGAAGTACCCCTTGAGCATCCAGGCGCAGAAGGGCACGGAGATCGAGCAGTAGGTCAGGATCAAGCCGCCGTAGGAGTCCAGCAGCTGCATCTGCCCGAGGATGTTGTAGAGCGGCACGATGAGCACCGCCATCGGGAACATCTGCACGACGAGGAACGTCCACATCAGCGGCCGGTTGCCGGGGAACCGCATGCGCGACACGGCGTACCCGGCACTCGCCGCGATCAGCACCCCGACGACGGTCGCGCCGAGCGCGATGATCAGCGAATTGCCGAACCAGGTGAGGAACTTGGTCTCCTCGAAGATATGGGTGTAGTTCCCGAACCCGAACCCGTCGAAGCGGGTGGGCTCCTGCCAGCCGTCCCGCCCCCGCAGGGAGACGAAGACGATGAACAGAACAGGGAAGAGGGAGATCAGCGACGCCACGACCAGCGTCGCATGCAGGGCGACGGACACCCCGCGGGAACGCTCGCCCCGGGCACGGGACTTCACGGTGCCGCTCATCGGGCCTCCTCCTGCCGGGCCAGCAGCCTGCGGTAGAACACGGCGAACACCAGCAGCAGCGAGAGGATGAGGATCCCGTAGGTCGCCGACCCCGCGTAGTCCCGGACGCCCTGGAAGGCCAGCCGGTAGGAGTACGTCACCAGGATCTCGCTCTCGGAGCTCGCGCCCTGCCCGATCAGCAGGTAGATGACCTGGAACATGTTGAACGTCCAGATGGTGCCGAGCAGGATCACCGTCCCGCTCACCGGCCGCAGTCCGGGCAGGGTGACGTGCCGGAACCGCTGCCAGGGCGTGGCGCCGTCCATCTCGGCGGCCTCGTGGAGCTCGCCCGGTATGGACTGGAGACCGCCGAGGATCGCGACCATCATGAACGGCACACCCAGCCACACGTTGACCGCGACCGCCGCCATCTTCTGGAGGGTGCTGTCGCCGAGCCAGTCCACGGCGCCCATGCCCAGCGAGTCGAGCATGGCGTTGAGGACGCCGTACTTCTCGTTGAACATCAGCCGCCACGAGAAGGTGGCGACGAACGCCGGCACGGCCCACGGCAGGATCAGCAGCACCCGGTACAGCCCGCGGAAGCGCATCCTGCGGTTGAGCAGCAGGGCCAGCCCCAGGCCGATCGTGTAGTGCAGGAAGACGCAGGCGGCCGTCCAGACGACGGTCCAGCCCAGCCGGCCGTAGAAGTGGCCCTCCTGGCCGGAGAGCACCTTCCAGTAATTGTCCAGCCCGACGAACTCGTACGTCGAGGGGATGTGGTTGACACCGATCGTCCGGCCGATGTTGGCCTCGTTGGCGTCGGTGAGGGACAGGTAGATGCCCCGGCCCAGCGGATACCCCACCAGCACGGCGAGGACGACGACCACGGGCAGCACCATCGCCCACGCGTACCAGTGGGTGTCGAACGACCGGCGGGCCCGGGTCAGCAGACGGGGGCGCGCGGTCACGGTCACGGCGGCGGTCACGGCATTACTCCTGGACCGCGTAGTCCTTGAGGAGGGCGGACTTCCACTCCTTGGCCGTGGCGTCCAGACCGGCCTGCGGCTCCTCCTTGAGCGTCAGGATCTTGGTGTAGTGCTGGAGCCACACGGTGAACAGGTCGCCGCCCTGCGGGATCGGCGGCCTCGGGTGGGCCTTGTCCAGCGCCTCGTGGAAGGACTTGCGGACCGGATCGGCCAGCACTTCCTGGGTGTAGGCCGCCTTGCGCGTCGGAAGCACCCCGATCGCGTTCGAGACCTCCGTCTGCCGCTCGGCGCCCGTCATGAACTGGGTGAAGAGGTACGACGCGTCGAAGTTCTTCGAACCGGCGTAGACGACCAGGTTGTGGCCGCCCACCGGAGCCCCCGCCACCCCGGTGGACCCCGCCGGCACGGCCGCGATGCCCAGGTTCTCCTTCTTCTTGAACGCCTCGCCGCCGAAGATCTCCTTCGTCGCCCAGGGGCCGTCGATCAGCATCGCCAGCTTGCCGTTCTTGAAGTCCGTCTTCAGGGCGTTGTACCCGTCGGTGCCCGCCGGCTTGGGCGCCGCACCGGACTTGACCAGGTCCACGGCGGTCTCGATGCCCTTGCGGGACGCGGCGTCGGAGATCGTGATCTTCTTGGCGGCCGCGTCGACCATGTCGCTCTTCTCGCCGTAGAGGAACGGCAGCGAGTAGTAGCTGTCCGGGCTCAGACCGATGCCGTCGGCGCCCGCCTTCTCCTTGATCTTCTTCGCGGCGTCCTTGACCTCCTGCCAGGTGGCCGGCGGCTTGTCGACGCCCGCCTTCGCCAGGAGCTCCTTGTTGTAGAGCAGCCCGAGCGTGTCGGTCACCTGCGGGACGCCGTACGTCTTGCCCTCGTACGCCGCGTTCTTCAGCGGCCCTTCGAGGAAGTCGTCCTGCTTGTCCAGGGCCGGGGTGCCGGTGAGGTCCTTGAGGTAGCCGAGCTGGGCGAAGCCCGGCGTCCAGCCGACGTCCGAGCGGAGTACGTCCGGGGCACCCTTGCCGGTGGACGCGGCCGTCTTGAACTTCTGCTGCGCCTGGTCGAAGGGCACGTTGACGTAATCGACCTTGATCTTCGGGTACTTGGCCTCGAAGTCCTTCACCAGCTTCTTGAAGGCGGGCGCCTCGTTGGTGGCGTCCGAGGTGTCCCACCAGGTGACCGTGCCGCTCACACCGCCCGGATCCTTGGCCGCCTTGGACCCGTCGCTCCCGTCACCGCCGTCACTGCCACAGGCGGTCGCGGTCAGGGCCAGCACACCGACGACGGCGGCGACCGATATGCCTCTTCGCATACGGTTCTCCTCTTCACGAGGGCCGGTCCTGGAACGGGTGGCCCTGGGCTGAGGAGGAAGCTAACAGGCTGCAATCTCTTGCGAAAGACCTTGCAAGGAGGGAAAGCAGAGATTTCCGTGATGTCACCGGAGTGTGTCCCCAGGGGTTGACCGGTGCGGGAGGGGCTCGTACGGTCTCGTGGCGCGGCGGGTCCCGCTGTTCTTGCCGCCTTCTTTCAGGCTTCTTTCAGGCTTTTTGCAGCTCTTGCAGCCCTTGCAGCACTCTTCCCACGACCACCACCCCCCCCGGGAGTCGTCATGCCGCGCACCGTACGGAGGGCACTGGCCGCCGTCCTCACCCTGCTGGCGGGAGCCTCGGTGACCGCGCCCGAGGCGCGGGCCGCCGCGCCGGGCGGACGGGACACCACCGCCGTGCTCTTCCAGTGGAAGTACGACTCCGTGGCCCGGGAGTGCGCCGCGTCCCTCGGCCCCGCCGGGTACGGCTACGTCCAGGTCTCCCCGCCCCAGGAACACATCCAGGGCCCGCAGTGGTGGACCTCCTACCAGCCCGTGAGTCACCGGATCGCCGGACGGCTCGGCGACCGGGCCGCGTTCACGCACATGGTGCGCGCCTGCCACCGGGCCGGGGTGAAGGTCGTCGTCGACGCCGTGATCAACCACATGTCCGCCGGCTCAGGTACCGGCACCGGCGACACGCCGTATACGAAGTACGACTACCCCGGTACGTACCGGGACGCCGACTTCCACCGCTGCCGTAAGCCCATCTCCGACTACACCAGCCGGGACGACGTCCAGAACTGCGAACTCGTCGGCCTCTCCGACCTCGACACCGGCAGCGAGGCCGTCCGCGACCGCATCGCCCGCTACCTCGACGACCTGCTCTCCCTCGGCGTCGACGGCTTCCGCATCGACGCCGCCAAGCACATGCCGGCCGCCGATCTCGCGGCCGTCAAGTCCCGGCTGCACAAGCCCGACGTCTACTGGAAGCAGGAGACCATCCACGGCGCCGGCGAGGCCGTCCAGCCCGAGGAGTACCTCGGCACCGGCGACGTCCAGGAGTTCCGCTACGCCCGCGAGCTCAAGCGCGTCATGACCCCGGGGCAGGGACACCTCTCCGAACTGCGCACCTTCGGCGAGTCCCGCGGCTGGATCCCCGGCCGCCAGGCCTCCGTCTTCGTCGACAACTGGGACACCGAACGCGACGGCAGCACCCTCAACCGCACCATGGGGCCCGCCTACGCCCTCGCCAACGTCGCCCTCCTCGCCCTGCCCTACGGCTCCCCGGACGTTCACTCCGGCTACACCTTCACCGACCGCGACGCGGGGCCGCCTGCCGGCGGTGCGGTTGCCGCATGCGGCAAGGACGGGTGGACGTGCGAGCACCGGCTGCCCGAGACCGCTCGGATGGTCGGTTTCCGCAATGCGGTGCGGGGCACCGGGGTCACTCGGTGGTGGGACGACGGTGGGGACGCCGTTGCCTTCGGGCGGGGTGGGAAGGGGTATGTGGTCATCAACCACGGGCGGGGGGTGGTGAAGCGGACCTTCGCCACGGCGCTTCCGAGTGGTGACCACTGCGACGTACTGAGCGGACGCCGTGTGCGCGTCGGCCGCGACGGGCGGTTCACGGCGTCGGTGGCGGCGGATACGGCGGTGGCGCTGCAGGTGGGGGTGCGGAGGTGCCCCGGTCCCCGCACCCCCTGAGCGCGCCTGCGGGGGTGCGTCCTCAAACTCCCCCAGAGGGGGCACCCCCAACGGGCTGAAATCAGCCCGTCCGGCGCTTGAGGACGCGCGCCGCAGGCGCGCTCGCGGGGGTGCGGGGGCGCAGCTCCCGCAGAAACGGTGAAAGGGCGGGCCGGGGGCACCCAACCCCCAAGCGGAACCAACCGCTTAGGATGCCCGCATGAACTCCCGGCCCCGCCGCAGAATGGACACGGACCAGCGACGCCGACAACTCGTCGCGGTGGCCCTGGAACTGTTCAGCGAACACCCCCCGGAGGCCGTCTCCCTCGACGACGTCGCCGAGGCGGCCGGCATCTCCCGCCCCCTCGTCTACCACTACTTCGCGGGCAAGCAGAGCCTCTACGAGGCGACGCTGCGCCGAGCGGCGGACGACCTGACGGAGCTGCTGACGGCGTCGCGCGAAGTCCCGCCGGGGGAGGGGCTGTTGGCGGTGGCGGGCCGGTTCCTGGACTTCGTGGAGGAGCACGGGACGGGGAGGTTCACGCTGCTGCGGGGGCACCCGGAGCTGATCGACGAGGTGCGGGAGGCGGCGTACGGGCAGCTGCTGGGGCACCTGGGGGTGGAGACGCCGGGACCGCGCCTGGAGGTGGTGCTGCGGTCGTGGATCTCGCTGGCGGAGACGACGGCACGGTGGTGGCCGGACGGGCGGCATATCCCGCGCGCGGAACTGGAGTTGCAGCTGGTGCACACGTTTGTGGCGCTGACATCGGTGGGCGCGGCGCACGACGACGGCGTCGCGGCCGTCCTGCGGCGGATCCTGGACGAGGAGCCCGCGGACGGCCCGTTCACGGAGGCGGCGACGGCGCTGGCGGCATCGTGGTGACCACGGGGGCCGCGGGGGCCGCAGGGGCCGCGGGGCCGACCGCCTCACCGCAGCGGAGCCACCCGCTTCCCGCCCCGCAGCCGCCCACTGAGCTCCGCCACCGCCCCCTCCCGTGCCGGAAGGGCGAGCGTCGGACCCGTCCCGGTGCCCCGGACACCGCCCTTCGCGGTGATCGAGACGATGTCCGGGCTGCCCGCCCCGAGGGCGTACCAGGCCCCGGCGGGCGTCTTCCACAACGCCCCGGCCAGGGCGTGCGGTTCGCGGGTGCCGCAGGCGAGGGTGGACTCGGCGCGGGCGACGACGGCGGCCTGCGCGGCGGGCCGGGAGCCGGGGGGCAGGAACTGGGTGACCGCGCGGCTGCCCGCGCCGCGCCAGGTCTCGGCGCGGGTGCAGAGCCACTCGGCGGTGCCGGCGCCGCCGGGCAGCGGCTGGCGGGCGAACTGCCAGGCGTTGACGGACCGGACGCCCTGCGAGCGCAGGGTGGGGAGCAGGCAGGCGGAGTGTGCCCAGGCCGCACGCTCGGCGGCGGAGAGGGCGGAGGGATCTGTCGCCCCGCCCTTCTCCGGAGCCCCGCCGGTGAGCCGGGCCGGGACGAGTTCGCCGAGGTCGGTCGCCAGCCGTCCGCCCAGCTGGAGCACGGGCCAGGAGCGGCAGTCGCCCGCCGTCGCCGGACCGGCCGTGGGGTCGGTCACGCCGTCCGCGCCCCGGCGCAGCGGCTGGACGGCCCGGCCGGGTGCGAGCAGGTCGCGGACGGCCGCCGAGGTGACCCAAGGGGCCGTCAGATAGCGGACGTTGCCGTCGGTACGGCCGACGACGACCGCCGTCGCCGTGTCGGCGTCCGCCGCGTCCGCCCGCGCGAAGTCCAGGGCGGCCGCCCCGGAGTCGCCGTTCCTCGGCTCGGCGTACCGGACGACGCGCAGCCCGTCGTGGAGCAGCACGACCACCGCCGAGTCGACCTCGCCCGCGTACAGCAGCTGCGGGGGCCCGGCGGCGGGCCCGGTGTGCGTGCCGGGGGTGGCGGTCACCCGGACCGTGCTGCCCGGGCGGGCCCAGACGGCCAGCGCCCGGCGGAGCAGGGCCTCGTCGCCGGTGCGGTCGCCGCGGGCGGGCCAGGCGGCGAAGCCGGGGCGGTCGGCGTGCCGCCAGGCATCGGCCGGGGCCCGGGTCAACCGGCCCGGGTCCAGGGCCTGTTCGGCGGCGGCGTTGCGCGCGTACGGCGGGGCCGCCGCGCCGTCGGGCCCCCAGCCGCCGCCGGGCAGGGCGA
>NZ_JABETO010000010.1 GCF_013055795.1 Streptomyces sp. I05A-00742
GACGGCCCCGCCGCCCCGGCGGCGGGCAGCCCGGGCACCGCCGAGCCGGACAGCGCCGGCGCGCTGCCCCGGGTCTGGCCGCGTCCCCAGGCGGCCCGCGCCCAGGGTGCGCCGGTCCCGGTGGGCACCGAGGTCACCCTGATGGCCGAACCGGGCACTGATCCTTACGCCCTGTCGGCGCTGCGGGAGGTCCTGCGCGCGGCCGGCGCCCGTACGGTCGTGGACGCCCAGCCCGGCGGCACCCCGCCGCCGCGCGGACTGATCGTGTACGCGGGCGGGCGGCCGGCCGAGGAGGCGCTGCGCGCGCTCGGCGCCCCGGCCGCCGGTGACCTGTCCGCGGGCGGCTACCGCCTGGCGTCCGGGCAGCGGGACGGCCGGCCCACGGTGGCGCTGGCGGGCGTCGGCGAGGACGGCCTGTTCCACGCGGCGCAGACGCTCCGTCAGCTGGTGGTGCGGCAGGACGGCGGCCGGGCCTTCGCCGGTGCCGTGATCCGCGACTGGCCGGTGACGGCCGTGCGCGGGGTCACCGAGGGGTTCTACGGACAGCCCTGGTCGATGCCGCAACGCCTCTCCCAGCTGGATTTCATGGGCCGGACGAAGCTGAACCGGTACCTGTACGCCCCGGGCGACGACCCGTACCGCCAGGCCAAGTGGCGCGACCCGTACCCCGCGGGGCAGCGCGACGAGTTCCGCACGCTGGCCGACCGCGCCCGCCGCAACCATGTGACGCTGGGCTGGGCGGTCGCGCCCGGGCAGGCGATGTGCTTCTCCTCCGCCGAGGACCTGCGGGCGCTGAAGCGCAAGGTGGACGCCATGTGGGCGCTGGGCGTCCGGGCGTTCCAGCTCCAGTTCCAGGACGTCAGCTACAGCGAGTGGCACTGCGGGGCCGACGAGGACGCCTTCGGCTCGGGGCCGCGGGCCGCGGCGGAGGCGCAGGCGAAGGTGGCGGGCGCGCTCGCCGAGCACCTGGCCGCGAAGGGCGACGGGGCGGCTCCCCTGTCGCTGCTGCCCACCGAGTACTACCAGGACGGCGGGACGGCCTTCCGGCGGGAGCTCGCCGACCGGCTCGACCCGCGCGTCGAGGTGGCCTGGACGGGCGTGGGCGTGGTGCCGCGGACCATCACCGGCGCCGAACTCGCCTCCGCGCGCTCGGCGTTGGGTCACCGGCTGGTCACCATGGACAACTATCCGGTGAACGACTTCGCGCAGGACCGTATCTTCCTCGGCCCGTACACCGGCCGCGAACCGGCCGTCGCCGTCGGCTCCGCCGCCCTGCTCGCCAACGCCTCCGCACAGGCCACCGCCTCCCGCATCCCCCTGTTCACCACCGCCGACTACGCCTGGAACCCGCGGGACTACCGCCCGGACGAGTCCTGGAGGGCCGCCGTCGACGACCTCGCGGGCGACGATCCGCGGGCCCGCGAGGCGCTGCGGGCGCTGGCCGGCAACGACGCCTCGTCCGTCCTCGGCGGCGAGGAATCGGCGTACCTGCGCCCCCTGATGGACGACTTCTGGACGGCGCTCTCCGGCACGGACGCCGATCGGCTGAAGGCGGCGGCGGGCAAGCTGCGCTCCGCCTTCCGCACCATGGCGGACGCCCCCGGCCGGCTGACGGACACCCTGGGCATGGAGGTCCGGCCCTGGGTCGAGCAGCTGGCCCGGCACGGCGAGGCGGGCGCGCGCGCCGTCGACATGCTCACGGCCCAGGCGCGCGGCGACGGCGCGGGCGCCTGGCGCGCGGAGCTCGACGTACTGCGGCTGCGCGACCGGATCTCCTCCGAACGGGTGACCGTGGGCGCCGGCGTCCTGACGCCTTTCCTCCAGCAGGCCGTCGCCCGCGCCAACGGCTGGCTCGGCGTCGACCGTCCGCTGCGCACGGCCGGGGACGCGACCGACGGCGCCCCGGCGACGTCCGTCCCCGCCCCGGCGGACGGCCCGCTGACCGTCAGGCTGCGCGAACCCCACCCCATGACCGCCGTCACCGTGCTCACCGCCGCCACTCCCGGCGCGCGCGGCACGGTCGAGGCCCACACCCCCGACAAGGGCTGGCAGCCCCTCGGCGCCCTGTCCGACAGCGGCTGGACCCAGCTGCCCGGCAAGGGCGTACGCGCCGACGCCCTGCGCCTGGTCTGGACGGGCTCCACCCGGCCCGCCACCGTCCACGAGATCACCCCCTGGTTCGCCGACACCCCCTCCTCCCACTTCGAGCTCGCCCACACCGAGGCCACGGCCGAGGCGGGCGGGGCCCCGGCGGTCGTCGAGGCCCGAGTGATCAACCAAAGCCCGGGCACGGTCAACGAGAAGCTCACCGTCCGCGCCCCCGAGGGCGTCACCGTCAAGGCCCCCGCACAGGTCACGACCGTCCGCGGCGGGGTGTCCACCACCCGCATCGAACTCTCCGTCCCCGCCGGCGCCGCCTCCCGCGTCTTCACCGTCCCCATCCGCCTCGGCGACCAGGAGCGCACGGTGACCGTCCACGCCCACCCGGCCTCCGGCGGCCCCGACCTCGCCCGCACCGGCACGGCCACCTCCTCCGGCGACGAGGCCTCCGACTTCCCGCCCTTCGCCGCCCTCGACGGCAACCCCCGGACCCGCTGGTCCTCCCGCCCCGCCGACGACGCCTGGTGGCAACTCCAACTCCCCCGCCCCACCCGCCTCGGCCGCCTCGTCCTCCACTGGCAGGCCGAACTCCACGCCACCCGCTACCGCGTCCAGACCTCCCCCGACGGCCGCACCTGGCGCGACGCGGCAACCGTCACGGACGGCAAGGGCGGCGTCGAGACCGTCCGCTTCGACGCCCCGGGCACGCGCTTCGTGCGCGTCCAGGGAGTGAAGCGGGCGACGGAGTCGGCGGGGTACTCGCTGGTGGACGTGGAGGCGTACGCGGTGCGGGAGGGGAAGAAGGGGTAGCCTCCCCACCGCTCGGCGCGCGCCGTGTCCGGCGTCGGCCGCGCATCGCAACGGTCGGTTGGTGGTTTGCAGCAGCCGAGCAGCGGGGCGCACCGTACGCTGGACTCATGACGACTCGGGACGAGCTGCACAGCCTGGTCGACCGGATCGGCGCGGACGAGCTCGGAACGGTCGCTGCCATACTGCGCGCGTACGCCAGGGGCGAGGACCGTCCGACCGCCGACCAACCACCGTATCCGCGCTCTGTGGGCATCCTCTCCGGGGCGCCCTCGGACCTCTCGGCCCGTGTGGACGATTACCTCTCCGACGGCTTCGGTCACTGACAGAATCGACACGTGATCGTCGTGGACACGGGCCCACTGGTGGCCCTCGCCAGCCCTGGGGACGCCGCGCACGGACGGTGCCGGGCCTGGCTCGACTCCCTGCCGACCCGGCGCGACCTGCTGATCCCGGCGACCGTGATCGCCGAGACCTGCTATTTGATCGAACGCTTCGGCGGCCCGCGGGCCGAGGCAGTGTTCCTGGACGATCTGGCGCTCGGCGCATACGGCACGGTCACCGGGCTGATGCCCGAGGACCTGGCCCGCATGGCCGAGCTCGTTCGCACCTACGCCGACCTCCCGCTGGGCGGCACGGACGCTTCTGTCGTGGCGGTCGCCGAGCGCGTCAAGACGCCGAAGATCGCCACGTTGGACCACCGGCACTTCACCGTCGTCCGCCCCGCGCACACCACGGCACTTCATCTGTATCCCCGCTGACGAAGCCCTGGGTGGCCGTCCTCAACCCACCCGAACGCTGCTCCGCTTCGCCTCTTCCCTGCTCGGCCGGCGGTAGCCGCAGTTGCAGAGCCAGTCGTCGTAGCGCGAGATGGTGCCGTCGTGCCCCATGTGGATCTCGCGCACCATGGTGCGGTCCATGCAGCGGGTGCAGCGCACTCCCTCGCACATCGTCCTGGGGAACCTCTCCTGCTGCCCGGCTTTCTGGTTCATGTCCGCGATGATGCGCCCAAGTTGGACCGATGGCACCGTCATGTGCGACATGCTCCCCCTAAGTGCGTACGCCCGAACTGCCTTGTCGGCAGGGACCATCGGTGATCATGATGGGTGGATGTCGACTTCCTCCGTACCCACCTGCGTCCTGTCCGGAACGGACGAGGGCGTTCCGTCCACCACTCCCGGACACGACCCCGACGCCTTCGTCGAGATCGGGTCACTCACCAAGGTCCTGACCGGCACGCTGATGACGCGGCTCGCTGCGGACGGCGTCCTCGACATGGACGACCCGGTGGAGAAGTGGCTCGGGGCGACCGGCGGGAACGGCGAGGGCACGGGCATCACCCTCCGGCACCTCGCGGAACACACGTCCGGCCTGCCCCGGCTGCCACCCGGCCTCACCTCCCGCACCGATCCGTACCGCGCGTTCACCGACGAGGCGCTGCGCGCCCTCCTCCCCCGGCTCGGCGACCTGGTCACCACCGCGCCGGGCGAGCAGGAGACGTACTCCAACTTCGGCTACGCGGTGCTCGGCGCCGCCCTCGTGGCGGCGGACGGACGCCCGTACGCCGACGCCCTCCGGGAACGGGTCCTCATACCGCTCGGCGTCGCGGACGACGTCACACCCCATCCCCCGGCGGGCCGCCGGAAGCTCATCCCGAAGGGGCTGTTCGGGCGCCCCTCCAAGCCCTGGACCATGGACGGCGCCATCCTCCCGGCCGGCGGCCTCTGGGCCACCCCACGCGCGGCGGCCCGCGTCCTCACCGGCCTCGTCCTCGACCGCACCCTCGGCGAACCGGCCCCGAGCTGGCAGCGCGCGGGCGAGCTGACCTGGCACAACGGCGCGACCCGGAAGGCGTCGGTGTTCGCCGGGGCGTTCCCGGACGGGCGGTGGGTGCTGGTGCACCGGCTGGGCGGGTCGCCGGAGGAGACGGACCGGATGGCGGTCGATCTGCTGCGGAGGACGGGGCGGTGAAGCGGGTCCCCACCCTTCCCCGGCGCCTGGATGGCGCCTCGGAGGGGCGGGGAGTCCGCCTTGAAATGGCCCGCCATCGGTTGCGTTTCACGGTAGAGGGTTGGCTCGGTGCGGAGGCTCGGTACGGAGAGATACACCCGGACAGGGGGAGCCGGGCACCGAGTCTCGAACAGCCTGGCGGTCCGTCGGCGGGGGTGATCGCTCAGGAGCGTGGCTTCCGGGCCGAGGTTGGCCTTGGGGCGGGCGCCGGGCGGCGGGGGCCGCTATCGTGGAGGTGCCTCGGCTGGCCGGGGCGGACTGAAGGTTTGATCGTCGGGGCCTAATGGGTTTAGGCCCCGCGGGTCAGACGCACGAGAAAAGCCCGCCACGGGGGACCAGCTCCCCGTGACGGGCAGGCTGACGGATTGATCGTCGGGGCCTACTGGGTATAGGCCCCGCCGATCAGCCCTTGCCGATCACGATCAGGATCAGCGTGGTCACGGCGACGATCAGTTCCACCCACGGTGTCACCGCCTTCGCCCCACGCTTCACCCGATCCCAGCCGATCGAGCTCCTCAGCCTTCGATGGTGTGCCATATGTGGCGCCCTTTCCTGGGTCGGCTCACGACTGGCACGTCATCGTGGATGAGCCTAGTGCCAACGGGTCGGCTTTCCGGATGAGTTGGACCTCTGGCCGCACATTCACCCTTCCGTGGCGAGTGCGAACATTCGCGCCCCACACGCCTCACTCCGGGCGTAGCCTCCGCCTGCACCGAGACAGCAGGAGGCGAAGATGGACGGGAACTCCCTGCCACCCGTGGGGTGGCGGTACTGCGGCAACCAGATCAAGCGGTGGCGCTTTCGGGCCGGGGTGAGCCGGGAGGAGCTGGCCAGTCGGGCCGGCTACAGCGTGGAGACCATCAAGGCGATGGAGCAAGGGCGGCGGAAGCCGACGCCGCGCGTACTGAGGGTCGCGGACGAACTGTGCGGCGCGCAGGGCTTGCTGCTGGCCGGGGAGGATTACCTGCAACCCGAGAAATACCCGGAGCGCAGTCAGGACTACATGCGGTGCGAAGCCGACGCCATCGCCATCAGCGCGTACCAGTGCCAGGTGATTCCCGGCCTCCTTCAGACCGAAGAGACCATGCGCGCCCTCTTCACCTCTTTCTGGCCTCCTGTTGACGACGAGACCGTCGAAACCAGAGTCGCCGCACGACTTGAGCGCCAGGCCCTGCTGGAGAATCAGGCCACCATCTTCAGCTACGTGATCGACGAGTGCGTACTCCGCCGCCCGATGAGCGACCCAGCCGCACACAAAAGGCAGTTGCTCCACTTGCTTGAGGCGGCAGAACGGCGCAATGTCACTGTCCAAGCACTACCGACCGGTGGCGCACACATCGGTCTGATGGGGCCGTTCATCGTGCTGGAGACAGCCGAGCACGAACTGCTCGCCTACACCGAAGGGCAGGGGACCAGCTCGTTGTACACCGATCCCGCAACGGTCAGCATCATGCGTCAGCGATGGGCCCTCCTCGCCGCCCAGGCGCTCAGCCCGGAGAAGTCCGCAGAGTTCATCAGAAGGATCGCAGAGGAGCTATGAACGAGCTGCACTGGTTCAAGTCCAGCCACAGCGACTCCGAAGGCGCCGAATGCCTGGAGATCGCCCACCACCCGCACACCACCCACGTCCGGGACTCGAAGCTCGGCTCCGGCCCGCAGGGTTCCCAACTCACCTTCCCCGCCCCCACCTGGGCGAACTTCATAGCCCACATACCCGAGGCTTGAGACCTGAGCTTCGGGACTCGGAACCCGAGCCCTCTTTCCAAGGAATGGTTGGTGTGGGTTCAATCCCACCCTCCCTCCCAACTCCCGCCCGCACACGTGCGCATGACGTTCCGCGACGAAGTCGCCACACAGCGCCGCGACCGTGTACCGTGCGGACAAAGAAAACGGCCCCCGCCGGTGCCGCAAACACCGAGCGAGGGCCTGACCATCAAGATCGCTTAGGACCGATCCCATGGCTGTCGCCAATCCTAGCGCCGACGCGCGCCCGTACACGCCACCCACGCCGCCCACCGCACCGCAGCCGCCCATGGCCAAGCCCGGCTACGGCAAGCGCCCGGCACCCGACCAAGCCCCGCGCACCGCACGGGACTTCACGCACCTCCCCGCCCGCGAGGCGTACATCGCGGGGCATGTCGACCGCCTGCCCGAGGGCGCGGCGATGGACCACAAGACGCTCGCCAAGGAGCTGCCGTTCGGGCAGCAGGCCGTCCGGACGGCGTTGCGCGTCCTCTCCGAGGCGGGTCACCTGCGGATCTGCCGGGAACTGGTCAGCGCGGAGCGGACGCAGTGGGTCACGCGGACGTACTTCTCCCGAACGGCGCGGGACGACGTCTGGTGGGCGGCGTTCCTGAAGGGCGACGCGCCGCCGACACAGACGCAGCCGCCGACAGAGACAGAGCCGCCGACACAGCCGGAGCCGCGAACTCAGCCGGAGCCGCGAACGCAGCAGGAAGCGGCACCTGCGGCACCCCCCGCCCGCCACCGCTCCCCCGCCTACGGCGTCCTCGCGTCGATCGGCCGCGCCGACCCCCGGATGGGGCTGTCGGCCCGCGAGTGCGCGGCGCTCGAACCGCTGGCGACGGAGTGGCTGGCCCGTGGGACGAGCCCGGCGGCGCTCACGCACGCGCTGGTCAGCGGGCTGCCGGAGTTCGTCGTCGTGCCGGGCGCGTTCGCCCGCAGGCGGCTGACGGACCGGATGCCGCCCGAGCAGGTCTCCTGCGGTCCGGCGGAGGACACCCCGCCCCGCCGGATCATGGAATGCACGGGCTGCCACGTCCCCGGCCCGCCGGAGGCCCTGCCGGGCGGCCTGTGCCGCACCTGCCACGGGGACACCCCGACCCCCACCGACCCCTCCCCCGAGTACGAGGCAGAGGTACGGCGGCGCGTCAACGAACTGCGAACCACCCTCCGCAACCGCCCGAGAACACCCGCACGCCCACCGAAGCCGCGCAAGGGCCGCCGGTGACGCTCGACCGGCCGTAGCGGAAGCGTCAGACTGGCAGAAACGACGGAAAGAAAACCACGCCTCATGAGCGCACAACCGGTCCATTACGGAGCGCCTCGTCCTCAGGTGCCGCGCACCATCCAAGGCATCGCCGAGGCGCTGGGCGCGGAGAAGCGGATGGAGTTCTACCGCTTGGTGCTCGCCGCCGAGGCAGGTCCGGACCTCGACCACGTGATTGCCACATATTGGGGCCACGCCATGCTGGACAGTGACCCGGAGCGCGAGCACATCGTCGCCGCCACGGAGGCCGGTACCTTGCCCGTCGTCAGCAGATCATCCGTCGCCGCAGGGCCGCGGGCGGAGAGACGCCTGGTGAGTGATCACGAAGAAGCGGATATCTGGCCGGTCGAGCCGTCGGCCGCGGCAGGCGAGACACTTGCGGACCTCCGTCTGCCGGCAGACCTGTTCGGAAAGATCGTCGCCCTGACCGTGGCCATCGCGGAAGACCCTTGGCTTGAGGGCAGCACGCCGGCCCCCCAGGGAAAGCACTGGCGAACCGCCCCATCCCCAACGGTGGGGGCATCGTCGAGTATTGGATCAACGTAGACGCCCATACCGTCGTCCTCACTCGGATCTTCCCGTTCTGACACCCGACCGAGCGCCGAGGTCGGCGGAAGAGTGCGATGTGCCCGCTCAGCCGACAGGGGGTGCCGCCACCCCGGCAGTCGGCCGTCTCCCGGCCCCGCCCCCGCCCCGACGAGAGACCGGGACCGGGCCGGGTATGAAGAAGGCCCGGTCCTCTCAGGCGGAAATGCCGTCGATCCGGGCCATCGCGTCCTCCGCGCCGTATGCCTCCAGGTAAGGCAGCCAGCGCGGGTCCCTATGCCCCGTGCCGATGATCCGCCAGGCGAGCCCGGACGGTGGAGCCGGTTGGTGCCGCAGCCGCCAGCCCAGCTCGGAGACGTGCCGGTCGGCCTTGACGTGGTTGCAGCGGCGGCAGGCGGCCACCACGTTCTCCCAGGCGTGCTGGCCGCCGCGGCTGCGCGGGACGACGTGGTCGACGCTGGTTGCGACGCCACCGCAATAGGCGCAGCGCCCGCCGTCGCGGGCGAAGAGGGCCCGGCGGGTGAGCGGGACGGGGCCCCGAAAGGGGACCCGCACGAAGCGTTTGAGCCTCACGACGCTGGGAGCGGGGATGGTGCAGCTGGCGCTGTGCAGGTAGGCGCCCGTGTCCTCAAGGCTGATGGCCTTCTCATTGAGGACGAGTATGAGCGCGCGGCGGAGCGGTACGACGCCGAGCGGCTCGTACGACGCATTGAGGACCAGGACATGCGGCACGGGTGCCTCCTTGTACGCCGGCGGCGCGTGGCTCGCGCCGGGACGATCTCATGCAAGTGTCCCCTGGCCCCTGGCCGAAGCGCCACCATCGGCGGGTAACGGGTCACAGGTGTTTTGGAACACACCTCGGTCAACCCCGCACAGGACCTGTCCCTTCTCGAACACAACAACGGAGGACCCGCCCTGCCCCGTTAGTGTGGTGGGTCTGTCCCTGCCGATGCTCGGCGCGGGGCATGTCCATTACGAAGGGTTCCCGCTGTGTCCTGGTCCGCTGCCTTCGCCGCCGCAGACTCGACGCCCCGTCCCTCGTCCCTCGACGAGGCACAGAAGACCGCCAACGACGCCGCAGGCTGGCTCGAGGAGAACTGGTCCGTCTGGGTCAGCAACGGCCTGCGCATCATTCTGATCGTCGCGATCGCGATCGTCCTGCGCACCTTGGTCCGCCGGGCGATCACCAAGCTCATAGCGCGGATGAACCGTACGGCCCAGGCCGTGGACAACGCCCTGGGCGGCATTCTCGTCAACGCCGAGCGCCGCCGCCAGCGCTCGGAGGCCATCGGATCGGTGCTGCGCAGTGTCGCCTCGTTCCTGATCATGGGCACGGCCGCGCTGACGGTGCTGTCCGTCCTGAAGATCAATCTGGCCCCGCTGCTCGCGAGCGCCGGTGTGGCGGGCGTGGCCATCGGTTTCGGCGCCCGCAACCTGGTCACGGACTTTCTCTCCGGTGTCTTCATGATCCTTGAGGACCAGTACGGCGTGGGGGACGAGATCGACGCCGGTGTCGCGACGGGCACGGTCGTCGAGGTCGGCCTGCGCGTGACCAAGCTCCGCGGGGCGAACGGCGCCATCTGGTACGTGCGCAACGGCGAGGTCAAGCGGATCGGGAACCTGAGCCAGGGCTGGGCCATGGCCGAGGTGGACGTCACGCTCCGCTACGACGAGGACCTGGACCGGGCCCGCGAGGTGATAGCGGCCGTGGGCGAGGAGATGTCGAAGAGCGCGCCCTGGGACGAGAAGCTGTGGGAGCCGGTCGAGGTCATGGGCCTGGACTCGGTCTCGCTGGACTCCGTCGTGGTCCGCGTCCAGGGGAAGGCGGCGCCGGGCGAGGCGGCCTCCGTCGAGCGCGAGCTGCGCTGGCGGATCAAGCGGGCGCTGGACGCGGCGGGCATCCGCATGGGTCCCCCGCCCGCCGCGGCCGAGGAGTCCCCGGAGCCCGCCGACCCCACGGCGGCCGTCGCCCCGCCGTCCGTCCTCGGCAACCCGACGTCGGCGCAGTCGCAGGCCACGACGCCGATAACGCCGCCGGTCCCGGTGCCGCCGGGGGCGACGCTCGGGAAGTGAGACGGGAATCGGTGGACCGGGGCGCTTTCCGCGTATGACGCGCCGGGTACGAGCGCCCCGATCCACCGAAATCCGGCCACCAGGGACCCGCCCGCCCCGCGCCTGCGGTCAGGCGGCCGGCGGGACCGCCGCCACCAGTCCCCCGTCGATGATCAGATCCTGCCCGTTGACGTAGGACGACTCGTCCGAGGCGAGGAAGGCGACCGCGTCGGCGACATCCTCGGCAGTGCCGACACGGCCCCCGACGATCTGGGCGACCACGGCCGCCTCCTCGTCGGGAGAGATCACGTCGTGGTACATCGCCGTGGCGATGTAACCGGGGCTCACCGAGTTCACCCGGATGCCCCGCGGACCGAGCTCCGCGGCGAGCGTCCGGGTCAGGCTGCCCACCGCCGCCTTCGTCGCCGCGTACAGGGAGGCGGTGGGCATGCCGCGGTGCTGCGTCCAGGAGGCGTTGATCACGACGGCGGCGCCGTCGGCCAGCAGCGGCAGGGTCCGCTGGAGCGTGAAGTACACGCCCTTGAGGTTGATCCCGACGACGCGGTCGAACTCAGCCTCGGTGATCTCGCCGAAGGGCCGCATCGAGGCGACGCCGGCGTTGGCGAAGACCACGTCGAGCCGTCCGTACCGCTCCCGGACCGCGGTGGCGAGGGCGTCCGCGTCGGCGACGCTCGACACGTCGCCGCGCACCGCGTGGACCCGGTCGCCGCCGTCCAGTTCCGCGACCGCGGCGTCCAGGCGGGCCCGGTCACGGCCGGTGATGATCACCTGGGCGCCCTCGGCCAGCAGCCGGCGGGCGGTGGCCAGGCCCATGCCGCGCCCGCCGCCGGTGATGAGCGCGATCTTGTTCTCGAAGCGTGTGGAGCTGTCGGTCCGTGTGGAGCTGTTCGTCATGGACCTCAGCCTGCGCTCCGGTGATCATCGCGAACAGTGCTCACTCAACCCGGGTCCGGCAACACCACCCTGGGAGCCCACCAGCCGTTCGAGACGGGCGGCCGTCCCGGTCCCGGGCCGGGGGTTCTGGAGCTCCACGTGGTGGCCGGGCAGGTCCGGGACGGACAGGGTCGTCGTGTCGAAGACCAGGTCACCCGCCTCCGGGTGCCGCACCGCCTTCACCGTCTGGACCACCCCGGCCACGTCGTGCCGTCCCCACAGCTCGGCGAACTCGGGGGCGGCGCCGCGGAGCTCGTCGGCGATCCGGTCGAACCCGGGGTCGCCCGGATGCCGGGCCGCGGCGGCGCGGAACGCGGCGACCACGCCGGGGGCGACGGCGGCCCAGTGCGTGTGCAGATTCCGGTAGCGGGAGTTGGTGAAGAAGGAGACCAGGCAGTTGCGGTCGGTGTCGTCGTAGCCGAACACCGCCCGCGCCGCGTCGTTGACGGCGACGAAGTTCCCGTACCGGTCCAGCAGGACGGCGGGCCGCGGTGCCCAGGCGTCGATCAGCCGCCGGAGTTCGGGGGTGGCCGCGGAGGGGGACGGGCCGGTCGGCGGCGGCGGGTTGAGCCCGGTCAGCAGGTACAGGTGCTCGCGCTCGGGCCCGTCCAGGCGCAGGGCCCGGCCGATCGCGTCGAGGACCTCGGCGGAGACGTTGATGGGCCGCCCCTGCTCCAGCCACGTGTACCAGGAGACGCCCACACCGGCCAGCAGGGCCACCTCCTCGCGCCGCAGCCCCGGCGTGCGGCGGCGCGGCGCCGGGGGCAGCCCCACGTCCTCGGGGGTGAGCCGCGCCCTGCGGGTGCGCAGGAAGTCGCGGAGCCGCTCGCGGCGACCGGGGGCGGAGGGGGTGTCGCTGGCCATACGGCCACGGTAACGGGAGGGCCCGTCCGTAATGCCCCGCCCTCTTATTACTACGCGCCCGGCGCGCCCACCTTCCGCAGGAACTCGTCCACGTTCCCCAGCATCCGCGCCACCTGCTCGTCCTGGCTCAGCGACTCCTTGTACCGGGGACCGCTGAACTCGGGCACCTTCTTCCCGCGCACGTACAGCGGGCACGCCAGGTCGGCGCACATGTAGGCGCCGACGGTGTTGCCGTCGCGTCCGGAGGCGCCCACCTTGCGGGCGGCGAGCAGCGAGACGCCCGAGCCGGGGTGGCCGGTCAGGCAGAACGAGCAGATGGTCGTCCTGGCGAGACTGCGCGGGCCGCCCTGGGGCACCCGCAGCGTGATCCCCTGCGGCTTGCCGCCCCGGACGACGACCAGGTAGCCGCGGTCGGGGGCGCCGGGGTCGCGCCAGCCCAGGAAGTCGAGATCGGCCCAGGGGAGTTCGGCGAGTCCTCTGGGCAGGCTGATCCTGCGGGCTTCGCCTTTCGAGCAATTGAGGAAAGAGGCTCGTATCTCGTTCTCGCCGAGTGGTTCCATGAGGCGGAAAGTTAACAGTGCGCCCGATGTGGCGTCATGCGAATTTCGTGCACCCTCCCAGCACCTTCCAGCACCCTCCCAGCGACGCGAAGAGGTCTGATTCCCGTGAAACTCGCAGTGGTCGGCGGAGGCTCGACCTACACCCCCGAACTCGTCGACGGCTTCGCCCGGTTGCGGTCGACCCTGCCCGTCACCGAGCTGGTACTGATCGATCCGGCGGTGGACCGGCTCGAACCGGTCGGCGGACTGGCCCGGCGGATCTTCGCCCGGCAGGGACATCCCGGCCGGGTCACCTGGACCACGGACCTGGACGAGGGCGTGGACGGCGCCGCCGCCGTCCTGCTGCAACTGCGCGTGGGCGGCCAGGCGGCCCGCGAGCAGGACGAGACGTGGCCGCTGGAGTGCGGCTGTGTCGGCCAGGAGACCACGGGCGCGGGCGGCCTGGCCAAGGCGCTGCGCACGGTCCCGGTCGTGCTGGACATCGCCGAACGGGTCCGGCGGCGCAGCCCGGACGCCTGGATCGTGGACTTCACCAATCCGGTCGGGATCGTCACCCGGGCCCTGCTCACGGCGGGCCACCGCGCGGTGGGCCTGTGCAACGTGGCCATCGGTTTCCAGCGCAAGTTCGCGGCGCTGCTCGGCGTCACGCCCCAGGAGGTCACCCTGGGTCACGTGGGCCTCAACCACCTCACCTGGGAACGGGAGGTGCGCGTCGGCGGCAGCGGTGGCAGCGGCGGCAGCGGCGGCAGCGGCGGCAGCGGCGGCATCGACGTGCTGCCGAAGCTGCTCGCCGAGCACGGTGACGCGATCGCGGCCGACCTGCGCCTCCCGCGCGGCCTGCTGGACCGGCTCGGGGTCGTCCCCTCCTACTACCTGCGCTACTTCTACCGGCACGACGAAGTCGTGGCCGAGCTGCGCACCAAGCCGTCGCGGGCCGCGGAAGTGGCCGCGATGGAACGTGAGTTGCTGGCCATGTACCGCGATCCCGCGCTCGACGAGAAGCCGGTCCTGCTGGCGAGGCGCGGGGGCGCCTACTACTCGGAGGCCGCCGTCGCGCTGACGTCGGCCCTGCTGGGGGACACCGGCGAGGTGCAGGTCGTCAACACGCTGAACAACGGCACCCTGCCGTTCCTGCCGGACGACGCGGTCGTCGAGGTCCCGGCGGCGGTGGACGCCCGTGGCGCCCACCCGCTGCCCGTCCGGCCGCTGGAGCCGCTCTTCTCCGGTCTGGTGGCGGGGGTCACGGCGTACGAGCACCTGGCCCTTCGGGCAGCCCTGGAGGGCGGCCGGGAACGGGTCTTCCAGGCGCTGCTGGCCCACCCGCTGATCGCCCAGGACGTCCCCGCGGAACGGCTGACGGACACGCTGATCGCCCACAACCGCGACCACCTGGAGTGGGCGTGAGCGGCGGGGAGCCGGTGGGGGTCCCCGGGCCGCCCCGTACGGCGCTGGCGATCGACGCCGGCAACAGCAAGACGGACGTCGCGCTGGTGGACGCCTCCGGCCGGGTCCTCGGGACCTCGCGCGGCGGCGGTTTCCGGCCACAGGCCGAGGGGGGCGCGGCCGCGGCGGTGGCCGGACTGGCGCGGCTGGTGTCCGAGGCAGCGGCGGGCGCGCTGCCCGTGGACCACGTCCACGCCTGCCTGGCCAACGCGGACCTGCCGGTGGAGGAGGAGCGGCTGACCGCGGAGATCGAGAAGTGCGGGTGGGGGCGCACCGTCACCGTCGTCAACGACACCTTCGCCCTGCTGCGGGCCGGGCTGCCCGACGGCTCCCCGCCGGAGGGCGTGGCCGTGGTGTGCGGGACGGGCATCAACTGCTGCGGCATGACGCCCGACGGCCGGACCGCCCGGTTCCATTCCTTCGGCCGCATTTCGGGCGACTGGGGCGGCGGCGCGCACCTCGCCGGCGAGGCGCTGTGGTGGGCCGCCCGCGCCTCCGACGGCCGCGGCGAACCCAGCGCACTGGCCCGGGCCCTGCCCGCCCACTTCGGCCTGTCCGGCATGCCCCAACTGATCGAGGCCCTGCACCTGGGCGACCTCGCCCCGGCCCGGCGGCACGAGCTGGTCCCCCTCCTCTTCGACGTCGCCGCTGCCGGGGACGCCGTGGCCCGGGCGATCGTCGCCCGGCAGGCCGAGGAGGTCGTCACGATGGCCCGCACCGCGCTGGCCCGGCTCGACCTGCTCGGCGTACGCGTTCCGGTGGTCCTGGGCGGCAGCGTGCTCGCTGCCCGGCACGCCGTTCTCCACGAGGACGTCCTGAAGGGGCTGGCCCGCTGCGCCCCGCTCGCGGAACCGGTGGTGGTCACTGCCCCGCCCGTGCTCGGGGCGGCCCTGCTGGCCCTGGACCGGCTGGGGGTGGGTCCGGCCGCGGCGGGGTGCGCGGGGTTGCGGAGGAGGTGGGCTTAGCCCCTGGCCCGCCCTTTCACCGTTTCTTGCGGGGGCAAGCCCCCGCACCCCCAGACGCGCGCTGCGCGCGCTGTCCTCAAACGCCGGACGGGCTGTCTCAGCCCGTCCGGCGTTTGAGGACGCGCGCCGCAGGCGCGCTCACCGGGGGCGCGGGGGCACACCCCCAGGGAACCGCCCGGCCCCCCAGCCGCGTGAACATCTGCGCAAGCCGGCCGCCCGCGGCGCCTGCCACAGATCCCGATCCGAACAAGATCACAACGGACCCCGGTGTCTTTGTCAGCCCCTGCGGCCATACTGCTGGTCAGGTGCTCGTCCCGCCCGGCGCCGGGCGACGACGGACGCCACCGGCGACCAAGGGGGGGGTCTCGTGTCACAACCGCGACAGAAAGCCGGGCCACCGGGCCCGCGCGCGGGGGGCTCGTGGCGGGAGTGGCTCGCCAGGGGACGGGCGGCCGCGACGAGAACGGAGCCGGGGCGGCTGCGGGTGCTGGGCGCGGTGCTGGCCGCGGCACTGGTCGTCTTCGGCGCGGTGACGGCGTGGCAGGTCACGGACCGGGCCCGGGCGGCGGACGCCGTCGTGGAGCGGAGCGAGCCGCTGAGCGCCGCCGCGGCGGACATCTACGGTTCGCTGGCGGACGCGGACACCACGGCCGCCACCGGTTTCCTGGCCGGCGGCCAGGAGACGCACGCGGTCCGGCAGCGGTACGAGAAGGACATCACGACGGCGTCGAAACTGCTGGTCGAGGCGGCGGCGAACGCCGGCGGCTCCCCTGCCGAGGGCGAGCAGATCGCCACGCTGAACAAGCAACTGCCCGTCTACACCGGCCTGGTCGAGCAGGCGCGGGCCAACAACCGCCAGGGGCTCCCGCTGGGCGGCGCCTACCTGCGCTACGCCAGCGACCGGATGCACAACGACCTGCTGCCGGCCGCGCGCAGGCTGTACGAGGCGGAGACGGACCGGCTGGACGCGGACTACGCGGACGCCGAGGCCCGGCCGTGGGTGGCGATCGCCGTGGGCATCCTGGCCCTCGGCGCGCTGGGCTGGGCCCAGCGGCGCACCTACCTGCGGACCAACCGTGTGTTCAACCACGGCCTGCTGGCCGCGACCGCGGCCACCGGCGTGGTGCTGGTGTGGCTGGCGGTGGGCCACGGCCTGGCCAGGGCGGAGCTGAGGGACTCGTACGACGACGGCGCCCGGTCCCTCCAGGTGCTCAACATGGCCCGGATCAGCTCCCTCCAGGCCCGCGGCGCCGAGAACCTGACGCTCGTGGCGCGCGGCGCCGTCCTCAAGGACGGCAAGGACGCCTACGAGGAGAGCTACGGGAAGAACATGCGGGACCTGGCCGAGAACCCCGAGGGTGAACGGCAGACGATGAGCCTGCTGACCAGGGCGCGGGGCCTGGCCGAGGACGAGGCCGGCTCGGCCCCGCTGCGGCAGGCGATCCTCGCGGTGGAGGAGTGGAAGCGGCGGCACGCCGACGCCCGGGCCACGGACGTCGCCGGCTACTACGACCGGGCGCTGCCGAAGGTGATCGGCGAACGGAACAGCACGGGCGAGTCGTTCGACCACGTGGACACCGCGCTGCGGAAGGCGCTGGCCCACGAGAAGGACGACTTCCGGCAGGCCGCCGACGACGGGCGCGGCGCCCTGACCGGGCTGGCGGCGGGGGCCGCCGTGCTCGCCGTGCTGGGCGCGGCCGCCGTGGTGGTCGGCATCGGCCGCAGACTGTCGGAGTACCGGTGAGCGGGGGAGGCGGGGGCATGCGGGGACGGACAACCGGGAGGGTGCTCCGGTTCATGACGGTGGGCGTGGTGTGCGCCCTGGCCGCGGTGGCGGCGCTGCTCGTCCCCCGGGGCACCGGGACGAGCAGGGACGACGGGCACCGAGTGGCGGCAGTGCGCCCGGCCGCCGCACAGGCCGCCGACTGCACCGACCCGGAGGCGAGCCTGCGCCCCTCCACCGCCGAAGGCCCTGCCGTGCGCCGGATCAAGGAGCGCGGCCGGCTGATCGCCGGTGTCGACCAGAACAGCTACCGCTGGGGCTTCCGCACGGCGGAGGGCAAGCTCGACGGCTTCGACATCGCCCTCGTCCGGGCCATCGCCAAGGCCATCCTGGGCGATCCCGACAAGGTGACGTTCCTGGCCATCCCCACCAATCAGCGCATTCCCGCCCTGAAGTCGGGCAAGGTGGATATCGTCGCCCGTACGATGAGCATCAGCTGTGACAGGATCAAGGAAGTCGCCTTCTCCACGGCCTACTTCCAGGCCGGCCTGCAACTGCTGGTGCCCAAGGGGTCGCCGGTCACCGGCTTCGACAACGGCACCCTGGGCGGCCGGAAGGTCTGCGCGGCCGACGGTTCCACGGCCGAGTCCCAGCTGACGGAGCTGGCGAAGCGGACCCCGGTGACCGTGACGACCGTTCCCAACCAACTCGACTGCCTGGTGCGGCTCCAGCTCGGCCAGGTCGACGCGATCCTCACCGACAACGCGCTGGGGGCCGGCCAGGCCGCGCAGGACCCGTCCGTGGTACTCGTCGGCAAACCGTTCACCACCGAGTACTACGGCGTGGCGATGAATCTGGGCGCGGACGACCTGGTACGCCGGGTCAACGCGGTGCTGGACGACTACCGCAGCGGCGGTGCGTCGAGCCCCTGGATGAAGGCCTACCGCGACTGGCTGGCCCGCGGCGACCTCGGCATCACGGCGCCCCCGGAGCCCAAGTACCGGGACTGACGGGCAGAGGCGCGGGCGACGGACAGCGAAGCGGGAAACGGGGGAAGGACACCGGAACGACAGGGAAAGGACACACGGGAGACTCGCGAAGGACACGCGGGGGAAGGGCGATAACGGGGAAGCCGCACCTGCGGGGCAACTGACAGACTCTCGGCACAGCACCGGTACGGAGCGGCGCGGGCCGCGGACAGAGAGGGGACCGATGGCGGTCGCGGGGCCCACCGGGCCGGTCTTGAGCCGCGAGGAGGCCGACCGCGTGCTCGCGCGGCTCGGCGCGGAGCACGAGGCCGTCGAATCATCCCTGCTCGCCCTCCAGGACCACGCCGGCCGGCGCCTGCTGGAGGGCGCCGAGCTGTCCGGTGTCACCAGATCCCGCTGGGCGGTCGCCGAGCAGCTGATCAACCGGCTGTGGGCGTACTTCGACGCCTACACCGACGCCCTCACCAGAGCCCGCGAGCTGCGCTCCCGCCGCCGCTGGCCCACCCAGGGCGAGCTGACCGAGCTGACCGACCTGCTGCGCGGCGCCCGCGTCACCCTGCCGGGCGGCGACCCGGCCACCGGGATCGCCACCCTGGGAGCGGCCGTCAAGCTCAGCGAGCAGCTGACCCTCCAGGAGCTCGTCGACCGGATGAACGGCTGGTACGCGCAGGCCCTGGACGTGGTCGTCGTCGCCGACGCCGTCTGGTCCGCGCTCCCCGCCCGCATCGACCTGCTGGCCGCCGAGCTGCGGCGCACCCGCTCCCTGGCCCACTCGGTAGGCGTCCGCCCCGGCGAGCACCCCTCCGGCGACGACCTGGAGGACATCACCCGGGAGCTGTCCGCCCTGCGGTCCGAGGTGATATCCGACCCGCTGGCCTTCTGGACCGGCGCCTCGCCGAGCTCCGCGCCGGGCGGCGGCCGCGCCGACACCACGCGCTACGACCGCGCCGCCCGCGCCCTGGAGGACGTCCGGCGCGAGATCGAGGCCGTCCTGACCGTGCGGCAGGACGCCGAGCAGCGGCTGATGCGGGTGCGCGACGTCCTCTCCCGCGCGGACCGCACCCTGGAGGAGGCCCGGCAGGCGCGCGTGGAGGTGCTGTCCAAGATCGCCGCCTCCGAGGTGCCGGCCGTCTCCGGCCCGCCGACCGCCCTCTACGAGCAGCTGTCCGCCGCCGCCGACCACCGCAGACGCGCCCGCTGGCACCGGCTCTCGCCGCTCCTGGAGAGCCTGGAACAGCGCGCCGAGGAGGAGCTGCTGCGGGCCCGCGCCTCGCTCACCGCGGTCACGGCGCCGCTGGCCGTCCGGGCCGAACTGCGCGGCCGGCTGGACGCGTACAAGGCGAAGGCCGCCCGGCTCGGCCTGGCGGAGGACCCGTTCCTCGGGGAGCGGTACGACGCCGCCCGCCGCATGCTGTGGAGCGCCCCCTGCGACCTGGTGGCCGCCGAACAGGCCGTCCTGCGCTACCAGCAGGCGGTGGCCGGGGCCCTGGCCCCGCCGTCGGGCAACGGAAGCGGGGACAGGAGCGTCCATGACCACAGGGGGGAAAGATGAGCGGGGACAACGGCACCAACTCCTGCCAGCGGCCGGGCTGCGACGGCGGCTACGAAGACGTGGGCGGCGGTGAGATGTACTGCGACACCTGCGGCCTCGCGCCGGTCGTCTCGCCCGCCGGCACGATCTCCTCGCCGCCCACCGGCATGGCCGCCGGCGCCGCGCCGCACAGTTCGCGCTCGTCGACGGGGTCCGCCCGGTCGTCGCGCTCGGCGCGCTCCGCGTCGTCCCGCCGGTCCGTCTCCGGCCGGCTCTCGCGCTCGACGCTCGGCGGACAGGGCACGCCCTCCCGCTCGGTGTCGGTACGCAGCTCGCGGTCGAACGCCTCCGCGTCCGCCCGCAACAAGCTCGGGGCCGGCCTGGTCAGCATGCCGGGCGTGCCGCGCCCCGACCCGCAGGCGGCGGTGCTGGACAACCCCGAGGTCCCCGAGCGCAAGCGGTTCTGCAGCAAGGGCGACTGCGGGGAGCCGGTGGGCCGTTCGCGCGGCGACCGCCCCGGGCGCACCGAGGGGTTCTGCACCAAGTGCGGCCACCCCTACTCGTTCGTCCCCAAGCTCCGGGCCGGTGACGTGGTGCACGGGCAGTACGAGGTGGCGGGTTGTCTGGCCCACGGCGGCCTCGGCTGGATCTACCTGGCGATGGACCGCGCGGTCTCCGACCGCTGGGTGGTCCTCAAGGGCCTGCTCGACACCGGTGACGAGGACGCGCTCGCGGTCGCCCTGGCCGAGCGGCGCTTCCTGGCCGAGATCGAGCACGCCAACATCGTCCGCATCTACAACTTCGTCGAACACCTCGACCAGCGGACCGGCAGCCTCGACGGCTACATCGTGATGGAGTACGTCGGCGGCAAGTCCCTCAAGGACATCGCCAACGAGCGGCGGCTGCCGGACGGCCGGCGCGACCCGCTGCCCGTGGAGCAGGCCTGCGCCTACGGCATCGAGGCCCTGGAGGCGCTGGGCCACCTGCACAGCCGCAACCTGCTGTACTGCGACTTCAAGGTGGACAACGCGATACAGCAGCAGGACCAGCTCAAGCTGATCGACATGGGCGCGGTCCGGCGGATGGACGACGACGAGAGCGCCATCTACGGCACCGTCGGCTACCAGGCCCCCGAGGTCGCGGAAGTCGGCCCGTCCGTCGCCTCCGACCTGTACACGGTGGCGCGCACGCTCGCCGTCCTCACCTTCGACTTCCAGGGCTACACCACCGTCTTCGCCGACAGCCTGCCCGACCCGGACAACATCGACGTCTTCAGCCGCTACGAGTCGTTCTACCGGGTGCTGGTACGGGCCACCGACCCCGACCCGGCACGCCGGTTCTCCTCCGCCGAGGAGATGGCCGAGCAGCTCACGGGCGTGCTGCGGGAGGTGGTGGCGCTCCAGACGGGCAAGCCCCGGCCCGCGCTGTCCACGCTGTTCGGGCCCGAACAACGGGTGGTGGACACCGTCCTGTTCGAGACGGAGACGGACGACCCGTCGGCGCTCGGCGCCCGCGCGTCCCGCGGAGCCCTGTCCCGGGCGCCCCGGAAGGCGCTGCCCGTCGCCACCGCGCCGCAGTCCGGTCCGCTGCCGGTCGCCGCGCTCGACGTACGGGCCGCCGCGTTCGCGCTGCCCGTCCCGATGGCCGACCCGTCCGACCCCAACGCCGGTTTCCTGGCCGGCCTGCTCTCCTCGCAGCCCGCCGAGATGTACACGGCGCTCCAGGCCGCTCCCGTCAACTCGCTGGAGCTGCGGCTGCGCCGCTTCCGCACCCAGCTGGAGCTCGGCGAACTCGTCCACGCCGCCAAGGCGATGGCCTCCCTGGAGGCCGAGTACCCCGACGACTGGCGGATCGTCTGGTACCGCGGGCTGCACGCGCTCGTCACCGGCGACAAGGAGACCGCCGCGCTCTCCTTCGACGCCGTCTACGACGCGTTCCCGGGCGAGCCGGCCCCCAAGCTGGCCCTCGGCGTCTGCGCGGAGGTGCTGGGCCAGCTCGACAACGCCGCCGAGTACTACCGCCTGGTCTGGAGCACCGACCCCAGCTATGTCAGCGCCGGCTTCGGGCTGGCCCGGGTCCGGCTCGCGGCCGGGGACCGGCCGGGAGCGGTCGGGACGCTGGAGTCCGTGCCGGAGTCCTCCATCCACTTCACGGCGGCCCGGGTCGCGGCGGTCCGCGCCCGGCTGCGGCGGCGCTCGCCCCATGAGCATCTGCTGGACGATCTGACGGCCGCCGCCGGGCAGGTGGAGCGGCTCTCGGAGGCCGGCCTGGACCCGGTGCGCCGTGAACGGCTGTCCACGGAAGTGCTGGGCACCGCCCTGGACTGGGTGCTGTCCGGCAGCGCGGGCGCCCCGGTGGCGTCCGGCCGGAGCGTCACCCTGCTCGGCGGCGGAACGGACGAGCGGAGCCTGCGCTTCGGGCTGGAACGCTCGTACCGTGTGCTCGCGCGCCTCGCCCAGCGCGGCGAGGAACGGATCGAACTGGTGGAGCGGGCCAACCGTTTCCGCCCCAGGACCTGGGTGTGATCGATGTCGCAACTGCCGCAATCCGCACAGCTGACGGCCTGTCCCGTCTGCCATGAGCCGCTGGACCCCGCAGACAACTTCTGCGGCGGGTGCGGGGCGGACCTCTCGGCGGCCCCTGCGGCGGCCGGTCCTGCCGGTCCGGGCGGCACGGCCGGGGAGTCCCGGCAGCGGGCCGCCCGCTACCGGGATCCGGACGACTACCGGCTGGCCCCGCCCGGGACGCCGGCCGTCCCGGTGCAGGGCGGCCACGACGCGACCGGCGCGGCAGGCCGCCGGCGCCCCTGCGGGGCCTGCGGGTCCGGCATGATCGACGACGACGGGTACTGCGAGCACTGCGGGCATGCACAGCCGCGCGAACGGGATCACATGGAGCACGAGACGACAGGCGTCGCGGCGGTCAGCGACCGCGGCCTGCGCCACCACCGCAACGAGGACGCCTACGCGGTGTCCACCACGGCCCTCCCGGACGGCAGCCCCGCCGTGCTCGCCGTCGTCTGCGACGGCGTGTCGTCCGCGGCCCGGTCCGACGAGGCGTCGGCCGCCGCCAGCAGCGGCGCCCTGGCCTCCCTGGAGGCCGCCGTCACAACGGGCACGTCCCCGAGGGAGGCCACCCACCGGGCGATCCTCGACGCCGCCGAGGCCGTCAACGCCCTGGCCGCCGCGGGCCACCGGCGGCCCCGCGAGCACCACCAGGAGAACGCCCCGGCCTGCACCATCGTCAGCGCGGTCATCACCGGCGAGCTGCTGACCGTCGGCTGGGTCGGCGACAGCCGCGCCTACTGGGTCCCCGACGACCGGTCCACCCAGCCCGCCCGGCTCACCGAGGACGACTCCTGGGCCGCCCAGATGGTGGCCGCCGGGCTGCTCTCCGAGGCCGAGGCGTACGCGGACGAGCGGGCCCACGCCATCACCGGCTGGCTCGGCGCGGACGCCTACGAGGTGGAGCCGCACACCGCGGCCTTCCACCCGGACCGGCCCGGTGTCGTCGTCGTCTGCACCGACGGCCTGTGGAACTACGCCGAGACCGCCGAGCAGATGGCGGCCGTCATCCCCTCCGACGCCCGCGAGCGCCCCCTGGAGACCGCGCGCCGTCTCGTCGGCTACGCCCTTGACGGCGGGGGCCACGACAACGTAACCGTTGCGGTACTGCCGTTCCCCGCCCGGCCGTCGGAGGGGGGAACGGCCTGACGCCCGAGCGTCACGGGGGGGGGATCCGCGCGCAGGTGCCGGGGGAGGCGCCGCGCGTGCCCGTCCGTCCGTCGGTCGCCATGTGACCAGGTGAGTACGAAGGAGCGGATCGGATGTCGAACTTGTCCAAGCCGGACGTGCCGCGGTTCGCGGTCGACGTGTACCAGAACGAGTTCCTGCCCGAGGGCGGGCGCGAGGTCAACGCGATCGTCACCGTCACGTCCACCGGGGGCGGCACGGGCGGCGGCGTGTCCGGCGCTTCCGCGCCCGACACGGCAGTCGTGATCATGGTGGACTGTTCCGGCTCGATGGACTACCCGCCGACCAAGATGCGCAATGCCCGCGAGGCCACTGCGGCGGCGATCGACGTCCTGCGCGACGGCGTCTCCTTCGCCGTGGTGGCCGGCACCCACCAGGCCAAGGAGGTCTACCCCGGCGTCGGCCGGCTCGCGGTCGCCGATGCCACCACCCGCGCCCAGGCGAAGGAGGCGCTGCGCAAGCTGAGCCCCGGCGGCGGCACCGCCATCGGCACCTGGCTGCGCCTCGCCGACCGGCTGCTGGCCTCCTCCGACGCCTCCATACGCCACGGCATCCTGCTCACCGACGGCCGCAACGAGCACGAGGAGCCGGACGCCCTGCGGGCCTCCCTGGACGCCTGTGCCGGACGGTTCACCTGTGACGCACGGGGCGTGGGGACTGACTGGGAGGTCAAGGAGGTCACCGGCATAGCCTCGGCCCTGCTGGGGAGCGCCGACATCGTCGCCGATCCGGCGGGGCTCGCCTCGGACTTCACCGGGATGATGGAGAACGTGATGGGCAAGGAGCTCGCCGACGTCTCCCTCCGGCTGTGGACCCCGCAGGGCGCCGAGGTGCAGTTCGTCAAGCAGGTCGCCCCGGTGGTGCGGGAGCTGACGGACCGCAGGACCGAGGCCGGTCCCCGCGCCGGTGACTACCCCACCGGCTCCTGGGGCGACGAGTCCCGCGACTACCACGTATGCGTCCGGGTGCCCGACGCCGGCGTCGGCCGGGAGATGCTGGCCGCCCGCGCCTCGCTCGTCCGGCCCTCCCGCGACGGCTCGGCGCCGGAGACGCTCGCCCAGGGCCTGGTCCGGGCCCTGTGGACGGACGACCTCGCCGCCTCCACCACCATCAACCCGCAGGTCGCCCACTACACCGGCCAGGCCGAACTGGCCCAGGTCATCCAACAGGGCCTGGAGCTCCGCAAGTCGGGGGACCTGGACGGCGCCACGGCGAAGCTCGGCCGGGCCGTCCAGCTCGCCAACCGCTCGGGCAACGAGGACACCGCGAAGCTGCTGGCCAAGGTGGTGGACGTGGTGGACGCGGTCAACGGTACTGTGCGGCTGAAGGCCAAGGTCTCGGCCGAGGCGGAGAAGACGCTGGAAACACGCTCGACCAAGACGGTCCGGGTGAAGAAGTAGCACGCCGGCCGGACGAGCACCGCAAGGTCATGGGAACACCGGAAACGGCGCAAGAGGGGGAACGACCGACATGCCGACCTGCCCGAACGGTCACCAGTCGGTGGCCGACGACTGGTGCGAGGTGTGCGGCCACCGGATGTCCGGGGTCTCCGCGCCCACGGGTTCCGTTCCCCCGCCTCCACCGCCGCCGCCGGCCTATCCCGGTGCCACCGCCGAGGCCACCATGCAGGCGGAGCTGTGCCCGCAGTGCCGCACGCCCCGCGAGGCGCAGGCGCCCTTCTGCGAGGAGTGCGCGTACAACTTCCTGACGCGGGCCGCCTCCCCGTACGTGGCACCGCCGCAGCCCCAGGGGTTCCAGTCCGCCCCTCCCCCGCCGCCGCAGCCCGCCCCGCCGCACACCTTCGACTACCACGGCTCCCGCCCGTCCCGGATCAACCGCCCGGCGGAACCGCTCGTACCGCAACAGCACACCTCACCGGGGCTCGACGGCGACGGCGACTGGATGCTGCCCCCGCCCGCCGCCCCCGACAACCCCTACGCCTACGACCAGGGACCGCAGTCCGCCGCACCGGCGCCCCCCACCGGCTGGGTCGCGGTCATAGCGCCCGACCGCGACTATTTCCGGTCGATGATGAACCGCAGCGGCCCCGAGGCCGCCGGCCTCAACCTGCCCGCCTACTCACCCGAGCAGCAGTGCCGGCTCACCGGCCCCCAGGTCACCATCGGCCGCCGCCGCCACAGCACCGGCGAGTCCCCCGACATCGACCTCTCCCGCCCGCCGGAGGACCCCGGCGTCTCCCACCAGCACGCCGTACTGGTCGAGCAGCCCGACGGCAGCTGGGCCGTGGTCGACCAGGACTCCACCAACGGCACGACGATCAACGGTTCCGAGGACCCGATCCAGCCCTACGTCCCCGTCCCCCTCCACGACGGCGACCGGGTCCACGTCGGCGCCTGGACGACGATCACCGTCCGGCGGGGGTGAGCGGCGGGCCGGCGGCGGCCGGAAGGGAGTCCTACGCCGGGAGTCCTCGGCCGGTGCGTCTGCGACCATGGAAGGGTGAATGAGATTCGGCGCGGCACGCTTCCGGAGCAGTCCTTCTACGAGCAGGTCGGCGGCGAGGAGACCTTCCGGCGCCTGTCCCACCGCTTCTACGAGGGCGTGGCCGAGGACCCGCTGCTGCGCCCGATGTACCCCGAGGACGACCTCGGCCCCGCCGAGGACCGCATGGCCCTCTTCCTCATGCAGTACTGGGGCGGCCCCCGCACCTACAGCGAAAACCGCGGCCACCCCAGGCTCCGCATGCGCCACGCCCCCTTCACCGTCGACCGCGCCGCCCACGACGCGTGGCTGCGGCACATGCGGGACGCGGTGGACTCGCTGGGGCTGTCGCGGGAGCATGAGGAGGAGCTGTGGCGGTATCTGACGTATGCGGCGGCGTCGATGATCAACACGGCCGACTGAGCCCGTAGGGCACACCCAGCCCGTCCGGCGCTTGAGGACGCGCGCCGCAGGCGCGCTCGGGGGTGCGGGGGGCTTTCAGCCCGTCCGGCGTTTGAGGACAAGCGGCGAAGCCGCTTTCACGGGGTCCGGGGCAGAGCCCCGGGAAACGGTGAAAGGGCGGGTCCGGGGCACCCTCCACGTCACGCAGGCGTGACCGTGAGCCCCGAAACGCCCCCCGTCCGCACAGCAACGGACCCATACGGCGTCCGCAACCGCAACCACCCGCCAACGGCGAAGAGCGCCAAAGCCTCGGGAGCCCGGAAGCCCTCCGCGGCCACAGCGGCAGGCACCCGCACAACCCGCAAAAACCCAAGCGCCTGAGCCGCATGCACCGCCCGAAGCGGCAACCCCGTCCCCCCGAGCGTCCGCGACCAGATCTCCCGCCCGATACGATCCCGCTCGGCCCGATTCCGCCTCTGCTCGGGCAGCGCCTCATCACGCGCCCGGAACTCCCCGACCGCCGCCACCACGGCGCGGCGCACCTCGTCCACCGACGGCAACCCGGCAACCCGCTGCCACCCACCGCGCGGCGGGAGCACCCCGGCCCAGGGCGGCCCGGTGACAGCCTCGGGGACGGCGACATCGAGCCCGCCACCCCCGACAACGGCACCCGCGTCGAGCGCATCGGCAAGCTGCCCCGCCGACACCGTCACATCGAGGGCACCCTCATCCGCCAGCCGCGCCGTACGGATAACGAGCACCTCGAACGAGGGCGGACGCCCGAAGACACCGAGCACTCCCCCGGCCGCCTGGAGCCGGACCGCCGCCGCCCGGTCGTAATGGATCAGCCGGGCCAGGAAGGCGGCCAGGTCGGCCGCCTCCCGGGCATCGGCGAACCGCAGCCACCGCCCGTGCGGAGGCTGCGAGGAGGGGGCCGGGGAGGCCGTCATACGGCGACGGCCCCCTCGACGGCCTCCCCCTCGACGGCCTCGACGGCCTCGACGGCGTCGTCCCGGAACGCCGCCAGCAGCTCCCGCTCGGCGTCGGTGATGCGCCGAGGCCGGCCCGTCTCCCGGTCTATCGGTACGACGACCGTCGACGCCCGTGCGTAGACCCGCTCCTCGTCCTTGACCTCGTACGCCATGGTCAGCGAGGCACGGGAGATATGGGTCACCCAGCTCTCGATGACCACCGGCTCGGGCCGGTGGACGAGCGGCCGCAGGTAGTCGATCTCGTGGCGGGCCACGACGGACCCGTCCGAGAAGGAGTGGTCCCCCTTCCCGAACTCCGAACCGAAGAGGAAGTCGATCCGGGCCTCCTCCAGGTAGCGCAGGAAGACCGCGTTGTTGACATGGCCGAAGGCGTCCATGTCGGACCAGCGCAGCGGGCAGGAGTAGGTACGGCGCGCCACGGTCAGCCCCGGGTCAGCTTCTTGTAGGAAGCGCGGTGCGGACGCGCCGCGTCCGGGCCGAGCCGCTCGATCTTGTTCTTCTCGTACGACTCGAAGTTGCCCTCGAACCAGAACCACTTGGAGTCGCCCTCGTACGCCAGGATGTGCGTGGCGACGCGGTCGAGGAACCAGCGGTCGTGGGAGACGACCACGGCCGCGCCGGGGAAGTCCAGCAGCGCGTTCTCCAGCGAGGACAGGGTCTCGACGTCGAGGTCGTTGGTCGGCTCGTCGAGGAGCAGCAGGTTGCCGCCCTGCTTGAGGGTCAGCGCCAGGTTGAGGCGGTTGCGCTCACCACCGGAGAGCACACCGGCCGGCTTCTGCTGGTCCGGGCCCTTGAAGCCGAAGGCCGAGACGTAGGCGCGCGACGGCATCTCGACCTGGCCGACGTTGATGTAGTCCAGCTCGTCGGAGACGACGGCCCACAGCGTCTTCTTGGGGTCGATGTTGGCGCGGCTCTGGTCGACGTAGGAGATCTTGACGGTCTCGCCGACCTTGATGGAGCCGGAGTCCGGCTTCTCCAGGCCCTGGATCATCTTGAACAGGGTCGTCTTGCCGGCGCCGTTCGGGCCGATGACGCCGACGATGCCGTTGCGCGGCAGCGTGAAGGACAGGTCGTCGATGAGGACCTTGTCGCCGAACGCCTTGGAGAGGTTCTCGACCTCGACGACGACGGAGCCCAGGCGCGGGCCCGGCGGGATCTGGATCTCCTCGAAGTCCAGCTTCCGCATCTTGTCGGCCTCGGCGGCCATCTCCTCGTAGCGGGCCAGACGCGCCTTGGACTTGGCCTGCCGGCCCTTGGCGTTGGAGCGGACCCACTCCAGCTCTTCCTTGAGCCGCTTCTGCCGCTTGGCGTCCTTCTGGCCCTCGACCTTCAGACGGGCGGCCTTGTTCTCCAGGTAGGTGGAGTAGTTGCCCTCGTAGGGGTGGGCGCGGCCGCGGTCGAGCTCCAGGATCCACTCGGCGACGTTGTCGAGGAAGTACCGGTCGTGGGTGATCGCCACGACGGTGCCCGCGTACTTGGCGAGGTGCTGCTCCAGCCAGTTGACGGACTCGGCGTCGAGGTGGTTGGTGGGCTCGTCGAGGAGCAGCAGGTCGGGGGCCTCCAGCAGCAGCTTGCAGAGGGCCACGCGGCGCTTCTCACCACCGGAGAGGTTGACGACCGGCCAGTCGCCGGGGGGGCAGCCCAGGGCGTCCATGGCCTGCTCCAGCTGGGCGTCCAGGTCCCAGGCGTTGGCGTGGTCCAGCTCCTCCTGGAGCTTGCCCATCTCCTCCAGCAGGGCGTCCGAGTAGTCGGTCGCCATCAGCTCGGCGATCTCGTTGAACCGGTCGAGCTTGCCCTTGGTCTCGGCGACGCCGTCCTGCACGTTCTCCAGGACCGTCTTGGACTCGTCGAGCTCGGGCTCCTGCATCAGGATGCCGACGCTGTAGCCGGGCGACAGGAAGGCGTCACCGTTGGAGGGCTGCTCCAGACCGGCCATGATCTTGAGGACGGTGGACTTACCGGCGCCGTTCGGGCCGACCACACCGATCTTCGCACCGGGCAGGAAGCTCAGCGTCACGTCATCGAGGATGACCTTGTCGCCGTGCGCCTTGCGCGTCTTGCGCATGGTGTAGATGTACTCAGCCAAGAGAAACCGTCCGGCAGATCGTGAAGGGCCAATGTGCGGCTCCGCCGCGTGAGGGCAGACACACCCATCTTGCCGTACCGGCGGCCCCTGACGAAAACGCGAATGACGCGCGAACGGCCGGGTCGGCGCACGGCACCGGGCGGTCACTGGTCGCCGGGGCTCGCCGTCCTCCTCCGTCGCAGCAGCAACACCGTGGCGCCTCCGACCACGACCAGGGCGCCCGCGACGCCCAGGGCCGTCGGCGTGGCGTCGCCGCTGCCCGTCTCCGCCAGGTCATGGCGGGCGGCCGCTCCCGCGACCGCTCCCGTGGATCCACCGCCGCCGTCCGACCGCGCCGTGCCCCCGGAGCCGCCCGTGGAACCCTTGCCCGCCGGGCCCGAGGGGGACGGTGACGCGCCCACGACCGTCGTACTGCGCGTGTCCAGTCCCCCGACGGCGGCGGAATCACCGGTCCGGCAGTCCAGGACCCCGGACAGGGTCCTGGCGAACCCGTCCGGCCCCGTGACGTCGATCCGGTACGCCCGGTCCTCGGCCACCTTGACCAGGACCGTCTCCGAGCCGCCCGGCCGGACCGTGTGCGGCTCGCCCGCTATCCGGAAGGCGTACGGCTTGTCGCCCTTGTTGCCGAGGGTGACGTCGATACCCCCCTTGGCACAGTTCTTCCTGGCGGACACCGCCGGCGCGGCCCCCTTCTCCACCCACGCGGCGGCGACGCCCGCCGTGGCGGTGCTCCGGCTGGAGCCGGCCAGGATCATCGTCTGCGTGCGGACGCGGTCGCCGGTGAACGCGCGGCCGACCGGCACCTGGGTGTTGGCCGTCGCCGTGAGCCCCGCGGCCCCGGCCGGTGTCCCGGCGGGGACGTCGAAGAAGAGCTGCCCGCCGTTGGCCGTGGTGGTGACGGGCTTGCCCGCCTTGTCGACGATCCGTATGTTCCGGGCGGCGGCCTCGCCGGAGGGCGTGACGGTGACGCTGTCCGCGTTGGTGCGGACGGTGACGGGTCCCATCCTCCCGCCGGACCGGCCCGAGACCGCGAGCTGGTCGAGCGCGAGGGAGGCCTTGGGCTCCCCCAGGTCCTCGGCGTTCTTGTAGAGGTAGTCGGCGAGTTTCTCCGCCGCGGGGTTGTCGGCCTCGACGGCCGCGCCGTCCGAGTAGCGCCAGATGGCGACCTGGGTGCCGGCCGCGGCCAGACCGGGGTCGAGAGTGCCGGACCCGGACTTCTCGGCGAGCGCGGCGAGGTCGTCGACCTGCGGGTAGGAGTTCTGGAGGATCCACCGGATCTTTCCCGCGTTCCGGTTGTGCTGGAGCGAGGACTCGCTCCAGCCCACCTCCTTGTACTTCGCCCCGTTGACGGTGGCGGTGTCGGCGTCGACGCAGTAGGTCTGCACCGTCCCGCCGCCGTCGACCTTCATCTCGAACAGCCCGGCCGTGACGGGGGTGGACGTCCGCCCCTTCTTGACGTGCGCCCCGGACTTGGCGGGCATCTCGCCGCCGAGCACCGCGCTGACACCGCCCGCGTGCTGCGGCACCTCGTCCGGCGCGGTGGTTCCCGTGTCGGCCGCGGCGGCCGTCGCACCGGCCACGGCCAGGGCCCACGCGAGAACGGCCGCGGCGGAGCGTACGGCGCCCCGCCTCCTTGCAGAGCTCATGGATTTCCTTTCGGGCGCGCGCGAGCCGTCGCGGGGCATCACGCGCGGGGCATCACGCGACACGCCGGGCAATTCAGCAGGCACCAGACCCCGTTGGTACGTGTGGGGGATCTTATGGAGCGGGCGCGACACGAAGGTCACGCAGGCCTTTCGGGCGACCGATCCGAATCGGAATCGTTATCGGAAGCAGGCGTTCAGTCCGGGTTTATCGACAAATCACCCGGACAAATCCCGCGCTTCACGCACCGGTTGCCACCGACGAGCCATCAACGGTACCCATGGCGCTCCCCCCGGAAACCCCGACAGACTCCCCCCGGGTGCTGCCCTCGGCGACCCGTGCGACACCAGCGACCTCTGCGGCCCCGACCTCCGCGGCCCCGACTCCCGCGGTCCCGACCAGACCCCCCGGAACCGCACCTCCCACGACCGCGCTCATCCGCGCCGCCTCCACGTCGGCGACCGCCCTCCCCGCCGCGCCCGCCATGCGGACCGGCTCCACCGGCAGCGGCCGGACCGGCGACACCCTGCGGAACGCCGAGGTGCCCCGCGCGAGATCGTGCCCGATCGACACCGCGTCGATGTCCGCGGACGTCCACCGTTTCCCGTCCCGCTCCTGGGTGGTGATTCTCAATTTCCCCTGCACGATGAGCGGTTCGCCGACCGAGACCGAGGCGACCACATTGCCGGCGAGGGCCCGCCACGCCCACACCGAGTAGAAGCTCGTGTACGCGTCCGCCCATTCCTCCCGCCCCCGGTCCCAGCGGCGCACCGTCGCCGCGAGCCGGAAGCGCGAGACGGCGGCCCCGTTCGCCGCTTCCCGGAAGTCGGGCTGCGTCGCCACATTGCCCACGACCGTCACCAGCGTCTCGTTCATCGCGTTCCCTCCCCCGTTCCCGACGAGGCCGCACCGCGGCCCCGCACGGGCGGCGGCACCGCCCGTGACCTCATGGTGCCCGGGCCGAAGCGACGCCGGGGAAGCCTGTGGACAACGCATCGCCATCCGGAACAAAGGCGTCACCCACAGGAGTCCACGCGTGCCCCCGCGACCTCACGAGTCACCCCAGCGCCCGTCACGCCTCACCGGCGACGCGAAAAGTGACGCGAGAAAGTACGGGACCGCTCACCCTTCCCCGGCGGCCACCACGTACTGGGCCCGCACCTCCCGGTAGCGGAGCAGTTCGGCGGCCACGGGTTCCAGCACCCGTTCCCGCCCGCAGGCCGCAGCGGCGCTCCGCAGCCGGCGTTCCGTTTCGAGCCCGTACCCCCGCGCGGGCCCCCGGGCCGCCATCCGGCAGCCCCAGGACAGCAGCGGCGCGCCCGCCGCGCATCCCACCGTGAGCCCGCCGGGCACCCACCACGCGGCGTCCGACCCTCCGCAGAGCACCGCCATGAGCCACACCACGCCGAACAGTTGCAGCAGGACCAGCGTCACCTGGGCGGCCGTGGCCAGGGCCCACCAACGGGGCCGGACCAGCCGCGGCGCGCCGCCCCCGCGCGTCCGCCCGACGCCCGTACGCCGCCCGCCCGTACGCCGTCCACCGGTGCGCCACCCGCCCGTACGCCGGTCACCTGCCCTCTCCGGGCCCTCGCCCGAACCCGCCTCCCCGGCACCGTCGGGGGCGGGCGGACGCCGCCGGGCCCCCGTGCGCCAGCCGCCGGGGCGCGCGGACGGGAGCGACACCGCCGCGCCGGCCTCGTCCAGGGCCTCGGGCAGTCCGTCCGCGCCGGCGGTCGCCGCCTCGCGGACTGCCAGGGACCACGGTTCGGGCAGTCCGGCGGAGGCCTCGTGGACGAGCGTGCGCACGGCCTGCTCGACCAGGGGACGGGACGCCGTCCGCCGTTGGCGCGGCGCCACCTCCGTCACACCGAACGCACCGGTCCCGCCGGACTGTCGGTCGCGGGCCCGCCGGTGGTGGCGCCAGGCCCGGCCCCACACCGTTCCGCAGGCCCGTTCGGCGCCCCGCAGCCAGGTCCGCTCGGCGCGCAGCCCGGAGGCACGGGCGCCGACCGCCTCCGCCAGCCGGTCCTCGAAGTCCCGCCGCGTCCCGTCCGTCAGCCCCGGCCGCCCCTCCGCCACATAGACGGGGCGCAGGCGCGCCGAGGCACCGTCCACATCGGCGGTGAGCCGCAGTTCGGCCGCGCTCCGGCGGGTGACGAACTGGCCCAGCACCTCCCGCAGTTCCCCGACCCCCTCCCCGGTCAGCGCCGACAGGGCCAGCACCGCCGCCCCGGGCTCGCCGTGCTCGCCGAGCGCCAGCCCGTCCTCGTCCAGCAGCCGGCGGAGGTCGTCCAGGACCTGGTCCGCCGCGTCCCCGGAGAGCCGGTCGAGCTGGTTGAGGACGACGAAGGTGACCTCCGCGTAGCCCGCCAGCGGCCGCAGGTACCGCTCGTGCAGCACCGCGTCCGCGTACTTCTCCGGGTCCACCACCCAGATCACCGCGTCGACCAGCTCCAGCAGCCGGTCCACCTGCTCCCGGTGTCCGGGCGCCGCCGAGTCGTGGTCCGGCAGGTCGAGCAGGACGAGCCCGCCGAACGCCGGGTCGGACGGGCGCGGCGGCTGCCGGCGCGACCTGGCCGGGATCCCGAGCCGGTCCAGCAGCCCGTCCGCCCGGTCCGTCCAGGCGCAGGCGACGGGGGCCGCGGTCGTCGGCCTGCGCACGCCGGCCTCGGAGAGCTGGGCCCGGGCAAGGGCGTTGAAGAGAGTGGACTTGCCGCTTCCGGTCGACCCGGCGATCGCCACGACCGTCAGGTCGAGCGAGTGCCGCTGCCGGGCGGCCGCCTCCTCCAGCACCCGGCCGGCCTCGGCGAGCGTACGGCCGTCGAGCCTCGCCCGGGACAGCCCGACCAGCTCGCGCAGGGCGTCGAGCCGGGAGACCAGCGTGCCGCCCAGCGCGGTCGCGGCGCTCGGCGCGGGGCGCGCGGCGACGGCCGCACGCTCCCGTTGTCCCTGCTGCGCCCTGTCCTCCCCGGTCCGCTCCGGACGCGCGCGGCGCGCGATCAGTCCGTCGTCCCAGGAACGGTCCACGGTGTCGGAGGCGGGCGGCTTCCCCGGCCCGCGACGGCTGTCGGCGGAGTGCACCGCGGTCACCTTTCCTTCTGCAGCACGGACAGGGCGGCGATGAGTTCGACCTGCTGGTCCGGGGTCACATCGAGGGCTTCCAGGGGGGCGGTCCTGCGGTCCCGCTCCGTGTCCAGCACACGTTCCATGCACGTGCCGAGCATCGCGCCGCCGCGCTCGCGCAGCCGCAGCGCGCTCTGCGCGCCGAGCGTCTCGGCGAGGGCCTCCCCGGCGGAGTGCGCCCGGCGGCCGCCCAGCAGCGCCGCGGCCAGCAGCGCGGCCACCCGGTCCGCGTCGGCGACGGAACCGCGTTCGAGGCTGCGCACCTCCCGTACCTCCTCCTCCGCCAGCTCCTCCAGACAGCGCCGCCAGTAGCGCACGGCCACCCCGGTCCGGGCGACGACGCCCTCCGCGTCGCGCGGTGCCAGCGCCGCCCCCGCGGCCGGGTCACCGGCGCAGGCGGTGGCGATCTCCTCGTCGGCGGCGTCCACGGCGCAGGTCAGAAGGGCGACGAAGGCGTTGGTGAGCGCGGTGAGCAGCTCGTCCGACGTACTGTCCCGCGGGTGACCCCGCCAGTGCGTGAGCGCGTCGCCCGCCAGCGCCTCCCCCGCCGCCGCGTCGCGCCGCACCCGGTCCGCGGCCCGCGCGTAGGCGTCCTCGACCCGCTGGAGCAGCCGCACCGCGGCGGAGTGCTGCCCCGCCGCCGCCCCGGCGAGCCCCGGCAGCCGCGAGCCGAGCGAGGCCAGCACCCCGTTGGCCGTACGGGCCCGGGCCACCGTGCGCGAGGCGGGGTCCTGGGCCCGCTGGATGAGCCAGGCCCGCAGCCCCGCGACGGCCGTGACCGGCAACAGCCCGCTCCCGCCGGCCACCGACTCGGGCAGCTCCGGAATGGTGAACCGCGGCACGTCCCCCAGCCCCGCCGCCTCCAGCAGCGCCCCGAACTGCCGCGCCACCTCGCCCGTGACCTGGTGCGGCACCCGGTCCACCACGGTCACGAGGGTGACGTCGTACTCCTTGGCCGCGCGCAGCAGATGCCAGGGGACGGCGTCCGCGTACCGGGTGGCCGTCGTGACCAGCACCCAGACGTCCGCCGCACAGATCAGCTGCGCCGCCAGCTCCCGGTTGCGCGCCACGAGCGAATCGATGTCGGGGGCATCCAGCAGGGCGAGCCCCCGGGGCAGCGCCCGGTCCGTCTCGATCCGCAGCCCCGGCCGCTCGTCATCCTCGTCCCCCGTTGGGGTCACATCGAGGGGGACGTCCTCCAGCAGTCCGTCCCGCGCCGGCACCCGCACCCTCCGCAGCGCGGGCAGCACCCGCGGCCCGGCGAACCAGTGATGATCCTCCGGATGGCAGACAAGCACCGGCACATGCGTCGTCGGCCGCAACACCCCCGCCTCCGTCACCCGCCGCCCCACCAGCGAGTTCACCAGCGTGGACTTACCCGCCCCCGTCGACCCCCCGACCACGGCCAGCAGCGGCGCCTCAGGGGCGCACAACCGCGGCACCAGGTAGTCGTCCAGCTGCGCCAAGAGCTCGGCCCGGTTGCGACGTGCGCGCACCGCGCCGGGAAGGGGGAGCGGAAACCGTGCGGCGTCGACACGGTCACGCAGTGCGGACAGCGCGTCGAGCAGCCGGGGCCGTACGTCCAAGGTCGCCACATGTGCAGAATGCCCAATTCTGATGTGTTTTTGAAGCGTATAGCCCCTACCGCGTGAGGCGTGGCGAATGGGGCCCCGGCATAACGAGTACACAACACCCGCCGCACGAGGCGTCAAAAACGGTGCATGATTCGCACCCGCCTGCGATTATCAGGACCGCTTCACCGAACCTCCACATCGTGTCACGGAGGTGAAGCAACCGGGACGAGGTACGCGGAGCCCTATCCTTGTCCCCGGCAAGGTCACGGCACCACCGAGCCCGGGGCTTCAGCCGTCCGCGACACCGCCACATACCGGCCCCCGTAGCTCAGTGGATAGAGCAGGCGCCTTCTAAGCGCTTGGCCGCAGGTTCGAGTCCTGCCGGGGGCGCATCGCTAGACCCTCCCGTTGGGAGGGTCTTTTTGTTGGCGCTTCCCGACCGTCCCCCGCGTGCGCGGGGACCATGTGGTGTTGGCGACGGCCACGCCGTCCCAAGCAGGACCACCCCCGCGTGCGCGGGGACCACGCTCCCTGACCTGCGCCTCCTGGCGCCCGAAGCAACGGCGTTGCCCGCCCGCGCAGCCAACCACCGCCCGCACCGAGCCTACGCGTCGGTCAGCTCTCCCGGGTGGTGCCCGTGTCGATGAGGATTTGCTGGGCCTCGGTCGTGTTGTCGGCCTGTACGGCTCTGGCCATTGCGGTGCGGGCCGCGTCGGGGGGTGTGTCGGGTGGGACGACGAGGAGGGAGAAGTGGTCGTTGTCCCCGCGGGTGATGAGGACGGTGTCGTCGCTGACGGGGAAGGAGTCGAGGTGGACCACTCGGTCGTCGACGGTCAAGCGGGTGGGGAGCTCTTCCCAGGCGCCGGCGTCGAGGCCGACGCGGGTGATGGGGCCGAGGTGCTCGGTCAGGGCGGTGATGAGGCCGGGGAGCTCGGTGGCGATGTCGTGGGAGCGGGGCCACCAGGCGCCGTCGAGGATTCCTCCGCGCTCTGGGGTGGTCTCCAGCCGCAGGAGGGCCGTGCCGGGTTTGACGGCGTGGTGCATCGCGTCCGGCAGGAGCTTGGGGAGGCGGGGGGTGTCGGGATCGGCCATGGTGTGCTCGCCTGTCTCCGAGGGTTCGGCCCGAGGATTCGGCGCGTTCGTTCACCGTCCGGGCCGGCTGTGTCGGCAGTCTTCGCGGTAGCCCCCTCCACCGTACTCCGCGGGCCCGGCGGCGCACGGTTTCGGGGCGGCCGGCCGGAGTAGAGTGGGAGGACCGGGAGCACTCCGTACACCGGCTTCCACGCAGGTGTCGTTCCCGGTGATTCGCGATGCCGGGACGTCGAAGACGGGCCCGGGGGCAGGTCGGCATCATGACCGTGACCATCGACCGTACGACCGCTGATGAGCGCGCCCCTTCACCGCCTGCCCGCCTCGCTCTCACGCCGGGGACGGCGCCGGGGCTTCTGGACGGTGCCTGGTGGCCTCGCTCACGTGACCTCTTCCGTGAGCTTCCCGCGCTGGCGGAGAGGCTGGATCACGCGTGGGGACGGGTCACCCGTGTCACGGTGAATCCGGCCTTCTGGCCGGTGATCCCCCGCAAGGTGCCCGTGGCCGGACATACGGTGCACGTGGGCTGGTTCGCCGGTGAGCAGGACCCGCACAAGCTGCTCCTGTTCTCCTACAGCGCGGACCGCCTGGACCTGTTGATCATCCCGCCGGAGACCGGCCCGGCCGCCGCCGCCCGGCTGATGTCCGCCGCGACCGTGTCCGGAGGCCTTCTCACCGCGAGCATGCTGATGGACGCCGAACGGGCGGCGGACGACGTGACCGGGTCACGGAGCGGCGAAGAGGAGTGGGAGACGGAGGGCGGGCCCTCCCGGTCCGCACGAGGGACACAAGAGACACGAGGGACCCGAGCGGCGGACCAGGAGTGGTGAACATGACGTCCGGACCAGCCGAGCCCGTGCCCCCGGCGGGAAGCGCCGACATCCGTATCGTCGCCGCGTCCCCCGAGACCGCCCGACGCGTCGCGGAAGTCCTCCGGCACTGCTTCGACTCCACCGAGCAGCGCAGCTACCCGGCAGGCCGCGAAGGCGGTACCCGGCTCCACCTCACCGTGGACACGGCGCACCCCGCCGAGCCCGCGCGGTCCTGGCTGGCGACCAGCAGGCCAACGGCCGCACGGACCGCCGGCCGCTCGAAGGATGACGGGGCCTGACGGGCCCGCGCAGGAGAGAGCAACAGCCATGGCAACGCTTCGCGAACGGAAGGCCTGCCGCGAGAAGGTCATGCAGGCCCTGTACGAGGCCGTCGAAGGCAACCGGCTCCTCGGTGTCACGGGGGCGAAGCTGCACGACGACCTCGGTGTGCCCGAGGACGACCTGGCCGCCGCCTGCATGTATCTGGTGGGCGAGGGCCTCATCACGGTCGACTGGACGGCGGGCAACACGCCCTCGATGGTCACGCTGACCCACCAGGGCATCCGGCTCATGGAGGCCGCGGAGGAAGAAGCGGAAGAGAACGGCTGACGCACCCGGCCGCTCAGCTCAGCTCACCACGAGGGCGATCTTGCCCCGCACATGGCGGGACTCCACCTCGCGGTGGGCGTCGGCCGCGCGTTCCAGGGGGAAGGTGCGGGAGATCTCGATGCGCAGTCGGCCTGCCGCGTAGAGGGCGGTCAGGGTGCTCAGGCGGTGGGCGGAGCGCTGGGATCTGATGGCCTGGACGCCCAGTTCGGGGGCGCGGGCGAAGTCGACGAGGGTGCCGATGCGCTCGCGGTCCGGCACCAGGTCGAGGGAGGCGTCGAGGGCGGCGCCGCCGAAGCAGTCGAGGGCGGCGGTGACGCCGGAGGGGGCCAGTTCGCGGACGCGGCCGGCGAGTCCGTCGCCGTACGTCACGGGGACGGCGCCGAGGGAGCGCAGGTAGGCGTGGTTGCGGGGGGCGGCGGTGCCGATGACGGTGGCGCCGTGGGCCCTGGCCACCTGGACGGCGACCGTGCCGACGCCGCCGGCCGCCGCGTGGATCAGGACGGTGTCTCCCGCGCCCACCTTGAGCAGTTCAAGGGCGGTGTGGGCGGTCTGGGCGGAGCCGGAGAAGGCGCCAGCCACCTCCCAGGGCATGGACGCGGGCTTGGGCACGATCTGGTCGACGGGCACCACGACGTACTCGGCGTGACAGGCCATCAGGGCCCACCCGAGGACCTCGCTGCCGACCGGGAAGCCGTCCGCGCCCTCGCCCGCCTGGTCGACCACGCCGGCGAAGTCGTTGCCGATCGTCTGCGGGAAGACCGGGCTCCCGCCCGAATGGAACAGTCCCTGCCTGACCAAGCAGTCCACGGGCTGGATCCCGGCCGCCCTGACGCGCACCCGTACCTGTCCGGGGCCGGCCTCGGGGGTCTCGACGTCGAGCAGTTCCACGGCCTCCGGGCCACCGAACGCGTTGACCGCCGCTGCCTTCATGGGCTGTTCCTTCCTCTTCTCCGTATGACCGGGCGCCTTCTCCGCGTTGCCGGGCGCCCTCCCCGTACTACCGGGCGCCGCCATCCTCCGACCTCGATCGCGGTTGAGGTCAACGCGACGGGTCCGGCGTCACTCGGGCCAGTCCCCGGGCGCGGGCGGCAGCAGGGCCGCGCGCCGCTTGAGCGGCTCCCACCAGGAGCGGTTGTCGCGGTACCAGGCGACGGTCTCGGCGAGCGCCTCCTTGAACGGACGGACCGGACGGTAGCCGAGCTCGTCGCGGATCTTGCTCCAGTCGAGGGAGTAGCGGCGGTCGTGACCCTTGCGGTCGCGGACGTGCCGGACGAGGGACGGGTCGGCGTCCAGCGTTTCCAGGAGCAGCCCGGCCAGCTCACGGTTGGTCAGTTCGGTGCCCCCGCCGATGTGGTAGATCTCGCCGGCCCGGCCCCGGGTGCGGACGAGTTCCAGGCCGCGGACGTGGTCGTCGATGTGCAGCCAGTCGCGCACGTTGCCGCCGTCCCCGTAGAGGGGGACCTCCAGCCCGTCGAGCAGGTTGGTGACGAACAGCGGTATCAGCTTCTCGGGAAAGTGGTGGTGGCCGTAGTTGTTGGAGCAGCGGGTGATCCGTACGTCGAGGCCGTGGGTGCGGTGGCAGGCCAGGGCGAAGAGGTCGCTGGACGCCTTGGCCGCGGCGTAGGGCGAGTTGGGGGCGAGCGGCGCGTCCTCGGTCCAGGAGCCGTGGTCGATCGAGCCGTAGACCTCGTCCGTCGACACATGTACGAAGACCTTCACGCCGTTGTGCCGCGCCGCGTCGAGGAGCGTCTGGGTGCCCATCACATTGGTGCGGACGAACGTTTCCGCGGCGTGCACGGAACGGTCCACGTGGGACTCGGCGGCGAAGTGCACGATCTGGTCGTGCTCCGCGGCCAGCTCTTCCACCAGGGCGACGTCACAGATGTCGCCCTGGATGAAGCGGAACCGGTCGGAACGGCGGACGGGGTCGAGGTTGGCCGGCACCCCCGCGTAGGTGAGCTTGTCGAGGACGGTGACGCGGGGGCGCCCGGGTCCGTCGGCGCTCAGCAGCGTGCGCACATAGTGCGAACCGATGAAGCCGGCGCCACCGGTGACGAGGATGCGCGGGGCGGGAGCGGGAGGCGTGTTCGCGTCGGTGTCCATGTCGGTGTCGGTGTCCATGGGGACAGCTCTACCGCGCTCTGATCGCCCGGTACCAGGCACCGGGAGCGAGTGTTTCCGGTGAGCCGCCCTCCGCATCCGTCCGTCGGCGGGTACGGGCCGCGCCGGCCGCCACGCGCGGGCCGGCGCCCTCGGACCCCTCGCAGGAATACTGATTCCCTTTACGGAACGGCTTGGAGCAGCGCATTTGACATCGCCGGAATTATCTATCCTCAATCCCTGGGGAGCAGAATTTGACATTCACGGAAAATTTCGCCCCCAGAGAGGCCCATGAAACAACCGGCCGAAAAGTGACAGGATGGCCGGATTGCGTGGCGCTCCGGCAACGACGCAGCCAGGACAGGCAGTACAGCCCTCGATCACCCATCACAGCCGACAGCGAATACGCCCTCCTCCCCACGTCCATGTGAATTCCCGCATTCCCTGGTTATGCTGTCCGCTCCCTCGATCCGCATTCCCGAAGAGACCCGAAGAGAAGGGACCTGTGTATGGGCACGCCGGTTATTCCCGGCCGCTTGCAGGCAACGTTCATTCCGGATCCCGATGTGCCAGGGGAAGGGCACATGGCCTTCTGGGGCACCCCCGAACCCGCGGCCGACGCCGCCGCCCTGGGCCTGGACCTGCACGCAGGCCTGCACGCAGGCCTGGACGCAGGCCTGGACGCGGCCACCGGGTCCGGGACCGGCGCCCGGCTCCCCACGCTCCTGCCGCACGACGGTTCGCTGGTCGGCGTGGACGTCCCGGCGCTGCTCGTCCCGGTCGGCGACGCCGTACGGGCCCTGACCGCCCTGACCTCCCCGACCGACAGCGAGGCGCCCGGCAGTAAAACGCCCGCCCAGCCCCCGGACAGGTCGGTCCACGCCTGGGCCGTCGCCGCCCGGCTCGCGCTGGAGCACGTCACCGCGGGCCACCTGGTCCCCGCGCTGCACCCAGACGGTGAGGGACGCCCGTACTGGCGGGCCGAGCTCGGCGGCGACCCCCGGCTGACGGCCCTCGCCGAAGCCCTGCCCGCCGCCGCCCACGCGCTGCGCACCCCCGCCGACCCCACGGACCCTGCCGCGGAGGAACGGATCAAGGTCTGGTCCCCGCTCGCCCTCCTCACCGCGTTCTGCGACGCCGTCGCCGACGCCTGCGCCCGCGCGGCATCGGCCGACCACCCCCTCACCTGGGACACCACCCCCGCCCAACTCGCCGACTGGGCCCGGGCAGGCGGCGGGGAACGCGCCGGTGCCCGGCTCTGTCTCCGCCTCGGGCTGCCCGCCGGGCCCGACGCGCTCTGGCCGCTCACCTTCCACCTGGAGCCGGTGGACGAACCGGGCACCCTGGTGTCCGCCCACCGGGTGTGGCAGTCGGAGCCGGGCGCGCTCAGCGTCGGCGGCCGCGTCCTCGACGGCCCGCGGGAAGCCCTCCTCCAGGGGCTCACCCGCGCGGCCCGCGTCTTCCGGCCCCTCGCCGCCTGCCTGGAGAAGAGCCCGGGGAAAAACCCCAAGGAGAGCCAACCCACCCGGATACTCCTGACCCCCTTCCGCGCCGCCGAACTCTTCGGCGACGCCGCGACCGCCCTCCGCACCGCGGGCATCGGCCTCGTCCTCCCGCGGGAACTGGACAACGGCGGCAACGTCCTCACCCCCCGGCTGCGCGTCGGCACCCGCCGAAGCGGCCCTCGCAAGAACGGCGCCCACAGCCGTACGGTCACCTACCGCTGGGAGGCCGTCGTCGGCGCCGAGGTGATGACCACCGACGAGGTCGCCCTCCTCGCCGCCCGCGGCGAACCCCTCGCCCGGTGGCGGGACACCTGGATCCGGCTCGACCACGAGCGGATCGACGAACTGGCCGCGCTCGTCAGCCGGGCCGGACGGCTCTCCACGGCCGAGGCGCTGTCGGTCGCGCTGTGCGGCCGCCACCGGACCGAGGAGTTCGGCGACGTGCCCGCGGTGGCCGACGGTTCGGTCGCCGACCTCGTCGCCCGGCTGCGCGAGGCGGGCGGACCCGGCGAGGAACCGGACCTCACCGGGGTGCGCGCCGAGCTCCGCGACTACCAGCGGCGCGGCGTCGCGTGGCTGCGGTCGCTCACCGGCCTCGGGTTCGGCGCCCTGCTCGCCGACGACATGGGGCTCGGCAAGACCCTCCAGACGATCGCCCTCCTCGCCGGACGCACCGGCGACCGGCCGCGGCTCGTCGTATGCCCGACGTCCGTCGTGAGCAACTGGGAGCGGGAGCTGGCCCGTTTCGCCCCAGGCCTCACCGTGCTCCGCCACCATGGTCCCCGACGGGCCACGGACGCCGCGGAGTTCACGCCCGGAGCGGTCGTGATCACCAGCTACGCCCTGCTGCGCCTGGACGCCGATCTGCTCACGTCCGTCGACTGGGACCTCGTCGTCCTCGACGAGGCGCAGCAGATCAAGAACCCCACGGCGCGGACCGCCCGCGCCGCCCTGCGCCTGCGGGCCGGGGCGCGCGTGGCGCTGACCGGTACGCCGGTCGAGAACCGGCTGTCGGAGCTGTGGTCCCTCGCGCACTTCACCAACCCCGGGCTGCTCGGCCCGCACGCCCGCTTCAAGGAGCGGTTCGCCGTCCCGATCGAGCGCGACGGCGACCAGGAGGCGGCCGAGCGGCTGCGCGCCATCGTCTCCCCCTTCCTCCTGCGGCGGCTGAAGAGCACGGTGGCGGGCGAACTGCCCGCCAAGATGGAGTCCACGGTCCCGTGCGACCTCACGGACGAGCAGGCGAGGCTCTACCGCGCCGCCGTGACGGAGGCGTTCGACGACGGCGACGGCGACGGGCTCGGCACCGGGATCCGGCGCCAGGGCAACGTGCTGCGGCTGCTCACACACCTCAAGCAGATCTGCAACCACCCCGCCCAGTTCCTGGGGGAGGACGAGGGCGGGACGGGCACCCTGGCGGGCCGGTCGGGGAAGCTCGCGCGGGCCACCGAGATGCTCGGCGAGGCCGTAGCCGCCGGTGACCGCGCGCTCGTGTTCACCCAGTACCGCGTCATGGGGCAGCTCCTGTCCCGGCACCTGGCCGCCGAACTCGGCCTGGACTCCGTCCCGTTCCTGCACGGCGGGACCCCGGCCGAGCAGCGCGACGCCATGGTGGACGCGTTCCAGCACGCCGACACGGCGTCCCCGCTGCTCGTCATCAGCCTCAAGGCGGGCGGTTTCGGCCTCAATCTCACCCGGGCGTCGCACGTCCTGCACTACGACCGCTGGTGGAACCCCGCCGTCGAGGACCAGGCCACCGACCGCGCCCACCGCATCGGCCAGACCCGGACGGTGCACGTGCACAAGCTGGTCACCGCCGACACCTTCGAGGAGCGCGTCGACGCGCTCCTGGAGAGCAAGCGCTCCCTCGCGGACGCCGTCGTCGGAACGGGCGAGACCTGGCTGGCCGAACTCGACGACGACGCCCTCCGCACCCTCGTCCGCCTCGCCGACGACGCAGAAGGAGAGACCGTATGAGCACCGCCACCGCGGCACGGTGGAGCAGGCGCTGGATCCGCACCCTGGAATCGCTCGGCGCCACCGCCCCCAACCCCCGCCTCCCGCGCGGCCGTACCCTGGCCCGCAAGGGCGCCGTCCAGGGGCTGACCGTGCGCCCCGGCGAGGTGACCGCCCGGGTCGCGCAGACCGGGCGCGGCCACGAGGTGACGCTCCACCTGCCGGTCCTGACCGACGAGGAGTGGGCGGCCGGCGTCGGGATGCTGGCCGGGCAGCTCCAGCACGCCGCGAGCCTGCTGGAGGGCCGTATGCCGGAGGACATCGACGAGACCTTCGGCAAGGCCGGCCTCGCCCTCTTCCCCCGCCGCGGCGAGACCTCGTCCCGGTGCGGCTGCCGGGACACCGGTGACCCCTGTGCCCATGGTGCCGCGGTGCACTACGCGTTCGCCGCCTCGCTGGAGGACAACCCCTTCCTCCTGCCCGCCCTGCGGGGCCGCACCGGGGAGGAGCTGCTGACCGCGCTGCGGGCGGCCCGCTCCGAAGGATGCACGGGCGCGGGCACCGGCCCGGAGGGCGTCGACGCCGGGTCGCTCCCCGTAGGGGACGCGTACTTCACCGGCGGGAACCTGTCCGCCGTGCCCCTGCACCCCCGGCCGCCCGCCGACCCGGCCCGCGGGCTGCGCCGGCTCGGCCCGCCGCCGGGCTGCGGACCGGACGGGGCCCAACTCCTCGCGGACGCGGTGGAACGCGCCGCCGAGCACGCGTGGCGGACCGTACGGGAGGCGGCGGACCCACGGCCCTCATAAAACCGGAAGGCCCCCTCACCCCTCCTTCAGCTTCAGGTACCGCAGCACTTCCTTGTACAGCTTGTCGCCCTCCGCCCGGGCCTTGCCCTTCTCCGGCATGGAGACTTCGAGAACCCAGGCGACGTCCTTCGTCTTGTTCACGATGACGCGCGAGCGGCGGAAGCTCCGGGGATCCTCGGCACTGTCACCGGACTTGCGGAAGACGGTGGCGATCTCGGCGGTGGCCCGGCCGCCGAAGGAGGAGGCGTCGGTGACGGTGGAGCGCGCGTCGTTGACCGACTCCACCAGCCCCTTCTCCAGCCGGGACTTCCGCTTGACGGCCTCGCCCTGGGCCGAGTCGACCAGCTTCTCCGGTTCGGCCGGGGCGGAGGAGCCGGAGGAGCCCTTCTCCTTCTCCGCCTTCAGGAGCAGGGAGATGGTGTAGACGCCGCCCGGGTCCCGGAAGGAGACGAAGCCGTCGTCCGGCTTGATGATCTTGACGTAGTCCTCGGGCACCGCCATCGACGCCCTGACGACCTCCGGTTCGTCGGCGACCTTCCAGTGCAGCGGGGTGGCGGGACCGTAGCCGAAGGGGTTGATGGCGAGGAGGGCGGCACCGCCGCCCACCAGGACGACGCCGATGGCGAGGCCCCACTGCGTCTTCCGCTTGTGGTGCAGGACCGGGGGTATCCAGCGGCTGCCCGTGGTCGCCGGCGCGGTGCGCTGCTGCGGTGCCGGGGCCGGGCGGGCCACCGCCTCCAGGGCCGCGCGGATGTCCGCCGGCGCCGGCCGGGCCGCCGGGTCCTTGTCCAGCAGGCGCATGACGACATCGGTGAAGGCGTCCGGGGCGCGGGTCGGGCGCGAGGGCTCCGCGGAGAGGATGGCCTGCATCGTCGCCTGGGTGTTGGAGCGGCGGAACGGCGACATGCCCTCGACCGCCGTGTACAGCACGACGCCCAGCGACCAGAGGTCGGAGGCGGGCCCGGGGCGCCGGCCCAGGGCGCGTTCCGGAGCCACGTACTCCGGCGAGCCGATGAAGCCGCCCGTCTCGGTGAGGCCCTGCTCGCCCTCGATCTGCGCGATGCCGAAGTCCGTGAGGACGACCCGGTCGTGCCGCCCGAGGAGGACGTTGTCCGGCTTGACGTCCCGGTGCAGGACGCCGGCCTGGTGCGCCGCCTCCAGCGCGCCGAGGACCGCGAGGCCGATGCGGGCCGCCTCGCGCGCGTCCAGCGTCCCGTCGGACAGCCGGTCGCCGAGGGACTGGCCGTCGACCAGCTCCATGACGATCCACGGCCGCCCCTCCTCCACGACCACGTCGTGGACCGCGACGACGGACGGGTGCGCGACGCGGGCCGCGGCGCGGGCCTCGCGCTGCATCCGCAGGTGGATGTTCTGCCGCATGGACTCGGGCAGGTGGTCGGGGACGCGCGGTTCCTTGACGGCGACCTCGCGGTCGACGACCTCGTCGTGCGCCCTCCAGACGGTGCCCATGCCGCCGTGGCCCAGCCGCGAGAGCAGCCGGTACCGGTTCCCCACCCGGCGCCCGGCGCCCGGATCCTGAACGACGCCCGGGTCCTGAACGACGCCCGGACCCTGAACGACGCCCGGCTCCTGGACTGCGCCCGGTCCCTGCGCCACGCCCGACTCCCGCAGCGCGGCCGGGTCGTGGACCGCCCCCGGGTCGGCGCCCGGCACGGGCCACACGGCCGACGGGTCCTGCGTCCCCGGCGCGCTCCCGCCCTGCGCGTACGGGTTGGGCCAGGCCGCGCCGGGCGGCTGGAGGTCGTAGCTGGTGGGCGGATGCGCCCTTCCCCCGTCGTTCGTCATGCCCCCATCATCGGCCAAGCCCACCAGGTGCCGGAATTCCCCTCCGTCACCCCTGCCCCGCGGAACAGGGGAGGCCGCCGGAAAAGGCAGGGGTTCCGCCGGGACGGACCGGCGTATTAGCGTGGGAAACCGGGCACGGCAGGCGGGCCTGAATTCGGCTCGGTCCGGTACGAGTTGGATTCCACGAACAGTCCCCGAACAGTCCCCGAACGGTGGCCGGGGCGGGGGCCGGCAGGACGAGCGGACCGGGCGGACAGCGAAAAGGACGACAACCGTGCCCCACCCCGACGCGAAGCTCCTCGCCGTCAGCGACCTCCACATCGCCTACGACGAGAACCGCGCCCTCACCGCGGGCCTGCGCCCCGGCTCCGACGACGACTGGCTGATCGTCGCGGGCGACGTCGCCGAGCGGTTCGCCGACGTCGAGTGGGCCCTGCGGCTGCTCGCCGGCCGGTTCGCCAAGGTGATCTGGTCGCCCGGCAACCACGAGCTGTGGACGCCGCCCAAGGACCCCTGCGACCTGCGCGGCGAGAAGCGCTACCTGCATCTGGTGGAGCTCTGCCGCGAACTCGGTATCGCCACGCCCGAGGACCCGTACCCGGTGTGGGAGGGGGCGGGCGGGCCGGTGGTGGTCGCGCCGCTGTTCGTCCTCTACGACTACTCGTTCCGGGTCCCCGGCGCCGACACCAAGGAGGAGTCACTGCGCCGCGCCCACGAGGCGGGCGTGGTCTGCACCGACGAGTACTTCCTCCACCCCGACCCCTACCCCGGCCGCGACGACTGGTGCCGCGCGCGGGTCGAGTACACCGAACGCCGGCTGTCCGCCGTCGACCCCGCCCTCCGCACCGTCCTCGTCAACCACTGGCCGCTGGTCCGCGAACCCACCCGCATCCTGCGCTACCCGGACTTCGCCCAGTGGTGCGGCACCGAGCTCACCGCCGACTGGCACGTCCGCTTCCGCGCCGCCGCCGCGGTCTACGGCCATCTGCACATCCCCCGGGTGACCTGGCACGACGGCGTGCGCTTCGAGGAGGTCTCGGTCGGCTACCCCCGCGAGTGGCGGCCCCGGCCACCGCGCGAGCCCCTGCGGCAGATCCTGCCGCAGCCGGTGGACGAGCGGGGGGCCGTCCGGTGATAGGCGACCTCCTGCCCGCGTCGGTCGTCACCGAACACGCCTACACCGACGCCCCGGACGACCCGGCGGCCCTCCTCTTCCCCGAGGAGGCCGCCCAGGTGGCCCGGGCCGTGCCCAAGCGGCAGCGCGAGTTCACCACCGTCCGGGTGTGCGCGCGGGCCGCGCTGGGGCGGCTCGGGTACGCGCCCGGGCCGCTGCTGCCCAACCGGCGCGGCGCGCCCCGGTGGCCGGACGGCGTCGTCGGCAGCATGACGCACTGCCAGGGCTACCGGGCGGCCGCCGTGGCGCGCGCCGCCGACGCCGCCTCGGTCGGGGTGGACGCCGAGCCGAACGGCCCGTTGCCGGACGGCGTCGTCGACATGGTCACCCTCCCGGACGAACGGGAACGGCTCGCCGCCCTGGCCGGCGGCCACCCCGGCGTGCACTGGGACCGGCTGCTGTTCAGCGCCAAGGAGAGCGTGTTCAAGGCCTGGTACCCGCTGACCGGGCTGGAACTGGACTTCGACGAGGCCGAGCTGACCGTCGACCCCGTCGCCGGGACGTTCTCGGCCCGGCTGCTGGTGCCCGGCCCGGTCGTCGGCGGCCGCCGGCTGGACGGATTCGACGGGCGCTGGGCCGTGGGCAACGGCCTGGTCGTCACCGCGATCGCCGTACCGGCGGCGGTGAGCGGGGGCGGGGCGCGAGGGGCCGGAGATCAGGAAGCGGCGGCGGACGAGTACGCGGCACCACCCTCCCCCTGACCCCCGTACACGGCTGTGGCGCCCGCCGACCGGTTCGGGTCGGGGGCGCCACATGAGGTGCGGCGGGCACCGCGGGCCGTCCGCGTGCGGAACGGCGGCCCTGCGCGGCCGCGCTCGCCGCCGCCTGGGGGTGTGTCAGTCGTTGACGCAGACGTTGCCGCTCGTCGGGTTGAGCAGGCCGACGATGTCGATCGTGTTGCCGCAGATGTTGATCGGGAGGTGGATCGGGATCTGGATGACGTTGCCCGAGATGACGCCCGGGGAGCCGACGGCCGCGCCCTTCGCGTTCGAGTCGGCGATGGCGGTGCCGGAGACGCCGGCAATCGCTGCGCCCACAGTGGCAGTGAGGACGGCTGCCTTGGCGATTCGTGACATGGGTGACACCTTTGTTCGGTCTGACAGGGTCGAACTCACGGCCAGTGACGGCCGGGAGCACGGATCAACGTCCGATCACCACGAAAGTTTCGTTCGTGCGGCGGACGGGTGACGGAGCACCGACAGAGGAGCCCGGCCCCACCACGCGCCCCTTACGTCCCCGTATGACCGATACGCCGTGCTCTCACCGCTCCTGACGCCCCATCCGCGGCCGTCTGTACAGTCCCGGGCCGCACCGCTACAAGGGACGGGAAGTCCGATCGGTGTGGGAGGCAGCGATGCGCAGGATCGCGATCGTCGGAGCGGGGCAGGCGGGGCTGCACCTGGCGCTGGGGCTCCAGGGGGCGCCTCCCGGGGACGCCGGAGGGTACGAGGTGCTGGTGGTGACCGACCGGACGCCCGAGCAGATCCGCGCCGGGCGGGTGCAGTCGACCCAGCTGATGTTCGGCCCGGCCCGGGCCCTGGAACGGGCGGCGGGACTGAACCTCTGGGACGGGGAGACCCCCTGGACCACGGGCAACCGGATCATCACGGCCGACCCGCCGGGCACGGCCGACCGGATGTTCGGTGCCCCGCTGGACGAGCCCGCCCAGTCCGTGGACCTGCGGGTGAAGACCGCGCGCTGGCTGGAGCTGTTCGAGGAGCGCGGCGGGCGCGTCGAGTACCGGCCGGTGTCGGCGGACGACCTGCCGGGGCTGGCCGCCGCCCACGACCTGACCCTGCTCGCCTCCGGCCGCGGCGGCCTCGGCGGCGTCCTGGGGCGCGACGGCCGGCACAGCCCCTACGACCGTCCGCAGCGCGCCCTCGCCGTCCTCTACCTGCACGGCGTCACCCCGCTCCCCGAGGTGCCGGGGTATCTGCGGATGACCACCACGCCCGGCACCGGCGAACTGCTCACCCTCCCGGGCCGCACCCTGTCGGGCCCCTGCACCATCGTCATGTGGCAGGGGGTACCCGGTGGCCCGTTCGACTGCTGGCAGGACAACCCCGCCCCGGACGCCGCCCTCGCCCGCACGCTGGAGCTGATGCGCGTCCACGCCCCGTGGGACTACGAGCGGTGCGCGGACGCCGAACCGACGGACGGCGGTGCCGCGCTGACCGGCAGCCTGACCCCGGTGGTGCGGCATCCCGTGGCCGACGTCGCGCCGGGGTCGTACGTCCTGGGCATGGCCGACGCCGTCGTCCTCAACGACCCGCTGGCCGGGCAGGGGTCCAACAACGCGGCGCACTGCGCCGACCGCTACCTCCGGGCGATCCTCGACCGGGGCACACTGCCGTTCGACCGGGCGTGGGCACAGGAGACCTTCGCGTCCTGGTGGGAGCACGCCCGGCACACGGTGATGTTCAGCAATCTGCTGGTCCGTCCGCTGCCGGACCACGTCCAGCGCGTCGTGGGCGCGGCGCCCGAGTACCCCGAGATCGCGCACCGCTACGTCAACGGCTTCGCCCACCCGGCCGACTACCGCGAGTGGCTGCTGGACGCCGACCGGGCGGACGCGTACCTGGCGGCGGTGACCGGGGGGCGGACCGCCACCTAGGGCCGCCCCGCGCGTGCCCGCGCGCACCCTGCGCTAGCGTGATCGGGTGAGCACACCACCGGCCGGCACGGCCGCCGCACGACGCCGTACGGGCCAGGGGCCCGTGGTGGCCGCGGTGTCCGTCGGCGGCGGGCTGGGCGGCGCGGCCCGCTACGGCGCCGAGCTGCTCTGGCCGACGCCCGACGGGGCCTTCCCCTGGACGACGTTCCTCGTCAACGCGACCGGCTGCGCGCTGATCGGCGTGCTCCTGGTGACGATCGCCGAACGGGGCTCGCCCCACCGGCTGCTGCGCCCCTTCCTCGGCACCGGGGTGCTGGGCGGCTACACGACGTTCTCGACCTACGCGGTGGACGTGCAGCGGCTCATGGCCGACGGCCGGACGGCGACCGGACTGCTGTACCTGGCCGCGACGCCGCTCGCCGCGCTGGCGGCGGTCTGGTGCGCGGCGGCCGTGACGCGACGGCTGGCCGGAGGCCGACGGTGATCCCGCGCGGTCCGGCCCCGCGGCTGACGGTGCACCTCGGCGAGTCCGACGCCGAGCACGGCAGGCCCCTCTTCTCCGAACTCGTCCACCGCGCCCACCGGGCCGGGCTCGCGGGCGGCGGCCCGGTCACCCTGGACGAGGTCGAGGGCCACCGCGGGTGAACTGGCTGCTCGTCATCGCCGGCGCCATGGTCGGCGCCCCGCTGCGCTATCTCACCGACCGGGCCGTCCAGGCGCGGCACGACTCGGTGTTCCCGTGGGGGACGTTCACGGTCAACGTCGTGGGCTGCTTCCTGCTCGGCGTACTGACCGCCGTGGCGCCGGAGGACGTCCGGCTGGCGCTGGGCACCGGGCTGTGCGGGGCGCTGACCACGTACTCGACGTTCTCGTACGAGACCCTGCGACTGGCGGAGGAGGGGGCGCGGGGGCCTGCGGTCCTGAACGTGGTGGCGAGCGTGGCGGCCGGGGTGGGGGCGGCGTTCGCGGGGGTGTGGCTCGGCGGGGCGTTCTAGCGCGACCCTCCCCCTGGTCCTCACTCAGCCCTCATCCATCCCTCAGCCCTCCTCCCCCAAGTGCTCCAGCAGCACCCCCCACAACTCCCGTGCCGCCCGCGGCGGAGGCGCGTCCTTGCGGTGGGCGACCGCCACCGTCCGCCGCATGCGGTCGCCCTCGAACCGCGTCACGCGCAGCCCGGAGCGGGCCGCGACCATGCCCGGGACCACGGCGACGCCCAGCCCGGCGCGGACGAAGCCGAGCACCGCGTCCATCTCGCCGCCCTCCACCGTGAACGACGGCTCGAAGCCGGCCGTCCGGCAGGCCGAGATCGTCATCTCCCGCAGGTCGTAGCCGCGCCGGAACATCGCCATCGGCAGCCCGCGCAGGTCCTCGACCCGTATCCGGCCGCGGCGGGACGGCGTGGGGGCGGACGGGGACGAGACGACGACCAGGTCCTCGCGCAGCAGCTCCGTCGTGGTCAGGGCAGGGGCGCCGACGCCGAGCGGGGTGATGATCAGGGCCAGGTCGAGGTCGCCGGCGGCCAGGCTGCGGACCAGGTCCTGGGAGCCGCCCTCGTCGATGAACAGCTCGATTCCCGGGTACCGCGCGTGGTAGGCGCGCAGCACGTCGGGCACCAGGCTCGCGCAGAGGCTCGGCGGTGCGCCGAGCCGGACCCGGCCGCGCCGCAGCTGGGCGACCTCCTGGACCTCGCGCCGGGCGGTGTCGGTGTCGGCGAGGATGCGCCGGGCCAGGGGCAGCAGCGCCTCCCCGGCGTCGGTCAGCGTGATGTTGCCGCGCGCCCGGTGGAAGAGGTCGGCGCCCAGTTCCCGTTCCAGGGCCCGGATCTGCTGCGAGAGCGACGGCTGCGCGACGTGCAGCACCTCGGCGGCACGGGTGAAGTGACGGACTTCGGCCACCGTCGCGAAGTAGCGGAGCTGTTGGAGTTGCACCATGACCAGGATAGATAGGCAACCCCTATGGAATCCAGGCCCACCATGTCTTGGACGCATAAAAGTTACCGACCTACTGTCGGCGGCATGGCACTGGCGACCCGGACGGAACGCTCCCCGTCCCTCATCGGCACCCTGTGGCGCTCCACCGTCGGCAAGAAGGCGGTCATGGCGGCCACCGGTCTCATCCTGCTGGCGTACCTGGTCGCCCATATGCTGGGCAATCTGAAGGTCTTCTTCGGGGCCGGGGAGTTCAACCACTACGGGCACTGGATCCGCACCATCGGCGAGCCGTTCCTGCACCACATGTGGTTCCTGTGGATCGCCCGGGTGGTGCTGGGGGCGTCCGTGGTGCTGCACGGCGTGGCCGCGTACCAGCTGAGCCGCCGCGACCTGGCGGCGCGGCCGACGAAGTACGAGGGGAAGAAGCGGCAGCGCACGAGCTACGCGACGCGCACCATGCGGTGGGGCGGCGTGATCCTCGCGCTGTTCATCGTCTGGCACATCCTCGACCTGACGACCCTGACGGTGAACCCCAACGCCGAGGAGGGCCGCCCGTACGAGAACCTGGTCGCCTCCTTCGACCGCTGGTACGTGGCCGCCTTCTACATCCTGGCGATGCTCGCCCTCTGTATGCACATCCGCCACGGCTTCTGGAGCGCGGCGCAGACGCTGGGCGCCAACTCCCCGCGTCGCGACCGGACGTTCAAGGTCCTCGCCAACGGCCTCGCCGCCCTGCTGACCGCCGGCTTCCTCGCCGTGCCGGTCGGCGTCCTGACAGGAATCGTGAGCTGACATGTCCGACTACGTCCACTGGACCACCGGCGACCCGGTCGCCGACACCAAGGCCCCCGACGGCCCGATCGCCGAGCGCTGGGACCGCCGCCGCTTCGACGCGAAGCTCGTCAACCCCGCCAACCGCCGCAAGCACACCGTCATCGTGGTGGGCACCGGCCTGGCGGGCGGGGCGGCCGGGGCGACCCTCGCCGAACAGGGCTACCACGTCGTCCAGTTCTGCTACCAGGACTCGCCGCGCCGGGCGCACTCCATCGCGGCGCAGGGCGGCATCAACGCCGCCAAGAACTACCGGAACGACGGCGACTCGATCCACCGCCTCTTCTACGACACGGTCAAGGGCGGCGACTTCCGGGCCCGCGAGTCCAACGTGCACCGCCTGGCCCAGGTCTCCGTCGAGATCATCGACCAGTGCGTGGCGCAGGGCGTGCCGTTCGCCCGCGAGTACGGCGGCCTGCTCGACACCCGCTCGTTCGGCGGCGTCCAGGTCTCGCGCACCTTCTACGCCCGCGGCCAGACGGGCCAGCAGCTGCTGCTCGGCGCCTACCAGGCGCTCTCCCGGCAGATAGCCGCCGGCACGGTCGAGATGCACCCGCGCACGGAGATGCTGGACCTGATCGTCATCGACGGCCGGGCGCGCGGCATCGTGGCCCGCGACCTCATCACGGGCGTCGTCAGCACCTACTTCGCGGACGCGGTCGTCCTCGCCTCCGGCGGCTACGGCAACGTCTTCTACCTCTCCACCAACGCGAAGAACTCCAACGCCACCGCCGTCTGGCGGGCCCACCGGCGCGGCGCGTACTTCGCCAACCCCTGCTTCACCCAGATCCACCCCACCTGCATCCCGCGCTCCGGCGACCACCAGTCCAAGCTGACGCTGATGAGCGAGTCGCTGCGCAACGACGGGCGCATCTGGGTGCCGAAGGCCAAGGGCGACACCCGGCCGGCCGCCGAGATCCCCGAGGACGAGCGCGACTACTACCTGGAGCGGATCTACCCGTCGTTCGGCAACCTCGTCCCCCGCGACATCGCCTCCCGCGCCGCCAAGAACGTCTGCGACGAGGGCCGGGGCGTGGGCCCCGGCGGGCAGGGCGTCTACCTGGACTTCGCGGACGCGATCCGGCGGATGGGCCGGAAGGCCGTCGAGGCCAAGTACGGCAACCTCTTCGAGATGTACGAGCGGATCACCGCCGAGGACCCGTACGAGGTGCCGATGCGCATCTACCCGGCGATCCACTACACGATGGGCGGCCTGTGGGTCGACTACGACCTCCAGACGACCGTCCCCGGCCTCTTCGCCGTCGGCGAGGCCAACTTCTCCGACCACGGCGCCAACCGGCTCGGTGCCTCCGCGCTGATGCAGGGCCTGGCGGACGGCTACTTCGTCCTGCCGTCCACCATCAACGACTACCTCGCCCGGCACCCGCACGACCCCGTCCCCGAGGACCACCCCGCGGTGACGGAAGCCGTCGGCGAGGTGACCGCCCGGCTGGCGAGGCTGCTCGCCAACGACGGCGACCGGACCCCCGACTCGTTCCACCGCGAGCTCGGCGAACTCCTCTGGGACGAGTGCGGCATGGCCCGCACGGACAGCGGGCTGCGCAAGGCGCTGGACCGCATCCCCGCCCTGCGCGAGGAGTTCTGGCGCCGCATCAAGGTGCCCGGCACCGGCGAGGAGCTCAACCAGTCGCTGGAGAAGGCCAACCGGATCGTCGACTACCTCGAACTCGCCGAGTTGATGTGCCTCGACGCGCTCCACCGCACCGAGTCCTGCGGCGGCCACTTCCGCGAGGAGAGCCAGACGCCGGACGGCGAGGCCGCGCGCAAGGACGACGAGTTCGCCTACGCGGCGGCCTGGGAGTTCACCGGGACGGGCACGGCCCCGGTGCTCCACAAGGAAGACCTGACCTTCGAGTACGTCCACCCCACCCAGCGGAGCTATGCGTGAACCTCACCCTGCGCATCTGGCGCCAGCGCAACCCCGAGGACGCGGGTGCCATGACCACCTACGAGGTCAGGGGCATCAGCGAGGACATGTCCTTCCTCGAAATGCTCGACCACCTCAATGAGGAGCTGATCCTCGCCGGTGACGAGCCCGTCGCCTTCGACCACGACTGCCGCGAGGGCATCTGCGGCGCCTGCGGCATGGTCATCAACGGCGCGGCGCACGGCCCCGAACGGACCACCACCTGCCAGCTCCACATGCGCCACTTCGCCGACGGCGACACCATCGACGTGGAGCCGTGGCGCGCCGCCGCCTTCCCGGTCGTGAAGGACCTGGTCGTGGACCGCTCGGCGTTCGACCGCATCATCGGCGCGGGCGGCTACGTCTCCGTCCCCACCGGCGCCGCCCCCGAGGCCCACGCCACCCCGGTGCCCAAGCCGGACGCCGACCTCGCCTTCGAGCACGCCGAGTGCATCGGCTGCGGCGCCTGCGTGGCCGCCTGCCCCAACGGTTCCGCCATGCTCTTCACCTCGGCGAAGGTCGTCCACCTGAACGTCCTGCCGCAGGGCGCGCCCGAACGGGAGTCCCGCGTCCTGGACATGGTCGGCGCCATGGACGACCAGGGCTTCGGCGGCTGCACCAACACCGGCGAGTGCGCCACCGCCTGCCCCAAGGGGATCCCGCTGACGGCGATCGGCCGGATGAACCGGGAGTTCCTGCGGGCGACGGTGAAGGGCGGGCGGTCGAAGGGCTGAGGGGCGTCCGTGCGGGGGCGGGCCGGCGTCGTAGCCGCCCCCGGGATGCTCTTCGTATCATGTGCCCCATGACCGCCGAGGACCTGCCGAGCCCTGTCGCGCAGGGGAACCTGCGCGCTTCCCACCTCGAACGCGAAGCGGTGGTGGAGCGGTTGCAGGACGCCGCCGCCGAGGGCCGCCTCGACTTCGCCGAGCTGGACGCCCGGGTGGAACAGGCGCTCAACGCCAAGACCCACGCCGAGCTGGCCGCCCTCACCGCGGACCTGCCGCACCCGGCGGGCGCGGACGCGGACAGGACCCTGACGCTCAGGGCCGGAATGCACGGCGTGAAGCGCACCGGCCCGTGGCAGGTGCCCGCCCGCATCCTCGTCGACGCCGGCATGGGCGGCGCCGTGCTCGACTTCACCGCGGCCGAGTGCCGGCTCTCCGAGGTCCGGGTGGAGGCGCACGGCCAGATGGGCGGCGTCGTCCTCGTCGTCCCCAAGGGCTGGGCCGTGAACACGGACGAGATGGACGGCGGCGTGAAGGACAAGCTCATCCCCGGCCGGCTCCCCGGCGCACCCCTGATCCGCCTCACGGGAACCGCGGGCATGGCGGGCGTGGTCGTCCGCCACCCCAAGCGGCGGGAACTGCGGCGGAGCAGGCAGGGGAAGGAGCTTGCGCAGGGCTGAGGCGCGCTGACCGACGGCGCGGCGCTCGGGGGCGGCTTCCGGCAGCCGTCCGGCGCCCTACTCGCCGTGCATGATCTGGATCAGGTTGCCGCAGGTGTCGTCCAGGACCGCGACGGTGACCGGGCCCATCTCCTGCGGCTCCTGGGTGAAGCGGACCCCGAGCCCGCGCAGCCGGTCGAACTCCGCCCGTACGTCGTCCACGGCGAAGGAGGCGGCCGGGATGCCGTCCGCGACCAGCGCCTCCTTGTACGGCTTCACCGCGGGGTGGCCGGAGGGCTCAAGCAGCAGTTCGGGCCCGTCGGGGTCCTCCGGCGAGACGACGGTCAGCCACCGGTCCGGGCCCGCCGGGACGTCGTGCTTCGTGACGAAGCCCAGCACGTCGGTGTAGAAGCGCTGGGCCTTGGCCTGGTCATCGACGAAGACGCTGGTCAGGTGGATCTTCATGGGTTGTTCTCCCGGTGGGTCGGGCTCGGCTCCAGGCGTATGCCGTGCTGAGGGAGGGGCGGCTGCCCCTCCCTCTCCGGCGTCCCTCGCGTCACATGTGGACGTCGACGCAGGTCTTGCCGATGGCCCGCTTGACGGCACCGGAGGAGTCGTTCTCGAAGCCCTCGGCACAGATCTTGGTGTGGTTGTTCACGCCGTGGCCCACCGCGACGCCGTACCGCGAGCCCTTGTGCCAGTGCTGTACCGCGCTCTGGCCGCTGATGCCGGGGCCGGAGAGGCGGAAGTGGCCGTAGAACTGGGAGCCGGGCGCCGGGGTGACCGTGAGCCGTGCCACGTACAGCCCCGAGCCCTCGACCTCCAGACAGGTCTGGCCCGCGCACCCTCCCCAGTTCGCGGACGCCGGGCCCGCCGTGAAGGTGAACATGGCCGCGGCTCCCACCGTCGCGACGGCTGCCCGGAGGGCCCAGCGAATCTTTGCAGCGATGTGGTTCATCTACTCCACTTTCTTCCGATTCGTCCGCCGCGTCTAACGATTGGAACGTGGACGGGTCACATGAACCGGGGGGCCGGGTCCGGCTCCGCGCGTGCGTGTTCCGGTGGGGCGGGTGGGTGTCACCGCCGTGAGCTGGGCGTTCGACTCAACTTCCGGCTGTCGGGGCCGGGTTCCCGCTCGACCGCCTCACCAAGAGGCAGGATTCGGGCGCACCACCTCCGCACTGCCCGCCACTTTCACCGTACTGCCGGGAGGGGGAGTTGCCGCAAGGCCCTGTCGAGGGTTCAGAATCGGGTCCTGACCTGCACGGTTGTGGCACGTCCGAGGCTGGTTCCAGGGGGAGTTCTGATGCGTGTGCTGCTGTCGACCATCGGATCGCGGGGCGAAGTACAGCCCATGGTGGGGCTGGCGATGCGGTTGAGGGAGCTCGGGCAGGAGGTACGCCTGTGTGTACCGCCGGACTTCGCCGAGTGGATCGAGGGACTCGGGTTCCCGGTGGTGCCCATCGGGCCGGAGTTGGACGCAGTTCGCCACGGTTCCGGAGGCGGCCCGGGACTGTGACGTCGTCGTGGCGGGCGGGGGCCTCCAGATCGCCGCCCGCTCGGTGGCCGAGCTGCGGGGGGTCCCGTACGTCCACGTCAGCTACTGCCCCACCGTCCTGCCGTCCCCGCACCACGCGCCGCCCCCACTGTCGCTGCCGGGACAGAAGCCGGCGCCGGAGCCGACGGACAACCGCGCCCTCTGGGACGAGGACGCGCGGCGTCTGAACGCCACGTTCGGCGCCGCCCTCAACTCCCACCGCGCGGCGGCCGGTCTGGACCCGGTCGCCGATGTGCGGAGCCACATCGTGACCGGCCTGCCCTGGCTGGCCGCCGATCCGACGCTGGGGCCGTGGCCCGGCCCGGACGACCCGGACGGGCGGACCGTGTTCCGGACGGGCGCCTGGCTCGTGCCGGACGACCGTCCGCTCGCCCCCGAGTTGGAGGCGTTCCTCGCCGCCGGCGAACCGCCCGTCTTCTTCGGTTTCGGCAGCATGCGCGCGACGCCGGACCTCGGCCGGGTGATGACCCGGGCGGCCCGCGCCCTCGGGCGCCGCGCGGTCGTCTCGCGCGGGTGGGCCGGTCTGTCCCCGGTGGACGACGCGCCGGACTGCCTGGCCCTCGGCGAGGTCAACCAACAGGCGCTCTTCCGGCGGGTGGCGGCCGTCGTCCACCACGGCGGCGCGGGCACCACCACCACGGCCGCGCTGGCCGGGGCTCCCCAAGTCGTCGTCCCGCAGATGTACGACCAGCACTACTGGGCCGGGCGCGTCCACGGCCTCGGCATCGGCACCGCCCACCCGCCCGTTCCCCCGACCACCGACTCCCTCACCGACGCCCTCCGCCGCACCCTCCACCCGGACACGACCGCCCGCGCCCGCTCCGTCGCCGCCGCCGTCCGCACGGACGGCACCCTGGTGGCCGCCCGGCGACTTCTGGCGATGGCAGAGTAAGTCGACCGCATGCCTTCGGTACTTGTCATCGGATACGACCCGCACAAGCTGCCCGGCATCGACGGGGACGCGCTCCGCGCGGTGCTCGACAAGGAGCCGGCCCGATTCGGCGAGCACGGCATCGACGCGGCCATCACGCTGGTCGTGTTCGACGACACGGCCGAGCCCGCCATCGTCGCGTCGCTCACCGAGCGGCCGTGGGACGTGGTCGTCATCGGCGGCGGGATCCGCAGGACGGAGGCGCTGTTCCCGCTCTTCGAGCAGACCGTGAACCTGGTCCACCGGCACGCGCCGCAGGCCGCCATCGCGTTCGACACCAGCGGCGGCGACAGCGTTGAAGCGGCACTGCGCCGGCTCCGGGACGCCATGAACCCACTGCCCGCATCGCCCGCACTGCCCGCATCGCCCGCACTGCCCGCACTGCCCGCGCTGTCGGCCGCGGAGATCATTACGGACCGGCTCCGGCTGCGCAAAGCACACGACAGCGACAGCGACCGCGACGGACTCATCGAGCTGCAGACGGATCCGCGGGTCCGGCTGTACCTCGGCGGCCCGAGGCCCCGGAGCGCTGTCGAACAGCGTCTCGACGCGATCGGCACGGCCAACGCGACCAGCAATCCGGGCACGTTCGTCATCGCCGACAGGATGACCGACCGGCTCGTCGGGACGCTCGTGCTCGACCGACGCTCCGCCTCCCTCCCCGGGCACGTCACCGCGGAGGGCGAGGAGCTCGAACTGACCTACCTGCTACGGCGCAGCGCCTGGGGCGCGGGGCTGGCGTTCGAGGCCGCCACGGCCGCGTTGCGCACCGCCGCCGCGGAGCTTCCCGACCAGCCGGTGCTGGTCGTGACCCAGACGGCCAACGAGCGTTCGCTCGCGCTGGCCGCCCGCCTCGGCTTCCGGCGCGTGAGCACCTTCCGAGCGCATGACGCGGAGCAGGCTCTCGCCGTGGCCAACCTGCATACGTTCAAGGCCTCATAGCCGTCCGCGTGCCCGAACCGGGTTCAGGGGCTCCCCGTTGCCCGGCCGGTCCGTACAAGGTTCCGTGCGGCATGCACCAGCGCGGCGTTGCCGCCGGCAGGAGAGCCGTCGGGCAGCACCAGGACGTCCTCCAGGCCGATCCGGCAGTCCAGGCCCTGCCGTGCGGCGGCCCGCAGCACCGGCCATGCTCCGCCCTCCTCCCCGTGCAGCAGCACGGGCACCGTCACCCCTTCGCCCAGCTCCTTCATCAGGTCCGCGGCCGTGGCCTCCGCCGTCCCGGGGTCGGTGTCGGTGACCTCGGCGAGCACTCTCAACACCCGGGCCGCCAGCGGCGAGGCGAGGAACGCGCGGGCCGCTCCGGTACCGGAGTAGATGCCCGCCTCGACACCGACCCCGAGGTCCAGCAGCACACCGGCCACCGTCTCGGCACCCTCCTCGTGCCAGTTGACCGACGCGTGATCGGGCAGCACCGGCCAGGAGCGGATGAGGTCGGCCCGGCGCCGCGGATCCGGGACCGTCCACGCCCCGGTGGTCACCCCGATCCGCACCTCCTTCGGCACGGCAGCACGCACCGCCGTGACCGCCTCGGCCACCAGCTCGGGAGCCAGGGAATCGTGGCCCTCGCCGTCCTTGGGGTGGAGATGGATGTCCTCGGCGCCGGCCTCGACAGCTCGTCTCGCCTCGGCGGCCAGCTCCTCGGCCGTCACCGGAAAGGCCGTTATGGGGAGGGCGCGGAACTCGGTCCGGTCGCGGGCCCCGTTCAAGCACGCTTGCAGCATGGGGAAACCCTGCCATGCGCCACTGACATTCGCCCTGGCGAGCGCCGCCCGGGTCCGCGCCCGTCCTTGTCACGGCCGGGCGTCGGGCGGTGTGGTCTCCACCAGGCGCGGGGCGGCGAAGCACCAGCGCAGCCACAGCACCGATTCGATGTCCCAGAAGGGCGCCGCGGCCAGGCCGCCGGCCACCGGGATGCGAAACCCCTGGGCGGCGACGATCGCGCGCAGGGTCATGTGCACCCCGGCGAAGTCCCGGGCGGCCTTCGTCCAGTCGGGGTAGACGTCGTCGCCGCGGACCAGCGGGTAGCGCCCGAGGAAAGCCGCCCAGTCGACCGCGCCGCCGATGCCGAGGACTTCGGCGGTGGGGTCGGTGACCGACAGCTCCCAGGTCTGCCAGGGCCGGGGGTGGAGACTCGACCCCAGGTCGAGATACATCCGCCACATGCACGGCCCGTCGCGCCGCGCCGTGGACGTGTAGAGCCCCAGGTGGAACGGCTTCGTGCTCGGCGGTTGGCCGGGATCCCCGCCGGGCGGGACGAACCGCTCCCGGTCCAGGGCGGACCGCCGGTGCGGCACCAGCTCGTGCGGGCCGGTGCCGATCCAGTGCTGTCGCGTCCGGTCGAGCGGCCCTCGGACAAGGCACTCCTGGTCACGGGCGAGCCTGCCCAGCAGCAGGCAGCTGTCGGCCATCTCGTCCGCCTCCGCCGCCTCGGACGGGGCGAGGACGGCCGGACCGCCCGCCAGGGCCGTCGTTTCGGGCTCGGTCCACCCGGTCATGACGGAGGTGAAGTGGCGCAGCCCGGCGTCCGCGCCGGCGGTCGGGTCCGCCACCGCGTCGAGCTGTGCCACGCGCCGGCGCAGGATCCGGGCAGGGGTGGGGTGCACACCGTGATCCTCCCCCGGTGGCGTCCTCCTGCAACAGGGTGCCGTCCCGTCCTTCCGGCGCCCGCGGCTCAGCAGGAGATGGGAACCTCCTGGCCGAGACCGTTGGCGGAGCCGGTCGGCGGGTTGTAGCCGGGCGGGAAGACGACCTTGAAGTACATCCAGCCCCGGTACTTGCCGGGGCTGCACCGCACGGCCGCGTTGTTCTGGGCGCCGCGGGTGTTCCTCTGCGTCCTCAGCGCCGACTGATTGACGAGCTGCCCGTTCTTGTACAGGGCCGCGCGGGTGGTGATCTCCGGCACCGCGGCCGAGCACGAGACCGTCACGACGACGTTGACGGTCCCGGGCACATGGGTGGAGTTGTGCGGGCGCTGCACCTGGCCCTGGCATCGGATCACCGCGGACGCGTCGGCGTCCGAACCAGCCTTGCCGGCTTCCACACTGCCGCCGGGGTCGTCGGCGCGCCCCTGCGGCGCAGTGGCAGGGGCGGACGGGTCACCGGCCGTTCCTCCCGCCGCGACGGGAGAGGTGCCGCCGACGAATGCCAGGGCTGCCATCGACGCGGCGGCGACCGCCGTCCTCCATGCGCGCATATCTGCTCCTCCAGGTGTGCCGGCTCCGGGATTGGGTGTGAGCACACCAAGAAGAGACTGTATAAAAGGTAATCGATTCATCACCTACGGTGACATTTGTTCGAGTGCCGATACCCCGGGGCGGCAGGACGGGCGGAGCGCCGGCTATCCGATGAGGCCGAGCCAGTGCCGGTACACCGAGGTGAAGGGTTCGACGCCGTCACCTTCGCGACGGCCGGCCTCCATCAACCAGTCGCAGGCCTGCCGGGCCTTGTCGACGACGCCGTCGGGGTAGCCGTAGCGCACCCGGTGTTCGGCGAACTCGTCCTCGTCCTCGACGTGGGCCTCGCCGCCGCGCGGCCGCACGACGTCGAGATCGAGGTCCACCGTGCGCAGGACGGTCCCGTCCGCGTCCCACTCGGGCACCGTGCACACGTCGCAGTACATCTCGGGGCCCGGGTCCGCGCAGAACGTGGCCGTCCACCACTCACCGCGCGGAACCAGCATCACGTACGCGTACCGGCTCGTCCGGCCGCCCTTGGCCGAGTCGACGGAAACCCCCCGCGGGGTGCCCAGCCACACGCCGTACCCGTCCTCACCGAGCCGGGTGGCGGTCCACCGCGCGCTGAGGGTGCCGTCGTACTTCCGGATGTCGACCAGCACGGAGGTGCTCTCTGTGGTCATGCCAAGACGGTAGCCCGGCGGAGCCCGGGTTTTCAGGACCCGGACCGCCGCACCCGGTCGAGGAACGACACGACGGTCCCGGTGAAGTGGCCGGGGTCGTCGAGCCACGGGAAGTGGCCCGCTCCCGGCTGGACGGCCACCTCGCTTCCCGGGACCGACTCCGCGACGGCGGAGGCGATCCGCGGGAGCGGGCCGCTGTCCAGTTCCCCGGCGAGGATCAGGATCCGCTCCCCCAGCGGGGCCAGGGCCGCGCGGGTCGCGGCCGGGTCGAACCCGCCTGCCGCCGCGTACACCTCCGCCGCCTCCTCGTTGCTCTGCCCCGCCTCGGCCGCGGCGTGCGCCTGCGCCTCCGCGTCCCACCTGCCGTAGAAGAAGGGCACCACGGCGTCCCAGTCGGCGTCGGTTGCCGTCCCCTCCTCCCACGCGGCCCGCCAGGAGGGGAACACCGCTTCGAACCACGGTTCGTCCGCCCGCAGCGCCGCCACCTCCATGCGGTGCTCCCCGGTGAACCGGACGCCGACGGCCCGCGCCCTGGGCGTCACCAGGACGAGGCCCCGGACGCGGTCCGGGTACCGGGCCGCGTGCAGCAGCGCCAAGTCGCCCGCCGCGGAGTGCGCCAGGGCGTCCGCCCGCTCCAGGCCGAGGTGATCCCACAGCGCCTCGACGTCCTCCACCTGCCGGTCGGGGCGGTACGTGGCCGGGTCGTCCGGCGTACCTGAGTCACCCGTGCCCCGCAGGTCCAGCTTGATCAGCCGACGGTGCTTCGCCAGTCCGCCGAGGTCGCCGAGGTAGACGGACGCCCGCATGGGCCCGCCGGGCAGGCAGAGCAGCGGCTCGCCCTCGCCGAGGGAGTGGTAGGCGAGGGTGGTTCCGTCGTGGGCTGTGAAGGTGGGCATGGGGCATCCTTGTGAGGTTGTGACGGCTGCGGCAAGCGGATTTTCTTTGCACGCAGGCCGGTTGAGCGTTCAGTGCGTCCATTGCCGCGCCCGAATCCACCACTTCGCGCCCTTCCGCGCGTACGCTCGGCAGCGGTCACTGCTGTGACCTGTGGCTTTGCCGAGCATGACCCGGCGGGCGCGCGGCAATCGGTGGATCCGGGCGCGGGGCCGCTCCCGTCACGGCCACCGTACGAACACGTACTTCCGGCGCCGCCCGTCAAAGCTCAGCACGCCGGTCCCGGTCGCGGACGCCGTCGGGCCCACCTCCGCCGGTCCGGGCACCTCGCGCCACAGCGCCCCGTACGCGGTGAAGCGGCGCACCCCGCAGCGGCAGCAGGTCGCCACCCCGCCCCGGGTGACCACCCAGGCCCCGGGCGCATGCCCGCACCCCATCAGTGCACCCACCGGTGGTGCCGGCCCATCGCCGCGATCCACTGCTGCGCCTCGGTGCGGTTCCCTGCGCGGGAGGCGGCGTAGTAGGCCTCCTTGATGCGGCGGCACTCCGCGCAGGGGGCTGGGCGGGGGGTGGGGGCCTTGGGCGGGAGGGCGGCCGAGGGCATGCGGGTACCTCTTCCGGTGGGCAATTACCTGGTGTGCTCCCAGCGTTGCGGTCCGCGAGTACGCTCAGGAAGAGGGGAGCCCATAACCCTGCGGAAGTTATGGATGGAAGGACGCCCACCGTGGCCGCCGAGACCGACTCACCGCCCGACCCCAACTCGTCGCTGCTTGCCTTCTTCGGATCCGAGCTGCGCCGCGTGCGCACGGAGGCGGGCAAGTCCCAGCGGGAGACGGCCGCGCTCGCCCACTCGACGCAGGCGATGATCTCCTACGTGGAGGCGGCGAAGAGGGTGCCGTCGGAGGATCTGGCGCGGGATCTGGACACGGGGTTCGGGACGGGTGGGCACTTCGGGCGGTTGTACCCGCTGGTGATCAAGTTCGCGTATCCGAGTTGGTTCCTGCCGTTCGTGGAACTGGAACGGGAGGCATCTTCCATGCGAGTCTTCGAGAGCCAAGTCATCCCGGGGCTGCTACAGACCGAGAGTTATGCAAGAGCCATGCTGAGTTCCGTACGGCCGGAAAACCTCGAAGACTTGGTCGCCGCGCGGATGACGCGCCGCGACCTCCTTGAGCAGGACTCCCCTCCACGCACTTGGTTCGTCATTGACGAGCAGGCACTGCTCCGGCACATCGGTGGGCCGGGTGTCATGCGGCCCCAGTTGGAAGCGCTGCTGCTGGCAGGCCGACGCCCCCGAACGGTGATCCAGGTCATCCCCCGAGCGGTGGCGTCCCACCCCGGTCTCGCAGGGCCCTTCACGGTCCTCAGCTTCGACAAAGGACAGGATGTGCTGTTCGTGGACGGTTTCTCCCAAGGCCGCATCGCTCTTGATGCAAACGAGGTGGCAGCAGCCGAACACGCATACGATCTGCTACGGGCGCTAGCCCTGTCACCGGAAGCGTCCGCCGAATTGATCAGCACCCACTTGAAGGAGCTAGGTCCGTGATCAGCTCTACCAAACTTCCCGTGCTCACATGGCGGAAGAGTAGCTACAGCACCAATGGCGGAAACTGCTTGGAGGTGGGCGACCTCCTGCGCACCGCCTGGAGTAAGTCCAGCTACAGCAGTAGCAACGGCGGGAACTGTCTTGAGGTCGGTGACCTCATACATGCTGGCTGGACGAAATCCAGTTACAGCGGGCCAAACGGCGGCCAGTGCCTGGAGTGGCAACCTTCGGCCACAGGAGCCGGCGCCGTCCCCATAAGGGACAGCAAACGGCCCGCCGGCGCAGCCCTCCTCTTCCCCGCCGCCGCATGGCGATCCTTCGTCGCCGCCGTCAACGGTGCGCGACTGGCGGACCGCTGAGGCCGCAGACAGGCCTACCGGTACGACGAGAAGCCCGGCTCGACCCCCAGGGACTTCAACCAGCGCATCTCGCCGAAGTGCACGATTTCCGTGCCGTTGGCGGCCAGCAGGTCCAGGACGTCGTCCCCGTCCGCGCCGCCGAGCGCGGTGACGACCAGGGGGATCTCGTCCGGCTTGACGGAGAGCATGTACTCGTATTCTCCCCGGCTGAGGTCCTGCCCCTCGATGTGCAGCCTGCCGTCGGCGTCAAGGCGTGCGTTCACGTACAGGCGGTTCGCCGCGTACAGGCTGACCCGTCGGTCGTTTGCGGTCATGGCAGCTCCTCACGTCGGCGGCCGATGCATCTCGTCATGCAACGGATCATGTACTGGGCACGACGGTGAGCGCGGCGCTTCCGGTTCCCGGCCGACGGGGCACGTGATCGGGTTCACGGCGGCCCTCCGCCCCCATGGGGGACGGGCAAGTGCGAGGGCGGAGGGACGGCGCGACCGGGGGGACTCGGGGGAAGCGGACTTCCGGCCATCCTCATCCGTTGACGGTGGCCCCTCAACTCCTGCGCGTGTTACCGCTGGTGCGTTGTCGGCCACTCCCGTGATCCGCGCGCCAGTCGATCCGATTCACCAACGGATGTCCCGATCGGTCAGGGATTGAGAAGCGCGGTGCAGGAGCCGCCTCTAGCCTGCTCACCATGGACATCACCATTCACACGACTTCTCTCCCGCACGACGACGCGGACGCGTCGCTCGCCTTCTACCGCGACGTCCTCGGCTTCGAGGTCCGCAGCGATGTCGGGCAGGGCAGGATGCGCTGGATCACGGTCGGCCCGCCCGGTCAGCCGGGCACGTCGATCCTTCTGGCGCCGCCTGCCGCCGATCCCGGGATCACCGAGGACGAGCGCCGCACGATCACCGAGATGATGGCCAAGGGCACCTACGGCTGGATCCTGCTGGCCACCTCGGACCTCGACGCCACGTTCGAGAAGGTGCAGGCCGGTGACACCGAGGTCGTCCAGGAGCCGACCGAGCAGCCGTACGGCGTCCGCGACTGCGCGTTCCGCGACCCCGCGGGCAACCTGATCCGGATCCAGGAGCTGCGCTGAGCTGTGCGGGTATCGGTGCGGCCGTGCGCGCCGACATCGCGACCACCCCGGCGGGCCGCTCGAAGACGTCGAGGGACAGGGAAGACGAAAGGCGAAGGGGAGAGTTCCCATGTGTAAGCCCGAATGGCGGCGTGCACGCGTCCAGGCGCAGCGTCTGGCCGACCTCGCGCGGCTGCGCCGCGTCCGCGACCGGATCGACAGGGAGTACGCGCGGCCGCTGAACGTGGAGGCGCTCGCCCGCGATGTGAACATGTCCGCCGGGCATCTGAGTCGGCAGTTCCGGGCCGCCTACGGTGAGTCGCCGTACGCGTACCTGATGACGCGTCGCATCGAACGGGCGGCGGCGCTGCTGCGGCGGGGCGACCTCAGCGTCACCGAGGTCTGCTTCGAGGTCGGCTGCGCGTCGCTGGGAACGTTCACCACCCGCTTCACCGAGCTGGTCGGCATGCCGCCCGGGGCCTTCCGGCGCCGGGCGGCGGATGCGGCGTCCGACGATGCCGAAGCCGCGGGTAGGGCCGGCGATGCGGGGCCGGCGATCAAGGTGGAGGGGATGCCGGCGTGCGTGGCGAAGCAGGTCTCAAGACCGGTCAGGAATCGAGAAGCCCCGCCGCCGCGCAGCCCCTAGCGTGATGGTCATGGCAACCAGCACACGCGCCGATGTGACAGCCGGGCCCTGGCCCGGATGTCCGGCACATATACCTCCGCAGTGCAAGGAGCAAGGCATGAAAGCGCACGTCAGCTCGATCCTCCTCGGTGTCCGGGACATGGACCGGGCCAAGCGGTTCTATACCGAGGGGCTCGGCTGGAAGATCCGGAACGACTACGGCATCTCGGTGTTCTTCGACTCGGACGGCGCCTCGCCGATCGGCTTCTACGGTCGCGAGGGTCTGGCCGGCCAGGTGGGCACGGACCCGGAAGGCAGTGGCTTCAGCGGGCTGGTTCTGACCTACGTCGTCCGCAGCGAGGCACGGGTCGACGAGATCATGGCGGAGGCCCGGAAGGCCGGCGCCACGATTCTCAAGCCCGCCGATGCTCTGCCGTGGGGCGGGTACGGCGGCACCTTCGCCGACCCGGACGGCTACGTCTGGAGCCTCGGCTACAGCGCCCAGGGAACCGACCAGCCCTACGCCGAGTAGCCGCGATCCCTTGCCTCACAGCCGTCCAGGACACGGCGACGGCCCCGGTGTGGAATGTGGGAGCGGCTATCGGAGCCGGGCGGGCAAGCACCGCCGCGAGGAGCGCTTCCTCTTCGATGCCCGTCCCCCCTGAACCCGGCTCATTCGTCTGGTGCCGCTGGTGACCTGCCCGGCCTCTGCGGGCCGGCGCGTCAGCCCGTCTCGTCCACGTCCTTCGGCACGCTCACCTTCACCGGTGCGCCGAAGTCCTTGAGGACCGTGACCCTGCGCAATCCGTCGGGCGTCCGCTGCTCCGCCCGCACGACGCGGCCCGCCTTGTTGATCCAGACGTCGCAGTCGATCCACTTCTTCTTCGTGACCGACATCTGGAGGTGCAGGAATTGGTCGGCCGGACGGACCCGTTCCAGGGTGAGGGTGCCGGAAAGCCGGTAGGCGGGCTCGCCGCCCTGCTGCTCGACGCCCTTACGGACGCTGGGGCCCATGCCCAGCAGCGTGTGCGTGTAACTGTCGACATCCTGGCTGCCGAAATCACTGACGCCGGGCGGGACCTTCCGCCACCGGCCACCGGAACCCTTGGAGCCGGGCTGGTAGAGCATGTAGTCCGCGTCGGAGGTCACGACCTCCTGGTAATCCACCGGGGACTTGCCTACGAGATGCCGTATCCGCAACGTGCCGGCCTTCGGGGCGTTGTAGTTGACCCGGCCTGTCATGGTCGACCACGGCTGACCGATGAACGTCTGGATTTCGACCTGCGCCGAGTACGGCGCCTTGTCCGCCTTGCGGACCGCATCCTCGACGTCGAACGACGGCGCGGAGTCGTCCGACCCACAGCCGCCGAGGACGGCGACGGCCGCAGCCGCCACGACGACGCCACCGGGACGGCGCATGCGCATGAGCGTTTCCCCCCACAGGAAAGACAAGGCCGTCATCCTTTCCTGGGAAACCCCCTACGGGCAACGGGATTTGGTGCCGGTGGAAGAAGACATGCGATCCCTTGGCCGAAGGCCATCCTCGGCTCAGCACCGCCGCGCCCAGGGCGCTCCCCCGCGCCGCCGACCGCGCCGCCATCACAGCGGCGGTCGCCCCGGCGCGGGGGTCACTGAGAAACGATCAGCGATGAAACGTCACTGCGCGCCGAAGACCTGCGTCCAACGGGGGCCGCCCGGCGCGTTGTTGATGCCGACACCTATCTCCTTGAAGGAGCAGTTGAGTATGTTCGCGCGGTGGCCGGAGCTGTTCATCCAGGTGTCCATCACGGAGGCGGGGGTCTGCTGCCCGTAGGCGATGTTCTCGCCGTAGGTGCTCCACCGGTAGCCGGCGGCGGTGACGCGGTCGCCGGGGCCCTTGCCGTCGGGGTTGGTGTGGTCGAAGAAGTTGCGGGCGGCCATGTCGTCGGAGTGGCCCTGGGCGGCCTGGGTGAGCTGGGAGTTGGCCCGCACGGGCGAGCAGCCGGCCTTGGCGCGCTCGGCGTTGACGAGGGCGGTGACCTGCTGCTGGAGCGATCCGCCGGGGTTGCCGGCGGCGGGGGCGGGGACCTTGGCGGACCGCTTGGCGGGGGTGCGGGAGGCGGCGCCGGACTGACGGGTCTCCTGGGAGCGGCTCTCCGCCCGGGTACTGGTCGTGGACTGCGAGCCGGAGCCGGATGCGGAGGAGGAACGTTCCTTCTTCGCCTCGCCCTTCCCGGAGGCGGACTCGGAGGCGTCGCCCTTCTTGGCGGACTTCTCCCCCTTGCCGTCCTTGCCGTCCTTGTCGGCCTTGTTCTTGGCGTCCTTCGTCGCCTTCGCGGAGGCGGACGGGCGGGCGCTCGGCGTGGGGTCCGCGGTCGTCGCCCGGTCGCCGAGCGGGGCCGCGTCCCCGCCGGTGGTGACCTTGGAGCTCGCCTCGGTCCCGGAGGACGAGTCGGAGAAGAGGTCCGAGCCGCCGATCACGGCGCCTCCGGCCACCACGGCGAGGACGGCCGCGCCGATCGCGGCCCGCTTGCCCTTCGTGCCGTGCTTCGACTTCGCCCTGGGGTTGGTCCGCTTCGCGTTCGTCACGCCGTGCTTCCCTTTCGTCGTCTTCGCTGAGTGCATCGTGTGGGTGGGTGAGGTGGGGTGTGTGGGGTGTGTGGGGTGCGTGTGGTGCATGGGGTCCGCTGTAGCGCCCGAGGTTCCCGAGGTTTCGGGACCGCCCGGTGGCGGGGCCGTCACCGCCACCGCCGACTCCGTCCGCAGCACCGTGGCGCTGCCCCACCAGCCCAGCAGCGCCCCCGCGACGGGGACGAGGCCGAAGCCGACGAGCAGCCCCTCGGCGGGGACGAGCGCCGACCAGGCCCCGTCGCAGCGGCCGCAGCCGCGCGCGTGGCGGGCGACGCGCTTGCGCCAGAGGGCGGAGGGGACGCCGTCCCAGGGGGCGACGAGCCCGGCGAGGGCGGGACAGCGCGGGGTGGCGGAGAGGGCGCGGACGACGCCGCGGGCCGTGTCGAGCCGGTCCTTGATGCGCTGGACGCGGACGGCGGTGTGCTGCGGGGTGAGGCCGAGCGCCCCGGCGACCTCGGCGCGGGTCAGCTCGCCCGCGGCCTCCAGCCACCAGAGCGAGAGCACTTCGCGCTCCCCCGCGTCGAGCCAGCGCGTGGCCTCGGCGACCTCCTTGCGCTGGCCCTCCAGGCCGAGCCGGACGATGGTGACGGCGACGAAGTCGGCCGCGGGGTCGGGTACGTCCGCGCCGGTCCCGGGCAGCCCTTCGAGGGGGGTTTCGGGGCGGCGCTCCCGCCAGTGGGTGCGTATCTGGTTGGTGGTGATCGCGACCAGCCACGAACGGAAGCCGGCCGGGTCGCGCAGTTCCCCCAGTCCGTTGATGACGCGCAGCATCGTCTCCTGGACGACGTCGTCGACGTCGGCGTGGCCGTTGAGGGCCCGTCCGACGATGTTGTAGACGAGCGGCAGGCAGTCGGCGACGAGCTCGTCCTGTGCCGCCGTGTCACCGGCCCGCGCCGCCTCGACCAGCGCAGCGTTATCGGTACTCACGCCCCACGCACCTCTCTCCGTTCGCTTCCGACACTTGGGAGACGGAGGGCTCCCGGCCGGATAACAAAAATTGCAAGATTCTTGCATCACGCCGACGGGCGCGTCGGCGGGGGCCGAATCGCGGCCTCCGCGCGAGCCTCGGCAGGAGGGTGGGGAAGGGTGCGCGCAGGAGGAAGGACGGGCAGGCCGGCTGCCCTGGCTTCGGTGCCGGTGGTGGCCGCGCTGGTGCTGACCAGCTGTGGCGGAGGGGACTCCGGTGAGGGGGCCCGGAGCGAGAAGGACACCGCCGGGGCCTACGTCGCGGCGCTCAACGCCCGAGACGTGGACGCCCTGGTGCGGCTGGGGCCCTCGGGGCACGAGGGGGCGGCGGAGGACGCCCGGCGGATCGTCGCGGAGAAGGGCGGGCGGGGGCTCAGCGTCACGTCGGTGGACGTCAGTCACGAGTTCGGGCCCGACACCGCCGACGCGGTCGTCTCGGCGACGGACGGCGGGGGAACCGTCCGGCGGGAGACCGTGACGCTGGTCCGGGACGGGGAGCGGTGGTGCGTGCCGCTCGGCCGGAAGGAGGGGGCCGCTCCCAAGCAGACGTCGGGCGTGGGGCGGTAGCGGAGGAGGGAGTTGGAGGGTGGGGGTGCGCCGGGTTCCGGTGGATCGGGGCGGTTTTTCGGCCCGACACGCCGTAGTGGGCGCCCCGATCCACCGGTTCCGCCACGGGGCGGGCAGCCGGGGTGCCCCGGTCCCTCCACCGGAGGGCTCCCCCAACGAGCTGAACAGCCTGGGACAGAGACCGGTGATGGCCCGGCTCCGGGTCCGTGTCGGCGGGACCGGCAAGTGGCCCGGCCCGCCGGGCCGCCGCACCCCCGTGGCGGCGGCCCGGTCCCGGCTCAGCGCAGCCGAGTCGAGGCGTACGCCTCGATGGCGGCCCGCTGGTATGCGGCCAGGCCCGGCGCGATCGCCTCGTACGCCGCGCGCCAGTGCTCGTTCTCCACGCAGGTACGCCCGATCGCGCGGTACTCCCCGGCGGTGGCTGCCCGGATCCGGGCCAGCGTCCGGTACTGGGTGTCGACCTCGGCCTGCACCGCGTCGGCGTCGGCGGGCAGGCCGGCGGCCAGCAGCTCGGCCAGGCGGACCAGCTGCGCCGTGCGCTCGCGCTCGTCGGCCTCGCTCTCGGCCTCGCTCATCGTGGAGGCGTGCCGTCCGGCGGCTTCGACCAGCTCCGGGAAGCCGTGCAGGACCTTCAGGCAATGGGTGGACCGGATGCCCTCGAAGAGGTTCTCCGGCCGGCTGATGGTGATCACGTCGGTGCCGTCCTTCCTGGACTGTTCCAGTTCGGCGATCGTGCGGGCGACGGTGGCGGCCAGGGCGTCGAGCCGGTCGCGCTCGGCGAGCAGCCGGCGGTGGTGGCCGCGGAGGGCGTCCAGCTCGTCGACCTGGGCGGCCAGGATCCGGCCGATGTCGGGCAGTCCCAGGCCCAGCGCCCGCAGCACGAGGATCTGCTGCAGCCGCAGCAGTTGGCGGTCCTCGTAGTAGCGGTGGCCGTTGGCCCCGGTCCGGGCCGGCGGCAGCAGGCCGATCTCGTCGTAGTGCCGCAGGGTCCGGGCCGTCACACCCGACATCCGGGCGACCTCCGCGATCGGCCAGGCCATCGCCGCCTCCCTCTCTCACATGCTTCACCGGGCCGGGATTTCCGGCTCTGTTCAGGACGGTAGGGGCTTCCGCTGCGGCAGCTTCAAGCCCCATTCCCCGCTTCTCGCGCGCCGATCGGCGGCCGCACGGGCGGTGATCACGATCGGCCTGCCTGCACACCCGTCGGCCCGCCTGCACAACCCGTCGGCCTGCCTGCGCATCCCGGCGGACTCCCTTGGAGGGAGCACCCACCCCACCCCTCACCCCCGCACCAGGAACTCCCCCACCATCCCCGGCGTCACCGCCTCCGCGAGCGCCGCCGCCTCGTCGGCCGCCATGTCCCGGACGCGGTACGCCTCTTCGCCCGCCGCGACGGCGGCCGTGGCGGTGATGACGCCGGCGCGACGGGAGAACGGGGTCCGGGTGAACGTCCAGGCGAGGACCGCGCTCCGGTCCAGGAGGACGGTGTCCTGGGTGAGGGCGCCGGATCGGATGACGAGGTGGCGGCCGCGGACGGCATGGCCGAGGGCGCGGTAGGCGCGGTCGGCGAGGACGTACGCGACGGGGGCGGCGAGCAGCAGCCAGCCGGCCGCGCAGTACAGCAGCACCGGGGTGAGCAGGGCGCCGAGCACCGCGAGGACGACGGCCGGCGGGAGGACGCCCCAGACCACCGCGCGGACCATGCGCCGCCGCCGGGCCGCCCGGGGGTGGGCGCGGAGCCCGTCCAGGTCCGGGGCCCCGCCGAGGACCCCGGCGCAGACGCGCAGCGCCTCGGAGCGCGGGGCGGGCGGGAGGAGGGTGCTGCGTTTGCGGTTCTCCTCGCGGTTGCCGAGGCCACTGGCGACGGCCCGCACCGTGGCGCCGCCGCCCGAGCGGAGCAGCAGGGGCTCGCGGAGGACGACGCCGCGCAGGCGGGAGCGTTCGAGGGAGACGGACCGGGTGGTGAACAGGCCGTGCCGGACGCGCAACGTCGTCGCGTCCGTCCATTCCAGCCGGTACCGCCACCACGTCTCGGCGTAGAGGGCGACGGCGCCGACCGAGCCCACGGCGGTGACCGCGAGGAGGGCGAGGGGGATGGTGATCCAGAGGGCGCTGTTGCCGAACTCGTCGAAGGAGCGGCGGACGAGGCCGATGCGCCAGGGCTTGATGCCCATGCCGTCGAGCGCCCGCCAGACCGCGCCGGCGACGGCGAGGACGCCGCCGAACACCCAGAAGGTGAGCGGCGCGTAGCGCAGCCAGCGGGGGTCGGCGGTGGACAGCAGCGGGTCGTCGGCGTCCACTCCGCCCGCGCGGGCGAGGAGTTCGGCCCGCAGCCGCTCCGCGTCGGGGCGGGACAGGGCGTCCAGCGACACCTCGCCGTGGCCGCCCGTGCCGGCCCGGAGGACGACGAGGCGCAGGACGCGCTGGACGGGGTTGGCGGTGAGGTCGACGTTGCGGACGCGGTGCAGGGGGACGGACGTGGTGCGCCGGAGGAGCAGGCCGGTGCGGAGTTCGAGGGCGTCGGGTGTGACGCGGTAGCGGGTGCGGTACCAGGTGACGGCACCGGCGGCGGTGAGGGCCGCGAAGACGGCGGCGATGATCCCGAGGGTGATCCACACCCGGGCGTCCGGCCTGCCGCCGGTGGCGAGGACGGCCAGGGCGAGCGAGCCGAGGGGTGCGCCGAGCCAGGAGCAGTGGGCGAGCAGGGTGCGGGGGGCGAGGCGGCGCCAGCCGCGTGCGGTGGTCATGCGGCGTCCTCCCGGACGTACCGGGCGGCCCGGCCGACGCGTTCCGCCATCCGCCGGGCGTCGTCCAGGGCCAGGCCCGAGATCTTCACCGCGCCGGCGGTGGAGGCGGTGGTGACGACGACGGTGGCGAGTCCGTAGCGGCGCTGGAGCGGGCCGATCGTGGTGTCGACGGTCTGGACCCGGGAGAGCGGGGCGATGCGGTTCCGCTGCCGGAACCAGCCGTGCGCGGTGTGGACGGCGACCTCTCCCACCTCCCAGGCGTGGACCCGGTAGCGCAGGGCGGGCATGGCCAGTTGGTAGGCGACCGCCGGGGCGACCAGGGTCACCGCGACGAGGGGGGCGAGCCAGGGCAGGGCGCCGGGGAAGAACAGGGCGGACAGCACGAGCAGCGCCGCCGCCGTCAGCAGCAGCGGGCCGCTGACGGTCAGCACCGCCTGGACCGCCCACCAGCGGCGGGCCCGGGGGGCGACGCGGTGGCGCGGCGGCCGGAGCGTGATGTGTGTGCCGGATATGCCGTGTACGCCGGCGGATGTGCCGGGTGTGCCCGGTGTGCCGGTGGTCATGAGGTGCCCCCTGAAGGCCTTTCCCGACCTTTCCAGGTCAGTCGTATTGCTACACCATGGGTAAGGTATAGCAATACGAACGACTTGCAAAACGGGAAGGTGACCGCCACAGTGCCCAAGCGCGTGGACCACGGGGAACGCCGCCGCCTGATCGCCGAGGCGCTGTGGCGCCTCGCGAGCACCCGCGGCCTGGAGGGCGTGAGCCTGCGGGACGTCGCCGCCGAGGCGGGCATCTCGCTCGGGCAGTTGCAGCACTACTTCTCGGACAAGGACGAGATGCTCGTCTTCGCCTTGGAGCACATCAACGGCCTCGCCGAGAACCGCATCCGCAACCGCATCCTGGCCCTCTCCGACGACCCCGCGCCGCGCACGGTGCTGCGCGAGTGCGCCGCCGAGATGCTGCCCCTGGACGCCGAGACCCGCACCGGCCTCCTCGTCGGCATCGCCTACTTCGTCCGGGCCCTCAACGACGAGCGCGTCCGCCGCCACGTCCAGGAGGGCCTGCCCGCACTGCGGGCCTTCTTCGCCGACCAGTTCCGGCGGGCCGTCGAACGCGGTGAGGCCGTGTCCGGCCTCGACCCCGACATGGAGGCCGTGCTGCTCATCGCCCTGACGGACGGTCTGACGTCCTCCGCCCTGCTGGACGTGATCACGCCGGAGGAGGCGATGGGCTGGGTCGACCGGCATCTGGACCGGTTGTTCACGGCGTGAGGGCGCCGGGGCGTGGGGCCCGGACGCCGGGCTCCGCTCAAGAAGCCCGGCGCGTCGCCCTGTTCCGGCCGCCCGGCCCCGGCGACAGGGCCGCCTCCAGCTCGTCGAGGGCGTCCGCCAGCAGCTCCGCGCCGCGGACCGCCACGCCCGTGTCGCCCTCCGCGGCGGTCCAGTCGGTGAGCTTCTTCCGCAGCGGGGTCCAGTCGGGCGGGCGGCGGTCGCGCACCGCCTCGACGGCGTCCGGGAGGGTGTCGCGCAGGGCGGTGGCGAACTCGCCCGCGCCCGGGGAGGGTTCGGCCCCGGCGTCCGGGAGGTGGGCCTCCATCAGCATCGTCACGCGGCCCATGGTGGCGAGCGCGGCCTCCGCCGCGCGCTCCGCGCTGCGGGAGAGGCCGCGGTGGCGGACGGGCTCCTTCTGGGCCCGCTCGGCGGTGTCCTCCCACTCCCGCCGGGCCGCGCGCGAGTCGAGCAGGGCCTCGCGGACGCGGCGGGAGCGGGGCTCGTCGGGACGGGCGTAGGCGCCGAGGACGGCGAGGCTGTACTCGCCGTTGGCGCGCAGCCACTCCGCGAGGCGGTCGCGCAGCCGGCGCGTCTCCCAGACCGGGAAGAGGGCGTAGGCGGCCATCGCCAGCAGCCCGCCCAGGAGGGTCAGCGCCACGCGGGCCTGCACGGTCTGGGACCAGCCCTCGCCGACGACCCCGAGCAGGAACACGACGTACCCGCCGATGCAGGCGGACGCCACGATGTAGCCGGTGCCGGTCAGCAGGTAGAGCAGCCCGACGCAGGCCACCGCCAGCGCCGCGCACACGTACGGGTCCGGGTGCAGCAGCGCGGTGACGGCCGCGCCGAGGAGGACGCCCACGACGGTGCCCACGAAGCGGGCGACGCCGCGCGAGTAGGTCTGCGCGAAGTCCGGCCGCATGACCATCACCGAGGCCATCGGCGCCCAGTAGCCGTGCCCGAGCGGCAGCGCGGTGCCCAGCACGTAACCGACGCTCGCCACGGCCGAGACGCGCACCGCGTGCCGGCCGATCGGGGACGACCAGCGGGCCTCGCGCCGGACCGCCCGCAGGGCGACCGGGACCAGGCGGTAGACCGTGGGCCGCAGCAGATGGCGGTACTCGCCCGACGACCGGCCGCCGGCCTTCACCGGCTCGTCGCTGCCCTCGACCGCGTCGCCGAGCAGGGCGATCAGCCGGTACGCGGAACGGCGCGCCGGGCCGCTGAGCATCGGGCCGGACTCCGGCACCTGCAGGACGTCCAGCGCCTCCGACGGCAGCCGTACCGGCCCGCCCCTGCGGACCGAGCGGGCGACCGCGTCCAGCACCGTCGCCGCGGCGCCCAGCAGGTCGCGGACGCGGTCCCGTTCGGGGCCCTCGGCGGGCGCCCCGACCACCGGGTCGGCGAGCGCCGCCAGTACCGGCCGCAGCCGCTCGGCCAGGCCGCGCGGGCCGCCCAGTTGGCGGGGGCGGCTGCGGGCCTGACGGGGTGTGAGCTCGGCCGCGCTGCGCGCCTCCATCAGCGGCTGCGGGTCGAAGTGCGCCACCGGGTCGTGCCGCAGCCTGCGCGCGTAGTCCGCCTCAGCGGCCAGCGCGTCCGCGAGCACGTCCCGTTGTCTGCCCCACGGTCTGATCGGGAGCACCACGATGAGCAGGGCCTGTACCAGGCCGCCGAAGGCGATGAGGCCGGCGTGCTCCGCCGCTCCCGCGACGGACGTCGGCAGCGTCACGGTGATCAGCATCACCGCCACGGTCTGGGTGGCGACGAGGCCCGAGACCGGGCCCACCGCCCAGGCCATGCCCGCCAGGAGGGTCCAGGCGGCCAGCAGCACGACGAACAGGACGTGGCTGGAGGCCGCCAGATAGCCCAGGAACGTGCTGACGCCCAGGCCGACCGCCACGCCCAGGGCGAGGACCGGGCGGGGGCGCCAGCTGCGCTGGAAGGTGGCGAGGCCGGCGGCGAAGGCGCCGAAGGCGGAGGAGACGGCGAGGGCGGGGCTGCCGTAGGTGAGCATGAGCGTCATGACGACGGCCACGCCGGCTGTACTGCGTACGGCTACGAGGGGTTCGAGGGTGGGGCGTTCGATGGCCAGCCCGGCGCGGGTGGTTTCTTTGAGGGCGCTCAACCAGGGCATGGCTTTGAGCTTACGTTCCGGAGGGGCCGGTTCCGGGGGTGGGTTTGCCCCGGTCCCACCCTTTCACCGTTTCTTGCGGGGGCAAGCCCCCGCACCCCCGAAAGCGGCTTCGCCGCTTGTCCTCAAACGCCGGACGGGCTACTTGTGGCTCGGGAATCCCAGATCCACCCCGCCGTCCTCCGGGTCCGGCCAGCGCGTCGTCACGACCTTCCCCCGCGTGTAGAAGTGGATGCCGTCGTTGCCGTAGATGTGGTGGTCCCCGAAGAGGGAGTCCTTCCAGCCGCCGAAGGAGTGGTAGCCCACCGGCACGGGGATCGGGACGTTCACGCCCACCATCCCGGCCTGCACCTCCAGCTGGAAGCGGCGCGCGGCACCCCCGTCGCGGGTGAAGACGGCCGTGCCGTTGCCCCACGGAGAGGCGTTGATGAGGGCCACGCCGTCCTCGTAGGTCTCCGCGCGCAGCACGCACAGCACCGGGCCGAAGATCTCGTCGCGGTAGGCGTCCGAGTCCGTGGAGACCTTGTCGAGCAGGGACAGACCGATCCAGTGGCCCTTCTCGTGACCCTCGACCGTGAAGCCGGTGCCGTCCAGAACCACCTCGGCGCCCTGCGCGGCCGCGCCCGTCACGTACGAGGCGACGCGGTCGCGGTGCTCGGCGGTGATCAGCGGGCCCATCTCGGACGTGGGGTCGGAGCCCGGGCCGATCTTGATCTTCTCGGCGCGGTCGCGGATCTTGGCAACGAGGGCGTCGGCCGTGTCCCCGACCGCCACCACCGCCGAGACGGCCATGCAGCGCTCCCCCGCCGAGCCGTAGGCGGCGGACACCGCGGCGTCGGCGGCGGCGTCGAGGTCGGCGTCGGGCAGGACGAGCATATGGTTCTTGGCGCCGCCGAGGGCCTGGACGCGCTTGCCGTGGGCGGAGGCGGTGGCGTGGATGTGGCGGGCGATGGGGGTGGAGCCGACGAAGGAGACGGCGGCGATGTCAGGGTGCTCCAGCAGCCGCTCGACCGCCACGCGGTCGCCGTTGACGACGTTGAGGACGCCGGCCGGAAGTCCGGCCTCCGCGGCGAGTTCCGCCAGCAACAGCGCCGCCGAGGGGTCCTTCTCGCTCGGCTTCAGCACGAACGTGTTGCCGCAGGCGATCGCCAGCGGGAACATCCACATCGGCACCATCGCCGGGAAGTTGAAGGGCGTGATGCCCGCCACCACGCCCAGCGGCTGCCGGATCGCCGACACGTCCACCCGGTTGGAGACCTGGGTGGAGAGCTCGCCCTTGAGCTGGGTGGTGATGCCGCAGGCGAGTTCGACGATCTCCAGGCCGCGGGCGACCTCGCCGAGCGCGTCGGCGTGCACCTTGCCGTGCTCGGCGGTGATCAGCCGGGCCAGGTCCTCGCGGCGGGCGTCGAGCAGTGCCCGGTAGGCGAAGAGGACGGACGTGCGGGCGGCGAGCGAGGAGGTGCCCCAGTCGGCGTACGCGGCCTTCGCCGCCGCCACGGCGGTGTCCACCTCCTCCGCCGACGCCAGCGCGACCCGCGTCGTCACCTCGCCCGTCGCCGGGTCGGTGACCGGGCCGTACGCGCCGGACGTGCCCTCGACGGTCCGGCCGCCGATCCAGTGGTTGACGGTCTTCATCTCTTCAGCGCCTCTCTCGCGTCAGAGGCAGCGGCGGCGGGCCGCGGCCCTGCGGTCGTACTCCTCCCGGGCCCTGACGGCGGCCGGGCGGGTCGCGGTGCGGGCGACGGGCACATCCCACCACGCCTGGGCGGGGGGCGCGCCCGGCACACTGTCGGGCGTTGCGGTCTCGACGTGGACACATGTGGGCCGGGTGGCGGCCCGGGCGGCGGCCAGCGCCTCGTCCAGTTCGCCGGCCTCGCGGACGCGGAGGACGTCCAGGCCGAGGGAGGCCGCGTTGGCGGCGAGGTCGACGGGGAGCGGGTCGCCGGTGTACGTGCCGTCGGGCGCCCGGAACCGGTAGGCGGTGCCGAAGCCCTCGGCGCCGACCGCCTCGGAGAGGCCGCCGATGGAGGCGTAGCCGTGGTTCTGGAGGATCACCACCTTGATGTCCAGGCCCTCCTGCACCGCCGTCACCAGTTCCGTCGGCATCATCAGGTACGTGCCGTCGCCGACCAGCGCCCACACCGGGCCGCGGCCCGCCAGCCGGACGCCGATCGCGGCCGGGATCTCGTAGCCCATGCAGGAGTAGCCGTACTCGACGTGGTAGTCGCCGCCGCGCGAGCGCCACAGCTTGTGCAGGTCGCCCGGGAGCGAACCCGCCGCGTTGACGAGCACGTCGGTGCCGTCGTCCGCGACGAGCCGGTCGAGCGCGCCGAGCACCTGCGTCTGGGTCGGGCGGGCGGCCGGGTCGGGGTGGGGCGCGAAGGCGCGGGTGACCGTCCGGTCCCACTCCTCCCGGCCCGCCGCGTACTCGCGCGCGTACTCCTCCGGCACCCGGTACCCGGCCAGTTCGCCCGCCAGCGCCTCCAGGCCGGCGCGCGCGTCGGCCGTCACGGCGAGGCCGGCGAGCTTGTGGGCGTCCGCGGCCGAGATGTTGAGGTTGACGAAGCGGACGCCGGGGGCGGCGAAGAGGGTGGAGGAGGCGGTGGTGAAGTCGGTGTAGCGGGTGCCGACGCCGACGACCACGTCCGCCGTGCGGGCCAGCCGGTCGGCGACGGCCGTACCGGTGTGGCCGACGCCGCCGACGTCCGTGGGCGTCGAGTGGTGCACGGCGCCCTTGCCCGCCTGGGTGAAGGCCATCGGGATGCCCGTGGCCTCCGCGAGGGACCGCAGCGCCTCCTGGGCGCCGCTGTGCCGTACGCCGCCGCCGCAGACCAGCAGCGGGCGGCGGGCCGCCCGGATCAGCTCCGCCGCCTCGGTCACGGCCGCCGGGTCGGGGGCGGGGCGGCGGACGTGCCAGACGCGGTCGGCGAAGAACTCCTCCGGCCAGTCGAACGCCTCGGTCTGAACGTCCTGCGGCAGGGCGAGGGTCACGGCGCCCGTCTCGGCCGGGTCGGCCAGCACCCGCATCGCCTGGAGCGCGGCGGGGATCAGCGCCTCCGGGCGGGTGATCCGGTCGAAATAGCGCGAGACCGGGCGGAGGCAGTCGTTCACCGACACGTCGCCCGCGCCCGGGTGTTCGAGCTGTTGCAGTACGGGGTCGGCGGGGCGGGTGGCGAAGGTGTCGCCGGGGAGCAGCAGGACGGGCAGGTGGTTGACGGTGGCGAGGGCGGCGCCGGTGACGAGGTTGGTGGCGCCGGGGCCGATGGACGTGGTGACGGCGTGCGCGGACATCCGGTCCGCCGTCCGGGCGTAGCCGACGGCCGCGTGCACCATGGCCTGTTCGTTGCGCCCCTGGTGGAACGGCATGGCGTCGCGGCCGGTCTCCAGGAGCGCCTGGCCGATCCCGGCGACGTTGCCGTGGCCGAAGATGCCCCAGCAGGCGGCGATCAGGCGCCGCCGCCGTCCGTCGCGCTCGGTGTGCTGGTGCGCCAGGAACTCCACCAGGGCCTGGGCGACGGTGAGCCGTCGGGTCATCGGGCGTCTCCCGCGGGGTAGAGCGGCAGCCGGGGGTCGGCCGGCTGCCGGGGCCAGGTGGTGCGGATCCAGGCGTGGTCGGGGTGGTCGCGGATCAGCCACTCCCGGGGGCCGGGGCCCGCCATGACGTTGAGGTAGTACATGGCGTGGCCCGGCGCGGCGACCGACGGGCCGTGCCAGCCGTCGGGGATCAGCACCGCGTCCCCGGTGCGGACCTCCGCGAGGACATCGGTTCCCCGCTCGCGGGAGGGCGACACCCGCTGGTAGCCGAGACCGGGTTCACCCCCGGGCGCCGCGGCGATCTCGAAGTAGTAGATCTCCTCCAGTTCCGACTCCTCCCCCGGCCGGTGCTCGTCGTGCTTGTGGGGCGGGTACGAGGACCAGTTGCCGCCGGGGGTGAGGACTTCGACGGCGATGAGCCGGTCGCAGTCGAACACGTCCGCCGCGGCGAAGTTGTTGACCTGCCGTGAGCAGGTGCCCGCGCCGCGCAGTTCGACGGGGACGGCGGGGGCCGGGCCGTACCGGGCGGGGAGGCGGCGCTCGCAGCGGGCACCGGCGAGGGCGAAGCGGCCCCCGGCGGGCGCGGTGACGGTGACGTGCGCGTCGCGCGGGGCGTAGGCGAAGTCCGTGACGGCGGTGAAGACGCTGTCCCTGCCGTGCAGTTCGAAGACCCCGCCGCCACTGCCACTGCCACTCCCGCCGTCGGCGACGGCGACCGTGCAGCCGCCCGCCAGCGGCAGCACGATCCATTCGCTGTCCCCGGTGGGGAAGGTGTGGGTGCCGCCGGGGGGCAGGGCGAGGACGCGGAGGGACGAGCGGTCCCATCCGGCGCGGGCGGGGCCGATGTCCACGGCGTAGGGGCCGTGGGCGGTGGTTCCGGCCGGGAGGTGGGTCATGGGGTGTGCGCTCCTTGGTCGCGAGGGGGCGTGGCCGAGGTGTTCCCGTGGGCCGGCCCGGCCCTCCGCCGTCTCCTCACAGCAGTCCCACCACCCGGTCCACCGCCCCCGCCACGTCCCCGTCCGGCGGGTACAGCAGCGCCCGTCCCACCACCATCCCCCGCACCCCGGGCAACCGCAGCACCGCGCCCCACCGTTCGTACGCCCGTTCCGCGTCCTCGGGGGCCGTTCCGGCGTCGCCGCCCAGCAGCACCACGGGCAGCGTCGTGGCCCGCAGCACCCGTTCCATGGCGCCGGCGTCCTCGGTCACCGGCACCTTGAGCCAGGTGTACGCGGAGGTGGCGCCGAGGCCGGACGCGATGGCGAGGGAGGCGGTGACGGCCTCCGCGCCCAGGTCGTTGCGGAGGAGGCCGCCGTCCCTGCGGCAGAGGAACGGCTCGACGAAGACGGGCAGCCGCTGGGCGGCCATGGCGTCGACGGCCCGGGCGGCGGACTCCAGGGTGCGCAGCGAACCCGGGTCCTCGGGGTCGATGCGCAGCAGCAGCTTGCCCGCGTCGAAGCCGCGCCGGGCCAGGTCCCCGGCGCTCGGGCCGGTGAAGCGGTCGTCCAGCTCGAAGGAGGCGCCGAGGAGCCCGCCGCGGTTCATGGACCCCATGACGACCTTGTTCTCCAGCGCGCCGAGCAGCAGCAGGTCGTCGAGGATATCGGCGGTGGCCAGCACGCCGTCCACGCCGGGCCGGGAGAGCGCGGCGCAGAGCCGTTCCAGCAGGTCGGCGCGGTCGGCCATGGCGAGGCGGCGGCCTCCGGCGTCGAGGGCGCCGCGCGCGGTGTGGTCGGCGGCGACGACCAGCAGCCGGCCGGAGGGGCCGAGCAGCGGGCGGCGGGCCCGGCGCGCGGCGGCCTCGGCGATGGCCTCCGGGTGGCGGCTGCGGACACCGGTGAGGTCGGAGATGCGCATGGTCACGACCGGCTGCCCGCCGCCGCGAGCAGCGCCTCGACCTCGTCCGGCCCGGGCATGGCCGACGAGCAGGCGAGCCGTGAGGCGACGAGCGCGCCCGCGGCGTTGGCGTAGCGGAGGACGTCCGTCAGGTCCCGGCCGGCGAGCAGCCCGTGGCAGAGGGCGCCGCCGAACGCGTCGCCCGCGCCGAGGCCGTTGAGGACCTCGACCCGCACGGGCGGCACCTCCGCGCGCCTGCCGTCGCGGTGCAGGGCGAGGACGCCGTCCGGTCCGCGCTTCACGACGGCGAGTTCGACACCGGCGTCGAGCAACGCCCGGGCGGCGGCTTCGGGTTCGCGCTCGCCGGTGGCGACCTCGCACTCGTCCGCGTTGCCGACGGCCACCGTCGCGTGCCGGAGCGCCGCCGCGTAGTGCGGGCGGGCGGCGGCCGTCGCGGCGGGGCCCGTCCGGCCGCCCGCGCCGGAGGCGCCGCCCTCGCCGCCCCAGAAGAGCGGCCGCCAGTCGAGGTCGAAGACGGTGATGCCGCGCTTCCCGCGCGCCGCGAGCGCGGCGAGCGTCGCGCCGCGGCTCGGCTCCTCGCACAGGCCCGTGCCGGTGACCCACAGGACCCGCGCGGCGCGGATCGCCGCCAGGTCCAGCTCCTCCGTACGGATCTCCAGGTCGGGCGCCTTGGGGCGGCGGTAGAAGTACAGCGGGAAGTCGTCGGGCGGGAAGATCTCGCAGAAGGTGATGGGCGTCGGGTACGCGGCCACGGGCGTCACCCAGCGGTCGTCGACGCCGAAGCGGCGGAGCTCCGCGTGCAGGTAGTCGCCGAACGGGTCGGCACCGGTGCGGCTGACCAGTGCCGCGCGGCGGCCCAGCCGGGCGGCGGCGACGGTGACGTTGGCGGCCGACCCGCCGAGGAACTTCCCGAAGGTCTCGGCCTCCGCCAGCGGCACCCCGGCCCGGAGCGGATAGAGGTCCACACCCAGCCGGCCCAGGGCGATCAGGTCGTACGGTCCGTCCGGCTCGCTCATGGCTCAGGTCTAACGGGGGCCGGCCGGGACTGTCAAGGAATTGTCCTTACATATTGACGTCATCGCCGGGTGCTTGACGTTACGTCCGTATGTCCTGTCGAAGTCTTGACACCCCTTCACCGGGCCTGGAAGCTACGGGCATCCCCCCTCGTCGAGAGGAGAGCCGCATGCTCGACCGCATCCGCATCGGTTCCGCGCCCGACTCCTGGGGCGTCTGGTTCGCCGACGATCCCGCACAGGTGCCGTGGCGGCGCTTCCTCGACGAGGTCGCCGAGGCGGGCTACGCGTGGATCGAGCTGGGCCCCTACGGCTATCTGCCCACCGATCCCGCCCGGCTGCGAGACGAGACCGAACGGCGCGGCCTCCGCGTCTCCGCCGGGACCGTCTTCACCGCCCTCCACCGCGGGCCCGCCGTCTGGGACGCCACCTGGGACCACGTCTCCCGCGTCGCCGCCCTCGCCCGCGACACCGGCGCCCGCCACCTCGTCGTCATCCCCTCCTTCTGGCGCGACGACCGCACCGCCGAGGCCGTCGAGGACCCCGAACTCACCGCCGAGCAGTGGCACCACCTCGCCGCCGGCACCGAACGGCTCGCCCGCTCGGTCCGCGACGCGTACGGGCTGGAGATCGTCGTCCATCCCCACGCCGACACCCATATCGACACCGAGGAGCACGTCGCCCGCTTCCTCGACGCGACCGATCCCTCGCTGGTGCGGCTCTGTCTGGACACCGGGCACTACGCCTACTGCGGCGGCGACAGCGTCAAGCTGATCGAGACCTACGGGGAGCGGATCGGGTACCTCCACCTCAAGCAGGTGGATCCGGATGTGCTCGCCGACGTCGTCGCCCGGGGGACGCCCTTCGGGCCTGCCGTCCGGCAGGGGGTGATGTGTGAGCCGCCGCTCGGGGTGCCCGCGCTGGAGCCCGTTCTTGCGGCGGCCTCGCGGCTCGATGCCGATCTGTTCGCCATCGTCGAGCAGGATATGTATCCGTGTGCGCCGGATGTGCCGTTGCCGATCGCTCGGCGGACGCGGGCGTTCTTGCGGTCGTGCGGGGCTTAGGCCCGCGTTGAGTTCGCCCCGGTCCCTCCCCCAGAGGGGGCACCCCCATTTCACCGCTTCTTGCGGGGGCAAGCCCCCGCACCCCCAACAGACGGGCTGATTCAGCCCGTCCGGCGTTTGAGGACGCCGCGCGCAGCGCGGCTCGGGGGCGCGGGGCCCTCCCCGCAGAAACGGTGAAAGGGAGGGACCGGGGCACCTCCCCCTCCCACAAGGAAAGCACCATGACAGACCTCCGCATCGCCCTCCTCGGCGCAGGCCGCATCGGCTCCCTCCACGCCGCCACCCTCACCACCACCCCCGGCGTAGCCGACCTCCTCATCGCCGACGCCGACCCCACCCGCGCAGCGGCCCTCGCCGCCCGCGTGCACGCGAAGGCCCTCGACGCCCCCGAGGACGCGTTCACGGCGGGCGTCGACGCCGTCGTCATCGCGACGGCGACAGCGGCCCACGCCGACCTGATCGTCCGAGCAGCCCACGCCGGCGTCCCCGCGTTCTGCGAGAAGCCGATCGCCCTGGACCTCCCCGGCACGGCCCGCGCGCTGGCGGAGGTGGAAAAAGCCGGGACGCTGCTGCAGATCGGCTTCCAGCGGCGCTTCGACGCGGGCTACCGGAGAGCGCGCGAGGCGCTCAGGGCGGGGCGGCTGGGACGGGTGCACACGATCAGGGCCGTCACCTCGGACCCGGCGCCGCCGCCGGCGGAGTTCCTGCCGCTGTCGGGCGGGCTGTTCAGGGACTGCATGGTGCATGACTTCGACACGGTGCGGTGGCTGACGGGGCGCGAGGTGGTGGAGGTCTATGCGCGGGGGTCGGACGCGGGGGCGGCGGTGTTCCGGGAGCAGGGGGACGTGGACACGGCGTGCGCGCTGCTCACGCTGGACGACGGGACGCTGGTCTCGGCGACGGCGACCCGGTACAACGGCGCGGGCTACGACGTCCGTACGGAGCTGTGCGGCGAGCGTGACCAGTGGGTGGTGGGGCTGGACGGGCGAGCGCCGCTGACGTCGGCCGAGCCGGGCGGGCCGGGGGCGCCGGAGCGGCCGTGGCCCGGGTTCCTGGAACGGTTCGAGGGCGCGTACCGCGCGGAGCTGGACGCCTTCGTGCGCGCCGTGCGCGGCGCGCTGGACAGCCCCTGCCCCGGCCGCGAGGGTCTGAACGCCCTGCTGATCGCCGAGGCGTGCGAGCTCTCGCGCGCGCGGAACCGGCCGGTGGGGCCGGCGGAGGCGGCCGCGGCGGCGGGGCTCGGCTGATCCACCGGACGGCATCCGTCCGAACACCACGTCGCCGGCGGGTTACGAGCGTCACGACCCGGTCAGCCTTCCTCGACAGCCGTTCGACAGCCCGCCCGCCCGGCTCCCGTGCGCCGTTCGCCGGGCGAGGCTGCTCGATCAAGAACGGCAGCGCCGCGGGCCCCCCGACGGAACCCCCTCCGTGGCCGCGGCGCAGCGGAGAGGCGCGAGAGATGACCGACCGTCGACTCTGGTCCTACAAGGAGATCGCCGCGCATATCGGGGTACAGACCGACACCGTGCGGTCGTACCGCAAGCACGGCCTGCTGCCGGTTCCCGACCTGACCGAGGACGGGAAACCGTACTGGTTCGCCGACACCATCCGGCTCTGGGTCGCCGAGCGCCCCGGCAACCGGGCGCGGCGCGATCGCAGGGGGTGACGGTGACGGCATACCCCCTGGGGGTACTATGAGGTCGCAGTCGCCAACCGGTCCACCTTCACCGAGGAGCACAGCATGACGCACGGAACGACCGCCGGGACCACCACCGTCTACCGGGTGACCGGTATGACCTGCGGCCACTGCGAGAGCGCGGTCGGCAGCGAGCTCTCCGCCCTCCCCGGGGTGACCTCCGTCCGGGCCGACGCGTCCGCCGGACAGGTCACCGTCGTCTCCGGGGGCCCGCTGGACGACGAGGCCGTACGGGCCGCCGTCGACGAGGCGGGGTACGAGCTGGTCGGCCGCGCCTGATCCGGCGCCGCCGGGCGGACTGACGGCCTGACGGTCCGACGGCCGCCATTACCCCTCGGGCAAGGACCTTGATTTCCGTTCAGGGTCCTTGCCCTTTTACGTCCCTGTTTGGCGGACGAAAACAAGAGACCTAGATCACAGCAATTTGGGGGTAACCATTCCGGGCCTCGATTGGTCTAACCATGCAGTGCTGGATCGTCTTGGGGGACGGGCCGGCCACGCGTGGCCGGGACACGTACCCGGGGAGCTTTGAGCGGCCCTCCCGTCCGTACGTTGTCCCGGCAGATCGCGTCCGAAGGCGGCCCGTCGCACGGGCCGCCGGCACAGTGAGCGCATGGCGCGCATTTGAGCTCCCGGACGGATCCCGTGGGGGGAATCCGTTTCGGGACGGAAAGCGTCCCGCTCCGACCCGTGGGGGGATCGGAGCCGGGGCGCTTTTCATTGATGCCCTGCACAACTAAGTCGGATGCCCTGTACACGTGTCACGTACACGCTTATTAGGGGTCCGTTCTCCGGACACCATGCCCCGAACAAGCCCCGGACCACACGAAGGCGCCCCCGCCGCCCCTCGTGGAGGGGTGGCGGGGGCGCCGTGACGCAGAAGGGTCAGCGGGCCTCGACGGGCACGAAGTCGCGCTCGACGACGCCGGTGTAGATCTGGCGCGGGCGGCCGATGCGGGAGCCCGGCTCCTTGATCATCTCGTGCCACTGGGCGATCCAGCCGGGCAGCCGGCCGAGCGCGAAGAGCACGGTGAACATCTCGGTCGGGAAGCCCATGGCCCGGTAGATGAGACCGGTGTAGAAGTCGACGTTCGGGTAGAGCTTGCGCTCGACGAAGTAGTCGTCGGCCAGCGCGTGCTCCTCCAGCTTGAGGGCGATGTCGAGGAGCTCGTCGTCCTTGCCCAGGGCGGAGAGGACATCGTGCGCCGCGGCCTTGATGATCTTCGCCCGGGGGTCGAAGTTCTTGTAGACGCGGTGCCCGAAGCCCATGAGCTTCACGCCGTCTTCCTTGTTCTTCACCTTGCGGATGAAGGTGTCGACGTCGCCGCCGGAGTTCTTGATGGACTCCAGCATCTCCAGCACCGACTGGTTGGCGCCGCCGTGCAGCGGGCCCCACAGGGCGTTGATGCCCGCGGAGATCGACGCGAAGAGGTTGGCCTGCGAGGAGCCCACCAGGCGCACGGTCGAGGTGGAGCAGTTCTGCTCGTGGTCGGCGTGCAGGATGAGCAGCTTGTCCAGGGCGCTGACGACGACCGGGTCCAGGTCGTACTCGGCGGCCGGCACCGAGAAGGTCATCCGCAGGAAGTTCTCGACGTAGCCGAGGTCGTTACGCGGGTAGACCACCGGGTGGCCGACGGACTTCTTGTACGCGTAGGCCGCGATCGTCGGCAGCTTGGCGAGCAGCCGGATGGTGGAGAGGTCGCGCTGCTTGGCGTCGAAGGGGTTGTGGCTGTCCTGGTAGAACGTGGACAGGGCGCTGACCACGGAGGACAGCATCGCCATCGGGTGGGCGTCGCGCGGGAAGCCGTCGTAGAACCGCTTGACGTCCTCGTGCAGCAGGGTGTGGCGGGTGATCTCGTCCTGGAAGCGCGACAGCTCGTCGACGGTCGGCAGCTCACCGTTGATCAGCAGGTACGCCGTCTCCAGGAAGGTGCTGCGCTCGGCCAGCTGCTCGATGGGGTAGCCGCGGTAGCGCAGGATGCCCTGCTCGCCGTCCAGGTAGGTGATGGCGGACTTGTAGGCGGCGGTGTTGCCGTAACCGGAGTCCAGGGTCACCAGACCGGTCTGGGCACGCAGCTTGCCGATATCGAAGCCCTTGTCGCCGACGGTGCTGTCGACCACCGGGTAGGTGTACTCGCCGTCCCCGTAACGCACTACTACAGAGTTGTCGCTCACGTCATCCCTCACCGACGTTGTGCCTCTTCTTCGAGGTGCCCTGACTACCCCTACCTTCCCCCATTTGGACGCGGTACGTGCACTCGGGGTCGGCCATAGGGCCCAAGAGCGGCACTGAGTGCCGTCCAGCTGGCCATCCTGCCCCCTTCGCCCCGATTGGTAAACCGCTCAGAGACGAACACCACCTCCCATGACGAGCCGGTGATCGAGGGCGGTACAGCGACGGCCGGCCCCCACCGTACGGACCGCCTGACCCAGGGCGCGCCGCGAGCCGACCAGGACGACGAGGCGCTTTGCCCGGGTTACGGCCGTATAGAGGAGATTGCGCTGGAGCATCATCCAGGCGCCGGTGGTCACCGGGATCACCACGGCCGGGTACTCGCTGCCCTGGGAGCGGTGGATCGTGACCGCGTAGGCGTGCGCCAGTTCGTCGAGTTCGTCGAAGTCATAGCCCACTTCCTCGTCCTCGTCGGTGCGCACGGTCAGCCGCTGCTCGACCGGGTCCAGCGCGGTGACCACCCCGACCGTGCCGTTGAAGACGCCGTTCTCGCCCTTCTCGTAGTTGTTGCGGATCTGTGTCACCTTGTCGCCGACCCGGAAGACGCGGCCGCCGAAGCGGCGCTCGGGCAGGTCGGGCCGGGCGGGGGTGACGGCCTGCTGGAGCAGGCCGTTGAGGGCGGCCGCGCCGGCCGGGCCGCGGTGCATCGGGGCGAGCACCTGGACGTCCCGGCGGGGGTCGAGCCCGAACTTGGCGGGGATCCGCCGGGCCGCCACGTCCACGGTGAGCCGGCCGGCCTCCTCGGTGTCCTCCTCGGCGAAGAGGAAGAAGTCGGCGAGGCCCGTGGTGATGGGCGGGACACCGGAGTTGATGCGGTGGGCGTTGGTGACGACGCCGGACTGCTGGGCCTGCCGGAAGATACGGGTGAGCCGCACGGCGGGGACGGGGCTCCCGGGGGCCAGGAGGTCGCGCAGCACCTCGCCGGCGCCCACGGAGGGCAGCTGGTCCACATCCCCGACGAGCAGCAGGTGGGCGCCCGGCGCCACGGCCTTGGCCAGCTTGTTGGCCAGCAACAGGTCCAGCATGGACGCCTCGTCGACGACGACCAGGTCGGCGTCGAGCGGCCGGTCCCGGTCGTACGCGGCGTCGCCGCCGGGCTTGAGCTCCAGCAGCCGGTGGACGGTGGACGCCTCGGCGCCGGTGAGCTCCGACAGACGCTTGGCGGCGCGGCCGGTGGGGGCGGCGAGCACCACCTTCGCCCGCTTGGCCCGGGCCAGCTCGACCACCGACCGGACGGTGAAGGACTTGCCGCAGCCGGGCCCGCCGGTGAGGACGGCGACCTTGCTCGTCAGCGCCAGCCGGACGGCGTCCCGCTGCTCGGGGGCGAGCTCCGCGCCGGTCCGCCCGGCCAGCCAGGTCAGGGCCTTGTCCCAGTCGACGTCCGCGAAGGCCGACAGCCGGTCCTCCCCGGCCCGCAGCAGCCGGGACAGCTGTCCGGACAGGGAGAGTTCGGCCCGGTGGAAGGGGACGAGGTAGACGGCGGTGACGGGCTGCCCGTCCTCCGGTCCCGGTACGGTCTCCCGGACCACCCCCTCGTCGTCCGCGGCGAGTTCGGCCAGGCACTCGATCACCAGGCCGGTGTCGACCTGGAGGAGCTTCACCGCGTCGGCGATCAGCCGCTCCTCGGGCAGGAAGCAGTGCCCCTGGTCGGACGACTGCGAAAGGGCGTACTGGAGGCCCGCCTTGACCCGCTCGGGGCTGTCGTGCGGGATGCCGACGGACTGGGCGATCCGGTCGGCGGTGAGGAAGCCGATGCCCCAGACGTCGGCCGCCAGCCGGTACGGCTCGTTCTTCACCACGGAGATGGAGGCGTCCCCGTACTTCTTGTAGATGCGCACGGCGATGGAGGTGGAGACCTCGACGGTCTGGAGGAAGAGCATCACTTCCTTGATCGCCTTCTGTTCCTCCCATGCCTCGGCGATCTTCTTGGTGCGTTTGGGGCCGAGTCCCGGCACCTCGATCAGCCGCTTCGGCTCCTCCTCGATGATCTGCAGGGTGTCGACGCCGAAGTGCTGGGTGATCCGGTCGGCGAACACCGGGCCGATGCCCTTGACCAGGCCGGAGCCGAGGTAGCGGCGGATGCCCTGGATGGTGGCGGGCAGCACCGTCGTGTAGTTCTCCACCGTGAACTGCCGTCCGTACTGCGGGTGCGAGCCCCAACGGCCCTCCATCCGCAGCGACTCACCGGCCTGGGCGCCGAGGAGCGAACCGACGACCGTGAGCAGATCGCCGGAGCCGCGGCCGGTGTCCACCCGCGCGACCGTGTACCCGTTCTCCTCGTTGGCGTAGGTGATGCGTTCGAGCACCCCTTCGACCACTGCCAGTTGCGCCATGGGCCGACAGTACCGCCGGGGTCCGACAGCCCCGCCCCGGACGCGATTCGAGGGGCCCGGTCCGCGACCGAGCCCCTCGCTTCCCCCCGGCCGGCCTCCCCTTGATCCCCCCGGATACCTCCCCCGGGAAGCCGGATGCCACATACGACAGCCGGGGGCGCCGAGAGGTTGCAGCCGACTCGAAGCGTTATCGATCCGTTACCCAAGGTGGCGAGAAGTCCGTTACGCACGGGGAAGCCGGTTCACTGTGAAACTGGCTTTCTCCACTCTCGGTGTCCCTGGTCTCCCGATCCCCGACGTCACCCGGCTGGCCGCCGCCCACGGCTGGGACGGCGTCGAGCTCCGCGCCCACCCCGAGGAGCCGCTCCACCCGGGCAGCGGACCCGCCGAACGGGCGGCCGCGGTACGGCGGTTCGACGCCGACGGGGTACGGATCCTCGCGGTGGCCGGATACGTCCGGGCCGCCTCCCCCGGCCCCGACGAGCCGGTGCTGACGGAGCTGGACGCGCTCGTCCGGCTCGCCGCCGACCTCGGGGCGCCGTTCGTGCGGGTGTTCCCGGGCGCCGGGGAGCAGCCGGCGGAGGAGAGCGACGCCACCGCCGCGCGCCGCCTCGCGTGGGTCGCGCCGCTCGCCGCCGACCTCGGCGTCCGGGTCCTGCTGGAGACCCACGACTCGCACCCCCGCGCCCAGGACACGGCCCGGGTGCTGGGCCCGGTGGGCCACCGGAACGTCGGCGCGCTGTGGGACGTCCTGCACACCTGGCGCAACGGCGAGCCCCCCTCCGTCACCCTGCCCACGCTCGCCCCGCATCTGGGCTATGTCCAGGTCAAGGACGTCGTCTCGGAACACGACACCGCGCCCCTGACGCTGGGCGCGGGCGCGGTGCCGCTCGCGGCGTGTGTGCGGGAGCTCGCCGCGGCCGGGTGGGACGGCTGGCTGTGCTGGGAGTACGAGAAGCGCTGGCACCCCGAGGCGCCGGACTTCGCGGGCGTGTCCGCGGCGGGCCGGGAGTTCCTGCGGGACCTGCTCGACCGGTCCGCCTGACGCGCGTCAGTCCACGGCCACGGTCACGGCGATGCCCGCGAGGGCCGTCCCCATCACATACCGCTGGGTGCGCAGCCACCGGGGGCGCCCCCGGAGGAACGTCGAGACGGATCCGGCGGACACGGCGATCAGGCCGTTCACGGTGACCGCCACGACGATCTGGGTGAGTCCGATGAGGAGGCTCTGGAGCGGCACGGAGCCCCGGTCGGGGTCGACGAACTGCGGCAGCACCGAGACGTAGAGGATCGCGATCTTCGGGTTGAGCAGATTGGTGACCAGCCCCATGGTGAAGAGCTTGCGCGGCGGGTCCGGGGGCAGCGGCTTGGGGTCGAAGGCCGAGGTCCCGCCGGGCCGCAGGGCCTGCCAGGCGAGCCAGGCCAGGTAGGCCGCGCCGGCCAGCTTCACGGTGGTGTAGACGGCCGGCACCAGGGCGAAGAGGGTGGCGATGCCCGCCACCGCCGCCAGCAGGTAGACGAAGAAGCCCACGGCGACGCCCAGCAGGGAGATCAGCCCGGCCCGCCGCCCCTGGGTCACCGATCTGGACACCAGGTACATCATGTTCGGACCGGGGGTGAGCACCAGCCCCAGCGCCACGAGCGCCATACCGGCGACATCGTGCAGGGTGACCACGGGGAACTCCTTGGGGAAGCGTCAGGGGAAAGCAGGGGACAGAGGGGGTTTCCGGGGAGGCCCCGGGCGTCACCGGGAAACGGGCGACGGCTCGGCCGCCCGTACCTCGGGCCCGGCGGCGGGCCCGGCCGCCGCGGACACCGCCCGCCGCCGCGTTCCCGACAGCGACGCCAGCGCGATACCACCGACCAGCAGCACCGCCGCGCACCAGCGCAGCGGGCTCACGCCCTCGCCCAGCAGCAGCGCCGCGGACGACATCCCGAAGACGGGCACGAGGAGCGCGTAGGGGGCGACGGCCGAGGCGTCGTACGTGCGCAGCAGGTGGCCCCAGATGCCGAAGCCGAGCAGCGTGCTGATCCAGGCGACGAACAGCAGCGCCCCGACGCCGCTCATGTCGAGCGAGCCCAGCGCCTCCGCGTCGGCGCCCGGGCCCTCCAGGACGAGGGAGAGCAGCAGCAGCGGCAGGACCGGGACGGCGCTCACCCAGACGATGAACCGGAAGGCGTCCGGTGCGGCGGCCTTGCGGGTGAGGATGTTGGAGACGCCCCAGAAGGCGGCCGCGACCACGACGAGGACGAAGCCGAGGAACGGCCCGGACATCCCTTCGTCGACCGCCGCGACCACGATCCCGGCGACCGCCACGGCCATGCCCACCGCCCGGGCCCCGCGGACCCGCTCGCCCAGCGCGAGGATGGCGAAGAGGGCGGTGAACACCGCCTGGACCTGGATGACCAGCGAGGACAGCCCGGCGGGCATCCCGGAGTGCATACCGACGAACAGCAGCCCGAACTTGCCCACGCCCAGCGTCAGCCCGACGCCGATGATCCAGCGCCACTTCACCGGCGGCCGGCCGATGAAGAAGAGGGCGGGCACCGCCGCCGCGAGGAAGCGCAGGGCACCGAAGAACAGGGGCGGGAAGTGGTCGAGTCCGACGTCGATGACGACGAAGTTGACGCCCCACAGAGCGGCGACGAAGACGGCGAGGAGAAGGTGGTGCGGACGCATGCGACCAGCATCACGGCACCGGACCATGTAGCACCAGTTCATCTTTCTTCAGTATGTGATTGAGCAATGCTTCAATGAGCAGGGCTTCGACGTAAGGCTTCGCCGTAGGGCTTCGACGAATGGAGGTGATCACGTGCTGGACCTGTCCCGGATGCGCGCCCTGCACGCCGTGTCCGTGCACGGCTCGGTCAGCGCGGCGGCGATCGCCCTGGGCTACACGCCGTCCGCCGTGTCCCAGGCGATCACCAAGCTGGAGCGGGAGACCCGCACCCCCCTGCTGGAACGGCGCGGCCGGGGCGTGGCGCTCACCGACGCCGCCGTACGGCTCGCGGAGACCGCGCGGGAGCTGCTGGTGCTGGTCGAGCGGGCCGAGACCGAGCTCGACGAGCGCCGCGGGCTGCCCACCGGGCGGCTGACCATCGGCGCGTTCCCCACGGCCGCCCGGGACCTGCTCCCCGGCGTCCTGGCCCGGCTCGCCCGGGAGCACCCCACCGTGGACGCCCGGCTGTCGGAGATCGACCCGCACCTGTCGATGGGGCTGGTCGCCCAGGGGGCGATCGACCTGGCCGTGGCCCACGACTGGGACATCAACCCGCTGCCCGCGCCGGAGGGCATGGAACGGGTGACGCTGGGCGAGGACCGGTGCGAGGTGCTCGTCCCCGAGGGCCATCCGCTGACCGGACGCGACGCGATCGCGGCGACGGACCTGGTGGACGAGCGCTGGATCTGCCAGCCGCCCGGCACGGTCTGCCACGACTGGCTGGTGCGGACCCTGCGCGAGACCGGCCACGAGCCGAACCTCGCGCACCAGGTGGCCGAGTACCAGACCCAACTGGCCCTGGTCGAGGCGGGGCTGGGCGTCGCCCTGATCCCCCGGCTGGGCCGCGGGCCGCTGCCGCCCGGCGTGGCGGTCCTGCGGCTCGAACCGGTGCCCGTACGGCGGCTGTTCGCCTACTGGCGGATCGGCGCGGCGCGGCGGCCCGCGATCACCGAGACCGTGCGGCTGCTGCGGGCGGCGGCCAGGGAAGGCTGTGCGGCCGAGGAACCGGCGGACGGCGTCCTCCGTCCAAGGGCCGTGCCGTCGGCGAGTCCCCGCGGTGCGGTGCCGGGACCGTCGCACGCCGCGTAGCCCGGCCTCCCTCTCCACCGTCCGCGGCCGTCGGCACGCCGCCGCCTGTGCGCGCCCTCCCGGGCACCGGCGGCGGCTCTCCGCCGCCCGGCCGGGGGCGTGCGGCACGGGACGCACACCCCGGGGAACACCCCGCGCTCCTGGCGCACGCCGGGCCCCTCCGGTAACTCTGGACGGAATCCGTGGGGTTGCGGACATCGAGGGGGTTCCATGCGTCAACCGGCGCTGCGTGCGGCGCTGTTCGCGGTGGCCGTGCTCTCCGGGCCGCTCGCGCTCACCGCGTGTCACGCGCCGGACAGCCCGGATCCGGGGGCCGCGGGCCGGACCGGTACGGCCGGCGGCCGGGACGGGACCGCCGCCCCGGCCCGCCCGGTGACCGCCGCGCGGTTCCTCGGCCGGGGCTCCTGCGCGGACCGGGGGCCGGGCTACGACGAGGTGGACTGCGCGGGCGCCCGGGCCGCCGCCCGGGTCCTCGCCCGCTGGAACGGCCCGCAGGCGTCAGGACCCCGCTGCCCCTCCCTCACCGACTTCGTCCTGCACCTCTCCGCCGTCGACACCGGCAGCTCGGAGGAGGAGAGCGCGCCGGAGGGGTACGCCTGTATGCGCAACCTGCGCCCGCCGCACCCCGGCGACCCGGGCCGGGGCGGCGGCCCGCTGACGGTCGTCGGCGACTGCGTCCGCACCACCGCGCGGCCGGGCGTGGTGAAGGAGACCGCCTGCGACGGCTCCCGGCCCGAGGCCCCGGAGTACGAGGTGACGCACGAGGCCGCCACCCGCGCCGGCTGCCCCGCCGGCACCGACCTCTACGTACAGCTCGGCGGCGGGGCACCCGTCGGGTGCGCCCGCCGCCTCGGCTGAACTCCGGTACTCCCGCGCCCTACGGACGCAGGGCGGTCTGCCGGTCGATCCTGGCGCGGTCGAGCTTCGCGTCGAACGTGGCCAGCGGCTTGGCCGCCTTCTCGTCCCGCTGGACGGCCTGCGGCGCCACACCGGCCCACTTCAGGACCTCGGCCGTGGCCTTGGCCCGCTCGTCGGCCACGAGCTGCGAGATATTCGAACCGTGGTTGCCGCCCGGCGCGTAGAAGCGGAAGTCGTGCCGCGCCGCGGCGCCCCGGCCCAGGCGGAACGGCTCACCGCTCCACGGGTCGTTCTGCCCGTAGACGAACAGCATGTTCCGGCTGTCCTCGCGCACCCAGCGGTCGACGTCCGCCATCGCGCCGTTCCGGAACGTCATGGGGATGTCCCGCGGCACGTACGAGCGCGGCTGGTTGATCCCGGGGTACCGCAACAGGCCCTTGAGGTGCGGGTTCCTCACCGTGGGGGCGCCCAGCTCGGTGCCCGCCTGGTAGTAGTACGGCGTGTACCGCTCCAGGCCCTGGTCGGTGTAGGCGTCGAAGCCCGAGATGTCGTCGACGAACTTGTACAGGTCGTCGGTGGACGCCTTGGTGGCGGGGACGGAGGCGCAGTCGCTCTGCAGGTGGTACTGCCAGAAGGACCAGACGAGGTCCAGCACGACGTTCTCGTACGCCTTGTCGGCGCTGCCGACGACCTTGAACGTCTTGCCGTTCTCCTTCGCCCACTTCTCGTACCGGGCCACGATCTCGTCGCGCCGGACCAGCGCCTCGCGCTGCACCGAGTTGAGCTGGGTGCGGCAGGCCTTGTCGCCGACGCCCGCGAAGAAGCGGTCGTAGGCCACGTCCTCCTTGTCGTTCACGTCGTTGGGCGCGACGTAGGCGACCGTGCCGTTCATGTCGTTCGGGTAGAAACGGCGGAAGTAGGTGGCCGTCATACCGCCCTTGCTGCCGCCCGTGGCCAGCCAGTTCTTGTTGTAGACGGGCTTGAGGGCCGCGAAGAGGCGGTGCTGGTCGCTCGCCGCCTGCCAGATGTCCAGCTTGGACCAGTCGGCGGGCTGCGGACGGGACGGGGTGAAGAAGCGGTACTCCATCGACACCTGGTTGCCGTCGACGATGCGCGTGGGCTCGCTGCGGCTGGGGTTGGTGGAGACGTTGTAGCCCGAGGTGAAGAAGACCGTGGGACGGTCGGTGTCCTTGTGCAGCAGGGTGAAACGCTGCTCGAAGGTGCCCTTCTTGGGATTCCGGTGGTCGACCGGCTGCCGGTACGTCATCACGAGGTAGCGGTAGCCCGCGTAGGGCTTCTCCTCGACGAACTTCATCCCGGGAATCCTCAGGATGCGGTCCTTGATGTCGGCCTGCGGGGCGGTGGTCGCCGCCCCTGCCGTGGCGCTGCCGGCGCCGATCGCTCCTATGAGCATCGTCGCCGCCAGCAGCGATCTGAGAGCCTTGCGCATGCGCCCTCCCCTGGGTTCGCAAAGGTCGCCGCGAACCTACCGGGGGTGACATGCGTTGCGCCAGACCCTTTGTCCCCGCACTTCACATCACTTCACAGCCCGTGCCGCCTTGTCCGGGACGGCCCGCATTCGGCCGGTCCGCCCCGGGCCGGGGCTCAGCGGCCGGTCAACCGCCGCATGATCGCCATCAGTTCGTCGGGCGGCGCGATCCCGAACTCCTTGGTCTCGTGGTCGATCACGGTCAGCGAGGTGAGGACGCCGTCCCGCCACCAGTAGAGCCGGGGCGAGATATGGGTGTCGGGGTTGTCCTGGTACGCGCCGAGGCCGAACATGGCCAGCTCGTTGACGGCACTGACGACCGTGGCGTCCACGACCGGATGGAAGGCGAGGTTGTGCCGGCTCGGCACGGTCACCAGCACGCCCTCGGCCGGGGGCTCCTGACCGGTCGTCGCCCGGATCAGCTCCCCCAGTACCAGGACCTTGCTCGCCGCGTGGATCGAGCCGCCGCCGACGATGTGCAGGACCGTGCCGTCGGGCCGGTCCACCGTGTCGTGCTCCATGGGCAGCTCGACGAGGTTGGCGCGCGCCGCCGCCCACAGGGCCGCCGGGTCGCCGGCCTCCGCCACGCCCCCGTCGTCCAGGAGCAGCACCGCGTCGGGGGTGTCGAGGGCGATGCCCGCCAGCAGCCCCTCGGCCACCGGGCGGAGGTAGCCGAAGCGGTCGGCCACCTCGGCCGGGATGTGATCGTCGGGTATGAGGCGCAGGACGGGCATGTTCTGAGGGTTCGAGAGATCAGGTGTCACCCGGCCACCCTATGATCAGAGCGCCGCCCCGAGCGGCTCCCCCTTGTCGCTCCCACCGGCTCCCCCGCCCACGAACGTCCGCCACAGCGCCGCGTACCGCCCGTCCAGGGCCAGCAGTTCCGTGTGCGTCCCGTCCTCCACGACGCGGCCCGCGTCGAGCACGACCACCCGGTCCGCCCGGGCCGCCGTGGTCAGCCGGTGCGCCACGACGAGCGTCGTCCGCCGGCCGGCCAGCCGGTCCGTGGCCTCGTTGACGAGGGCCTCGGTGGCGAGGTCGAGCGCCGCCGTGGCCTCGTCGAGCAGCAGGACGTCCGGGTCGACGAGCTCCGCGCGCGCCAGGGCGATCAACTGCCGCTGTCCCGCGGACAGATTGCGGCCGCGCTCGGTCACCGGGTGCAGATAGCCCCCGTCGAGCGTGGCGATCATGGCGTGCGCGCCCACCGCCCGCGCGGCCGCCTCGACCTCGGCGTCGCTCGCGTCCGGACGGCCGTACGCGATGGCGTCGCGTACCGTGCCCGGGAAGAGGTACGGCTCCTGCGGGACCACGCCGAGCCGGTGCCGGTACTCGACCGGGTCCAGGGTGCGCAGGTCCCGCCCGTCCACCAGGACCGCGCCGCCGGTCGGGTCGTAGAACCGGGCGACCATCTTGACCAGCGTGGACTTGCCCGCGCCGGTCTCGCCGACGAAGGCGACCGTCTGCCCGGCCGGAATGGTCAGCCGGACCCCGGACAGGGCCTGCGCCCGGCCGCCGGCCGCACCCTCGGGGGCCTCGGCGCCCGCGATGCCCTTGGCGGCCTCGGCGTCCGCCCCGCCGTACCGGAAGTGCACGTCGTCGAAGACGATCTCGCCCCGCAGCGCGGGCACCGGGCGCGGGTCCGCCGCCACCGGGGTGGACGTCCGCTCGCGCAGCAGCGACTGGATCCGGCCGAGGGAGACCGCCGCCTGCTGGTAGCCGTCGAAGACCTGGGAGAGCTGCTGCACCGGGGCGAAGAACAGGTCGATGTAGAGCAGGTAGGCCACCAGCGCGCCGGCGGTGAGCGTGCCGTCGTCCACCCGGCCCGCGCCCACGATCAGCACGGCGGCCGCGGCCACCGACGACAGCAGCTGGACGAACGGGAAGTACACGGATATCAGCCACTGGCCGCGCACCCGCGCCCGCCGGTAGTCGTCGCTCCGCTCGGCGAACCGGTCGGCGCCCGCCTCCTCGCGGCGGAACGCCTGCACGATCCGCAGCCCCGCCACGCTCTCCTGGAGGTCGGCGTTGACCAGGCCGACCCGCTCCCGGGCGAGCTCGTACGCCTTGACGCTCTGCCGCCGGAAGAAGAACGTCCCGACGACCAGCAGCGGCAGCGTCGCGAAGACCACCAGGGCCAGCTGGACGTCGATGACCAGCAGGGCCACGAGGATGCCGAGGAAGGTGAGGACCGAGACGAAGGCGGTGACCAGGCCCGTCTGGAGGAACGTCGACAGGGCGTCGACGTCGGTGGTCATCCGGGTCATGATCTTGCCGGTGAGCTCGCGCTCGTAGTAGTCGAGCCCGAGCCGCTGGAGCTGGGCGAAGATCTTCAACCGGAGCGCGTAGAGGACGCGTTCACCGGTCCGCCCGGTCACCCGGGTCTCACCGATCTGGGCCGCCCACTGGACGACGACCACCAGCAGCGCCAGCCCGGACGCGGCCCACACCGCGCCGAGCGCCAGCCGCTCCACGCCCTGGTCGATGCCGTGCCGGATCAGGACGGGCAGCAGCAGCCCGGCGACCGCGTCGACGGCCACCAGCAGCAGGCTCACCGCGAGCGGCGCGCCGAAGCCGCGCAGCAACTGGCGCAGGCCGTAGGCCCGTTCGGGGCGGGCGGCCTGCTCCTCGTCGATCGCGGGGGTGTCGGTGGCGGGCGGCAGGGCGTCGACCTGTGCGAGGAGTTCGGGGGTGGCGGGCATCCCGGTGAGGGAGCCGTGCGGGTCGGCGGGCGCCTTGTCCGCGTCACGGACCCAGAGCGCGGGGGTGACACCATCCGCCTGCTCCGCCTCGTCCGCCACGGTGTCCACGGGCGGTTCCGTGGCACCCGCCGGATCCCTGGGCACCCCGCCCAGCTCGTCGGGGTCGGTCAGCAGCCGCCGGTAGAGCGCGGACCGCTCCTGGAGCTCGTCCGCCGTGCCGACGTCCGCCAGCCGGCCGCCGTCCAGCACGGCGATCCGGTCCGCGAGCCCCAGCGTGGAGGCCCGGTGGGCGATGAGGAGCGTCGTCCGGCCCGCCATGACCCCGCGCAGCGCCTCGTGGATCTCGTGCTCGACGCGGGCGTCGACCGCCGAGGTCGCGTCGTCGAGGAGCAGCAGCCGGGGATCGGCGAGGATCGCTCGGGCCAGGGCGATGCGCTGGCGCTGGCCGCCGGAGAGGGTGAGGCCCTGCTCGCCGACCTTGGTGTCGTACCCCTCGGGCAGCGCCGAGATGAAGCCGTCGGCCTGCGCGGCCCGCGCGGCGGTGCGCACCTGCTCGTCGGTCGCTCCCGGCATGCCGTAGGCGATGTTGTCACGGACGCTGTCGGAGAAGAGGAAGCTGTCCTCGGGCACCAGCCCGATCGCGGCCCGCAGCGAGGCATGGGTGAGGTCGCGGACGTCGTGCCCGCCGATCCGGACGGCGCCGGACGTCACGTCGTAGAAGCGCGGGAGCAGCAGCGACAGCGTCGACTTGCCGCTGCCCGAGGCGCCGACGACGGCGACCGTCTCGCCGGGCTCGATCCGCAGCGAGACCCCGTCGAGGACGGGCCGCTCGGGGTCGTAGCCGAAGGAGACGTCGTCGAACTCGACGGTCGCGGGGGCGTCGGCGGGCAGTTCGTGGGCGTCGGGGCGCTCGTCGATCACCGGCTCGGTGTCGATCAGTTCGAGGACCCGCTCGACGCCGGCGCGGGCCTGCTGCCCGACCGTGAGGATCATGGTGAGCATCCGGACCGGGCCGACGAGCTGCGCCAGGTAGGTGGAGAAGGCGACGAACGTGCCGAGGGTGATCTGCCCGCGGGTGGCCATCCAGCCGCCCAGCGCCAGCATGGCCACCTGGCCGAGCGCGGGGACGGCCTGGAGCGCCGGGGTGTAGCGCGCGTTGAGGCGGACGGTGCGCAGCCGTCCCGCGAACAGCCTGCGGCTGACCTCGCGGAGCTTGCCGGCCTCCTGGGCCTCCTGCCCGAAGCCCTTGACGACCCGGACGCCGGTGACCGCCCCGTCCACGACCCCCGCGACGGCGGCGGCCTGCCCCTGGGCGTACCAGGTGGCGGGGAAGAGCTTGGTGCGGCTGCGGGAGGCGAGGAACCAGAGGGCGGGGGCGACAGCGAGGGCGACGACGGTCAGCAGCGGGGAGAGGACCGCCATCACGACCAGGGATATCAGGAAGAGGAGGATGTTGCCGATCATCATCGGCAGCATGAACAGCAGCCCCTGGATCAGCTGGAGGTCGCTGGTGGCGCGGCCCACCACCTGGCCGGTGGAGAGCTCGTCCTGCCGCTTGCCGTCGAGGCGCGCTATGGACGCGTACATCTCGGTCCGCAGGTCGTGCTGGACGTCGAGCGCGAGCCGGCCGCCGTAGTAGCGGCGGACGTAGGTGAGGCCGTAGACGACGACCGCGGCGACGATCAGGAGGGTCGCCCAGGGGGCGAGCGGGCGGGCGTGACCACCGATGACGTCATCGATGATCACCTTGGGTATCAGCGGGACGAGGGCCGTCACCGCCATGCCCCCGAGCGAGGACCCCAGGGCGAGCAGCACGGCCCGCCGGTACCGCCAGCAATAGCCCGTGAGCCGCCTGGCCCACCCCTGTCCGTCCGCTGCCTTCGCCGCCACCCCGGTCCTCCCGCCTCATATGCCTACCGGAAGGACCGAACGTTCGGAACGGCGGATTTCATCCCGCCGCAACAAACGGGGGTGGGTCAGCCCTGGGACCGCGCCGCCGCGCTGTGCCTACTGACCCGACCTGGCGGCCGCGATCTGCCGCGACATGATCGTCGTCAGCTCGTACGCGGTGTGGGAGGCGGCCACGGCCGTGATCTCGGCGTGGTCGTAGGCGGGGGCGACCTCGACGACGTCCGCGGAGACCAGGTTGCAGGAGGCGAGCCCGCGCAGGATCTCCAGGAGCTCGCGCGAGGTCATGCCGCCGGCCTCGGGGGTGCCGGTGCCGGGGGCGTGGGCCGGGTCGAGGCAGTCGATGTCGATCGATATGTAGAGCGGGCGGTCGCCGATGCGCTGGCGCAGCTGGTCGGCGACCTCGTCGGCGCCGCGGCGGTAGACGTCCGCGGAGGTGACGATGCCGAAGCCCATCTTCTCGTCGTCGGTCAGGTCCTGCTTGCCGTACAGCGGGCCGCGGGTGCCGACGTGGGAGAGGGCGGAGGTGTCGAGGATGCCCTCCTCGACGGCCCGGCGGAACGGCGTGCCGTGGGTGTACTCGGCGCCGAAGTAGGTGTCCCAGGTGTCCAGGTGGGCGTCGAAGTGCAGCAGGGCGACCGGGCCGTGCTTCTTGGCGACCGAGCGGAGCAGCGGCAGCGCGATGGTGTGGTCGCCGCCCAGGGTCATCATGCGGGCGCCGGTGCCGAGGAGGTCGTCGGCCGCGGCCTCGATCGTCTCGACGGCCTCGTCGATGTTGAACGGGTTCGCGGCGATGTCCCCGGCGTCCGCGACCTGCGCGAGGGCGAAGGGCGACGCGTCCTGGGCCGGGTTGTAGGGGCGCAGCAGGCGGGAGGCCTCGCGGATGGCGTTGCCGCCGAAGCGGGCGCCGGGGCGGTAGGAGACGCCGGTGTCGAAGGGCACGCCGACGACGGCGACGTCGGTGGTGCCGACCTCGTCGAGGCGGGGCAGCCGGGCGAAGGTCGCGGGGCCCGCGTAGCGCGGGATGCGGGACGAGTCGACGGGGCCGCGCGGTTCACGGGGGGCGTCGGTGGTCATGCGGGGAGCCTCTCGGATCGCTGCCTGGGACGTACCCGAGGGTAGGCAGGGGAGGGTGTTCCGCACATGTACGGAACTGTGCGTCCGGGCTCCTCTTATGGACATGCCGTCCATCGCGCGCCCGCCCTGGGGGAGAATGACCGCATGCCCACGCCGCAGCGCATACCCAGCCGTGCCGAGCTCATCGACCATCTGGTCCGGACCCGGATCGCGGGGGCCGTCGCGACGCCCCGGCAGAACAGCCTGGACCACTACCGCAAACTCGCGCACGGCGACCGGCTGTACTGGCTGGGCGTGGAGCTGGGTGACCGCTGGCGGGACGAGCAGGACGTGCTGGCCGTGATGGCCGAGCGGTGCGGGGTCAGCGACGACCCCGGGCTGCGCACCGGGCAGGACTCCATCGACCCCGGCCTGACCGTGGCCGCGCTGGAGCGCGCGGCCGTCCTCCTGCGCAAGGCGGCGGACGCCCGGCAGCGGGTGCTGTTCGCCACCGGCCACCCCGGCGGCCTGCTCGACGTGCACCGGACGACGGCCGCGGCCCTGCGCGCCGTCGGCTGCGAGATCGTCTCGGTGCCGAGCGGGACCGGAGCGGACGAGGGCATGGTGTACCAGGTCGCGGACGTGGCCGTGTTCGAGCGCGGGGCCACGCTGTGGCACACCCACTCCCCCGCCCCGATGGCGGCGGTCCTGGACGGCCTGGCCCGGGAGGGCCGCCCGCTGCCCGACCTGGTGGTCGCCGACCACGGCTGGGCGGGGTGCGCGGCGCAGCGCGGTATCGACACCGTCGGGTACGCGGACTGCAACGACCCGGCGCTGTTCCTGGCGGAGGCCGAGGGGCTGCTGCGGGTGGCGGTGCCGCTCGACGACCATGTCGTCGACCCGCGGTTCTACGAGCCGATGACGGCGTACCTGCTGGAGGCGGCGGGGCTGCCGGCGGCGGGCTGAGCCGCCGGCAGGCCCCGGTCCAAGGCGGTGGCTCAGGCCGTCCGCCGCCCGTTCCATCCCCGGACGCACAGCCAGGTGCCTCCGTACAGCACGGCGCCCTCCGCGACGCGCCAACCGAGCCCGGACATCAACCGGGCGTCCCCGGTGAGGTCCACGAGGTGCCGGTGCCAGAGGAACAGCAGCAGGGCCCCGAGGACGATGACGACGGCCCCACCGGCCATCAGCAGTATGTTGCGCATGAGTTCTCCCCTCCTCCGCCGAAGCGTACGGGGAAGATCACCGTGTTTCAGTCCCGCGGGCGGGGCACCCGTACCAGCCCCTCCTGGATCACCGACACCGCCAACTGCCCGTCCTGGGTGAAGATCCGGCCCCGGGCCAGCGCCCGGCCGCCCTGGGAGGTCGGGCTCTCCTGGTCGTAGAGCAGCCATTCGTCCGCGCGGAAGGGCCGGTGGAACCACATGGCGTGGTCGAGGCTGGCGCCGACGACGTCGCCGACCGCCCAGCCGCCGCGCCCGTGGGCGAGCAGGACGGAGTCCAGGAGCGTCATGTCGGAGACGTAGGTGGCCAGGCAGACGTGGAGCAGCGGGTCGTCGGCGAGTTTGCCGTTGGTCCGGAACCACACCTGCGACTTCGGCTCGCGCGGCTCGCCGAACCGGGCGAACGGCGGGTCGTCCACGTACCGCAGGTCGACCGCCGCCCGGGCCTCCAGCAGCCGGTCCACGACGTCCGGGCTCGCGAACCGGTCCGCGTAACGCGGCAGCATCTCGGCGGCCGTCGGCAGGGTGAGCGGATCGGGCGCGTACGGTGCCCGCTCCTGGTGCTCCAGACCCTCCTCGTGGGTCTGGAAGGACGCCGAGAGGTGGAAGATCGGGCGGCCGCGCTGGACGGCGACCACCCGCCGGGTGGTGAAGGAGCGGCCGTCGCGGATGCGGTCCACCGTGTAGACGATGGGGGCACCGGGGTCGCCGGGCCGCAGGAAGTAGGCGTGCAGGGAGTGCGGGAGCCGGTCGCCCGGGACCGTCCGGCCGGCCGCGACCAGCGCCTGCGCGGCGACCTGGCCGCCGAAGACGCGCGGGATCAGCGCGGGCCGGCTGGTGCCGCGGAAGATGTCCTCCTCGACGCGTTCGAGGTCGAGCAGGAGGAGGAGGTCCTGCAGCGGGGTGATCGGCTCGCTCACGTGCTGTTCCGGTCCGTTCCTCAGAGGCCCATGGACTTGGCGACGATGGAGCGCATGACCTCGCTCGTGCCGCCGTAGATCCTGCTGACCCGGGTGTCCGCGTACAGCCGGGCGATGGGGTACTCCATCATGTAGCCGTAACCGCCGTGCAGCTGGAGGCACTTGTCGATGACCACGGCGGCCCGCTCGGTGGTGAAGAGCTTGGCGGAGGCCGCGTCGGCGGCGCTCAGCTCGCCCGCGTCGTGCGCGTCCAGCGCCCGGTCGACGACGGCCTGCATGGCGTCGACCTCGGACTTGCAGTCGGCGAGGACGAACTTGGTGTTCTGGAACGCGGCCACCGGCTGCCCGAAGACGCTGCGGTCGCGCACGTACTGCTTGGCGAACTCCAGCGCGGCGGCGGACTGCGCGTACGCCCCCACGGCGATGCCCAGCCGCTCCTGCGGCAGGTTGTGGGCGAGGTAGGAGAACGCCTTGCCCTCCTCGCCGAGCAGGTCCTCGACGGGCACCTTGACGTCGGCGAAGGAGAGTTCGGCGGTGTCGGAGGTCTTCAGGCCCAGCTTCTCCAGCTTGCGGCCGACCGCGTACCCCTCGGACCGGGTGTCCACGACGAGCAGCGAGATGCCGCCGCGGCGGTCCTCGGGGGTGGGCGGCGCGGTGCGGGCGCAGACGATCACCCGGTCGGCGAGGACGCCGCCGGTAATGAAGGTCTTGGCGCCGTTGAGGACGTAGTGGGTGCCGTCCGCGGAAAGCTTGGCGGTGGTCTTCATTCCGGCCAGGTCGGAGCCGGTGCCGGGCTCGGTCATGGCGATGGCGGTCATCATGTCGCCGGTGACGAAGGACGGCAGCCAGCGCCGCTTCTGCTCCTCGTTCGCGTACGCGAGGAGGTACGGGAGGCAGAGCGCGGTGTGCACATTGCTGCCGCCGAAGCTGACGGCCGCCCGGGCGCACTCCTCGATGATGACGGCCTGGTACTTGAAGCCGGACTCGCCCGCGCCGCCGTACTCCTCGGGGACCTCGATGCCGAAGACGCCCAGCTCACCGAGCTTCTTGTAGAAGTCGCGCGGGGCCTGCCCGGCCTCGCGCCACTCGTCGTAGTACGGCACGACCTCCGCGGCGATGAAGTCGCGGATGGTCCCACGGAACGCCTCGTGGTCCTCGTTGAACACCGTCCGACGCACAACTACCCCCTCAACGGGGCCGGTTCCACCGTTCCCCCGGTCGGCTAAGCGCTTGCTCAGCGAAAGTTACCCGGCGGTCTCCTCGGCTGTCCAGATCCCGCCGGGCCCGGATGCCACCGGGCCGGGATGCCACCGGGCCCGGATCCCGTCCACCGCCCGTCCGGCCGGCTCACGCCCGCCCGGGGTCCGACAGCGCCCCGAGCGCGCCGTGCGCCAGCCGCCGCAGCAGCGCCGCGGTGGCCTCGCGGCCGGGCAGCCCGCCGGGGCGGCCGAGGTGCGGGGTGGAGTTGAGCAGGCCGAAGACCGCGTGCACGGCGGCCCGGGTGTCCGTCTCGGCGGCGCCGGGGTGGAGCGCGCGCACCACCTCGACCCACAGCTCGACGTACTGCCGCTGGAGCGAGCGCACCAGCTTGCGGTCCTCGTCGCGGAGCTGACCCAGCTCCCGGTCGTGGAGGATGATCAGCGCCCGGTCGTCCAGCGCGAAGTCGATGTGCCCGTCGATCAGCGAGCCCAGCACGACGGCCGGTCCCGCCCCCGCCACCTCGGCACCCGCCCGGCGCTCGCGCCCGCTCGCCAGGAGCCGGCCGCTGATGCCCACCAGCAACTCGGCGAGCATCGCGTCCTTCCCCGCGAAGTGGCGGTAGAGCCCCGGGCCGCTGATGCCGACCGCGGCCCCTATCTCGTCCACCCCGACCCCGTGGAACCCGCGCTCGGCGAAGAGCCGCGCGGCCTCCCGGAGGATCTGCTCACGGCGGGTGGGAGCGGGGACGGGCGCCCTGACGGCGGCGCCCTCTGCTGCTGCGGCGGGGCCGGCCGCCGCACGGGCCTGGTTGACGGGGTTCGCGCGGTTCACGAACCAAATTGTAGACAGCGCCGTTAGCGGGCGTTAACCTGAAGAAGATCTGTTAACGCTTATTAACAGCACGTGGAAACGGGCAAGGGAGCTTCGAGTCCATGCAGCAGGCACCGGCGCTGGTCAGCGCCGCAGATCCGGCGTCCGACGGCTGGCGCGGCAATGAGGCCGCGCACCACCGGCTGGTGACGGAGTTGCGCGAGAAACTCGCGACGGCCCGGCTGGGCGGCGGCGAGCGGGCGCGCGCCCGGCACACCGCCCGCGGCAAGCTCCTGCCGCGCGACCGGGTGGACACCCTGCTGGATCCCGGTTCGCCGTTCCTGGAGATCGCCCCGCTGGCGGCCGAGGGGATGTACGGCGGGGCCGCCCCCGCCGCCGGGGTGATCGCCGGCATCGGCCGGGTCTCGGGCCGCGAGGTGGTGATCGTCGCCAACGACGCGACGGTCAAGGGCGGCACGTACTACCCGATGACGGTGAAGAAGCACCTCCGCGCACAGGAGATCGCGCTGGAGAACCGGCTCCCCTGCCTCTACCTGGTGGACTCGGGCGGTGCCTTCCTGCCGATGCAGGACGAGGTCTTCCCCGACCGCGAGCACTTCGGCCGGATCTTCTACAACCAGGCCCGGATGTCCGGCGCGGGCATCCCGCAGATCGCCGCCGTCCTGGGCTCCTGCACCGCCGGCGGGGCGTACGTCCCCGCGATGAGCGACGAGGCGGTCATCGTGCGCGGCCAGGGCACGATCTTCCTCGGCGGGCCGCCGCTGGTGAAGGCGGCCACCGGCGAGGTCGTCACCGCGGAGGAACTGGGCGGCGGCGAGGTGCACTCCAAGGTGTCGGGCGTCACCGACCACCTCGCGGAGGACGACGCGCACGCCCTGCGGATCGTCCGCACGATCGTCTCGACGCTCGGCGACCGCGGCCCGCTGCCCTGGCGGGTGGAGCCCGTGGAGGAGCCCAAGGCCGACCCTGCCGGGCTCTACGGCGCCGTCCCCGTCGACTCCCGTACCCCCTACGACGTCCGCGAGGTCATCGCGCGGGTGGTGGACGGCTCCCGGTTCGCCGAGTTCAAGGCCGAGTTCGGGCAGACGCTGGTGACCGGCTTCGCCCGGATCCACGGCCACCCGGTCGGCATCGTCGCCAACAACGGCATCCTGTTCTCCGAATCCGCCCAGAAGGGCGCCCACTTCATCGAGCTGTGCGACCAGCGCGGCATACCCCTGGTCTTCCTCCAGAACATCTCCGGCTTCATGGTCGGCCGGCAGTACGAGGCCGGCGGCATCGCCAAGCACGGCGCCAAGATGGTGACGGCCGTGGCCTGCACGCGCGTCCCCAAGCTGACGGTGGTGATCGGCGGCTCGTACGGCGCCGGCAACTACTCGATGTGCGGCCGGGCCTACTCGCCCCGCTTCCTGTGGATGTGGCCCAACGCCAAGATCTCCGTCATGGGCGGCGAACAGGCCGCCTCCGTCCTCGCGACCGTCAAACGCGACCAGCTGGAGGCGCGCGGCGAGGAGTGGAGCGCCGAGGACGAGGAGGCGTTCAAGTCCCCGGTCCGCGAGCAGTACGAGACCCAGGGCAACGCCTACTACGCGACCGCCCGGCTGTGGGACGACGGCGTCATCGACCCGCTGGAGACCCGCCGGGTCCTCGGCCTCGCCCTCACCGCCTGTGCCAACTCCCCCCTGCCCGAACGCGACCCGAACGCGCCCGGCTACGGCGTCTTCAGGATGTGAGAGGAGACGTGACGATGTTCGAGAGTGTCCTGGTCGCCAACCGCGGCGAGATCGCCGTCCGGGTCATCCGCACCCTGCGGGAACTGGGCGTCCGCTCGGTCGCCGTGTACAGCGACGCGGACGCCGACGCCCGGCACGTGCGCGAGGCCGACACGGCCGTCCGCATCGGCCCGGCCGCCGCCGCGGAGAGCTACCTGTCCGCCGAGCGCCTGCTGGAGGCCGCCGCGCGCTCCGGCGCGCAGGCCGTCCACCCCGGCTACGGCTTCCTCGCCGAGAACGCCGCCTTCGCCCGCGCCTGCGAGGCCGCCGGGCTGGTCTTCATCGGCCCGCCCGCCGACGCCATCGACCTCATGGGCGACAAGATCCGCGCCAAGGCGACGGTCCGGGCCGCGGGCGTCCCGGTCGTCCCCGGCTCCTCGGGAAGCGGCCTGTCCGACGCCGAACTCATCGACGCCGCACGGGAGATCGGCACGCCCGTGCTGCTCAAGCCGTCGGCCGGCGGCGGCGGCAAGGGCATGCGGCTGGTCCGCGACGAGGCGCTGCTCGCGGAGGAGATCGCGGCCGCCCGGCGCGAGGCGCGCGGTTCCTTCGGCGACGACACGCTCCTCGTCGAGCGCTGGATCGACCGCCCCCGCCATATCGAGATCCAGGTCCTGGCCGACGGCCACGGCACCGTCCTCCACCTCGGCGAGCGCGAGTGCTCGCTCCAGCGCCGCCACCAGAAGATCATCGAAGAGGCGCCGAGCGTCCTGCTGGACGAGGCCACCCGGGCCGCGATGGGCGCCGCCGCCGTCCAGGCCGCCCGTTCCTGCGGCTACACGGGCGCCGGCACGGTGGAGTTCATCGTCCCCGGCGACGACCCGTCCGCCTACTACTTCATGGAGATGAACACCCGCCTCCAGGTCGAGCACCCGGTGACGGAGCTGATCACCGGCCTGGACCTGGTGGAATGGCAGCTCCGCGTGGCGGCGGGCGAGCACCTGGCCTTCACCCAGGAGGACGTCACCCTCACCGGCCACGCCATGGAGGCCCGCATCTGCGCCGAGGTCCCGGCCCGCGGCTTCCTCCCCTCCGCCGGCACCGTCCTCGCCCTCCACGAGCCGGAGGGCCCCGGCGTCCGCGTCGATTCCGGACTCACCGTCGGCACCGAGGTCGGCACCCACTACGACCCCATGCTCGCCAAGGTCATCGCCCACGGCCCCGACCGCCCCACGGCCCTCCGCCGCCTCCGCGCCGCCCTCGCCGAGACCACCGTCCTCGGCCTCGACACCAACACCGGCTTCCTCCGCCGCCTCCTCGCCCACCCCTCGGTCGTCTCCGGCAACCTCGACACCGGCCTCGTCGACCGCGACGGCCCGTCCCTCCTCGCGGACACAGTCCCCGACGAGGTCTACACCGCCGCCGCCCTCACCCGCCAGGCATCCCTCCAGCCCGCCCTCCCCCCGAACACCTGGACCGACCCCTTCTCCGTCCCCGACGGCTGGCGCCAGGGCGGCGAACCGGCCTGGACCCACCACCACCTGCGGGTGCCTGGGCAGGAGCCGGTGACGGTACGGGTGCGGGGGGCCGCGTCGGACGCGGAGGTGGTGCTGGACGCCGCATCCGCGCCGGGGGCGCAGGCCGCCCCTCCGGGCGGGGGCGGTGACGAGCCCTCGGGCGGCACGCCGCCCGGAGCCGGCGCGGAGCAGCCGGGCGGGACGGTCCCGGGGCGGCCGGGCCTCGTCGCTTCGACAGCCCCTCACGGCGGAGGCCCGAGCGCCTCCGGCGCGGAGCAGCCGGGCGGTGCCGCCGTCCCGTCCGCCGGCACCCGGCCCGAGGGCCGGGACCTCCCCGGCGACGGGCGGGAGCGGCCCGGCCCGGCGCCGTCCGCGAGCGGCCACGGCCGAGGAACGGCGCAGCCGGAACCGGCCGGAGCACCCGGAGCACCCGGAGCACCCGGAGCACCCGGAGCACCCGGAGCACCCGGAGCACCCGGAGCACCCGGAGCGAACGCCGTGCCCGCGCAGCAGGACACCGCCGCCCAGGCCGGTGCGGACGCCGGCGCTCCCGCCGCCGCCCGTCCCGGGGCCGCGGGTACCCCCGGCGCGGAGCGGTCGGCCGGTACGGTCCCGGCGCAGCCGGGTACCGCCGGGGCGGCCGCCCCGCCGCCCGCGCAGCAGGGCGGTCCCGGGGGCTCCGGGGGCTTGCCCCCGGTTTCGGGAAGGGGTGGGGCTGGGGAGCAAGCCGCCGCAGGCACCCCCCGCAAGGCCCGCCTCGTCCGTACCGCCCCGCACCGCCTCACCCTCCACCTCGACGGCCGCACCATCCCCTTCACCACCGGCCCCACCGAAGCCCCGCCCGGCGCCGGAACGTGGCTCGCCCACGAAGGCGACACCTGGCACATCGCCGACCACGACCCCATAGGACCCCGCGGCGCCGGAGCCGACGCACACGCCGGCGCGCTCACGGCGCCGATGCCGGGCACGGTCACCGTCGTCAAGGCGTCCGTCGGCGACAAGGTCACCGCGGGCCAGAGCCTGCTCGTCGTGGAGGCGATGAAGATGGAGCACGTCATCGCCGCCCCCCACGACGGCACGGTCACGGAGCTCGACGTCACCCCCGGCAGCACGGTCGCCATGGACCAGGTCCTCGCCGTGGTCACCCCGGACCTGCCCGCCCAGGAGGAAGCATGACGGCCGACGGCCTGCCCATGCCCGTACGGGACCCCGCCCTCCCGGAGCACGTCCGCATCCACGAGGTCGGCCCCCGCGACGGCCTGCAGAACGAGAAGGCGATCGTCCCGGTGGAGGTCAAGGCGGACTTCATCCGCCGCCTCGCCGCCGCGGGCCTGGGCACGATCGAGGCGACGAGCTTCGTCCGCCCGGAGTGGGTGCCGCAGCTCGCCGACGCCGAGCAGCTCCTGCCGCTCGTCGAGGACGTCGCCGCAGGCGTCCGGCTCCCCGTCCTCGTCCCCAACGAGCGCGGCCTCGACCGCGCCCTCGCCCTGGGCGCGCGGGAGGTCGCGGTCTTCGCCAGCGCCACCGAGTCGTTCGCCAAGGCCAACCTCAACCGGACGGTCGACGCGTCGCTGGCCATGTTCGAGCCGGTGGTGCGGCGGGCGAAGGACGAGGGCGCCCGCGTCCGCGGCTATCTGTCGATGTGCTTCGGGGACCCCTGGGAAGGCCCGGTGCCGGTCGAACGGGTCGCGGACGTCGGCCGCCGCCTGTACGAGATGGGCTGCGACGAGCTGAGCCTCGGCGACACCATCGGCGTGGGCACCCCCGGCCACGTCTCCGCCCTGCTGCGGGCCGTCAACGAGGCGGGCGTCCCCACCGACCGCCTCGCCGTGCACTTCCACGACACCTACGGCCAAGCGCTGGCCAACACCCTCGCGGCGCTGCACCACGGCGTGACCACCGTCGACTCCTCGGCGGGCGGCCTCGGCGGCTGCCCGTACGCGAAGAGCGCCACCGGCAACCTCGCCACGGAAGACCTCGTCTGGATGCTCCACGGCCTCGGCGTCGAAACCGGGGTCGACCTCGGCCGGCTCACCGCCACAAGCGTGTGGATGGCCGCCCACCTGGGACGGCCGAGCCCGTCCCGCACCGTTCGCGCCATCTCCCACCAGGAGTCATGAGCCATGCTGGACCACCGCCTCACCCCAGAGCACGAAGAACTCCGGCGCACCGTCGAGGAGTTCGCCCATGACGTGATCGCCCCGAAGATCGGGGAGTTCTACGAGCACCACGAGTTCCCCTACGAGATCGTCCGCGACATGGGCCGCATGGGCCTGTTCGGGCTGCCGTTCCCCGAGGAGTACGGCGGGATGGGCGGCGACTACCTGGCCCTGGGCATCGTCCTGGAGGAGCTGGCCCGCGTCGACTCCTCGGTGGCGATCACCCTGGAGGCGGGCGTCTCCCTCGGCGCCATGCCGATCTACCACTTCGGGACCGAGGAGCAGAAGCGGGAGTGGCTGCCCCGGCTGTGCTCCGGCGAGATACTGGGCGGCTTCGGGCTGACGGAGCCCGACTGCGGCTCGGACGCCGGCGGCACCCGCACCACCGCCCGGCTGGACGAGGCCACGGACGAGTGGGTCATCAACGGCACCAAGTGCTTCATCACCAACTCGGGCACCGACATCACCGCCCTGGTCACCGTCACCGCGGTCACCGGCCGCACCGCGGAGGGCAAGCCGCTGATCTCCTCGATCATCGTGCCGTCCGGCACGCCCGGCTTCACGGTCGCGGCCCCCTACTCCAAGGTCGGCTGGAACGCCTCGGACACCCGCGAGCTGTCCTTCTCCGACGTCCGGGTGCCGCGCGCCAACCTGCTGGGCGAGGAGGGCCGCGGGTACGCCCAGTTCCTGCGCATCCTCGACGAGGGCCGGATCGCCATCTCGGCGCTGGCGACGGGCCTCGCACAGGGCTGCGTCGACGAGTCGCTGGCGTACGCGAAGGAGCGGCGCGCCTTCGGCCGGCCGATCGGCGCCAACCAGGCCATCCAGTTCAAGATCGCGGACATGGAGATGCGGGCCCACACCGCCCGGCTCGCCTGGCGCGACGCGGCGTCCCGGCTGGTGCACGGCGAGCCCTTCAAGAAGCAGGCGGCGCTGGCCAAGCTCTACTCGTCGGAGATCGCGGTGGACAACGCCCGGGAGGCCACCCAGATCCACGGCGGCTACGGCTTTATGAACGAGTACCCGGTGGCCCGTATGTGGCGCGACGCCAAGATCCTGGAGATCGGCGAGGGCACCAGCGAGGTCCAGCGGATGCTGATCGCCCGGGAGCTGGGGCTCGCGGGCTGACCCGCGCGGCGGGCCGGACGAATCGGAGGTCACCCCTCCGTCCGGCCTGCCGCAACCCCCTTCCGGCCTGCGAGAATTCACCCATGGCAGAGATCTTCCAGAAGGACGGCACCTGGACCTTCGACGGCAGCGCGATACGCGTCGTGCCGGGCGGGGAGCGCGGGGTGCACCTGGTCCGCCGGACGCTGGGTGAACTGACCGTGCCGCTGGAGGCCGTGGCCGGCATCGCCTTCGAGCCGGGCCGCAAGAACGGCCGGCTGCGGCTGCGGCTGCGCGAGGGGGCCGACCCCCTCTCCCAGGTCACCCGCGGCCGGATGTCCGACGCGATCGACCCGTACCAGCTGCGGACCGAACCGGACCGGTCCGGGGTCGCCGAGTATTTCGCGGAAGAGGTGCGCACCGCCCTGCTGCTGGAACAGGTGCCGGACGGGCCCGCCGACCGCTACCTGCTGTCCGGCCCGGCCGTCCCGATGGCGGTCGGCGCCGGGGACGGCACCGCCTCCTTCGACGGCGAGCGCGTCCGCCTGGACTGGAACTGGGTCACCGACGAGGGCAAGGCCTCGGGCGGCCCGCGCGAGCTCGCGCTGTCCGACATCCGCGCCGTGGAGTGGCTGCCGAGCATCGGCCTGGAGAACGGCTATCTGCGGTTCGTCGTCCCCGGCGCGCCCGCGAAGGGAGCCGCCAAGTACGACCCGAACGCCATCGAGCTCTTCGGCTTCAAGAAGGACGGGCTGATGGCCCTGCTGGGCGCCGCCGTCGCGGCCCGCCTGCCGCACCCGTCCGCCCCGGCCCACGAGACGCCCGCGCCTCCCGCGCTCCCCCGGGCGGCGGCCGATACCTCCCCCGCCTCCCCCGCGGACCCGGCCGACGATCACGACACCCTGCTCCGCCGGCTCCGCGAGCTGGGCGAGCTCCACCGGTCGGGGATCCTCACCGACGAGGAGTTCACCGCGGCGAAACAGGCGATTCTCCAGCGTTTCTAGGCAAAACGATCATCGATTCGCATCCTTCCTGCCCGAAATCGGGCAGGATTCTTGCGAAACACTCCGATACCCCTCAGTATCAACGGGTGCTCGAACGCCGTACGTCCCATGACGACCTGGTGGATCACCTGGTGCGCAGCACGCCGCTCCAGCGCGGCGAGGCCGCCCGGGTGGTCCTGGACGTCCTGGCGTACTTCGACGAGACGACCGAGGAGTTCGTCCGCCGCCGCCACCGTGAGCTCCAGTCCGGCGGCCTGGCCAACGCGGAGATCTTCGAGCGGATCGCGGCCGAGCTGCCGCACCGCGCGGTCGCACCGCCCCGGCTCTCGCTGCGCCAGCTCCGGCGCATCGTCTACGGCTGAGGCACCGGCGCCGGGACGGCGTCCACGGCGGAACGGCGGCTGCTGCCGCCCGCGGGCATCATCGATCGTTTGTCTGGGAGGGTCATCACCATGTGCGGAATCGTCGGTTACATCGGCAAGCGGGACGTCGCCCCGCTGCTGCTGGAGGGGCTCCAGCGCCTGGAGTACCGCGGCTACGACTCGGCCGGCATCGCCCTGCACGCGAGCGGCAAGGCCGGCGGCCTGAAGACCGCCAAGGCCAAGGGCCGCGTCCGTGAGCTGGAGGCCCGGCTGCCCAAGCGCTTCAACGGCACCACCGGCATCGCGCACACCCGCTGGGCCACCCACGGCGCCCCCAACGACGTCAACGCGCACCCGCACGTGGACGCCGAGGAGAAGGTCGCGGTCGTCCACAACGGCATCATCGACAACGCCTCCGAGCTGCGCGCCAAGCTGACCGCCGACGGCGTGACGTTCCTCTCCGACACCGACACCGAGGTGCTCGCCCACCTCATCGGGCGCTCGCAGGCCGCCACCCTGGAGGAGAAGGTCCGCGAGGCCGTCCGGCACATCGAGGGCACATACGGCATCGCCGTGCTGCACGCCGACTTCCCCGACCGCATCGTCGTCGCCCGCAACGGCTCGCCGGTCGTCCTCGGCATAGGCGAGAAGGAGATGTTCGTCTCCTCCGACGTCGCCGCGCTGGTCAGCCACACCCGTCAGGTCGTCACCCTGGACGACGGCGAGATGGCCACCCTCAAGGCGGACGACTACCGCACCTACACCACCGAGGGCTCCACCACCTCGTCGCAGCCCACCACCGTGGAGTGGGAGGCCGAGTCGTACGACATGGGCGGCCACGACACGTATATGCACAAGGAGATCCACGAGCAGGCCGACGCCGTGGACCGCGCGCTGCGCGGCCGCATCGACGACCGCTTCTCCACCGTGCACCTGGGCGGCCTCAACCTCGACGCCCGCGACGCCCGCGCCGTGCGCCGGGTGAAGATCCTGGGCTGCGGCACCTCGTACCACGCCGGTCAGATCGGCGCCCAGATGATCGAGGAGTTGGCCCGCATCCCCGCCGATGCCGAGCCCGCCTCCGAGTTCCGCTACCGCAACCCGGTCGTGGACCCCGACACCCTCTACATCGCGGTGTCCCAGTCCGGCGAGACCTACGACGTCCTCGCCGCCGTCCAGGAGCTCAAGCGCAAGGGCGCCCGCGTCCTCGGCCTGGTCAACGTGGTCGGCTCCGCGATCGCCCGCGAGACCGACGGCGGCATCTACGTGCACGCCGGTCCCGAGGTCTGCGTCGTCTCCACCAAGTGCTTCACCAACATGGTGGTCTCCTTCGGCCTGCTCGCCCTGCACCTGGGCCGCACCCGCGACCTGTCCGTCGCCGACGGCAAGCGGATCATCGCGGGCCTGCGCAGGCTGCCCGGCCAGATCGAGGAGATCCTGGCGAACGAGGCGCAGATCGAGAAGCTGGCGGGCGAGTACGCCGACGCCAAGTCGATGATGTTCATCGGCCGCGTCCGGGGCTACCCGGTGGCCCGCGAGGCCTCGCTCAAGCTGAAGGAGGTCTCGTACATCCACGCCGAGGCCTACCCGGCGTCGGAGCTCAAGCACGGCCCGCTGGCCCTGATCGAGCCCGCCATGCCGACCGTCGCGATCGTCCCCGACGACGAGCTGCTGGAGAAGAACCGCGCCGCGCTGGAGGAGATCAAGGCCCGCAGCGGCCGTATCCTCGCCGTCGCGCACCAGGAGCAGGAGAAGGCCGACCACACGATCGTGGTGCCGAAGAACGAGGACGAGCTGGACCCGATCCTCATGGGCATCCCGCTCCAGCTCCTCGCGTACTACACGGCCAAGGCGATGGGCCGCGACATCGACAAGCCGCGCAACCTCGCCAAGTCGGTCACGGTCGAGTAGTCCTCCGGGCCGACGGTCTCCCGGCGACGACGGCTCTCCCCGCACGTGTCACCCGCGTGCGGGGAGAGCCGTTTTCCGGTGCCGGCGTCGCCCTCGCGCCGGCGGCGGTGCCACCGGTCCCCGGGAGCCGTCACCTCCCGCCCGGCGGCACGTCACTCACCGGTGTGATACCCGGAGCGGAAGCCCTGTGCACATGTGTTCGCGGGGAGATGGCGCCAAAAGCTCCGCGGGCAGCGGAAGTTGATCCTTCGGACGGCAGACGCGGGCGCGGCAGACGCGGGCGCCCGCCACGGGGTGACGGGCGCTGCGGAACGACGGGCGCTACGGGATGACGAACGTTTACGGGATCACGACGACGGGCCGCTGCGCCCGGCGGGCCAGCCGCCCGGCCACCGAGCCGAAGATCCGGCCCACGATCCCATGGGTGGACCCCACCACGATGGCGTCGGCCGCGTACTCCCGCCCGACCTCCTCCAGCTCATGGCAGATGTCGCCGCCCCGCTCGACGAGGATCCAGGGCACCTCGGAGAGGTGGTCGGCACAGGCCAGCTCCAGGCCCAGAACCTCGGTGCGGTGATCGGGGACGTCCACGAAGACCGGCGGCTCGCAGCCCGCCCAGACGGTCGTCGGCAGCCGGTTGGCCACATGGACGATGATCAGGCCCGAGCCGGAGCGCCGGGCCATGCCGATTGCATAAGCAAGCGCCCGTTCGCTCGACATGGAGCCGTCGAATCCCACCACGACGCCGTGCCGGAACGCGGGATCGCAGGAGTGACGTGGTTCTTCCACCGCTTCGGGAAGCGCCGTCTGATCGGCGATCCGCTTGCGGTCCGCGGGTTCGGAGAATTCGTGACCGGCCATCGGTGTCTCGGCGAAGGAAGTCCTCTTGCGGAGGGTCGGCGGTGGGCTGGTGGGACATTTCCCGCCGTACAGGACACCGCGCGGGCGCATGGATGTCAGTACGGCGACAAAAATCCGTCCGGGATTCATCTTTTCAAGGACTTACCCCCCAGGGTACGGCCCCATGCGCCGGGTGCCCAGAGGCCGGCCCGCCGAACGGGGCCGGAAGACGCCGGCGGTCACCGGCCGGTGCGGTCCGGCCCCTGCGGGCGGACGTCCGGACGACGGGTGCGGCACGCGGTGTCCCCTCGACGGGTGTGGCGGCTGACGGGTGAGCGTTCCCCGGAGCATGCACGAGGGCAGCCCCCAGCGCAATGCCCCGTGTGTTCCCGCCTACCCGCTCCGTGTGTTCCCGCCCGCCCGCTCCGGCTGTTCCCGCCCGGCCGCCCGGCGGGCCCCGCTCCCGCCCGTCCGGCGAGTGACCCACACGCCCGGCCCGCGTTGTACTACCGCCAGCAGCCGCCATCAGGGAGCCGCTCCAGTGCCCGGAACCCACGAGGACGCCCACGCCGCCGACACCGACCGGGAATCGCCCGATCCGGTGAGCGACGTGGTGCGCTGGGCGGCGTTCAGCTGCGCCCTGGTCCCCGTCGTGCTGCTGATGTGCGGTCAGTCCTTCGGCGGCGCGGCCGGCAGCGCCGCCGGCCTCGTGGCGGTCACCTGTGCCTGCCGCGCCCTGCTCCGCCGCTCCGAGCGCACTCCCGACGAACGTCCCGGCCGGGGCGTCAGGGCCCTCGAAGGAGCCGTCGAACCGGTCTCCCCCCATCGCGGCCGGCACGGCCGTACGGGCACCGGTACGCACCGCGGCTCCCGCCATCCGGGCACCAGTACGCACGTCGACTGATTTTTTGTACGACGACACCCGTAGGTTTTCGGCCAACTTCAGGCCGAAGGCCTTCGCTTGGCCTGACCAGCCCCCAACAGCCGGGCGACCAGCAAGGAAGGGACCGCTGAGGGCGGTTGATCCCTACGGCGATGGGGCAGTGGCGAGAGGCGTACTTTTCAGCGGGGCCTGCAAGTGCAACGCTTCGTGATCGAACGCTTCGCGCCAAGTTGTCATGTCGACATAGAGCCGGATGGTGAACTGGTCACCGCGACTTCATCCGACACAGTAGATTCGATCTTGGCCATGACCGGCGGGGGAACCGTTCAGGACCGAGGGGAAACGTGCAGGACCGAGAGGACTCGACCGCCGAGGGGGGCTTAGCGCCATGAGCCAGGACTCCACGACCGTACCGGAGACCGTGCGCAAGCTCTCCGGACGCCGCCGCCGGGAGATCGTCGCCGTACTGCTCTTCAGCGGCGGCCCGATCTTCGAAAGCTCCATTCCGCTCTCCGTATTCGGGATCGACCGGCAGGACGCCGGGGTCCCCCGTTATCGCCTGCTCGTCTGCGCGGGCGAAGATGTGCCATTGCGAACGACCGGCGGCCTGGAACTGACCGCACCGTACGGCCTGGAGGCACTCTCCAGGGCCGGCACCGTCGTCGTACCGGCCTGGCGGTCCATCACCCAGCCACCGCCACCGGCCGCTCTCGACGCACTGCGCCGGGCCCACGAGGAGGGCGCCCGCATCGTCGGGCTGTGCACCGGGGCCTTCGTACTGGCCGCCGCGGGGCTGCTCGACGGCAGACCCGCCACCACCCACTGGATGTACGCGCCGACGCTCGCCAAGCGCTATCCCTCGGTCCATGTGGACCCGCGGGAGCTCTTCGTGGACGACGGTGACGTCCTGACCTCCGCGGGCACCGCCGCGGGCATCGATCTGTGCCTGCACATCGTCCGCACCGACCACGGCGCGGACGCCGCCGGGGCGCTCGCCCGACGCCTCGTCGTACCACCGCGCCGCAGTGGCGGGCAGGAGCGCTATCTCGACCGGTCTTTACCGGAGGAGATCGGCGCCGACCCGCTCGCCGAGGTCGTCGCCTGGGCGCTGGAGCATCTCCACGAGCAGTTCGATGTGGAGACCCTGGCCGCCCGCGCCTATATGAGCCGCCGCACCTTCGACCGCAGGTTCCGTTCGCTCACCGGCAGCGCACCGCTCCAGTGGCTGATCACCCAGCGGGTGCTCCAGGCGCAGCGGCTGCTGGAGACCTCGGACTACTCCGTGGACGAGGTCGCCGGACGCTGTGGTTTCCGTTCTCCCGTCGCCCTGCGCGGCCACTTCCGGCGGCAGCTGGGGTCCTCCCCGGCCGCCTACCGGGCGGCCTACCGGGCGCGGCGGCCGCAGGGCGGTCCCGACGGCCGGCCGGACCGCCCCGAGCGGCCCGACCGGGACGGACGGGGCGACCGCTTCGGCGGTCCCGAGCCGGTGGAACCCCGGTCCGGGGAACCGTCGGTCGTGGGCCTCAGACGCACGGCCCTGGCCGCCGCCCATGCCGCGCCCGGTCCGCTCGGCGGTCCGGCGCACCACGGGCACGGCGGGCATCCCGGGCACGGGATGTCCCTCGGGCACGGACCGGGGAATCCCGGGTTCGGCCACGGCCCGGGCGCCGTGGAACCGGGCAAGCCGGAGTCCGACCTGTACAGCCCGCACCTGCCCGGCCAGCGGGAACGCCCCGTAGGGTGACGTCCATGAACGATCGCATGGTGTGGATCGACTGCGAGATGACCGGGCTCTCGCTGTCGACCGACGCGCTCATCGAGGTGGCCGCCCTGGTCACCGACTCCGAGCTGAACATCCTCGGCGACGGTGTGGACATCGTCGTCCGGCCGCCCGCCGAGGCCCTGACCACCATGCCCGAGGTGGTGCGCCAGATGCACACGGCCTCCGGGCTGCTCGACGAGCTGGACGGCGGGACGACGCTCCAGGAAGCGGAGCGGCAGGTCCTGGCGTACATCCGTGAGTACGTCCCGGAGCCGGGCAAGGCCCCGCTGTGCGGAAACTCGGTCGGCACCGACCGCGGCTTCCTGCTGCGGGACATGCCGGAGCTGGAGAAGCACCTGCACTACCGCATCGTCGACGTCTCGTCGGTGAAGGAGCTGTCCCGGCGCTGGTTCCCGCGGGCCTACTTCGCCAGCCCGAAGAAGACCGGCAACCACCGGGCCCTCTCCGACATCCGCGAGTCGATCGCCGAGCTCCGCTACTACCGCGAGGCGATCTTCGTGCCGCAGCCCGGCCCGGACTCCGACACGGCGAAGACGATCGCGGCCAAGCACGTCCTTCCTGCTCAGCCATAGTTCCGTCCCTGGTTCGGATGGAGTGACGCAGCTCGCTCCCGGCCCGGCGAAAGCCGGGAGCGAGCACCCCTCCGGACCCTGTACACTTTTTCTCGGCCGGTGGGAAACACGGAAACGAACGCCGGACGTGGTGGGTATAGCTCAGCTGGTAGAGCACCTGGTTGTGGTCCAGGATGTCGCGGGTTCGAGTCCCGTTACTCACCCTCAGAGGTGAAGGCCCTGATCTGGGAAACCAGATCGGGGCCTTCGTCGTTTCCGCCCCCATGGGCACCACCGGTTCCACCCGACGGGCCGTCAGCCCCGCCGCGACACGCCGAACGATCGTCCCTTCCTCGGTCGCCCTCAGAACCCGTCACGCACCGCATCCTTGACACTACGCCAGGTTGCGGCGAGTCTCGGGGCTGTTCCGAAGCCCCAATGCTCCACGCCGCCGCGCCCCTTGGGCGGGCCGGCGCGTCAGAAGGCATCACGAGACACCAGGACGCTTCAGGAGGAGCGCATGCGGAGGGCACGGGCGGCACTGGCGGCCGGGGTCCTCCTGTGCGCGGCGCTCACCGGCTGCACGGCGGACGACGGTGCCGGGCGGACCACGCTCTCCGTCGGCACCTTCGGGGTCTTCGGCTACCGGCAGGCCGGTCTCTACGCGGAGTACGAGCGGCTGCACCCGGAGATCCGGATCAAGGAGAGCGTGATCGAGCGGAACGACACCTACTTCCCGCAGTTCCTGACGCACCTGGTGACCGGCAGCGGTCTGGCGGACGTCCAGGCCGTCGAGGTCGGCACCGTCCACGACCTGGCGGCGGGCCAGGGCCACCGGCTGGAGGACCTGTCCCGGGCGCCGGGCGTGCGCCGGCAGGACTGGCTCGGGTGGAAGTGGGCGCAGGCCACCACCGCCGACGGCCGGACGGTCGGGCTCGGCACGGACATCGGGCCGATCGCCGTCTGCTACCGCAAGGACCTCTTCCGCCGGGCCGGACTGCCCACCGGCCGGGAGGCCGTCGGCCGGCTGTGGGCCGGCGACTGGCGGAAGTACCTGGACGTCGGCCGGGCCTACCGGAAGCGGGCCCCGGAGGGGACGGTCTTCACCGACTCGGCGGCCGGGGTCTACAACGCCGCGATCCACGGCCATCCGGAGCGCTACTACGACCGGGCCGGCCGCCGGCTCTGGACCGGCGGCCCGGCCGTCCGGGAGGCGTGGGACCTGGCGGTGCGGGCGGCGCGCGAGGGGCTGACCGCGCGGCTGAAGCAGTTCGAGAAGCCCTGGGACCAGGCGTACGCGAACGGCCGCTTCGCGACCGTCGCCTGTCCGCCGTGGATGCTCGGCTACATCAAGGAGAAGTCGGGGGACGCGGCCCGGGGGCAGTGGGACGTGGCGACGGCACCCCGGCCCGCCAGCTGGGGCGGCTCCTTCCTCACCGTGCCGAAGGCGGCCCGGCACCGGGCGGCCGCCGTGGCACTCGCGGCCTGGCTGACGGCGCCCGAGCAGCAGGCCAAGCTCTTCGCGCGGCAGTCGAGCTTCCCCTCCACCCCGGCCTCGTACGGCATGCCGGAGCTCAGGAACGCGCGGAACCCCTACTTCGGCGGGGCCCCGGTCGGGGAGATCTTCGCCCGGGCGGCCCGGGGCGCTCCGACGCTGGTGATCGGGGACCGGGAGCAGCAGATCGGTACCGCCTTCACGGACGTCGGCATCCCCCAGGTCGAACAGCAGGGCAGGGCTCCGGAGGCGGCCTGGAAGGCGGCGCAGAAGGAGATCCGGAACGCGGTGGACGAATGACGGCCGCGCCGCCCGCCACCACCGTCGGCGACCCGGCCACCGGGCCGGAGCCGGGCCCGGGCCGGAGGCCCCGCCCGCCCGGGCCCCGCTCCGCCTGGCGGACCCGCCGCCACCGGTGGGACGTGCGCTGGAGCCCGTACGCCTTCGTGGCGCCGTTCTTCCTCTTCTTCGCCGCATTCGGGATCTTCCCCCTCCTCTGGACCGGCTGGGCGTCGCTCCACCGGCTGGAGCTCACGGACCCGGACCGCATGGAGTGGACCGGGCTGCACAACTACGTCCGGCTGCTGGACGACGAGTTCTTCTGGAACGCCCTGCGCAACACCGTCACCATCGGGATCCTCTCGACCGTCCCCCAGCTCCTCATGGCCCTCGGCCTGGCCCATCTGCTGCACCACCGGATGCGGGCGGCGACCTTCTGGCGCGTCGCGCTGCTCACCCCGTACGCCACCTCGGTCGCGGCGGCCACGCTCGTCTTCGTCCTCCTCTACGGCCGCGACTACGGGATGATCAACTGGGCGCTGGGGCTGGTCGGTGCCGACCCGGTGGACTGGCAGAACGGCACCTGGAGCGCGCAGCTGGCCGTCTCGTCGATCGTGGTCTGGCGGTGGACGGGCTACAACGCGCTGATCTATCTGGCGGCCATGCAGGCGATCCCGGACGAGCTGTACGAGTCGGCGGCGCTGGACGGCGCCTCGCGCTTCCGGCAGTTCCGGCACGTCACCGTCCCGTCGCTGCGGCCGACGATCCTCTTCACGGTCGTCGTCTCGACGATCGGGGCCACGCAACTGTTCGGCGAGCCACTGCTGTTCGGCGGGGCGGCCGGGCAGAAGGGCGGGGCCTCGCACCAGTTCCAGACCCTGGGTCTCTATCTGTACGAACAGGGCTGGTTCAGCTTCCACTTGGGTCGCGCGTCCGCCGTGGCCTGGGCCATGTTCCTGATCCTGCTGCTGGTCGCCGCCGTGGGCGGGCTGCTCGCCCGCCGGCTGCGCGCGGACCGGTGAGGAGCCGCCGTGACGACCACCGTGAGGCCCGACGGGGAGGTACCCGTACCCGTCCCTGTACTGTCGGCGGCCCGCCCGGTCCCGCGTCCGGGCCGCCGCCGGGGCGCCCGACGGCAACTGCGCGCCGGGCCCGTCGCGTACGCCGTGCTCGTGCTCTTCACCGCGGGCTCGGTCCTGCCCCTGGTGTGGACGGCCGTGGCCGCCTCGCGCGACAACACCCGGCTGGCGCACACGCCCCCGCCGCTCTGGTTCGGCGGCAACCTGCCGCGCAACCTCGGCGCGGCGTGGACCGACGCCAACCTGGGCCTGGCCCTGCTGAACACGACGCTGGTCGCCGGGAGCGTCGCCCTGGGCACGGTGTTCTTCTGCACGCTGGCCGGGTTCGCCTTCGCCAAGCTGCGGTTCCGGGGGAAGAACGTGCTGCTGACGCTGACCGTCGGCACGATGATGGTGCCCGCGCAGCTCTCCGTCGTCCCCCTCTTCATGCTGATCGCCGAGCTGGGCTGGACCGACCGGCTCCAGACGGTGGTACTGCCCACCCTGGTCAGCGCGTTCGGCGTGTTCTTCATGCGGCAGTACCTCGTGGAGGCGCTGCCCACCGAGCTGATCGAGGCCGCCCGCGTCGACGGCGCGAACAGCCTGCGCGTCGTACGGCACGTGGTCGTTCCGGTCGCGCGGCCCGCGATGGCCGTGCTGGGCATGCTCTCCTTCGTCCAGGCCTGGAACGACTTCTTCTGGCCGGTCATCGCGCTGACCCAGGACAACCCGACCGTCCAGGTGGCCCTCACCGGCCTCGGCCGCGGCTACGTCCCCGACCAGGCCGTCGTCATGGCCGGGGCACTGCTCGGCACCCTGCCGCTGCTGCTGGTCCTCGCCCTCTTCGGCCGGCACATCGTCGGCGGCATCATGCGCGGCGCGGTGAAGGGCTGACGCCGGCCCGTGCGACCCTCCCATCCACCTCTCCTCCCCCTGGAGCGCTTCCATGCCCACCTCCTTCCCGCCCGGTTTCGTCTGGGGTGCCGCGACCGCCGCGTACCAGGTGGAGGGGGCGGTCCACGAGGACGGCCGCACCCCCTCCATCTGGGACACCTTCTGCCGCACGCCCGGCAAGGTCCTGAACGGTGACACCGGCGACACGGCCACCGACCACTACCACCGCCGCGCCGAGGACGTGCGCCTGATGTCCGAACTCGGCCTCGGCGCCTATCGCTTCTCCGTCTCCTGGCCCCGCGTCCAGCCCACCGGCAAGGGCGCCGCCTCCCGGAGCGGCCTCGACTTCTACCGCCGCCTCGTCGACGACCTCCTCGCCCACGGCATCAAGCCCGTGCTCACCCTCTACCACTGGGACCTCCCCCAGGAGCTGGAGACGGCGGGCGGCTGGCCCGCCCGCGACACCGCCCACCGCTTCGCCGACTACGCCGAGCTCGTCGCCCGGGCCCTGGGCGACCGCGTCGACTCCTGGGCCACCCTCAACGAGCCCTGGTGCAGCGCCTTCCTCGGCTACGCGGCCGGTATCCACGCCCCGGGCCGCACCGACGACGCCGCCGCCCTGCGCGCCGCCCACCACCTCAACCTCGCCCACGGCCTCGGCGCCCGGGCGCTCCGCGCCACCCTGCCGAGAGGCGCGCGGATCGCCGTCGTCCTCAACCCGAACGCCGTCCGCGCCCGCACCACGTCACCCGGCGACCTCGACGCCCAGCGGCGCATCGACGCCCTCTCCACCCGTATCTTCACCGGCCCCATGCTCCGCGGCGCGTACCCCGCCGACCTGATCGCCGACACCGCCGGGATCACGGACTGGTCCTTCGTCCACGACGGCGACACCTCCGTCATCAAGCACCCCCTCGACTGGCTGGGCATCAACTACTACGCACCCTCAGTGGTATCAGCCACCACTGACAACCACCCCTCACCTGCACCTTCCCCCTACCCCGGCGCCCAGTCCGTCACCTTCCACCAGCCCCCCGGCCCCCGCACCGCCATGGACTGGACCGTCGACCCCACCGGCCTCCACGACCTCCTCATGCGCTTCACCCACGAGGCGCCCGGTCTGCCCCTCGCCGTCTCCGAGAACGGCGCCGCCTATGACGACACGGTCGATGCGCGGGGGGCCGTGCGCGATCCCGATCGCATCGCTTATCTGCACGGCCACTTCGACGCCGTGCTGCGAGCGCTGGGGGACGGTGCGGATGTGTGGGGGTACTTCGTGTGGTCACTGATGGACAACTTCGAGTGGGCGTACGGGTACAGCAAGCGGTTCGGGATCGTGTACGTGGATTACTCGACGCTGGCGCGGACGCCGAAGGCCAGCGCCGGGTGGTACCGGGATGTGATCCGGGCGGGGCGGGTGCTGCCGGTGCCCACGGGGTGAGTTTGCCCCGGTCCCGCCCTTTCACCGTTTCTTGCGGGGGCAAGCCCCCGCACCCCCTGAGCGCGCCTGCGGCGCGCGTCCTCAATCGCCGGACGGGCTGTCTCAGCCCGTCCGGCGTTTGAGGACAACCGCGCGGAGCGCGGTTTCAAGGGGGTTGCGGGGGCACCCCCCGCAGAAACGGTGAAAGGGCGGGACCGGGGCACCCTCACCGAAACACCGACGGCGGCGGCTCCGGCGAAGGCNGTCTCAGCCCGTCCGGCGTTTGAGGACAACCGCGCGGAGCGCGGTTTCAAGGGGGTTGCGGGGGCACCCCCCGCAGAAACGGTGAAAGGGCGGGACCGGGGCACCCTCACCGAAACACCGACGGCGGCGGCTCCGGCGAAGGCCGCGCACTCGCGTCCGTCACGGCCGCGGCCCCGCCGCAGAAGTCGTCCAAGGACGAGCCGTGCTCAACACGCCCCTGCTGCGGATCCGTCGCACAGCGGCGCGTCAACTCGGCCACCGGAAGCGGAACATCCGACGCCACAAGAATCGCGTTGCCGAACCGCCGCCCCCGCAGAACAGCCGGCTCCGCCGCCAGGCACAGCTCGGGAAAGACCGTCCGCACGGTCGCCACCTGCGACTTGACGAAGGCGAGGGGCGAACCGTCGGCCAGATTGGCCGCGTAGCAGCCGCCGGGCCGCAAGACCCGCCGCACATCGGCGACGAACTCGGCGCTGGTGAGATGGGCGGGGGTGCGGGCGCCGGCGAAGACGTCGGCGATGATGAGGTCGGCCCAGGCGTCGGGCACCTTGGCGAGTACCGAGCGCGCGTCGCCGCCGCGGACGCGGATCCGCCAGGCGGGGTCGAGGGGCAGTTCGCGCCGGACGAAGGCGACGAGGGGTGCGTCGATCTCGACGACCTGCTGGGTGGAGCGCGGCCGGGTGGCGGCGACGTAGCGGGCGAGGGTGAAGGCGCCGCCGCCGAGGTGGAGGGCGTGGACCGGGCGGCCGGGCGGGGCCACGAGGTCGGCGACGTGGCCGAGCCGCCGCTGGTAGGAGAAGTCGAGGTGGGTGGGATCGTCGGGGTCCACGTGGGACTGGGGGGCGCCGTCGATCAGCAGGGTCCGGGCGCGCGGCCGGTCACGGTCCGGCTCCAGCTCCGCGAGACCACCCGCCACCTGCGCGGTGACCGGTTCCGCGGCGCGTCCGCGCCCTGTTCTCTGCTTGCCCTTTGCCACCCGGCAAGTATCGCCCGACGGCCGGCAGCGGAGGTCAGCGGCAGCGGTCCACGGCCTCGATGGTGCGGGCCGCCTCCCCGAGCGCGGCCCGCAGCACGACCGGGTCGGTGGCCTCGGAGAGCGCCGCGTCCGGGGCGACGAGCCAGCCGCTGCCGGTGACGGGCGGTTCCTGGCGGCCGGCGCGCAGGCCGCGCCCGTACGTCTGGGTGCAGGCGCTGCCGGGGACGTCCCAGCCGGCCGCGGTACCGGCGGGGACGAGGAAGCCGAGGGTGTGGCACTCGCCGTCGTGCAGCACGGGCCCGACGCCGTCGCGGAGCCGGAGGATGTCGACCGCCTCCAGGCCCTGTCGGGCGGGCACGGTGACCAGGTCGCACGGGGTGACCTCGCCCGGCCCCCGGGCGGGGCGCGCGGCCGGGCCGTGTCCGGGGCGCGCCTGGTGCGGGGGCGCCGTCCGCGAGCCGCCGATGTTCACTCCGGCTTCCGCCAAGGGGAACGCCTCCTCCGCACGTTTCGCTGACCTGTCGCTGCCGCTCCGAGCCGGGTCGGCCACCGCCTGGCACGGTCGGCCGGCACACGCTCGTACTGTTCAACTCCCCTGGCCTGTCAACGGCTACGGCGCCACGCCGCCATAAAGGATGGCAGTTCATGGCGGATCGCGAGTGGGATATCCGTTTTGTAGGCAAACCGGACGTACCGGCTGTCGGGGAGCCGGTACGGTCATCTCCGCCGCACGGCAGCACCACCGTCCGTCCCGGGTGTCGGCGGGACGGTACTCGCCAGGAGAGGGCCCGGCCATGGCGTCGCCCCACGCGTCCCCTTCACCTCGTCCCCCCCGCCCGAACACCGCCTTCCGGGAGCTGCGCGGACCGCGCTCACCTGGGGAGTTCGCGGCCGCGGTCCGGCGTGCGGCACGCGAGATCGGGGAACAAGTGGCGTGCGACGCCCGCTACATCGGACGCGTCGAATCCGGCGAGATCCGATGCCCCAACTACGCCTACGAGCGGGTATTCCGTCATATGTTCCCCGGTCTCGAACCGGCCGACATGGGCTTCCCGCCCCGCGAGACCGTGCGGGGACGGGGGGCGCGCAAGAAGGGCGGCGCGCCGTCCGCACACACCGAAAGCCCCGCCGACGCCTGTGACGACGCGGGTCCCGGCACGTCCGGCCCCGGGTACGTCGGCACCTCCGACACCGGCGGCATCAGCGACGAGGAGAGCGACGTGTTGCGTCGCGCGTTCATGACCCATGGCACGGCCGCGGTGGCCGTCGTCTCGCTGGGGGGCGTCGCGGGCGCCCGCCCGCAGCGCCACGCCGGGGAGGCGGAGGCCGCCGCGGTGGAACAGGCCGTCCGGCGGATCCGGCTGCTCGACGACCGGCACGGCGCGGACAGCCTCTACCGGCGCGCGGGACGGCCCCTGCGGGCGGCGTACGACCTGCTCGACGCCGAGACGCGGCGGCAGTCGGTCGCCGACCGGCTGCACACGGGCGCCGGTGAACTGGCGATCTCGGTGGGCTGGCTGGCGCACGATTCCGGCCGCTTCTCCGACGCCCGCTCGCACTACGCGGAGGCCCTGGCGACCGCCCGGGTCGCCGGGGACCCGGCGCTGGAGGCGCACGCCTTCTGCAACACCGCGTTCCTGGCCCGGGACGCGGGCCGGCCCCGGGAGGCGGTACGGGCCGCGCAGGCCGCGCAGCACGCCGGCCGGCGGCTGGGCTCGGCGCGGCTGATGTCCCTGCTGGCCCTGCGGGAGGCGGGCGGCTGGGCCCGGCTGGGCGACCGGGCGGCGTGCGAGGGGGCCCTGCTGCGGGCCCGGACGCTCTTCGGGCGGGGTGCGGGCGACGCCGACCCCGAGTGGATGACGTTTTTCGGCGAGGCGGAGCTGGAGGGCCTGGAGGCCCAGTGCTGGTCCGCCCTCGGCGACCGGACCCGGGCGGCCGAGCACGGCGAGCGGGCCGTGGCCCTGGCAGATCCGCACTTCGCGCGGAACATCGCGCTCTACACCGCGCAGCTCGCGGACGACCTCGCGGGAGGCGGGGCACCGGACGCCGCCGCGGCGGCGGCGGGCCGGGTGCTGGACCTGCTGACCCAGGTCCAGTCCAGCCGTATCCGGGCGATGCTCGCCGCCACCGCCCGGACCCTCCGTCCGCGTACGGACGCCCCGGGGGTGGCGTCGTTCCTCGAACGGCACGACGCGGCGCGGCTGTCCGCCTGACGGGTCCCGGGGGCCGCGTCAGCCCAGGTGGCCGGTGTCGTTCCACCGCTCGATCGCGGGCTCGCCGTACGCCCAGCCCAGGATCGACAGCGAGGTCGGCTCCAGCCGGACGCGCGCCGCGAACGACGCGTCGTAGCCGAGCCAGCGGGCGCCGAGGACGCGCAGGATGTGGCCGTGGGCGAAGACCAGGACGTCGCGGTCGGCCGAGCGCGCCCAGGCGACGACCTCGTCGGCGCGGGCGGAGACCTCGGCGAGCGTCTCGCCCCCGGGGACGCCGTCGCGCCAGATCAGCCAGCCGGGGCGGCGCTCCTTGATCTCGGCGGGGGTCATGCCCTCGTAGGCGCCGTAGTCGAACTCCATGAGCGCGTCCCAGTCGGCGGCCCGCTCGCCGAAGCCCGCGAGCTCACAGGTCTCCCTGGCGCGGACGAGGGGACTGGTGCGGACCTCGACGTCCGGCAGTCCGTCCCAGGGCGCGCGGTGCAGGCGCTCGCCCAGGAGCTTCGCCCCGCGCCGGCCCTCGTCGAGGAGCGGGATGTCCGTGCGGCCGGTGTGCTTGCCGGACAGCGACCACTCGGTCTGTCCGTGCCGGGCCAGCAGGATGCGCGGTGCCATGGAGCGGGCTCCCTCGGATGTCTCGGTGAATTGCGCCACAAAGGTGGCTTCGATCGGCGATTCCACGGCGTACACGGTGTATCGGCGTGGATCGTGCGGAGCCCTTTCGGACCCGACGGAACTATCATCACTCACTTGCGCCACAGGCAACCCAGGGCCCGGTGAGGACGTCTTCCTCCTCACGCGCCGGACCCCAGAACCGAACACGGGATGACCGCGGTCTTTCCGGGGAGCCACGGGGCGGTGTGCGACACATGCGGCGTACACCGTACGGTTGCATGCGCGCTTGTTGGCCGCCTGAACACATGGAGAGCGTCCGGATGTACCGCACCGCACCACTCGGTAAGCGGCCGCGCTGGTGGACCGAACTGCCGCTGATCGCCGCCGTCTACGCGATGTACTCGGCAGGCCGCCTGCTCGTCCGGGGTGACGAGGCATCCGCAGTCGATCACGGTCTGTCCATACTCGACTTCGAGAAGCAGTTCCGAATAAATTTCGAGAGCCCGCTCAACCGGCTGTTCACGGAGCACGCGAGCCTCGGCGTCCCCGCGGACTTCGCGTACGCCTCCCTGCACTACATCCTCACCCCGGCCGTCCTCGTCTGGATGTTCCGGCGCCGCCCGGAGCACTACCGCCGGGTCAGGACCTGGCTGATGACCTCCACACTCATCGGCCTGGTGGGCTTCACCCTCCTGCCCACCTGCCCGCCCCGCCTCCTCGACGACGTGTACGGCTTTCGCGACACCATGGAGCAGTACTCCGCGTACGGCTGGTGGGGCGGCGAGGCCAGCGCGCCGCGCGGCCTCGGCGGGCTCACCAACCAGTTCGCGGCCATGCCGAGCCTGCATGTCGGCTGGGCCCTGTGGTGCGGCGTCGTGCTGTGGCGGTACGGGCGCGGCCCGTTGTCGAAGATCATCGGCGTGGCGTACCCGCTCGCCATCACGCTCGTGGTCATGGGCACCGCCAACCACTACTTCCTGGACGCCGTCGCCGGTGTCGCCGTCATGGGCGTCGGCCTCCTGCTGACCCGGCCCGCGCTGCGGCTCGGCGAGCGGATCCGCGGCCGGTCCCCCCGGTCCCTGCCGTCCCTCGACACCGTCCGGCCGGCGGAATCGCCGGAGACCCCGGCGATTGTCAGTGGCGGATGCGAGACTTCGCCAGGTACTGCGCGCCCGCGCCGGACCGCTCCCGGCACGCCCGTCGGGGCCGGCCTGCCGGGTGCGCCGGAGAGACAGCGCGAGGCGGACGGCAGTGACCACATCCCTTCGGAACTCCCCCGGCAGGCGACCCGCGAAGGAGCCGGCGACAGCCGGCCCGACGGCGCTCCGGCAGCGGCTCACTGAGCTGCGCGGCCCGGCCGTCGCGGCGCGCCCGCTCGACGCGCGCGCCCTGGCGGCCCTGGCCGCCAACCCCGGCTGCCGCCGCCGCGCCCTGCTCGACGGCGCCGGGGTCGACAAGGCGGCGCTCGCCCAGGCCCTCGGCACGCCGGCCGCGTTCGGCCAGTCGCAGTTCGCCATCGCCCGCGGCAACGCCTTCGAGGCCCGCGTCAAGGCCGACGGCGGTGCCGAGCTCGTCCGGCTGCTGCGCGCGGCGCTCCCCGCCGAAGAGGCGGCCGAACCCCCGGAGTCCGTCGGCGCCCCCGACCTCTCCGCCGCCGGCCCCGAGGGCCGCACCGCCCGCACCGCCCTGGCCCTGCGCGACGCCACGGCGGCCGGGCGCTGGACGGTGCTCGACCACCCCCTGCTGGCGCTCACCGTCGCCGGCACCCCGGCCTACCTGGAGCCGGACGCCGTCGTCGTCCACCCGGACGGCACCTGGACCGTGGTCGAGATCAAGTCCTTCGCCATGATCGACGGCTCGGCCGACGCCGCGAAGGCCGGGGCCGCGGCCCGCCAGGCGGCGGTCTACGCGCTCGCCCTGGAGACGGTCGCCGACCGGCTGCCGGGGCCCGCCCCCGAAGGCGGCCGGGTGCGCCACCGGGCGCTGCTCGTCTGCCCGAAGGACTTCTCCAACCTGCCGGCCGGCGCGCTCCTCGACCTCCGCAAGCAGCGGGCCACCACCCGCCGCCAGCTCGGCCGGCTGACCCGCGTCGAGGAGATCGCCGCCGCCCTCCCGCCCGGCACCACGTTCGACCCGGACCGCCCCGCGGCGGAGCTGACCGCCGCCGTCGAGGCGGTCGACGCCGCGTACGCGCCGGACTGCCTCGCCGCCTGCGAGCTTGCCTTCCACTGCCGCGACCGGGCCCGGGAGGCGGGCGAGGTCGGGCACCTGGGCCGGGCGGTCCGCTCCGGGCTGGGCGGGCTCACCACGGTCGGGGAGGTCCTCGCCGCGGCCCAAGGGCAGGACGCCTCCGACGACCCCGCCGTCGCCGCCCTCCGCCGGGCCGCCGCCCTGCGGGCCGAGGCCCTGGCGTGCGCGGGCGGGCAACGGCCCGGGAGCGGGGCGGCATGTCGCTGATCACCTCGCTCGCCCGGCTGGAGGCGCTGCACGCCGGCCGCGCCCGCCCCCTCGCCACCGTCCGCCACCGGCACCTCTCCGAGCGGCCGCTCGTCCTCGTCCCCCTGACCACCTCCGGCGAGACGGGCGCGCCGCTCGGCGCCCTCGTCGGCACCGACCGGGACGCGCCGCGCCTGCTGACCGTCCCCCAGCCGCGCGACCGCACCCTGCGGTTCACCTTCCTCGCGGAGCTCGCCGAGGCGGTGCTGCCGTATGTGGAGGGGTATGCGGACGACACGGTGACCGAGGAGCGCAAGGAGACCGACCCGGCGACCGGCCGCAGGACGACCGTCGAGGCCGAGCTGTGCGCGGACGCCCCGCAACTGCTCGTCCCCGGCCCGGCGGCGGTGGAGTACGTGCGGCTGCTCGGCCGGTCCATGCGCTTCCGGCGCACCGCCGAGGAGGACCCGTCCGCCGACTGGCCCGCGCCGCCCCGCGTCCCGCTGCTCGGCCGCTGGTTCACCCACTACGGGGAGCGGGCCCACATCCCCGGCACCTCCCTGCTGCTCCCCGTGACCCAGCTGCTGTCCCGGCACTGGGCCACCGGCCAGAGCCACCTGGAGGACCAGCACCTGGGTGCCCTGCTGGCCTGGATCGACCCGCCCGAGGGCAGCACCGGCCAGGAGGCGGCCCGGCAGGCCGAGACGGCGCGCGACACCGACGGGCTGCTGCTCCACCCTCCCGCCGGGCCCGCCACCGACCCGGCGTTCGACAACAAGCTGCTGGCACCCGCCATCGCCCGCTACGACCGCGCCCGCACCGCGGTACTGGAGACCGGTCGCGGAAACGCCGCGCTGCGCGCCGCCGACACCGGCATACGCGCCCTGCTCGAAGCGCAGCTGCGCCCGACCTGGGACGCCGTGTGGCGCGGCGTCGACCTGCTGCGCGCCCTCCCCGAGGCGGCCTCGGTCCCCGAGCGGTGGAAGCGCGACCGCTGGTCGTACACCGGCCACCGCGACCGGCTGCGGGCCGGCGAGCCGCCGCAGCCGCGCCGGGACGACGCGGTCACCGCTGCGCGCAAGCTCGCCGCCCGGGAGACCGCCCAGGCCCGGCTGGACGCGCGGGAGGCACTGGACGATCCGCTGGTCATGGCCGGGCGGCGGCTGGCGGGCGAGGCGTTCGCCGGGGAGGTCGCCGAGGTGGTCATGGCGTACTCGGAGGCGAAGGTCCCGCGCCCGCGCCCGCTCGTCACCGTCCGCACGGAGGACACGCCGCTGCTGGAGGACGGCGTCCGGGTGCACCGCGTACTGGCCGACGGCCGGGCGCAGACCGGTGAGTTCGTGGCGGCCGGTCCGGACGGGCTCACCGTCCGGCTGACCGGCGGCATGGGCCGCGGCAAGGTCCCCGACGAGGGGTCGGTGCCCGCGCCCGGTGATCATGTGTGCTGGACCCTGTTCGACCCCGTGCCCAGGGGCGGCCCGGAGCTGCCCGACCCCGAGCGGACGCCTTGGACCCACGGCGGCCCGCCGGGCGCCCCGGCCGAGGAGCCCGACCCGGTGACCGCGGAGGACTACCTGTGAGCCAGGACATCGCCCCGCGCGGGCCGGCGCCGGAGCCGCCCGCCTTCGACCCGCCCTCGTTCGATCCGTCCGCCTTCGATCCGTCCGCCGCCGCGGCCGCCGCCACGGACGCGATCCTGCGCGACACCCTCGACGGCCGCCACCGCGGCGTCGTCGTCGACTCGCCGCCCGGCGCCGGCAAGTCGACGCTGGTCGTCCGGGCCGCCCTGGAGCTCGCCCGGGCCGGCCGCCCGCTGATGGTCGTCGCCCAGACCAACGCCCAGGTGGACGACCTGGTGCTGCGCCTCGCCGAGCAGGACCCCGAGCTCCCGGTCGGCCGGCTGCACAGCAGCGACCCGCAGCCGTACGACCCGGCGCTGGACGGCCTGGACCGGGTGATGACCTCCACGAAGGCCGCGGAGCTCGCCGGGCTGGACGTGGTGGTCTCCACCGCCGCGAAGTGGGCCCACACCAAGGTCGCCGAGCCCTGGGGCCAGGCGATCGTCGACGAGGCGTACCAAATGCGCTCGGACGCGCTGCTGGCCGTGGCGGGGCTGTTCGACCGGGCGCTGTTCGTCGGCGATCCGGGCCAGCTCGACCCGTTCAGCGTGGTGGGGGCCGAGGGGACGGCCCAGTGGGCCGGGCTGTCGTACGACCCGTCGGTGAGCGCGGTGAGCACGCTCCTCGCCCACAACCCCGGGCTGCCGCAGCACCGGCTGCCGGTCTCCTGGCGGCTCCCGGCGTCCGCCGCCCGGCTGGTCTCCGACGCGTTCTACCCGTACACGCGCTTCCGCAGCGGCACCGACCACGGCGACCGACTGCTGGCCTTCGGCGTCCGACCGGACGGTTCCGCGGTGGACCGGGTGCTGGACGAGGCCGCCGCCTCGGGGTGGGGGCTGCTGGAGCTGCCCGAGCGGCACGTGCCGCGCACCGACCCGGAGGCGGTCGAGGCGGTGGCCCTGGTGGTGCGCCGGATGCTCGACCGGGGCGGTGCCGTGACCAGCGAGCGCTCCCCCGACGCCGTACCGCTCACCCCCGCCCGGATCGCCGTGGGCACCGCCCACCGGGACCAGGCGGCCGCCGTCCGGGCGGCCCTCGCGGGGCACGGCGTGAGCGGCGTCACGGTGGACACCGCCAACCGGCTCCAGGGCCGCGAGTTCGACCTCACCGTGATCCTGCACCCGCTCTCCGGCCGCCCCGACGCGACCGCCTTCCACCTGGAGACGGGCCGGCTGTGCGTCCTGGCCTCCCGCCACCGGCACGCCTGCGTGGTGGTGTGCCGCGCGGGCGTGGACCGGCTGCTGGACGAGCACCCGTCGACGGAGCCGGTGCGGCTGGGGGTGGCGGTGAAGTTCCCGGATGGTTGGGAGGCGAACTTCGCGGTGCTCACCCACCTGAGCGAGCACCGGGTGCGATGGCGACCCTGACCAGCGGACGCCCGCCAAGCCGCCGCCCCGCCCGCCGGACGGAGTCCGGCACACCGCCGGAGGCGGCCGACGGATACAGCCCGGATGGCTGGGAGGCGAACTTCGCGGTACTCACCCACCTGAGCGAGCACCGGGTGCGATGGCGACCCTGACCAGCACACGACCACCAACCCGCCACCCCGCCCGCCGGAGGCGGCCGTAATACGCCTGGCCCCCTCCCGCCCGTGCCCCCTTGCGCGCGGCGCGACAATGGATGGCGGCGCAGACGATCCTGGAGGTATGTACATGTGCGAGTGCGAGCCGACACAGGCTCCCGGCCCGGGCGGTGGCGCGACCCGCCGTCTGAAGCCCGCGCCGCTGCTCTTCGAGCCGCCCGAGGCCGTCTCGGAGGCCGAGCACTTCTTCGACCTCGAATCGATCGAGGACCCGCGCGAGCTGCTCGCGCGCTCGACCGAGCTCGCGCTGGCCTTCCGCGCGGCGGCGGACCGGGCGGTGGAGTTCCAGGCGGTGGCGGCGGCGCAGCTCGCCGATCCCCGGCGGTTCGACCGGCTGCCCATGGCGGTGATCGCGGAGCGCGCCGAGTGGAGCGAGGACTATGCCAAGAAGATGGTGGAGTTCGGCCGCGAACTGCTGCGCGGCAGCAGAACGGCCGACTGACCGGCTCGTTCCCACGACGGCCCATGCCCCGGCTCATGGGCCGTTGGCATATGCGGCGCACAACCTAGCGCACCGCCGGCGCCGCTGTCCCGAGTTCGCCGAACTGCGGCCGCCGGCCCCCGGTCCGGAGCCGACCATGGGGGCATGAACTCCAGGCCACGCGATCCGCACCCCACCCGCTCCCCGCAGCCGCCCGTCCAGGTCGCGCCCGCCGGTGCCGACTGGCTCGCCTCGGCCAGTCCGTTCCCCCGCAGCGTCCTGGCACTGTGGTCGGACAACCCGCGGACGACCCTGGTGCTGCCCTGCGGGCGGGCGTTCGACGTGATCGGCGTTCCGTCGCTGTTCGGCCGCCGGATGCTCGACCGGCTGTGGTCGGCCGGGCCCGGCTCCGGCCCGGTGGCCGCCCAGCAGGGCCGGCTCCTGCTGTTCGCCGCCCCCGGGACGGCGCAGCGGCTGCCGGCGCTGCTGCGCTGGGAGGAGTGGGCCCGGGCCATTCCTCCCCTGCTGTGTCTGGGGACGGGCGACGCCGTGACCGTCCCCCCGCTGTATCCGCCGGACGAGACCGAGCCGACACCGCCCACGGCGCGCTGGGTGGTCGCCCCGGACGTCCGCCATCCGTGGCTGCCGGGGCCCGACACCCTGCTCTGGGCCTGCGTCCGTACCGCCCGTTCCGGTCTCAAACATACGGATTTTCTTTCCACCGGATCAGGGTGCTAGAGTTTCTCCGTCAGCAGGCGCCGCTAGCTCAGTTGGTTAGAGCAGCTGACTCTTAATCAGCGGGTCCGGGGTTCGAGTCCCTGGCGGCGCACAGACAGGGAAGATCCCCTCACTTCGGTGAGGGGATCTTTTCGTTTGCCCGTATGCCGACATATGCCCGTATGCCCGGAGTACGTCCGGAGAAGGTCAGCCCCGGGTCACCCGGACCGTCCACGCCCCGTCCGCCGCGCGCCCCCGGACGTCCACCCGCACCCCGTTCGGCCCCACGGACAGGGACTCCCCCACCCCGAGCGGCGCGTCGGCCAGCGGTGGGTAGACGGCCTCGCCGGGGCAGGCCAGGCTGTCGGGATGGCCGTCCAGCACCTGGACGGGCCCGCCGCCGGAGGGCGTCTCGCTGTCCACCCGGTAGACCAGCACCCCTTCCGTGCAGGTGGCGGCGTCGTTGCCGGACGCGGTGCGCGCCTCGACGACGACGGCGCTCGTCGGCCCGGTCCTGGCCACCACCAGCCGGGTACGGGTGTCCTGCCCCGGCCGCATCGGGGCCTCCAGCGGCTGGAGGGTGTGCACTCCGCTGCCCCGCCCGGCGACGCAGTCCACCTGCCGGGCGTCGAGCCAGCCCAGCTTCCACTTGTGCCAGCCGAAGGGGTCGGACGCCAGCCCGAACTGGCTGCCCATGAGGTCCCAGTCGCCGACATGGGTGTCCCAGTCGCCCTTGCCCTCGGACGGCCGGTGGTAGAGGTCGGGCAGGTCCAGGACGTGTCCGGTCTCGTGGGCGAGGACGTTGCGGTCGGGCGGGTGGTGTTCGAAGACGGTGACGACCCGGCGCAGCTCGGCGCCGTCCACGTCCAGCGGCCGGTCGAGGTTGACGACCTTGGTCGCGTCGGAGTCCACCCCGGGGGCGTCGGGGTCGGCGACCAGGTAGACCAGCCCGTAGCGGCCGAAGTCGACGGCTCCGCGCGCGGCGGTGATGGCGTCCCGCAGGTAGGCGGTGCGCAGCTCGCCGTCCCAGTCGCGCTGTATCCGGTACGCGGTGGAGGGCCGGGGCATCCGGAACCACCGGTCCACCGCGTGGGGGCGGACGGAGAACCGGCCGTAGGAGGCCCGCTCGAAGAAACGGGAGGTGCCGGGGAAGTGGTCCGCCGTGAGCTGGGCCGGGGTGGCGACGGGCCGGGAGTCGGGGAACGAGAGGAAGACCAGGACGGCGTCCAGCCGGCCCACGGCGCGCGGGTAGGACGGGTTCCAGGTGTCCAGTCCCTCGGAGTGGTGGGCGTCGCTGCGCGGCAGTGCGCAGGGGCCGCCCGGTCCCGCCGCCCGGGCGGGGCCCGCCACCAGGGTGGCGGCGATGGCGCACAGGCAGGTCAGCATGGCGCCCAGCCGGCGCAGCCCTGACCGTTCCACCCCCATGGGTGTCTGCGGACGCACCACGTCGACCTCCCGGGAAGGATTCGGGACACCTCTCCCACCCTCGGGCGATTTGTAGCGTTATGCCCTGTTCCGGTCCCCCGGTCGAGTGACGGGGCCGACTTCTGGGTACATCACACTCAGTCACGGACGGTCAATCGAGATGACATCGAGATGCACGCCCTTGCAGCCTCGGCCCAGAGCGGGCATGGACGTGCAGAAACGGTCGGATCCAGGACCGCGGCTCCCCTGATCGAGACCCGGCCGCTGGAACGGGCCCCGTACGAGCCCTATGATCGCCACATTTGCAGCATGGATTGCCCCAACCGGCGGCCATATGCCGTCAATTCGACCACGCGTACGAGTCTCATGAAAGCCGCACGGCACTGTGCGGAACGATTGCCACGCGGGAGCGAGCGGTGAGCGGAACCCTCGACGGCCAGGGCGGCGTGCCGGGTGCGGCGGCGCCCGTCGTCACACAACGTCACGTCAACGCGGATGATTTCCGCGCTGCCTTCCGGGCCGCGCATCTGGGGATGGCCGTCGTCGGGTCCGACGGCCTGGTGCGCGTCGCCAACGACGCCCTCGGAGCGCTGCTGGGCACCGACCCGGCCCGGCTCCACGACTGTCCCGCCGCGGAGTTCACCGGACTGCGCGAGGACTCCCGGACCTGGAACGCGTACCGGGAAGTGCTGGCAGGACGCAGGGCCAGGCTCAACTGCACGCGCCGTCTCCGGCGCCCCGGCGGACGGTCGGTCTGGGCCGAGGTCACCGTCACCCCGCTGCCCGGCACCCGTGACACCCTGCTGTCGGTCGCCGACATCAGCGAACGCCGCGATCTGCGCGCCCGGCTGCGCCATCTGCGGATGCACGACCCGGTGACCCGGCTGCCCAACCGCAGCCTGTTCTTCGAGCGGCTGGCCGCGGCGCTGGCGGCGGCGTCCCTCGCGGAGGACGGCCGGGGCCGGATCGGCCTGTGCTACCTGGACCTCGACGGTTTCAAGGCCGTCAACGACACCCTCGGTCACCGCGCCGGCGACCGGCTGCTCGGCGCGGTGGCCCGGCGGCTGCGCGACTGCGCGGCCGAGGGCGGCCACCTGGTGGCGCGGCTGGGCGGCGACGAGTTCGCGCTGCTCGTCGAGGAGTCGGCCGGCACGGAGCAGTTGGTCGCCCTCGCCGGGGCCGTCCAGGCCGCGCTCCAGCGGCCGTTCGAGGTGGACGGGCAGCGGCTGGCGGTCTCGGCGAGCATCGGCGTCGTCGAGCGCGAGGCCGCAGGGACGCACGCCACCGAGCTGATGCAGGCCGCCGACACCACGCTGTACTGGGCGAAGGCGGACGGCAAGGCACGCTGGGCGCTCTTCGACCCGGAGCGCAACGCCCACCGGATGACCCGCCAGGCGCTCTCCAGCACCCTCCGGCCCGCCGTCGAGCGCGGCGAGTTCGTCCTCCAGTACCAGCCGCTGGTCGGGCTGGGCGACGGGGTGGTCCGCGGTGTGGAGGCCCTGGTGCGCTGGCACCACCCGCAGTTCGGCACCCTCTCGCCGAATCGGTTCATCGGACTGGCCGAGGAGACCGGCGCGATCGTGCCGCTCGGCCGCTGGGTGCTGGAGACCGCCTGCCGCCAGGCCCGCCGCTGGCAGCTCGACCGGCCGGACGAACCGCTCGTGGTGAGCGTGAACGTGGCGGTCCGTCAGGTCTGGGACTCGGACCTGGTCGCGGACGTGGCGGCGATCCTCGCCGAGACCGGGCTGCCGCCGCGCCTGCTCCAACTGGAGCTGACCGAATCGGCGGTGATGGGCTCGGCGGGCCGGCCGCTCCAACAGCTGCGCCGGCTCAGCGACATGGGCGTCGCCATCGCCATCGACGACTTCGGCACCGGCTACTCCAACCTCTCCTACCTCAGCAGACTCCCGGTCTCCACGCTGAAGCTGGACGGCTCGTTCGTGCACGGCTTCCGCACCGACGAACCGCCGAACCCGGCCGACGAGACCATCGTCGAGGCCCTGGTGCAACTGGCGCACCGGCTGGGGCTGACCGTGACGGCGGAGTGCGTGGAGAACGCGGAACAGGCGGAGCGGCTGGGGCGGATCGGGTGCGACACGGGACAGGGCTGGTTCTACTCACGGCCGGTGGCGGCGGAGCGGATCTCCGCCCTGCTGGGAGCGGGGGCGGGTGCCCGGCCGCCCGCCCCTGCCCCTGCCCCCGTCCGCTAGGGACGTATCACGCCGCGCGCGCTGTCCTCGGGCTCGGGGTTCGGGCCCCCGTCGCGGCTGGAGGACGCGTACCGCGCTGTCCTCGGGCTCGGGGGTTCGGGGGCGGAGCCCCCGAGAAACGGTGAAAGGGTGGGCCAGGGGCCAAGTCCCCCCACCCCCGACAGCGCGCCACCGACCCACCCCACCGGACTAGCCCTGGGCCTCCGCGCCGCCCGGCATCCCGTACGCGTCCGCGATCAGGTCGTAGCTGCGCAGCCGGGCGTCCGCGCCGTGCACGTTCGCCGTGATCATCAGCTCGTCGGCGCCCGTCCGGCGCACCAGGGCGTCCAGCCCCTCCCGGACCTCGTCCGGCGTGCCGTAGACGACGTTCCGCAGCCAGTCGTCGACGAAGTCCCGCTCCACGTCGGTGAATTCGTACGCCGCCGCCTCCTCGGGCGACGGCACCAGGCCCGGCCGTCCGCGGCGCAGCCGCAGCATGGACAGGGCCCCGGTGAGCACCTGCCGCCGTGCCTCCGCCGGGTCGTCCGCCGCGAGCGCCTGGACGCCGATCTTGGCGTAGGGGCGGTCGAGGACGGCCGACGGCCGGAAGGAGGAGCGGTAGAGGTCGAGGGCGGGCACGGTGTTCGCCGCCGAGAAGTGGTGGGCGAAGGAGAAGGGCAGCCCGAGCGCCCCGGCCAGCCGGGCGCTGAAGCCGGAGGAGCCGAGCAGCCAGACGGAGGGCCGGTCGGCCCGCTGGACCCCGCCGGGCACCCGGCCCTGGACCGGTCCCGGCACGGCGTGGATCCGTGCGTAGGGGTGCCCGTCCGGGAAGTCGTCGTCGAGGAAGCGGATCAGCTCGGAGAGCTGCTGCGGGAACTCGTCCGCCCCCTCCGCGAGCTGGTCCGCCCGGCGCAGGGCGGCGGCGGTGGCGCCGTCCGTGCCGGGTGCGCGCCCGAGGCCCAGATCGATCCGCCCCGGCGCGAACGCCTCCAGCGTGCCGAACTGCTCGGCGATCACCAGCGGCGCGTGGTTGGGCAGCATCACCCCGCCGGAACCGAGCCGGATCCGCTCCGTCCGGGCCGCCAGGTGGGCCAGGATCACGGCGGGCGAGGAACTGGCGACGCCCGGCATCGAGTGGTGCTCGGCGACCCAGTAGCGGTGGAATCCGCGCCGCTCGGTGCGGTGGGCGAGCTCGACGGTGGTCCCCAGCGCCTGCCGCGCGGTCCTGCCGCTGCCCACGGTGGCCAGGTCCAGCACGGACAGCGGTACGGGCGCCCGTCCCCGAGGGGTCGCCCGGATGATCTCGTCGTGCGCGTCGGCCACGGTGGCCCGCCTCCCTGCTCGTGTCGCGCGGTGCGCGTCGCCCGCTGCCGGGTCCCCTGTTCCCTGCACCGGGCGCGCTGCTCCGCCGGTCTCGCGGAAGGCAACCGGAGAGAGACTCCGCTTTATTCCCGCCGCCCCGCCCGCCCGCTTCATGCTGTCGGCATATGCCGCCGACCAGCGCCACAGCCCAGAGCGGTAGGGTCCGCTTCCGTTCTCCGCAACACCCTCTCCGGACGGGCCCGTTCGTCCTATCGTGAGAAGCGGAACACCCGCGCGACCAGCCAAGGGGAGACCGTGGCGCTCAAGCCCGAGCCGATCACACCGTTCCACTCGGTGCAGCACGCCCTGCGCGTCCTGGAGACGGTCACCAAGTACACGGGAGGGGTGAGCGAGGCCCAGCTCGCCCGGGAGACCGGCCTGCCCCCGGGCCGCCTGGCCCACCTGCTGGCGATGCTCCACCGCGAGCGGTACGTGGTACGGGCCGGCGACGACGCGTACGCCGCCGGACCGGCGCTCGCCCTGCTCGGCACGGGCGGCGACCGCGACGCGGCCCTCACCGACCGGCTCCAGCGGGCGCTCACCCGGCTGCGCGACACCATCGGGGCGGCCGTCTACCTCAGCGGGTACGTCGACGGCGAGGTCCGGATCACCCAGTACGCGGACGGGCCCGGCACGCCCCGCGTGAACGAGTGGGTGGACTTCCGCACGGCCGCCCACGCGAGCGCCCTCGGCAAGTGCCTGCTCACCCAGCTCGACCACGACGACCGGCGCGACCACCTCTCCCGGCACCGGACCGCCCGGTTCACCTCCCGGACGATCACCGACGAGAAGACGCTGCTCACCCGGCTCGCCGCCCAGCCCGCCAGCGTGCCCGTCCTCGACCTCCAGGAGTACGCGCTGGGCACGGTCTGCGCCGCCGTCCCGATCACCGCTGGCAAGCGGGTCGGCTCGCTCGCCCTCTCCCTCCCGCTCGCCCACGCCCACCGGCTGCGCCAGGCGGCGGACGCGCTGAACCGGCACGCCGCCCCGATGCTGCTCTCCCTCGCCCTGCACTGAAGGGGCCCACGGGGCTCGCGGGGCCCTGAGCAGCGGCTGGTGCGAAGCACCGCTCGGGACCAGGTAGTATTTATCCCGTCAGCGAGCGCCGCTAGCTCAGTTGGTTAGAGCAGCTGACTCTTAATCAGCGGGTCCGGGGTTCGAGTCCCTGGCGGCGCACCGACAGCAGAAGGCCCCTCACTCAGGTGAGGGGCCTTCTGCGTAGTGTGTGCGGGAACCGGTCATGGAGAAAGGAGCAGCCACGTGCCCCAGCGGCGCCGCCCCTCGGCAGCCGGCCTGATGCTGCTGCTCCTCGTGGCCCTCTTCGGCTTCACGGGCCTCACCGGCGTCTCCGCCGCGGCCCCGGCCGCCTCCGACGGCACCATCCGGGCCGACGCGTCCCGGCCGCTCGCCGCGTCACGCACCCAGGACGGACCCGCCGTCCACGCCGCGCCCGGCGCGGTCGCCCACGACGGTGACGGCGGGAGTTGCCGCCCCCACGACGTGCCGCTGAAGGGCACGGAGGCCGTCGTCCCGCACGCCCCCACCGACCCGCTCACCGCGTCCGCCACCGCGCGCACGCCGCTCCCCCGGACTCCGGCACCCCGGGCCCGCGCACCCCGGGCCCCGCCCGTACCGGTCGCCGGCTGCGCCGAGCTCCTCCCCGTCCTGCGGATCTAGACCCGCCCGTACGGCCCGCGCCGGGCCGTACTCCGGCATGCCTGGATTCGCCGAGACCCACGGAGCTTTGACCCTCATGTCGCCTTCCCCCGAGCAGTTGTCCCCCAAGAAGCAGCCGGCTTCCCAGAAGAACCAGAAGAGTCAGAAGGACCAGCAGAACCAAAAGTCCCAGAAGGCCCAGAAGAGCACGAAGAACCAGAAGTCCCGAAAGGGCCCACAGCCCAAGAAGGGCCCGCAGACCCCCGGCACCACCACCCGCCGCCTCGCCGCCGCCGGCGCGGGCGTCGCCCTGGTCGTGGCCGCCGTCGCCGCGGGCATCGCCATCGCCGACGGCTCGGGCGACGGCAGCCGCAAACCGTCCGCCTCGGCGTCGTCCGGGCCCTCCGCCGACCCCCAGCAGCCCCTCTTCGACGAGGCCGAACAGGCCACCAGCCGGCGCGCCAAGGACGACCCGCTCGCCGTCGGCAGGCCCGACGCGCCCGTGGTGCTCGTCGAGTACGCGGACTACCAGTGCTCGTTCTGCGGCAAGTTCACCCGTGACAGCCAGCCGGAACTGATCAAGAAGTATGTGGACCAGGGCGTCCTGCGGATCGAGTTCCGCAACTTCCCGATCTTCGGCGATCCCTCGCAGCGCGCCGCCCGTGCCTCCTGGGCGGCCGGCCGGCAGGGCCGCTTCTGGCAGTTCCACGACGAGCTGTACGCCAAGACCCGCAAGGGGGACGCCCTCGCCGAGGGCAGGCTCGTCGACATGGCCCGGACGGCGGGCGTCCGCGACCTCGACCGTTTCCGCGCCGACATGAACAGCTCCGCGTCCGAAGACGCCGTCAAGAAGGACCAGTCGGAGGGCTACCGGCTCGGGGTCAGCAGCACCCCGTCCTTCCTCGTCGGGGGCCGGCCCCTCGCCGGCGCCCAGCCGCTGAAGGAGTTCGAGGCCGCCATCGCGCAGGCGAAGGCCGCGAAGGAAGCGAAGGACGCCAAGAAGGCGAAGGGCCGGGCGGGCGAATGACCGACATCGGCTACCTCGCCGCGTTCCTCGGCGGCGTCCTCGCCCTGGTCAGCCCGTGCAGCGCCCTGCTGCTGCCGGCGTTCTTCGCCTACTCGCTCGCGAGCCCGGGCCGGCTGCTGGCCCGGACCGGCGTCTTCTACCTCGGCCTGGCCACCACGCTCGTCCCGCTGGGCGCGGCCTCCTCCGCCGCCAGCCGGCTCTTCAACGGCCACCGGGAGGCGCTCGTGGCGGCCGGCGGGTGGATCGTCATCGCCCTGGGCGCCGCCCAGATCCTCGGCCTCGGCTTCGCGTCGCGGACGGCACAGGCGGCGGCCGGCCGCATCACCCCGCGCACCGCGGCCTCCACCTACCTGCTGGGCTGTGTGTACGGACTGGCCGGCTTCTGCGCGGGACCGATCCTCGGCTCGGTCCTGGCCATGACGGCCATGCGCGGCGAGGCGGTACAGGGAGCCGCCATGCTCGCCGTCTACGCCCTCGGCATGGCGCTGCCGCTGTTCGTCCTCGCCGTGTTCTGGGACCGCTTCCGGCTGGGCACCCGGCCCTGGCTGCGCGGCCGAGAGCTGCGGCTGGGACGGCTGCGCCTGCACACGACGTCCCTCCTGTCCGGCCTGTTCTTCATCGGGATCGGCGTCCTCTTCCTGTGCTACGACGGGACGACCGGCCTGTCCGGTCCGCTCGACGCCGACCAGGAGGCGAGCCTGGAGGAGACCGTCTCCCGCGTCGGCAACGCCGTGCCCGACCAGGTCCTGCTGATCGTGGTCGCGCTCGTCGTGGCGGGCGTGCTGGCCCGGATCGCGTTCCGGCGCCCCAAGGCCGGGGAGGAACCCGAAAAGGTCCGGGAGGAGTCGGCATGAGCCCGCGGGGGTGGGGCCGCCCCCCTCACCCGCCGGACGGGCCGTGCTCCAGCGCGAAGTGCCCGATGACCCGGTCGCTGTTCCCCCGGGCCGCCTTCACCAGCTCCGCGTTGGGCTCGTCGTTGCCCCGCACCCACGCCCGCGCCCCCGCCACGTCCCGGCCGCCCGCCAGCTGCCGTTCCACCAGGCGCCCCGCGCGCAGCTCGTCGGCCGTCTCCAGGTACCAGACCGCGGCCAGCCACCGGCGGGCCTCCCGCCACCCCGGGATGTCGCAGGCCAGGTAGTTCCCCTCCGTCACGACCAGCCGCGCCGCGGGCCGCACGACGTGGCGCGCGGCGACCGGCTCGTGCAGCGTGCGGTCGTAGTCCGGTACGTAGACGTCGTGCCCGCGCTCCTCGGCGACCCGCCGGAGCAGCGCCGCGTAGCCCCGGACGTCGAAGCTCGGCGCGGAGCCCTTGCGGTCGGTCAGCCCGAGCCGGGCGAGCTGGGCGTTGGAGAGGTGGAAGCCGTCCAGCGGCAGGTAGGCGGCCGTGCCCGCGCCGTGGCGCCGCTCCAGCTCCGCGACGAGGGCGCGGGCGAACGTGGACTTCCCGGCGCCGGGCGGTCCCGCGATGCCGAGGAGGGCGCGGCCGTCACCGTCACCGGTCAGCCGCCAGGCGTCGGCGGCGAGCTCGTCGAGTGCCATCCCGGCAGCGTACGGGCGGGGCGGACGGGGCAGGGACCGGGGGCCGTCACTTCTTCGGCAGCCGCACCCGCCCGAACAGGTTCGGGTTGTAGCGCGAGAAGGTGGAGACCCTGACCTTGGTGCCCGGCCGGGCCGCCTCCAGGTACTGGCTGCCGCCCAGGTAGATCGCCACATGGTGGACCCCGGCCGCCTTGCCGTCCCGCGACCAGAAGACCAGGTCCCCCCGGCGCAGGGCGCTCCGCGGAATCCGTGCCGTGGCCCGGTACTGATCCGCGGCGATACGCGGCAGTCGTACGCCCGCCCGGCGGTACGCCTCCTGTACGAGTCCGGAGCAGTCCCAGCGGTGCGGCCCCTTCCCGCCCAGGGCGTACGGGTCGCCGACGTGCGCCAGCGCGTATGTGACGGCCGCCTCCAGGCCCTTGGCGGCGGCCGCGGCGTCCGCTTCTCCGGGAGCCGCCCAGGCCTCCGGGGCCGACGGCTCGTCCGGGAAGGCCTCCTGGCCGGGCAGGACCGGCTCGGCGGGAACGGCCTCCGCGTCCGGCGCCGCCTCCGGGAACTCCGGGGAATCAGGCGCCTCCGGAAGCACCCCCGTCTCCCCCTCAGTCCCCTCCGCGCCCTCCACCTCTTCCGCCCCGGACTCCGGCAGGCCCACGGTCCCGTCCCCGGCGCGCTCCCCCTCCTCGACGCCCCCCTCGACGCCCTCCTCGACGCCCTCCTCGGCCCCGTCCCCGTCCGCCGCCGCGGCCGTCCCGTCCCCGAGCGTCCCGTCGTCCGGGGACGGGACGGCGATCGTCCCCCCGTAAACGCCCCGGGCCGGCGCCGACGCCCCGTGCGGGACCGCGTCCTGCGCGGCGGGGACGAGGCCCGGCGGACCGTCCGCCGGGGCGGGGGCCGGACCCGAGCCGGCTATCACGGCCGCGCCCACCGCCGCCACGACGGCACCCCGGACGCCGCGTTTCCGGAAGCTCCGCCCGCCGTCACTCTGTGCAGCGCTCCGGGCCGTGCGGGGCAGCCGCCCCGGCCGTGCGCACCCGTCGCGCGCACGGCCACCGGGTATCGGTTCACTCGCCCGTGTCCGCACCTTCCGCCGCCTTTCGCTCTCGCCCGGGGTCGCCGCCGGGCTCGCGTCCGAGGGCCCGGTGCGCCGTTCGGACAGCTTCTCAACGGTCCGCGCCCCCCGCACCTCGCGCCGCACCGCCGGGCCTCCGACCTGGGCGGGGACGGAACCGCCGGCCGGCGGGCGGGCCCTGTACTCCGCCAGGGTGGTCATCGGCACCCTCAGGAGTGAGGTAGAGTTTTCTCCGTCAGCAGGCGCCGCTAGCTCAGTTGGTTAGAGCAGCTGACTCTTAATCAGCGGGTCCGGGGTTCGAGTCCCTGGCGGCGCACAGACAGCCGAGAGGCCCCTCACTCACCGTGAGGGGCCTCTCGGCATTCCCCAAGGCTTTCGTGTGCTGGCCAAGCGCCCTGCGGCAGGGCACTGTCTCCCAATGGCCAGTGACCTTCTGGAACGGATCAAGAAGCTCATCATCGACGGCCGGCTGCCCCCGGGAGCGCCCCTGCCCACCGAACGGGAGCTGACCGAGCTGCTGGGGACGGGCCGCACCTGTGTGCGCGAGGCGCTGAAGGCGCTCCAGGCGATGGGCATCGTGGAGATCCGGCACGGCTACGGCACCTACGTGGGCCCGATGACCATGGCCCCCGTGGTCGACGGGCTCGTGTTCCGCACCGTCGCGGGCCACCACCGCGGCGAGGACAGCCTGCTCCAGCTGCTGGAGCTGCGGGAGGCGGTGGAGGCGGGGCTGGCCCCCCGGCTCGCCGGGCAGGTGCGCGAGGCGGACCTGGCCGAGCTCGACGCGATCGTCGCCCGGATGGAGGACGAGACCCTGGCGGGCCCGGTCCGCACGGAGACCGACCGGGCCTTCCACGCGGCCCTCTGCCGGGGGCTGGACAACCCCCTGCTCGACGCGGTGCCGGAGGCGTACTGGCACGCCTTCCGCCAGGTGCGGGCCGGACTGACCCAGCAGGCCGCCGACCCGCGGGCCGTCTGCGCCCGGCACCGGGAGATCGTCTCGGCGGTGCGGGCCGGTGACACCGCACGAACGGAAAAGGCCATCCGCGATCACTTCTGCGACATTCGTACGCGTCTCCGACTGGAGTACCGCTTTGCCCGGTAAACACCTCGTTTAACCCTTGCGATCATGAAGTGGCGTCCGAGATCCTGAACGGCGGTTGTGATCCCGATCTCACTGCGCGAGCCGTGAGCCGGGAGGCACCGGAGGGAGCCGGTGCCGGAGCATCCGCGCCCGGCCGAGGGGGGTCGGCCCGGGTTCATGTACTGGCGTACCACGCAGGGCTCCTGCGTGTGGGGGGAATGAATCATGACGTCCACGCCTGCCGACGCGCGGCGGCAGATCCCGTACGATCCGCACGATCCGCCCCGCGATCCGGAGATCACCACCCGGCTGCGCATCCCCGCGCCGCCGGGCCCGGACGACGCGCGCCGGAGATCCCCGGCCGGGCCGCCCGGACGGCTCCGCCCGGCCCGGCCCGGCCACCCCCGGTACGACTACGAGCACTACAGCCGGCTGGCCGGCCCGCTCACCCGCCCGGGGGACGGTCCGTACACCGTGCGCTACCGCAGCCTGCTGGCCGACGAGCCGCACCGCGTCCGGGCCGCGCTCCTGCTGGGCGCGGCCCCCGTCGTCTCCGTGGTCCTGCTGCTCTGGCTGATGCAGCCCGCCCACTGGACCCAGCGCGACCACGCCACCCCGCTGATGCGCGCCCTCGACCTGGTGATGCTGGTGTCCATCGGCCTCATCGAGCTCTTCCGCACCCTGAACGTCGTCTCCAACGCCCACGCCACCCTGGTCGCGCGCGACCCGATACCCGTCGTCCCCGAGACCGGGACCCGGGTCGCCTTCCTCACCTCGTTCGTGCCGGGCAAGGAGCCGATCGGGATGGTCACCCGGACCCTGGAGGCCGCGGTCCGGGTCCGCCACCGCGGCCCCGTACACGTCTGGCTCCTCGACGAGGGCGACGACCCGGAGGTCAAGGCGGTGTGCGCCCGGCTGGGGGTGCGTCACTTCACCCGCAAGGGGGTGGAGAAGTGGAACCGGCCCAAGGGCCCGCACCGGGCCAGGACCAAGCACGGCAACTACAACGCCTGGCTGGACGCGCACGGCGACGACTACGACTTCTTCGCCTCCGTCGACACCGATCATGTGCCGCTGCCCAACTTCCTGGAGCGCATGCTCGGTTACTTCCGTGACCCTGATGTCGCCTTTGTCGTTGGACCACAGGTGTACGGGAACTACGACGGGGCGGTCACCAAGGCCGCCGAGAGCCAGCAGTTCCTCTTCCATGCCCTCATCCAGCGCGCGGGCAACCGTTACGGCGCCCCCATGTTCGTCGGCACCAACAACGTGGTGCGCATCAGCGCTCTCAAGGGCATCGGCGGCCTCTACGACTCCATCACCGAGGACATGGCCACCGGCTTCGAGCTCCACCGCCACCGCAACCCGGCCACCCGACGCAAATGGCGCTCCGTCTACACGCCCGACGTGCTGGCCGTCGGGGAGGGCCCGAACGCCTGGACCGACTTCTTCACCCAGCAGCTGCGCTGGTCCCGGGGCACCTACGAGACGATCATCAAGCAGTACTGGAAGGGCCCCTTCACCCTGTCGCCCGGCACCTTCCTCAACTACACCCTGATGGTCATCTACTACCCGATGACTGCGGTCAACTGGATGCTCGGCGCCCTCAGTTGCACGCTCTTCCTGGGCATGGGCGCCGCCGGCATCCAGATCGACTCCCAGATCTGGATGATGCTCTACAGCGACGCCGCCGCCCTCCAGATCGGCCTCTACATCTGGAACCGCCGGCACAACGTCTCCCCGCACGAGCCCGAGGGCTCCGGCGGGGTCGCCGGAATGGTGATGTCCGCGCTCTCCGCCCCGATCTACGCCCGCTCGCTCCTGGACGCGGTGCTGCGTCGCAGGAGCAGGTTCGTGGTGACACCCAAGGGCGACTCGGCCAGTCCGGACACCCTCTTCGGCACCTTCCGCATCCATCTGTTCTTTCTTCTGATCTTCGGCGGTTCACTGGTGGCCTCGGTCTTCCTCGGCCACACCCATGTGGCGATGCGCACCTGGGCGGCCCTGGCCGTCGTCATCACGGTCGCGCCGGTCGTCGCCTGGTGGTGGACCGCGCGCCACGGCAAGCAGCCCGAGGGGGCCCAGACATGAGACTCCGGCACCTGTCCGACGGGCGGGCCAGGTTCGGCATCAGCCGCCGCACCCGCCGCACGGCGGTGGGCGCGGCGGTCGTCCTCGCCCTGGCGGGCATGAACGGGCCGGCCATCTGGGGCTACGCCTCGGACCAGTACTACGACTACAAGATCAACCAGCCGGAGTACAAGGAGAAGAACGGCCACTGGGACGTCGTGGACGTCCCGGACGAGTACCGGATCAACACGATCCACGCGGCCCTGCTCCACACCGGCAAGGTGCTGCTGGTGGCCGGCTCGGGGAACAACGCGGCCAACTTCGCGGCGAAGACCTTCCGGACGGTCCTGTGGGACCCCGAGAAGAACACCTTCAAGGACGTCCCCACCCCCAAGGACCTGTTCTGCGCCGGCCACACCCAGCTGCCGGACGGAAAGCTGCTGGTGGCGGGCGGCACCCAGCGCTACGAGAAGCTGGAGGGCGATGTCACCCGGGCCGGCGGGCTGATGGTCGTCCACAACGAGAACCCCGACAAGCCCATGACCTTCCCGGCCGGCACCCGGTTCACCGGGAAGCAGAGCGGCAAGACCTTCGAGTCCAAGGACAGCGTCCTCGTCCCGCGCGCCAAGAAGGAACAGGGCAAGGACGGCAAGGTCAAGGTCACCGTCAGCACCGCCCGGGTCTATGTGGAGGCGCTGCGACAGGGCCAGGAGTACGAGACCGGGCTCACCGACAACTACCGCATCGAGGGCCTCAAGGGCGACGACAGCCGCAACTTCTACGGCATCGCCAACAAGCTCTCGTTCGACAAGAAGGACTTCCAGGGCATCAAGGACGCCTTCGAGTTCGACCCGGTCGCCGAGCGCTACATCACCGTCGACCCGATGAACGAGGCCCGCTGGTACCCGACGCTGACCACCCTTCAGGACGGCAAGGTCCTCTCCGTCTCGGGCCTGGACGAGATCGGGCAGGTCGTCCCGGGCAAGAACGAGGTCTACGACCCGAAGACCAAGAAGTGGACCTACCTCCCGCAGGAGCGGTTCTTCCCCACCTACCCGGCCCTCTTCCTCACCGACAAGGGGAAGATCTTCTACACCGGTTCCAACGCCGGGTACGGTCCGGCCGACAAGGGCCGCGACCCCGGCGTATGGGACCTGGGGAACAACTCCTTCATCCCGGTCCCCGGCATCAGCGACCCGGACGTGCTGGAGACCTCCATGTCCGTCCTGCTGCCGCCCGCCCAGGCCCAGCGCTACATGGTGCTGGGCGGCGGCGGGGTCGGCGAGGACAAGAAGTCCACGGCGAAGACCCGCATCGTCGACCTGCACACCGAGCGCCCCCGCTTCCGCGACGGCCCCGACCTCTACGCCAAGGCCCGCTACCCCAGCAGCGTCATCCTCCCCGACGACACGGTGCTCACCACCAATGGCTCGGGCGACTACCGGGGCCGCGGCAACTCCAACATCCTCAAGGCCGAGCTCTACGACCCCAGGGCCAACACGTCCCACCGGGTGGCCGATCCGCTGGTGGGCCGCAACTACCACTCCGGCGCGCTGCTGCTGCCCGACGGACGGGTGATGACCTTCGGCTCCGACTCGCTCTTCCGGGACAAGGACAACACCCAGCCCGGCGTCTTCCAGCAGCAGATCGACCTCTACACCCCGCCCTATCTGTTCCGTAAGGGCAGCCGTCCCGAGATCAAGGACACCGACCGGCGGACGGTGAAGCTCGGGGAGAAGACCACCTACCGGATCACCTCCGCGCACGGAGTCGCCAAGGCGCGGCTGCTCCGTCCGGGATCCTTCACCCACGTCACCAATATCGAGCAGCGGTCGATCGCGCTGGACCTCAAGAAGGAGGGGGCGGACCGCTACACCGTGACCCTCCCGAAGGACCCCTCCCTGGTGCCGCCCGGGTGGTACATGGTCATGGTGCTCGACGAGCGGGACACCCCGTCGGGGGCGGTGTGGGTGAAGGTGCCGACGGCGGAGAAGAAGGCCGAGGAGAAGGAAGAGAAGGAAGAGAAGAAGGAGAAGGAGTAGGAGCCCCGGGGCTCAGGAGCGCGCGTTGCGGGCCAGCTCCAGGGCGTAGGTCTCCCACCACTCCCCCGCGTCGGGGCCGCCCTTGCAGGCGCCGTCCGACTCACCGGGCCGCTTGACCCACAGATAGGCGTCCACCAGCTTGTCGCCGGTGCGGGTGGTCGGCGGCTCCCCGAGCGCCCGCCCGGAGGGGTTGCACCAGGCCTTCTCGTGGTCGCCGTCGGAGAGCGGCCCGTTCCCGTTGCGGCTGGTGTCGATGACGAAGTGCTTGTAGCCCACCAGCGCCGAGAGCGTATGCCCGTACTCCTTGCTGGCCCGGGTGGTCTGGAAGTTGGAGACGTTGAGCGCGAAGCCGTCCGCCCGGTCGATGCCCGCGCGGCGCAGCGGTTCCGCCATCCGGTCGGCCGGGGTGACCCAGCTGGGGTTGCCCGCGTCCAGGTAGACCTTGGTCCGCGGCAGCGCCTTCAGCTTGTGGACGGCCTCCTTGAGCAGCGCGTACCGCTCCTCGTGGAATTGCTGGGGCGTACAGCCGTCCTCCATGTGCGGCAGCGCGTCGGGCTCCAGGATCACGGTGGCGCTGCGGTCGCCGATGCCGCTCGCCGCCCGGTCCAGCCAGGCCCGGTAGGAGTCGCCGTCGGCGGCACCGCCCTGCGAGTACTGGCCGCAGTCGCGGTGCGGGATGTTGTAGAGCACCAGCAGCGCGTCCCGGTCGGCCCGGTCGGCCGCCTCGGTGAAGCCGCGGGTCTGGCTCTCGGGGTCGTCCACGCCGATCCACTCGGCGACCGGCTGCTGGGCGATCCGCCCGATCAGCCGGGCGTCCTGCTCCTTGCCGTCCTTGCGGAGCCGGGACACCTGCTGGGCGGCGGTGCCGTTGGGGTTCACCCAGAACGGGGACTGCGCCCGGGGGATCTGCGAGGGGGAGGCCGCGGAGGGTTCCGGGCGGGGGGCCGCCTCGTCGTCGGAGGAGGAGCAGCCGGCCAGGAGCGTCAGCGCGCCCACCGCGGTGGCCGTACGGATCAGGGCCGTACGGGCTCGGCGGGTGTGGCCGGTGTGACTGCCGTACATCCACTCCCCCTTGGAAGTACTTCCGGGAGACGCCTCGGGTCCCCTCGGGACAATGAACCGGTCGTCCCCATGCTGGCACAGCGTGTCCACGATCGTGGGCAGTCATCTCATGACATGACGACAGATCGCTCTGTCGGAGCACAATTGCCGGTTCCCGTCCGGTTCAGGCCCGTCCGCTTCCGGTCAGGTAGGCGGAGACGACCACATTGGCGCTGTACTCGCGCCGGGTCCGGTCGTAGTCGCCGCCGCAGGTGATCAGCCGGAGTTCGGCCCGGGTGGCGTCACGGGGGCCGTAGACCTTCGCCGCGTCGAACCGGTCCTTGGTGAAGACGGTGACGTCCTCGACGGTGAAGTCGGCGGTGGAGCCGTCCACCCGGGTGACGGTGACCGTCTCGCCGCGCTGGAGGCCGGCGAGGTCGTAGAAGACGGCGGGCGACCGTTCGGTGTCCACGTGTCCGACGAGCACGGCCGCGCCGAGGCTGCCGGGCTGCGGGCCGCCCCGGTACCAGGCGACGGTGCCGGCCCGGTCGTACGCCGGGGGCTCCACGGCCCCCTGCGGCGTCAGGCCGTGGCCCTCGATCGGGGCGCTCAGCCCCATGGCCCGGACGGCCAGCCGCTCCGGCTGGGCGCCGGGCAGCGGGGCGTGCGGCGGGGGCAGCTCCCGCACGGGCGGGCGGCCGGCGGCGGCCACATCGCCGGTGGCGGGCCAGGTCGTGGCGGGCACCTCGGTGGCCTCGCGGCCCCACAGCCACAGGGCGAGCAGCAGGGCGGCCCAGGCCAGGCCCGTCAACAGGCGGCCGTGGCCGCTGGCACGTGGTTCGGACATGGCACCCGGTCGCTTCCGCTCACCGCCTGCCCGCTTCGGTACGTCGGCGGTACCAGATCAGACCGCCGGCGATCGCCACGCCGACACCGCCGACCACGAGGCCCGGGGTGCCGGGCGAGCCGGAGGCGGCGAGGGGCGCGGTGCCACCGCCCCCGGCCGGGACCGGTGCGACGGGGACGCCGTGGTCGTGGTCGTGGTCCGCCCCGGCGAGCGTGCCGTGGCCGTCCAGGCCCTCGTGGCCCCGCCCGTCATGGCCGTCGTGACCGTCGCGCCCGTCACGGCCCTCGGTGAGGGAGGCGGCGCCGGCGTCCGGGACGATGATCAGCTGCCCTTCGGCGACGCCGTCCCGCCCGTCGCAGCTGATCTTGACCGGGTAGGTCCCGGCGGTGGTGGTGGAGCGGACCGTGGCCTCGGCGACGTGGCCGGTGGTGTCCCTGGTGAGCTTGGCATCGGTCACGAACGCCTCCGAGACGGCCGTGGCGCGATCGCCGGTGCACCCGGCGACGCGCACTCGCACGTCGGCCCCGGGCTTGGTGGTGACGGGGATGATTTCGACCGTTCCGGTCCTGGCGGTCACGGGATCATCGAGGGCATGGGCGGGAGCGGCACCGACGGCGACCGCCGCCAGCGCACCACAGAGTGCGGAGCGGACTGAAACCATGATGAACCTCCTGATACCTCAGAAGTTCACCTGTCGGGGACGCGCTCCGCATCCGCTCCGTGCACCCGTTACTCCAATCGGTGACGAACCGGATGTCCGTACCGCCCGGACGGCGGGCATCCGGTCCCCCCGGCCGGAGCAACGGGGGGGACCGGCTCGGGAGCCTCAGATCAGCTCGGTGAGGTCCGCGATCGAGTCGACGACCCGGGACGGCCGGAACGGGTACCGGTCGATCTCGTCCGGCCGGGTCAGCCCGGTGAGCACCAGGAACGTCTCCATGCCGGCTTCCAGGCCGGCGAGCACGTCGGTGTCCATCCGGTCGCCGATCATGGCGCTGGTCTCCGAGTGGGCGCCGATCACATTGAGCCCGGCGCGCATCATCAGCGAGTTCGGCTTGCCGACGAAGTAGGGCTCGCGCCCGGTCGCCTTGGTGATCAGCGCGGCGACGGATCCGGTGGCGGGCAGGGCGCCCTCGGCGGACGGGCCGGTCTCGTCGGGGTTGGTGGCGATGAACCGGGCGCCCGCGTTGATCAGACGGATGGCCTTGGTGAGCGCTTCGAACGAGTACGTCCGGGTCTCCCCCAGGACGACGTAGTCGGGGTCGGCGTCGGTGAGGACGTAGCCGATGTCGTGCAGGGCGGTGGTCAGCCCGGCCTCGCCGATGACGTACGCGGAGCCGCCCGGGCGCTGGTCGTCCAGGAACTGGGCGGTGGCCAGGGCGGAGGTCCAGATGTTGCCGACGGGCACGTCCAGGCCGATCCGCTGGAGGCGGGCGTGCAGGTCGCGCGGGGTGTAGATGGAGTTGTTGGTCAGCACGAGGAAGGGCTTCCCGGAGTCCCGGAGCCGGGCGATGAAGGCGTCCGCCCCCGGCACCGGGATGCCTTCGTGCATCAGCACACCGTCCATGTCGGTGAGCCAGGACTCGATGGGCTTGCGCTCTGCCACTGCGGAACTCCTGCCGTGCTGGGCCCGCCGCCGGGCCCGCGGGCCCTCGCCGGATGTCGGGGACGAACCGGAACCGGCGGGGCTCGCCCGCCGGACCGGCACCTCCAGCCTAGTCAGCCCGTGGTGGCGGCCTTCCAGGCGTCGACGTAGGAGGTGAGGTTGCGGTCGATGTCCGCCCAGTCCGGGCGGAAGATCTCGGTTCCCTTCATGATCTCCGCGAGCGCCGCCGCGTTCCTGTCGGTCGCCTTCACATCCGTACGGGCCGCGAAGCCGCCCGCCGCCGAGGAGACCTGCCGCTGCACGTCCTCGGAGAGCAGGAAGTCGAGGAACTTCTTGGCGTTCCCGCTGTGCGGTGCCTTCCGCACCAGCCCGGCGGCGTACGGGAGGGAGAACGTGGTGGGCTTCCCGGCAGCGCCCGCGGGGAAGAAGATGCCCTGGTCGCGCAGGGTCGTCATCCGGGCGAAGTTCATCTGGACGTCGCCGTTGGCGACCAGGAGTTCGCCCTTGTCCGTCTTGGGGGCGAGCTGGCCGGTGGAGGAGGACGGGCCGACGTTGTTCTTCTGGAGCTTCCCGAGGAAGTCCATCGCCGCGTCCTTGCCGCCGAAGTCGTGCATCGCCTTGACCAGCACGGCCGTTCCGTCGCCCGCGACGCCGGGGGTGGAGTACTGGAGCTTGCCCTTGAACTTCGCGTCCAGCAGGTCGTTCCAGGTCTTCGGCGGGGACTTCAGCTGCTTCGTGTTGTAGATGAAGCAGAAGTAGTTGTTGACGACCGACGTCCACTTCCCCGCGGGGTCCTTGTCCCCTGCGGCGACCTTGTCGGACCCCTGGGGCCGGTACTCCTGGAGGAGTCCCTTGCCGTCGGCCTGCTGGATGAACGGCGGGAGCGTGACGATCACGTCGGCCTTGGTGTTGCTCCGCTCCCGGGCCAGGCGCTGCACCATCTCGCCCGAGCCGCCCTCGACGTACTTCACCTTGACGCCGGTCCTCTTCTCGAAGTCCCGGAACACCCGGTCGTAGAACCCGGATCCGTCCTCGGCCCGCAGGCCGTCCGCGCTGTAGACGGTGATCTCCTTGGCGTCGGGGTCCGTGCCGCCGCCGCAGGCGGTGAGGGAGGCGCCCAGGGCAAGGACGACGGCGATCGGTCCGGGGGATCTGCGAGGCATGGCGGAACTCCTGTTGCGGGAGGGCACGGTGGGGTCGGGGTTCAGCGGTACGAGGCCCGGGTGCGGATCCGGCCGACGGCGAGCAGCGCCAGCAGCGTCGTGCCCGTGAGGACGACGGCGAGGGCCGCGCCGGGGAAGAGCGCGCCGCGGTCGGTGAAGGCGAAGATCTTCACGGGGAGGGGCAGCCAGTCGGGCGGGTAGAGCATCATGGTGGCGCTCAACTCGCCCATGGACAGGGCGAAGCAGAGCCCGCCGGCGGCGGTCAGGGACGGCAGCAGCAAAGGCAGTTTCACCCACAGCAGGACGTACGCCGGGGAGGCGCCGAGGCTCGCGGCGGCCTGTTCGTACGCCGGGTCGAGGCGGGCGAGCGCCGCCGTCACCGACTGGTACGCGAAGGCCGTCACCAGGACGGTGTGCGCGACGACGACGATCTGCGGCGTCCCGTTGAGCAGCAGGGGCGGCTCGGAGAAGGCGACCAGCAGCGACAGCCCGACGACGACGGACGGGACGGCCACGGGCAGCAGGAACAGCCCGTCGACCACCCGCCGCCCGCGCGCCCGCAGGCCGCCGGCCGCGAGGGCCGCCCAGGTGCCCAGGACGAGCGCGAGCGCGCTCGCGGCGAGGGCGGTGAGCAGGCTGGTGGTGAGGGCGTCGAGGGCGTCGCCCCGGAGGGCGGCCCGGTAGTGCGCCGTCGTCGCGCCGGAGGGCAGGGCGCCGCTCCAGCGCGTCGCGAACGAGGCGGCGACGATCACCAGGAAGGGCAGTGCGAAGACCGGCAGGAAGAGCACGAAGAAGACGGCCCACGCCAGGCAGCGGGCGGCGCGGCTATGCACGAGCACGGCGGATGCCTCCTGGTTCTGCGGCGCCCCGGCGGGCGTTCCCGCGGAGCACGAGGGCGCGGTAGAGGGAATAGAGGGCCACGGAGAGGGCGATGTTGACGACCGCGACGACGCACGCGCCGGTCCAGTCGCCGTCGAGGATCGCCTTGCCGTAGACGAGCATCGGGAGCGTGGTGACGTCCTTGGCGCCCGTGAACAGCACGATCCCGAACTCGTTCAGGCACATCACCAGCACCAGCGAGCCGCCGGCGGCCAGGGAGGGCAGCGCCTCGGGCAGGATCACCTGCCGCACGATGCGCGGCGCCCGCGCGCCGAGCGAGGCCGCCGCCTCCACCTGTGCCGTCTCCACCTGGGAGAAGGCAGCCAGCAGCGGCCTCATGACGAACGGTGTGAAGTAGGTGACCTCGGCGAGCAGGACGCCCCACGGCGTGTGGAGGAAGGCGAACGGCCCGGTGGCGGCGCCGGTGACGTCGGTCCAGAGGCCGTTGGCCATGCCGACGGTGCCGTAGATGAAGAGCAGGGCGAGAGTGATGAGGAAGGAGGGGAAGGAGAGGAAGACATCGATGAACCGGCTGACCGCCCTGCTCCCGGGGAAGGGCACGAACGCGACCACCAGCGCCAGCACGAAGCCGGCCAACAGGGCCCCGGCGGTGGCCCCGAGAGCGATGAGCACGGTGGTGACGAGGGCGTCGAGGAACGCCGGCTGGGCGAGGACGTCCCGGTAGGCGGCCACGGACAGGCCGTCGGAGCCGTCGGGGGTGAGGGACTGCCGGACGAGCAGGGCGAGCGGGTAGAGGAAGAACAGCCCGAGGACGGCGAGGGGCGGCAGCAGCGGCGCGAGCCGGAGCAGCCGTCTCCCGGAGGGTGCGGAACCGGTCGTCCGGGGCGCGGGAACCGCCCGTTCCCCGGTGTGCTCCCGCCCCGGACCACCGGTTCCGGTCTCCACGCGGACGCTACTCATGCCGTGTCCCCGGAGGGAGGAGCGCCGCGTCCTCGGAGGCGAAGTGCAGGGTCACCGAGGCGCCAGGCCGCGGCGCCTCCCGCAGTTCCCTTACGTCGGCGGTCACTTGGTGGCCGGCCGCGTCCACGGTCAGCCGGTGGTGGGTGCCCCGCCACTGGGCCTCGACGAGCGTGCCCGGCAGCGCGTTCGGCCCGTCGCCGAGCCCGACGAGGTGGGGCCGCAGGCACAGGGTGGCCGTGTCGCCGGGGGACGCTGCGCCGGCCGGTACGTCCGGCAGCGCGACGCCGCCGAGCCGCACCCCCCGTTCGGCCACCGTCACCGGCAGGAGGTTCGCGCCGCCGACGAAGGCGGCCGTGAAGGCGGTGCGCGGGCGGCGGTAGAGGTCCTGCGGGGTGCCGCAGTCCCGCAGCCGGGCACGGTCCATGATCGCGATGCGGTCGGCGAGGGTGAGGGCCTCGGTCTGGTCGTGGGTGACGTAGAGCATCGAGACGCCGGGCATCTCGCGGTGCAGCCGGGCCAGTTCGGCGAGCATGCCGGAGCGCAGCTGCGCGTCGAGCGCGGACAGCGGTTCGTCGAGCAGCAGGACGTCCGGACGGACGGCCAGCGCCCGGGCGATGGCGACGCGCTGCTGCTGGCCGCCGGACAGTTCGCGCGGGTAGCGGCGGGCGTAGGCGGTCATCCCGGTCATCTCCAGCGCCTCGGCGACCCGCCGGGCGATATCGGCGCGCGAGGTCTTCGGGCCCTGGGGGCGGGTCCGTTGTGCCTTCGGTCCGAAGGCGACGTTGGCGTCGACGCGCAGGTGCGGGAAGAGGGCGTACTGCTGCACGACCATCCCCACCCCGCGCCGGTGCGGTGCCAGCCCGGTCACGTCGCGGTCGCCGATGAACACCCGCCCGGCGGACGGCCGGACGAAGCCGGCGACGGCCCGCAGGGCAGTGGTCTTGCCCGAGCCGGAGGGGCCGAGGAGGGCCATGACCTCGCCGGGTTCGACGGTGAGGTCGAGGCCGTCGAGGACGGTCGTGCGGCCGTAGGCGACGGAGACGCCGTCGAAGCGGATGCCGCTGCCGCCGCTCACGTGACGGCTCCCGTCGCGGTCGGGCGCTCGAACGCGGCGATGGCGGCCGGCAGTTCGGCGACCGAGCCGAGCACATGCGTCGCACCCGCCCCGCGCAGCGCGTCGGCACCGTGCGCACCGGTCAGCACGCCCGCCACCAGCGAGGCTCCGGCGCGGCGGCCGCTCAGCACGTCGTACGCGGTGTCGCCGGCCACCGCGACGTCCGCCACCGCCTCCGCGCCACGGGTGCGCAGCAGCGCCGTGAGGACGAGGTCGGGGTACGGGCGGCCGCGGCCGCCGGCGTCGGCCGGGCAGAGGGTGAGGTCGGCGAGGCCGTCCCAGCCCAGGGCGGAGAGCAGGGCGTCCTGGGTGCCCCGAGCGAATCCGGTGGTCAGCACCACCGTCCGGCCCTCGGCGCGCAGCCGTTCGACGGCCTGCCGGGCGCCGGGGACGGGTGCGCAGTGGCCGTCGGCCACCAGCCGCCCGTACGCCTCCTCGAACACCGCGTTGGCGTGCCGGGCCCGGGCCTCGTCGCCCCCGCAGAGGTGACGGAAGACGGAGATCTTCGACTCGCCCATCGTGGCGCGGACATGGGCGAGGTGGCCGGCGTACGCCGCCGAACCGGGCCCGGCGCCGAGCGCGCGGGCCGACGCCTCGCCGAAGACCCGTTCCACGAGGCCGTCGTCGGCGACGGTGGTCCCGGCCATGTCCAGGACGACCAGGGTGATACGCCTGTTCCCGGCTTCTTCCGGTGCCCTCTGCTCGTTCACTCCCGCCTCACCAGCCCAACTCGTCCGCGGTCGCCTCGGCGATCGCGGGGGAACAGGTCATACCGCGCCCGCCGGGCCCGGTCACCAGCCACACGCCGTCGCGCACCCGCTGCCGGTGCACGACCCGTCCGGCGTCCAGGCACTGCGCGTACACCCCGGCCCAGCGGCGCCGGACCGCCGGGAGCGGGCGGCCGAGGAGCGCGGTGGCGACGGCCGTCAGGTGCTCGTACGGCTCCTCGTCCACGTCGAACGCGAAGGGCGCCGCGTACTCGTGGGTGTCGCCGATGGTCAGCCCGCCGTCCGCGCGCTGGACCATCAGCAGCTGCATCGCGTGCGCGGCGGCGACGGGCGGCTGCCGCCGCGCGGCGGTCAGCGCGTCCAGGGCCGGGGAGCGGTAGGCGGGGTAGTAGCGGAAGCTGTCGGCGTCCGCGACGGAGGTGGTCAGCCGTTCGCCGAGCGGCGCGGTCTGCATCATCTGCAGCCGCACCCTGCGTACGGGCAGGTCGGGGGCCAGCTCGCGGACGAGGCCGCCGAGCCATGCCCCGGTGGCGAGGACGACGGCGTCCCCGGTGTGGACGGTGCCGTGGTCGTCGCGCACGCCGCGCTCGCCGACGACCTCGCGGACCTCGCGTCCGCCGAGGAAGGTGTAGCGGCCGGTGGTGAGGAGCGCGTCCCGCAACGCCCGCTGGGCGGGCCGGGGTTCGACCGCGGCGTCCCGTGCGCACCACAGGGCGCCCAGGTAACTGCCGCGCAGGGCCGGGTTGCGGCGGCGCGTCTCGTCCGCGTCGAGGAGCGCGTAGCCGCGGGCCGCCGCGTCCGGGCGGGCCACGGCGGCGCGGGCGACGGCGAGTTCGTCCTCGTTCGTGACGACCGTCAGCGATCCGTTGGCCCGGAACCCGAGGGCGGGGACACGGGCGCCCAGCTCCTCCCAGAGTTCGCGGGCCCGTAGGGCGGTCTCCAGTTCGGCACCGGCGGCCCGGCCTCCGACCCAGACCAGACCGAAGTTGCGGACGGAGGCGCCCCGGGCCTCGGTCTCGCGCTCGATGTGGACGACCTCGTGGCCGCGTTGGACTGCGTGCCAGGCGTGCAGGGTTCCCAGCACGCCGGCTCCGACGACGATGACTCGCATGGCCCGAACGGTCCTCGGGGCGGGTGGCGCCGGGGAGGACGGACGGCGACGGGGTGGTGAACCGGGCCTCAATCTTGGACCAGACCCGTTATCTTTCTGTTACTTGAGCTGATTCGGTCCGGCCCGTCGACGGACTCAGCCGCGCAAGTGCGCGGTGAAGGAGAAGCGGTCACCCCGGTACAGCGACCGGACGCGCTCCAGCGGCCTGCCCCCGGCGTCCCGGGAGACCCGGTGGATCAGCAGCATCGGCAGCGCGGGCGGCGTCCCGACGAGCAACGCCTCGCGGGGCGTGGCCAGTACGGTCTCCAGCCGCTCGTCCGCGTCCCCGAACACGATGCCCAGGCGCTCGCGCAGATAGCCGTAGAAGGACGTGTCCGGCTCGAAGTCCGCGTCCAGGCGCGGCGCGCGCCCGACCGCCACGTACGTGCTCTCCAGCCCGACCCGCTCGTCGTCCGCGCACAGCACCCGCTCCATGTGCCAGACGGGCTCACCGGCCCGGACCCCCAGGTCGGGGGCGAGCGCCTCCGGGCAGGGGAAGCGTTCGAGCCCGACCAGGGCACGCCCGGGCCGCCGCCCCTGACGGCGGACGCCCTCCGTGTAACTGGCCAGGGACAGCGGCTGCTCCAGCTTCGGCCCCGCCACGATCGTGCCGCGCCCCGACCGCCGCAGCCGTCCCTCCAGCAGCAGGTCGCGCAGCGCCTGCCGTACGGTCTCCCGCGCCACCCCGAACCGGACGGCGAGGTCGCGTTCGGCCGGCAGCGCCCGCCCCTCACCCAAGTCGTCGAGCAGCTCGGACACTTGGGCCTTGACGGCGTAGTACTTGGGGACGCGGCCGTGCTCGGGGATTCCGTCCCTCACGGGTGCGCCGGGCGCCCGGCCCATGGCCGCGCGGCCGGTGCAGTGCGTGTAGTCCACGGGGTGATCCTCGCACCCGGGGGGAGTGGTCGATCGGGGTGGGGCCGCCGTCTCCGCGGGTCACCGCTTCATCCGCCGGGCCCACAGCATCAGGCCCACGCCTCCCCCGAGACAGACACAGGCGAGGGCGCCGAGCACGGGCACGGCGTACGAGCCGCCGGTGGCGGCGAGGACGGGCGGCCCGGGGTCCTGCCCGGGCGCCGGCACGGCGGGCGGGGTCGGACCCGGGGTGACGGGGGCGGGGGCGGGGACCGCGGCGGGGCCGACGGCGAACGTGTAGTCGCCGGACTCCCCGACCCATGCGCCGTCCGCGCCGCGCCGCTGCACCGCCGTGACGTTGGCGGTGACGGGCCCTTCCGGGGCCGCCTCGGTGAAGCCGAGGCGCAGCGGGACGACGACCGTGCGGTGGGCGGGGACTGCGAAGCCCCGGAAGCCGGGGGAAGCCTTCCCCTTCCCGCCCGGGGCCTTGCCCGCGGGACCGCCCGGGCCGCCGTCCGCGTCCCCGCCGAGGACGCCCACGTTCTCCGCCTCCTCCGTCCGCTCGAACCGCACCGGCCGCCAGCGGGCCCCGTCCTTGTCGTAGAACTCCAGACGGATGTGCTCCGGCCTGAGCGCCCGGTTCCGGTCGGACAGGACCGCGACGGGGTGCACGTCCCGGCACTCGGCGCCCGTGACGTTGCGCAACTCCAGCTCCCACGCCGGTCCGTCGGCCCCGCGCTCGTACACGTCGGAACCGCCGCTGAGCCGCGAGGCGATCGGGAACTCGGGCCCTGCCACGTCCGCGCACCCCGCGGGGGCGGCGGCACCGGCGGGCGCGGCCGGGCCGAGGAGGAGGGCGGACAGGACGAGCGCCCCTACGGCTACGGCGTGAACCGGGAGCGCACGGAACTGCGGCATCGTGGGACCTTTACGCATGGGAACTCCTGTCGGCCGGGAGCATCCCCGCCGCGCGCCCGACGGCGACGGACACGACGGACATGTCCCCCGGCCGGCGGCAGACTTCCGCCCGTTGGGCGGAGTACGGCTCCTCCGGACGGGTTGCGCGGGGCCGACGGGCTCCGCCCGTCAGGCGCAGAGGACGTAGAGCGTGACCGTCCTGCCCTGCTTGTTGCCCGGCAGCGGCTCGGTCGTGATCGTCCACCCGCGACGGTCGCCCGTGGGGTGCGAGTCCACGATGTAGTTGTGAGGCTCATGCACCTGCACCCCGCCGCTGTGCGCATGCTCCTTCGTCGGGCAGTACAGCGTGTGCGTGGCCGCCTTCCCCGCCGGGTCCTTGAACGTCCTGCTGATGCCGTGCGGCGCGGCGCCGGCGGGAGCGGCGGCGGTGAGGAGCAGGGCCGCGGCGAGGGCGGAGACGAGGGCGGCTGTTCTCATGGGGTTCCCCTTCACAGTGGGCCGAAAAGTCGTCATCACATGAGAAACAACGTAGTTCGGCGAGAAGGGTGCAATTCGTTCCCTCGGAAGAGTGAGCACGGGGGCGCGCGGACGGCTCTTCGTGGGGCGCGGTGTCGTGCGGGGTCCGGGCAGCCGACCCCGCGTGCGCGGGGACTGCACCACGATCGAGCCGTTCGGCTCCATGCGGGTGGGGCCATCCCCGCGCGCGGGGACCATGACGAGGACGGCAACGTCCCACAGGTCGGCCAGGGATCACCCCGGCTTGCGCGGGGACCTCGTCCGGACCACACGGCTCGAACTGGCCGGCCAGGGACCATCCACGCGCACGTGGGGACCACACGGATGTGCCCTCGTTGGAGACCGCCAGCATGGGGCCACCCCCGCACACGCGGGGACCACCGACCCGTCTGTGGCGAGGACAACGGGTTCGTCGGGCCACCCCGGCGCACGCGGGGACCGCTCGAGGAACGGGCCAGGCTCGAATTTAGCGTTCGGACCATCCCCGCACACGCGGGGACCACGTCACCGTCGGCACCTTCGTCTCGTTCGTGACCGGACCATCCCCGCACACGCGGGGACCACTCCAGGCACTTGTGCGGCCGGTCGCTGGCTTCGGGACCATCCCCGCACACGCGGGGACCACAGTCCGCCACCTGGCCAACTGTCCTGCCGAAGCGGCAATTTTACTCACTTGCCGAAGAGGGGCGCGAGCACCAGCTCCGCCGCGCCCCCCACCACGAGCCGCGCACCCCCCGGAGCGACGTCCACCGGCGTCGTGGGGCCGAGCACGGCGCGGACGCCGTCCGCGTAGGGGCCGGGGCGGGCGAGGATCGTGCCGCCGCCGAGCAGGACGTGGTCGATGTCCAGGAGGCGTACGAGGTTGAGGGCGCCGATGCCGAGGAGGCGGGCGGCGCGGGGGGTGTCGCCGTCGGCGACGGCGGCGAGGCAGAGTGCTTCGAGGCAGCCGCGGTCGCCGCAGGCGCACAGGGGGCCGTCGACGAGGACGACCTGGTGGCCGAATTCTCCGGCGCCCGTGCGGGGGCCCCGGTGGACGCCGCCGTCGAGGACGAGTCCGGCGCCGAGGCCGGTCCCGAGGTGCAGGTAGGCGAAGGAACCGGTGGCGCGGGGGGTGCGGAGGGCGAGGCCGAGGGCGGCGGCGCTGGTGTCCTTGTCGACGACGACGGGCAGGCCGAGCCGGTCGCTCAGCGCGTCGCGCAGCGGGAAGCCGTCCCACTGCGGGAAGCCGGTGACCCGGTGCAGGACGCCGCTGCGGTGGTCGAGCGGGCCGGGGACGGCGACGCCGGCGCCGAGCACACCGCCGGTGGCGTGGTCGGCGAGCAGCGCGGTCACCGCGTCGGCGACGGCGTCCAGTACGGCCTCCGCGCCCGCCCCGAAGGCGAGGGGCGCGGTACGGGTGGCGGCCTCGGTACCCGTGAGGTCGACGAGGGTGACGGTCAGCGCGTCCCGGTCGAGGTGGAGTCCGACGGCGTGGGCCGCGCCGGGGACGAGCCGCAGGGCCGTGGCCGGCTTGCCGCCCGTGGAGAGGCGGCGGCCCGCCTCGGCGGCCAGCCCGGACTCCCGCAGCCGACCCGTGATCTTGCTGACGGCCTGCGGCGTCAGCCCGGCGCGGGCGGCCAGCTCCGCCCGGCTGGCACCGGCCGGTCCGGCGCCGCGCAGCAGGCCGAGGACGACGGCGGTGTTGTGGTCGCGCAACGCGGCCAGGTTGACTCCTGGATCGGTCCTGTTCACGGGACCATTGTCGTGGCCGCTTGCACTTTTGCAACACTGTTGCCAAAGTGGCGGCCATGGATGGCTCCCCCGACACCTCCGGCACCTCCGGCCCCCCTCTCCGCGTCGGCCTGATCGGCTACGGCGTCGCGGGGTCGTTCTTCCACGCTCCACTGATCGCCGCTTCCGAGGACCTGGCCCTCGACACGGTCGTCACCGCCGACCCGGAACGGCAGCGGAAGGTCCTCGCCGAGCACCCCGGCGCCCGGACCGTCCCCGGCACGGACGAACTGTTCGCCCGTGCCGACGAGCTCGACCTGATCGTCGTCGCGTCCCCGAACCGCACCCACGTCCCGCTCGCCCGGCGTGCCCTGGAGGCCGGGCTGCCCGTGGTCGTCGACAAGCCCCTCGCCGCGACCGCCGCCGAGGCGGAGGAGCTGGGCGCGCTCGCCGAGGAGCGCGGGCTGCTGCTGAGCGTCTTCCAGAACCGCCGCTGGGACAACGACTTCCGCACGGTCCAGGACATCGTCGCCGACGGGACCCTCGGCCGCGTCCTGCGCTTCGAGTCCCGCTTCGAACGGTGGCGCCCCCAGCCCAAGGGCGGCTGGCGCGAGTCCGGCGACCCCGCCGAACTCGGCGGGCTGCTCTACGACTTGGGGAGCCACCTGGTCGACCAGGCGCTGACCCTCTTCGGCCCGGCCGTCACCGTCTACGCCGAGGCGGACGTGCGCCGCCCGGGCGCCGAGACGGACGACGACACCTTCATCGCCCTGCGCCACGCCAACGGCGTCCGCTCCCACCTCTGGATGAGCGCCACCGCGGCCCAACTCGGCCCCCGCTTCCGGGTGCTGGGCAGCGACGGCGGCTACGTCAAGTACGGCCTCGACCCGCAGGAGGGCGCCCTCCGGGAGGGCCTGCGGCCCGATACCGACACCCCCTGGGGCGTCGAGCCGCGGTCGATCTGGGGCCGGCTCGGCGAGGGCGAGTCCCCGCTGACCGGTGGCGGCGAACCACTGCCCACCCTCCCCGGCGACTACCCCGCCTACTACGCGGCGGTCGCCGCGGCCCTGCGCGACGGCGGACGTCCGCCGGTCACCGCCACCGAGGCCGCGGCCGCGCTCCGCGTCCTGGAGGCGGCGCGGACGTCGGCGGCGGAGGACCGGACGATCACCCTCTGACGTTCACCGGCCGCCGGTCGTGCGCGACGCCCGCTCCGACCGCCGGCACGACGTCAGCTTCCGTTCCCGGCGGGGCCGGAGAGGGCGGCCACGTTCCCCACCTGTCCCGTCGGTTTTCCGATCAGTACCGCCGAGGACGGTGACATGCTGGAATGGCGGCCATGAGCCAACAGGACCTCCCCACCGTGGAGATCATGGATGGCCCGGCCGCGGCCCGCGCCGAGGACGCGTTCCGCCTGGTCTACGCCGAGACGTTCGCCGAACCGCCCTACGGCGAGACGGAAGCCGACGTCGACGTCACCTTCGACCGCTTCCGCACCGAAACCCGGCACCCGGCCTTCCGCGCCGCCCTCGCCCGCACCCCCTCCGGCGAGCCCGTCGGCATGGCCCTCGGCAGAACGCTCGACGCTCTTCCGGGCCGGTGGGACGCCTGCGTCGCCCCCGCCGACCGGTCCCGCACCTTCTTCCTGATGGAACTGGCGGTGCGCGCCGGCCACCGACGGCACGGCCTCGCCCGGCGACTGCACGGCACACTCCTCGACAGCACGACCACCGAGCGGGTCATCCTCGCCGTCCAACTCGCCGCGACCCCCGCCCTCACGGCCTACCACGCCTGGGGCTACCGGAAGCTCGCCGAGACCGACCCCTGGGGCAACGGCACCCACGCCGTGATGCTGCTGGACCGGCGCGGCGGTCACTGACCTCGGCTGCCTCCGGGCCCGGCGGACGGCACCGCCGACCGTGCCGGTGGGCGGGCGGGGCGGCATCGGTGGGCGATTTACATGGCGGGTGCTCGGCCGACCGTCCGCTTCGTCGTTGCGCGCGTCGAAAGGCGGCGGCTACGGGGGAGGGGGCGCCACGGCTCCGCGCAGGTCCGCGTGGGATGGGCTGGCGGGGGCCGTGGAGCCGGCAGTGCGGGTGGGGTGGTTCGGCCTTCAAGAGTGGTGGAATGGGGCGGGGAAATAGGGCAAATCGCCGTCTGGGGCGCCCACTTCCACCAATTGCGGCCGGACGCCGACGGACCGCCTTCCGGCCGCGCGCTCAGGCCCTCCCGCCCGCACCCGAGGGACGGGCCCCGCTCCGCGTAGCCCGCCGCCTTGGGCCCGCAGGGCCCGAGACGATACCGGCAGCCGGACGAGCAGCATGCCGCCCCACCCGCCCCAACGCCCCCTGTCGGCAAGCGTCGGCTCAGCCCTCCGCCCGGGAGCGGTACAGGACGCCCAGGGCCAGGCCCGAGCCGAGGAGGACGAGGCTGCCGCCAAAGACCATGTCGCCGCTCATGGGCGGTCCGCTGTGGCCCTGTTCGTGGGCGTCGCCGGTGGTGCGGGCGGCGGCGAGGGGTGCGACGGTGATGGGGAGGCGGGCTCGGAGGGCCGGGTCGGTGGGGAGGGCGGTGGGGGTTGCCGAGCGGAAGGACCAGGAGGAGAGGCCGTCCTCCTGGACCTGGTCCGCGCCGGTGAGGGGCGCACCGCCGACGCAGGCGCCCGGGGCGCCGGCCGCGCAGAGGGCGGCGGAGTCCGGTTCCGGTGCGCCGGGGGTGGTGAAGGCGCAGAGGAGCAGGGCGCCGCTGATCGTCGTCGCCACGACCGTCGCGGTCGCGGCGACGGTGGCCCTGGCGGTGGGGCGGGCGCGCAGACGAGCCCGCTGCTTTCTGTGCCGCATATCCGAAAATAAGCACATCGGAACCGACCCCCTCGGGCAGCACACGCGCCCGTTCCCCCGAACGCACCGTCCCACCGGACCGGTCGGCCGGTCGGCCCATCGGCCTCAGCGCCACGAGGCCGGGCGCCGCCCCCTCACCCGTCCTTGATGTGCTGCCGCTGACGGCCCAGTCCGTCGATCGCGAGCTCGACGACATCTCCGGAGCGGAGGTACGGCTTGGGCTCGGGCCTGCCGAGGGCGACGCCCGCCGGTGTGCCGGTGTTGATGACGTCTCCAGGGTAGAGCGTCATGAACTCGCTCACGTAGCGCACGACATGAGCGACGGGAAAGATCTGGTCCGCCGTGCCGCCGTGCTGCATCAGCTCGCCGTTGACCCAGGTGCGGATCGTCAGCGCCTGGGGGTCGGGCACCTCGTCGGCGGTGACGAGCCAGGGGCCGAGGGGGTTGAACGTCTCGCAGTTCTTGCCCTTGTCCCACTGGCCGCCGCGTTCGAGCTGGTACGCGCGTTCGGAGACGTCGTTGCTGATGGTGTAGCCGGCGACGACGTCCCTCGCATCCTCGTCGGTGCCCAGGCGGCGGGCGGTGCGGCCGATGACGACGGCGAGCTCGGCCTCCCAGTCGGTCTTGAGACTGCCGGGCGGGACGAGCACGGGGTCGTCGGGGCCGACGACCGTGTCGGGGGCCTTGAGGAAGAGGGCCGGCTCGGCGGGGGTGCGGGCCCCGATCTCGGCGATGTGGGCACGGTAGTTGAGGCCCACACAGACGATCTTGCCGATCCGGGCCACCGGCGGTCCGACGCGCAGGCCCGCCGGGTCCAGGGCGGCGAGGACACGGGCGCCGACGGCGGCCCGCACGCGGTCCAGCAGGGACGCGTCACCGAGGAGGGCGCCGTCCACGTCGGGGACGAGCGCGGAGAGGTCGCGCAGCGTCCCCTCCTCGTCCAGCAGCGCGGGGCGTTCCGCCCCCGCCGGGCCGACCCGGAGCAGTTTCATCGGTACAACCCCCCGTGTGTCGGCGGACTCGGTGCGTAATGCGCGACCGGTCGATCGTCCAAGATCCGGGGGCCGGTCGGCAAGGGGCGTTTCGGCCTGCGGACGGCGCTGACCAGCCTTCGAACACCCCTACGCCCCCGTCGTCACCTGCCCTGCTTGCGCCCTCCCCCGCCGCTCTTCCCACCGCTCCGGCTCGCGTGGCCGCTCCGGCTCGCACCCGCGTTCCGGCTCCGCGCACCGGTCCGCTTCCTCCCGGCGTTCCGGTTCTTCCCGCCGCCCTGGTTCCGTCCGGCGTTCCCGTTCCCGTTCCCGTTTCTGGCGACGGGGGACGGCGACGTGTGGTCGGCCACCGGGGACGGCGCCGGCGCCGCCGGAGCATCCGAGGCTGCCGAAGCTGCCGGAGCTGCCGGAGCGACCGCCGTTTCACCCGCTGCTTCCGCCACCGACCGCTGCAAGTACGCCCGTTCCGCCGCCGACCACAGCGTCGTCGTCACCACGTACAGGGCCGCCGCGAGCGGCACGACAGCGACCGTGATCAGCGTGGCGAAGGACAGGAACGGCGAGATCCTGGCCACCACGGCCATCGCCTCCGCCCCCGGCGCCCCCGCCCCCGGTGCCCCCGCTCCGCCGGCGAGCGCCGGTGTCGTGGCGGCCAGTCTGCGGGTGCGCCGGAACGTCCAGGTGGCGACGGCCGCCACCACGGCGAACAGCGCCAGGTAGACGAGACCGTGGGGGCCGAACGGGCCCCCGTCGCCGAGTGCGCCGGTCCACCGGCCGCCGAGCGGGGCGCCGAGCAGTGTGTGGTCGAGGAGGTCACCTCCGGAGCCGGTGGAGAACAGGTGGTACATCAGGTAGAAGACGGGCAGTTGGACGAGCATGGGCAGGCAGCCCGCCATCGGGGACACGCCCGCCTTCTCGTGCAGCTCGGCGGTCGCACGGTGCAGCCGTTCCGGGTTCTTCGCGTGCTTGCGCCTCAGCTCCGCCAGTTGCGGGGCCAGCGCCGCCTTGGCCCGCTCGCCCCGGGCGGCGGAGCGGGCCAGCGGGTGCAGGCCGAGCTTGACGCACAGGGTGAGCAGCACGATCGTCGCGGCCGTCGCGGATGCCCCGAAGACGGGTTCTATCGCGTCGGCGACATGGGTCAGGAGCGCACCGAGGGGCGCGAAAAAGGACATGGTCGATCCCTCCACGGGGACTCGTCTGCCGGAAGTCGGTGCGGCGAACCGGGCAGTGAGCCGGTTCGGCGCATTCGGCGTGACGAGCCGCGCGGCTCCACGACGCGCGTCGGAGGCCATGCGAACGGTTCTCGGAGGGCCCGTTCAGGGCCCGGACGCATGGATCGGACAAGGGCGCACGCGCCCGTAACGGGCCGTGCGTCACCAGGGCGACGAGGAGTGCCTACGCGGCCGTCGGGAGGAGACGGCCGGGGGCTCGGGGCCGGCGACGGCCCCGCGCGTCGGGATCGCGTTGGGCGAGGAAGGCGGTGCGCAGCTCCCTGTCCCGGATCGCGGTGCGTATTCGGGTCGGCGTGAGCGGGCCCGTACGGACGGCGGCGACGAGGACGGCGCAGAGGGACAGGGCCACCGCGACGGCCGTCGTCGAGGCGACGGCGACCGCGCTCATGAGGACGCTGAGCAGTCCGCACTGCGCGAGCAGGAGTTCGGCGCACAGGACGAGGAGCACGCTGATGTGCGTGCGAACGGCGTTGCTCATCGTGCCCCCCTTCCCCGGCGGACGGAGTCCCGGATTCCCCTCGGAACCCCGCCCATTCGACCATTCGGCTATTCGACCGTTCGTTCAGTCGTTCCGATACTAGACGCCCCCACTGACAGCGGCACCACCCGGGCGCTCGGGGCGCTCGGGAAGCGCAGGGCGCGCCTCCGCCTCCGGCCCCGGATCCGAGGCCAGGACCTCCGCGTCCGGCCGGTCGTCCGCCGGTGTGGGGCCCAGCCATGAGACGGCCAGCGCGACGACCAGATTGGCGCCCAGCGCCAGGGCGCCCGCGTTCACCCCGCCCACCGGGTCGTGCTCGGTGAAGACGAGCGCGCAGACCAGCGCACCGCCGACGACGAGCCCGCTCAGCGCACCCCACAGCGTCAGCTTCCGCCACACCAGGCCGATGAGGATCATGGGCACCAGCTGGGCCATGCCCTCGTAGGAGATGAGCGAGAGCCGGACGAGGGTGTTGGGGGCGGCGTAGGTGAGGGCGAGCGCCAGCACTCCCGCCGCGACGACGACGGTCTGCGCGGCGAACCGCTGCCGCCGCGGCCGGCCGGCGAGCGCGGGGACCGTCCCCAGTACGCTCCGTCCCCACATCGTCCCGATGACCAGCATGAACACCGCCATGGGCACGATCGACGAGAGCGCCGCGGCCACCCCGATCACCCCGACCAGCCAGGCCGGCAGCGAGTCCACGATCAGCTTGAACAGGGCCAGGTTGGACCCCGCCCCGGTGAGCCCGGGCACGACGAAGATCGCGGCCATGCCCAGCAGCATGGGGACGAACAGCAGCACGTTGTAGAACGGCAGCAGGATGGCGTTGCGCCGCAGGGCGTCGGCGCTCCGGGCGCCGAGGTAACCCGCCACCGTGGTGGGGAAGATGACGACGGTGAGGGAGTTGAGGAAGCTGGTGGTCGCGAACCAGGTCGCGCCCAGCCCGCTGCCGCCGTGCCCGCTGAGCGTCAGCCACTCCGGCTTCTCGGCCACGAGCCGGTCGAGGAACGGGCCGTAGCCGTCGAAGTGGTGCAGCGGGACGTACACCGCGAGGAAGGCCAGGGTGGCGATGACGAGGATGTCCTTGAGCACCGAGACCCAAGCGCTGCCGCGCAGCCCGCTGACCACGACGAAGGCGGTGGTGACGGCGAAGGCGATGAAGTAGGCCCAGTCGAGGCTGATGGCGCCGTAGGAGATCGTCGAGACGACGACGCCCATGCCGGTGATCTGGAGCTGGATGTACGGCAGCAGACAGACGGTCGCGAGGACGGCGACCAGGGCGCCCAGCCAGGGCCGGTTGTAGCGGTGGGCGACCATGTCGGTGATCGAGACGAGCCCGTGCGTCCGGGCGTACGACCAGAGCGTCGGGCCGACGACGTAGCCGATCGCGTAGCCGCAGGACAGGTAGGCGATGACGTAGAGGACGGGCGAGCCGAAGTTGTAGCCCCAGCCGGCGGCGCCGAGGTAGCTGAAGCTGGTGTAGCCCTCGCCGGCCATCAGCACCCAGATCATCACCGTGCCGAGGCTGCGCCCGCCCACCGACCACTCGGCGATGCCGCCGCCCCCGCCGCGGCCGCGGACGGCCAGCAGGCCCAGGGCGACCGTGAGGACCATGAAGACGCCGAAGACGGACGTCGCGACAGTGGCGTTCACGCGCTCACACCCGTCCGCGCCGGCGGTCGCCGCGCCAGGCGAGCCAGACGCCCACCGGGGTGAGGAGCGTCGCCAGGAGCAGCCAGAAGAAGAGGAAGGGCAGGCCCAGGACGGTGGGCCGGACGCGGTTCACCAGCGGGAGGACGGCCAGGTAGAGCACGTAGGGGACCAGCAGCCACAGCAGGGCGGGACGTTTCTTCAGCACGCCGCCGACCCTAGGCGCTCCCACCCGCGGCGCGCCCCCGCCCCTCCCTGCGCGGAGCACCCGGCCCTCCCCGGCGCCGGAGGACGCCCGGCCCTCCCCCGGCGCCGGACGCCCGGCCGTCCTCCGGCGCGGAGCACTCAGCCGAGCACCCGGCGGAGCACTCACCGGAGCGCCCAGCCACCCCAGCCGCCCCGGCCAGTCCAGCCGCCCCAGCCGCCCCGGCCGCCCCTCAAGCCCCCAGCAGCCGCGACGCCGAGTAGATCAGCAGCCCCGCCAGCGCCCCCACCACCGTGCCGTTGATGCGGATGAACTGGAGGTCCCGCCCGATGTGGGCCTCGATCTTGCGGGAGGTCTGTTCCGCGTCCCAGCCCGCCACCGTCTCCGTGATCAGTGAGGTGATCTCGTCCCGGTAGGTCGTCACCACGTGCACGGCCGCGTCCTCCAGCCAGCCGTCCACCTTCGCGCGCAGCCGCTCGTCCGACGTCATCCGGGCGCCGAGCGACAGGATCGCCGCCCGGGCGCGCAGCCGCAGTTCGCTGCGCTCGTCCTCGGCGGCGGCGACCACCATCGCCCGCACGGAGCTCCAGGCCGAGGCGATCAGGTCCTGCACCTCGCTCCGGCCCAGGACCTCCGACTTCAGCCGCTCGACCCGGGCCCGGGTGTCCGGGTCGTTCTGGAGGTCGCCCGCGAAGTCGGCGAGGAAGCGGTCGACCGCACCGCGGGCCGGGTGGTCGGGCATGTCGCGCATCTCGGTGACGAAGCGCAGGAGTTCCTTGTAGACGCGCTCGCCGACCTTGCGGTCGACGAAGCGCGGCGTCCAGCCGGGCGCGCCGCCGGTGACGGCCTGCATCACCGAGTCCCCGTGCGTGACCAGCCAGTCGTGGGCGCGCCCGCACACCAGGTCCACCACCTTGTGGTGGCCGCCGTCGGCGACGACGCGCTCCAGCATCCTGCCGACGCCGGGCGCGACCTCCTGGGCGTCGGCGCGCCGGGTGACGGCCTCGCCGACCACGGCCTGGACGTCCGAGTCACGGAGGACGCGCAGGGCGCCGCGCAGGGCCGTCGCCAGTTCGGCGGTCACCCGGTCGGCGTGTTCGGGGGCGGCGAGCCAGGTGGCGAGGCGGGAGCCGATGCCGACGGCGCGCAGCCGGCGGCGCACGACGTCGCCGGAGAGGAAGTTCTCGCCGACGAACTCGCCGAGGCTCTGGCCCAGCTGGTCCTTCTTGGTCGGGATGATCGCCGTGTGCGGGATCGGCAGGCCCAGCGGCCGGCGGAACAGCGCGGTGACGGCGAACCAGTCGGCGAGCGCGCCGACCATGCCCGCCTCCGCGGCGGCGGCCACATAGCCCGCCCAGGCCCCCGCGCCGGAGGACTTGGCCCAGGTGGCGAGCGCGTAGACGAGGGCGACGACGAGCAGCATCCCGGTGGCGAAGGCCTTCATCCGGAGGACACCGCGCCGTTTGAGTTCGTCCGCCTCGCTGTAGGTGAATCCGACCGGCGGGCCGGGCATCACTCCGTCGGAGGGCGGCGCACCGGCTCCGCCGGAAGCGTCTCCCCCGGATTTCATCCCTTCGGCGGCAGTCGCCGCGTCCTCTTGGGACCGATTCATCCGCACCACCCGTCCCCATTTCCTCTGGAGTCTTCCCGTCTCACTCGGGAAAGCTCATTCTCTCTACCCGGTCGACTCGGGGAACGGGCCGGGAGTTCCCGTCGTCTGACACGTCGCGGCCGGTCCGTCCCGGCGTCCCGGCCGCCCGGAGCTTCCGCGACCCCGTGGGATCATGGACCCGGCGATCGGGCCCATGACGGCACCCGTACGGGCGCCGTTCCCACGGCGGCCCGCCCGGATCCGGCTCCGTCCGCCCCGCCGTCCCAGGAGACTTCCCGCGATGACCAGGCCCTCTCTGTCCCGCGGCACCGCCAGTGCCCTGCTCGCCGCGCTGGTGGCCGTTGTGACGCTGGTCTCCGCGGCGATCTTCCTGGGCGCCTCGGGCCAGGACGGGGGCGGCGAGGAACCACCCCGCAGGCGGCAGGACGCCGCGCCGGCCGCCGTGAGCGGCTGGACCGGCTCGTGGTCGGCCGCGCCGGCCGCGGCCGAGCCGCGCACCGGGTCCGGGCTCGCCGGAACGTCCATCCGCAACGTGGTCCATACGAGCATCGGCGGCACCGGCGCCCGCATCCACCTCTCCAACCTCTTCGGCAACCGGCCGCTGCAGATCACCCACGCCTCGCTCGCGGTCGCCGCGGGGCCGGGCACGGCCGCCGCCGCGCAGGGGACGATGCGGCGGCTGTCCTTCGGCGGCCGGACCGCCGTGGCCGTGCCCGCGGGGCGGGCCGTCGTCAGCGACCCGGTGCCGCTCACCGTCGCGCCCGCGTCCGACCTGCTCGTCACCGTCTACTCGGCCGTCCCGTCGGGCCCGGTGACGATGCATCCGCACGCCCGTCAGTTCTCCTGGCTCGCGCGCGGGGACCGGACGGAGGACCTGGACGGCGCCCGGTACACCACCCGGACGCCCTACTGGCGGTACGTCACCGGCGTCGACGTCTGGGGCACCCAGGCGACGGGTTCCGTCGTCGCCATCGGCGACTCCATCACCGACGGCGTGAACTCCACCATGGGCGGCAACCAGCGCTGGACGGACCACCTGGCCGCCCGGCTGCGCACCGAGCCGGGCGCGCCGCGCTACGGCGTGCTCAACGAGGGCGTCAGCGGCAACCGCGTCCTGCTGAGCAACCGGGGGCACGCGCCCCAGAACAACCCCCGAGCGCTCGACCGCTTCGACCGCGACGTGCTGAGCCGGACGGGCGTACGGGCCGTCGTGATCGAGCTCGGCGTCAACGACATCCTGCGCCGCCCGCAGCAGCTCGACCCGCACCGCATCGTCGACGGGCTGCGGCAGCTGGTGGCCCGCGCCCACGCGCGGGGGCTGGTGATCGTCGGATCCACGCTGACGCCCTTCGCGGGGCACGTGGGGGCCGTGCCGCGGCAGGAGACCGTACGGCTGGCCGTCAACGCGGAGATCCGGGCCGGACGGGTGTTCGACTCCGTCGTGGACTTCGACCGGGCGCTGCGGGACCCCGCGGCCCCGCAGCGGCTCCTGCCCGCCTACGACAGCGGGGACCGGCTGCACCCGAACGACGCGGGGTACCGCCGGATGGCGGAGGTCCTGGACCTCGGGGCGCTGACGGGACGCCAGGCGGCGGCGGTGCTCTGAGAGAAATCCGAGAGGAAACGGAGGGGCCTACTCCAGCGACTTCCGCCGCTCCTCCTCCCGCAGCCGCTTCCGCTCCTCCCGCTGCTGCTTCCGCACCTCCCGGCGCTCCTTGCGCGTGACGCCCACGCCGCCCCAGAAGGCAAACCCGGTGATGCGCACCCGGGGCGAGCCGGGAGAACCCGCGCCCGCGCCCGCCGAGTCGAAGCCGCCCATGATGCCGATGCCGCCGACGTGCACGTCCAGGTCCGGCGGGACGACGACCTCCATGCCGCCCATGATGGCGATGCAGCGGATCGTCACCTCGCGGTCCTCGAAGTCCGCCTCGCGGAGGTCGATCTGGCCGCCGCCCCAGAAGGCGAAGCCGGTGAAGGTCCGGGGCACGGTCCACCGGCCGTGCCGCTGGAAGCCGCCCATGACGCCGATCCCGCCCCTGGACGACGCCGTTCCGCCGATGCGGCCCTCCCAGCCCTCCAGGGCACCGGGGGCGGCGGCCGGGACGACTGACGTGCCTGCGGCGGGCAGGTCCCGGACGAGGGGTTCGAGTTCGGCGTGGGTCCGCGCCTTGTAGGCCGCGTCCAGGCGCTCGCCGAACTCCTCCATGTCCAGCCGCCCCTCGGCGACCGCCGTGCGCAGTGCTTCGGCGACGCGCTCGCGCTCGGCGTCGGAGGCCCGCATCTCAGGACGATCACTTGTCATGACCACCAGGGTAGGGCCTCACAGGCCGGGCCGGTCGGCATAGAGCCGGGCGATGACCTGCTCGATGTCGGGCTCCCTGACGGAGAGGTCGACCAGCGGGTACCGCTCCGCGACGGTGGCCACGATCGGGGCGGCGCTGTGGGCGGCCGGGAAGGCCAGCCACTGGCGCGGGCCCTCCACCCGGACGACCCGCGCGCCGGGCACGTCCTCGATGGGCGGCAGTTCGCGCTCCAGGTCCACGACGAGCATCCGCTCGCTCTCCCCGACGGTGTGGAGCCCGTCCAGCGCGCCGTCGTAGACCAGCCGGCCGTGGTCGATGACCATCACCCGCTTGCACAGCTGCTCGATGTCCGTCAGATCGTGCGTGGTGAGGAGGACGGTGGTACCGCGTTCGGCGTTGAGGTCCCGCAGGAAGCCCCGGACCTTGGCCTTGCTCACCACGTCGAGGCCGATGGTCGGCTCGTCCAGGTAGAGCACCTCGGGGTCGTGCAGGAGTGCCGCCGCGATGTCGCCGCGCATCCGCTGGCCGAGCGAGAGCTGGCGCACGGGGACGTCCAGCAGGTCGCCGAGGTCGAGGAGTTCGACGCAGCGGTCGAGGTTGGCGCGGTAACGGTCGTCGGGGATCCGGTACATCCGGCGGACCAGGCCGTACGAGTCGCGCAGCGGCAGGTCCCACCAGAGCGTGGTGCGCTGCCCGAAGACGACGCCGATACGGCGGGCCAGCCTCGTACGGTCGCGGGACGGGTCGATGCCGGCGACGCGCAGTCGGCCGCCGCTGGGCACGAGGATGCCGGTGAGCATCTTGATCGTCGTGGACTTCCCGGCGCCGTTGGGGCCGATGTAGCCGACGATCTCGCCGCGCGGCACCCGGAAGGAGATGCCGTCGACGGCCCGGACCTCCCGCTTCTCCCGGCGCAGCAGGCCGGCGCGGCGGCGCACCTCGAAAACCTTTTCCACGCCGTCGAGTTCGATGAATGTCGCGTCCTCGCCGGTCACCTCTCCACCCTCCTTCACGCTCAACTCCCCGTACTCCGATAGCTCCTCAGCCCCGCCCGCCACACCAGCCCCGTGAGGGCGAGCAGCAGCACGGCGACCAGCGGCCCGCAGTACGCCACCCACCCGGGCAGGCCCAGGGGGTCGTCCCGGCCCAGCAGCCGGAGGACGGGCAGCCAGTTGACGAAGGCGAGCGGGATGACGAAGGTCACCCCGCGCACCAGGTCCCGGGCGAAGACCGTCGGCGGGTACTGGAGCAGGGTGACGCCGCCGTAGGTGAAGGAGTTGGCCACCTCCGAGGCGTCGGAGGCCCAGAACTGGAACGCCGCCCCCGCCAGGAAGACGGCGGAGAAGATCGCCGCTCCGGCCACCACCGTCACCGCCAGGAACAGCGCCTTCGGCAGCGTCCAGGAGACGTCCACGGACGCCACGCCCCAGCCCAGCACCGCCAGCCCCTGGCTGATCCGGCCCAGCCTGCGCAGGGCGAACCGGTCGGCGGCCACCTGGGCCAGGACCGGCACCGGGCGTACCAGCAGGGTGTCGAACGTACCGTCGCGCACCCGCTGCCCGACGCGTTCCGTGTTGCCCAGGATCAGGTCGGCCAGGCCGAACGAGGTGCAGGTCGACCCGTACAGCAGCGCGATCTCGGGGAGGCCGAACCCGCCCAGGGCGTCGATGTGCGAGAACATCAGCATGATCGCGACGAAGTCCAGCCCGCTGGCCACGAAGTTGCCCACGGTCATCAGGGCGAACGACGTCCGGTACGCCATCGTCGACCGCACCCACATCCCGGCGATCAGGAAGTACGTACGGACGCCGTGCATCCAGCGCTCAACCACCCTGGACCACCACCTTCCGTGTGGCTCGCGACTGCATCAGCCGTCCCACGGCCAGCAGCAGCACCGCCCACCCCAGTTGGAAGCCCAGCGCCCCCGCCGTCCCCGCGGCCCCCGGGTGCCGGCCCACCAGCACGTCCACCGGGACCTGGAGCATCGCCGACCACGGCAGCGCCTGGGCCACCTGGCCGAAGGTGCCGGGGAAGACGGTGAGCGGCAGCAGCGTGCCCGAGAAGAACATGCACATCAGCTGGCTGACCATGGTCACACCGGCGCCGTCGAGCAGCCAGAAGGCACAGAGCGCCACCAGGTAGCGCAGGGCGAAGCCGACCACGACGGCCAGCAGGACCGAGATCAGGAACAGGAGCCAGCGCAACGGATCGGACGGGAGCGTGAGTTCGAAGAACAGGGCGCCCGCCGTCAGCGGCGCCACCCCGCGGGCCAGCAGGTGGAAGCCCGCCCGGCCGAGGTCGGCCGCGAGCCACCACGCCTGGAGGTCGGCGGGCCGGTAGAGGTCGACCGCGATGTCGCCCTTGCGGATGCGCTCCTGCAACTCCTGCTCGAAACCACCGCCGAGCAGGGACACCGCCGCCAGCAGGGCCTGGCCGACCCAGACGAAGGTCAGGGCCTGCCCCTGGTCGTAGCCGCCCAGATGCGGACGCTCGTCCCAGAGGGCGATGAACGTGTAGGCGAGGATGAATCCGAAGACGGTGTTGGTGAAGACACCGGCCGCCGTGGCCACCCGGTACGTCGCGTGCCGCCGGAAGCCGCTCACCGCGACGGCGGCGTACAGCCGCATCCCACGCCCCCTCTTCTCGTTGAACCTTGTCAGTCCGCCGACCGGCCGGGCCGAACCCGAAGCGCAGGAGCGTAGCCGTACCCCTCAGTCCCGGACCAAGGATTATTCACCCCTCGGAGTGGTGGGCCGCACCCGAACGGTCCTGACCACCCGGTGAGGTGGCGCTGGATCCCTCCGGCCGGGACCGGTGGTGCGACAGTGCTTCCGGGCGCACGGCAGCGTTGCCGGGTCGTGCGGCACCGCCTGACCGACACCGTCCGCCGTGGCCGCACAACCACACGGACGGGCCGAGGAGTTCCGGGAAAGATGAGCGACGAGCAGTCACAGCAACGCACCCGCGGCAGGGGTGCCGGCCCGCCGGGCTGGGCCCCCAGAGGCGATGCCGCCCGTCCCCGCAAGCGCACCGGCTGGCGTCGGCTGTTGCCCACCTGGCGCATGGTGCTCGGCGCATTCCTGCTGGTCGTCCTCCTCCTCGCGGGTGGTCTGATCGCCGGGTACACCCTGGTCGACATCCCGGCCGCCAACAAGGCGGCGACCGCCGAGAGCAACGTCTTCCTCTACGCGGACGGCAGCCAGCTCGCCCGCGACGGCGAGGTCAACCGGGAGAGCGTGCCGCTCAGCCGGATCCCCAAGGACGTCCAGCACGCGGTGCTCGCCGCCGAGGACCGCGACTTCTACGGGGAGTCCGCCGTGAACCCCGAGGCGATGGTCCGCGCGGCGTGGAACACCGTCACCGGCAAGGGCAAGCAATCCGGTTCCACAATCACCCAGCAGTATGTCAAAAACTATTACTTGGGCCAGGAACAGACCATCAGCCGCAAGGTGAAGGAGTTCTTCATCGCCATCAAGCTGGACCGCGAGTCCAGCAAGGACGACATCCTTGAGGGCTACCTCAACACCAGCTACTTCGGCCGCAACGCCTACGGCATCCAGGCCGCCGCGCAGGCGTACTACGGCAAGGACTCCGACAAGCTCGACGTCGCCCAGGGCGCCTACCTCGCCACCCTGCTCAACGCGCCCAGCGCCTACGACGTCGGGGCCCACCCGGAGAACAGGCCGCGCGCCACGGCCCGCTGGAACTACGTCCTCGACGGCATGGTCAAGAAGAAGTGGCTCACCCCCGCCGAGCGCGCCGAGGTCCGGTTCCCGGCGCCCGGCAAGAGCAAGCCGCGGCTCGGCATGTCCGGCCAGCGCGGCTACCTCGTCGAGGCGGTCAAGGACTACCTCACCGGCAACAAGATCGTCGACGAGCAGACGCTGGCCGCCGGCGGCTACCGGATCACCACCACCATCGACCGCGAGAAGCAGGACGCCTTCGTCGACGCGGTGAAGTCCGAGCTGATGGACCAGCTCAGCGACGACCGGAAGACGGACTCCTACGTCCGGGCCGGAGGCGCCTCCGTCGACCCGAAGACCGGCAAGGTGGTCGCCCTCTACGGCGGCATCGACTACACCAAGCAGTACGTCAACAACGCCACGCGCCGCGACTACCAGGTGGGTTCCACCTTCAAGCCGTTCGTCTTCACCTCGGCCGTGCAGAACGACTCCACCACCCAGCAGGGCCGGCCCATCACCCCGTTCACGGTCTACGACGGCACCGACAAGCGGCCCGTCCAGGGCCCCGACGGGCCCGTCGGCTACGCGCCCTCCAACGAGGACGACCGCAGCTACGGGCCCATCACCGTCACCAAGGCCACCGACCTGTCGGTCAACGCCGTCTACGCGCAGATGGCCGAGGACGTCGGCCCCTCACGGGTCAAGGCCACCGCCGTGGCGCTCGGCGTCCCCGCGAAGACCCCCGACCTGACCGCCTCCCCCTCGATCGCCCTCGGCCCGGCCACCGCCAGCGTCCTGGACATGGCCCAGGCGTACGCCACCCTCGCCAATCACGGGCGGCACGGCCCCTACACGCTCGTCGAGAAGGCCACCAAGGGCGCCGAGACCCTCCAGCTGCCCGACCGTGAGGACCGCAAGCAGGCCGTCCCGCGGGAGGCGGCCGACACCACCACGTCCGTCCTGCAGAGCGTGGTCGAGAGCCCGGGCGGCACGGGCGCCGCCGCCCGCGGCTCGGGCCGGCCGTCGGCCGGCAAGACCGGCACCGCCGAGGAGGACAAGGCCGCCTGGTTCGCGGGGTACACCCCCGACCTGGCCACCGTCGTCGCCGTCATGGGCCAGGACTCCGACAGCGGCGAGCAGAAGCCGCTGTACGGGGCCACGGGGCTGCCCCGCATCAACGGTGGCGGGTACCCCGCCCAGATCTGGGCCACGTACACCGCGGAAGCCCTGGAGGGCACCCCGGTCCGGGACTTCGACCTCGAACTCCAGCAGGGCGCGAACAGCCCGCCCCCGGAGCCGCCGGCCACCTCCGCGCCCCCCGAGCCGCCCACCAGCGCCCCGCCGGCCACCTCCGCGCCGCCGCGCACGCCCCCGACGACGGCGCCGCCGTCCCGGCCCGTACGGCCGTCGTTCCCGCCGGAGCCCCCGACCCCGTCGGGCCCGCCCTCACTGCCGATCATCACGCTGGGGCCCAACCCCGGACGTGAGGGGCGGACGGGGGAGCACCACGATCTGCTGGGCTACGACTACTAGCGCCATCGGTGCGAGAGCGCCCCGGCCCCGGGAAGGGGCCGGGGCGCTCCCGCATCCCGTATGTCTCAGTGCCTCAGTGCCCGGACGTCGCCTTCAGGCCGACCACGGCCACCAGCAGCAGCGCGACGAAGAAGATCCGGGCCGCGGTGGCCGGCTCGTCCAGCACCACCATCCCGAGCACGGCCGCGCCCGCCGCCCCGATGCCGACCCACACCCCGTAGGCGGTGCCGATCGGCAGCGTCCTGGCGGCCCGCGAGAGCAGGACCATGCTGGCCACGATGCCCACGACCGTGAAGACGCTCGGCCAGAGCCGGGTGAAGCCGTCGGTGTACTTCATACCGACGGACCAGCCGACCTCCAGCAGGCCGGCGACGACGAGCAGGATCCATGCCATGACGGCACCTCCGTGGAATCGCTTCTCCAGGGGTGCGTCGTCTTGTCCTGACCCGGTACGGCGCGTCTCGTCGGGTTCCCTCCCGACGGTAGCAAACGGGCTAGAGGTAGAGCCCCGTGGAGTCGTCCGACCCCTCCAGCCGCTCCGCCGCCACCGCGTGCAGGTCCCGCTCGCGCATCAGGACGTAGGCCACGCCGCGGACCTCGACCTCCGCGCGGTCCTCGGGGTCGTAGAGCACCCGGTCACCGGGCTCCACGGTGCGTACGCTCTGCCCGACGGCCACGACCTCCGCCCAGGCCAGCCTGCGGCCCACCGCCGCCGTCGCCGGGATGACGATGCCGCCGGTGGACCGGCGCTCGCCCTCGGGAATGTCGGTCCGCACCAGCACCCGGTCGTGCAGCATCCGGATGGGCAGCTTGTCGTGGGTCGTGTTCGTACGCACGCCACGACCGTACCCGCCCCGGCGCGCCCGTGAGACCACACCGGCAGAAGCCCGGTCACCGGGCCCGGCACCGCCCCCGTACCACCACCCGCCATGCACCGCCCGTCACTGTTCGCGACGGGCGGTGGGCGCTACGCCTTGCGGCGGCGCGAGGAGACCGTCAGCAGCCCGACCACGCCGACGGCCACCATCGCCGCCGGAACGATCCGCTCCAGGCGGGGCACCCCCTCGTCCGTCATGAACTGCGACCGCACGTCGGAGACGACGCGATTCGCGATCGCACAGGCCCGCCCGAGGGTGTGATCCACCTTCGAGGCCGCCTTCGCCTTCACGTCGCCGATGATCGTGCTCGGGTGCATCCGCACACCGATCTCGTCGAGGGTCACGGCGAGCTCACTGCGCCTGCGGGCGATGTCCGCCTCGATCTGCGCAGGGGTCCTGGCTTCCGGCACCGCGCTGCCTCCGTAGTCTCATAAGAGTGATGACGAGTGATGACAACAGTCTGTCAGTTCACTCGGCGGGGCGCCCCATGGCACCCCCGGTGGGGCCCGCTCCCCGGTCGTTAGGCTCGGGGACCGGCAGACCCGCCCACCACCACGAACGCAGGAGAACCATGAGCGAGCGACTCCAGCCCGGCGACACCGCGCCCGCCTTCACCCTCCCCGACGCCGACGGCCGGCCCGTCTCCCTCGCCGACCACAAGGGCCGCAAGGTCATCGTCTACTTCTACCCGGCCGCCCTCACCCCCGGCTGCACCAAGCAGGCGTGCGACTTCACCGACAACCTCGAATTCCTCGCCGGGCACGGCTACGAGGTCATCGGCGTCTCCCCGGACAAGCCGGAGAAGCTCGCGAAGTTCCGCGAGCAGGAGGAGCTGAAGGTCACCCTCGTCGGCGACCCCGAGAAGAAGGTCCTGGAGGCGTACGGCGCCTTCGGCGAGAAGAAGCTCTACGGCAAGACGGTGACCGGCGTCATCCGCTCCACCGTCGTCGTCGACGAGGACGGCAAGGTCGAGCGCGCCCTCTACAACGTCAAGGCCACCGGCCATGTCGCGAAGATCATCAAGGACCTGGGGCTCTGACGGACCCCTCGCCCCGCACCACGAGGCGGTCCTCCAGTACGTCCTCGGCCTCCGGCAGGTCGAGGACGGCCTGCGCCCCGCCGCCCTCCGCCGAGCCGAACTCCAGCCGGGCGCCCAGCACCGCCGCCTGGCCCACCGCGATCGTCAGCCCGAGCCCGTGGCCCGTGCCCCGCTCCGGCGCCGCCGTGCGGAACCGCCGCGGCCCCTGGCTCACCAGCTCCGGCGGATAGCCGCTGCCGTGGTCCCGGACCACGATCCGGGTGCCCTCCACCCGCACCTCGATCGGCGGCTTCCCGTGCTTCGCGGCATTGGCCAGGATGTTCACCAGGATCCGCTCCACCCGGCGCGCGTCCGTCGCCACGATCCGGCCGTCGCCGGCCACCTCGACCGCCACGTCGTCCACCCCGCGCTGCCCGCGCGCCCGCTTCACGACGCCCCGGACCAGCGACGGCAGCTCCACCGCGTCCAGCTGGGCGCTCTCCACCCCGGCGTCCAGCCGTGACACCTCCAGCAGGTCCTCCACCAGGGCCCGCAGCGTCTGCGCCCGCTCCTGCACCATCTCCACGGCGCGCGGGTGCGGCAGCAGTTCCGCCGAGGCCACCAGGCCCGCCACCGGCGTCCGCAGCTCGTGCGCCACGTCCGCCGTGAACTCCCGTTCCGCCTCCACCCGGGCCGCCAGCGCCGTCGCCATCGCCCGTACCGAACGCTCCAGTTCGGCCACCTCGTCACCGCCGGACGGCCCGGAGCCGCCCGCGGCGGGCGCCTCGCCCGCCGCTATCCGGCGCGCCTCGGCCGCGCTCAGCCGCAGGCGCCGCGACAGGCTCTGCGCCACGAACCACCCCACGACGGCCATCAGCACCACGGTCACCGCGCCCGCCACCAACAGCGCCCAGTCCAGCGCCCGCTGGAACGGGTCCCGCCTGGGGTACGACGCCGACACCGACAGCACCTTGCCGGCGCCGACCCCGGTCGCCGCCCACACCCGGGGGTCCTCCCCGCCGCTGATGTACGTCCCCGAGCGCCCGCTCGCCACGGCCTTGGCCAGCGGCGCCGGCAGCCCGGCGTCGTCCAGCTGCGCGTTCAGCGTCACCTGCCCGTCCCGCTGGTACAGCTGGAGGGCGGAGCTCAGCAGCTCGTCCTGCTGCGTCCGCGCCTGCCGGTCCCGCTCCAGGCCCGAGATGTGGTGCACGGCCACCCCGAGCAGGACGACCGCCAACGCGGTGACGGAGGAGATCGCCAGCGCGATCCGGCCACGGATGCCCATCACGCGATCGAGTACGTTTCCGTGGTCTTCCCGGCCGGGGTGAGACCGGTGTAGATGACGTCGACCGACGTGAACGCCAGCATCCCGTCGACCTTGCGCGGCCGCGACAGGACCAGCCGCGCCGGGAACGAGGTGCGCGCCGACCCGTTCGCCCCGCTCGACACCTGCACCACTCCCTGCCCCTCGGCCGTGTCCCCCCGGTACTCGTCCCACTCGATGTCGCTGGCCACCGCACCGCCGTTGGCGCAGCTCAGCGTGATGATCTTCGGCTCCAGCAGCAGCTCGCCGTACCCGCAGTCCCGTACGCCGGGCAGCTCGGACGTCCGCTTCGGCGACACCACGGCCGGGGCGGTCGTCCGGTCCTGCTGCGCCTTCTGCGCCTCCGCCGTCCTCGGCGCCTCGGACACGGCGCTCGCCCGGTCCGCCCCCCGTCCCAGCCACACGCCCCCGAGCGTCAGCAGCGCCACCCCGGCGAGGAAGGCCACCAGGGTGCGCACGCTGACCCGCCGACGGGGCACGGCACGGTCGGTCATCGGACTCTCTTCCTCGGTCGGACCTCGACGGCGGTCGGTCGAGGGCGGTCGGTCGGTCGAAGGCGGTCGGTCTTCGCACGGGCGGCGGCGCGGGTGCGCCTGGCTCTCCCCCGGTGTGAGGGACGGGGAAATCGGAGGTCGCGTTCCCTCCGGCGGACGCCCGGTTCGTGACGGAGCGCCGGAAGTGACGCGCCGCACAGCGGCTCGGCCACGGGTGTGCCGCTGTCGCACAGAGGGCCGACGAAGAGGGCGTGGGCCGGGCTGTCGCACCGTCACCCGGGACCGGTGCCGGGGCCCGCGGCGGGCCGGCGGCGGGCCGGCGGCCGGTGCGGGACGGCCGGACTCCCCTCTCCCCCGCGCCGCTTCGCCCAGTACAGTAGGCGCGGTACGCGCGTCCGTACGCCAAGGGCTGAGCGGCGATCTTTAGGTGGTCGTGTTTGTCGGTTCGAATCCGACCGGGCGCACCGGAAACGACGGCCCGGCTCGCAGCATCCGCGAGCCGGGCCGTCGTCGTACGTCCCCCTGGTTCAGCCCAGCAGCTCCCGCACCACGGGCACCAGGGCGCGGAACGCCTGGCCGCGGTGGCTGATCGCGTTCTTCTCGTCGGCGGACAGTTCGGCGCAGGTCCTGGCCTCGCCGTCCGGCTGGAGGATGGGGTCGTAGCCGAAGCCGCCGGTGCCGGCGGGCTCGTGGCGGAGGGTGCCGCGGAGCCGGCCCTCGACCACCCGCTCGGTGCCGTCCGGGAGGGCCAGGGCGGCAGCGCAGGCGAAGTGGGCCGCGCGGTGGGGCTCGGCGATGTCGGAGAGCTGGGCGAGGAGGAGGTCGAGGTTGGCCTTGTCGTCGCCGTGGCGGCCCGCCCAGCGGGCCGAGAAGATGCCGGGGGCGCCGCCGAGGACGTCCACGCAGAGGCCGGAGTCGTCGGCCACGGCGGGCAGGCCGGTGGCGCGGGCCAGGGCGTGCGCCTTGAGGAGGGCGTTCTCGGCGAAGGTGACGCCGGTCTCCTTGACGTCGGGGATCTCCGGGTAGGCGTCGGCCCCGACGAGTTCGACGTCGAGGCCGGCTCCGGTGAGGATCGAGCGCAGCTCGGTGACCTTGTGGGCGTTGCGGGTGGCGAGGATCAGGCGCTTCATGAGGCCCGATTATTCACGCCGCCTCTTCCGCCCTCCGCCCCGGTTCGCTCAGCTCTTCGCGCAGGCCGTGGTCAGGGAGCCCACCGCCTTGGTGAGGGAGCCGACGTCGGGGCGTTCCCCGTCGCCGACGCTGTCCTGGATGTCGTCGACGGAGGCGGTGATCTCGCCGATGGCGTCCTTGAGGTCCGAGTCGCCCGGGGAGTCGTCGTCGGTCCGCTTGGTGAGCTTGCCGAGGTCCCGGTTGATGTTGTCGATGAACTCCTGGGCGCTCTGCGGGTCCTTGGAGTCGTCGTCGATGTTGCGCCGCAGATCCTCGACGTCCTTGGTGAGGTTCTTCGCGAGGGCGGCGCAGTCCGCGGCCGCCCGGGCCTTGGAGCAGGCGCCGAGGGCGGGTACGACGAGTGCCGCCGCGGCGAGGGCCGCGACGGCGGTGGCGCGGCGCGGGCGGTGGTGGCGCGAGGCCATGGGACGGTTCCCCTCCGGTGGGCGTGGTGCCCGGTGGTCACAGGGGTACGGACCCCTCGCCGTACCCCCCTGAATGGTAGCTACATCGTCCCTTCGAGCGCTGCTCGCTGGGCGGCGTCGAGGTCGGCGCAGCCCTTGACCGCGAGATCGAGGAGGGCGTCGAGTTCGGCGCGGGCGAAGGGCTGGGCCTCGGCGGTGCCCTGCACCTCGACGAAGCGGCCGTCGCCGGTGCAGACGACGTTCATGTCGGTCTCGGCGCGGACGTCCTCCTCGTAGCAGAGGTCGAGGAGGGGGACACCGTCGACGATGCCGACGCTCACGGCGGAGACGGTGCCGGTGAGGGGGTGGCGGCCGTGCTTGACGAGCTTCTTGCGCTGCGCCCAGGCGACGGCGTCGGCGAGGGCGACGTAGGCGCCGGTGATGGCGGCGGTGCGGGTGCCGCCGTCGGCCTGGAGGACGTCGCAGTCGAGGACGACGGTGTTCTCGCCGAGGGCCTTGTAGTCGATGACGGCGCGCAGGGAGCGGCCGATGAGGCGGGAGATCTCGTGGGTGCGGCCGCCGATCTTGCCGCGGACGGACTCGCGGTCGCCGCGGGTGTTGGTGGCGCGGGGCAGCATCGCGTACTCGGCGGTGACCCAGCCCTCGCCGCTGCCCTTGCGCCAGCGGGGAACGCCCTCGGTGACGCTGGCGGTGCAGAGGACCTTGGTGTCGCCGAAGGAGACGAGGACGGAGCCCTCTGCGTGCTTGCTCCAGCCGCGCTGGATGGTCACGGGGCGGAGCTGGTCGGGCGTGCGGCCGTCGATGCGAGACATGGTGATGAGCCTATCGGGATCACGAAGGGCCCTGTTCCGGTTCGCGCGCGGTCGCCGCGCCACTGACCGGAACAGGGCCCTTCGTGGGAGCTCAGCGGCTCACTTCACGCTTCTCACATCATGTCTTCGATCTCGGCGGCGATCGGGTCCGCGTCGGTGCCGATGACGACCTGGATGGCGTTGCCCATCTTCACGACGCCGTGCGCGCCGGCGGCCTTGAGTGCGGCCTCGTCGACCAGCGCCGGGTCGTTCACCTCGGTGCGGAGCCGGGTGATGCAGCCCTCGATCTCCTCGATGTTGTCGAGCCCGCCGAGACCGGCGACGATCTTCTCTGCCTTGCTGGCCATGTGCACTCCTGTTGTCTCGGCCCTCGGCTGTCCCGCCGACCGGCTTTCCCACGGTAACCCACGTTCAGACCAATTACGTGGGCGTATGTCCGTCATCTGGCGAATGATGGCGGCCACCGGGCGCCGCCTTCCGGATGCCCGGAATCGCACCCCTAAGTGGTCTACACCAGTATGCCAGCCGGGAGGACGCAGATGAGTGCGGAGGCCACCTCACCGCCCCGGCGGAAGCCGTGGCACGGCTTCCTCCAGGGCCTGCAGAAGATGGGGCGCAGCCTCCAGCTGCCGATCGCGGTGCTCCCGGCCGCCGGCATCCTCAACCGGCTGGGACAGCCGGACGTCTTCGGCGCGGACGGCCTGGGCTGGACCGACGTCGCCAAGGTCTTCGCGGGGGCGGGCGGCGCGCTGCTCGACTCGGCCCTCGGGCTGCCGCTGCTGTTCTGCGTGGGCGTGGCCATCGGCATGGCCAAGAAGGCGGACGGCTCAACGGCGCTCGCCGCGGTCGTGGCCTTCCTCGTCTACTTCTCCGTGCTGCACCAGTTCCCCGAGGACTGCCCGCAGACGGCGAAGTTCTCCGGGGCGGGGCTGTGGAGCGGGGTCTGTGTCTCGGGCTCCGGCGCCACGGCGCTCGCCTCCTTCCAGAACCCCGGGGTCTTCGGCGGCATCGTGATCGGCCTGCTGAGCGCCTGGTTCTGGGTCCGCTTCCACCGGGTGCGGCTGGTGGACTGGCTCGGCTTCTTCAACGGCCGCCGGCTCGTCCCGATCATGATGTCCTTCGTCGCGCTCCTCTTCGCCGTGGTCTGCCTGTGGGTCTGGCCGCCGGTCGGCCGCGCCCTCACGGACTTCAGCCAGTGGCTCTCCGACCTCGGCGAGACCGGCGCGGGCGTCTTCGGGGTGGCCAACCGGGCGCTGCTGGTCGTCGGGCTGCACCAGTTCCTGAACACCTTCATGTGGTTCCAGTTCGGCGACTTCACCAAGCCGGACGGGACCGTCGTGCACGGCGACATCAACCGCTTCCTCGCCGGCGACCCCTCCGCCGGCCAGTTCACCACCGGCTTCTTCCCCATCATGATGTTCGCCCTCCCGGCGGCCGCCCTGGCCATCACCCACACCGCCCGCCCCGAGAACCGGAAAATGGTCGGCGGCATGATGCTCTCGGTGGCCCTGACCTCCTTCGTCACCGGCGTGACGGAGCCGATCGAGTACTCGTTCCTCTTCATCGCCCCCGCCCTCTACGCGCTCCACGCCGTGCTCACCGGTGTATCGATGGCCGTGTCCTGGGCCTTCGGCGTCCACGACGGCTTCAGCTTCTCGGCCGGCCTCATCGACTACGTCATCAACTGGGGGCTGGCGACCCGGCCGTGGCTGATCATCCCGATCGGGCTCGGGTTCGCCGTCGTCTACTACGTGGTGTTCCGCTTCGCGATCACGCGGTTCGACCTGCCGACGCCGGGGCGGGAGCCGCCGGAGGTGTCGCGGGAGATGGAGCGCGAGAAGGTGGAGTAGGGCGGGGCGGCTCCGGGGCCGGAGCCGGAGCCACCGGGGGCTTTGTCACACAACGCCCCATCAGTCTTATGTGTCTCATCCCACCGCCCTCGGTAGATTCCTTTACGCCCACTTCACGTGCTACAACAGGTCTAAACCACTAGTGGTGTAGACCAAATCGCGGGCCGTCCCCCTTTCCCTTGAGCGCCCGCCTCACCTGGAGGAATCCGATGAGTACGGCAGCCAAGGCGGCAAAGGCGGCGCCTGAAAAGGCGGCACCGGAAAAGGAGCGGAAGAAGCGCGGCGCCGGTGCCATGGCAATAGCGCAGCGCATCGGCCGCAGCCTCATGCTGCCGGTCGCGGTCCTGCCCGCCGCCGCGCTGCTCGTCCGGCTCGGCAACAAGGACATGCTCGGCCGTGACTCGTTCCCCGAGTTCATCACCAAAATCGCCGGCTATATGGCGGCGGGCGGCAACGCGCTGCTCGGCAATATGGCGCTGCTCTTCGCCGTCGGTGTGGCCATCGGCTTCGCGAAGAAGTCCGACGGCTCCACCGCCCTGGCCGCCGTGACGGGTTACCTCGTCTTCAAGGAGGTGCTCGCCACCTTCACCGACAAGAACCTGCCGAAGGTCGCCGCGGTCGTCGATGGCAAGATCGTCATGAATGAGGCCCCGGTCAACGCCGGTGTCCTCGGCGGTGTGGTCATGGGCCTGGTCGTGGCGCTCATCTACCAGCGTTACAGCCGCAAGAAGCTCCCCGACTGGCTGGGCTTCTTCGGCGGCCGCCGCCTGGTCCCGATCCTCTCGGCCTTCGCAGGTCTCCTCATCGGCATCCTCTTCGGCTTCATCTGGCCGGTGCTGGGCACGGGGCTGCACAACTTCGGCGAGTGGCTCGTCGGCTCCGGCGCCGTAGGTGCGGGCATCTTCGGTGTCGCCAACCGCTCGCTGATCCCGGTCGGCATGCACCACCTGCTCAACTCCTTCCCGTGGTTGCAGGCCGGTGACTACCACGGCAAGCACGGCGACATCGCCCGCTTCCTTGAGGGCGACCCGGCGGCCGGCCAGTTCATGACCGGCTTCTTCCCGATCATGATGTTCGCGCTGCCTGCCGCCTGCCTGGCGATCGTGCACTGCGCCCGCCCCGAGAACCGCAAGGTCGTCGGCGGCATGATGGGCTCCCTCGCGCTCACCGCGTTCGTCACCGGTGTCACCGAGCCCATCGAGTTCACCTTCATGTTCGTCGCCCCGGTGCTGTACGCGATCCACGCGGTGCTCACCGGAGTCTCGCTGGCCCTGACGTGGGCACTCGGTATGAAGGACGGCTTCGGCTTCTCCGCCGGTGCGTTGGACTTCGTGCTCAACTGGGGGATCGCGAGCAAGCCGTGGGCGCTGATCCTCGTGGGTCTGTGCTTCGCGGCGGTCTACTACTTCGTGTTCCGCTTCGCGATCACCAAGTTCAACTTGATGACGCCGGGGCGCGAGGTGGATCCGGAGTTCGCGGAGTCCGCGAAGGTGGAGGTGAAGGCGGAGGCGAAGGCCGAGGTCAAGGCCGATGCGAAGCCGGCTGCGAAGGCGCCTGCGCAGGGGAAGCGGAAGCCTGCGGCCAAGGCGAAGCGCTGATCTTCGCGGAGTGGTGGTGAGCCCCCGGGACCTGGCGGTCCCGGGGGTTTTGCTTTGCCCCGGTCCCGCCCTTTCACCGTTTCCTGCAGGGGCTGCGCCCCCACACCCCCCGAGCGCGCCTGCGGCGCGCGTCCTCAAACGCCGGACGGGCTGAAGTCAGCCCGTTGGGGGTGCCCCCTCTGGGGGAGTTTGAGGACGTGCGCCGCAGGCGCGCTCGGGGGGCGGGACCGGGGCACCTACACCTCGTACACCGCCCCCGCACGGGCCAGCTCCGCAGGCCCCTCGTACACCGACCGCGCATCGCGCAGATTCCGCAGAGGATCCGTCCAGGGCGGAATATGGGTGAGGACGAGGCGCCCGGCACGGGAGTCCGCGGCGAGGTGGCCGGCTTCGAGGCCGTTGAGGTGGAGGTCGGGGATGTCCTCCTTGCCGTGGGTGAAGGAGGCTTCGCAGAGGAGGAGGTCGGCGTCCTTGGAGAGGGCGTTGAGGGCCTCGCAGGGACCGGTGTCGCCGGAGTAGACGAGGGCGGAGCCACCGTGTTCCACCCGGAAGGCGAACGCCTCGACGGGATGGTTGACGCGGTCGGTGAAGACGGTGAAGGGGCCCAGGGCGAAGCTGCCGGGCTCCAGGGTGCGGAAGTCGAAGACCTCGCTCATGCAGGAGGCGTGCGGCACGTCCCCGTAGGCGGTGAGGAGCCGCTGCTCGGTGCCGAGGGGGCCGAGGACGGGGATGGCGCCGGCCCGGCCGCCCTCGTGCCGGTAGTAGCGGGCGACGAAGTAGCCGCACATGTCGATGCAGTGGTCGGGGTGGAGGTGGGACAGGAGCACGGCGTCGAGGTCGTAGAGGCCGATGTGGCGCTGGAGCTCGCCCAGGGCGCCGTTGCCCATGTCGAGGAGCAGCCGGTAGCCGTCGGCCTCCACGAGGTAGCTCGAACAGGCGGATTCCGTGGACGGGAACGAGCCCGCGCATCCGACGACGGTGAGCTTCATGCGGGCCTGAACCTCCGTGGGCCGGTGACGGGGGGCCGGGGGACCGTGCGGTGCGTCCGAGGGTAAGGCGGGAACGGAGCGCCCGCTCCATCGCGGGGTGGGTGTGTGGCTGGAATCACCAGGACGGACGCCGCGCGCGAAACCCCGCCCGCGCCCCCAGGGGCACGGACGGGGTCCGGAGGTACATGGCGGCGGACGGCCGCGGACGGCTAGAGCGGCCGGTGCTTCTCGGCCCGGTCGAGGGTGTCCATGAAGCGCCGGAAGCGCTCGGCGGACTCCTCGCTGCCGGCCGTCACCGTGAACTCGTCGGGCGAGATGAAGGACGCCAGCCGTTCCCGCGTCTCAGGGGCGAGCGCATCCCACGCAGCCCGATCCAGCCGTGACTGCGCCGCAGCTTCCGCACTGCCAGTTTCCATTGTTGAGTTGCCTCATGTCCGAAGATCCGCATGCGGGACAGTTCATGTGCGTCTCCTACGGGATGATGTCAGCCGGTCGCCAACATCGGTAGGGGCAGTCTCTCCGGCCGTCCCGCCGCGGTCCCGGGCGGGGCCTCAGGCCCAGAGCTGTCCTTGCAGCGCCGCCACCGCGGCCTCGGTGGTGGGCGCGGTGTAGACGCCGGTGGACAGGTACTTCCAGCCGCCGTCGGCCACGACGAAGACGATGTCGGCCTGTTCCCCGGCCCGTTGGGCCTTGCGGGCGGTGCCGAGCGCGGCGTGCAGGACGGCGCCGGTGGAGATGCCCGCGAAGATGCCCTCCTCGGCGAGGAGTTCACGGGTGCGGCGCACGGCGTCCTCGGAGCCGACGGAGTAGCGGGTGGTGAGGACCGTCTCGTCGTAGAGCTCGGGGACGAAGCCCTCGTCCAGGTTGCGCAGCCCGTAGACCAGGTCGTCGTAGCGCGGTTCGGCGGCGACGATCCGTACCCCGGGGACGTGTTCGCGCAGGTAGCGGCCGACGCCCATCAGGGTCCCGGTGGTGCCGAGCCCGGCCACGAAGTGGGTGATCCCCGGGAGGTCGGCGAGGATCTCCGGGCCGGTCGTGGCGTAGTGGGCGCCGGCGTTGTCGGGGTTCCCGTACTGGTAGAGCATCACCCAGTCGGGGTGCTCGGCGGCGAGCTCCTTGGCGACGCGCACGGCCGTGTTCGAACCCCCGGCCGCGGGCGAGGAGATGATCTCGGCGCCCCACATGGCCAGCAGCTGACGCCGTTCCTCACTGGTGTTCTCCGGCATGACGCAGACGATGCGATAGCCCTTGAGGCGGGCGGCCATGGCCAGCGAGATGCCCGTGTTGCCGGACGTGGGCTCCAGGATGGTGCTGCCAGGGGTCAGCCGGCCGGCCTTCTCCGCCTGTTCGATCATGTGCAGGGCGGGGCGGTCCTTGACGGACCCGGTGGGGTTGCGGTCCTCCAGCTTGGCCCAGACCCGGACGTCCCCGGAGGGGGACAGCCGGGGCAGCCGGACGAGCGGGGTGTTGCCGACCGCCGCCAGCGGGCTGTCGTAGCGCATGCCTAGACAGCCCGCCCGTCGCCCGCCACCACCCCGAGAGGACGGGGCTTCGCCCCGGCAGCACCTCCCGCGACCGCCGGGAGAATGGTGACGCTGTCGCCGTCGGACAGTTCGGTGGCGGTCCCGGCGAGGAAGCGGACGTCCTCGTCGTTGAGGTAGACGTTGACGAACCGGCGCAGCTCGCCCCCGGCCGCGTCGTCGACCACCCGCTCACGGATGCCCGGGTACCGGGTGTCCAGGTCCTTGAAGAGCTCTTCGATCGTGGCGCCGCTGCCCTCGACGGCCTTCTCGCCGTCGGTGTGGGTACGGAGAATGGTCGGGATGCGGACCTCGATGGCCATGGATGTGCTCCTCATCGGAGTGCGGAGAGGTTCCTGCGGGACAACCGTGGGCGCATGCTATCGATTCCCTGTACAGCTCCCCCACATTTGTCCCAGTGGACGGGACGAGCGGTCTCACCCGTCGGACCGGTCAGTACGCCTCGACGATCCGGACCTCCTCCTCGGTGATCTCGCCGTCCAGGATCCTGAACGAGCGGAACTGGAAGGGCCCGGAGCCGTCGGTGTCGGCCGTGGAGACCAGGACGTAGTGGGCGCCCGGCTCGTTGGCGTAGGAGACGTCCGTGCGGGACGGGTACGCCTCGGTGGCGGTGTGCGAGTGGTAGATGACCACCGGCTCCTCGTCGCGGTCGTCCAGCTCGCGGTAGAGCCTCAGCAGGTCGGTGGAGTCGAACTCGTAGAACGTGGGCGAGCGGGCGGCGTTGAGCATGGGCACGAATCGCTCGGGACGGTCGCTGCCGGCCGGTCCCGCGACCACGCCGCACGCCTCGTCGGGGTGGTCGGCGCGGGCGTGCGCCACGATCCGGTCGTGGAGGTCCTGGGTGATGGTCAGCATGCGGGCCAGGATAGATCCGTACGGGCGGCCGTCCGCGGGGACCGTGACGGACGCCATGCGACAGGAGCGGGGCCCGGCCGCGGACATGCGGCGGGCCCGCCGCGCACCGAGGGGGGAGGAGGGTGCGGGGCGGGCCCGGATGCCCGGCGCGGTGCCGGTTGTCAGGCGGCCTGGTCGACCTTGGCGCCGACGGCCGTCGAGTAGTCCTTGCGCTCGAACGCCTGCGGGTTGCGGGACTTGAGCACGAAGTACGACACGACCATGAGGGCGGCCCAGACGGGCGCGCAGTACAGCGAGATCCGCGCGTCCTTGTCGATGCCCATCAGCACGATCACCATGCCGATGAAGGCGAGGGCGAAGAGGCTGGTCCAGGGCGCTCCGGGCGCCTTGAACTCGGACTGCGGCAGCTCGCCCCGGTCGGCCTTGCGGCGGTAGCGGAGCTGGGCGAGGAGGATCATGATCCAGGCCCACATACCGGAGATGGTGGCGAAGGAGACGACGTACTCGAACGCCTTGCCGGGCCACTGGTAGTTGATCCACACGCCGATGAGCATGAACGCGGCGGACACCGTGGTGCCGCGCAGCGGCAGGCCGCGGGGGCTCAGGACCGCGAAGAACTTCGGGCCCTGGCCGTTGAGGGCCAGGTCGCGCAGCATACGGCCGGTGGAGTACATACCGGAGTTGCAGGAGGACAACGCCGCGGTGAGCACCACGAAGTTGACGATTCCGGCACCGGCCGGCAGGCCGATCTTGGCGAAGGCCGCGACGAAGGGGCTGACGCCCGGCTCGAAGACGGTCCAGCTGACCACCGACAGGATGATGATGAGCGCGCCCACGTAGAAGACGGCGATGCGCCACGGCACGGTGTTGATGGCCTTGGGCAGGGTCTTCTTGGGGTCGGTCGCCTCGCCCGCGGTGACGCCGACGAGCTCGACGGCGAGGAAGGCGAACATGACGATCTGGAGCGTCATCAGCGTGCCGCCGATGCCCTTGGGGAAGAATCCGCCGTCGGACCACAGCAGGGAGAACGAGGCGGTGTCACCGGCGTCGGAGAAGCCGAGGGTGATCACGCCGACACCGATCAGGATCATGCCGATGATGGCGGTGACCTTGATCATGGAGAACCAGAACTCCAGCTCGCCGAAGAGCTTCACGGAGATCAGGTTGGCCAGGTAGAGAATGGCCGTGAAGACCAGGGCGGACGCCCACTGGGGGATGTCCTTGTCCCAGTACTGGACGTACTTGGCCGCCGCTGTGACCTCGGTGATGCCGGTGACGACCCAGAAGAGCCAGTACGTCCAGCCGGTCACATAGCCCCAGAAGGGACCGAGGAACTCGCGTGCGTAGTCGGAAAAAGAGCCCGAAACCGGGCGGTACATGAGGAGCTCGCCGAGCGCCCGCATGATGAAGAAGATAACGAGGCCCGCCATCGCGTACGCGAGGATGAGACTCGGTCCGGCCTTGGATATGGCCGTGCCGGCGCCGAGGAAAAGCCCGGTGCCGATGGCGCCACCAATGGCGATCATCTGAATCTGTCGGTTGCCCAGTCCCCGCTGGTAACCCTCGGAAGCCTCACCGCTTCCGTCCCGGTCATCGGCCTCGCCGGTGACACGGTCCGCGACCTGCTCAGAGGTCATGGTGGAACGCCTTTCTCCATACCGATCCGGATGTTCCGGATCGGGTTCCGATCCCCCCGGATGGAGTCCTGCACGTGCCGACGGTCGGTCGGCCGAGCGCTCCCGCTCCCCGACATGGGTGGCGTCGGTGGAGGCAGGTCGTGAAGATTTATCACGGGTAATACGTAGATCGCCAGTTCGAATGTGCCCTACACCACAAGTGAAGCGGGACAAATCCCGTAACAGTGGGCTTTCCCAGCACCACGGTGATGCGATCGTTATGCGGACACCATTACCCGGAAAACGGACAGGGTCCATTCGGGTGATCAGGTACGGAGGGGGTGGGGGCGAGGCCGCGGGAAGGGCGGATCTAGCGCGGGCCCAGCGTCTCGACCAGCGTCTCCTGGAGGCCGCCGAGCCACAGGTAGGCCATCACCATGGGCTTGCGGGGGTCCTCGTCCGGCAACCGGAAGAGGGCGTCGCTCTCGTCCTCGTCGGCGATCTCCAGCCGGGCGCCGATGGTCAGCCGCAGATCGTTGAGGGTGCCCAGCCACTGCCGGGAGCCCTCGGGCGACAGCCGCAGCACGGCCGCGCCCTCCCCGGGCCCGTCCGACGGCGTGAGCCCGTCCAGTGAGCGGACCACGGCCATGCCGTCCGCGCGCTTGCGGGCGCGCAGGTCGGTCTCGGTGTAGCGGCGGAACTCGGCGGCGTACGCGCGGGCCTGCTCGTCCTGCTCGGCGCCGGGGGTGCCGTAGGCGTCCGGGAAGAGCCGGGCCAGGGCCGGGTCGGCGGGGGGCTCGCTCGGGCCCTCCGCGAAGAGGCGCGCCAGCGGATCCTCGTCCTCCGCGCCCGCGGGCCCGCTCTCGGGGCCGATCAGCTCAAGAAGCTGCACGGTCAGGCTGCGCAGGATGGAGATCTCGATCTCGTCGAGGGCGATCGCCGCCCCGCCGCCGGGCAGCGGCTCGAAGTGCCCGGCCATCAACGGTCCTGCGACAGGGTCGCCCAGAGGCCGTAGCCGTGCATCGCCTGCACGTCGCGCTCCATCTCCTCGCGCGAACCGCTGGAGACCGTGGCGCGGCCCTTGTGGTGGACGTCGAGCATCAGTTTGCGGGCCTTGTCCTTGGAGTAGCCGAAGTACGCCTGGAAGACGTACGTCACATAGCTCATGAGGTTCACGGGGTCGTTGTGGACGAGGGTCACCCATGGAACATCGGGTTCGGCCACGGCGAAGGGGGATTCGCCCGTCTCCGGACGTTCGATCTCGACAGGTGCCACACTCACGCCCGCTCCACACCTCGCTTCTCCGCCGGGACACGGCGGTCCACACGCACTTCCCATGCTGCCACTTCGCGGGCTCCCGCGCACAAACGGCCCCCCGAAATCGTCACTCTGACGAGTATTCGCGGTAGCATCCGTCCGGACGTCAGAACGGGAATGCGAGGTAGGGCCAAGTGAACGCTGCGGACCTGGGGCTGCCGGTGGCTGTGCCGTCGACGGCCCTCTTCACCGACCGGTACGAGCTCACGATGGTGCAGGCCGCGCTCCGGGCCGGAACCGCCGACCGGCGCTCGGTCTTCGAGGTCTTCACCCGGCGGCTGCCCGAGGGCCGCCGGTACGGCGTGGTGGCCGGCACCGGCCGGGTCCTGGACGCCGTGGAGAACTTCCGCTTCGACCCGGGCGTCCTGGAGTTCCTCGCCGACCGCGGGATCGTGGACGAACCGACCCTGGCCTGGCTCGCCGGCTACCGCTTCCGCGGCGACATCTGGGGCTACCCCGAGGGCGAGGTGTACTTCCCCGGCTCGCCGGTCATGCGCGTGGAGGGCACCTTCGCCGAGTGCGTGCTGCTGGAGACGGTGATCCTCTCGATCCTCAACCACGACTCGGCGGTGGCCGCCGCCGCCTCGCGGATGGCCGTGGCCGCGGGCGGCCGGCCGCTGATCGAGATGGGCGCCCGGCGGACCCACGAGCTGGCCGCCGTCGCCGCGGCCCGCGCGGCCTACGTGGGCGGCTTCGCCACCACCTCCGACCTCGCCGCCGGCTTCCGCTACAACATCCCGACCGTCGGCACCAGTGCGCACGCCTTCACACTGCTGCACGACAGCGAACGCGACGCGTTCCGCGCGCAGGTCGACTCGCTGGGCGGCGGGACCACGCTGCTCGTCGACACCTACGACGTGCCCACCGCGGTCCGGATGGCCGTCGAGATCGCCGGACCGGAGCTCGGCGCCGTCCGCATCGACTCCGGCGACCTGCTGCTGCTCGCCCACCGGGTGCGCCAGCAGCTGGACGACCTCGGCGCGCGCAAGACGAAGATCGTGGTCACCAGCGACCTGGACGAGTACGCCATCGCCTCGCTGGCCGCCGCGCCCGTGGACGCCTACGGGGTCGGCACCCAGCTGGTGACCGGGAGCGGCCACCCCACCTGCTCGATGGTCTACAAGCTGGTCGCCCGCGCGGACGCGGCGGATCCGGACGCCCCGCTGACGCCCGTCGCCAAGAAGTCCATGGGCGGGAAGATGTCCGTCGGCGGACGCAAGTGGGCCGCCCGGCGCGTGGACGCGGACGGCGTCGCCGAGGCCGAGGTCGTCGGCACCGGCCCGGTGCCGGAGGAGCTCGCGGACCGGCAGCTGCTCGTCGAGCTGGTCCGGGGCGGCGAGGTCGTCGCCCGCGAGCCGCTGGACGCGGCCCGGGACCGGCACATCGCCGCCCGTGCCGGGCTGCCGCTCTCCGCCACCCAGCTGTCCAAGGGGGAGCCGGTGCTGCCCACGGAGTACGCCTGACCTCCGGCCGTCGTGTCGGGTACGCCACCGACGCGACGGCCGCGTACCTCCGACCGCCCCCTGTGCCCCTCCCCCAGCCCCAGGGGACTCACTACCCTCGGTCACAGAGAGTCGAACAGAATCGCAGCGGTCGCGGCTCCGGCTGCGAACCCCGCACCGGAGCAGTCGATTCCGCACCGTCGGCCGAGGGCCCTTCCGTAAAGGATCGAGCGCCATGAACCGTGCACTGATCATCGTCGACGTGCAGAACGACTTCTGCGAGGGCGGCGCCCTCGCGGTGGCCGGCGGCGCCGACGTGGCCGCGGCGATAACCGACCTGGTGGGCGAGGCCACCGCCGGTTACGCCCATATCGTCGCCTCCCGCGACATGCACATCGACCCGGGCGACCACTTCGCCGAGCGCCCGGACTACGTCGACTCCTGGCCCGTCCACTGCGTGGCGGGCACCGAGGGCAGCGGCTTCCACCCCAACCTGGCGCCCGCCATCGCCTCGGGCGCGATCGGCGCCGTCTTCGACAAGGGCGCCTACGCGGCGGGCTACAGCGCCTTCCAGGGCGCGGACGAGAACGGGGCCGGGCTGGCGGACTGGCTGCACGCCCGCGAGGTGACCGAGGTGGACGTGGTGGGCCTCGCCACGGACCACTGCGTCCGGGCGACCGCGCTGGACGCGCGCCGGCAGGGGTTCGTCACGACCGTCCTGCTGGACCTGACGGCGGGCGTGGCGCGGGAGACCGTGGAGGCCGCCCTGGAGGAGCTGCGCGGGGCGGGCGTGGAGCTGGTGGGCAAGCCGGTCGTGGGGTGAGAGGGGGCGGTGAAAGGGGGCACGCCGCCGAGCCGCGGTTCGCGGGACCCGGCGTGAAGCGCGCGGAGCCGGATCGTCCGGCTCACGCCGCCCCGGCCTGCCGTCGCAGCAGCCGCCCTATCGGGTGCCACGACTCCGTCTCGTCCTCCGGCGCCGACCGCCACACCAGCCCCTCCGGGTGGTGCAGGGCCGCGCTCACCTCGTCCGGGGTCGGCGGCTCGCTGTTCCCCCGCAGATAGACCGCACGGAGCCCCAGATTCCGCACCCGCGTCAGCGCGCGCTGGCGGTTCCTCGCGTGCACCAGGACCCGTACCCGCGTCCCGGGCAGCGCGCCGCCCCCGGGCGGGCTGGGCAGCGACAGGGCAACGATCACACTGCCGTCCGGGAGCTTGACGAATCCGCCGCCGGCCATCCGCATCACCCTCCGTAAAGCACTCCGCGCCCGCATCGGCCCGTACCGGTGTCAATAAGAGAACGCCTCATACGCATCCAACCTCGATCGGCGTCACCTTGCCAGGCAAATCCAGGAAAACGCTGCTGACCTGCGTATTCACAAAAACCTGAGTGATCTTGCGGGCTCGGCGCCCGGCCCGGCACCGACCGGCCCACAGGCCGGGCGGGGCGGACGTGTCAGCAGTGGGGCGCCTCCGGCGGACGAGCGCGCGGGCGCGTTCGTCCCACCACCCGGACGGGCCGTCCGCTCCGTACGCCTCTCACGCCTCGGGACGGTGGGCAAGGGCGTGCTTACCGGCCGTTCCCCCAGGGCAGAGAGGACCGTAGAGTCTTGTTGTGGTACGTACCTGTCGGCTCTGCACCCCACCATCCCCCCCGAGGACGGATCCCGTCATGCCGCGTCCGACGTCAGCACAGATCGTTTACGGCTCGGCCACCGTTGTTCTCTCGACCCTCGTCATGCTGCTGCTGTCGCGGACGAGTTCGGCCGCCGGGGTCGCCGTCGTCGCCCTGGGCGCGCTGGCGCTCGGCCTGCTCGTGGCGGCGGTCGTACCCGGCCCGCGCCGGAGTCCACGGCCCGCGGCGGCGGACACCCCGGTGCGGCAGCGCGCCGGGGCACGGACCGCGGGCGCCCGCGTCGGCGAGCACTCACTGCACGGCTGAGACCACCACGGTCTTGGCCGCCTTGTCGTGGATGCACTGCTGGTAGGGCTTGTCCCAGGTGCACCACAACACATTGATCAGCCAGAAGATCGGTCCACAGCAGGGCACGATCCACGGCAGGCAGTAGACCGCGGCCCGGATCCAGCCCGGGCCGTTCTGCGGCACCGCGCCGTTCTCCAGCACCGCGACGCGGATCTGCAGCACCATCTTGCCGACCGTCTGCCCACGGGCCGTCAGCATCAGGCCCTCATAGATGAAGTAGACGATCGCGACGAGGACGCTCAGCCCGGTGTTCTTGGCGTTGTCCTCCGCCGGGTCCCAGTGGCCCCAGACGAACGCCGAGTAGATCAGGCTGACGGGGACGAAGACGATCAGGAAGTCGATGACCCGGGCGATCAGCCGTTTGAAGCGGCTCGCGAGCGGCGGCATGCCCGCCAGTGGATCGGCGGCGCCGCGCCCGTCCCCGTAGGGGTTGCCCGGACCGCCGGGCGGGGGCGGGCCCCCGGCGTCGTACGGGCCGCCGGGGCGCGGTCCGCCGCCGTACTGGCCGCCCCCGTAGGGGCCGCCGGCGGGCGGGCCGCCGCCGGGCGCTCCCCCGTACGGCGGGAGGTCGTCCGGCGGCTTCTTGCCGAACGGGTCGTTGTCCTGCGGCTGGTCCGTGCTCATGGCCCGAGTACACCCCGGCGGGCGGGCCGCCGCATCCGACCGTATGCCGTTCGAGTTGCGGCCGGTCCGTCAGCCCTTGCCCGCGGCCACGAAGGTGCGGGCCGCCTTGTCGTGCCAGCACTGCCGCCAGGGGCGGTCGAACAGGCACCACACCACGTTGAGCACGCCGACGACGGCGACGCCCAGCAGGCTGTACACGAGCCAGCGGCGCAGCGCGGCGCCGAAGGCCGCGGTGTCGTGCGACTCGATGCCCAGGACCCGTACGCCGAAGAGCTTCTTGCCCAGCGTGCGCCCCCAGGTGGCGGTCGGCAGCACCTCGTAGAGCACGCCGCCGAGCAGCAGGGCGGCGACGACGACGGCGAGATAGGTGCCGGTGGTGCCGTCGAGCAGCCAGATGGTGACGGTCTCCCCGGAGCGCTTGGCCTGGTCCACCTTCTCGTCGATGTGGCTGACGGACTTGGTCCACAGCGGCAGGGCGACGGCGGCCACCGCGCCGCCGAGGACGACCGTGTCCACCAGCCGGGCCGCGAGGCGCCGGCCGAGCCCCGCGGGCCGGCCCTCCTGCCGGGCCGCGCGCAGGAACGGGTCCTCGGCGGGCGGCGGCTTCCAGGGGGCGGGGGCCGCCGGCTCCCGGGTGGCCGGGGGCTGCTGCGCCGGTACGGACTGCTGGGCGGGGAGGGGCTGTTGGGCGGGGGGCGGCTGTTGGGCCGGGGGCGACTGCTGGGTGGACGGCTGACGGACGGGCTGGGGTTGCTGGGAGGGCAGGGGCTGTTGGGCGGGCAGGGGCTGGTGCGGCTGCTGGGGTTGATGCCGCTGCTGGGGCTGTCGAGGCGACTGGGGCTGTCCAGCCTGCTGGGGCCCCTGGGTCTGCGGCCGGTCCTGGTGGGCGGGCCGCTGCCCCGACGGCGCCCAGGCGCCGTAGGACGGCTGGGGCCCGGCCGCGTACGGCTGCGGCCGTCCGGGCTCCGGGGCCTGCCGCGGCGGCGGCTGCGCCGCGGCGGGACGGGGTGCCGGCTCCGGCTCCCGGTGCCACGCCTCGTCGGCCCGCCGCTCCGGCACGTCCGTC
>NZ_JABETO010000100.1 GCF_013055795.1 Streptomyces sp. I05A-00742
GGTCGGTGCCGGCGGGCGGGCCGCGACGTCGGGGCGTTGGGGCGCGCCTGCGGCGCTGCCGCCCGAAACCGCGGCTTGCGCGCCGGGTTCTCGGCGTTCCGTTCCGGGCCGGAGGGTGCCGGGAGCGGGGGCCGGGGCCCGTCGGGTGGCGCGATGTGCGCCGGCGTCCGGTCGTTCGGGCGTGCTCGCGCCACCACCCCGCCGGCCCGCCCCCGGCGGGATGCCGCTCCCGGACGCGGTTCGGTCCGAGCCGGACGCACCGGTGCCCGGACGCGGCCCGGCCGTGCCCGGGGTGTCGAAGCCTGCGCCATTGGCCGTTTCGCGCACGGACGCGGTCCGGCAGGTGCGAGGTGCCCCGGCCGTCGGCCGAGGCCCGGCCGCACCCGCGGTGCCGAAGCCGGCGCCATTGGCCGTTTCGCTCGCGGACGCGGTCCGGCATGGGCGAGGTGCCTCACCCGCGGCGCCGAAGCCCGCGCCGCCGGCCGTCGGGCCGCCC
>NZ_JABETO010000101.1 GCF_013055795.1 Streptomyces sp. I05A-00742
CCGCCGGACGACCTCAACCGCCACGGGACCTGCCATCGGCACCAGGGGTTACGGCTTCCAAGCCGGGGCGGAACGCCGAGCACACCAACCGGTGGATCCGGGCGCTCCACGGCAGGAGCCAGGGCGCACACGACCCGGACTCCCCAAGTCCGCCCCGATCCACCACAGTTGACCGCCGGACGACCTCAACCACCACAGAGCCCGCCACCGGCACCAGGGCATACAGCTCCCCAGCCCGGGCGGAACTCCGAACACACCAACCGGTAGATCCGAGCGCTCCACGGCAGGAACCAGGGCACACACGACCCGGCCCCCCCAAGCCCGCCCCAATCCACCACAGTTGCCCGCCGGACGACCTCAACCGCCACGGGACCTGCCATCGGCACCAGGGGTTACGGCTTCCAAGCCGGGGCGGAACGCCGAGCACACCAACCGGTGGATCCGGGCGCTCCACGGCA
>NZ_JABETO010000102.1 GCF_013055795.1 Streptomyces sp. I05A-00742
AGCCGACGCGCCCGCCGCCCGGGCGGCCCTCGCGGAGGCCGAGCGCGAGTACGAACGCCGCCGCGACGCCCAGCAGGCGGCGCGGCTGCGGATCGCCGCACGGACGTCCCACCGCGACGACCTGGAGCAGGAACGGGCCGTCCTGCACGAGGAGTTGGCCCGGGCGCGGGACGGCGAGGAGTCCGTCGCCCGCCGTGCCGGGCTGCTGGAGGACCGGGCCGGCCGGCTCGCCGAGGCCGCCGCGGCCGCCCGCGCCGCCGAGGACGCGGCCGCCGCCGTGAAGGAGGCCGACGCCCGGCTCGCCGACGCCGCCTACCACGCCGGGTTCGACACGCCCCGCCTCGCGGCCGAGGCACTGCTGGACCCTTCGGCGCTGCGGGAGCTGGAACAGCGCCTGGCCGCCCGGCAGCGCGAGGAGGCCGCCGTCGCGGC
>NZ_JABETO010000103.1 GCF_013055795.1 Streptomyces sp. I05A-00742
ACCACGGCACAGAGCGTCCGGGACGCTTACGAGAAGGCCTATGGCGGGGAGCCCTTCGTCCGTCTGTTGCCGGAGGGGCAGTGGCCGTCCACCGGTGCGGTGCTCGGGTCGAACTCCGCGCAGATCCAAGTGGCCCTGGACGAGTCCGCGGGCCGCGTCATCGCCGTCGGTGCGATCGACAATCTGGCGAAGGGGACGGCGGGTGGTGCGGTGCAGAGCATGAATGTTGCCCTCGGGCTGGCCGAGGAGCTGGGACTTTCCACGACAGGGGTGGCTCCGTGAGTGTGACGGCGGCGAAGGGCTTCACGGCGGCGGGCATCGCGGCCGG
>NZ_JABETO010000104.1 GCF_013055795.1 Streptomyces sp. I05A-00742
CTTGGATTCGACAGGGGTCCCCCGAGCTTATTAAGCGTGTCGGAGGGTTGGCTCCGTCATCAACACATTTCGGTTAAATATAACTGACAAATCAAACAATAATTTCGCAGTAGCTGCGTAATAGCCACTGCATCGCCTAACAGCATCTCCTACGTGCTGTTAACGCGATTCAACCCTAGTAGGATATGCTAAACACTGCCGCTTGAAGTCTGTTTAGATGAAATATAATCAAGCTAGTATCATGTTGGTTGTTTATTGCTTAGCATGATGCGAAAATTATCAATAAACTACACACGTAGAAAGATTTGTATCAGGACCTCTGGACGCG
>NZ_JABETO010000105.1 GCF_013055795.1 Streptomyces sp. I05A-00742
GGTCGGGTCCGTGGCCGTGGGTGGGGACGCGCCGGTGTCGGTGCAGTCGATGACGACGACGCGGACGTCGGACATCGGTGCGACGCTCCAGCAGATCGCCGAGCTGACGGCCTCGGGCTGTCAGATCGTGCGGGTGGCGTGTCCGACGCAGGACGACGCGGACGCGCTGAAGGTGATCGCGGCGAAGTCGCAGATCCCGGTGATCGCGGACATTCACTTCCAGCCGAAGTATGTGTTCGCGGCGATCGACGCGGGCTGTGCGGCGGTGCGGGTGAATCCGGGGAACATCAAGCAGTTCGACGACAAGGTCA
>NZ_JABETO010000011.1 GCF_013055795.1 Streptomyces sp. I05A-00742
AGCGAGCAGTCCGCCACGCCGCCCGCGGCCTTCGCGGCCGCCGACCCCGACGGCGTCACCACCGCCGCCCTCGGGCGGGTCCCCGCGCCGCGCTCCGGCGCGGGCTCCGGTGCGCCTCCGGCGCCCGGCAAGCGCCCCGGTGGGCCGCAGGCCTGGGTTCAGAAGCTCATGGCCGGGGGCGGGCGCCGGAACCTCGCCGCCGCCGGCGCGGGTGTGGTGCTCGCCGCCGTGCTCGGCACCGTCGTCTCGCTGGGTACGTCCTCCGGGCACGGCGCCCCGGACAGCGGCGACCAGGACGGGGTCAAGCCGGACCGGTCCACCTCCCGTCAGGACGGCGAGCCGGATCTGACCGCGGACCATCCGGCGGCCGGTGGTCACGATCCGGCACGGCTTCCCGGGCGGCCCGCGAGCCCTGGGCGGACCGGTGCTCCCGGGCGGACGCCCACGCCCTCGGGGACGCCCTCCGGCAGCACCTCGCCGTCTCCGTCGGGCAGTGCCTCGCCCGGTGGGTCTCCTTCGGCGAGCCGGTCGCCGGGTGGGCAGCCGAGTGGGACGCGGTCGCCTGGGGGTGGGGAGTCGCCGAAGCCGTCTCCGCCCGCGGAGCCGAGTCCTAAGCCGCCGACTCAGCCGCCGGTTACGCCTTCGCCGTCGCCGCCGTCTTCGCCTTCGGGTGGCGGTGGGTCCACGGGGGCCGGGAGTGGGCCGGGGACGGTGAAGCCGTCGGGGTGAGAGGTGCCCCGGTCCCGCCCTTTCACCGTTTCTTGCGAGGGCAAGCCCCCGCACCCCCTGAGCGCGCCTGCGGCGCGCGTCCTCAAACGCCGGACGGGCTATTCAGCCCGTCCGGCGTTTGAGGACAACCGCGCGGAGCGCGGTTTCAAAGGGGGCGCGGGGCACCCCCCGCAGAAACGGTGAAAGGGCGGGTCCGGGGCACAGCCGCCCGCAGGGCAGCCCCCCGCTCAGAACAGCCGCAACTTGTCGTCCTCGATCCCGCGCAACGCGTTGTAGTCGAGGACGACGCACCCGATACCCCGGTCAGTGGCGAGCACGCGAGCCTGCGGCTTGATCTCCTGGGCGGCGAAGATGCCGCGGACAGGCGCGAGGTGGGGGTCGCGGTTGAGGAGTTCGAGGTAGCGGGTGAGCTGTTCGACGCCGTCGATCTCGCCGCGGCGCTTGAGCTCGACGGCGACGGTCTGCCCGTCGGCGTCGCGGCAGAGGATGTCGACGGGGCCGATGGCGGTGGGGTACTCGCGGCGGATGAGGGTGTAGCCCTCGCCGAGGGTCTCGATGCGGTCGGCGAGGAGCTCCTGGAGGTGCGCTTCCACGCCGTCCTTGATGAGGCCGGGATCGACGCCGAGCTCGTGGGAGGAGTCGTGGAGGACTTCCTCCATGGTGATGATGAGCTTCTCGCCCGCCTTGTTGATCACGGTCCAGATGTCGCCGTCGCCCTCCTTGAGGGTGCAGGGCGGGGACATCCAGTTGAGGGGCTTGTAGGCCCGGTCGTCCGCGTGGATCGAGACACTGCCGTCGGCCTTGACGAGGATCAGACGGGGGGCGGACGGCAGGTGGGCGGTGAGCCGGCCGGCGTAGTCCACGGAGCAACGGGCGATGACGAGACGCATGGTGAGCCACGCTACTCGACTCCCGGCACCGGACGCGATTCGCCCTGGATGGGCCCCTTCGCCGATGGCCAGTTGTAGGTGCGTTCTCCTGGTGGGGCAGCAGTGGCCGGATTACCGTTGAAGCGGGCGGTCGTCGTACGGGCACAGGGCGTCGTCGTCCGCTCGCCCACCCCCAAGACCCCGCCCGGCGGGGTCGCGAGAGGAGAACCCATGTCGCTCGACGTCTCACCGGCCCTCCTTGAACAGGCCGAGCGAGGCGAGGTCGACGAAGAGGCATTCGTCGACTGCGTCCGGAACTCCCTGCCCTACGCATGGGAGATGATCAGCTCGCTGGTGGCACAGCTCCAGGTCGACGGCGGTGAGTTCGCCGACAACCGCACCCCGCCGCCGGACGAGAAGGCGCGCGGGCAGCTCCTGCGGGCCCTGGCGAGCGATGCGATCCGCGGTGCGCTCCAGCGGCACTTCGGGGTCCGGCTGGCGTTCCAGAACTGCCACCGGGTCGCGGTCTTCCCGGTCGACGCCTCGGCGGACACACGGCTGGCCCGCTTCACCTCCGTGCGGGGCCAGGTGCTCAACCAGTCGCCCGAGCTGCGCGACTGCTGAACCGGCGCTGCTGCCGCTCCGCATGCGGGGGTGCGTATCGGTACGGGGGCGGCAGCTCCCCGGGGCCTGTGGCCGGGGAGCGGGCCGGGGCCGGCGCGGGCCGCCCCGGGCCCCCGGAAACCCGCGGGGACCCCATGGGAAACGGCCAAAGACCGTGACCCGGGCGGCTCCGTCCCGACCGGCGGGTCAGCGGACCAGTGGCAGGACCTCCGAGCCCAGCCGCCGCAGGTTCTCCTCGGTGGCCGCGAGGTCCCCCGAGCCCTCGGCCAGCAGCGCGAAACCGCGTACGCCGGTCCGTTCCGCGGTGGCCGCCAGGCGGTCGGCGCACAGCCGCGGCGGGCCCACCGGGTGGAGGGTGCAGAGCAGCTCCGTGTACTCCAGCGGGTCCCGCATCCGCCGTGCCCGGCCGTCGACCGTGACGTGCGCCCCGAGCCCCTGGTGGAACCAGCCGGGCATCGCCTTCAGCAGGGTCTCCGCCGCCTCCTGACGGCGGTCCGCGATCTGCACCACGCCCGCCGCCACATGTGGGGCGGCCGCGACCTCCTCCGGTGAACTCCCGGCCTCCAGGGCGCACTTGCGCCACAGGGCCACCATCTCGGCCTTCTCCTCGTCGGCACTGTGCATACCGAGCAGCATGGGGAGCCCGTGCCGGGCGGCCAGCCGTACGCCGGCGGGCGAGGTGCAGGCGACCAGCACGGGCGGCCCCGGGTGGTCCAGCAGCTCGTCCGGCCGGGGCACCACGGGCACCTCGCGGAAGGAGAACCGTTCCCCCGAGGCGCCGACGCGGGGCTCGCGGAGCCAGCGCATCAGCAGTTCGAGGGATTCAGGAAACGCTTCTTCGTAAGCCTGGAGGCCCGAGTTGAACACTTCCAGGTCCACCCACGGCCCGCCGCGGCCCACCCCGAGGGTGAACCGGCCGCCCGAGGTGATGTGGAGCAACGCCGTCTGCTCGCCGAGGGTGACGGGGTGGGTGGTCGGCAGGACGCTCACCGCCGTGCCCACCCGGATCCGGCGGGTACGCCCCAGGAGCAGCGCGGCCAACGTCACCGCCGAGGGGCAGACGCCGTAGGGGACGAAGTGGTGCTCGGCCAGCCAGACCGCGTCCAGTCCGGCCTCCTCGGCGACCTCCGCCGCCCGTACCGCCCGGTACAGCGCCTCTCCATGGCCCTGGCCCGGGAACTGGGCGGCCAGGACGAACGCTCCAACGCGCATGCTCGTGCACCTTCCTGCGCGACCGACGCGACCCCCCGGTGGCAATAACGCCCGACACGGGCCGTGAGGTACGGGGGTTCAGGAAGTTTTCATGATGATCGGAGGGGGTGGCTGGGTAGGGCAGGGGTACACCCGGCCGGGGCGGTGACCGTGACGCGTACCCTGGTCACAGCCCGTAGCTCTCCCGACCTCCGAGGTGAACCCGTGTCCCCGCGCCGAAACCGCCCGCGAGGCGGCGCCTTCAGTCAAGCCGTCGAGCCCGCCCGGCATGAGGGCGGCGTGCGTTACGGCCTGGAGCAGACGGAGAGCTGGCAGGGCGAGGACTGGTCGGTCCGCATGATCGGCGGCGGGTCGGCCGCCAAGCACTACCGGTGCCCCGGCTGCGACCAGGAGATCCCGCCCGGGGTGCCGCACCTGGTGGTGTGGCCGCAGTACGGCGCGGGGGTCGAGGACCGGCGCCACTGGCACAAGGCCTGCTGGAACGCGAGGGACCGCCGGAGCGCCCGGCTCCAGCGGTCCCGCAACGCACCGCGGTACTGATCGTGCCGCGGATCCCTCAAGCCGGTCAGGCGTCCCGCTTGTTGATCACCAGATGGGCGCCGGCGGTGGCGACCGCGGCGAGGGCGAGCATGATCCACAGTGGATCCCAGCCGGTGGGGCCCGAGTCCACCTCCGCGCCGTAGAGGGTGAAGAGCTGCATGGGGATCGAGTACTTGACGAGCACCTCGCCGATCTTCTGCACGGCGTCGGACTGGAGGAACAGCGCCAGCAGCGGCGGGAGCAGCACCAGGCCCAGCATGCCGGTGATCGCACCCGCGGAGTGCCGCAGCATCGTGCCCACGGCGAGGGCCAGCAGCCCCGCCAGCGCCACGTAGATGCTGCTGCCGACGGTCGCCTTGAACCACGCGCCGGCCCCGATGCCGTCCGGGACCCGGTCGCTCAGCAGCGCGGCACTGATCAGCGAGACGAGGAGCGTCGCGACCAGCGTGGTCACAAAGGTCAGGGCGGCGAACACGATCGCCTTCGCCGCCAGCACCCGGGAGCGGCTGGGGCAGGCGGTCAGCGTGGTCCTGATCAGCCCGGTGCCGTACTCGGAGGAGATCGTCAGCACGCCCAGGGTGAGGACGGGGATCATGCCGAGCAGCACGCCGACGGCGCCCAGGCCCATCACGTCCTCGCCGGTGGCGGTCTCGTCCTTGGAGAAGTTGTAGGCGACGAGGGACAGCGTCAGGCCCAGGCCGATGACGATCACGAGCATCGTGCCCAGCGTCCACATCGTGGACCGCAGGCTCCTGATCTTCGTCCACTCCGCCGTGAGGGCGTCCCCGAGGGTCGCCCGGCGGACCGGGATCGGGGAGACGTATCCGCCCGGGCCCGCCTGGCCGGGCCAGTGCGGCCGGTCGGGACCTTGACCGGGGTGCTGCGGCGCGGCCTGCGGGGGCGCCGGATGCTGGGGGGTCGTCGGGGTGGTCATCGGGCGTCCTCGGTGTCGCGCTTGGTCAGGTCGGCGGGTGCTGAGTAGGCGTCGAACGGCCCGCCGGGCGGCGCCGCCGGCTGCTGCGGGACGGGCGGCTGCTGGGCGTACGGATTGGGCTGCTCGCCCGGCAGCACCGGGTAGCCGTGCTGCCCGTTCCACCCCTGCGGCGCGGGCGCGGCGCCCGGCATCGCGTACCCGGGGGCGGGCTGCTGGAAGCCGGCCCGGGGATCCTGGGTCGAGCGGTAGTCGACGGCGCCCTGCGTCATCCGCATGTACGCCTCCTCCAGGGACGCCTGGTGCGGCGAGAGCTCCCAGAGGCGGATGTCGGACTCGTGGGCGATGTCGCTGATCCGGGGCAGCTCCAGGCCGGTGACGCGCAGGGCGCCGTCCGGCTCGGGCAGCACCTGGCCGCCCGCCTCGACCAGCGCGGTGGTGAGCTTGTCGCGCCCCTCCGGTGCCGTGTCGGGGGTGCGGACGCGGGCGAAGCCGGCCGAGTTGGCCGCGATGAAGTCCTGGACGCTCATGTCCGCGAGCAGCTGCCCCCGGCCGATGACGATCAGGTGGTCCGCGGTGAGCGCCATCTCACTCATCAGGTGCGACGAGACGAAGACCGTCCGGCCCTCGGCGGCCAGCCGCTTCATCAGGTTGCGGACCCACAGGATGCCCTCGGGGTCCAGGCCGTTCACGGGCTCGTCGAACAGCAGCACCTGAGGGTCGCCGAGGAGCGCCGCGGCGATGCCCAGCCGCTGGCCCATGCCGAGCGAGAAGCCCCGGGACCGCTGCTTGGCCACGCCGTGCAGGCCCACTACGCCCAGCACCTCGTCCACCCGGGCGCGCGGGATGCCGGCCAGCTGCGCGAGGGCGAGCAGATGGTTGTAGGCGCTGCGCCCGCCGTGCACGGCCTTGGCGTCTATCAGCGCGCCGACCTGGCGGGCGGCGTTGGGCAGCTCCCGGTAGGGGCGGCCACCGATGGTGACCCGGCCGGCGGTCGGCACGTCCAGACCCAGGATCATGCGCATGGTCGTGGACTTTCCGGAGCCGTTGGGGCCCAGGAAGCCGGTGACGGCGCCCGGCCGCACCCGGAAGTTCAGGTTGTGCACGGCCGTCTTGGCGCCGTAGCGCTTCGTCAGGCCGACTGCCTCGATCATTCTCCGCCCCTCGCGAGATGGTCGGGGCTGGAGCCCCTCGTTCGGGTAAGGAGGATAGCGAGGGGTTGACGGTTCCACGGAATGCTGGTGCGGGGTCCGGAACTTCGGTGAATATGGTCAGGAAGAGAGCTCGGCGTGACACAGATCACCTGATCCGGAAGGCGGTGGAAGCTCGCCCTCCGTGCGTACCCAGCCCTCCTCGCGGAAGATCCTGGCGCCCTCCGCCCGGACCGCCTCCTCGGCACGCGCCCGCTCGGTCCAGGTGTGCGGGTCGGGGCCCAGCAGGGCGCCCAGCCGGTCCGAGGAGCGCAGCAGCGCCGACAGCAGCGCGCCCTGGTCGCCCGCGCCGGGGCGCGGGCGACCGGTGGCGGGGTCCAGCAGTACGCCGTGGTGCGATACGTAGAGGTAGGCGCCGCCCAGCCGTTCGCCCGACGGCATGGTCATCGGGAACGCCGCCCCGGGCAGCAGGACCCGCCGGTAGTGCAGCTCGGAGGCGTCCACGGCGGCCAGCTGCGCCGGGTCCAGCCAGCTGACCACCAGCCGGCGCTCGGCGTCCGGGTCGGCGTAGGGCGCGGCGGCCACGTAGCCGGCCCGGCCGATGTGTGCCGAGCAGCCCACGCCGATGCCGCAGACGGTGACCGGGACCATGGGCACGGCGGCGGGCAGTCCGCACCCGGCCAGCTTGTGGCCCACCTGGGCGGGGGACGCGTTGGAGCCGACGGCCAGTACGGGGTGGCGGCGGCCGGTGACGGTCCGGCCGAGGGCGGTCAGCAGGGCGTCGAGCTCCGGCCCGGTCCCGTCCGGCCGCCCGGGGGACGGGCCGTCGTCGGCTACGGATCCGGGGTGCGGCCCGCCGTCGACGACGGGCCCGGAGCGCGGTTCGCCGTCGACGACGGATCCGGGATACCGGCCGCCGTCGACGACCGGCCACGCCCCGAGCGGCCGGGCCGGGGCGGCCCGCAGCGCCAGCAGCTCCGTCTCCAGCAGCAGGCACGGCTCCGGGGCCGGGCGGCCCGGGTACTCCAGGGGACGCCGGAACGGCACGGCGTCCAGGCCGAGGGCGCGCAGGGTCCGGCACATCGCCGGGGCTACGCGTCGCGCTTCTTGAGCACGACGTACCCGCCCAGCAGGGCGGCGGCCACCCACAGCACCATGATCGCGAAGCCTCCCCACGGCCCGTACGGCGCGTCGTCGTTCACCAGGACGACCTGCATGACCTTCTGCCCGGCCTTGTCGGGCAGGTACTCGCCGACCTTCTTGGTGGCGGAGACCCCGGCCAGGATGCTGGAGATCAGGAAGAAGAACGGCATCAGGACGCCGAGCGAGAGCATGGGGCTGCGCAGCATCGCCGCCACCCCCATCGAGAACATCGTGATCAGCGCCATGTACAGCCCGCCGCCGAGCACGGCGCGGAGCACGCCCGGGTCGCCGAGGTGGGCGCCGTGGTCGCCGAGCATCGCCTGGCCGACGAAAAAGGTCAGAAAGCTGGTGATCATGCCCACGACCAGGGCAAGCGCCGAAGCAATGGCGATCTTGCTGAAGAGAAAGACCCCGCGCTGCGGAACGGCGGCCAGCGATGTCCGGATCATTCCGGTGCTGTATTCATTGGCGACCACCAATACCCCGAAAACGATCAAAGCCAGCTGACCGAGTCCCATCCCCGCGAAACTGATGAATGTCGGGTCGAAGGTGAAGCGGTCCTCCGCCGAGAGATTTTCGAAGTCGTTCTTCGCGAGTGCGCTGATCAGGGCGCCGAGAGCGACGGTGACCAGTACGCCGATGCCGAGCGTCCACACCGTGGAGCGGACGGATTTGATCTTCGTCCATTCCGATCGCAGGACCTGTGTCACCACCGCCATGATCAGGATTCCTTCCCGCGCCATCCGGCACCCCAGGACGGCTGCTCCGCCGCCGGCGACGCCGCCGGCGCCTGCTCGGGCCCGGCGTGTGCGTGGTACTCCACCGAACCGGCCGTCAGCTGCATGAACGCCTCCTCCAGCGAGGCCTGCTGCGGGCTCAGCTCGTGCAGCACGATCTGATGCCGCGCCGCCAGCTCGCCCAGGTGCGCGGCGTCCTCGCCGGTCACCTCCAGGGCGCCCTCCGGGCCCGGCGCGGCGGCGATCCCGGCGCCCGAGAGCACGTCCCGCAGCCGCTCGTGGTCGGGCGAGCGCATCCGCACATAGGAACGGGAGTTCTGCGCGATGAACTCGGCCATGGTGGTGTCGGCGAGCAGCCGGCCCTGGCCGATGACGATCAGGTGCTCGGCGGTGAGCGCCATCTCGCTCATCAGGTGCGAGGAGACGAAGACCGTGCGGCCCTGGGCGGCCAGCCCCTTCATCAGCGTCCGGATCCAGTGGATGCCCTCCGGGTCCAGCCCGTTGACGGGTTCGTCGAACATCAGGATCCGGGGGTCGCCGAGGAGCGCGGCCGCGATGCCGAGCCGCTGGCCCATACCGAGCGAGAAGCCCTTCGAACGCTTCTTCGCGACCGACGAGAGGCCGACCGTGTCCAGCACCTCGCGCACCCGGGCGGACGGGATCCCATTGCTCTGCGCCAGACACAGGAGATGGTTGTAGGCGCTGCGCCCGCCATGGATCGCCTTGGCGTCCAGCAGGGCCCCCACCGTTCGCAGGGGGTTGTGCAGTTGCCGGTAGTGCCGGCCGTCGATGCGGACCGTGCCGCTGGTGGGGTTGTCGAGGTCAAGCATCATCCGCATCGTGGTCGACTTGCCGGCGCCATTGGGGCCGAGGAAGCCCGTGACGATGCCGGGGCGGACGGTGCAGGTGAGTTGATCGACGGCGAGCTTGTCGCCGTAGCGCTTGGTCAGACCCTCCAGCTCGATCATTCATTCACGGTACGGGCGGGCGGGGAGCGCCGCCACCGGAAGGGCGCTGTCCGGAGGCACGGGCCCGTCGGGACACGTCAGCGCGCCGTGGGCCGCCTCCGGATCCTCGGACGGCCACGACGCGCTGAGCGCGGGATCCCCCGAACGAATGTGGTGCTGGGTACTGCTGTCTGTGGTGGTCCGCCGCCGGTGAGCCGCGGGTTCAGCGGCTCTGCTGGGCCGGAACGCCGCGCGAGATCGGCTCGTCGTCACCGGGCACACCGGCCGCGGCCACCGCGGCACCGGTCAGCGTGGCCAGCATCTCGCGGACGTTGGTGAGCTGGGCGTTGATGCTGTCGCGGCGGTTGGTGAGCGCCGCCAGCTCGCGCTCGGACTCGCTGCGGATACGGTCCGCCTTGGCATTGGCGTCGGCCACGATGTCCTCGGCCTGGCGCTGCGCGGTCTCCACCGTCTGCCGGGCCCGGCGCTCCGCGTCCGTCCGCAGCTTCTCGGCCTCCAGCCGCAGCTGCTCGGCGCGGTGCTCGATCTCCGCCAGCCGCTTCTCCGCCTTCGCCTGGCGCGAGGCGAGGTCGCGCTCGGACTGCTCGCGGCGCTTGGCCAGGTTGGTCTCGAAATCGGCCGCCGCCTGGGCCGCCTTGGCGCGGGTCTCCTCGAAGAGGGCGTCCGCCTCCTCGCGCTTGGACTGCGCGTCCTTCTGTGCCTCGGCCCGCAGCGTCGAGGCGTCACCCTTGGCCTTCTCGACGATCCGCGCGCCCTCGTCCTCCGCCTTGGCCTTGCGGTCGGAGGCGAACGACTCGGCGTCGTTGCGCACTTGCTGCGCCGCCGACTCCGCCAGCTCACGGTGCTGCTCCGCCGCCCGGCGGGCCTCCTCACGCAGGTCCTTGGCCTCTTCCTCGGCCAGCCGGAGGATCTTCTCGACCCGCGCCCCGAGCCCCGCGTACGACGGTTCCGCGTCATTGATCTGGGCCTGGGCGTTCTGCGTTTCGAGGTGCAACTCCTCGATGCGCTTTTCCAGAGAGGTGATCCGGGCCAGTGCGCTGTCACGGTCGGCGACGAGCTTGGTAATGCGGTCGTCCACCTGGCCGCGGTCGTATCCACGCCGCACGAGCTCGAAGCCGAAGGGGGAGGAAGTGTCGCTCATGGGGTTCCTGTCGAAAGAGACCGGTGAGGTGATAAGGGAATCCTAGGGCGGTGAGCGGCGTCTCATGGAGCAGATCCTGTTACTGGGTTGGCGGATTGGGAATTTCTCCCCTCGAATGAGTGGCTACTTCTGTGCTTGCTTGCCACCCGAACGAGTAGCGCCGGCACCCGCCGTCGCCTTCACCCCGCCCTCCTTGGAGCCGCTTGCCCCGGGGGACTCAAATGATTCCAACGCCTCCAACACGTCCTGGACACGGGAAATCTCCGCGTTGATGTCCTTGCGGCGCCGAACCAGCGCCTCCAACTCCGTCCTGCCGCCCTCGACCAGGCGCTGAGCCTCCTGCTCGGCCTCGGTGCGCAGGCGCTCCGACTCGCGTACGGCCTCGCCGCGCAGCTGCTCGGCGTCCCGCACGGCGGCGGCCTTCTTCTGCTCCGCCTCCTTCAGCAGTCCCTCGGCCTTCTTCACCGCGGCGACCCGGACCTTGTTCGCCTCGCCACTGGCGTCGGACAGCAGCTGCTTCGCCTTCTCCTCGGCCTCCGCCAGCTGTTCGGTCGCCGCCGCGACGAGCTTGTCGCAGCGCTCGCCGGCCGACTGCATGGCCTCCGCGGCCTCCCGGCGCGCCCGGTCGTGCAGTTCCTCGACCTCGGCCTCGATCCGCGCCCGCAGCTCGTCCGTGCGCTCCCTTATGGCGGTCGCGTCCTTACGGGCCTCGGCCAGCAGGGTGTCGGCGTCCGTACGGGCCTGCTCCACCAGCGCGTTGCCCTCGCCGGTGGCCTCGGCGACGATCCGCTCGGCCTCCCGGCGGGCGGCGCCGACCATGGTGTCCGCCTGCTCCTCGGCCGCGGCGGCGGTCTTCACTGCCTCCTCCCGGGCCTTGGCGACCAGCGCGTCCGCCTGCTCGGCGGCCTCCGTGCGGCGCTGGGCCGCGGCGTCCCGCGCCTCGTCCACCGTCCGCTCGGCGTCGTCCCGCGCCTCCGCGCGCAGCCGCTCGGCCTCCAGCACGGCGTCCGCCTTGACCTTCGCCGAGTCCGCCCGCGTGCTGTTGGCGTTCTCCTGGGCGGCGGCCAGGGCGGTCCGCGCCTCGGTGGCCATCCGCTCGGCCTCCGCGGTCGCCTCGGCGACCAGCTCGTCCGCCTGCCGCGCCGCCTCGGTGCGCCGCCGCGCCGCCGCCTCCCGGGCCTCGTCCGCGGTCCTGGCGGCCTCCTGGCGGGCCGTCTCCAGCGCCTCGGCCGCGTCGGCCCGCACCCGCTCGGCCTCGGCCTGGGCGTCCGCCAGCGTCCGCTCGGCCTCCGCCGCCGTCTCCGCGCGGTGCGCGGCCGCCGCCTCGCGGGCCTCCTCGGCCGTGCGCGCGGCCTCGGCGGCCATCCGCTCGGCCTCGGCCCGCGCCTCGGCGATCAGCTCGTCGGCCTGCTGAGCGGCCTCCGACCGGCGCTTGTTGGCCGCCTCGCGCGCCTCGTCCACGATGCGGTCGGCGTCGTCCTGCGCCGAAGAGGTCAGCTCCGCGGCCTCGTTGACGATCCGTTCGGCCTCCGCACGGCCGTCCGCCCGCATCTTGTTCGCGTCCTCGCGGGCCTCGGCCCGCGCCCGCGCCGCGTCCTGCTCGGCCGACGCCAGCGCGTCCGAGGCGTCGGTACGCATCTGCTGCGCCCGCGCGGACGCGTCCGTGACCAGCCGCTCGGCCTCCGCCGTCGCCTTGGCGATCAGCTCGTCCGCCTGCTGCGCGGCCTCCACCCGGTGGGCGTCCGCCGCGTCCCGCGCCTCGTCCACCAGGCGCGTCGCCTCGGCCCGCAGCCGCTCGGCGTCGGCCGCCGCCTGGGCGCGCTCCGCCTCGGCGGCCTCCTCCGCCTCGTCCAGCGCCCGGCCCGCGTCCGCGCGCAGCCGCTCGGCCTCCGACGTGGCCTCCGCGACCAGCGCGTCCGCCTGCTCGGCGGCGTCCGACCGGCGCTTGTTCGCCGCCTCGCGAGCCTCCTCCAGCACCCGGGAGGCCTCCGCCCGGACACGGTCGCCCTCGGCGATCGCCTCCTCGACCGTGCGCTCGGCCAGCTCCCGGGCCGCCTCCGACGCCGACTGGGCCTCGGCGCGGATGCGCACCGCGTCCTCGCGGGCGCCCTCGCGCTCCGCGTACGCCTCGGCGCGGACCCGGTCCGCCTCCTCCTGCGCCTCGTTGACGGTCCGTTCGGCACTGTGCTCGGCCGCCGACCGCAGCCCGGCGATCTCCTCCTCGGCCTGCTCGTGCAGACCGGCGACGGACTCCCGGACCTGCTGGGCCGTCTGCTCCGCCGCGCCCACCAGCTCGGCGGCCCGCCGCTCGGCCTCCGCGACCAGGCGCAGGGCCTCCTCCTGCGCCTCCGCGACCCGCTTGCGCGCCGACGCCAGCAGCTCCTCGCTCTGCTCACGCGCCGCCTCACGCTCCGCCTGCGCCTCCGCGCGGGCGTCGCCCAGCAGCTCCTCGGCCTCGCGCCGGCGCCGCGCGGCCTCCTCCTGCGCCGCGGCCAGCGCCTCGGCGGCCTCCGCCGCCGTGCGCTCCGCCGCCGCGTTGGCCTCGGCCCGGACCCGGTCGGCGGCCTCCTGGGCCTCCGACCGCAGCCGCTCCACTTCCTCGGCCGCCTCGGCGCGCAGCCGCGAACCGGTCTCCTCGCCCTCGGCACGGGCCGCGGCCGCCTCCTCGGCGGCCTCCGACCGCAGCCGCTCGGCCTCCTCCTCGGCCTGCGCCCGCAGCGCCCGGACCCGCTCCGCGGCCTCCGTGCGCTGCCGCTCGGTCTCCTCGGCCGCCTCCTTGCGCAGCCGCTCGGCCTCCGTACGGGCCTCGCGCAGCGCCCCCTCGGCGGCCTCGACCCGCTGCTCGGCCTCGGTGTGCAGCCGGGTCAGCTCCTCGGCGGCCTCCGCGCGCCGCGCCTCCGCGGCCCGCTCGGCCTCCTCGCGGAGCTGCCGGGCCGTCTCGGCCGCCTCGGACCGGGTGCGCTCGGCGTGGTCCTCGGCCTCCTCGGCCATCTCCTCGGCCTCGGTGCGGGCCCGTTCCAGCGCCTCCTCGGCCTGCTTGCGCAGGGCGGCGGCGCGCTCGGCCGCCTCGGCCCGCACCTTCTCGCTCTCGGCGCTCGCGCCCGAGCGGGTCTCGGCCGCGTCGGCCTTCGCCTCGGCCAGCAGCTCCTCGGCGGTCTTCGCCGCCTCCTCGATCTGCTGGAGCGCCTCGCGGCGGGCCTCGGCCCGCACCTTCTCGCCCTCGGCGACGGCGTCCGCGCGCAGCTGCTCCGCCTCGCCGCGCAGCCGCCGGGCCTCCTCCTGGAGCTCGACGGTCCTGGCGCGGTACTCCTTGGTGTCGTCCTTCGCGGCGCCCTTGAGCTGCTCGGCCGACTCCTCGGCCTGCGCCCGCAGTCGCTCCGCCTCGGTCTCCGCCTCCTTGCGGATGCGCTCCGCCTCGGCCGCCGCGGCCTTGGTGGTGGCCCGCGCGTCCTCGGACGCCTTGGACAGCATCTCCTCGGCGGTCCGCGCCGCCTTCGACAGCTGGGCGGCCGAGTCCTCGGCGGCGGCGCTGCGCGCCCGGTCCGCCGTCTCGGCCAGCAGCCGCTCGGCCTCCGCCGCCGCGTCGTCCCGCAGCTGCTGCGCCTCGGCGCGCAGCGCCTCGGCCTCCTTGGTGGCCTCGTTGACCAGGCGGGTGATCTCGGCGCGCGTGGTCCGGGTGCGCTGCTCATTGTCCGACTCGGCCTCGGACAGCGCCGCCGCGGCGGCCTGCCGGGCCTCGGCGACGACCTTCTCGGCCTCGGCCCGCGCCTCGCGCAGCGCCGTCTCGGCCTCCTGCATCCGCGCCTCGGCGGCGCGGGTCAGCTCGGTGGAGGCCGTCCTGGCCTGGTCGGACTCGGCACCGGCCGCGGTCCGCAGCTGCTCGGCGTGGTCGGTGGCCTCCTGCGCCTGCTGGGAGGCGGCGGTCAGCAGCCGCTCGGCGTCCGTGCGCGCCCGGCGCAGGATCGCTTCGGCTTCCGCGCGGGCGTCCTCGGCGGCCGCGCCGAGCCGGGCGCGGGCCTGCTCGGTGAGCCGCTGGGCCTCGGCACGGGCCGCGGACAGCGCCTGCTCGGCCTCGGCCCGGGACTCCTCCAGCAGCCGGCGGGCCTGGGCGTCGGTGCGCGCGCGCAGCTGTTCGGCCCAGGCGACGTTCTCGTTGACGTGCGACTCGACGGTCGCCCGGCGCTCGTTGAGCTCCTCGTCCAGCCGCTGGCGGCGGGCCACCGCCTCGGCGTGCAGCTCGGCCTCCATCCGGGCCTGCCGCTCGGCGTGCTCCTGGAGCAGCCGCTGGGTCTGGGCCCGGGCCTCGCGCAGTTCGCGCTCGGCGTCCGTCCGCAGCTGGTCGGCCTGGATCTGCGCGTTGCGCAGCAATTGTTCGGCCTGGTAGTCGAGTCCGGCCGCGTCATAGGCGGGACGGTGGGCGAGGGTGCGCCGCGCCTCGTGCAGCTTGGCGCGCAACACCTCGACCTGGTAGCCGAGGTCGTCGGCGTGCTGGACCGCCTTCTCCCGCTCCTTCTTCAGCCGCTCCATCTCGGCCTCGAATTGCGAGAGGTGGTCGGTTTCAGCCCGCTGGCTGTCCTGGCGCTCGTAGCCCCGCACTGCGCGGTCCATCCGTCCCCTGGTCGCGTCGGTGGCCGGCCCCGTGCGTGGTGGTGGAACCCGGAGCCCGCCCTTCCGAAGAAATGGTGTCAGATCATCGGCACAGCCTGGGCCGGGCCCCACCCGTACCCCGGCCGAACCTGCACTCTACCGGCCGGGGACAGGTGTGGGTCAGTGCTCCTCCGCCGGGCGGGGCGCCGAGGTGACCAGTTCGGTCAGGACGCCGTGGCAGTCCTTGGGGTGCAGGAAGGTGATGCGCGAGCCCATCGAACCGATGCGCGGGGTGTCGTAGAGGACGCGGACGCCCTTGTCGCGCACGGCCGCGGCGTCGGCGTCCACGTCGGCGGTGCCGAACGCGATGTGGTGCACGCCCTCGCCGTTCTTCGCCAGCCACTTGCCCACCGCGGAGTCCTCGCGGGTGGGTTCCAGGAGCTGGAGGTAGGAGGCGCCGCCGTCCGACGTCTCATTGATCTTCAGCATGGCCTCGCGTACACCCTGTTCCTCGTTGACCTCCGTGTGGAACACCTCGAAGCCGTACGTGGCACGGTAGAACTCGACGGTGGTGTCGAGGTCGAAGCAGGCGATCCCGATGTGGTCGATGCGCGTCAGCATGGGTCCAGTGCACCGCCGCGCGGAGCGGTTACGCAACGTGCGCGCGATCACACCTGCCGCCCGGTGACCGAGTGGAGTACCGCTCAGTACATTGACGAAACCACCGTTAACCGCCTCCGTCGAAGGAGCACCGTCCATGTCTGGTACGAACGGTTCGACCGCTACCACCTCCGTGATCGTCGCGGGCGCCCGGACGCCCATGGGCCGGCTCCTCGGCTCGCTGCGGACCTTCTCCGCGTCCGATCTCGGCGGCTTCGCCATCAAGGCCGCGCTGGACCGGGCGGGCATCGGCGGTGACCAGGTCCAGTACGTGATCATGGGTCAGGTGCTGCAGGCCGGCGCCGGGCAGATCCCCGCACGCCAGGCGGCAGTCAAGGGCGGCATCCCCATGAGTGTCCCCGCACTGACCGTCAACAAGGTGTGCCTGTCGGGACTTGACGCCATCGCCCTGGCCGACCAGCTCATCCGCGCGGGTGAGTTCGAGATCGTGGTGGCCGGCGGCCAGGAGTCGATGACCAACGCCCCGCACCTGCTGCCCAAGTCCCGCGAGGGCTACAAGTACGGCTCAATCGAGATGCTCGACTCCATGGCGCACGACGGGCTCACCGACCCGTTCGAGGACATCGCCATGGGCGCGTCGACGGAGAAGCACAACACCCGGCTGGGCATCGGCCGCGCCCCGCAGGACGAGATCGGCGCGCGCTCCCACCAGCGGGCCGCCGCCGCCCAGAAGAACGGTCTGTTCGACGCCGAGATCACCCCCGTCGAGGTGCCGCAGCGCAAGGGCGACCCGGTCCTGTTCAGCAAGGACGAGGGCGTCCGCGGGGACACCACCGTGGAGGTCCTCGGCCGGCTCAGGCCCTCGTTCCACAAGGACGGCACGATCACCGCGGGCACCTCCTCGCAGATCTCCGACGGTGCCGCCGCCGTGGTCGTGATGAGCAAGGCCAAGGCCGAGGAGCTGGGCCTGGAGTGGATCGCCGAGATCGGCGCCCACGGCAATGTGGCCGGCCCGGACAACTCGCTGCACTCCCAGCCGTCCAACGCGATCCGGCACGCCCTGTCCAAGGAGGGGCTGACCGTCGACGATCTCGACCTGATCGAGATCAATGAGGCTTTCGCGGCGGTTCTTGTGCAGTCAATCAAGGATCTGGGGGTATCGCCGGAAAAGGTGAACGTCAACGGTGGGGCCATCGCGCTGGGCCACCCCATCGGCATGTCGGGCGCCCGTACGGTGCTGCACCTCGCCCTGGAGCTCAAGCGGCGCGGCGGTGGCGTCGGCGCGGCGGCGCTGTGCGGCGGCGGTGGGCAGGGCGACGCCCTGATCGTCCGCGTGCCGGGCAAGTGACGGCCGGACCACTGCGGAACCGGAGCACTGCGGAAGGAGCGGCGATGGCGGACGTGACCGCGCTGGTCGAACAGGCCCGGGCGGGCGCTCCGCGCGCCGTCGCCCGGCTGATCTCGCTGGTGGAGGGGGCGTCCCCGCAGCTGCGCGAGGTCATGGCGGCGCTGGCACCGCTCACCGGCGGCGCCTACGTCGTCGGGCTCACAGGCTCGCCGGGGGTCGGCAAGTCGACCTCCACCTCGGCCCTGGTCTCCGCGTACCGGAAGCGGGGCAAGCGGGTGGGGGTGCTCGCCGTCGACCCGTCGTCGCCGTTCTCCGGGGGCGCCCTGCTGGGCGACCGGGTGCGGATGTCGGAGCACGCCTCCGACCCGGGCGTCTATATCCGCTCGATGGCCACCCGGGGGCACTTGGGCGGCCTCGCCTGGGCCGCGCCGCAGGCGATCCGGGTGCTGGACGCGGCGGGCTGCGACGTGGTGCTGGTGGAGACCGTCGGCGTGGGCCAGTCCGAGGTGGAGATCGCCTCCGAGGCGGACACCACGGTGGTGCTGCTGGCCCCGGGCATGGGCGACGGCATCCAGGCGGCGAAGGCCGGGATCCTGGAGATCGGCGACGTCTACGTGGTCAACAAGGCGGACCGGGACGGCGCGGACGCGACGGCCCGGGAGCTGAACCACATGCTGGGGCTGGGCGAGGCCCGCAGGCCCGGCGACTGGCGGCCGCCCATCGTCAAGACCGTGGCGGCCCGCGGCGAGGGCACCGACGAGGTGGTCGAGGCGCTGGAGAAGCACCGGGCCTGGATGGAGGAGAACGGCGCCCTCGCGGAGCGCCGCGCGGCCCGGGTGGCGCACGAGATCGAGCGCATCGCGGTCACGGCGCTGCGGTCGCGCATCGGCGACCTGCGGGGCGGCCGGGACGTGGGCGCCCTGGCGGCGCGGGTGCTGGACGGATCGCTGGACCCGTACGCGGCGGCGGACGAGCTGGTGGCGGGGCTGACGGAACGGGGTTGACGGAACGGGGGGTGGCCTTCTCCGTCGGGACGGGGGGTGCCCCCGGCTTCCGGCAAGCGGCCCCGAGGTCTCCGGACGGACCGGATGAACGGTCCGTCCGGAGACCGTCGGCGGGACGGGCCGGCTACCCCTTCCCGCGCGCCGCGCGCAGGTGTTCGGCCAGCGGGGTCAGGGAGGTGTGCAGCGCCTTGAGCTCGTCGCCCGAGAGCAGATCGATGAAGTGCTCCCGGACGGACGCCACATGATGCGGAGCGACCTTCCGCATCGTCTCCCAGCCCTGGTCGGTGAGGACGGCGAACAGCCCCCGCCGATCGGATTCGCAGTTCTCCCGGCGGACGAGACCCGCGTTCTCCATGCGCGTGATCTGGTGCGAGAGGCGGCTCTTCGACTGGAGGGTCGCGGCGGCGAGGTCGCTCATCCGCATCCGGTGGTCCTTCGATTCGGAGAGGTTGACCAGGATCTCGTAGTCGTTGTTGGTGAGACCGAACGGCTGCAGATCCCGTTCGAGCTGATGCATCAACAGGCGGCTGACGTCCAGGTGCGTACGCCAGGTGCGCTGTTCCTCATCGCTGAGCCAACGTGTGCCGTTCTCGGTGTCCATGGTGAGATTCTACCTAAGAATGTTGAAAAGCGAACCAATTGGAAGTGTGGGGGGAGCCGGAACGAGAGGTCAAGCGTTCGACGTCACACTCCGCAGGGTACCGCTCACAGCCCGAAGCGGCGCTGGAGGTCGCCGAGCTGGCCGGGCAGACGGGGAACGGATGGCTGATTCCCATGCGTCGAGGGCGTTCCGCCCCCGGGTACGCCCGCCTCGTCCGGCGGCGCCCCAGTCGGCTGCTCGTTCATCAGCTGCTCGGTGGACTGGAGCAGCACCGTCCCGGAGCCGACGAACTCGAACTGGTGCTCCTCGCCCGACGTTCCGCCGAACCCGGTGAGCATCCGCACCCCGCCCAGCACCCCCTGCATGTACTGGTGGTCGTAGTGGTGGCAGGGCGACGGGCAGTCCGCCCACCCGACCAGCGCCTGCGGGTCCACCCGGATCGGCGGCTCGACGAAGACCACCGGGCCGTTGGACGCGGCCACGAACTTGCCGGTGCCGATGAGCGTCACAAAGCCCGGGATGATCGACTGCTTGAGGGCCAGCGTCGGTTGGTAGGCCAGCAGATTGCCGGACCGGACCGTGAGGTTGCCCTCCTCAAGGTCGTACGAGTTGACGTCGAACGAGCGGTCCGCGAGCAGCATCTTGCCGCGGCCCTCGGCGACCACCCAGTCCGCGGCGTGCAGCGGGGAGTGGAAACTCGACCGGATCAGCCGGTCCAGCGGGCCGTGGCCGATGCCGTGGAAGCTGATCTGCCCGAAGTAGGCGATCATCTTCCCCTTCTGGAGGAACCACTGCCCGTCGAGGTCCACGCTGAAGGCGTAGTCATTGACGTTGTCGTCGACCGGCAGTGTGTGCGCGTCATGGATGACCGGGCCGTTCACAGCTTCTCCTCCGACGCCTGTACGAACACCGTGCCGTTGCCGGACAGTTCCAGCTGGAAGGCCTCGCCCGAACCGCGGCCGATCATCTCCCGCCAGCCGATCGCGGTCGACAGCTTGTTGCGCACGTCGCCGCGGTGCGCGACATAGGCCTGGGGGTCGACATGGACGGGCCGCTGGGGCTGGATGGGCAGCTCGATGAAGCCACCGTGCGCCATCACCGCCACCGCGCCATGCCCCTTGAGGGTCGTGGTGAACAGGCCCTGGCCCGTCACCTGGCCGCGCACCATGCCCATCACGCCGCCCTGCGACCCCATGAACATCGTGCCCTGCTGGAGCGAACCGTCGAACGCCAGCAGCCGGTCCGCCTCCACATAGAGGGTGTCGCCGGACAGTTCGATCACATGGACGTGGTGGCCGCCGTGCCCGAACATCACCGTGCCGCTGCCCTCCACCGTCATCAGCGGCGTGGCCTCGTTGGCGATCCGGCGCCCGATCATCCCCATGACGCCGCCCTGGCCGCCCGTGATGCTGGGGGTGAAGGAGACCTCGCCCTTGTAGGCGAGCATCGCCCCGCGCTGACTGAACAGCCGCTGCCCCGGAACCACCTGGGCCTCGACCATCCGCGAGTTGAGAAGTCGGAAGGGCATCACAGATCACCCGCGATCGTGGTGCGCTCGCTCGGCTGCACGTACACCAGTCCGTCGCCCTCGAAGCGGATCTGGAACGCCTCGCCCGAGCCCTCGCCGATGAACGTCCGGAAGTTCACTCCCGACTGGAAGTGCTGCTGGAGCCGGCCCGTGTGCGCGATGTACGCCCCCGGGTCGACCGAGAGCGGCGTCTGCGGGGTCACCCGCAGCACGATCGCCGTACCGGCGGAGAGGATCGCCGCCTGGCCCGTGCCCTCCACGGTCGTCGTGAACAGGCCGTTGCCCTGGGACGCCCCGCGCAGGCCGGTGAACGATGTGCCGGTGCGCAGCGCCGAGTCCGTGCAGAGCAGGTTGCTCGCCTCCACGTACAAGGTCTCGCCCTGCAGGCTCACCAGGTTTATTTCGCTCGCCCGGTCGGCGAAGTAGCAGGTGCCGTGCCCCTTCACCTCCATGACCGTCATCTGTTCCCCCGTGATCCGGCGGGTGACCATGCCGCGCAGGCCGTCACCGCCACCGGTCATCTTCTTGAATGTCATGTCGCCCTCGTACGCGACCATGGCCCCGTTCTTGGCCTTGACCGCGTCGCCCGTCATATCGACGGCGAGGACTTTGCTCCCTTGGAGCCGAAACTGTGCCACGCTCCGACGCTAGCGGGCATCCGTGCTGCTCCGACAGGCCCCGGAACCCGGAGCGCCCCCGGACCCGACCCCGGGAAACGCCCCGGTATCCGTTCGATCACGACCCGGATCCGAAGATCCGATCCAGCCCTGCAACAATGGGCGGAACTTGTGAACGCACTCACAAGATCGCTGCAGTGCGTGACCGCCCCGACACTCCTGACGGAAGGTGTGCTTTTCCTGTGGACCTCAAGACCGCCTCCGCTCTGCGCCGGCTCCGACTGATCTCCGCGCCCGAGGCCTGCTCGTTCCTGCTGCTGATCCTGTGCTCGCTCCTCAAGCGGACCACCGACTTCAACGCCGTCCCGGCGATGGGCATGGTGCACGGCATCCTGTTCCTGATCTACGTGGTCTTCTGGGTCGACGCCTGGAACAAGGCCAAGTGGAACGCCAGGACCGGCATCACCTACTTCGCCCTGTCCGTCCTGCCCACCGGCGGCTTCTTCGCCGACCGCATGCTGCGCCGCGAGGCCGAGGCGAGCGTCATGGCCGCCCGGGCCCGCAAGGAAGGCGTGGTCGGCGCGTGATCGTCGCCTTTTCCGTCACCCCGATCAGTGCCGGCGAGGACGTCGGCGAACACGTCGCCGAGGCGGTCCGCGTCGTCCGCGCCTCCGGCCTGCCGAACCGCACCGACGCCATGTTCACCTCCCTCGAAGGCGAGTGGGACGAGGTCATGGACGTCGTCAAGCGCGCCGTCCAGGCCGTCGAGGCCCGCTGCGGCCGGGTCTCCCTCGTGCTCAAGGCGGACATCCGCCAGGGCGTCACGGACGGCCTCACCAAGAAGGTCGAGACGGTGGAGCGCCACCTGTCGTCCTGACGCGACGGGCGGCCCGGTGCCGTCCTGACGCGACGGGCGGCCCGGTGCCGTCCTGACGCGACGGGCGGCCCGGTGTCGCCCTGACGCGGTGCCCGGCCCGGTGCCGTTCCGACGCGATGCCCGACCCGGACGGACCGCTCACCCCTCCAGCACCGCCGCCCCCAGCCCCGTCCGCTCGTACAGCACCTGCCGCCCCCGGCGCCGTGCCGTCAGCAGCCCCGCGTCGCGGAGGACGGAGAGGTGGGCGGAGACCGACGAGAGCGCCAGGCCGTGCCGTTCGGCGAGGGCCGTGGTGGAGGCCGGGGCGTCCAGGCCGGAGAGCAGGGCGGCCCGGTTGGGGCCCAGCAGCCGGACCAGGGTGTCGGGCGGGGGCGCGTCCGGCGGCGACCAGAGGGTGCCGATGCCGCGGGCCGGGTAGACGAGCGTCGCCTGCCAGGGCGGGTCGAAGCCGCCGATCAGTTTCGGCCAGACGAAGGCGCTCGGTACCAGCATCAGGCCCTCGCCCCGCAGCACCCGTCGGTGATCGGCCCGGTGGCCGATCGTCAGGGTGCCGTCCGCCCACGTGAGCTTCGGGTGCAGGTCCGCGAAGAGCCGTTCCAGACCGCCCGACGCGAGCTGCCGGGTGCGGAAGGCGACGTCGTCCTCCAGCAGGGCGCGCTGCCGGGGCCACCGGGGGAGGAGCAGCAGCCGCCAGGCCCGCTCCAGCAGCGCCGTCAACTCCCGGAGCGCGCCCGCCGGATCGGCCAGCATCGCCCGTCCCCGTTCCGACTCGGCCGCGCCCGGGGTGTCGGCCAGCGAGCGGGCGAGCTCCTTCCGTACGAGCTCCGGGTCGGTCGCCCGGACGTGGGCCAGCTCCTCGTCGAACGGTGTGAACGGCCCGCGCGGCGGCGGGCAGAGGAAGTCCGGCGCGTACCCGGTCCGCGGCATCAGCAGCCGGATCGGCGCGAGATCGATCTCGGCCGCCACCCCGGCGACCTGGCGCAGCCACGGCCGGTAATACGCGTGGCGGTGCGGCTGCCGCAGGGTGCGGATCGCCTCCTGGGTCTCCCACAGCGGTGACACCGCGAACCGGCAGCGCAGCAGGTCCTCGGGCCCGAAGTGCAGGTGGAACGGCATGGACTCCCCCTTGGTCCCTCGTCCCGGAGCTCCAACTTTCGGCTCCGGACGAAAGATTAGAGCTGCCGGGCCGGGCCCGTGACGCTTCGGGCATGACTTCCACCGCCACTCCCTCGGAGCTGCCCGCGGCCGACGAGCCCGCCAGGGTTGGCTACGCGGCCGTCTTCGCCGTCCGCGAGTTCCGGGCCGTCTTCGCGGCGCACCTGCTGTCCCTGCTCGGCGTCGTCGTCTGCGAACTCTCCCTGTCCGTCCTGGTGTACAGGCTCACCGGATCACCGCTGCTGAGCGCCCTGACCTTCGCGCTCGGCTTCCTCCCGTACGTGGTCGGCGGCACCCTGCTCTCCGGGATCGCCGACCGCTTCCCGGCCCGGCGCGTCCTCGTCGTCTGCGATCTGCTCTGCGCCGGGGCGGCGGTGGGCATGGCGCTGCCGATGACGCCGGTGGGAGTGCTGCTGGTCCTGCGGTGTGTGAGCGCCCTCGTGGCGCCCGTGTTCAGCGGGACGAGGGCGGCGACGCTCGGGGACATCCTGGGCGACGGCGACCTGTTCGTCCTCGGCCGCTCGCTGGTGCGGCTGGTCTCCCAGGGCGCCCAGCTCGTCGGGTTCGCGGCCGGCGGGGTGCTGCTGACGGTGCTCCAGCCACGGAACGCCCTCGGCGTGACCGTCGCCGGCTTCGTCGCCTCCGCGCTGCTGCTGCGCTTCGGCACCCGCCGCCGCCCGGCGCGGGCCGACGCCGGCGGCGCGCTGGTCACGTCCTCGCTCACCGGCGCCTGGCGGCTCCTCACCGACCGGCGCGTCCGGGGCCTGATCCTGCTCGTCTGGATACCGCCGTTCTTCCTCGTCGCACCGGAGGGCCTCGCCGCGCCGTACGCGGACTCCATCGGCGCGGGGTCGGTCGGCCTGGGGCTGCTGATGTGCGGCACGCCCGTCGGGGCGATCATCGGCGAGGTCCTGGCGGGCAGCCTGCTGGGCCCGCGGGCCAGGGAGCGGGTGGCGCTGCCGGTGGCGGTCCTCTCGATGCTGCCCTTCGTCGCCTTCGCCTGGCGCCCGCCGGTGCCCTGGGCGCTGCCCGCGCTGATGGCGGTGGGTGCCGGGATGCTGTACACGCTCGGCGTGGACCAGTGGTTCATCGCGGCCGTGCCCGAGGAACTGCGCGGCCGGGCGATGACCTTCCAGGCGGCCGGTCTGATGACGATCCAGGGGCTGGGCATGGCCGCCGCGGGCGCCGCCGCCGAGTTCGCGCCCCCGCACGCCGTGATCGCCGGGGTGGGGGTGGTGGGAGTGATCGCGACGGGCTTGGTGGCGCGTTCGGTACGCTCGACGCACCCGTGATCGCCGGAAGGCCAGGCATCGGCGGGTACGGAGTCAGCAGGCTCGCGGAGCTGTCGGGCCGCGGCGGGCGCAGGGGAGGCGCGCAATGTTCCGGATCGGCCGGGTCACCCCCGTCCCACAGGTCGTCGTCCTGCGCGATTCGCAGGCCATAGCCGAGGCCGTGCACGAGGCGCTGGCCTCCGCGGCCCCCGAGGACCGGCCGGGGCTGGAGCGGGCGGCCGGGCTGATCGCGGCGCGGGCCGCGCGCCCGGAGCACGAGATCCGGGCGGAGTGGGCGCGCGGCGTCGTCACCGCGGCCGGCTACGACCCGCGCACCCAGGAGCTGCACGCCATCCGCGCGCTGCGCAGGGCCGAGCCCGGGCTGAGCCTGAAGACGGCCGTGGCGCTGGTGCGCGAGGCCGCCGTGAGCGGCACCGGAGCACCGATGTCCGAAGTGCGGGACAAGGGCGACCAGGATATGACCGAACGGTAGGCTCATGCCGTGTCCAAGCCGCTCAGCCTCCCCTTCGATCCCATCGCCCGTGCCGACGAGCTGTGGAAGCAGCGCTGGGGCTCCGTCCCCTCGATGGCCGCGATCACCTCGATCATGCGGGCGCAGCAGATCCTGCTCGGCCAGGTCGACGCCGTCGTCAAGCCGTACGGACTCACCTTCGCCCGCTACGAGGCGCTGGTGCTGCTCACCTTCTCCAAGGCGGGCGAGCTGCCGATGTCCAAGATCGGCGAGCGGCTGATGGTGCATCCCACGTCGGTGACCAACACGGTGGACCGGCTGGTCACGGCCGGTCTGGTGGACAAGCGCCCCAACCCGAGGGACGGGCGCGGCACTCTCGCGTCGATCACCGGGAAGGGGCGGGAGGTCGTCGACGCGGCGACCCGGGACCTGATGGCGATGGACTTCGGGCTGGGTGTGTACGACGCGGAGGAGTGCACGGAGATCTTCCGCGTGCTGCGGCCGCTGCGGGTGGCGGCGTCGGACTTCACGGAGGGCGAGGACGCGTAGTCCTGCGCGGCCCTGACCTGGGGGCGACGCCCGGCTGAACGGAGGCCGGCGACCCGCCGGAGGGGCGGCGAAGATCGCCCCGGAAGGTGCCGTTACGCTCATCCCCATGAAGCGCTCCGTCCTGACCCGCTACCGTGCCCTGGCCTACATCACCGGCGTACTGCTGGTCCTGCTGACGATCGGCGTGATCGCCAAGTACGGACTGGACATGGACGGTGTGGCGGGCCCGCTCCGCGTCGTCGCCATCGCCCACGGCTGGCTCTACGTCCTGTACTTGGTCTTCGCCTTCGACATGGGCTCCAAGGCCAAGTGGTCCTTCGGCAAGCTGGCCTGGGTCCTGCTCGCCGGCACCATCCCGACGGCCGCCTTCATCGTCGAGCGCAAGGTCACCCGCGAGCTGGAGCCCCTGTTCACCGAGCGGGCGGCGGCTCCTTCCCCCGCCGCCTGACCTGCGGGGAAGCCGCCACCGGCACCACAACCGACGAGACCGCCCCGGACGCCCCTTGTGTCCGGGGCGTTCTTGCGCGACGATTTACTAGGACGTCCTAGTAAATTGGCCGTCCCCGGGGCGGTCCCCGACGACGAGGACCGCCCGGCATACCGAACCCACGCGGGAGCGCGGAGAGGCGGACAGCACCACCATGGACGCAGCATCCATCGAGGCGGGACGCGGACGCTGGCAGGCCCGGTACGACGCGGCACGCAAGCGGAACGCCGACTTCACCACGCTGTCCGGCGACCCGGTGGACCCGGTCTACGGACCCCGCCCCGGCGACACCTACGAGGGCTTCGAACGCATCGGCTGGCCCGGTGAGTACCCCTTCACCCGGGGCCTGTACCCGACCGGCTACCGGGGCCGGAGCTGGACCATCCGCCAGTTCGCCGGCTTCGGCAACGCCGAACAGACCAACGAGCGCTACAAGATGATCCTCGCGGCGGGCGGCGGCGGCCTCTCGGTCGCCTTCGACATGCCCACCCTGATGGGCCGCGACTCCGACGACCCCCGCTCGCTGGGCGAGGTGGGCCACTGCGGCGTCGCCATCGACTCCGCCGCCGACATGGAGGTCCTGTTCAAGGACATCACGCTCGGCGACGTCACCACCTCCATGACGATCAGCGGCCCGGCCGTACCGGTCTTCTGCATGTACCTCGTCGCCGCCGAGCGTCAGGGCGTCGACCCGGCCGTCCTCAACGGCACGCTCCAGACGGACATCTTCAAGGAGTACATCGCCCAGAAGGAATGGCTCTTCGAGCCCGAGCCGCACCTGCGCCTGATCGGCGACCTCATGGAGCACTGCGCCCGCTCCATCCCCGCCTACAAGCCGCTCTCCGTCTCCGGCTACCACATCCGCGAGGCGGGCGCGACGGCCGCGCAGGAGCTTGCGTACACGCTGGCGGACGGCTTCGGCTACGTGGAGCTGGGGCTGAGCCGGGGCCTGGACGTGGACACCTTCGCGCCCGGTCTCTCCTTCTTCTTCGACGCGCACGTCGACTTCTTCGAGGAGATCGCCAAGTTCCGCGCCGCCCGCCGGATCTGGGCCCGCTGGATGAAGGAGGTCTACGGCGCGCGGACCGACAAGGCCCAGTGGCTGCGCTTCCACACCCAGACCGCCGGCGTCTCCCTCACCGCCCAGCAGCCGTACAACAACGTCGTCCGCACGGCGGTGGAGGCCCTCGCCGCCGTCCTCGGCGGCACCAACTCCCTCCACACCAACGCCCTCGACGAGACTCTCGCCCTGCCCAGCGAGCAGGCCGCCGAGATCGCCCTGCGCACCCAGCAGGTGCTCATGGAGGAGACCGGCGTCGCCAACGTCGCGGACCCGCTGGGCGGCGCCTGGTACGTGGAGCAGCTGACCGACCGCATCGAGGCCGACGCCGAGAAGATCTTCGACCGCATAAAGGAGCGCGGCCTCCGCGCCCACCCCGACGGCAAGCACCCCATCGGCCCCATCACCTCCGGCATCCTGCGCGGCATCGAGGACGGCTGGTTCACCGGCGAGATCGCCGAGAGCGCCTTCCGCTACCAGCAGTCCCTGGAGAAGGGCGACAAGCGCGTCGTCGGCGTCAACTGCCACCACGGTTCCGTCACCGGCGACCTGGAGATCCTGCGCGTCAGCCACGAGGTCGAGCGCGAACAGGTCCGCGTCCTCGCCGCCCGCAAGGCCGCCCGCGACGACGCCAGGGTCCGCTCCTCCCTGGACGCCATGCTGGCCGCCGCCCGCGACGGCTCCAACATGATCGAGCCCATGCTGGAGGCGGTGCGCGCCGAGGCGACGCTCGGCGAGATCTGTGACGCGCTGCGGGACGAGTGGGGGACGTACACGGAGCCCGCGGGCTTCTGACGCACCACTGCTCTCCGGTCGGCGGCCCGGTCACGGCACGTATCGTGACCGGGTCGCCGGCCCGTCGTGCGGCGGCACGCCCCGACGCGCGAGGAACGAGGGACCGGTGCGGCTCAGCGGACAGGTGGACGAGGGCTTCGGAGCCGTCGCGGACGCCTTCGCGCGGAACTTCGCGGAGGGCGGTGAGCTCGGGGCCGCCGTCACCGTCTTCCACGGCGGCTCTCACAGCAGCTTTCACGGCGGCCGGAAGGTCGTCGACCTGTGGGGCGGCATCGCCGACGAGCGCACCGGCCGGCCGTGGGAGGAGCACACCGCCGTCCCGGTCATGTCCGCCGGCAAGGGCGTGCTCGTCCTCTGCGCGTACCTCCTCGTCCAGGAGGGGCGGCTCGACCTGGACGCCCCGATCGCCCAGTACTGGCCGGAGTTCGCCCGCAACGGCAAGGAGGGCATCACCACGCGCATGGTCCTCGGCCACCGGGCGGGCCTCCCGGTGCTCGACAGCACGCCGTCCTTCGAGGAGATCACCGGCTGGACGGCCGTCGTCCGCGCCCTGGAGGAGCAGAAGCCGCTCTGGGAGCCCGGCACCGCGTACGAGTACCACGGCCACACCATCGGCTGGCTCGTCGGCGAGGTCATCCGGCGGATCACCGGCCGCACTCCGGGCGCGTACTTCCGCGCGGTGCTCGGGGACCCTCTGGACCTCACCACCTGGATCGGCGTCCCGGAGGACCGCCTTCCGTATCTGGCCCGGCTCGCCGACGACGGCCAGTACCCCGCCTCGCCCGACCACGAGCTGCTGCTCGTGCGCATCCTGACGATGAACGGTCAGTTCGTCTTCCCCGGCACCGACCACCCCCGCGGCTGGAACTCCCCGGCCTTCCTCACCGCCGAGATCCCCGCCACCGGCGCCGTCTCCTCTGCCCGCGGCCTCGCCACGACGTACGCGGCGGCGGTCACCGGCGTGCACGGCCGCTGCGAGCGGCTGCTCACGGCGAGCCACGGTGGACGACGCGCTGCGTGAGCAGTCGTCCGGCGCGTCCTGGTCGGGCTTCCCCGACATGGCCGACATGGGCATCCGCTGGGGCACCGGCTTCCACCTCGACTCGCCCCCCGCCGTCCCGATGCTCGGTGCCCGCAGCTTCGGGCACGACGGGGCGGGTGGGCATCTGGGGTTCGCCGACGATGAGTTCGGTGTCGGTTTCGGGTACGTCGCCAACCGGATGGTCTCCGGGGAGGACGAGCGGGCGGGGCGGCTGGTCGAGGCGGTGCGCGGGTGTTTGGAGGGCTGAGCTCTCGCGGTTCGCTTCACTCGTCCGGGGGGCGCGGGTTCGATTCCGGGCGGCGCGTGGTTCGTCCGCCCTAGCCTCCGTTGCTGTCGACAGCAGGGGTACGGAGAGGGCGGACAGCCGTGGTGAACGAGACTTCCCAGCCACCGATGGCATGGCGACTGTGCGGCAACCAGGTCAAGCTCTGGCGCATGGAGGCCGGCGTGAGCCGAGAACAGCTCGGCGCCGAGGCAGGCTATGAACTTGAAACCGTCAAGGCGATGGAGCAAGGGCGACGGCGGCCCACTCTGCGGTTGCTGGACATCGCGGACGAGATGTGTGGGGCCCGGGGGAAGTTGCGGGCTGCGGCGGGATTCTTGGAGCCGGAGCGGTTCGCACGGCGGGTGCGCGAGTTCGTCGTGGCCGAGGCGTCGGCCATCGCCATCCACTCGTACCAGACGCTCCTGATTCCCGGGCTGCTCCAGACCGAGGAGTACGCGCGCCAGTTGATGACCCGGCACTGCCCTCCCATGGACGACGAGGCGGTGGAGCAGCAGCTCGCCGGACGACTGGCGCGGCAGGGGCTGCTCAAGAAGCACGACGTGATGTTCACGTTTGTGATCTACGAAGCGGCTTTGCGGACCGGAATCGGTGGCCCGCAGGCCATGAAGCGGCAGCTCCACCACTTGCTGGCCGTGGGGCAGCAGCGCAACGTCATCATTCAGGTGCTCCCGGCCGACCGGGGTATGAACCCCGGTCTGTACGGTCCCTTCGTGCTGCTGGAGACCCCGGAGTTCGATTACTGCGCCTTCGAGGAGGGGCAGAACACCGGTGTGTTGTACGCGGGCTCCGAGCAGATCAGCCTCCTGATGAAGCGGCACGCCGTGATTCGCATGGAGGCCCTGAACGCGGAGGAGTCGGCGGAGTTGATCGCCAAGGCAGCGGAGCAGCTATGAGCAGTCAGAAGCGTGAGTGGTTCAAGTCCAGTTACAGCCAGGGTGGCGGCATGGAGTGCGTCGAGGTGACCGCGGCACCCGGCACTGTCCACGTGCGGGACTCGAAACGCAGAAGCGGGCCGCGGCTCTCCATACCGTCCGGGGCGTGGGCCGAGTTCGTGACGTACGCGTCGCGGGGCTGATCGCCCGGTTGTCGCCCCAGCCACGCCCTTTCACCGTTTCTTGCAGGGGCAAGCCCCCGCACCCCCAGAAGCGCGCTGCGCGCGCTGTCCTCAAACGCCGGACGGGCTGAATCGTGCGCCCGGGCGCGACAACCAGCCCGTCCGGCGTTTGAGGACAACCGCGCGGAGCGCGGTTTCGGGGGTGTGGGGGCGCCAGCCCCTGCAAGAAGCGGTGAAAGGGAGGGACCGGGGCACCCCCACCGCCGGAGGCACCCCTACCGCGCCGCCGCCGACCCCGCGAGCCCACCGATGAGCAGAGCGGTGAACCCCCGAGCCCACTCCACATCCACCGGCTCCGCGGAAACGAGCGTCCGGTGGACAACGGCCCCGGCGATGACATCGAAGATGAGGTCGGCGGTGCGGGCGGCCACCGCGGGCTCCTCCTCGCGGGGCAACTCCCCACGCGCCTGGGCGCGCTCACGTCCGACGAGAACGAGCATCTTCTGCCGGTCGACGATGGCGGAGCGGATCCGTTCGCGGAGGGCCTCGTCGCGGGTGGACTCGGCGACGACGGCCATGAGGGCGGTCTTGGTCTCGGGACGGTCGAGGAGGGTGGCGAAGCGGAGGACGACGCCCTCGATGTCGGCCTGGAGACTGCCGCGGTCGGGGAGTTCGAGGTGCTCGTCGAAGAGGTCGGCGACGGCGTCGACGACGAGGGCGTTCTTGCCGGCCCAGCGGCGGTAGAGGGTGGTCTTGGCGACTCCGGCACGGGCGGCGACGTCGCCCATCGTCAGCTTGCCCCAGCCGAGTTCCACCAGCGCGGCACGGGTCGCGTCGAGGATGGCGCGGTCGGCCTCGGCGCTGCGGGGACGTCCCGTGCGGCCGCTCGTACGGTGCCCGGGGGGCGGCGGGGCGGAAGTCATGCGGCGACCTTACCGCCGAGTAGCCACGCGGGTATGAGGCAGATCACGGGAGGGGGCCTGCCGTGGCGGTGGGGTTCCAGTTACGCTACGGGTCGTAGCGAAAGAATGAGCGACAACCACGGACGCCAGGTGGGGACCCGGCGTCGAAATTCGCTGTGTACCGCTGCGTACTTTTCCGATCGCCGCGCGGAGGGGGGAGGATAGGCCCATGCAGCCACGGAACATGTCCATGAGTGGAGTGGTCGACCTCGCCGCGGTGAAGGCGGCCGGGGAAGCCAAGCAGAAGGCGGAGCAGGCGCGGGCCGAGGCGGCGCGCCAGGGCGGCGTGCCGGCCGCCGCAGGGCGTCTTGTCCTCGACGTCGACGAGGCGTCCTTCGAACGTGAGGTGCTCCAGCGCTCGGCCGAGGTGCCGGTCGTCATCGACTTCTGGGCCGACTGGTGCGAGCCGTGCAAGCAGCTCGGCCCGCTGCTGGAGCGGCTGGCGACGGAGTACGCGGGCCGGATCGTGCTGGCCAAGGTGGACGTCGAGGCGAACCAGCGGCTGTTCCAGCAGTTCGGGGTCCAGTCCATTCCCGCGGTGTTCGCGGTGGTGGCGGGACAGGCGCTGCCGCTGTTCCAGGGCGCGGCCCCCGAGGCGCAGATCCGGCAGGTGCTGGACCAGCTCGTCCAGGTCGCGGAGCAGCAGTTCGGCATCGTCGGCGCGCCCGTGGCGGCGGACGACGCCGAGGGTGCGGAGGCGCCGGCGCGTCCCGCGGGCCCGTACGACGCGGCCCTGGGCGCGGCCCACGAGGCGCTGGACCGGGGTGACCTGGGCGGTGCCGTCCAGGCGTACAAGAACGTGCTGTCGGACGATCCGGGCAACGTCGAGGCGAAGCTGGGCCTGGCCCAGGCGGAGCTGCTGCGGCGGGTCCAGGGAATGGACGCCCAGCAGGTGCGCAAGGCCGCGGCCGAGGCGCCGGGCGATGTGCGGGCGCAGATCGCGGCGGCCGATCTCGACCTGGTCGGCGGGCACGTCGAGGACGCCTTCGGGCGGCTGATCGACGCCATCCGGCGGACGGCGGGCGAGGACCGCGACGCGGCGCGCGTCCGGCTGCTGGAGCTCTTCGAGGTGATCGGTCCCGACGACCCGCGGGTGACGGCGGCGCGGACGGCGCTCTCCCGGGCGCTGTTCTGAGCGCTCTCCTGGCGCACGCTTGTCACAAACGAAACAGCGGTCGCGGTATATCAAATCTTTATAAATGTGATCGCGGCTACCGCGAGTAAGGGGAACCCGGGCTTCCGCCCGGGTTTTCCTGTTATGTCCCCATCTTTCCGGCGCCCTCCCGGCTACGCCGCGTGCCTCCTCGATGCGGAGCCGACTCTCGCCGGTTATCCGGGCGTTACTCGCAAGTAATGAACCTCTTGTGCCCCGCCCCGGAATCGACCACGATCGGCGCAACCCGGTCCAGCACCGCGGCCCGGCATCCGGCCGGCGCCCGGAGTTGGGTCCCCACCGGGGCGACCGGCGGCTGCCGCCGGCCGTGGGACAGGGGGGTCTCCGCCGCCAACGACGGGGCCTGTCCCGGAGGTTGCGCGCACGCGTGGCCACGTGGTTGTCGCTCGGGGGTGATCGCCGGTGTTTCGGTCGCGGCTTGGTGTTGGGCACCGCCGCATGCGACGGCGCTCCGCTTCCCGAGGACGTAGCACGTCTCCCACCCCGGGCCAGGGCTTACCGGCCCGTGCCGGGGTGTACGTCCGAGAAGGAGGCAAGTCATGAAGTCCCAGGCACGCGGTGGGACCAGATGGAAGCGGTTCGCGGTCGTCATGGTGCCGAGTGTCGGCGCGGCGGCGGCGGTCACGATGGCGATCGCGCAGGGCGCGCTCGCGGCGTCGTTCCAGGTTTCCGGTCAGCAGTTCCAGATCACGGCCGATCACATCCACGGCGAGGGCTTCGGCCAGTACGGCGCCATGGAGGACACGGACCCGAAGGCGAAGGACCACAAGGCGGTCGCGGTCGTCGGTATGAACAAGGCCGACATCACCAACCTCTGCCAGGCGGTCAACGTTCCGACGCCGTTCGGAGCGGTGGGCCTCAAGCTGAAGGCGGGCGGCGGGAAGAAGCCGGCCCACGCGGAGAAGCTGTATCTCGACGCCAATGAGATGAAGGTCGGAAACGCCAGGTTCAACGAGATCGACATCGGTGTGTCCTCGGACCACATGACCAAGGGCCCCGGGAAGAGCTCCGGCGACAAGGCCAAGTCGGTACCGGGCTCCTTCGCTCAGCAGGCCGACTCGGTCGAGTTCGATGACGTGGAACAAAAGGCATGGGCCACTTCGGCCGGCACGTTCACCCTGCCCGATCTCCACATGAGCGTCAGCATGGGCGCGCAGGAGTGCAAGAAGTAACACGCCGGGACGGCCGGGGACGGGAACCGCACCGGCTCCCGTGCCCGTGCCGCGCGTACCCCATGGCCGCGGGTGCGCGGACGGGAGCCCTGAGCAGGGGCTCACACAGCACCGAATCGCCAGTTCCGAGGAGCTGTACATCATGAGCGCCGACACGACGCCACCACAGCCGGTCGACGAGGGCGGCGTACGCCGCAGGTTCCGGGACTGGCGGGGTCAACGTCCGTTCTGGGCCGGCCTGTGGACCATGCTTGCCGGTCTACCGATCATGTACATCCCGTACCAGACCCTGAAGTTCGGCGAGTTGAGCATCCACCTGTCCACGACGGCGGGCGCCGGTTCGCTGATCATCGGTATTCTCCTCATCGTCCTGGGCCTGACCATGTGGTTCCAGCGGCATTCGCGGGTCTTCGCCGGTGTGGCGGCGATCCTGCTGGGGGTCGTCTCGCTCGTCGTCTCCAACTTCGGGGCGTTCCTGCTCGGGATCATCCCGGCCATGCTGGGCGGCGCTCTCGCCGTCGCCTGGGCGCCGGCCGAACCGTTGACCGAAGCCTCGGGGGAGGGGACGTCCGACCTCCCGGCCCCGTCCGGCCCGTCGCTGGTGAAGGAATGAACAGGAGCCACCGTGGCTACTGACGACGCCGCGCGCGACCGCGACTGCCCGAAGGCCGGTCCGCGCCACGCCGCCCCCAGAAAGACCCTGCTGGCACGGCTGCACATGCCCGCGGGGAAGGCCGTCGCCCTGGCGGCCATGCCCACCGCGGTCCTCATGGGTATGGGCTTCACGCCCCAACTGGCCTCGGCCAAGCCGACGGAGCCGGGCAATCCTCTCGGTGACGCCTTCTGCCTGACGGCTCCGGACGCCTCGCAGGGGGCCACGCCGAGCCCGGGCGCGAGCGGCAAGGACGCGGAGAAGGACAAGGAAGCGGAGAAGGACAAGGACGCCGGCAAGAGCAAGGACACCGGCAAGGACAAGAACAAGGGCAAGGACAAGGACGAGCCGACGAAGGAGCCCGGCGAGAAGAAGACGCCGACTCCCGAGGACCGCGAGGACAAGGCGGGCGAGCCCGGCAAGCCGGCCGAGGAGCCCTCGCCGTCGTCCGGCGGGACGGACGACCCGGCCGCGCCGCCGGCCCGGGGCAAGCTCCCGGAACTCCCGCCACTGCCGAAACTCCCGCCGCTGCCCGGCCCGTTCACCCCGCCGCCCGCACCGACGCCGACACCCACCCCGACGCCGACCACCACTCCCACCCCGACGCCGAGCCCGGGCGGAACGAGCGCGACCCCGGCTCCCCCCGCGTCCCCGACGCCCGGGGCGAGCAAGGACGCCACGAAGGACGCCGAGAAGGCGAAGGAAGCGGCGCGCAAGGCCGCCGAGGCGGAGAAGAAGGCCAAGGAAGCGGCGGCGGAGAAGGCCGCCCGCCCCGCGCCCGGCCCGACGAAGTCCGGCCAGGACGCCCGGACCCCTGGCCCCACCCCCGCGACCCCGGACGCCCCGTCGGCCCCGGCCACGCCATCCGGCACCCCCTCACCCGGCGCGTCGGGCGCGAAGACACCACTGCCCTGCCCCAACCCGCCGAAGCAGGCGGTCAAGGGGGAGGCCAACTTCGCCAACAACCCCTGGTTCCTGGAGTCCAGCAAGCTCACGCTGACCGGTCTGACCTACGAGGGGGTCAAGGAGGTCACCACGGTCAACGGGCAGAAGAAGTCCGTCCTCAAGTTCACCGCGGACAAACTGGAGATCGCCAAGCTGCACGCCCTCGTCAACGACCGCGGGCGGGTGTACCACCAGAGCGGAGAGAGCACCCCCTCCACCGTCGCCGGTGGCAAGGTCACCATGTACACCGAGCAGCTCACCGGCAAACTCTTCGGCAGCTCCCTCCCCCTCTTCGCCGCGAACTACAGCGCCTCCAGCCCGCCCCCTCTGATCCCCGGCATGAAACTCCCCATCCCGCTCTTCTTCACCGACGTGAAGATCCGCCAGGCGGGCCAGTTCGGCGGCACCCTCACCATCCCGGACATGCACGTCTACATCACGGACGGGACGTACCCCTGAGCCCGGTTTTCGATAGGACCTGCGGAATCGGGTCTCGTCAGGGCGCGGTCCGCCGGTCCGCGCCCACCCGCCGTGCGCGTCGGCGTCAGTTCCCGTTGACGCCGTCGCCGGGAACGGCGTCCTGCGGTGAGGTGTGCCAGTTGGTGACGACCGGCTTGTCGACCGTGATGCTGCCGGTCGGCAGGCTGATCGGATCGGTCCCGTCGTCCTGGCCGACGGTGACGATGATCTCGTTCAGTTCCTTGCCGTAGTCGGTGTTGGTGGTCTTGGGGTTCACGCCGGCGTAGGCGGTGGTGGCGCCGGTCAGTTTCACCGGTTCGCCGACGGAGTGCTGGGCCGGTCGGGCCTCGGTGCCGTCGGAGCCGAACGCCACGACCGGGTGGACGCCCGGGAGCGTGCAGGTGATGCCGGGTTTGGCCTTCACCGAGATGAGGATGTAGCCGCCGGCCTGGGTCTTGGACTTGGCGGTCCAGGAGAGGTCGTTGGTGCCGCAGGCCTGGCCGTAGCGGCTCTTGTCGCCGGCCTCGCCGCTGTCGCGGGACGCGGTGCCGCCGGTCGGCTTCCCGCCTCCCGGCTTCGCAGGGGTCTTGGTGCGCGGCGGAGCGGAGGCCTTGGCGCCGTCGCCCGCGTCGCCGCCGCCGGTCTCCTTGGCCTGGCCCTGGGGCGCGGGGCGCGACGCACTCGGCGTGGACGGGGCGGAGGCTTCGACTCCGTCCTCGTTGCAGGCGCTCAGCGACAGGACGCCGGTCAGGGCCATGGCGGCCAGGGCGGTCGTGCGGACGAGGTTCTTGCGCATGGGTGGTCCCCCGTAGTGGTCTGGCTGGTTCAGTCGGACACGGCGCGGAGCAGGCGCCGCTGTCGACGGGACTGAGCTTCGCGGTGCGTCGGCCGGACCGGCAATGAGCTACGGGAAACCAGGGATGCCGGAACGGTTGAATCGCCGTTGACCTGCGGGAATTCAGCATCCGGGAACGGTGGCCCGGGACGGGGAGAGGGGCGGGCCGGGAGCGAAAACGGCCGCGGCCGCCGCCCCGCCCCCAGGGGCGCAGCGGCGGCCGCGGCCGTTCCCGTGCGGGAGAAGGATCAGTTCTCGCCGCCGAGGTGGTGGACCCGGACCATGTTGGTGGTGCCGGGGACGCCGGGCGGGGAGCCGGCGGTGATGATCATGGTGTCGCCCTCGTTGTAGCGGTTGAGCTTGAGGAGCTCGGCGTCGACGAGGTCGACCATGGCGTCGGTGTTGTCGACGTGCGGGACGACGAAGGTCTCGACGCCCCAGCTCAGGGCGAGCTGGTTGCGGGTGGCGTCGTCGGTGGTGAAGGCCAGGATCGGCTGGGCCGCGCGGTAGCGGGAGAGGCGGCGGGCGGTGTCGCCGGACTGGGTGAAGGCGACCAGGGCCTTGCCGCCCAGGAAGTCGGCGATCTCGGCGGCGGCGCGGGCGACGGAACCGCCCTGGGTGCGCGGCTTCTTGCCCGGGACGAGCGGCTGGAGGCCCTTGGAGAGCAGCTCCTGCTCGGCCGCCTCGACGATGCGGGACATCGTCTTGACGGTCTCGATCGGGTAGGCGCCGACGCTCGACTCGGCGGAGAGCATGACCGCGTCGGCGCCGTCCAGGATGGCGTTGGCGACGTCGGACGCCTCGGCGCGGGTCGGACGGGAGTTGGTGATCATCGACTCCATCATCTGGGTCGCGACGATCACCGGCTTGGCGTTGCGGCGGCACATCTCGATGAGGCGCTTCTGCACCATCGGGACGCGCTCCAGCGGGTACTCCACCGCCAGGTCGCCACGGGCCACCATCACACCGTCGAAGGCCATGACGACCTCCGCCATGTTCTCGACGGCCTGCGGCTTCTCGACCTTGGCGATCACCGGGACGCGGCGGCCGACCTGGTCCATGACGCGGTGGACGTCGAGGACGTCCTTGGCGTCGCGGACGAAGGAGAGGGCGACCATGTCGCAGCCCATCGCGAGCGCGAACTTCAGGTCCTCGATGTCCTTCTCGGACAGCGCCGGGACATTGACCGCCGCGCCGGGCAGGTTGATGCCCTTGTGGTCGGAGATGACGCCGCCCTCGATGACGATGGTCCGCACCCGCGGGCCGTCGATCTCGGTGACGCGCAGCTCGACGTTGCCGTCGTTGATCAGGACCTGGTCGCCCTTGGTCACATCGCCCGGCAGGCCCTTGTAGGTCGTGCCGCAGATCGTCCGGCCGCCCGGGACGTCCTCCGTGGTGATGGTGAACTCGTCACCGCGCACCAGCTCCACCGGACCGTCCGCGAAGGTCTCCAGGCGGATCTTCGGACCCTGGAGGTCGGCCAGCACGCCGACCGCGCGCCCGGTCTCCGCCGCGGCCTTGCGGAGGCGGTGGTACCGCTCCTCGTGCTCCGCGTGGGTGCCGTGGCTCATGTTGAAGCGGGCCACGTTCATACCGGCTTCGATCAGCGTCTTCAGCTGGTCGAAGGAGTCGACGGCGGGGCCCAGGGTGCAGACGATTTTGGAACGGCGCATGAGGCGGATCCTATCGGTTTGTTTCGGAGCGGAATATTCGAGCTGTGGGAAAGGACAGGGGCGGAACCCGCAGTTCCGAAGGGATTCAGGCGCTGACCAGCGCGTACGCCTGAGTGGCGATCTCCAGCTCCTCGTCCGTGGGCACCACCGCGACGGCGACCCGCGCGTAGTCCGGGGAGATCAGCCGCGCCGAGTCCCCGCGCTGGGCGTTGAGCTCCGCGTCCACGGCCAGGCCCAGCTCCTCCAGACCGGCCACGGCGGCCTCGCGCACGGGCGCCGCGTTCTCGCCGACACCCGCGGTGAAGGCGATCGCGTCGACCTTGCCGAGCACCGCGTAGTAGGCGCCGATGTACTTCCTCAGCCGGTGCACATAGATGTCGAAGGCGAGCCGCGCCTGCTCGTCGCCCTCGTCGATGCGCCGGCGGATCTCGCGCATGTCGTTGTCGCCGCACAGTCCGATCAGACCGCTCTTCTTGTTGAGGAGCGAGTCGATCTCGTCGACGGACATCCCGGCGTTCCGGGCCAGGTGGAAGATCACGGCCGGGTCGAGGTCGCCCGAGCGGGTACCCATGACCAGGCCCTCCAGCGGGGTGAGGCCCATGGAGGTGTCCACGCAGCGGCCCCCCTGGACGGCGGACGCGGACGCGCCGTTGCCCAGGTGCAGGACGATCACGTTGACCTCGGACGGGTCCTTGCCCAGCAGCTTCGCCGTCTCGCGCGAGACGTACGCGTGCGAGGTGCCGTGGAAGCCGTAGCGGCGCACCCGGTGCGCGTCGGCGGTGGCCACGTCGATCGCGTAGCGGGCGGCGTGCTCCGGCATCGTCGTGTGGAAGGCGGTGTCGAAGACGGCGACCTGCGGCAGGTCCGGGCGGAGCGCCTGGGCGGTGCGGATGCCGGTGATGTTGGCCGGGTTGTGCAGCGGGGCGACCGGGATCAGCCGCTCGATCTCCGTCAGCACCTCGTCCGTGATCAGGGTCGGCTCGGTGAACTGGTTGCCGCCGTGCACCACGCGGTGGCCGATCGCGGCCAGCTCGGGGGAGTCCAGGCCGAGCCCGTCCGCGGCCAGCTCGGCGGCGACGGCCTGGAGCGCGGCGGCGTGGTCGGGGATGCGCTCGGTGATCTCGCGCTTGGTGCCGCCGGTCGCCAGCGGGGTGTGGGCCAGCCGCGAGGAGTCCTCGCCGATGCGCTCGACGAGCCCGACGGCCAGCCGGGAGCCGTCGGCCATGTCGAGCAGCTGGTACTTGACCGACGAGGAGCCGGAGTTGAGGACGAGCACGCGGGTCGCGTTGGCGTTGGCGTTGGCAGTCATGGGGCTTTCCGGTGTGGGGGGAAGGTCGGGGGACAGGGAGGGCGTCACGGCTCGACGCGGTCGCCGCGCTGGTCGCCCTGGGCCTGGATGGCCGTGATGGCGACGGTGTTCACGATGTCCTGGACCAGCGCGCCGCGCGACAGGTCGTTGACGGGCTTGCGCAGGCCCTGGAGGACCGGGCCGACCGCGACCGCGCCGGCCGAGCGCTGCACGGCCTTGTATGTGTTGTTGCCCGTGTTGAGGTCGGGGAAGACGAGGACGCTGGCCTTGCCGGCCACCTCGGAGCCGGGGAGCTTGGTGGCGGCGACGGCCGCGTCCACGGCCGCGTCGTACTGGATCGGGCCCTCGACCAGCAGGTCGGGACGGCGCTCACGGACCAGCTCGGTGGCCCGGCGGACCTTGTCCACGTCCGCGCCGGAGCCGGAGGTGCCGGTGGAGTACGAGAGCATCGCGATCCGCGGCTCGACACCGAACTGCGTCGCCGTCGCGGCCGACTGGATGGCGATGTCCGCGAGCTGCTCGGCGTTCGGGTCCGGGTTGACGGCGCAGTCGCCGTAGACGAGGACCCGGTCGGCCAGGCACATGAAGAAGACCGACGAGACGATCTGCGCGCCCGGCGCGGTCTTGATGATCTCGAACGCGGGCCGGATGGTGGCCGCGGTGGAGTGCACCGCGCCGGACACCATGCCGTCGGCCAGCCCCTCCTGGACCATCAGCGTGCCGAAGTACGAGACGTCGGCGACCACGTCGTGCGCCAGCTCCACGGTCATGCCCTTGTGGGCGCGGGCCGCCGCGTAGATCTCGGCGAAGCGCTCGCGCAGCGGCGACTTCTGCGGGTCGATGAGCTGCGCCTCGCCCAGGTCGATGCCCAGCTCGGCGGCGCGCTTGCGGATGACCTCCTCCTCGCCCAGCAGCGTGAGGTCGCAGACGTCACGGCGGAGCAGGATGTCGGCGGCGCGCAGCACGCGCTCCTCGGTGCCCTCGGGCAGGACGACCCGGCGGCGGGCGGAGCGGGAGCGCTCGATCAGCTCGTGCTCGAACATCATCGGGGTGACGCGGCCGGAGCGGGCGACGGCGATCCGCTCGGTGAGCTCCGCGGTGTTCACATGCCGCTCGAAGAGACCGAGGGCGGTCTCGGCCTTGCGCGGGGACGAGCCGTCCAGCTTGCCCTCGACGGCGAACAGTTCGCCCGCGGTCGGGAAGGAGCCGCCGGGCACCGAGATGACGGGCGTGCCGGGGGCCAGCCGGCCGGCGAGGGCGAGGATGTCGGGGCCAGGGCGCTCGCCCAGGGTGAGCAGCACGCCGGCTATCGGCGGGGCGCCGGCGCTGTGCGCGGCCAGCGCGCCGACGATCAGGTCCACGCGGTCTCCGGGGGTGACCACCAGGCAGCCGTCGGTGAGGGCCGGGAGGAAGACGGGGAGCATGGCGCCGCCGAAGACGAAGTCCTTCGCGTCGCGGTTGAGCCCGGCGTCGTCGCCGAGCAGCACCTCCGCGCCCAGCTTGCGGACGATCTGCGCCACGGTCGGGGCGGAGAGCGAGGCGTCCTCGGGGAGCGCGTAGCAGGGCACCGGCAGGCCCGCGGACAGCGGCTCGGCGACGGCCTCGCGGTCGGCGGGGGCCACGCGGTTGACGACCAGGGCGATGACGTCGCAGCCCAGCGCCTCGTAGGCGCGGTACGCGTTGCGGGCCTCGGCGCGGACGGCCTCGGCGGGCTGGTCGCCGCCGCCGACCACCGCGATCACGGAGGCGCCGAACTCGTTCGCCAGCCGGGCGTTGAGGGCCAGCTCGTCCGGGAGGTTGCTGCCGATGAAGTCGGTGCCGAGGACGAGCACGTTCTCGTACTCCCGGGAGACCGCGTGGAAGCGCTCGACGAGCCGGGAGACCAGCTCGTCCGTGCCCTTCTCCGCCTGGAGGGCGGCGGCCTCCGCGTAGGTGAGGCCGTACACGCTTTCGGGTGACTGCTCCAGCCGGTAGCGGGTGCGCAGGAGATCGAAGAGGCGGTCCGGCCCGTCGCCGTGGACGAGGGGGCGGAACACCCCGACCCGGTCCACCTGGCGGGTGAGGAGCTCCATGACTCCCAGCTCGATGACCTGGCGTCCGTCGCCGCGGTCGGTCCCGGTCACGTACACGCTGCGCGTCACGCGTGCTCTCCTTGCTCCATGGCCGTGTGCTGTTCGAGTGGCGTTTGTTCGGCTTGTGAAATTACCCGTTAGGGTGGTCTTGCCCTCTTGACAATACCTGCGACCCTGGATAAGGCGCGCGTCAGGCGGGCAGCGAGGTCCACCGGTGCGGGTGCGGCAGTACCGACGGGCCCGTGGAACAATCGGGTCCGGCTCACAGGTCCCAGTAGCGACCACCAGAACCACCAGGAGACACAGCACGATGCGCATCGGAGTCCTCACCGCGGGCGGCGACTGCCCCGGCCTGAACGCCGTCATCCGCTCGGTGGTGCACCGTGCCATCACCGAACACGGTGATGAGGTCATCGGCTTCGAGGACGGCTTCAAGGGTCTGCTCGACGGCCGCTTCCGCAAGCTCGACCTCGACGCGGTCAGCGGCATCCTGGCCCGCGGCGGCACCATCCTGGGCTCCGCCCGGCTGGAGCGCGCCCGGCTGCGCGAGGCGTGCGAGAACGCCAAGGACTTCTCCCGTGAGCACGGCATCGACGTGCTCATTCCCATCGGCGGCGAGGGCACTCTCACCGCCTCCCGGATGCTGTCGGACGCGGGCCTGCCCGTCGTCGGCGTTCCCAAGACCATCGACAACGACATCTCCTCCACGGACCGCACCTTCGGCTTCGACACGGCCGTCGGCGTCGCCACCGAGGCCATCGACCGGCTGAAGACCACCGCCGAGTCCCACCAGCGCGTCATGGTCGTCGAGGTCATGGGCCGGCACGCCGGCTGGATCGCCCTGGAGTCCGGCATGGCCGGCGGTGCCCACGGCATCTGCCTGCCCGAGCGCGCCTTCCACCCGGCCGACCTGGTCAAGATGGTGGAGGAGCGCTTCGCCCGCGGCAAGAAGTTCGCCGTCATCTGCGTCGCCGAGGGCGCGCACCCGGCCGAGGGCTCGATGGACTACCGGAAGGGCGCCATAGACCAGTTCGGCCACGAGCGCTTCGCCGGCATCGGCACCGCGCTCGCCCACGAGCTGGAGCGCCGCCTCGGCAAGGAGGCCCGCCCGGTCATCCTCGGCCACGTCCAGCGCGGCGGCACCCCGACGGCGTACGACCGCGTCCTCGCCACCCGCTTCGGCTGGCACGCCGTCGAGGCCGCCCACCGGGGCGACTTCGGCAAGATGACGTCGCTGCGCGGCACCGACATCACGATGGTGCCGCTGGCGGACGCGATCACCGAGCTGAAGCGGGTGCCCGAGGACCGGATGGACGAGGCGGAGTCGGTCTTCTGACCGTCCTCCGGAGCCGGCGGCCGGTCGCGTTCACCCTGGCCGGTACGGCGCTTGACGCGGCGGCGTTTACGGGCGGGGGGCGGGGGCGCTACAGTGCCGGTGACCGGCGGGGCCAGGTGCTCCTGACGGTTGGTGCGACCGGTAGTGGCTTTCGCCTTGGCCGAATCCCAGACGAGAGTCGTTCCCTTCTGGGGGTTGGTATAACTGAAAAGGCCCTCGCCCCGGCCGGAACCCGAGACGAGAGCCAACCGCCTCAACAGACGGCTTGCTGACCGTCAGTCCTCACTATTTCTGAGGACTGGCGGTCATCGTCCGTTGAGCCACCTCCAGAACTCCCGGATCACGTTCAAGATCCGCTCGTGCCGAGGCTTCTTGCGGTGGCACCCCACGCCGCTTCTTTGCAACCCTCCGTGCCGGAGGGCTACTTCCTCAGCAGCTCTACGACGCCGGAGACGTCGCCGTCACCGCGCGCGGTCGCGCCGAGGGCGACGAGCGGGTCCGCCTTGTCCGCGGTGCGGTTCCAGACGGTGGTGGGGTGGCCGTTGGTCAGGAAGGCGGTGGCCAGGGCCTTGCCCAGGGCGCCGAGGCCGAGGACGGTGACGGGGGGCTTGCTCATGGTGGGGTGCTCCTGGGGAGGCGTGGTGGGGCGGGTGTTCCCGGCTGTGCGTGCTCCTTCAGCTTCGTCCACGGGGGCGACCCCAACAAGTACGTACAAAAAGATGGGTACTTACCTGGAGGTGGGTCCCCAAGCCCTGTACGGCCCGGGGACCCTTACTCACTGCGCCCCGATCGACTCCAGCATGTTCAGCCGCGCCGCCCGCCGTGCCGGCCACACCGCCGCCAGGACGCCCACCGCCAGCGCCAGCAGCAGGAACACCCCGATCCGGCCCCACGGCACGACCATCTCGTACTCCGGGAACGAGGACCGCAGCAGATGGCCGCCCGACCAGGCGAGGAAGAGGCCCACGGCCACCCCGAGCACCGCGCCGAACATCGCGATCATCACGGACTCCAGCCGCACCATCTGCTTGACGCCGGAGCGCGCGAGGCCGATCGCCCGGAGCATCCCGATCTCCCGGGTCCGCTCGAAGACCGACATGGCGAGGGTGTTGACGACGCCGATCACGGCGATCACCACGGCCATGCCCAGCAGCCCGTACATCATGAACAGGACGTCGTCGATGTCGCCCGCCGCCTCGCGGCGCAGGTCGTCCCGGCTCTCGACCTTGACGAGGGGGTTGCCGCCCAGGGCTTCCTTGATCTTCTCGGACAGAGCGGCGGCCTTGCCGGGGGCGGCCTTGACCAGGATCTCGAAGTCCCGGACCCGGTCCAGGTGCGGATCGACGAAGGAGTCGGCGGCGAGGACGTCGCTCAGCACGTCGTTCTTCGCGTGGACGGCGACGACGCGGGCCGTGGCCTTCTTGCCGTCGTAGAACGTCATGGGCAGTTCCGAGCCGACGGTCAGGCCGCGCTTCTTCGCGTAGTCCTCGGCCACGGCGACGCCCTTGCCCCGGACGTCGGCGAGGGATCCCTTGACGACCTTGACGGCGGTCACCTCGCCGACCGCCCGGACGTCGGTGCCCCGCAGCCCGGCCGGGGTGCCGGCGGACTCGAAGCCCGTCGGGCGGAGCGACACCGCCGCCGCGACGTCCGGCAGCTTCGCCAGCGTGCGGGTGGTCTCCGGGGCGAGGCCGCGGAAGCCCGAGGAGCTGACCTTGTAGTCGGCCGTCAGGTCCTGGTTGCCCATCCGGTCCACGCCGCGGTCGGCGGAGACCGCCGTCACCGTCAGGCCCGTGATCAGCGTCAGGCCGATCATCAGCGCCGAGGCGGTGGCGGCCGTGCGGCGCGGGTTGCGCAGGGCGTTCCGCCGGGCGAGCGTGCCGCTCACCCCGGAGACGCGGGTGGCGATCCGGCCGAAGAGGTGGACGACCGGCCGGGACAGCAGTGGGGCCAGCACGATCACGCCGGTGAGGGTGAGCGCCGAGCCCGCCATGGGGACGGTGAGGTCACGGGCGTTGTCCAGGGTGCTGACGTAGAGCATGGCCGCCACGCCCAGGCCGGTGAGGACGGCGCCGATCGTGTTGCGCACGACGAGGCTCCGGGTGGTCGCGGGCGCGTCCACGGCGGCCAGCGCCTCCACCGGCGCGATCCGCGCGGCCTTGCGGGACGGCAGCCAGGCGGACAGGACGGTCACCAGGACGCCGACGCCGAGGGCGGTCAGCGCCGAGCCGGGCTCGACGATCAGTGGCCCGTCCGGCAGTTGGGCCCCGTTGGCGTTGAGCAGCGACCGCATGCCGACGGCGACGCCGAGGCCGAGGAGGAAGCCCGCGGCCGACGCGACGAGGCCGAGGAGGCCGGCCTCGATCATGACCGAGCGGACCACCTGGCGGCGGGAGGCGCCCACGGCGCGGAGCAGGGCGATCTCGCGGGTGCGCTGGGCGATGAGCATGGTGAAGGTGTTGGCGACGATGAACACGCCCACGAAGAGCGAGATCCCGGCGAAGACCAGGAACGTCTTGCGGATCGTGCTCGTCTCGTTGTCGATGACCTTCGACTGCTCGGCCGTCAGCTCGGCGCCGCTCCTGGCCAGGGCGTGCTCCGGGAGCAGGGAGCGGACCTTCGCGGTGAGCGCGTTCCGGTCGGTGCCCGGGGCCGCGGAGACGACGAGCTCGCCGAACGCGCCCGGCCGGCCGAGGAGTTTCTGGGCGGTGGCCGTGTCGAACAGCGCGAGGCTGCCGCCGGCGCCGACCCGAGGGTCGTCCGTCTCGACGGTGCCGACCAGCTTCTTGGTCATGACGGGCCCGTCCACGGCCAGCCGTACGGTGCCGCCGATCTTCGCGCCGGTCTTCGCCGCTGTCCTGGTGTCGAGCACGACTTCGCCGGCGGAGGCCGGGCCCCGGCCGGAGACCAGTGGGTACCGGCTGTCCTTCCCGTCCTTTCCGGGCACGTAGTTGGCGCCGTCGCTGCCCCACTCGCTGCCCGCGGGGTCGTTGTTCCGGTCGGCGACCGTGACGGTGCCGGTGACGGAGGGACGGACGGAGGCGACGCCGGGCAGGGCGCGGATCCGGTCGGCCAGCCGGGTGTCGAGGCCGCCGCCCTCCGCGTCCGGGCCGCGGCCGGAAGCGGTGACGGAGACGGCGACGTCGTCGAGGCTCCTGGCCATCTTGTTGCGGAACGCCTGGCCGACGGAGTCGCTGAAGATCAGGGTGCCGGAGACGAAGGCCGTGCCGAGGAGGACCGCGAGGGCGGTCATCAGCAGGCGGGTCCGGTGCGCGAGGAGGTTGCGCAGGGCGGTGCGGAACATGGAGGGGCGGTCCTGGGGGTTCTGGGGCGGGAGAGGGCGACGGGGTGAGGGGGACGGGGTCAGGAGGGCGGCTCAGCTCTCCCGGCGGGCCTCGAACGCCTTCATCCGGTCCAGCACCGCCGGCGCCGTCGGCCGCCGCATCTCGTCCACGACGCGTCCGTCCGCCAGGAACAGCACCCGGTCCGCGTACGAGGCCGCGACCGGATCGTGGGTGACCATGACCACCGTCTGGTCCAGGGCCCGCACCGACTCGCAGAGGAAGCCCAGGAGTTCGGCGCCCGAGCGGGAGTCGAGGTTGCCGGTCGGCTCGTCCGCGAAGATGATCTCGGGCCGGGCGGTGAGCGCGCGGGCCACGGCCACCCGCTGCTGCTGGCCGCCGGAGAGCTGGTTCGGCCGGTGGGCGAGCCGGGCCGACAGGCCCAGCGTCGTCACGATCTGCCCGAGCCACTCCGGGTCCGGCTTCCGGCCCGCGATGTCCATCGGGAGGGTGATGTTCTCCAGCGCGGTGAGGGTCGGCAGCAGGTTGAACGCCTGGAAGACGAAGCCCACCTTGTCCCGGCGCAGTCGCGTCAGCTGCCGGTCGCCGAGGGAGGACAGCTCGGTGTCACCGATCCGGGTGGAACCGGAGGTGACGGTGTCCAGCCCCGCCATGCAGTGCATGAGCGTCGACTTGCCGGAGCCGGACGGGCCCATGATCGCCGTGAACTCGCCGCGGCGGAACTCGGCGGAGACCGAGTCCAGGGCCGCCACCCGGGTCTCCCCATGGCCGTAGACCTTGCTCAGACCGGTGGCGCGGGCGACGACGGCGCCGGTACGGGGGGCGGGCGGGGCGACCGCAGGGGACACGTGGGCTCCTCGGGGATGGGGGCGGCCGCGGCGGAAGGGGACTCGTCGCGGCCGGATCGGAGGGGACTCGTCCATTCTCGGAGCGTTCGTCCGGCCGGGCGTCGGCCCCAGGACCGGAATCCGGGGTCGCACTTTGGGCAGGAAACGGCTCCGGCGCGTAGTCCTTGAGACGGACGCCGTCCTCCCCGGGACGCACGTTCGCTCCTGAGGTGTTACCCCTTCACCGCGCCGCCCAGCGCGAACCCGCCGCCGAGCCGCCGCGCGACGAGCGCGTAGAGCAGCACGACGGGCGTCGAGTACAGGATCGAGAACGCGGCGAGCTGACCGTAGGCCACCTGCCCGTGGTTCCCGAAGAAGGTGAAGACGGTCACCGACGCCGGCAGCAGGTCGGGGGAGAGCAGGAGCAGGAACGGGACGAAGAAGTTGCCCCACATCAGCGCGAAGCAGTACACGGCCACGACGGCCGTGCCCGGGCCCATGAGCGGGAGGACGACCCTGACCAGCGTCGTGAGCCGGCCCGCGCCGTCCGTCCACGCCGCCTCCTCCAGCGATCTGGGCACGGCGTCCATGAAGTTCTTCATCAGCCAGACGGAGAAGGGGAGTTGGGAGGTGGCCAGGAAGAGCACCGTGCCGGTCATGGTGTCGATGAGGTTCACCCGGACGAAGAGCCCGTAGACCGGCACCATGATCGCGGTGATCGGCAGGCAGGTCATGAACAGGATCGTCAGCAGGTAGGGCCGGGCGAACCGCGACCGGAAGCGGGACAGCGGGTACGCCGCCAGGGCCGCGCAGGACACGGTGAGCACGGTCGCGCTGCCGCACAGCACCAGGCTGTTGAGCATCGGCGTGAAGGTGATCTCGTCCGTCAGCACCGCCGAGAAGTTGTCCGTCGTGGGCGAGCCGGGAGCCCGGACGCTCAGCCCCGCCTCGGAGTCCATGGACGCCAGCGCCAGCCAGACGAGCGGCAGCGCGAAGGCCGCGGCGACGGCGAGCAGCGCCGCGTCGGCGGCCAGGCGGTGTCGGGTGCGGCGGGCGAGGGGCGGGCGCATGGCGACCTCCGTGCGCTGCGGACGCGGGCCCGCGGCGTCGGGTGCCCGTACGCGGGCGGGTGCTCGGAGGGTAGCGGCCGGCCGGCGGGGGCCGACAGGGCGCGAACGGCTGGGGTGGCGGGCTGGTGCGGCGTTTTCGGGGCCGGGGACGGCGGGCCGTCGGGGCGTGGACAGCCGGGGCGGTGAGCCGGTGGGGTGCGAACGGCCGGGGGCGACGGGCCGTCGGGGCGTGGACGGCCGGGGACGGCGGGCCGTCGGGGCGTGGACAGCCGGGGCGGTGAGCCGGTGGGGTGCGAACGGCCGGGGGCGACGGGCCGTCGGGGCGTGGACGGCCGGGGACGGCGGGCCGTCGGGGTGCGAACGGCCGGTGGCGACGCGTCGTAGGGCACGAACGGCCGGGGGCGGCGACGGGCCGTCGGGGTGCGAACAGCCGAGGCCGGCGAGCCGTCGGGGGAGCGGCCCGGCTCAGGCTCGGGCTCGGGCTCAGGCCCCGGGAAAGGCGCGCATCGCGATGTCGACCGCCCGGTGCAGTTCGTCCGGTGCCGTCCCGCTCGCGGCCTGGACGGCGATGCCGTACCAGACGAGTCCGACGAACCGGGCGAGGTCGTCCGGGTCGGTGTCCGCCGGCAGGTCGCCGTCCTGCCGGGCCTGCGTGAAGCGCCGGCGGATGGCGTCCTCCGAGGCGCGCCGCCGGGCGAGCGTCTCCTCGCGGGCCGGGCCGGCCTGCGCCCCGGTGGCCAGGGCGCCGTGCACCATCAGGCACCCGGGCCCGCCCTCGCCGGTGGTGAGGCCGATCGTGCTGCGCAGCAGCGACTCGGCCACGGCGCGCGCCGTGGGCTGCCGGAACGCCTCCCGGATGTGGCCGGCCGACTCCATGTAGCGGTCGAGCACCTTGCGGTACAGCGCCTCCTTGTTGCCGTAGGCGGCGTAGAGGCTCGGGCGGTTGATGCCCATCGCCTCGGTGAGGTCGGAGAGCGCGGTCCCCTCGTACCCCTGGCGCCAGAACACGTGCAGCGCGCGGTCCAGCCGCTCGTCGATGTCGAATCCGCGCGGGCGTCCGGTCGTCATGGCCTGCCTGCCTCCGTCGTCGAATTCTGTACCGATCGATATGATAGCTTGCAGTTCAGTACCGAGCGGTACAGAACTAGGGAGGGTTCTTATGACCGAGCAGCAGACGCCGGCCGGCGGACGCACGGGCGGGGCGCTGGCCGGCAAGGTCGCGCTCGTCACCGGTGGATCGCGGGGCATCGGGGCGGCGACGGCGCGGATGCTGGCCGAGGCCGGGGCGGATGTGGCGATCGGCTACGGGGCCTCCGCCGACCGGGCCGAGGCCGTGGTGCGGGAGCTGGAGAAGCTGGGTGTACGGGCCGCGGCGTACCGCGCCGACCAGGCCGACCCGGAGCAGGTCGCCCGCCTCGTCACCACGGTGGCCGGGGACTTCGGCGGGCTGGACGTCCTCGTCAACAACGCCGGGATACTCGCGGGGGGCATGGTCGGCGCCCCGTCCGCCGACACGGACGCCCTGGACCGGCAGTACACCGTCAACGTCGGGGGCGTGGTGGCCGCCATCCGCGCCGCCGCCGGCGTCCTCCGCGAGAACGGGCGCGTCATCACCATCGGCTCCACGCTCGCCGCCCGGACCGGCTTCCCCGGCGTCGCCGACTACGCGGCGGGCAAGGCCGCCGTCATCGGTTACAGCAAGGGCGCCGCCCGTGACCTCGCGTCCCGGGGCATCACCGTCAATGTGATCCAGGCGGGTTCCACCGCGACCGACATGAACCCCCAGGACGGCCCGACCGCCGATCTCCAGCGGTCCACCACCGCGCTCGGCCGCTACGCGCGCCCCGAGGAGATCGCGTTCGGGGTCCTCTTCCTGGCCAGCCCCGGGGCGTCCTTCGTGACCGGCACCGTCCTCGACATCGACGGCGGCCACCTCGCGTAGCGGCAGTGGGCGGCCGTTCCGCGTCAGGTCTGCGGCGGTGTGGCGTACACGCGCGACGCGAAGGCGTGGACCTGGTCCTCCGGCAGGTTGAGGGCGACGTCCGCCTCGCTGATCATCCCGACCAGCTTCTTGTTCTCGATGACCGGCAGCCGGCGGACGTGGTGGCTGGCCATCTCCTCCACGACCTCTCCGACGTCGGCGTTCGCGTCGATCCAGCGCGGTGTGCCCTGGACCAGGTCGGCGGCCGTGCACTTCGACGGGTCGTGGCCCTGGGCCACGCACTTCACCACGATGTCGCGGTCCGTGATGATGCCGCACAGGCGCTCGTTCTCGTCGCTGACGGGGAGGGCGCCGACGTGCAGCTTGCCCATCCGCTGAGCGGCGTCGAGCAGCGTCTCCGTCTTGGGGATCCACTGCGCGCCCTTGTGCATGATGTCCTTGGCGGTGGTCATGGTCGTACCTCCTGACTGCGCCTCCTGCTGGTTTCCCCGTGCGCGGGCCCCGGTCCGTGCGCCACGGCGCCCGCGGCGGGGCACGCCGCACCATCCATCTCCTCCCATGGTTGCTCCGTGGTGGTGATGCCGCACGCGGGGCGGCCGGGGGTCCGCGCCGGGCGGGCGTCGGTACCCGGTGCCAGACTGGGACGGGGGCAGGAAGAGAAACCGTGGCCGGGGGGCATCCGGACCACGAGGGGGACGAACCGAAACCCGCAGTGCGGCACGAGGGAGATGGGGGTTCACGGCCATGCTCACCACCGATTTCGTCACCGGGTCGCCCAACTGGCTCGACCTGGGCAGCCCGGACACCGGGCAGTCCGCCGACTTCTACGGGGCCGTCTTCGACTGGGAGTTCCAGTCGGCGGGGCCGGAAGCGGGCGGCTACGGCTTCTTCCGCCGCGACGGCGCCACCGTCGCGGCGGTGGGCCCCCTCACCGAGGAGGGTGCCTCGCCGGCCTGGACCGTCTACTTCCGGACACCCGACGCGGATGCCACGGCCAAGGCCGTCGAACAGGGCGGCGGCACCGTGCGAGTGGCCCCCTTCGACGTCATGGAGGCGGGCCGCATGGGCTGCTTCACCGACCCGGGCGGCGCCGAGTTCGCCGTCTGGCAGCCCGCGGCCGTCAGCGGGCTCGAACGCGCCTCGGAGGAGAACGCGTTGTGCTGGGCCGAGCTCCATGTGGCCGACCCCACCGCGGTGTACGCGTTCTATCGCGGCGTCTTCGGGTGGCGGGTTGCGGACATGGAGGTTCCCGGCATGGTCTATAAGGTGCTCTCCACGGCGGAGGGCGATCAGCAGGAGGCGTCGTTCGGTGGCGTGGCGCCCCTCCAGGAGGGCGACCGACCGCGCTGGATCCCGTACTTCGCCGTCGCCGACCCGGACGCGGTCATCTCGGCGACGGAGGGCAACGGCGGCTCCACCCTCATGCCCGCGGCGGACGTGGCCGGGGTCGGCCGCATGGCCTGGCTCGCGGACCCGTTCGGGGCGCCTTTCGCCGTGATCAGGCCGGACCAGCCGGCGGCGGCCGCGTAGCGGGGCGGCGGCTCCGGGCGGGAGCGGAGGGGGCGGGGGTAGCCGGGTGCTGCCTCCGCCGATCCCGGCCTGCTTTCGGCCCGGAGTGGCCCGGAGCGTCCCGGGACGGCCCTGAGCGGCGCAGGGCTACCGGAGTTGCCCCACTCTGCGTCATTGCTCCCGAAAAAGCTTGTTTTTACCGGTACTTTGCGTTTAGATCGATTTCATTGTCGAGTTCGCGCCCCCCGGGTCGCTCGTCCCTGAAGGAGCCGCTGTCGTGAAGCGCCTCTCCCGCCCCGCCCTTTCCGTCCTCACCGGCCTCGCCCTGGCCGCGACGGTCCTGTCGACCGCGGGCTGCGGTGCCTTCGACGCCGAGGTGGACAAGGCGGTACGGGAGGTCGAGGAGTCGGCCTCCGCCGCGGCGGCGCGGGAGGAGAAGCGGGCCAACGGGCCGTTCGAGGTGACCTACGAGGTCACGGCGGACCAGCCGTTGGAGTCGGTCGACTACGAAGAGGGCGCCTCCGCGATGAAGGCGCTGGAGTCCCCGAAGGCGCCGTGGCGCAAGACGGTGACCCTCAAGAACAGGGAAGCGCCCGCCGTCTCGGCGATGGGCGCAAAGGGCAAGGGCCAGGTCACCTGCCGGATCCTGTACAAGGGCGCGGTCGTCAAGCAGCAGACGGCGAAGGGTGAGTACGTCAGTGCCATCTGTGTGGCCCTCGCCCCGAAGCTCTAGCCGCAGCCGGCCGGCCCGGGCCGCCGGCGGGAGCCGGGAGGCGGGCGCCCCGGAGGGGTGCCGCCTGCCCGGCGCGGGTCGGCCGAACACGGCGATCTTCGGCCACAGGGCCCGCGTCCTCGGCGGTGCGCCGTCGTGGCTCCGGGAACTGCCCGGTGGCAACTGCGGTGCGGCGCAAGGTAGATCGCTGTCCGGCGGACGGCCGATCGGAGCGGCCGTCATCACTTCGGGTGGGATGGCTTTTCAGCCAGAGACCGTACGGCTAGCGTGACAATCAGTGGAAAGAGCCCCGAAGTGGGCGCGTAAACCCGAACGTGGTAACTGCCGACGTATGAGCTCTGCCCATTGTCGCCAATTTCCTTGGAACGATGACCGCATCTTCCCCTCCCAGTAACAGACAGGTCACTCGTTGTGCGGAGTGATGAATCAGGTTCGATCACCCCCGTAGGTCGAACCATGAGTCCGATGATGCAGGAGAGATGCGATCATTACTTCGGGGAACTTTTCCTCAGAAAAACTGTCGGATGAAAGCGGCTTCCCCTGGGGGAGTGGCCGTGGTAAGGGGGGCACATGGACAAAGGGGCGCTCCAGCAACTTTTGCGTGAGCGGAGGGCGGCCATCGCCCCGGAAGAGTACGGTTTGAGCAGGCCGTCGCGACAGGGGAGGCGGGCCCCCGGGCTCAGTCAGTCGCAGATGGACCAACTGTTGCACCGCACTCACGGTACGTACAACCGTTTGGAGGCCGGTAACTACCCTCACCCGCCTGAGGAGTTATTGCGGGACGTGGCTCGACTGCTCGCGTTTAACGAGCACGAATGGACCCTGCTCTGGCTCTACACGATGCACCGGGACCCTCCCACCCCCCTCCACCGGACGTCGGGTACGGAGGTCCGCGAGGCGTGGGGCGAAGTGGTGCAGAGCATCTCCCACATGGCCTACATCAGCGATCAGAGCTGGCGTGTGGTGACCTACAACGACGCTTTCGCCGCCATGTTCCCGGACCGGAAGGTCTGCGCGAACACGATGCGCTGGATGGTGCTCGATCCCTCCGCGCGCGATGTCCTGTTGGGCTGGGAGGACCACTGGCTCCCGATGGCCCTCCCGCAAATGCGCGCCGCCGTCGCCGCGTTGCCGCACGACCCGGGCCTCGCGGAGCTGGAGGCGGATATTCTCGCCGACCCCGTTGCCGGACCCCTGTACCGGGCCGGCGGCGGGGGAGCCTTCGCCCATCCCGATGGTGACGAACGGCCCCTGAACCACAGCGAACTGGGCAAGGGGTGGGTCACGCTGTGCGCGGCCGAGCCGCTGTCCCACCCCCGTGTGCGCCTGATGGTGATGATTTTTCATCCGGGCGAGGAGCGCCGCCTCGGCGCATCGACCGTTCTGCGAGCCCAGTGAACGACAACTCTTCCATCGGTGCGGGCGACTTACCCTCCCCGCACCCCCGGTCAGTTTCCCATCCGATCCCTTCGTGGAGGATCCGTTGCCTGCATATGTGGCGCGCCCCGCCATAGCCCTGCCCGAACATGTCGTCACGACGGACGACATTTGCGACGACATCGAACGGCACCACGCCGACCATCCCAAACTGGGGACCTACCTGAGGGTCGCCAGGGCCTCGGGGGTGCGAAGCCGCCGGTTCACCCGGCCGCTGGACTCGCCGACCGTCTCGGGCGGGGCCAGGATCAAGGAACGGAATCTGGTCGCCTTCGAGGACTGCGCCCGGCTCGCCGCGGAAGCGGCGCGCCAGGCCCTGGCCAACGCCGACCTGGAGCCGTCGGACATCGACTCCGTCGTCACCAGCCACACCACCTCGTGGACCACGCCCGGCCTGGACGTCCACCTGATCAACGCCCTGGGGCTGCGCCCGGACGTCCGACGGACGCCGATGGCCTCCCTCGGATGCGGTGGTGGCGCACAGGCGCTGGCCCGGGCCGCCGACGAGATCATGGCCCGCCCGGACAGCCGCGTCCTGGTGGTCGCCGCGGAGACGCTGAGTACGATTTATCGCCATGAAGACACTGATCTCAGCTCAATGATCTACAAGGCGCTGTTCGGTGACGGTGCCGGTGCCTGCGTCGTCACCGGCGAGCGGCGAGGGCCCGGTCTCCGCATCGACGGCAGCTGGGAATACCTGCTGCCGAACAGCCTCGACCGCTACTGGTGCCGCGTCGACGAGCTGGGGCTGCACTTCGACTCCACCCGGAAGGCCGTGGCGGCGGCGGGCGAGGTCCTGCCGGAACTGCTCGGCCGGCTGAAGACCGTCGGGTTCGCCTCGCCGCCCGAGTGGGCCGTCGTCCACGCCGGGGGGCCGCGGATCCTCGACGACATGGCCCGGGGGCTGGGCATCGACGAGAAAGTCCTGCGCCACTCCTGGAACAGCATGGAGAACAGCGGGAATCTGGGGGGTGTGTCCGTTCTGGACGTGCTGGCCCGTACTTATGAGGAACCGCCGGAAGCGAACGCGAGGGGACTGCTGGTCGCTTTTGGGCCCGGCTTCTTCACGACCGCCTGCCACGGTGTCTGGTCATCGTGAACGGGCTGTTCCCGAGCTGTCGTTGAGAAGGCCGCGAAGAACCGGGCGGGGTCGTCGACGGCCCGGGGCCGGATCTCCGGGAGGGCGTCGGGCCATTCCACGCCGACGGGCCTGAACAGCAATTGGTACAGCAGGGTCCCTTGGGTTCCGACCGGTTCGCTGACGGATATGGTGAGGGAACCGGGCCCGAGTTCGGAGTGATGGAGCGGCCGCTCGGCGCCGTCCGGATGTGCGTGACCGGGAGCAACGCTCCGGAAATACTTCCGGGTCCGCGGATCGGCCAGGCACTGCTGACTCAGTGTGCGCAGGGTGCGGTTGTCGGGGTTCCGCGCCAGGGCGACTCGGAGTTGGGGTGCCACGACCGCTGCCCAACGGGTTTCCCAGTCGGTGAGCACTCGGTCACGCGCGTCCTTGTTGAACAGCATCCAATGCATGGTGTTGCAGGGAGGACGGCGGCCGGGGAATATCGCGGCGAAAGCCTCGTTGTAGGCCAGTACGTTCCATTGCGGGTCGCAGAGGTAGGCGATGCCCGAGAAGGCGTGCATTATCCGCATCCAGTGCCCGGGGACGGTCACTTCCGGGTTCATGGTGAGCGGATAGGGCGGCTGCTCCCCTCGGGCATAGCTGTAGAGCACGACCCATTCCTGCTCGGTGAGGCCCAGGAGGTGGGCCACATCGCGCAAATACTCCGGCGTCGGGCTGTCCAGGACGCCGCGCTCCAGCTTTCCGTACGTCCCCGGCGCCCGGAGGAGTAAGTGGTCGACATGCGCCTGCGTCAGGCCGGGTGACTTCCTGCCCCTGGGGTCCAGCCGTATGAGGCCCAGACTCTCGGGGCTGATTGCCGCCCTGCGCTCCGTGAGCATCTGGCGCAGCACCTCCGCGTCCAATGGAGCAACTCCCTTCCTATGCCTGGAACCCCCGTCTTTCGAGGCGCGCTGTCCTCACCTGAAAAAGAACTGTCCGGGCCCGATGATAGAGCGGAGTCGCCGTTGGGGAGGTGGGGGGTGCGGCGGAGTTCCCGGGCGGGGCGGGTGGAATTTGTCAGGGAATGCGTACTGCCTGCCAATTCGGCCCCGCGCCGCGGTATCTGGTCCGTACTATTGCCGCGCTCATGTCTCTTCCCGCAACAACCGCAGATACACCACCGAGAACAGCCCCCCGACGAGCAGCAGGAGCAGCGCCACCGCCGTTCCGTACCCGATCAGGGACTTGAGGAACGCCTGGTCGTACATGAAGACGGGGAGGGTCTCGCTGCGGTGGGCCGGGCCGCCGCGGGTCATGGCCCAGATGAGGCCGAAGACGGAGAGGGTCTGCAGGGTGTTGAGCATGAGATTGGTGCCGATGGTGCGGCGGAGCATGGGCAGGGTGATGTGCCAGAAGCGGCGCAGGCCGCTCGCGCCGTCGACCAGGGCGGCCTCGGTGACGTCCTGGGGGACGGAGTCGAGGGCGGCGGAGTAGACCAGCATGGAGAAGGCGGTGCCGCGCCAGACGTTGGCGAAGGAGACGGCCAGGATGGGCAGGGTGAACAGCCAGTTCTGGGTGGGCAGGTGGAGGTGTTCCAGGATGGCGTTGAGGGTGCCGCGCCGGTGGAAGAAGGTGTAGAGGAGGAAGCCCGCCACGATCTCCGGGATCACCCAGGCGGCGACCACGATCGTGCCCGTCAGGGTGCGGACGGGCCGCGAGGCGTGCCGCATCAGGGCGGCGAGCGCGAAGCCCAGGGTGTTCTGGCCGACGAGGGACGACAGAACGGTGAAGAGCAGGGTGAGGACGACCGCGTTGCGGAAGTGCTCGTCCGCGAAGGCGTGCCGGAAGTTGTCGAACCCCACCCAGGAGGCCGACGCCTGGCCGGTGAGCCGGGTGTCCGTGAAGGCGAGGCCGACGCACCAGACGACCGGGCCGGCCAGGAAGAGCAGCAGCAGGACGGTGGCCGGGGCGAGCGGGAGCCAGCGGGTGGCCGCGGAGCGGCGGCGGGCGGTCACCGGCGCGCACCGGCGGTGTCGGCGATCGACTTCAGCTCGTCGTCGTAGTCCCGCGCGGCCGCCGCGGCCGTCGCGTCGCCGGTGGCGACCGCCTCCATCGCCTCCTGGATCGCCGCGGAGACCTCCGGGTAGACCGGCAGGGCCGGGCGGTGGCGGGTGATCCGGACCAGATCGGTGAAGAAGTCGATGCCCGGTACGTACGTCCGGTACCGCTCGTCGGCGGCGACGTCGTCCCGGACGGCGACCTGGCCGTCGCGGACCGTCCAGTCGAGCGCGTTCGCCCGGGTCTGGAGGGTCTCGATCGCCTGCCAGGCCAGGTCCGCCTTGCCTGACCGGGCGGCGATCGCCCAGGACCAGCCCCCGGAGAGGCTGACCCGCCCGGGGGCCGCGCCGTGCTGCGTCGGGAACGCGGCCCGGCCCATCACCTGTGACCAGCGCGGCCACGGCCTGCTGCCGTTGGGCTGCCAGTTCTTGCCGAGCCACGAGCCGTCGAGGGCGATGGCGAGCCGGCCGGAGGGCAGCCATTCGGCGGTGACGCGGGTGCTGACGTTCGGGTCGAGCGCGTCCGAGGGGTCGGGACCGAGCTTCTCGTCGTACACCGTGCGGACGAACTCCAGGGAATCCACGAACCCCCGCCCGCCCGTCAGCCACTTCTCGCGCGCCGGATCGTAGAGCGGATCCTTCCCCGTGCCGTACAGCAGCATCTCGAACCCCTGCATGCTGGCCGCCTCACCGGGGCCCTTCCCCGTGTAGAGGTGGAAGGGGATCACCCCGGGGACCTTCCGCTTGACGGCCCGTGCGGCTTCGAGAACGTCCTCCCACGTCCTCGGGCGCCAGTCGGCCGGCAGACCGGCCTTGGCGAAGATCTCCTTGTTGAACCACAGCCCCCGCGTGTCCGTCCCGTCCGGCACCCCGTACGTACTCCCGTCCGCGCCCCGGACCAGCGCCTTCGCCGCCGGAAGGTAGCGATCCCAGTCCTTCCAGCCGGCCAGCTTGTCGTCCAGCGGTCTCAGATAGCCGCTCGTGACGTCGGAGTTGATGAGCGCGGTGTCCTCGCGGACCAGGTCCGGCGCCGTCCTCGGCGACCGCATCATCTGCTGGACCTTGGCGGCGTAGTCGTTCTCGGCGGCCTGGACGGGCACCAACTCGAGCTTCTTCCCGGGGTGCTCGCGCTCGAACTGCCGCTTCACCACAGCCAGGTAGTCGTCCATGATCCGGTACTTGTTGTCCGTGCTGCGCTGATACACGATCCGCACGGTGTCCGGGTCCCCGTTGGCGGCGCTCCCACACGCGGTGAGCGGGCCGGCGAGCGCCGCGACGAGGAGGGTGCCGACGGCGACGAGCAGCACGGGGCGGGCCGGGCGCTCTGGCACGGTGTCCTCCAACGGTCGGAGCCTCGATGGCACTCCGATTACGTTCCCTGGCTGTCGGTGACGTACGCGTCGGCCGGTGTGCGGCTTTCCGCCCGCGTGTCGTGGGGGTATTTCACGCTCTTCCGGCACCTGGAAAAACCGTCCGGCTTCTATCAGGATCGGCTCTTTGAACGCATGGGTGCCGTACGGCACATCCCACCTGCCGCATCCGCGTGAACCCAGGGGCGTGAGGCTGTTGTTGGCTCATCAGCCGCTTGACGCGCAGCGGGTGCGTTGCCATGGACGCCAGAGGAGTCGACAGACGCGTGATCAAAGAACCGGAGAGGACAAGCGAGTCTGCCGGTCGATTGTCTTCATGGGTAATTGAGCAGCCTGTCCGACCAGGCAGGATGTAAGCAGAAGGGGCGGTATGGGCGGCGACGGAGAACTCCGTGCATCCGGGAGTGACGATGTGCTGTCGGTCGACGGACTGCGCTGTGAAATGGCCGGGCGAATGCTCTTGGACGGGGTGGATCTCCGGGTTTCCGCAGGGCACTCTGTGGCGATCGTCGGGCCGAGCGGAAGCGGAAAGAGCACTCTGCTGGGATGCCTGCTGGGCCTGGTTCGCCCGTCGGCGGGGGTCGTACGGATCGTCGGCAGAGACATCGTCCGGATGCACCGGCGCGCCCTTGAGCTGCACAGGAGCCGCCACATGGGCGTCGTGTTCCAATTCGGGGAACTGCTGCCCGAGCTGACACCGGTGGAGAACGTGGCGCTGGCCGCACTGTTGGCAGGCGGTAGGCCCGAGCACGTCTATGGCAGGGCCCGGCGGCTGCTCGACGATCTGGGCGTACCCGAGGCGGTGACGACGGCCCAGCTGTCGGGTGGCGAACGGCAACGCGCGGCTGTGGCGCGGGCTCTGATCAACGAGCCGACCGTGCTGTTGGCGGACGAGCCCACCGGTGCGCTCGACGCGGCGACGCGCGACAGCGTCGCCTCGGTGCTCTTCGACGTGCCGCGCCGGTGGGGATGCGCCCTGGTCGTTGTCACTCATGACGATGTGATCGCGCAAAGCGCCGACGTGTGCTGGGAGTTGGCGGACGCCACGCTGAGGCGGCGGGTCATCGGAGCCGGCCGGTGACGGCGGACCGTCCGGGCGTGCGTCGTCAGCTCCTGCGGATCGGGCGTTCGGCCGGGAAGCGGTCGGGCGGTGGCCGGATACGGGTCGTCGCACTGTTGCTGGCGGGCGCCGTCCTGGCGCTGGGATTCTCCTCGGTGGTCGCTGTGTACGCCGCGTACGACGGCATACACATGCGCACGGAAAAGCGGTCCCTCCAGTTTCGGGCCGCGCGTCCGGGCGAGCGCCCGGTGGCTCTGGCGATCGATGGCTTCGACGACGTCGCCGGACTTCAGCACAGCATCGTCTACCTCCGCCCGCTGTCCCGTGAGGCGCCGCTGCCACCGGGTGTCAGCGCCTGGCCCGGACCGGGGGAAGCGGTTCTCTCACCGGCTCTCGTCCGGTCCTTGAAGGACGAGGGCTCGCCGCGCCGGTTCGGAGTGGTGACCGGGGAGATCGGCGAGGACGGCCTGGCCGGTCCGGGCGAACGGATGGGGTACGTCAATCCGACCGACCGGCAGATGGCCGGCGCTTCGTTCAGGCCCGTCATGGGGTTTGGCGGCGCCCGGGGAGACATGTTCGGCGACGTCATGTTCATCAAGGGGCGAGGGCACCTCATGGATGCCCTGTACTTGCTCCTGATACCGGCTCTCGCCCTGGGCGTGGTCGCGGTGCGCATGGGTTCGGCGGCCAGGGACGGACGAACGTCCCTGGTGAGTGCTCTGGGCGGTACCTGGCGTGCCAGATTCTGGCTGAACATGGGGGAAGCCGCTCCGCCGGTACTCGCGGGCGCGGTCATCGGTCTGCTCCCCGGCGCGATCGTGGCCGCCACCGGCGCCGTGAGGCTGCCCTGGATCGGCTACCGGTTGTCCGCCGCGGATCTCCGGCGCTGGTGGTGGGGGCTGCCCCTCTCGGGCGCTCTCGCCGCGGGGGTTCTGCTGCTGCTCGTCTGCCTGATGCACCGGGCCGGTGGTCGCCGCAAAGCGCGATCGCCGAGGGCGGGGGCGCTCAGGACCCGGATGTTGCGCTGGGCGGCCACAGCCTGTCCGGTGCTGATCTGCGCGACCGTCTGGGGCCCCGCGCAACTCGATCCCGCGAAGTACGCGGATCTGCGCGGGCTGCTGTACGACCTCGGTGTCGCCGCGGTCCTGGTCACGCTGCCCTGTGCAGTGGCTCTGGGAGCCGCTGCGGCCGGCAGGAGGCTCGCCCGCGCCGCCCGGCGTACGGGAAGTCCCGCCCAAGTGGTCGCCGGCCGGCACGCGGCCGCGCACCCGGGTGTCACGGCTCGCGTCGTGGCCGGAGTGGCGATCGCCTTGGTCGTCGTCAGCCAGATCCAGCTCACCAGCTCCCAGTTCGGCGAGTCCGCCGCGCGGGCCAAGGCCACCATGCGGGAAGTGGGTTCCGGCCTGCTCCTGATGGAGTTGCGGCCCACCAAGGTGAGCCGGGAGAGGTTCGAAGCCGTTCTCCGGGACCTGCCGCAGGGTACAGAGACCATGACGGTCCGCACCGAGACCGGTTCACCGGCTCCGCGGACACTGTTCACGGGGCCGTGCGACGCCTTGCGGACGGTACGCCTGCCCTGTTCCGAAACCCCCCGAAGGGTCGCCGTCCGCGACGTGGAACGGCGCGTCGCCGAGACCGCTCGCTGGACCGGTCCGGTAGCCGGCGAGCTCTATGTCCAGGAAGGCCCGGTGCTGTCCGGCGGCGGCCCGGAAGGTGTTCCCCCGGCGGTGGTCCTGACGTCGACGAGCGGGGACGAGCTGCCTGTCGGCCGCATCAAGCAGCTCCTGAGGGACAGTCTGCCCATCGGCTCCGCGAGTGTGGACCTGCTGGGGGCACGCTGGATCGGCGGCGCCAATCTGGCCGTCGCCCATGGAAGATGGGTGATCTTCTTCGGTGTGTCCGGTGTGCTGGTACTGGCTCTTGCCCTGGCACTCGCCAACGTCTCCGAGTTCGTGCGCTTCAGTACGGTGGTGGCACCGCTGAGCGTGCTCACCGGAAGACGCAGGCTGTATTACGGAACGGCGGCCTGGTCGGTGCTGGTGCCTTTGCTGGCGGCCATCGGGGTCAGCTTCGTCGTCTCGGTCTGGCTCGCCGCACCACAGGAAAGCCCCGACGAGGGCATCACCCTGTCCATGGGGATGCTCGCGGGGACCGCGGGGGCGTTGGCGGCGCTGTCCGTGGTCATGTGGTGGTGGGGAGCGCGCGCTGCCGTGCGGCAGTCCACGCGGTGGCGTCCCTATGGCGACTGAGTCCGTACGTGCGTGTTTCGCGCGGTGGCTGGGGTTCGCCAGGTGTTGCGGCCCTGTCATACTTCGTCGGCCTGCTCTGAATGCAACAGCCCTGATTACTGGTCGCGTTGACTCTGCCAGCGGTACCGCAGTTCGGGTCGCCCCACGTTGCCGTACAGCGGTGCGCGGGCAGCCCGCCCCGTGTCCACCAGGTGCTCCAGATAGCGGCGGGCGGTGATCCGGGAGATGCCCACCGCGCCGCCGGCGGTGCCCGAGGAGATGCCGTCGGGGCCCGCGGCGCGCAGGGTGTCGGTGATGGCCGCGAGGGTGTCCGTGCTCAGCCCCTTGGGCAGGACGGCGGGGCGGGGGGCGCGCAGGGCGCCGAGGGCCCGGTCGACCTCCTCCTGGCCGCTGGCCTCGCCGGCCGCCGCGCGGAACTCGGCGTAGCGGACGAGCCGGTCGCGGAGGGTGGTGAAGGTGAAGGGCTTGAGGACGTACTGGACGACGCCGAGGGAGACGCCCTCGCGGACCACGGCCAGGTCGCGGGCCGAGGTCACGGCGATCACGTCGGCGGCGTGCCCGGCGGAGCGCAGGGAGCGGAGCAGCCGCAGGCCGTGGCCGTCGGGGAGGTAGAGGTCGAGGAGCAGGAGGTCGGCGGGGGAGCGCTTGAGGAACTGGGTGGCGTCGCCCACCGAGTGGACCACTCCGGTGACGGCGAAGCCCGGTACCCGTCCCACGTAGAGGGCGTGGGCGTCGGCGGCGACCGGGTCGTCCTCGACGACGAGCACCCGGATGGGCGGCTCGGCAAGGGGCGTCGTCACGGTTGGTCACCCGCCCTGTCGCCGACCGCCCCGCGCAGTGGCAGCCGGACCGTGAACTCCGCGCCGCCGTGCGGTGCGTCGGCCACCGTGACCGTGCCGCCGTTGCGCACCGCGGCCTGCCGGACGAGGGCGAGGCCGAGGCCGTGGCCGTGCGGGGCGCCGCCGGGCGCCTTGGTGGACCAGCCGCGGCGGAAGACGTCGTCGGCTGTCTCGGGGGTGAGTCCGGGCCCGGTGTCGGTGACGCGCAGCAGCAGGTCGTCGCCGTCCGGCCGGACGGTCACCGTGACGCGGGCGGCCCGCGCGGGCTGGCCGTCGCCGGGCCGCGGGCCCGCCGCGTCCACCGCGTTGTCGATGAGGTTGCCGAGGACGGTGACCAGGTCGCGGGTGGGCAGGGCGGGCGGCAGGAGGCCGTCGTCCACGTGGGTGTCGGGGGCGAGCACCAGCTCGACGCCGTGCTCGTTGGCGTGGGCGGCCTTGCCGAGCAGCAGGGCCGCGAGGACCGGCTCGGCGACGGCGGCCACCACCTGGTCGGTGAGGGCCTGAGCGAGCTCCAGCTCGGCGGTGGCGAAGCCGATGGCCTCCTCCGCGCGGCCGAGTTCGATCAGCGAGACGACGGTGTGCAGCCGGTTGGCCGCCTCGTGCGCCTGGGAGCGCAGCGCCTCGGCGAAGCCCCGGACGGAGTCCAGCTCACCGGAGAGGGCGAGGAGTTCGGTGTGGTCCCGGAGGGTGACGACCGTGCCGCGGCGCTGACCTCCGGAGACCGGCGAGGTGTTGACGACCACCGTCCGGTCGGCGGTCAGGTGCAGCTCGTCGACGCGCGGCTCCCGGGCCAGCAGGGCGTCGGTCAGCGTCCGGGGCAGGCCGAGCGCGGTGACGTGCCGGCCGATGACGTCCGTGCCGCGCAGACCGAGGAGTTCCCGGCCCCCGTCGTTGACGAGGGCCACACAGCGCTGCCCGTCCAGCATCAGCAGCCCCTCACGCACCGCGTGCAGGGCCGCCTGGTGATAGTCGTGCACATGGGCGAGCTCGGTGGCGTTCATCCCGTGGGTGTGCCGCCGCAGCCGCCCGTTGAGGAGGTACGTCCCGGCGCCGCCGAGCGCGAGGACGGCGAGGGCGAAGGCGAACAGGGTGACCATCTGCCGGCGCAGTTGCGCGCTGATCGCGTCGACCGTGATCCCCGCGCTGACCAGGGCGGTGACCGTGCCGTGCCGGTCCCGGACGGGGGCGACGGCCCGCACGGACGGGCCGAGGGTGCCGGTGTACGTCTCCGCGAACACCCGCCCCTCCAGCGCCGGCCCGGTGTGGCCGAGGAAGGACTCGCCGATCCTGGCCGGGTCCGGGTGCGTCCAGCGGATGCCCCGCGGACTCATGATCGTCACAAAGTCCACACCGGTGTCGTGCCGCACCTGCTCGGCGTAGGGCTGGAGTTCGGCCGTCGGGTCCGGCGCCCCGGCCGCCGCCCGGACGGCCGGGGACGCGGCCACCGCTGTGGCCGTCGCCGTCACCTGACGGCGCGCCGCCTTCTCGGCCTCCGCGCGGTCGGAGAGGTAGGCGAACGCGGCACATCCCGCCACCACGGCGGCCACCAGCACGATCTGCACGGCGAAGAGCTGGCCGGCCAGGCTGCGGGGGCGACGTATGCGAGGTGTGCGCATGGGCGACAGTGTGCCCCGGGGCCCTTTCGTGAACGTAATGCACGCAAGGGTGACCGCCGTCACAGCGGCGTGCATAGTCACCGGGACCCCCCTCGACGGGAGAGCGGGGCCGTCCGAATGAGCCGCGACCACGAGGAGCCCTCCGTGACAGCCGTGACGACGACGTCACCGTCCACCCCGCCGGGTCCGGCGGCCGGGAGACGGGACCGGACCCACTACCTCTACCTCGCGGTCATCGCGGCGGTGCTGGCCGGCATCGCGGTCGGCTTCGCCGCCCCCGGCACGGCCGTCGAGCTCAAGCCGCTGGGCACCGGATTCGTCAACCTCATCAAGATGATGATCTCGCCCGTCATCTTCTGCACGATCGTGCTGGGCATCGGCTCGGTGCGCAAGGCCGCCAAGGTCGGCGCGGTGGGCGGCCTCGCGCTCGGCTACTTCCTGCTGATGTCGAGCGTCGCGCTGGCGATCGGCCTGCTGGTCGGCAACCTCCTGGAGCCGGGCAGCGGCCTGCATCTGACGGACGCCGTGCGGCACGCCGGCGAGGCCCAGGCCAAGGGGGCGCACGAGTCGACCACCGCGTTCCTGCTGGGCATCATCCCCACCACCCTCGTCTCCGCCCTCACCGGCGGCCAGGTGCTCCAGACGCTGCTGGTCGCCCTGTTGACGGGCTTCGCCCTCCAGGCGATGGGCCCCGCGGGCGAGCCGGTGCTGCGCGGCATCGGGCACATCCAGAAGCTCGTCTTCCGCATCCTTTCCATGATCATGTGGGTGGCGCCGGTGGGCGCCTTCGGAGCCATCGCCGCGGTGGTCGGGGCGACGGGCCTCGACGCGTTGAAGTCGCTCGCCGTCATCATGATCGGCTTCTATACGACCTGTCTGCTGTTTGTCGTGGTGGTGCTGGGAACGCTGCTGCGGCTCGTGGCCGGAGTGAACATCTTCCGGCTGCTCCAGTACCTGGGACGGGAGTTCCTGCTGATCCTGTCCACCTCGTCGTCGGAGTCGGCCCTGCCCCGGCTCATCGCGAAGATGGAACACCTCGGCGTCAGCCGGCCCGTCGTCGGCATCACCGTCCCCACCGGTTACTCCTTCAACCTGGACGGCACCGCCATCTACCTCACCATGGCCTCGCTGTTCATCGCCGAGGCGATGGACAAGCCGCTCTCCTTCGGGCAGCAGATCTCCCTGCTGCTGTTCATGATCGTCGCCTCGAAGGGCGCCGCCGGCGTCACCGGCGCCGGACTGGCCACCCTCGCCGGCGGCCTCCAGTCGCACCGGCCCGAACTCGTCGACGGTGTCGGCCTGATCGTCGGCATCGACCGCTTCATGAGCGAGGCGCGCGCCATGACCAACTTCGCGGGCAACGCCGTCGCGACCGTGCTCATCGGCACCTGGACGAAGGAGATCGACCGGGCGCGGGTGCACGACGTCCTCGCCGGACGGCTGCCGTTCGACGAGAGCACGCTGACGGCGGACGGGCACGAGGTGCCCGCGGCGCGGGGGACGGAGCCGGAGCCGGCCGGGGTGTGAGTGCTCGGTGAGGCGCCCGTGGCTCCGGCGGGGGAGCGTGGGCGCTTCACGGTACGGCCGCTCGGTACGGCCGCTTCGAGGGCCGGCCGCCTCACGGGCCGGCCGCCTCACGGTCCGGGTGACTGACGGGCCGGGCGCCTCACGGTCCGGGTGACTGGCGGTCCGGGCGCCTCCCGGTTCGGGTGACTGACGGGCCGTCAGATGGCTTCCGCCTCCCGCCCGTCCGCCCGCGCCGTCCCGATCCGCGCGACCAGCTCCGCCGCCTCCTCCGCCCGGACGCCCGCCGCCGTCAGGACCGTCACGGCCGCGGAGTGGCCCGCGTCCTCCGGGGGGAGGAGCCCGTCGTTGACGGCCTGGAGCAGGCCGAAGAGGATCTGCTCGTGCACGTAGGAGAGGGCCGCCGCGGGCAGGACCGACGTGAAGCGGCCCGCCTCCAGGCCGCGCCGCAGCAGGGCCTCGCTCTCCCGCCGGACCGGCTCCAGACGGCGCAGGATCCCCTCGACCGTGACGCTCCGCTGCGCCATCGACACCAGCAGCCGGTAGCCGTCGGCGATCTCCCACACGGCGAGGATCGCGCGCGCCAGCGCCTCCGCCGCGTCCCCCGGATCCCCGACGGCCCGCAGCGCCTCGGCGCGCGCCGCCCCGACCGTCTCGGCGGCGTCGTCCACGAGCGCCGCGACGAGCGCGTCACGGCTGGGGAAGTGGCCGTAGACCGTGCGCCGTACGACGCCCGCGGCCCGGGCGATCTGGTCCATGCTCGCCTCCGGGTCGCGCAGCAGCTCCGCGAGGGCGACATCCAGGATGCGGCGGCGATTGACGTTCGCTCTGCCGGTCATCGGTTCTCTTCTCCGTCGGGCCCGTGCGGCCCGCCCAGGGCCTCTGCCTCCTCATTTTGCACACCGGCGTCCGACCCCCTTAAATTGCACACGAGTGTGTAATTGCACAACCATGTGCAAGATCGAGGAAGGGAAGGTTGCCATGCGCCTGGGGATATCGCGTCCCGTCGACGCGATGGACGGGCCGTACAAGCGACGCTGGTGGGCGCTGGGGGTGCTCTGCATCAGCCTGCTGATCATCGTCATGGCGAACACCTCGCTGACGGTGGCCGCTCCGGACATGGTCCAGAGCCTCGGCCTCGGCAGCTCCGACCTCCAGTGGGTCATCGACGGCTACACCGTGCCGTACGCCGCGCTGATGCTGATCCTCGGCGCGGTCGGTGACAAGTACAGCCGCCGCGGTGCCCTCGTCCTCGGCCTCCTCGTCTTCGCCGGGGCCTCCGTCGCGGGTTCGCTCGTGGACAGCGCGGGCGGCGTCATCGCCTCCCGTGCCGCGATGGGCGTGGGCGCGGCCATGATCATGCCCGCGACGCTGTCGCTGCTCGCCGCGACCTTCCCGCGCGCCGAGCGGGCCAAGGCCATCACCATCTGGACGGCGACCGCAGGTCTCGCCATCGCCGTCGGCCCGCTGGTGGCCGGTGCGCTGCTGGAGGACCACGGCTGGGCCTCGACGTTCCTCATCAACGTGCCGATCGCGCTGCTGGGCGCGGTGGGCGCGCTGTTCCTGGTGCCGCCCTCGAAGGCGGAGAATGTCGAGAAGATCGACTACATCGGCGGTCTGCTCTCCGTCATCTGGGTCGGCTCCCTGATCTACATGATCATCGAGGGTCCGCACTTCGGCTGGAGCGCCAAGGCCATCACCGCCGCCGTCGTGGCCGGCGTCGGCCTGGTCTGCTTCGTCCTGTGGGAACTGCGCCACCCGCGCCCGGTCCTGGACGTCCGCCGCTTCGCCCAGCGGGCCTTCGCGGGCTCGACGCTGGCCGTCGCCCTGTTCTTCCTCGCCGTCTTCGGCGCGTTCTACTACCTCACCCAGCACCTGCAGTTCGTGCTGGGCTACTCGCCGCTGGACACGGGTGTCCGGATGCTGCCGCTGGCCGGCGCGGTGTTCGTGGGCGGCGCGCTGACCGCGTTCCTCACCCCCCGGTTCGGCATGAAGATCACGGTCGCGCTCGGCATGACCGTGGGCACGGTCGCGATCGCCCTGCTCACCCGCGTCGACGCGTCCTCGTCCTACGACGCCTTCGTGCTGCCGCTGGTGATCCTGGGTCTCGCCATCGGCCTGTCCCTGTCGCCCTGCACCAACGCCATCATGGGCTCCTTCCCCGAGAGCCAGCTCGGCGTCGGTGGCGCCGTCAACAGCACCTCCATCGAGCTGGGCGGCTCGCTCGGCATCGCCATCCTCGGCACGGTGCTGGCCAAGACGTACTCGTCCAACCTGGCCGACGCCGCCGAGAAGGCCGCCGCCCACGGCGGGCCGAAGCTGCCCGAGCGGGCGCTGACCGCCGCCCAGGACTCCGTGGGCGCCGGTCTGTACGTCGCCCGCGAGGTCGGCGAGCAGGTCGCCAAGCAGGCCGCGCCGAAGCTCGGCGCGCAGAAGGCGGCCGAAGTCGGCGCCCAGCAGGCGCAGTCCGTCGTCGAGGCCGTGCACAAGGCGTTCTCGGACGCGGTCGCGCACACGAGCGTCGTCGGGGCCGTCGTCCTCGGCGTCGGAACGGTCGTCGTCGCCCTGCTGCTCCCGCGCAAGGGCGCGCAGCCGCGGGCCGCCGCGGAGTCGGCGGAGGCGGAGGCCGCGTCCGGCAAGGGCGGGGCGCGGGAGGACGAGCGCGTCTGACCGTTGTCGGCCGGGTGGGGCGGGACGGGGGCGGGTCCCCGTTTCCGCCCCACCGGCTTGTGCGGGACGAGGACTGGGCGCTCGGGACCGGAGGCCGGGACTGGACAGATCAAGTCCTGATGGGTAGACAGGCTCACGGTGTCCGGGGAGCGGACAGGTGATCGGGACCGACAACCCGCCCGCCAGGGTGTCCGTCTCTTCCTGCGCACGGCTCGGCGCCAACTGAGCGCGCTGTCCCCGCCGTCGGGAGCAGCCCGCTGTACCGGCTCCTTGAGAAAGGGCTTCGATGACGGTCGCGTGTACCGCGATGCTCGACCTCACCCTGATGACCCTCCTCGGCCTCACGGCCGGAACGGTCGGCTCTTGAGCGCCCGCCGACGGGTCTTCGCCGCCTGGGCGGGGCTGTGCCTGGCCGGCCTCGCCGTCACCGCCGCCCTCGACTCCGGCTCGTCCGCGGACGAGCCGGAGCCCCCCGGCAGGAAGCCGACGCCGCCGGGCGCGCACGCCGTCGACTGCCGGAAGATCGTCGACGATGTTGAGCGGCAGGAAGCGTCCCGCCCGTCCACGCCCCCTGACGTCGTCATCTTCAGGGACTGGGCGGTGCCGGAGGAGTGCGCGGACGAATTCAAGGCCCGCGTCCCGACGAAACACCGAGGACGGCCCGTGCCGCGATCCGCAGGCCCCACCCGCCTGCCGCCTTGATCGAGGCCGTCGCCGTACCGTCGTGTGTTGTCGACCTCGTGAGGACGTGGGGGCTGTGGTGGTCGAGCCGCGTTGTGAAGCGGTGCGTCGGGTGGGCGACGATCCGTTCTCCGGGCGAGTGGAGGTTCAGTTCACGGACGCGGCGGGACAGCGCTGATCGCTGTCCGGCAAGCCGCCGGTCTTCGACGCTGCCGGTGACCTCGGACCGGACTCGTCCTGCCCGGTGGACGCCGCGGTCGCCTGCGTGATCCGCGCGGAGTATGACGGACTCGTCACCGTCTCCACGTCACCGCACGGTGTCGAGACGCCGGACGGGCGCGAGGAGTTCGTGGTGGGGCGGGACCAACTGATCGGCCTTACCGGGTGAGAGCCCGGGCGGGTTCGCCCGAGGAGGCGCCGCGGGCCGGTCCGTGCCGCTTCGTGGCGCCGATGAGCGGTGCGACGACGAGGAGTTGCGCGGCCGCGAGGGCGAGGCAGAGGGTCGCGGCGCCGGCCCACAGGGCGGCGGGGCCGGCGTGTTCGAGCACCTGGGTGGCGGTGACGGGGGCGGCGACCGCGGCGATGCCCCAGCTGACGCCGTACGCGGCGAGGTAGCGGTCGGTGCCGCCGGGTGGCGCGAGGCCGGCCACGACGCCGAGGATCCGGCCCAGGACGAGCACGTCGCCCAGGCTCCACAGGACCGTGGTCATCAGGAGCACGGGCAGGGTGGACGCCGTCGCGTAGCCGGCGAGACCGAGCGCCAGCAGGGTGTATCCGAGGGCGAGGGCCGCGGAGTCGGAGAGCGCGGCGAGGCGGCGCAGGCGCAGGGCGGGCTGGGCCGCGACGACGGTCACGGCGGAGGCGCTGAACAGCAGTCCGGCGTCGGCGGGTTCGAGGCCGCGACGGGCGAGGGTCAGCGGCAGCGCCATCACGATCTGCGTGGAGACGAGCGCGAAGACGGTGCCGGACGTGAACATGGCCCACAGCGCACGGTCCCGCCAGGGGCGGACCGGATCGACGGGTGCGCCGAGGTGGGCGGCCCGTCGGCCCGGGCGGTCGGCGGGCAGCGCGACGCGGAGCGTCAGCGCGCAGGCGAGGCAGGTGAGCGCGTCGGCGACGAACAGCCAGCGCAGGTCCCACCGGCCCAGAGTGGCCGCTATCAGTCCGGCGCCCGTGCCGCCCGCGGCGAGCGCGGCGTTGAGCAGGCTGTAGGCGCGGACCCGGTCCGCCGGGCCGACCGCGTCGGCGATCATCGCCTGGCTCGGCGGCTCGTACAGCTCGAAGGCCAGGCCGAGGAGGACCGCGCAGACCGCCACCGCGGTCAGTGAGTCGGCCGCCGCGATGCCCAACTGCGCGAGGGCGCAACCGATGAGGCCGAGCACGATCGTGCGGCGCCGCCCGAGGCGCACCGCCAGGCGGCCTCCGGCCAGGCGCGACGGGATCGTCGCGAGGCCGAAGGCGGCCGCGAGCAGGCCCGCTGTCGTGGTGCTCGCGCCGAAGTCGGTGCCGATCAGGACGGTCAGGAAGGGCAAGGAGAAGGCGCCGAGCCGGTTGATCGCCCGCGCCGCCACCAGCAGCCATACGATTCGCGGCATCGCCACCACCCCCACGTGACTGTCGAATCAAGTATTGTCAGTCACGGACGCTAATCCCCTAAGGAGTGACTGGTCAAGTGATGTTCGACAGTCACGTCGCGGTGCTGCTGGACCAAGCCGTATCGCTCGTGAACACGTTGACCGACGGAGAAGCGCGCGGCCGCCCCTACACCGCGCCCCGCGGAGCCGAGTTGCCGGACGCCATCGACGCTGCCGTGTCGCGCACCGCGTCCTCGCTTCCGCGCGACATCGACGCCGAGCAGGCGGAGTACCTGGTCGGGACAGCCCGGCGCATGCGCGAGGTGTTCCAGTCCATGCAGGACGGGCGGCTGGACGCCGCCGCGGCGGCCGTGAACGACCTGCTGCGCGACTCCGGCGCCCGGCCCCGGCTGGACCGGGTCGGGGGCGAGCCCTGGCAGATGCACTTCCACGGCGCGAACGACTCGTTCGCCGCAGGGTCCAGCGCCAGCTGCGCCACCGCGCTCGCCCTGGCGGTCGGCGGCGGCCTCGCCGGCCGACTGGGCGTCTGCCGCGCCGACCGCTGCGACCGCGTCTACGTCGACACCTCCCGCAACGCCGCCCGCCAGTTCTGCTCCACCGCCTGCCAGAACCGCACGAAGGCCGCAGCCTTCCGTGCGCGCCGGGACGCCGACGGCTGAGGCCGCCGTCGAACGAGGCCGGGGCGACGATGCCTTGGGGTCGCGCCGGCCTTTCACCCCTGGGGCGCGTGGGGCTTTGTCAGCACCCCGCCCGGACGTGCGCCGACGGAGGTCTTTTCGTTGTCGCTCATCTCCCGCGTCCTGGCGACGACCGAGTTCCGCACTCCGTCGGTTCCGTTCTCGGCAGGGCTGACGACGGTGCCCTTGACCCGGAAGTTGTACACCAGTCCGTCGGAGTAGAAGTGCCAGGTACCCGTAACCTTATGCATGGCCTGGGCCCGGTCGATCCAGCCCACTTCACCGGGCTTCACGGTGCTCCCGATGGAGCCGCCTTCGGAGTGCGAATTGCTCCACATGTAGCCGTACTTGGCGGAAACGCTGGCACTGAGAACCTTGTCGATGAGCGTGGCGGTGACCGAGGCGGAGACTTCCACCGAGTTCGTGGAACCCACGGTGTCGGACCAGTTCAACTACTGCGTGGCGTCCGAGCTGGTGTAGTTGCACAAGTCGTTGGAGGCAGGGCGGAAATTCCCGAGGTACGTCTTGTCGACGACAGGGTTCTCGAAGTCACAGTACAAGTGGTCCGGCTTGTCGGTGACGACCTTATCTCTCAGAATTCGATAAACGGCAGGCCGGTCGCGCCCGCCGTGCCGGACAACCGGTCCACGGCGAGCCACAACGATCGGTTGTGCACGTCTAAGGTGCACCAGTGGACACCGAGGCATTGCGATCGTTCGTCCGGGCCGCCGAGCTCGGACAGTTGCAACGTGCGGCCGATGAGCTGGGCGTGACGCAGCAAGCCGTCTCCAAGCGGATCGCCGCTCTGGAGCGCGAGCTGGAAGTGCTGCTGTTCACACGTACCGCCAGAGGAGTTGAGCTGACGCTCGACGGTCAGGCGTTTCTCCCCCACGCGCGGAGCATCGTCGCGGGTGTCGAGCGTGCCATCACCGCGGTCAGGCCGGGCTCCCGGGCCCTTCGGATCGACGTTCTCGGCCTGCGGAGCGCGCAGGCCGTCGTTCTGCACGACTACTGGCGGGCGCATCCCGAAATCAACCTCGACGTGGTGACCCTCCGGGTCAACGACCCACGCGTGGCGGTCGACGCCGTCGCAGCAGGCGATATCGATGCCTCGTTCCGTTCCGTGACTGCCCCGGACGCGCTGCCGCCCGACCTGCGGATGATTCGCGCGTTCGACTCTCCGCTGGAACTGCTCGTAGGCCCGAGGCATCCACTCGCCTCCGCGCGGAGGCTGACGCCACCGCAGTTGCGCAAGCACCGGATATGGGTGCCGGGGATCGCACCCCGAAGCGAATGGGCGGAGTTCTACGATCAGCTCGCCACCGAATTCGACCTGCGCATCGACGCGGCAGGCCCACACTTCGGTGACGAAGTGCTCCTGGACACCCTCGCGGAGTCCGCGGACGTCGCCACCCTCGTCGGTGCACGCGACCGGTACATCTGGCCGACGGGCCACGACCTGCGCCGCATCCCTGTCGTGAATCCGACCCTCGCGTACCCGCTCTCCCTCATTCTCCCCGGAACGAATCCACATCCAGGACTCCGCGGAATCATCACCCACCTCGAAAGCATGCCGAGGCTCCCCGGGAGTATCTGGCTGCCGTCCTGGGCAACGGCGTCATGGCGTGGCGACAGCGGCATCGCACGTACTCGCAGGCCTCAACCCGGACAAGGATGACGCGGCCGACTGCCGATATCTGTCTGAGTCCTATCCATTCACCGGTACACCAGAAAGGTTCGTGGCATGTCCAGCGACCGCCTCATGCGCATCCACAGCGCCGAGTTCCAGTCCATGGCCGACAGGGTCCTGCGGGTCACCGAGCTCACCTCCCGCCTGAACGTCCTGCCCTTCGAGGACGAAGCAGGCAAGGCAGAACTGTTCGAACAGATCCTGGGCAGGCCGCTGTCGACGAGAGCCACGATCTATCCGCCCTTCTACACGGACCACGGCCTCCACCTGGACCTCGCGGAGCGCGTGTTCATCAACCAGAACTGCACATTCCTGGACTACGCCGGCATCCGCCTCGGCGAGCGCGTGATGGTCGGACCCAAGGTCACGTTCATCACCGTCGGTCACCCGGTCGACCCCGAGGAGCGACGGGGGTGGCTCACCGGTGCCCCCATCGATGTGGCGGAGAACGTGTGGATAGGCGCCGGTGCCATGATCCTCCCCGGCGTCAGCATCGGCCGTGACGCCGTGGTCGCCGCCGGCGCGGTCCTTACCGACGACGTCCCGCCGGCAAGCCTGGTGACCGGTGGTAAGGCCACCGTTCACCGACGGTGGTGACGCCACCTACGGGCCACGCACTGCCGGGATCGCTCACTGACGCGCTCGCCGTCAAGTTCCCGCTGACAACAACGTCATGGCCGGGGGGCATCTAGTCCTGAGCTTCCGTGCGAAGGCACCTGGGGACTCGTCCTGGAGAGCGGCAACGGCAGTGGCGAACCGGTGGGTGAGACGAGGCCGGGCCGCTCGCGTGGTCACATGCCCCACCCCTCACCCCCGCGGCGGCGGCACCCGTTCCACATACGGTCCGTCCGTGACGCGGCGGCCGAGGACGGGGGCGCGGGCGCCGGGGGAGGGGTCGATGTGGATGACGGTGGCGAGGCCGGTGGTTTGTGGGGGGAGGGGGCGGGTGGGGATGGGGAGGGGTGGGGGGTTGTCGGTGGAGGGTTGAGGGGTGGGGGTGGTCGGGGGGCGGAGTTCGGAGAGGAGGAGGTCGGCGGCGGCGGGGTCGCCGGCGAGGCGTAGGACCTCGGCCAGGGCGCGGGCTTCGGTGCGGGGGCGCTCGCGGCCGGCGAAGCCGAGGAGCCAGTGGGCGTCGTCGGGGCGTCCGGCGGCGGTCAACGACCGGACGAGCGGAGGGACGTCGCCCAGGGCGCGCAGGCGGCCGGCGGCGGCCAGGACCTGGTAGGCGTCGGAGTGGAGGCCGGCCTCGCGGAGGGCGGCCACGACGTCGAGCACGCGCTCGGCGGATTCGGCCCGGGCGACCGAGGCGCGGACGTGGGAGGCGTCGAGGTGGCGGCCGGCGCGGAGCAGGGCGGAGAGTACGCCGGGTACGCGGGCCGCGGGGCGGCCGCGGGCGACGGACGCCAGGACCCGGGCGGCGTCGGCCGGCTGTTCGTTGGCGTACAGCAGGGCCACCACCCGTTGTACGAAGCCGGGGTTGCCGTCCCGCCCCGCCGCCGCGGCGATGCGCCGGGCCACGGCCTCCCGGCCGTGGGCGCGGGCGTCGGCCAGCAACCGCACGGTCGTCAGGGGGCAGTTGTCCGGCCGGTTGTCCGGTGGTCCGGTACGAGGGGCGTCGCAGGTTGTCCGGTCCTCGTCGCCGGACGACGCGGCACCGCGCAAGTTGTCCCGTTCGGCCCGCGCCTGCCGCAGCTCCTGCATCAGCAGCGCCCTCCGGGCCTCGCTGCGCTGGAGGCGCCTGCGGGCCCGGCGCAGTTGGTCGGTCGGTACCCCGCCGCCGGTCCGGAGCCGGGCGCGCAGCTCCGTCAGGTCGTTCCCCAGCCGGTTGACCGTCGTGAGGAGGAGGACGGACAACTGGTGTGCGTTGTCCCGTTCGCGCTCGGCCTCGGCGGCGCGCCGGAGCGCGGAGCGTAGGGCCTCGTCGGCGGTGGGGTCCGGCTGTCCGGGGGAGGTGTCGTCCCGGCGGACGTCGTCGGGGCGCCGGCTCCGTTGTCCGGTACGGCCGTTCCGCTGCGGCAGGGCGGCCCGGACGCGCTCCCACAGGGGCCGGGCGTCGTTCAGCATCCGGGTCCGTTCCGCGTCGTCCCGGGAGCAGACGTCGGCGACGGCCTCGACGAAGTCCCACTGCGGATTCGCGCCGGCAAGCCGTTCCGCGACCGTGGTGCGGGCCGGTACGCGTCCGTCCGTGAAGTGCTCGGGCTGCAGGGCGCAGGCCAGGTCCGTCACACGCAGCTCCGCCTTGTCCAGCCAGGCGCGCAGCAGGTGGGCCAGCTCGTGGGCCGGCCCGGAGGAACCGCGCAGCGGTCCCCAGGGTCGTGTCCGCCTCCTTCCCTCGCTCAACGTCCCTCTCCTCGTGTTCGCAATGGCAATGGATCTTGTCCATGCTTGTCCGGCCGGACGCCCGGACCAGCGGACCAACGGATTCCGGCAGGCGAGCCTCGGTCAGGAGGCCGGTCCACCGGGAGAGTTGATGGATCTCATACTGAAGCACGCTGCACGCTTCCGGCACACCGGGTGGTGGGGCGAACTCCGGGTTCGGTCAGGGATGCCCCCGACACCTTTCGCACTGGTGAACGAAATAGGGAGTGGTCCTGCACATTCGGGCCCGCCGCGGCGCTTGTACTGGTGGAGACCACGCGTCTCCGGCGCCGCATGGGGGATGCCCGGCGTCTCCCACTCCACCTCGACACGCAGCACACTGGAGAAGCACGTGCATCAAGACAATGCGGCGCAGTGGATCGAAGTAGCCCTGGGCATCAGGGTGTTCGGACCGGACGTGTTCCGGCTGCTGCGCCGGATGCTCGCCGTCGGCGTCCGGATCGGCATCTCCGGCCTGGTCGGCGGGGCACGGCACTCGGCGAAGCCTTCGTGCAAGCACGGAGGACGCTGTGACTGAGCGGCCGGCCGACGGCGAGGGGCCGATGGACCGGTGGCCGGACGCGGACCGCGTCTCGTTCTGGGCCTTCCACCTCGCCCGCAGGAAGGACTACATGCGGGTCGCCTACGCGCAGTTGGGCTCGGACGCCGACGCCGAGGAGGCGGTGGACCTCGCCTTCGAGGCCGTCATGCGCAGCTGGCCCCGCATGCTGCGGATGGCCCGCCTGGAGCAGTACGCGTGGACGATCCTCAAGCACCGCATCAGCGACCAGCGGCGCCGCCGCAGACGGCGCCCCGCGCCCATGGACACCGCCGCCTTCGAGGCCGCCCTCCGCGACCAGACCGAGGACCCCTACGACCTGCTCACCGATTTCATACAGCTGAACGCGGCCATCAGCAGTCTGAGTGAGCGCCAGCGCGACGCGGTTGTGCTCCGGTACCGGATCGGCTACACCACCTCCGAGGCGGCGGAACTGCTGGGCATCGAGGAGGCCACAGTGCGCTCCCACGTCAGTCAGGCGTGCCGGCGTCTTGCCCGGGTGCTGGAGGCCGGAAACGCCAGTGAACCCACAGCCGTCCCGGAGAAAGTCCCGGAGCAAGACCCGGAGAAGACCCCGGCGGACACCCCGAGCACCCACCACGCCGCGCGGGCCGCGCACTCCGGGGACCCCGGGACCCCCGGGGCCACGGCCGCCCCCACACCGCGGGAGGAAACCTTATGACCGACGACCTCGCCCCCGCGTCCCGGGACAGAGTGGAACGGCTGCTGTCCCTGGCCCGCGCCGCGGACCGGTACGCCGACTACGACGTGGCGGCGGCCGAGGAGCGCCTCCGCGACCGGCTGGCCGCCCGCGCCGCCCGCGACGCCAACGCCGCCCGCGATCCCAACGCCACCGGCGCCCCCGGAGCCGCCCGCACCCACCACACCTGCCCCGCGGCACCCGCCGTCCTCATCGCCCGGCCCCCGGCCTGGACCGAACCCGCCCCCGGCGCGCCCGACGCCGACAGGGCCCGGTGGGACCTCACGGTCATGAGCCTGGCGGTGCTGCGCGCCCCCGACGCCCCGCACGACCTCGACCGGTTCATCCACGACCGGTGCGCGGGCCGCACCGGCGCCCGGATCTTCGCCTGTCTGCTGCACCTGGCCGACCACGGCGACGGCGCCCGCTTCTGGTGGCAGTTCGCCGCCGGCGCGGGCGACGGAACGGCCGAGTACTGCCTCTTCCTGGACCACTCCTGCCGGGGCGAGTACCTCGACGCGGCCTTCTGGTGCAGGGAGTTGCTGCGGCACGGCTTCGTCCCGGACCGGGTCTGGGGCGACCGCGCCGCCGCCTCCACGGCCGTACGGCGGCTGCCCGGGGCCGCCGTCGTCCACTTCAGCGAGCACCACGATCCCGACCTCGGCGCGATCCCGCTCCCCGAGCCGCCCCTCGTCCAGGAGCTCCGCGACCTGGCGGCGGCCCCGGCGGGCGCGGACTGACGCCGAGGCCCGCCCGAGGCTCGCCCACGCGGAAACGCCCCGATCAGCCCGGCCGGAACCACACCGTCGCCAGCGGCGGCAGCGTCGGCTCGATGCTCGCCGGACGCCCGTGATGACGCACCGGACGCGCCTTGACCGGGTCCGCGTTCGCCACGCCGCTCCCGCCGTACCGCGCCGCGTCCGTGTTGAGGCACTCCTCCCAGACGGACGTGCCGGACGGCACGCCGAGCCGGTACGCGGACCGGACGACGGGTGAGAAGTTGCTGACGGCGAGCAGCGGCGAACCGTCCGCGGCGAACCGCAGGAAGGCGAAGACGTTGTCCTCCGCCGCGTCGCCGACGATCCACTCGAAGCCCTCGGGCGCGGTGTCGCGCTCCCACAGCGCGGGGTTCTCGCGGTACCGGCCGTTGAGGTCGCGGACGAGGTCCCGCACGCCCCGGTGATCGGCCTCGGCGGCGTACGACGGGTCGAGCAGCCACCAGTCCGGGCCGTGGCTCTCCGACCACTCCGCGCCCTGCGCGAACTCCTGCCCCATGAACAGCAGTTGCTTGCCCGGATGGGACCACATGAAGCCCAGGAACGCCCGGTGGGTGGCCCGCTGCTGCCACCAGTCGCCCGGCATCTTGGAGACCAGGGACCGCTTGCCGTGCACCACCTCGTCGTGCGAGATCGGCAGGACGTAGTTCTCGCTGTACGCGTAGACCATGGCGAAGGTCATCTCGCCGTGGTGGTACTTGCGGTGGACCGGCTCCTTCGCCACGTACTCCAGGGAGTCGTGCATCCAGCCCATGTTCCACTTCAGCCCGAAGCCCAGCCCCCCGAAGCCCCCAGGACCCACATGGTGGGTGGCCCGGGTGACCCCGTCCCAGGCGGTGGACTCCTCGGCGACCGTGACGACGCCCGGGCAGCGGCGGTAGACGGTGGCGTTCATCTCCTGGAGGAAGGCCACCGCGTCCAGGTTCTCCCGGCCGCCGTGCTCGTTGGGCGTCCACTGGCCCGGCTCGCGGGAGTAGTCCAGATAGAGCATCGAGGCGACGGCGTCCACCCGCAGCCCGTCGATGTGGTACTCCTCGCACCAGTAGACGGCGTTGGCGACCAGGAAGTTGCGCACCTCGGTGCGGCCGTAGTCGAACTCCAGCGTCCCCCAGTCCGGATGGGCCGCCCGCAGCGGGTCCGCCGGCTCGTACAGCGGACGGCCGTCGAACTCGGCCAGCGCCCAGTCGTCGCGCGGGAAGTGCGCCGGGACCCAGTCGACCAGCACCCCGATGCCCGCCCGGTGCAGCGCGTCCACCAGGTACTTGAAGTCGTCCGGGGTGCCCAGCCGGGCGGTCGGCGCCCAGAAGCCGGTCACCTGGTAGCCCCACGAGCCGCCGAACGGGTGCTCGGCGACGGGCAGGAACTCGACGTGCGTGAAGCCCAGGTCCTTGATGTACGCGGGGAGCTGGTCGGCCAGCTGCCGGTAGCCCAGGCCCGGCCGCCAGGACGGCAGGTGGACCTCGTAGACGGAGAACGGGGCCGCGTGCGCGGGACGGTCGGCGCGCCGTGCCATCCACGCGTCGTCCCGCCAGGTGTGGCGGGAGACGTGCACCACCGAGGCGTTGGCGGGCGGCGCCTCGGTGCGCAGGGCCATCGGGTCCGCCCGCAGGGTGTGGGTGCCGTCCGGGCGGGTGATGTCGAACTTGTAGAGCTCGCCCTCGCCCACTCCGGGGACGAACAGCTCCCACACGCCCGTCGCGCCGAGCGAGCGCATCGGGTGCGCGGTGCCGTCCCAGAGGTTGAAGTCGCCGGCCACGCGCACCCCGAGGGCGTTCGGCGCCCAGACCGTGAACCGGGTGCCGGCCGCCCCCTGGTGCGTCATCGGCCGCGCCCCGAGCGCCCGCCACAGCTCCTCGTGCCGGCCCTCGCCGATCAGGTGCAGGTCCAGCTCGCCGAGGGCGGGCAGGAAGCGGTACGGGTCGTCGACCTCCAGCTCGTCCTTCTCGTAGGCCACCTGGAGCCGGTAGTCGGGGATCTCCTTCAGCGGCAGCACCCCGCAGAAGAACCCGTCCCCCTCCGGGATCAGCTCCGCCCGCAGCCCCTTCGCCGTGACGGTCACCGAGCGGGCGTACGGCCGCAGCACGCGGAACGCCACTCCGCCCGGGGCGTGGTGGGCGCCCAGCAGGGCGTGCGGATCGTGGTGGGCGCCGCTCAGCAGCCGGGCGCGCTCGGCGTCGTCGGGACGCGGAGCGGGCCGTACCCCCCGGCTCCCGGCCGGCGGGGGCACGGCGTCGGGCCGTCGGCGGCCGGGCAGGAAGGTGGCGGGGACGAAGCCGGGCCGGGGGTCGGGGGACGGCGGTCGAGCGGTCACGGGGTGTTCCTCCCGGAGTGGTGGGGCGGGTCGGGTCAGGGCCGCCGCCGGGCGCCGTCCGCCTGCGCGGCGAGCCGGCGGATCGCGGTCAGCGGGACGGAGAGCCAGTCCGGCCGGTGCCGGGCCTCGTACAGCACTTCGTAGACGGCCTTGTCGGTCTCGTGCGCCCGCAGCAGCCGGTCGTCCTCGCGCGGGTCGTGATGGGCCTCGGCGTAGCCGTCGCAGAACGCCTCGCGGGCCCGGTCGGCCCAGCCGGTGCCGGCCGCCCGGCCGACCGCCGCCGCGTAGTCGAACGAGCGGAGCATGCCCGCGACGTCCTGCTCGACCGGCTGCGGCCGGCGCCGCTCGGCCAGCGGCCGGGCGGGCTCGCCCTCGAAGTCGATCAGCGACCAGCGGCCGTCCGCCGCCGTGCGCAGCGCCTGGCCGAGGTGCAGGTCGCCATGGATCCGCTGGGCGCGGCGCGACCGGCCGAGGGCTCCGGGGCGGGTGAGGTCGTCGTACGTCGCGCGCAGCGCGGCCCGGTAGCCGCGCAGGGCCGGGACGGCCTCGGCGGCGGCGTCGAGCCTGCGGTGCATGGCGGCGGCGATCCGTTCGAGGTGCGGCGGGTGCAGGTCGAGCGTGGGCAGGGCGCCGGCGAGGGCGCGGTGGACCTCGGCGGTGGCGTGGCCGAGGGCGTGCGCGGAGCCGGTGAAGTCGGCCTGGACGGCGAGCGCGCCGAGGGCCAGCTGCCAGCCGTCGGCGGAGCCCGGCAGGAAGGGCTGGAGGACGCCGAGGGTCATCGGCTCGCCCCCGCCCGGCGGTTCGGCCTCGCACCAGGCGGCGGGGGCGGGGACCCTGGTGCAGCCGGCGCGGGCGAGGGCACGGGGGAGTTCGAGGTCCGGGTTGACACCGGGACCCACGCGGCGGAAGAGCTTCAGGATGTACGAGTCGCCGTACACCACCGAGGAGTTGGACTGCTCGGCCCCGAGCAGCCGGGGCGCGAGGCCCGCCGGGAGGTCCGCGTCCGCCTCCCGGACGAAGCGCAGCGGGCCGAGCCTGCCGGGCACGCGCAGCCGCTCCAGCAGGAGGCCGGCGGTCCGCGGGTCGGCGAGCGCCTCGTAGACGGCGAGGCCGCGCAGCGGTCCCTCGGTGGGCCGGCCGATGAGCGCCGGGGCGAGCTGCGGGGGCAGGACGTCCTGGACGCCGAGGAGGAGCTGGTAGCAGTCGTCCGCCCCGGTGCCGGACTGCCGCGCCCGGACGAGCAGGTGGAGCAGGCCGGGGGTGCCGCCGCCGCGGGTGACCGGCAGGACGTCGACCGCGGTGACCGGGGCGAGGCCGGTGACCGGGCTGCCCTTGCCGGCGAACCAGCGCTGCCGGGGCAGCCACCGGGTGAGCAGCGGGGCCAGGGAGGCGAGCAGGACGTCGGCGGGCCCCCCGCCGGTGGGGGGCGGCGGCGCGGCGGCGACGCCGGACGGTGCGGACCCGGGGCTCACCGCCCGGGGGGTGGTCTCCCGGCGGGGCGGTACAGCGTCCGACATGGCGTCGCGTCCTTTCCCCGGGGCACACGACGATGGGGCACAGTGTCCCGGATTGCGGCTTTGGCCAGTGTGCGGTGCATCGGGGTCCTCCCGCCGAAGGCGGCGGGAGTGTCCGGCCAGGATCGTCCGTACGGTCAGCGTCCGCCGCGGTGCGGCAGGGTGCGGCGGGCCTCTTCCGAACCGTTTCGTCCGGGCCGGTCTGTGCGTAGTAGTGAGGGTGCCCGGGGCACGGACGGGAAAACCGGGGGCGTCCCGCCCGTTGCCCTTTCTTGCGGCCGGGGTCCGGCTACCCGGGCTGGTGGCCCGCCGGTGCGTTGCGGCGCAGCCGGAACCAGTAGAAGCCGTGTCCCGCCAGGGTCAGCAGGTACGGCAGTTCCCCGATGGCCGGGAAGCGGACGCCGCCGATCAGCTCCACCGGGTGGCGCCCGTTGAAGCTCCGCAGATCCAGCTCGGTCGGCTGTGCGAAGCGGGAGAAGTTGTTCACGCACAGGACGAGGTCGTCCGTTCCGTCCTCCTGGGGGGCTTCCCGGAGGAAGGCCAGCACGGCCGGATTGCTCGACTGGAGCTCCGTGTACGAGCCGAGCCCGAACGCGTGGTTCTGCTTACGGATCTCGATCATCCGGCGCGTCCAGTGCAACAGCGACGACGGGCTGCTCATCGCCGCCTCGACATTGGTGACCTGGTACCCGTAGACCGGGTCCATGATCGTCGGGAGGAACAGCCGGCCCGGGTCGCAGGACGAGAAGCCCGCGTTGCGGTCCGGCGTCCACTGCATCGGCGTGCGCACCCCGTCGCGGTCGCCGAGCCAGATGTTGTCCCCCATTCCGATCTCGTCCCCGTAGTAGAGGATCGGCGAGCCGGGCAGCGACAGCAGCAGCGCCGTGAACAGCTCGATCTGGTTGCGGTCGTTGTCCAGCAGCGGGGCCAGTCGGCGGCGGATGCCGATGTTGGCGCGCATCCGCGGGTCCTTGGCGTACTCCGCGTACATGTAGTCGCGCTCTTCGTCCGTCACCATTTCGAGGGTCAGCTCGTCGTGGTTGCGCAGGAAGATGCCCCACTGGCAGCGCGAGGGGATGGCCGGGGTCTTGGCCAGGACCTCGGAGACCGGGTAGCGGGACTCGCGGCGCACGGCCATGAAGATCCGCGGCATCACCGGGAAGTGGAACGCCATATGGCACTCGTCGCCGCCCTTGGCGTAGTCGCCGAAGTAGTCGACCACGTCCTCCGGCCACTGGTTGGCCTCGGCCAGCAGCACCGTGTCCGGGTAGTGGGCGTCGATCTCGGCCCGGACGCGCTTGAGGAACGCGTGCGACTGCGGCAGGTTCTCGCAGTTGGTGCCCTCCTGCGCGAACAGGTACGGCACCGCGTCCAGCCGGAACCCGTCGATGCCCAGGTCCAGCCAGAACCGCAGGGCCGCCAGGATCTCCTCCTGGACCGCCGGGTTCTCGTAGTTGAGGTCCGGCTGGTGGGAGAAGAACCGGTGCCAGTAGTACTGCTTGCGCACCGGGTCGAACGTCCAGTTGGACGTCTCCGTGTCGATGAAGATGATCCGCGCGTCCTGGTACTGCTTGTCGTCGTCGGCCCAGACGTAGTAGTCGCCGTACGGGCCCTCCGGATCGGTGCGGGACTGCTGGAACCAGTCGTGCTGGTCGCTCGTATGGTTCATGACAAAGTCGATGATGACGCGCATACCGCGCTGGTGCGCGGCGTCCACGAACTCGACGAAGTCCGCCAGGTCACCGAACTCCGGCAGGACGGAGGTGTAGTCCGAGACGTCGTAGCCGCCGTCCCGCAGCGGGGACTGGAAGAACGGCGGCAGCCAGAGGCAGTCGACGCCCAGCCACTGCAGGTAGTCCAGTTTGGCCGTCAGCCCCTTGAGGTCCCCGATGCCGTCGCCGTCGCTGTCCTGGAAGGAGCGTACGAGGACCTCGTAGAACACCGCGCGCTTGAACCAGTCGGGATCCCGGTCCTTCGCGGGGGTGTCCTCGAATGTGTCCGGTACGGGCTCGTTGACGATCATGGTGTGGGTGACCCTCCGATCGGTGAGGACGGTCGCAGCGAGAACACGTGCGCGGGCGCGATCGAACGGCCCGGCTCAAGGCGCACATAGTTGTCCCTGCCCCAGTGGTAGGTCTCGCCGGTGAGCTCGTCGCGCACCGGGAAGGTCTCGTGCCAGTCGAGGCCGAGCTCCGGCATGTCCAACGAGACCGTCGCCTCCTGGGTGTGGTGGGGGTCGAGGTTGACGACCGTCACCACGCAGCTTCCACCGGGGCCCCCGCAGCGCTTCGAGTAGGCGATGACCGCGTCGTTGTCGACGGGGTGGAAGCGCAGGTTGCGCAGGCGGCGCAGAGCCGGGTGCCGTCGCCGCAGCCGGTTGAGCACGGTGATCAGGGGAGCCAGGCTGCGACCTTCGCGCTCGGCCGACTCCCAGTCGCGCGGCCGCAGTTGGTATTTCTCCGAGTCCAGGTACTCCTCGCTGCCCGGATGTGCCGGGGCATTCTCGCACAGTTCGTAGCCGGCGTAGACGCCCCAGGACGGGGAGAGCGTGGCGGCGAGCACGGCCCGGATCTCGAAGGCCGCCCGGCCGCCCTCCTGGAGGTAGGCGTGCAGGATGTCAGGGGTGTTGACGAAGAGGTTCGGGCGCATCACGGGGGCCGAGTCCCGGGAGAGCTCGGTGAGGTAATCGGTGAGCTCCTGCTTGGAGTTGCGCCAGGTGAAGTAGGTGTACGACTGCTGGAAGCCGACCGCGCCCAGCGTGCGCATCATCGCCGGCCGGGTGAACGCCTCGGCCAGGAAGACGACATCGGGGTCGGTGCGGCCGATGTCCGCGATGACCTTCTCCCAGAAGACCACCGGCTTGGTGTGCGGGTTGTCCACCCGGAAGATCCGCACCCCGTGGTCCATCCAGAACCGCAGCAGCCGCAGTGTCTCCCGGACCAGCCCGTCGAAGTCGGCGTCGAAGGCGAGCGGGTAGATGTCCTGGTACTTCTTCGGCGGGTTCTCCGCGTGGGCGATCGAGCCGTCCGCCCGGTGGTGGAACCACTCCGGGTGCTTCTCCACCCACGGGTGGTCGGGCGAGCACTGGAGCGCGAAGTCCAGCGCCACCTCCATGCGCAGCTCGCGCGCCCGGGCCACGAAGTGGTCGAAGTCCTCGAAGGTGCCCAGATCCGGGTGGATCGCGTCGTGCCCGCCGTCGGCCGAGCCGATCGCCCAGGGGCTGCCCACGTCCTGCGGGCCCGCGCTCAGCGCGTTGTTGGGGCCCTTGCGGAAGGAGGTGCCGATGGGGTGGACGGGCGGGAGGTAGACGACGTCGAAACCCATCGCCGCCACGGCCGGCAGCCGCTTGGCCGCCGTCCGGAACGTTCCGCTCACCGGCGGCCCGTCCTCCTTGACGACCGCGCCCTCCGAGCGGGGGAACAGCTCGTACCACGAGCCGAACAGGGCCCGTTCCCGCTCCACCAGCAGCGGCAGCGGACGGGTGGCCGTGACCAGTTCGCGCAGCGGATGCGCGGCCAGGGCGGCCGACACGGCCGGGGCGAGCGCGGCGGCGAGCCGGTCGGCCCCCGGACGCAGGGTGTCGCGCAGCGCGTCGACCGCGCCCAGCACCGCCTCCCGGCCCTCGTTCTTGGGCACCCCGCCGGCCGCCCGCTCGTACAGCCGGGCGCCCTCCTCCAGCACCAGCTCGGTGTCGATCCCGGCCGGGATCTTGACGCGGGCCGCGTTCCGCCAGGTGGTGACCGGGTCGCTCCACGCCTCGACCGCGTAGGTCCAGCGGCCCTCCGCGTCCGGCGTGACCTCCGCGCCCCACCGGTCGGTGCCCGGCGCGAGCTCCCGCATCGGTGTCCACGGACCCGACCGGCCCGCCGCGTCCCGGAGCGCCACATTGGCGCCCACCGCGTCATGGCCTTCGCGGAAGACCGTCGCGGTCACCTCGAAGGACTCGCCGACCACTGCCTTCGCCGGTCTGCGGCCGCAGTCCACGAGCGGGGCGAGGTCCAGGACGGGAATGCGACCGATCATGGAATCACCTGGGGTCCGAGGGGAAACCGGAGGAAAAACCCGGAAGCTGACGGGGGATCTGGCGCGTTCTGTTCTTTCTATCCGCTGCCCTGCCGCCCGGAAGCGCGCGGGCAGGGCTGCTTCTGTCCGCATTCACCCGGGCGGGCGGCGGAAAACCTGACGAGCGGGAAGTGCGCGACATTACGAGGGGGTCGTCCTGGGGCGAGCGGACGGAGGGCGTATTCCTTGCACCGATGGAGCTTTCCCACCAGGCCCTGGCGAACATGCCCGCACCGTCCGGCCTACCGGTGCGTAGTTCGCCCGGCGCCGCCCGGGGAAGGCGGCGGGACCTCCGTCACTCGTAGGGAGTCTCCCCGCTGGGCCGATCGTGTGCAATGTGACGAACGAGGGTGGACGACGGCCGGATGGAGGAACGGCGTCCCGGCCCGCCCTTCGAAGGCCGTAGCGACTTCTGGCCTTCGAAGGCCCGGGTGTAGGCGGGGCGTATTTCTCCCTCGTACCGGAACATCAGCGCACGGTCGGCCCCTGACGGTCGTGTTCCACGCGCTCCGGAACGACGGGCGGCGGCGGTGCCGCCGCGAGGGTCGTCGAGAGCAGCCGCAGGGCCGCCTCCGACGGCGAACCGGGCTCCGCGCTGAACGCCAGGACCGACTGCGCGGTGCCGTCCGCCGCCGGCGCCCGCAGCATCTCGAACGACAGCGTCACCGCGCCCACCAGCGGGTGGTGCAGCTCCTTCGTCCCCGAGGTGCAGGCCCGCACCGGATGCCGCGCCCACAGCGCCGCGAACTCCGGGCTCTTCATCGTCAGTTCGCCCACCAGGGCGGCCAGCTGCTGATCGTCCGGGTGCTCGCCGGCCGCCAGCCGCAGCGCCGACACCGCGCGCCGGGACTCCACGCCCCACCGCGGGTAGAGCTCCCGCGCGTGCGGATCGAGGAACAGCAGCCGCTGCGAGTTGGGCCGGGCCGCCGGCCGGTGCGGGGCGTCCGCGTCCAGGTGACCCGCGATCAGGGCGTGGCCCAGGGGGTTCCAGTCCAGCACGTCGTAGCGGTGGTCGAGGACGACGGCCGGGACGTCGCCCATGGCCGCGACCAGCTGCCGCACCCCGGGCCGCACCCGCGCGGGCCGGGCGGCGGCGCGGCGCTCCGGGTGGGCCGGGCGGACCGGACGGGCCAGGTTCCGCAGGTGCGCGTGCTCGTCCGGGCTCAGCCGCAGGGCCCGCGCCAGCGCGTCCAGCACCCCGTCCGAGGCGTTGCCGGACTGGCCCTGCTCCAGCCGGGTGTAGTACGCCACGCTGACCCCCGCCAGCCGCGCCAGCTCCTCGCGCCGCAGGCCGGGCACCCGGCGCTGTCCGCCGTACGTGGCCAGGCCGATGTCCTCGGGCCGCAGCGCGGCGCGGCGGGTGCGCAGGAATTCGCCCAGTTCGGCAGGTGTGTCCATGGGGCCAGTCAAGCAGTGCCGCCGACCGGTCCGCCTGCCCCTGTCAGGGTCAGGCAGCAGGGGGGAATCAGAGGGAAAGAGCATCGGGCAGAAGGAGGCACTTGGCGTCTTGAGCCACGACCGCGGGCCCCGCGCCGCTACCGTCGTGCTCGTGAAGGCCATTCGTCGATTCAGCGTGCGCCCCGTCCTTCCGGAGCCCCTACGACCGCTCAGCGAGCTGGCGCGCAACCTGCGCTGGTCCTGGCATCCCGAGACCCGTGAGCTGTTCCAGACCCTCGATCCCGAGGGCTGGCGGGCGGCCGACGGCGATCCGCTGCGGCTGCTGGGCTCCGTTCCCGCCGCCCGGCTGACCGCCCTCGCCGAGGACCGCCGGTTCCGCCGGCGGCTCGCCGCGGCCGCCGACGACCTGCACGACTACCTCACCGGCAACCGCTGGTACCAGGAACAGCCGGCCGGACTGCCGGCCGCCGTCGCCTACTTCTCCCCCGAGTTCGGCATCACCGCGGCCCTCCCGCAGTACAGCGGCGGCCTCGGCATCCTNCGGCCGGACTGCCGGCCGCCGTCGCCTACTTCTCCCCCGAGTTCGGCATCACCGCGGCCCTCCCGCAGTACAGCGGCGGCCTCGGCATCCTCGCCGGCGACCATCTGAAGTCGGCCAGCGACCTCGGTGTCCCCCTCATCGGCGTGGGGCTGCTCTACCGGCACGGCTACTTCCGGCAGTCCCTCTCCCGCGAGGGCTGGCAGCAGGAGCACTACCCGCTGCTGGACCCCAACGAGCTCCCGCTGGCCCTGCTCCGCGAGACCGACGGCACCCCCGCCACCGTCGCCCTCGCCCTCCCCGGCGGCCGCTCCCTGCGTGCCCATGTCTGGAAGGCCGAGGTCGGCCGCGTCCCCCTGCTCCTGCTCGACTCCGACGTCGAGGAGAACGCGAGCGGCGAGCGCGACGTCACCGACCGGCTCTACGGCGGGGGCAGCGAGCACCGGCTGTTGCAGGAGATGCTGCTGGGCATCGGCGGCGTCCGGGCCGTCCGCGCCTACTGCCGGATCACCGGGCACCCCGCTCCCGAGGTCTTCCACACCAACGAGGGCCACGCCGGCTTCCTCGGCCTCGAACGCATCCGCGAACTGGCCGCGGAGGGGCTGGATTTCGACGCCGCCCTGGAGAGCGTCCGGGCCGGTGCCGTCTTCACCACCCACACCCCCGTCCCCGCCGGCATCGACCGTTTCGACCGCGACCTGGTCGCCCGGCACTTCGACGAGGGCGCCGAGCTGCCCGGCATCGACGTGGACCGCGTCCTGCGGCTCGGCGCCGAGGACTACCCCGGCGGCGACCCCGCCCTCTTCAACATGGCCGTGATGGGCCTGCGCCTCGCCCAGCGCGCCAACGGCGTCTCCACCCTGCACGGCCAGGTCAGCCGGCAGATGTTCGCCGGGCTCTGGCCCGGGTTCGACGACACCGAGGTGCCGATCACCTCCATCACCAACGGTGTCCACGCCCCCACCTGGGTCGCCCCCGAGGTCTTCCGCGTCGGCGCCCGCCGGATCGGCGTCGGCCGGGCCGAGGACGCGCTCACCCTCGGCGGCTCGGAGCGCTGGGACTCCGTCGCCGACATCTCCGACGCCGACATCTGGGAGCTCCGCCGCACGCTCCGCGAGCAGCTGGTGGACGAGGTCAGGGAGCGGCTGCGCGCCGCCTGGCGCGAGCGCGGCGCCGGGACGGCGGAGCTCGGCTGGATCGACGGGGTGCTCGACCCCGACATCCTCACCATCGGCTTCGCCCGCCGCGTGCCCTCCTACAAGCGCCTCACCCTGATGCTCCGCGACCGCGAACGGCTCACCCGGCTGCTGCTCGACCCGCAGCGCCCGATCCAGATCGTCGTCGCGGGCAAGGCCCACCCTGCCGACGACAGCGGCAAGCGGCTGGTCCAGGAGCTCGTCCGGTTCGCCGACGACCCGCGCGTGCGGCACCGGGTCGTCTTCCTGCCCGACTACGGCATGGCCATGGCCCAGAAGCTCTACCCCGGCTGTGACGTCTGGCTCAACAACCCCCTCCGGCCCCTGGAGGCGTGCGGCACCTCGGGGATGAAGGCCGCCCTCAACGGCTGCCTCAACCTCTCGGTGCTCGACGGCTGGTGGGACGAGTGGTACGAGCCCGACTTCGGCTGGGCCATCCCCACCGCCGACGGCGCGGCCACCGACGAGGAGCGCCGCGACGACCTGGAGGCCGCCGCCCTCTACGACCTGCTCGCCGAACGGGTCGCCCCGCGCTTCTACGACCGCGGCCCCGGCGGGCTGCCCGGCCGCTGGATCGAGATGGTCCGCGGCACCCTGGCCACGCTCGGGCCCAAGGTCCTCGCCGGCCGTATGGTCCGCGAGTACGTCGAACAGCTCTACGGCCCGGCCGCCGGGGCGCAGCGGGCGCTCACCCCCGACGCGGCGCGCGACCTCGCGGCCTGGAAGTCCCGGGTGCGTGCCGCGTGGCCCGCGGTCGCCGTCGACCATGTCGAGGCCGCCGCCGACGGGCCCCTCAACGGCACCGCCGAGCTGGGCTCCACCGTCACCCTCCGGGTGACCGTCAGCCTCGGCGACCTCGACCCGTCCGACGTCGAGGTGCAGGCCCTGGCCGGCCGGGTCGACGCCGGGGACCGGCTCACCGGCGCGGTCGCGGTTCCCCTCAAGCCCACCGGCACCCCGGCCCTCGACGGCCGGCGCCTCTACGAGGGCCCGCTCACCTTCGACCGCACCGGCCCCTTCGGCTACACCGTCCGCATCCTCCCCAGCCACCGCCTGCTCTCCGGCGGCGCGGAGATGGGCCTCGTCGCCGTCCCGGCGGAGGCGTCGGGGGAGGCGGCGGGGGTGCTGATGCGGTAGCGCGACCGTGCCCCGGGCGTCCGGCGCGTCCGCCCGGGGCACGGATCACTTGACGTTCACGGCGTCCCAGGCCGCCTGAACCGTCTTGTACTGCTTGCTCGTGGTGCCGTACAGGGCCTTGGCCGCCTTGAGGGTCGCGGCACGCGCGCCCTTGTAGTCGGTGGTCGACGTCATGTACGCGGTGAGCGCCTTGTACCAGATCTTCTCCGCCGCGCCGCGGCCGATGCCGGTGACCTTCTTGCCGTTGGCGGTGGGGCTGTTGTGCTTGAAGCCGTTGATGGTCTTGGCGCCGCTGCCCTCGGCGAGCAGGTAGAAGAAGTGGTTGGCGACGCCGGACGAGTAGTGCACGTCGAGGCTGCCGAGGCCCTTGCGCCAGGAGTCGGGGGAGTTGCCGTCCTTGCTGGGCTTGTCCATGTAGCGCAGCGGCTTGTGGTCGCCGAAGTAGTTGATCTGGTCGCCGACGAAGTAGTTGGCGGGCGTCTTCGGGTTCTTGGCGTAGAACTCGACGGCGGTGCCGAGGATGTCCGAGGTCGCCTCGTTGAGGCCGCCGGACTCGCCGGAGTACCGCAGCCCGGCGGTGGCGTTGGTGACGCCGTGGGTCATCTCGTGGCCGGCCATGTCGAGGGAGGTGAGGGGGCTCTTGTTGTCCCAGCCGTCGCCGTAGACCATGCAGAAGCAGTCCTCGTCCCAGAACGCGTTGTCGTAGTTCTTGCCGAAGTGGACGACGGAGACGGGCGCCTTGCCGTTGTTCTTGATGCCCTTGCGGCCATGGACGTTCTTGTAGTAGTCCCAGGTCATCGCGGCGCCGTACTGGGCGTCGACCGCGGCGGTCTGGGCCATGGACGGCTTGCCGTTGCCCCAGGTGTCCGTGGCGTTGGTGAAGGTGGGGCCCCACTGGGTCCAGCTGTTGCGGGCGTTGCGTATGAGGTGGCCGGCGCGGGCGGTGTCCTTCATCAGGAACTTCTTGCCGTCCCTGACCGTGCCGATCTTCACCTTGCCGTTGTACTGGCCGGTCCCGGTGCCGGTCACGACGGCCTCGTACGAGTAGAGCTTCCCGCCGGTGGTGGCGTCGGTGATGACGTGCGTCCGGCTGGGGGTGCCGTCGTGCTGCCGGCCGCCGACGACGGTCTCGTAGGCGAGGACGGGCTTGCCGGAGGCGGCCCAGATCACCTTGCGCGGGGCACGGACCGGGGCGGGTGCGCCGGGGGCGGCGGACAGCGCGGAGCGCCCCGCGGCGGGGGCCGGGACCTTCGGCTCGGTGGTGGGGACCTTGATGGCGGCCTCGGTGGCCTTGGTGACGTCCTCGACCTTGCCGCGCCCGTCCTGGTGGACGACGAGGTCGCCGCCGAGGACCGGCAGCCCGTCGTACGTCCGCTCGTAGCGGGTGTGGACGGTGCCGTCGGGGTCGGTGACGGTCCCGCGCGGGATCAGCCGCTCCTTGCTCCCCAGGTGCAGCGCCCCGGCCGGGTCCTCGGTACCTGCGGCCTGCGCCGGGGAACCGGTGAAGCCGCCGGCGAGCAGCACGGCGGCGATCGTGGCGGCGCCGGTGGCGACGGCCGGACGACGGGAGGGGTGGGACGCACGGGACACGCGAGGGCTCCTGACCGAGGGATTGAGGGGAGGGGAAGGGAGGAACGGCGAACGGCGGGCGGCCGTCCGGAGGGAGTCCCCGGACGGCCACCCGCCGTCGGTGGTTACTTGACGTTCACGGCGTCCCAGGCCGCCTGAACCGTCTTGTACTGGCTGCTCTTGGTGCCGTACAGGGCCTTGGCCGCCTTCAGGGTCGCGGAGCGCGCGCCCTTGTAGTCGGTGGTCGACGCCATGTACGCGGTGAGCGCCTTGTACCAGATCTTCTCGGCGGCACCGCGGCCGATGCCGCGGACCTTCTTGCCGCCCCAGGTCGGGCTGTTGTACTTCACGCCGTTGATGGTCTTGGCGCCACTGCCCTCGGCGAGCAGGTAGAAGAAGTGGTTGGCCACGCCGGACGAGTAGTGCACGTCCAGCTTGCCGAGGTTCGGACGCCAGTAGTCGGCGGAACGGCCGTCCTTGCTGGGCTTGTCCATGTAGCGGAGCGGCTTGCCCATCTTCTCGCCGATGAGGTAGTCGCCCTTGTCACGGGAGTTGCGGGCGTAGAACTCGACGGCGGTGCCGAAGATGTCCGACGTGGCCTCGTTCAGGCCACCGGACTCGCCCTTGTAGCGCAGCCGGGCGGTGGCGGAGGTGACGCCGTGCGTCATCTCGTGGCCCGCGACGTCGAGGGCGGTCAGCGGGGACTTGTTGCCCTTGCCGTCGCCGTAGACCATGCAGAAGCACTCGTCCGACCAGAAGGCGTTGTTGTAGCCGTTGCCGTAGTGGACGAAGGAGTTGGCGGCCTTGCCGTTGCCCCTGATGCCCTTGCGGCCGAGGACGTTCTTGTAGTAGTCCCAGGTCTTCGCGGCGCCGTACTGGGCGTCCACCGCGGCGGTCTGGGCCATGCTCTGCTTGCCGTTGCCCCAGACGTCGCGCGAGTTGCTGAAGGCCGGGAAGGTGCCGGACGTCCTGTTCTTGGCGTGGAAGGTCGTGTGACCGCCCCGGGCGGTGTCCTTCATGTAGAACTTGCCGCCGGACCGCAGCGAGTTGACCGGGACCTTGCCGTTGTACTGGCCGGTGCCGGTGCCCGTCTCGATGGCCTGGTACTCGTCCAGCTTCTTGCCGGTGGTGGCGTCGGTGACCACGTGCAACTCGCTGGGGGTGCCGTCGTGCTGGAGGCCGCCGATGACGGTCTCGTAGGCGAGGACGGGCTGACCCTCGGCCGCCCAGATCACCTTGCGCGGGGCCTGGTTGCGCACGAAGGCGCCCACGCCGTCCTTGTCGGACTCCGCCGCCGCCAGCGCGGCCCGGCCGGCGGCGGGGGCCGCGAGCTTCGCCTTGGTGGTGGGGACCTTGATGGTGGCCTCGGTGGCCTTGGTGACGTCCTCGACCTTGCCGTCCTTGTCCTGGTGGACGACGAGGTCGCCGCCGAGGACCGGGAGGCCCTCGTAGGTGCGCTCGAAACGGGTGTGGACCGTGCCGTCCGCGTCGGTGATCGTGCCGCGCGGGACCAGCCGCTCCTTGCCGCTCAGGTGCAGCGCCTTGGCGGGGTCCTCCTGGCCGGCCGCCTGGGCCGGGGCCCCGGCGAAGCCGGAGGCGAGGAGGGCCGCGGCGACGGTGGCCGCGCTCGCGGCGACGGCGGGGCGGCGGAGCCCGGAACGGGCTATTCGGGACGTGTGACGCACGCATGCTCCTGGCAGGTGGGGGGACTCGGACGCGGGGATCGCGACCGAGCGTCAGTTTGATCGAACCTGCGTGCGTTCTGCCGGGAATATCGGGGCTGTTGTGGCGGCGGTTTGATAAAGATTTTCCGTGAGTTCAGGGTATTGGTGGATAATTCGGGCGAATTGCCCATTCCGTTTGTGTAGAGGGGACCGGGCCGCGTGGTCCGCCCGGGGAGCAGGCACAAGAGAAAGACGCCGCCCGGGGGAGTCGGTGCTCACCCCGGACGGCGCCCGGTCGTTCGGTGCCGGCTGTCAGAAGGTCAGCCGCCACTTGTCGATGCTGCCGGAGTCACCCGAGTACACGTCCTGGACCTTGAGCTTCCAGGTGCCGTTGGCCGTGACGCCGGAGGCGTCCACCGTGTAGGTCTCGGAGACGTCCGCGGTCGAGTCCCAGGCGTCGGCGTTCTTCAGCCGCCAGGTCTTGCCGTTGGGGGCGACCAGGTCGATCGCGAGGTCACCGCGGTAGGTGTGCGTGATGTTCACGTCCACCTTGAGGGCCGACGAGCCGTTGCCGCTGCGGGTCACCACGATGGGCGAGTTCACGGCCGCGCCCGCGTCCGGGATGGCCACCTCGGTGGTGTTCTCGAAGACGCTGCCGCCGCCCGTGGTGTTGACCGTCCACTTGAAGGACGTCGTACCGGACTTGCCGGCGGAGTCCTTCACCGTCACCGTCACGTCGCTGGTGCCGGTGGCGGTCGGGGTGCCGGAGATCAGGCCGGTGGAGGCGTTGATCGACAGGCCGGCCGGCAGTCCGGTGGCCGAGTAGGTCAGCGCGCCGCTGGTGCCCGTCGCCTTGATCTGGAGCGAGACGGCCTGGTTCACGATGCTGGTCTGGTCGCCGGGGCTGGTGACCGAGACGCCGGTGGAGGCACGGGGGCCGACGTTGATGGCGGCCCAGGCGTTGGCCACGTTGTTGTACGTGTCGCTGTTGACACCGAACAACTCGCCGGCCGCCCACAGGGTGGCGTCGCGCGCGCCCTTGTAGTCGGTGTTGGAGCGCATCCGCTCGGTCAGCGCCTTGAACCAGATCTTCGCGGCGTTGTCCCGGCCGATGCCGGTGACCGGCAGCCCGTCCGAGGTGGGGCTGTCGTAGTGCACGCCGTTGATGTCCTTGGCGCCGCTGCCCTCGGAGGCCAGGTAGAACCAGTGGTTGGCCGGGCCGGACGAGTAGTGCACGTCGATGCCGCCGAGACCGGAGTACCAGGCGTCCTTCGAGGCGCGGTCCTTGCTGGGCTTGTCCATGTAGCGCAGCGGGGTGCCGTCACCGTTGATGTTGATCTTCTCGCCGACCAGGTAGTCGCCCGGGTCCGAGCTGTTGTTGCCCCAGAACTCCACGGCCGCGGCGAAGATGTCCGAGGTCGCCTCGTTGAGGCCGCCCGACTCGCCGCTGTAGGTCAGATTGGCGGTGGCGGAGGTGACGCCGTGCGTCATCTCGTGCGCGGCCACGTCGATCGACGTCAGCGGCTTCTTGTTCTGCGAGCCGTCGCCGTAGGTCATGCAGAAGCAGCTGTCGTCCCAGAAGGCGTTGACGTAGTTGTTGCCGTAGTGCACCCGGCTGTAGGCGCCGACGCCGTCGCCGCGGATGCCGCTGCGGCCGTGGACGTTCTTGTAGTAGTCCCAGGTCAGCTGGGCGCCGTAGTGCGCGTCGACACCGGCGGTCGCCGCGTCGTTGGTGGTGCCGTCGCCCCAGGTGTCGTCGGCGTCGGTGAACAGGGTTCCCGTGCCCGACGAGCCGCGGTTGAGGTTGTTCGTCTTGTGGTTGCCGCGCGTCGTGTCGTTGAGCTGGTACGAACTGCCGGACTTGGACGTTCCGATGGTGACCTGGCCGCTGTACTGGCTGTTGCCCGTGCCCTGCTTGACGCCCTGGAACTCGAAGAGCTTCTTCCCGGTCTTCGCGTCCGTGATGACGTGCAGCTGGTTGGGGGTGCCGTCGTGCTGGAGGCCGCCGATGACGGTCTCGTAGGCGAGAACGGGCTTGCCGTCCGCGGCCCAGACGACCTTGCGCGGGGCGCGGTCGGCCTTGCCGGACTTCGAGCCCTTCGCCCGCGCGGACTTCACCGCGTCCTTCTCGGCGGCGGAGGCCGCCAGGGACGGGGTGGTGGAGGCGACCGCGATGCGCTGCTTGGTGGCCTTCGCGACGGTCTTGACCTGGCCGCCCTTGGTGGCGTCGACCACGAGGTCGCCGCCGAGGACGGGCAGGCCGTCGTAGGTGCGCTCGTACCGCGTGTGCACCGTGCCGTTGACGTCCTTGACGACGTCCCGGACGACCAGCTTCTCCTTGGCCCCGAGGCCCAGGGTCTTCGCGGTCTCGGCCTTGGTGGCGTTGGCGTCGCGTATCAGCTCGGCGCGTTGCGAGGGCGACAGCTTGGTCGGCAGGGCGCCCGGGTCCGCCTTCTGGATCTGCTGCCGGGGGGCCGGAGCGGCCTTGTCCTGACCGGCGGTGGCGGAGGTCGTCTGGACGCCGACGGCGAGCATCGCCGTGACGGCGACGAGCGCACCGGTGGCGACGGCGCGTCTATGGGGGGTGGGTCTCACGCTGACTCCTTCTGCGGCGACCACGACCGGTGGGTGTGTGGCCGAATGGGCGACCGGGCGGCGTGGGGGCCGCCCGGCTGTTCACGGCAGAACCAGTGGAGATAAGAGAGGAGGAAAGGGGTGTTCCCGTCCGATGCGGAAGCCTCGGGCGGGACCTTGGAGAGGGGGCTTCGACGCTGAAGCCTCGATGCGGAACGTCTCGCTGTGGGGGGTTCTCGCTGGGGGGGTGCGGGGTGGGGGGTGTTCCGGCGCCGGTTGTGGGTGAAGAGTGCCACCGACGCCCGGTGGATGTCAGGGGCGCGTCAACAAGTTGGCCGGAAAATGTCCGTTGGCAAAAGATCGCTGTCCGCATAGCGGGCGGTATGGCGGGAGTTGGGGGAGTGGCGGTCCGGCCGGACTTGGCGCGCGGGGTGTCGAGGGGGCGGCCCGGGGGAAGGGCGGGCGTTCTTGTTCATGGCCGGGAACGGCCGGGGCGCGGCGCTTACCGGAGCGGCCACCTCCGAGTGGAGGGGCTGCTTCCCGTGCCCGCCCGCCGTGTCCGGCGGTGCTTCACGGGTGGTTGCCGACGGCCGGGGCCCGGTCCTTCCCGGCGTCCTCAGCGGTGGTTCCCGGGCCCGCGGCCGGAGGCTCCCAGGCCCTTCAGCCGGTGGCTCCCGGACCCCGCGGTCGTGGGTTCCCGGGCCCCTCGGCCGTTGCGTTGCTCCCGGGCCCCGCGGCCGGTGGCTCCCGGACCCCGCGGTCGTGGGCTCCCAGGCCCCTCGGCCGTAGCTCCCGGGCCCCGCCCGCTCACACCAGGCTCTCCCGCCACGCCCGGTGCAGGGAGGCGAACCGGCCGGTCCCGGCGATGAGTTCGGCCGGAGCGCCGTCCTCCACGACACGGCCGTCGGCCATGACGAGCACGCGGTCCGCGATCTCGACCGTGGACAGGCGGTGGGCGATGACCACGGCGGTCCGTCCCCGCAGCACCGTGCGCATGGCGCGCTGGACCGCGCGTTCGCCGGGGATGTCGAGGGAGGAGGTGGCCTCGTCGAGGACGATGACGGCGGGGTCGGCGAGCAGGGCGCGGGCGAAGGCGACCAGTTGGCGCTGGCCGGCGGAGATGCGGCCGCCGCGCTTGCGGACGTCGGTGTCGTAGCCGTCGGGCAGCGCGGTGATGAAGTCGTGGGCGCCGATGGCCTTCGCGGCCCGCTCGATGTCCTCGCGGGTGGCGTCGGGGCGGCCGATGGCGATGTTGTCGGCGACGGTGCCGGAGAAGAGGAACGCCTCCTGGGTGACCATCACCACGTGGCGGCGAAGGTCGGCGGCGGCGAGGTCGGTGAGCGGGACGCCGTCGAGGAGGACCCGGCCCCCGGTCGGGTCGTAGAACCGCGCCAGGAGCTTGGCCAGCGTGGACTTCCCGGCGCCGGTGGAGCCGACGACCGCGACGGTCCGGCCGGCGGCGAGCGTGAGGTCGAACGGGGGCAGGACCTCGCCGCCCGTGCGGTAGGCGAAGCTCACGCCCTTGAAGACGACCTCGCTGCCGGGCCGGTCGGCCGGGCGGGCGGGCAGGGCCGCGGGGTGCTCGGGCTCGGGGACGGTGGGGCGCTGGGCCAGCAGCCCGGCGATCTTCTCCAGGGAGGCGGCGGCGGACTGGTACGAGTTGAGGAACATGCCGATCTGGTCGACCGGGTCGTAGAGCCGCCGCAGGTACAGCACCGCCGCCGCGAGCACCCCGAGCTCCAGGTCGCCGGAGGCCACCCGGTAGGAGCTCCAGACCACGATCGCGGCCAGCGAGCCGTTGCACAGCAGCCGCGAGGTCATCACATAGCGGCCCATGTTGATCATCGCGGCGGCGGTGGTCTCCCGGTGCCGCAGGTTGAGCACGTCGAAGTGCTCCTCGTTGACGGCCTCCCTGCGGAACGCCTGCACCGGCCGGATGCCGTTCATCGTCTCGGTGAACTTCACGATGACCGCGGCGGTGGCCGTGGACTTGAGGCGGTGCACGGCCAGCGTCCGGCGCTGGTAGCCGCGCAGGACGACGAGGAGCGGGAGGAAGGAGACGACGGCCGCCGCGCCCGTCCCCCAGTCCAGCCAGAGCAGGGTCGCGGAGACGAGGAGCAGCGAGGCGACGATGCCCATGAGCTCCTGGAGCCCGTCGTTGAGCAGTTCGCGCAGCGCCTCCACGTCGGTGGTGGCCCGGGAGATCACCCGGCCCGAGGTGTAGCGCTCGTGGAAGTCGATGCTCAGGGTCTGCGCGTGCCGGAAGATACGGCCCCGCAGGTCGAGCAGCGCGTTCTGGCCGACGCGGGCCGAGACCCGGATGAAGGCGATCTGGAGCAGGCCGGAGGCCAGGGCGCAGGCCAGGTAGGCGGTGCCGACGGCGACGAGCGGGCCGTAGTCGTCCCGGCGGACGGCGGGCACGCCGCGGTCGATCGCGTAGGCGACGAGCAGCGGCCCGGCCTGCACGGCGGCCTGCTGGAGCAGCAGCAGGAGCACGGTGAGCCACACCCGCCCGCGGGCGGGTGCCAGCAGGGAGCGCAGCAGCGCCAGGGAGGCGCCCTTGGGGGCGGGCAGGACGTCCTGTGCCACGGGGTCGCCGGCGGACGGGTCCGGGGCGTCCGGGGCGATTTCCTCGGTGCGCCGGGCGTCGGTGTCCGTCGGGCCGGAGACGGTGGAGGTCATCGGCGGTCGTCCCCTTCCATTGCCATGCGTGCCCCGTGTGCACCGTGCTCGTCGTGCGCACGGTGTTCGCCGTGGTCGCCGGGTGGTTCCGGTTCGCCCCCGGGCGCGGACATCAGCCACGCGTACTCACGGCTCTCGCGCAGCAGTTGCTGATGGGTGCCGACCGCCGCTATGCGCCCCTCCGACAGGAGCGCCACCCGGTCGGCGAGGAGCACGGTGGAGGGCCGGTGGGCCACGACGAGTGCGGTCGTGGTCGCCAGGACGTCCCGCAGCGCCTGTTCGACCAGGGCCTCGGTGTGCACGTCGAGCGCCGAGAGCGGGTCGTCGAGGATGAGGAAGCGGGGGCTGCCGATCACCGCCCGGGCGAGGGCGAGCCGTTGGCGCTGACCGCCGGAGAGGCTCAGGCCCTGCTCACCGACCTGCGTCCCGGCCCCCTGCGGCAGGGCCCGGACGAAGCCGTCGGCCTGCGCGACGGCCAGCGCCCGGTCCAGCTCGGGCGTTCCGGCGCCCGCCGCGCCCATCAGGACGTTCTCGCCGACGCTCGCGCTGAAGAGGGTGGGCTCCTCGAAGGCCACCGACACCAGTTCGCGCAGCCGCTCGCGGGGGAGCGCGGCGATGTCCCGGCCGTCGAGCGTGATCCGGCCGGCGGTCGCCTCGTGCAGCCGGGGGATCAGCGCGGTCAGGGTGGTCTTGCCGCTGCCGGTGGCCCCGACCAGGGCCATGGTCTCGCCGGTCCTGATGTGCAGGTCGATGCCGCGCAGCACGGGCGGGGCGTCCGGCGGGGCGTCGGGGTAGCGGAACTCCACGCCCTCCATGCGCAGCCCGTCGTCCGGCGCGGCGGGGGCGGTCTCCGTCCCTGCCGCCGCCGTGGCCGGCGCGGTGTCGTCGGGCGCGGGGACGTCCAGCACCTCGAAGAAGCGGTCCGTCGCGGTGGCGGCCTCGTTCGACAGCGCCAGCAGGAAGCCGATGGACTCCACCGGCCAGCGCAGCGCCAGCGCCGTCGACAGGAACGCCACCAGCGCTCCGGCCGTCAGTGCGCCGTCGGCGACCTGCTGGACGCCCAGCACCAGCGCCGCCCCGATCGCCAGTTCGGGCAGGATCATGATGACCGCCCAGAGGGAGCCCAGCAGCCGGGCCTTGCGCAGCTCCGTCGAGCGCAGCCGGCCGGAGAGCTCCGCGAAGGCCCGCTGCTGGCCGCGGTGGCGCCCGAAGCCCTTGATGATGCGGATGCCGAGGACGCTCTCCTCCACCACCGTGGTCAGATCGCCGACCTGGTCCTGGGCGGTGCGCGCCGCCCGCGAGTAGCGCACCTCGAAGTAGCGGCAGAGGATGACCAGCGGGACGACCGGGGCGAGCAGCACCAGCCCCAGCGTCCACCGTTGGAGCAGCAGGATGACGAACCCGATGATGATCGTCAGGCCGTTGACGGCGAGGAACGTCAGCGCGAAGGCCAGGAAGATGCGCAGCAGCATCAGGTCGGTGGTGGCCCGGGAGAGCAACTGCCCGGAGGGCCACCGGTCGTGGAAGGCGACGGGCAGCCGCTGGAGGTGCCGGTAGAGCGCCGCGCGCATGGACGCCTCGACGTCGGCGAGCGGCCGGGCCACCAGCATCCGGCGCACCCCGAAGAGCCCGGCCTCCAGGACCCCCAGCGTCAGGACTGTCAGCCCGCCGAGCCACACCCCGGACGGATCGCGGTCCGCGATCGGGCCGTCCACGATCCACTTGAGGGCCAGCGGGATGACCAGCCCCATGCAGGACGCCAGCACGGCGACGACACCGCCGATGAGCAGCCGGCCGCGGGCCGGCCGCACGAACGGCCACAGGCGCAGCAGCGAGCGCACGACGGAGCGGTGCGCCTCGGCTCCGGGTGCTTCACGGGTTCCGGTCATCAGTGCGGAGCCTACGGCGGACCACTGACAACGCTCACTCGGATTTCCGCCCTAGTCCCCGGGACGGGGGCTCCCTCCCCGGCCCTTCCCCGACACCGGCCCCGGGAGCACCTTCCACACCACAACGGACCGCTCGCCCACGGTAATTGGCGCCCCCGCCGCGCACCGTGCGCCCGGAGCGTCCTCCTGTTCCTCCAGGGCCGTGTCGACCAGCAGCTCGTACCCCTCGGCCCACGGCGGCCCGGGCAGCGTGAACCGGATCGGTCCGTCCCCTGCGTGCAGGACGACCAGGAAACTGTCGTCCGTGACGGGCGCGCCGTCCGGCCCGTGCTGCGGGATGTCGCCGCCGGAGAGGTACATGCCGAGCGTGGCGGCGGGGGCGTACCAGTCCGACTCTGTCATCTCGGTGCCGCGCGCGGTGAACCAGGCGAGGTCCCGCAGGCCGTCCAGGGACTGCGGGCGGCCGGAGAAGAAGGCGCGGCTGCGCAGCACCGGGTGGGCGCGGCGCAGGGCGAGCAGCCGGGAGGCGAGGTCGGTGAGGGCGCGCCAGCCCGGGTCGGACAGCAGGGACCAGTCCACCCAGCCGGTCTCGTTGTCCTGGCAGTAGGCGTTGTTGTTGCCGCCCTGGGTGCGGCCCATCTCGTCCCCGGCGACGAGCATCGGCACGCCGGTGGAGAGCAGCAGCGTGGTCAGCAGGTTGCGCAGCTGCCGCCGGCGCAGGGCCAGGACGCCGGCGTCGTCCGTCGGCCCCTCGGCGCCGCAGTTCCATGACCGGTTGTCGTCGCTTCCGTCCCGGTTTCCCTCGCCATTGGCCTCGTTGTGCTTGAGGCCGTAACTCACCAGGTCCCTGAGAGTGAATCCGTCATGTGCGGTGACGAAGTTGACCGAGGCGTACGGCCGGCGGCCGCCCCAGGCGTAGAGGTCGCTGGAGCCGGAGAGCCGGTAGCCCAGGTCCCGGAGGTCCGGCAGGGCGCCGCGCCAGAAGTCGCGCACCGCGTCGCGGTAGCGGTCGTTCCACTCGGTCCACAGCGGGGGGAAGTGCCCCACCTGGTAGCCGCCGGAGCCCACGTCCCACGGCTCGGCGATCAGCTTGACCCGGCGCAGCACCGGGTCCTGGGCGATGACGGCGAGGAACGGCGACAGCATGTCGACGTCGTGCATCGACCGGGCGAGCGCCGCCGCCAGGTCGAAGCGGAAGCCGTCGACGCCCATCTCGGTCACCCAGTACCGCAGCGAATCGGTGATCAGCCGCAGCACGTTGGGCTGGACGACGTGCAAGGTGTTGCCGCAGCCGGTGTAGTCGGCGTAGCGGCGGGGGTCCTCCTGGAGCCGGTAGTAGCGCCGGTTGTCGACGCCGCGCAGGGACAGCGTCGGTCCCAGCTCGCCGCCCTCGGCGGTGTGGTTGTAGACCACGTCGAGGATGACCTCGATCCCGGCCGCGTGCAGCGCCCGGACCATCCGCCGGAACTCGCCGACCTGCTGCCCCCGCGTCCCGGTGGCCGCGTAGGCGGCGTGCGGCGCGAAGTACCCGATGGAGTTGTAGCCCCAGTAGTTGCGCAGCCCGCGGCGGAGCAGGTGGTCCTCGTGGGCGAACTGGTGGACGGGCAGCAGTTCGACGGCGGTCACGCCGAGGCGGACGAGGTGGTCCAGGGCGGCCGGGTGGGCGAGCCCGGCGTAGGTGCCGCGCAGCGGCTCGGGCACGCCGGGGTGGCGCATGGTGAAGCCGCGGACGTGCAGCTCGTAGATGACGGTGTCGGCCCAGGCGGTCCCGGGCCGGTGGTCGCCCGCCGGATCGTTCGGGGCGTCGTGGTCCGCGACGACAACGCCCTTGGGGACGAACGGGGCCGAGTCCCGCTCGTCGCGGACGGTGTCGGCGACGTGCTGCTGCGGCCAGTCGCGGACGTGCCCGTACACTTCCGGCGGCAGCGGTCCCGGACGGCCCGGCGGGGACCCGAAGTCGCCGTCGACGGCCCGGGCACAGGGGTCGAGCAGCAGTTTCGCGGGGTTCCAGCGGGCGCCCGTCCATGGGTCCCACCGGCCGTGGACCCGGTAGCCGTAGCGCTGTCCCGGCAGGACGCCGGGCAGGAAGCCGTGCCATATCTCGTGCGTCAACTCGCCGAGGAAGTGCCGGGTTTCGCGCAGGCCGCCCGCGCCGTCGTCGTCGAAGAGGCACACCTCCACCGCTTCCGCGCCCCCGGCCCACAGGGCGAAGTTCGTCCCGGCGACCCCGTGGGCGCCCACGCCGAACCGGGCGCCCAGCGGCTCGGGGGAGCCCGGCCACACCGCCCCGGCGCCGTGTTCGACCGGCCGGCCGTTGACCGCGGCGGACGGTGGCCCGGCCGTCCGGGCCGGCGGTCCGAAGTGGGGGCGGCGCCCCGTCTCTTGCTCCGGTGTGCTCGACACGTGTTCGCCTCCGGCGGCTCTCGGACGGCGCACACCGGGCACCTGGCTTCCCGTTCCGGGTGTCTGGCGATGCGGCCTCCGCCCCGCGTCCCGGGGCTCCTCGGGGTTTCCTTCCCACTCCTGCCCGGTTCCGCGCATGCGCTCCCAGGTGTGACCGGGCGCAGCAAGCGAGTGCCGTCACGTTTCCCGTGGCGCACCGTGTCGTTGGGACGGATGTGACAGGATTTGCCCTCCCGCGCGCCCTGCGCGGACTGTGCGCTCTGGCCGCCCTCGCGACGCTCTGCGGCTGTGCCGCGGAGGCCCCCCGTACCGTGCGGCCGCCCGCGAAGGTGGTGCCCTCGGACGACCCGCGGCCGGTCGCCGGGCTGATCCGGGTCACCCCGCGGGACGGCACGCGGAACGTACGGGCCGCGGACCGGTTCGAGGTGCGGGTGCGGCAGGGGCGGCTGGAACGGGTGCGGGCGGTGCGTGTCCGGGACGGCGTACGGCGGCCGGTCGCCGGACGGATCGCCCCCGACGGTCGCAGCTGGCGGCCGTCCGGCCGCCGGATCGCCCTCGCCGCCCGCTACACCGTGGACGCCGTGGCCCGGGACGCGGCGGGCCACCGGGCGACGGAGCACGCCGAGTTCAGGACGTACGTCCCGGCCCACCGCTTCGTCGCCGTCCTCACCCCCACCCCGGGCGCCACGGTGGGCACGGGCATGATCGTCTCGTTCGGCTTCAGCCGCCCGGTCACCGACCGGGCCGCCGTGGAGCGGGCCATCCGGGTCACCGCCCGGCCGGGGACGGAGGTCGCCGGCCACTGGTTCGGCCCGTCCCGGCTGGACTTCCGGCCGCGCCACCGCTGGACGCCCGGCTCCCTCGTCACCGTCGACCTGCGGCTGCGCGACGTCCGTGCGGCGCCCGGCGTCTACGGACTCCAGCGCAGAACCGTCACCTTCGGCGTGGGCCGCGACCAGGTGAGCACGGTGGACGCCGCCACGCACACCATGCGGGTCGTCCGCGCAGGCCGGCCGCTGCGCACGGTGCCCGTCACGACCGGCGCCCCGGGCACCGAGACGTACACCGGGCGGATGGTCATCAGCGAGAAGTGGCCGGTGACCCGGATGAACGGGGACACGGTCGGCTTCGGGGGCGCGTACGACATCAAGGACGTACCGCACGCGATGCGGCTCACCGCCACGGGAACGTTCCTGCATGGCAACTACTGGCTGCCGCCCGAGGCGTTCGGCAGCCGGAACCTGAGCCACGGCTGCATCGGGCTGCGGGACGCCGAGCACGGCGACACCACCACCCCGGCCGCCTGGTTCTACGGGGCGTCCCTCGTCGGTGACACCGTCGAGGTGATCAACTCGGGGCGGCGGCCGGTGCTGCCGGACAACGGGCTGGGTGGCTGGAACCTGACCTGGGACCAGTGGCTCGCGGGCTCCGCGCTGGGGGTGGATTGACCCGGTCGGCACCGTATGCCCGGGGCACACGTGCCACTTGGAACGGAACGGTGACCTTCACGGGGCCGGTGCTGTCCGATGCGTATGGTTATCTATCGCCATGCGCGGATGTCGCGCTTCGGGGGCGCCGCGTGGCCGCGGGCCGTGCGATGAGGAGAGACCGTAGTGAACGTGCTGCCCATGTCCGGGAATCGGGGGAGACGGGGCCGCCGGGGGGCGCTGTCCGCCGTGCTGCTGGCCGCGGTGATGACCGTGGCGACCGCCTGCGGGGGCGGCGGGGGAGACTCCGAGCCCGGTAAGAAGGCGCGCGGGAAGCTCACCGCCGAAGGACCGTCCCAGGCCGTGGTGTCGATAGCCGTCAAGGACGGCGCGACCGAGGTCAGGACCAGCGGGGCGCTCAAGGTCACCGCCCGGAAGGGAAGCCTGAAGTCGGTCAAGGTGACCGACGGCAAGGGCAAGGAGATAGAGGGCAAGATATCCGGCGGCGGGTCCACCTGGGAGCCCGTCGCCCACCTGGCCGCCTCCACCAAGTACTCGGTGGACGCGATAGCCAAGGACAAGGAGGGCCGTGAGTCCGCGAAGCACGCGTCCTTCACCACCCTCACTCCGAAGAACACCTTCGCCGGTTACTTCACCCCCGAGGACGGCAGCACCGTCGGCGTGGGCATGCCGGTCTCGCTGACCTTCAGCCGGGGCATCACCAACCCCAAGGCCGTGGAGCGGGCCGTCAAGGTGACCGCCGAGCCGGCCGTCGACATCAAGCCGCACTGGTTCGGCAACGACCGCGTCGACTTCCGCCCGGAGAAGTACTGGGCCGCCGGCACCAAGGTGACGCTCAACCTGAACCTCAACGGTGTCGAGGGCCGCCCCGGCGTCTACGGCACGCAGAGCAAGACCGTGAGGTTCACCGTCGGCCGCTCCCAGGTGAGCACGGTGGACGCCCGTGCGCACACCATGAAGGTCGAGCGCGACGGCAAGGTCATCAAGACCATCCCGATCTCCGCGGGCGCCCCCGGCCACTCGACCTACAACGGTCAGATGGTCATCAGTGAGAAGTACGAGGTGACCCGGATGAACGGGGACACCGTCGGCTTCGGCGGCGAGTACGACATCAAGGACGTGCCGCACGCGATGCGCCTGTCCACCTCGGGCACCTTCATCCACGGCAACTACTGGTCCGGCTCCGGCACCTTCGGCTCCGAGAACGCCAGCCACGGCTGCGTCGGCCTGGAGGATCAGCGCGGCGGCGGCGACCCCTCGATGCCCGGCTCCTGGTTCTTCAAGAACTCGATGATCGGTGACCTCGTCGTCGTGAAGAACTCCGACGACAAGGTGATCCAGCCCGAGAACGGCCTCAACGGCTGGAACATGCCGTGGTCGGAGTGGACCAAGGGCAGCTGAATCCTTCCGGCTGAGCCCATACTGAATCCGTTCCGTGGCGACGGCCCGGCGCACTGTGACCAAGTGCACCGGGCCGTCGGCCTTTCCCGGCGTCTAACCTGCTGGCATGACTGTGCATCTTGAGGTCGCGGAGGGCGTCGGCACCGTCCGGCTCGACCGTCCGCCGATGAACGCGCTGGACATCGCCACCCAGGACCGGATCCGGGAGCTGGCCGAGGAGGTGACCCACCGCGCGGACGTCCGGGCCGTGGTGCTCTGGGGCGGGGAGAAGGTGTTCGCGGCCGGCGCGGACATCAAGGAGATGCGGGACATGGACCACCCGGCCATGATCGCCCGGTCCCGGTCCCTCCAGGACGCCTTCACCGCCGTCGCCCGCATCCCCAAGCCGGTGGTCGCGGCGGTCACCGGCTACGCGCTGGGCGGCGGTTGCGAACTCGCGCTCTGCGCCGACTTCCGGATCGCCGCCGACAACGCCAAGCTCGGCCAGCCGGAGATCCTGCTCGGTCTGATCCCGGGCGCGGGCGGTACCCAGCGGCTCCCGCGGCTGATCGGGCCCTCCCGGGCCAAGGACCTCATCTTCACCGGCCGTCAGGTCAAGGCCGACGAGGCGCTGGCCATCGGTCTGGTGGACCGGGTCGTCCCCGCCGCCGAGGTGTACGAGCAGGCGCAGGCCTGGGCTGCCCGGCTCGCCGCCGGTCCCGCCATCGCGCTCCGCGCGGCGAAGGAGTCGGTGGACTCCGGCCTTGAGACCGACATCGACACCGGACTGGCCGTCGAGCGCAACTGGTTCGCCGGGCTCTTCGCCACCGAGGACCGGGAAATCGGTATGCGCAGCTTTGTCGAGGACGGTCCCGGCAAGGCCAAGTTCGTCTGATCGCGGGCCAATTGGAGTGGGTCGCCCCGGTGGCCCGGCCGGATGTACGCGGAAGAATGCGTTCCGGGGGTTGCCTCTTGTGGGGGAATTTCGCGGGACGTGCGGACCCTTGGTGTTGACCCGGCCGGGCACCGTCGGCGATCTTTCGAGCGCAGGCGGTCATCGCAGGTCAGTCGTGGTGCGAGGGCGTGGATGGGGCCCCTGGCATATGTCATCGCGGGGCCTCGGAGCCGGGCCTTCCGGAAAACCGAATCCGAAGGTTCCACTCCCGGACGGCTTTTCGGCGGCCATCATGGGGTGCATGGCGGGTCTGGAGGGAACGGAGCAGCCGCGGCGCGGGGTCGGTACGGCCGAGGCGCGGTGGGCTCCGGCCGTTGACGACGAACTGGCGCTCAAGGCGCTCGAACGGTACGGCGACCCCACGGTCGCCGAGGTACGGATGCCCTCCTGCCCGGAGTCGACGGTCGCCGTCCGCCGGCTCGCCCAGTCGGTGATCCTCAGCTACTGGGGCCTCTCCGCCCAGCTCGCCGAGCACGCGGTGCTGCTGGTCTCCGAGCTCGTCGGCAACGCCGTCCGGCACACGGGCGCCCGGCACTTCGGGCTGCGGATGGCGCGCCGCCGGGGCTGGATCCGGGTGGAGGTGCGCGACCCCTCGCGGGGGCTGCCGTGCCTGATCCCGGTGGGCGAGCTGGACATCAGCGGGCGGGGGCTGTTCCTCGTCGACCGGCTCTCCGACCGGTGGGGCGTGGACCTGCTGGCGCGGGGCAAGACGACGTGGTTCGAGATGCGCGTCGCCGACCGCTGAGGCGCTCCTGGTGCCGATACGCTCCGGGTGCCGATCTTGAGGATCGGCTTCCGTTTCCTTCGCTACGCCGAGAGGCCCCTGTCCGTCGTCCTGCGACGGGTGGGGGCCTCTTCATGGCGACGCGGAGAAGTGGGGTGTGCTCCGCGGCGTGGAACGACCGAGCCCGGGTCAATGGGGGTCGTGGCACCGACTATGGCAGATGGGGCGCGCTCCGGCCAAAGAGAGAATCGGAACATATACGGGCAATCTCCACAATGACTCTGGGTAATCAAAGGTGAGATGCGCCACTCGCCTTGTTTTCCATGAATCAATACCGTCAACTGCTTATGTATATACGCCTGTCCGAGGTTGTTGGCGCGCCGGTGCTTGCGTGTGGCACCGGATGTGGGTGTCATGTCCCCGTCCGCGTGTTCCGAACTCCCGCCGCCTGGAGGCCTCATGGACGACCCGCCGCTGGACGACACGGCCCCCGATGAGGTCCCCCCGCCCGCCGTGCCCCGGCGCCGCGCCCTCGGCGGCGCCGCCACGCTCCTCGGGGCGGCGGCCCTGGGGGCGGCCGCCGCCTTCAGCGTCGGACGGCCCGCGGCCTCGGCCGCCTCGCGGCCCCCGGACGGGTACCCGGCCACCCACTGGATACCGGCCAACAGCGCCAACTACACGGTCTCCGGCCGCCCCGGCTCGTACCCGGTCGAGTACGTCGTGATCCATGTGACCCAGGAGACCTTCCCGGACACCGTCAAGATCTTCCAGAACCCGAAGTCCAAGGTCTCCGCGCACTACGCCGTCGCCTCGGCCGACGGCTACATCGCCCAGTTCGTCCGCGAACGGGACATCGCCTGGCACGCGGGCAACTGGAACTACAACACCCGCAGCATCGGCATCGAGCACGAGGGCTGGGTGGACCGCCCCGAGTACTTCACGGACGCGCTCTACCGCTCCTCCGCCCGGCTCGCCGCCGCGGTCTGCGCGCGCTACGGCATCCCCGTGAGCCGCGAACGCATCATCGGCCACATCGAGGTGCCGGGCTCCACGCACACCGACCCGGGCCCGTACTGGGACTGGGACCGCTACCTGGAACTGGTGGCCGGACACTCCGCGTCGGGCGGCTGAATCGGGCGGATAATCTGTGCCGGTCAACAAGCCCGCGGCGCACAGCGCGCGGCAGATCAGGGGAGGCCCACATGGCTGACATCGAGGAAGCGCGCAAGACCTTCGCGCAGTTCGACACCGACGGCGACGGGTTCATCACGGCGGCCGAGTATCGGAGCGCGATGGCCCGGCTCGGCGACCCGTTCGTCACCGAGCCCGTGGCCCAGGCGGTCATCAACTCCAAGGACGGCAACGGCGACGGCCTGATGTCGTTCGACGAGTTCTGGGCCGCCCACAGCAAGGCCTGATCCGCCGCGCGGGCCGGTGCCCCGGGGGTCGGTGTCCCCGGGCCGGGTGTCCCTGCGGGCCGGTGTCCCCGGGGGCGGGTCTCCTCCGGGGGACGGGTCAGCGCCCGCCCCGCCGCTGGGCGCCGGCCCGGCGCCGCGCGTCGTTGCACAGCAGACAGCGCCCCCAGCCCGGGGGCAGCGGATCGTGTTTGTCCCCGTACAGCGGGTCCACGGCTCCGCGGGGGTGCACCGAGCACCCCGTCGCGCCGTGCACGGCACCCAGGGCCCGGGCGGCGTCCAGCGCCCGGCGCAGGGCGTCGACGATCTGCTCGGTCTCCTGGGCGGTGGGCGTGGTCTCCAGGGCGTAGGCGATGTCCGAAGCGGTGTTGAGCGCGCTGTGGAGTTCGCGCAGGTCTGCGTAACTCATGCCAGGGAGCGTACGCGGACCCACTGACAACGCCGCCCCTGTCCTTTCCGCCCGCGATACGGTCGACGCCATGGACGCGACGACGACCTCCTATCTCGCGGTGATGACCACGGCCCCCGACGAGGAGACCGCCCGGCGGCTCGCCACGGGAGCGATCGAACTCCGGCTGGCGGCCTGCGCCCAGATCGACGGACCGGTGACCAGCGTCTACCGGTGGCAGGGCGCCGTCGAGACCGACACCGAGTGGCGCGTCCTCTACAAGACGACGAGCGCCCGGTACCCGGATCTGGAGTCCCACATCCGCGCCGGGCACCCGTACGACGTCCCCGAGGTGATCGCCACCCCGGTCACCGCGGGCAGCGACGCCTACCTGGCGTGGCTGCGGTCGGAGACCGGCGGGACCTGCGAGACCGAAGCCTGCTGACCCGCGGCCGGCGCGGCCCCCGCCCCCGCCGGGCGCCGCAGCAGTACGGCCACGGCGACGGCGAGCGCCCCGAGGACGAAGAGCGCGCCGACGCGGAAGGCGAGCCGGTAACCGTCGGCGAGCGCGGCGGCCGTACCACCGCCGTCGTCCAGGAGCGCGGCCGTACGGGAGGTCGCCAGCGTGCTCAGCACCGCCAGCCCGAACGCGGCGCCGACCTGCTGCGCGGTGTTGAACAGCCCGGACGCGATCCCCGAGTCGCCGGGCGCGGCGGCGGACATGGCCAGGGTCGCCAGAGCGGTCATGGCCGGGGCGAAGCCGGTGCCGAGCAGCAGCAGGGCGGGCAGTACGTCGGCGGCGTACGCGCCCCGCGCGGGCACCTCGCCCAGCAGCGCGAGGCCGGCCGCGATCAGCACCAGGCCCGGTATCAGCACCCGGACGGCGCCGAAGCGGGCGATCAGCCGGGGCGCGGCACCGAGGGACAGCGCGCCGATGACCACCGAGACCGGAAGACGCCGAGACCGGTGTCGACCTGGTCGAACCGGAGCACCTTCTGCAGGTAGAGCACGGTCAGGAACTGGAAGCCGAACATCCCCGCCACCATCAGGGCCTGGGCGGCCAGCGCCCCCGAGGCCTGCCGGGACCGCAGGACGCGCAGCGGCAGCAGCGGCTCGGCCGCCGTCGCCTGCCGGGCCACGAACGCGGCGAACAGGGCGAGCGCGCCACCGCCGAACCCGAGCGTGTGCGCCGACCCCCAGCCGTGGTCCGCCGTGCCGACGATCGCGTAGACCCCCAGCATCAGCGCCGCGGTGACCAGGAGCGCCCCGGCGGCGTCCGTGCTCCTCCCGAGCCCGGGGCCCCGGTCGTCCCGGAGAACGCGGACGGCGAGGACGGACGCGACGACGCCGACCGGCAGGTTGACGAAGAAGATCCAGTGCCAGTCGAGGGCCTGCGTCAGCACGCCGCCCGCGAGCAGCCCGATCGAACCGCCGGCGGACTGCACGAAGCTGTACACCCCGATCGCCTTGGCCCGCTCCTTCGGTTCGGGGAACAGGAAGACGACCATGCCGAGCGTCACCGCCGACGTCACCGCGCCGCCCACCCCTTGGAGGAAGCGCGCGGCCAGCAGCGGACCGGGCGTCGTGGCCACCCCGCACAGCAGCGAGGCCAGGGTGAACAGGACCAGCCCGGTGACGAACACCCGCTTCCGCCCGACCAGATCGCCCACCCGCCCGGCGAGCAGCAGCAGGCCCCCGAACGGGACGAGGTAAGCGTTGACCACCCAGGCGAGGCCCGAGGGGGAGTAGCCGAGGTCCGCCTGGATCGACGGGAGGGCCACGCTGACGATCGTCCCGTCGAGGATGACCATCAACTGCCCGGCGCAGAGCACCGCGAGGGCAGCCCATCGGGATGCGGTTCTGTCCAGGGATGCTGGCATGATGGCTCTGACCTCCAAAGGGGCACGACTTGTTACAGCAGTCATGATCTGTAACCATGAGCGCCTGCGGAAGGAGGCACTTTTATGTCACGCAGTCACACGGATGTGCCCGAGGGGTTTGTCGAGGGGCTCGTCGACGGTGAGGTCGGGGGTGCGACAGGCGGGGCGATCGACGAGGCATGTCCCATCACCGAGGTGCTCGACCACGTCGCGGGGAAGTGGAGCATCGGCATCCTGGTCGCGGCGGCCCGCGGCCCGATCCGGTTCACGGAGCTGGAACGCACCATTCAGGGCATCAGCCGCCGCATGCTCACCCTGAACCTCCGCAAGCTCGAACGCGACGGCCTTCTCATCCGCACCGTCCACCCCACCGTCCCGCCCAAGGTCGAGTACAGCCTCACGCCCATGGCCCGCGAACTCCACGCCACCCTGGGCGAACTGGTCGGCTGGGCGGAACGGCACCGGTCGTCGATCGCCACGGCACGGGCGGCGTACGACGCGAAGCCGGCGGCCTGAGGCGGGGGCGCGCAGGAATTCGGGCGCGCCGGCCCCGGACATCCGTCAAGATCGGTAATCGTGACCGAGACCGAGACTGTGACCGAGACCGTGACCGACACCCTCGTCCTGCCGCCCCGGCTCACCGCCTCCGCCGAAGCCGTCCGCGACGCCGCCCGGCGGCGCGGGATGCGGACGGAGCAACTGCCGGGCTTCACCGTCCCCGCCGGCCTGCGCGCACAGCACCTGCACGCCGGTCCGGGGTTCGCGGACGCCGTGGCGCCGGTGCTCGGCATCGCCCCGCTGGAGGCCCCGGTGGACTGGCTCGCCCGGCTGCCGCGGGCGTTCACCCGGCGCGAGGTGCTGGCGATGCCGCTCGGCGAGGCCCACGCCCTCCGCCGGCCCGCCTTCGTCAAGTCCCCGAACGACAAGGGGATACGGGCCATGGTCTACGCCGACGGCTCCCGGCTGCCGGGCCCCGACGCCGTGGACCCGGCGACGCCCGTCCTGGTGAGCGACGTCGTCGAGTTCACCGTCGAGCACCGGCTGTTCGTCCTGGACGGCGCGGTGCGCGGCGGGAGCCGGTACGGCGAGCGAGGGCGCCTGGCCCTGGGCCCCCTGGCCCCCGAGGCCGCCCGCTTCGGCGCCGAACTGCTGGCGGCCCACGGGGACACCCTGCCGTCCGCCGTGGTGGTCGACGTCGGGACCGTCGAAGGACACTGGGCCGTGATCGAGGCCAACGCCGCCTGGGCCAGTGGCCTCTACACCACGGAGCCCGATACGGCCCTGGACGTCGTCCTGCGGGCCGCGGGGCCGGACGCGGCGGTCGCCGCGCGGGACCGCCCGTTCGTCCGCGGCGGGACGGGAACGCGGCCGGCGGACACCGGCAGTCGAACCGTCACGGAATGAGGACGCCTGAGGGGACGCGTCGCGCCACGGGCCCGCGGGGCCGCTGCGGCCTGTGTGGTGCCAGTCGTCCGACGACTCCCCTCCTGTGGTCGTCGGTCGAGTGACGCGTGGGAATGCGAGCCGGACCCCCGTACCCGCTCGCGCTCCGGTCCGCGTGGCCCGGCCGGCTGCCGGTGAGGCCGGCAAGCGGCTGTTCCGGGCTCCGAGGCCCCGCGGTCCGTCTCAGAATGCCGACGTCCGGACGGCTCCGCACAGGACCGAACGTGCCACCTCCGGCACACGACGTGCCAACGTCACGGAAAATGGGTGGCATGGCAGAAGCGCTGACGACCGGGACCCCCGGTGAGCTGGACTCCATCGTCCTGTCCAAGTTCCTCCTCACCGCGGCGGCGGCGAACGGCGCCGACCCGGACCGGATCGCCCGCGCGGCCGGGGTGCCCGACTGGGCCCTGGCCGAGGACGAGGTGACCATCCCGGCCCGGTGCACCATGCACGTCTGGGAACTGGTGGAACACGCCCTGGACACCCCGGACTCCCCGGTGTCCATCGCCGGCTGGTACAGCCTGGGCGCCCTCGGGCTCTTCGACTACCTCTTCGCCAACGCGCCGACGCTCGGCGCCGCGCTGGAGAGCAGCACCCGGTACCTGCACTTCATCACGACCAACGGCCGCTTCGCGCTGAGCTCGCAGGACGAGCGGGAGACCACCTACTCCTTCCACTACGTGGAGGGGGAGACCCGCCAGGTCGAGCTCGCCGAACAGTTCGCCCTGGCGGTGCTGTGCGCCCGCTCGCGGGGTGTCACCGGTACGCCCGTGCACCCGCTGCACGTCGGCTTCTCCCAGTCCGCGCCGCCCCGGCACGCCACGCTGGCCGAGGCCCTCGCCGCCGAGCGCGGCATCGACTTCGACCAGGCCCGCGCCACGGTCACCTTCCGCACCGCCGACCTCGCCCAGCCGGTTCTCGGCGCCGACCCCCGGCTGGGCGCCATCCTGGGCCGCTACGCCGACACCCTGCCCCCGCCGCCGCCCGCCGACTGGCGCGACCAGTTCCGGCAGGCCCTCGACCTCTGCCTCATCGAGGGCACCCCCGCCCTCGACCACGTCGCCCGGCAGCTGATGACCAGCCGCCGCACCCTCCAACGCCGGCTCGCCGAGTCCGGCACCACCTGGCGCGCCGAACTCGACGACGCCCGCCGCCGCCAGGCCGAACTCGCCCGCCGCACCGGCCGCCCCGGCACCGCCGTCCTCGCCGACCGCCTCGGCTACTCCGACCCCCGCTCGCTGCGCCGCGCGGTCCGGCGCTGGTCGGCGGCGGAGGGGGCGGGGGAGGAGAGCGCGGGCTGACTCACACCCCGGCCCCGAGGGCCGCGTCGACCCCCGCCGCCCGCAGCCTCCGCGCCAGCCACTCGGCCTCGGTCGGAGTCACCGGGTAGGTGCCGGCGAGGACCTGCTCCAACACACCCCTGACCGCGGCCAGTCCGAGACCGAGCCCGGCCCGCAGCACGCGTCACCGCTTGCCGAAGTCGACGATGTAGGCGACCGCGAGCGCAAGGCCCAACACCCCGATGCCCAGCGCCGACAGGACGTTGAGCACCCCCGCGCCCGACGTGACGGCGCGGACCGTTCCCCCGAACCCGCCGGCGGCGGCCAACACCCCGAGGAAGAGCGTCCGGAACGACATGTTCCCGGCGCGCCGTGACCTGCCGGGGACCGGCCTTCCTGACCTCCTGCTGTTCGGCACGTCGCCGCCGCCTTCCTTACTCGGGTCTCCGCCGAACGGTATCCCACCAACCCATAGCGTTCCTTTTTGAATTCGGAATAGCGAGTACCGTTTCGCCGTGACGTGTCGGAAGTTTCCGCCTTTCTGAATTCGATGCCACTCCGAGTGATCTACTCGGTGCTCATTGATGATTGATTGAACCGGACCGGGTTGCCTACTCTGACGGCTCGTCAGTAGGTGAATTACTTGAAACCTACTTGAAACCTTGGGAAAGGACAGTCTCATGAAAAGAGCAAAGATGGCTCGCCTTGCCGTGACCGCCGCGGCCGTCGCGTCCGTCGGCATCGCGACCGCCACCCCGGCGTCCGCCAATGGGGGCGTCAACTGGGTGGCGAAGCAGCTCGGTACGTGCCTCAGCTGGGATTCGGACAATTACGCCACCACCGAAAAATGCACTGACGCATACAATTGGGATGAAGCGCGACTCCGGAACGGCTCCTACGAACTGACCGCCTTCAAGAACGGCAGTTGGTGCCTCGACGGCAACGGCGTGGGCCGCCGCGCCTACCTCGGGCGGTGCGCCTTCAACCACGACAACCCGTACCAGCAGTGGTACGAGACGAAGACGTCAAGGGGCTGGGTGCTCAAGAACGCCGCCACGGGAGAATGCCTCGGGGCTCTCACCCGGTACAACGTCCGGGCCATCAGCTGTGGCGATTCCGCCACCTATTGGGACTGATCGATTGCGTACGCCCGGTCGGCACCCAGGGAGGGAGAGGCCGGCCGGGCGGCCGCTTATGACTACTGACGCTCAGCCGACGACAGACTTCTCGATCGCCTCGAAGATGTCGGCGTCCGTCTCGCGCTGCCATGCGGGCAGCTCCGGCCAGTCCGCTACATAACCCGGCTTGGGCTCCGCGAAGTGCTTGTACATCTGCGCCGTCCAGCAAATGGCCACGAACCGGCCCTTCTGCTCGCGCGTCAGCCGCGCGGCATGCCCGTCGCTGACCGAGAGGAACTGGCGTACCTGCTCGTACACGGCTCCCGCTGCTGCCCGCTCCCAGTCCGGTGTTTCCTCCCACGGGGTGACATAACCGGCCTTGGGCTCCCCGGGATAGTGCGCGCGCACTCCGGCGATCCACGTCTCACGGAACAGCCGGGCGCCTTCGTTCTCCGACAAGCGAATTCCTTTCATCGTCGTGGTCACGAATTCGAGGCGCTCACGTTCCGGTGAGCGCGGGGGCGAGCCCGCGGGCCCGCTCGTGGAGTTCCTTCGCCGCCGCGTTCCTCAGATGCGGGCGGATGCGGGCGCTCATGACGCGAACGCGGGTGTCCGCCCGGCCGGAGTGGACGTCGGGGTAGTCGTCGAGGGCGAGGTGCCACGTCCGGCAGGCCTCCTCCAAGTGACCGATGTCCAACTGCCGCTCGGCCAGCGTGCACCGATGCCGGACCCGTGCCCGCCGGTACACCCTCTGCCGGACGCGGTCCGACTCCTTCAGCACGCCGACCGATCCGGCGACGTCCCGCAACTCGTAGCGGACCTGGCTCACGTGGTACAGCAGGGACGAGGGATCGTACGAACCGAACGCCCTGGCCCGGGACTCGGCCTTCTCCATCGCCGCCTCCGCCTCCCGGATGTACATCAGCGCATTCGCCCGCTCCCCGGTCCGGGCCGCCGCATGGGCCTGCTGCCCCGCCAGGAACGCGCGCATCCGCGGCCCGGCCTGCGGCGACGCGGCCGCGGCGGCGTCGGCCAGGCGCAGGGCTTCACGACCGTGCCCGAGGTCCACCGCCTGGACGCTCATGCCCCGCAACGTCGTGCAGTAGGTGAGATGGTCACCCGCCGCCCCGGCCAGCTCCAGGGCCTTCACGTAGTAGCGCTGGGCCAGGCCGTGGAAGCCCTCGTCCACCGCCATGTAGCCGGTGAGGTAACAGAGGTCCGCAGCGGCGGACATCATCGCCCGGCGCACGGGCGTGGGCGCGTCCGCGCGGAGGTAGGGGGCAACGGTGTTGACGAGGAACGTGGCCGCCATCGGACGCGCATGCCGCCCGCCGAACCGGTCGTCCAGCTCCGATATCCGTTCGGTCATGGCGGACACCATGTCGACATCCGCCATGCCGTAGCGGTGCGCCCTTCCGCGCTGAACCGCTTCCATGCGCCCGACCACGTCCTGCCAGTGCGGAACAGTCAGCGCGACGGAGAACAGGCCGGCTCCGAGGACGCCGCGTCGCGAGGGCACCGGCCGGTACGGCCTGGGCAGATCCGCGTCACCGCCTGACGATTGCACGACACTCACGCTCCCGGGGAACGAGGTGGAGTCGGTCGGGGCTCACAAGGACCTGGTACAGGCTGACGGAACGGCCCTCGGCGACCACCCCGTACCATCGGAGTCTAAGTCACCGGAACCCAGGACCTCTTGAGGTGACCGTGAGCGGTTGGGCTGATCTGACGACCGGAAGGCGCATCAAGCACTTGCGCGGTTCCGACATGACACAGCAGGGCTTGGCGGATGCGGCCGGAGTGTCTCTCGCTCTGGTGCAGAAGGCGGAACAGGACAAGGGGGACCTGTCCGTCGGCTCACTGCTGAAGTTCGCCGCCGCGCTCCGGACGGACGTCTCGGTGATCCTGGGCCAGCAGGCTCCCCGACAGGGCATGAACCGCGAGGACCGGGCCGCACTGCGCCGCCTTTCCGACGCTGTGCACGAAAGCGCGCTCGGCGAATGGGAGGGGGTCGAGGACCCGAGCAGCGTCGATGAGCTGGGCAAGGCGCGTGATCTCGCGTGGGCCGCCTTCTGGGCCGGGGACACCGTCGCTTTGAGCGGCTTCGCCTCCCGGGTCCTCATGGAAGGCCAGGCGCGGTATGTGAGTGCGGGAGGAGTCGAGCGCGAGCGACTGGGCCTCGTCCTGGCGAGCACCTACAGGGTCGCCGCGTCCTGTGCGAACGGGTTCGGGCAGCGTGACCTGGCGCTGAGCGCGCTGACCTCCGCCAAACTGCGCGCCGTGGAGACCGGTGATCCCGTGATGCCGGCCCTGCTCGAATCCACCCTGTCCTGGATCTATCTCAGGAGCGCCAAGCTGCCGCGAGCGGTCTCCGTGGCCGAGCGCGCCGCCCTGGCCGTCGAACCCCGTTTCAGCCGGCCCTCGCGTCCGCAACTGGTTGCCTACGGCCGCCTCATGATCTCCGCAGCAGTCGCGGCGTCACGGCGTGAGGACGAGAGCGCAGCGGACGACTACATCTCCCAGGCCCATGCCGCGGCTGCCCGGCTCGGCAGGGACGTCGACCTGTACGGCACGAACTTCGGCCCGACGGCGGCGAAGGCTGAGGCCGTCGGCATTCACGTCGCCCTCGGCAACCACGGCCGGGCCCTGAAACTGGCCGGTGAGCCGGGCATGAACAAGCTTCCCTGCTCCATGTCGAAGGTGGCGAGGAACCGCTACAAGCTCGATGTGGCCCAGGCGCAGTGTTCCGCCGGTCTCTACGACCAGGCCGCGGACACGCTGATCGAAGTGGGGCTCGATGCTCCGGAGTGGGTGAGGCACCAGGCGCTTCCGGGGGTGATCGGCCGTCGCCTGGCCAAGGTGTCGGCGGCGAGGGTTCGGAACATCAGCCGGGTGATCGGCGTCCCCTTGATCAGCTGACCCGTACGGAGCGTACGAGCCGCTGCCGGCGGTCTGAGGAGGTAGGACGCCCCGTCGCTTCACCCCAGGTGTCCATACCGGCACGATGCGTGCATGGTCAGCAATCAGAAGACCGAGTCCGGGCCCGCGCCCGACGTCCGGAGGGCCGATGGTGATCGCAGGCGCCGACGCCAGTTGACGGACGCCGCCTCTGGTCTCACCTCCGGGGTCGAGCGGTTCCGATGCGTCATCTACCTGTCCGGTGGCATTGATTCCGTCACCGCGCGAGCGCGCGAGGACTGCCAGGGGGCCGCCTACGCGTTCGGATGGAGTGTGGTCGCGGTGATCGAGGCGGACGAGGGTCACATGACCCCGAGAGAACGCATCGGCCTGTCGAGCGCCCTTCGCTATATCCGGAGCGGAGCGGCAGGGGTTGTCCTCACCGCTTGGCGATCGATGATCGCGACAAGTGCCGAGGAATACCGTGAAGTTGCCCGGTCGGTCGAGGAGAGCGGCGGCTTCGTGTACGCCAGGACCCTGACAGGACCGTCGGACACCGCGCAACCGGGGCCGGAGCGGGACGACACGTGACGCAGCAGGTGAGAACCGGGGCACCCAGAGCCGGCGTTCCCCTCGGGCGCCTGGTCAAGGATCTGCGGTCGGGCCGGGTCGGGGTGGTCACACAGGATTACGGAGACACCGTTCGGCTCGGAGCGCCTGATGGCTCCGGGCGCTGGCTGTGCCCGGCGAGCCGGATCACTCTGGCCACCTCGGCCGACCGGCAGGCGCTCGGTCTGGCCCCCCACCCCGACCCGGGGCGATGACGGGCGGCACCCGCTTTCGGGCCGGTCGCATACGCTCGCCGGGTGACGCTCTACTTCGACCCCTTGACCGTTCTCGACGGCGAGGACCGCGACGTCTTCCGAGGCCGCTGGGAAGACCGGCTGTGGCTCAACGTCCCCGGCCCCTTCTACGGCGGTGAGACCGACACATGCTGGACGGGGCGCCTCCACGCGCCCCGGCACGTCCTCTACGGAGGCCGGCACCTCAGCGAGTACGTCTACCGTCAGCCCCGCACGCCCGCCGAGACCGCCGCGCTCGTGGAGGCCGCGGGGGACGACCCGTTCCTCGGGTACGGCTGTGACGGCGACTCGCGGTGGACGCCGGAGACCGTCCGGGAGTGGTGGCGCGATCGCGGCCGGGTCGCTCAGTACCTGTCGGACCACAGGAGCCAGTGGGAGGAGAGCGACGTCGCGGCGGGGCAGGGGGTGGCAGCGGCCGTGCGCGACTTCAAGGCCTACCTCGACGGGGAGTTGGCGGCCGATCTGCGGATCTACCTCTTCCGGTTGGCGGAGGGGCGGCCTCCTGCCTCGGGCGATCGGTTGCCCGAGCTCTAGTACTACAGCCGGTTGTTCACGTGACGTGACGGCGGGTGCCTCGTTGCTCCATTCGTGGGACTGATGCTGACGCTGGGCGTGGTGCAGACTGGCGAGCTGAACGAGTTTGAGATCCGGTCGCTGGATGGCGAGTTGGAAGCGCTGTGTGCATCTGTGGACGATGTGTTCGCGCGTCCAGCCTCGCGGGAGAACCTGCGGGCGATGGTGCGCGGGCTGCTCAGCGAGGTGCCGCGCAAGAACCTGTGGCAGCTCGCCGAGTTCGCCGGGCACCCCAATCCCGACCGGCTGCAGGGCTTTCTCGCCAAGGCGGCCTGGGACGCCGACGAGCTTCGCGACCGGGTCCGCGCCTACGCGGTCGCGGCCCTGGTGGCCGACGATGCGGTGCTGATCGCGGACGAGACCGGCGACATCAAGAAGGGCACCAAGACCGCCGGGGTGCAGCGGCAGTACATCGGCACGGCGGGCCGGATCGAGAACGCGCAGGTCAGTGTGCATCTGTCCTACGGCTCCAGCCGTGGCCGCACACTCATCGACCGCGAACTCTACCTCGGCCGCGCCTGGGCCGGTACCACCGCCGAGCACGAGCATCGCTGCGCCGAGCAGGGCATCCCGCCCGAGCGGGCCACCGAGGTGGCGACCAAGCCGGAGCTGGCCCGTCATGCACTGGCACCGCTGGCGCACCCGCCATCAGATCCGAGCCCGCGCCAGCCACTACCGCACGCGAACGGCCCGCGCTCACTCACCGTAAAACCACCGGCCGTAACACTAGTGGTGCCAAGCTCGCCCACCCGTGTTGTGGATGAACCGCTGCAACACCTTGAGGGCGGTCAGGTACTCCTCGTCGGAGATACCCGCGTGCCGTTCCGCCCAGAGCTCGTCCTGAAGGGCTGCGGCCTTGTCGTAGAACGCCCTGCCCTCAGCCGTGATGCCCAGACGTCCCTCGGCATCCTCTTTGATCCAGCCCTGGGCGATGATCGTGTCGATCTCTGACTCCATGGTTTCCGGGCCGGTGTCGAGATAGTTCCGAAGGAGGCGGGACACTTCGTCACGGGTCTTGACGGTGTCGGCGCCTGCGACCTGTGCGAGGGCCCACCACTGCGGTTGGGTAGTGCCGATCCCGGCGAGGGCGGCCCGGGTGCGGGCGATGACGGCCTTGTTGGCCGCCCAACTCCAGTAGCCGATGGGCTGTTTGATCAGGTCTGTGTCGCTGTGCGAGTACTCCATGGCCGAAACCCCTGTTCGTTGTCTGAGCCGGTTCGACGGGATCGACCGTAGAAACTCAACTGGACTTGAGGTCAAGGGCGTACCGGTCGACTCGTCCGAGAGGTCGCCTACTTGCTGCTCTCACCGTGAAACCACCGGCTGTAGTACTAGCCGGCCTTGGGTGGGCCGCACCGCTTCACGCCGCCATCGGCCACCGGGCGGAACGCGGAACGGGTACGGCTGCAACTCGGCTCCGCGCGGGCGAGCCTGCGCGCCGGCCGCCGTCAGGGCCTCGGGCGCCTTCCGCCGCTGTCGGTCGCGCACCAGCCAGCTAGCCGGGCGGGCGACCCGCACGTCCTCCCACAGCGCCGAGGGCGCGAGCGCTGCCGCTCCCGGCCTGATAGCCGCAGTCGAGCCTTCCGCGCGAGACAGCCGACAGCGCCGGGCCGCCCAGGCGGCGCCACTCGTGCAGGGAGCAGCCTCTGGCCTCAACTTCTGCCTAGGGAGGCGGGAGTTCTGGGCGGGGTGGGGTGGGATGGCGGTGTGCAGCCGGTGGGCGGTACGGCGCTGCTTCGGTGGGGCGGCATTGTGCCTGTCCGGCTGTCCGTTTCGTCTCGGGCCCTGCGGGCCCAAGGCGGCGGGCTGCGCGCGGGAAGGGGCCCGGGCCGGGTTCCTCGACCGCGGGAGTTGAGGGCGGAAGGCCCGGAGCAGCCGGTGTCGGGGAGTTGGCCGCGTCTCTGGCTCCTCGCACGTCCCACAGGCAGCAGTTGTGTCCCGCAGGCGTCTGCCTGGGCGTGGGCCGGGGCGGTTGTGGTAGATCCGGGCGGTTTTTCGGCCCGACACGCCACAAGAAGCGCCCCGATCCACCAGTTCCTGCTCGCTCACGCCGGGGAGGGGCGGGCACCCACTGCCACCGCTCCCGCCCGCGCCTCCACCCCCAGGAGCCGCAGGCGAGGTACCGGCCCGGGCCTCCTCTCCGCGTAGTCAGCCGCTTTGGGCCCGCAGGGCCCGAGACGAAACAGTCAGCCGGGCGAGCACCATGCCGCCCCACTCAACCTGATCCGCCCTACACGCACCCACACCGAACCCGTAGCCGAGTCCACGGCCTTGGCCACCTGCCCGGAGAAGTCCCCGACCGCCGCGGTCGAGCCGTCCTGGTTGAGCGGACAGGCCCCGGCAAGAAAGATCAGCCGGGCCTCGGCCGGTGCCGTGGCCGCGTAGGCGTACTCGGCGACGCCGGAGAGGGAAGGGGAGCGGACCAACGTAACGGCACGGGGCACAGGCATTCCCTTTCGCGTCATACGCAGTGGTGCCCCGCACCTTTTCAGAGATCCGCTCGGCCTCAGAGATCCACTCGGCATTCGACGCAATTCCCTGACCAGTTACGTATGGCAGCAAGCCGTTGTCGGCAATCGTCACGCGTCCACGCCGCGAACGAAGCAGGTGATCGGAGAGACGCGGTCTTCGGCAGCGTTTTCACCCCCGGAGATCGTCACGAAGGGCAGCACTATGTCAGGTCGTCGCGCACCTTCCGCGCCAACTCGGCGGCACCGGGGCCGCTGTCCTTCGCCGGCACCTTCCAGCGGAAGATATGACCCCGGGCGTCCAGGAACATGAGCGTTCCCCCGCGGGCCGCCTCCGGGATGTCGAAGGCGACCTGCGTGAGGTCGTAGGTGCCGGGCTGCACGATGTTGCCGTGGCCGCCGCCCTGGACGATGGCGGCTCCGTTCCCGGAACCGCTGTCGGTGGCTCGGCCGTCCGGGGCCACCCACTTCCAGCCTCCTCCGTCCAGGGACACCGCCTGAGCGGCAGGAGCCGCCCTGGTCGCCTTCTCCTTCACCGAGATGACGGCGAACAGGCCGTTCCTGGCCTTGGTGTACGGGCCGGTGCCGCCCTTGGCGTACACGACGTCGGTGGGGGTCAGTTCCAGTGGCCCACCGCCCGGGACCCGTGACGGGGAGCCGTCGGTCTGTACCGGCTTCCCCAGTGCAAGTGGATCGTCCGTGTTCCCCTGGGCGTCCGGCGCCGACTTGTGGGCGGCTTGCGGGGGGTGCGCCGGGACGGGATCGTCCGGAGCTTTGTTCCCTCCCCCGGAGGAGCAGGCTGACAGGCCAAAGGTGAGGAGAACGGTTCCGATCAAGATTTTTCTTCGCATGTCCGCATGATCACAGCGTTCATGGGCATCGCATGCATTCAAGGGCCATTGATGTCCCGACATTGTTGACTCGCGCCCTGGCGCAGGCACTCCCGACGCGAGCCGAGGCCGGTGTGGCGAGGACGCGGCCCAGGCAGGTCGACAACATGGCGTCAGCGGCGCCGGAATGCCAGCAGTGTGCAGTCGCACCGCAAGTGTCCCGCCTCATCGGCATGCTCGGCGAACACGGGATCGGTGCCGAGCCGCTCGTGCGGTATGTCGAACACGTTCTCCTGGTACACCTCGCACGTCAGGCCGGCGGACTCGGCGAACTGTTCCAGCAGGCCGATGTTTCCCGCGATCCTGCTGTACCCGAGGTAGACCGTTCCCGAGTCGGTCAGGTGGTCGGGCGCTGTCCGGAGAAACTCGCGGTGTGCGGTGTAGCCCGGGTCGAAGACCGCTGCCTCGGCATACGACGGGGAGGTGTTGTCGGCGGGGCTCTCGACGAACGGCGAGTTCCAGTAGATGATGTCGAACTTGTCGTGGGCGTCCAGGGATTTGAACAGGTCACTCCTCAACGCGCGCACCTTGTCCCCGACGCCGTGTCGCTCGGCGTTGGCCCGTACGTTGTCCACGGCGGACGGATTGATGTCGACGGCGGTCACGGGTGCGCAACCGTGCAGAGCGGCCATGACGGCGGTGACGCCGCTGCCGCATCCCATCTCCAGGAAGCTGGTTCCCGCAGTGAGGGGCAGCCAGGAAGTGAAGAGGGTGGACGCGAGCTTGGACTCCCCGGCGAATACGTCACCGAACTGAATCCACTCCCTGTCCAGGAGCGAGAATGAGGTGGTCTCGACCTCACCTCGTGCCCGGATCGCGCGCTGTCCCATTGCATAGCCGAGCCTGTTCATGACAATCCTCTCGAATTGGAGCGGTGATGTGAGAAAGGCGGTTTGCCGTGGGTCCGTGAGTGAGGGTCGACCACGTGCTGCTCGCGCTCCGGTCGTCTCGCGCTCCGGACGTCGCCGGTGGGGGAGGAGTCGACGCTCGTCGCCGTCAGGCCCAGCCGGTCCGCGTCCATAACGGGCAAGAGCCGGAAGGGATCGGCCGCGTCGGGCCGTGATCGCCGCGGCGCCCGGGGGCCGGTCGTGTCATGACCGCCGTGATCTGCCGGATCCCGGTTCCCGGGCGGGATTCGGCCGCCATCGTCGACATCGGCGCCCACCCCTTCCTGGCTCGGTGGGGCGACGCTACCCCTCCCGGATCGCGGTCCGCAGCCGATTCCGGGAAGGAGTCCGCACCGGGAGACAAATGGGCGGCCGCCCGGGCCGTCGGGCCGGGCCCGACGGCGGCGGGGGCGCCACGCGGCCCGGCCCGCGCGCCGGTGGTCGTCACCGGCGGCGGCCCCGGGCCCGCCGGTTCAGCACTCGATGACGTTGACCGCGAGCCCGCCCCGCGCCGTCTCCTTGTACTTGACCTTCATGTCGGCGCCGGTCTCCTTCATGGTCTTGATGACCTTGTCGAGGGAGACGTGGTGCCGTCCGTCGCCGCGCAGGGCCATACGGGCGGCGGTGACGGCCTTGGCGGCGGCCATGCCGTTGCGCTCGATGCAGGGGATCTGGACGAGGCCGCCGACCGGGTCGCAGGTGAGGCCGAGGTTGTGTTCCATGCCGATCTCGGCGGCGTTCTCGACCTGCTCGGGGGAGCCGCCGAGGACCTCGGCGAGGCCGCCGGAGGCCATGGAGCAGGCGGAGCCGACCTCGCCCTGGCAGCCGACCTCGGCGCCGGAGATGGAGGCGTTCTCCTTGAAGAGCATGCCGATGGCGCCGGCGGCGAGGAGGAAGCGGACGATGCCGTCCTCGTCCGCGCCGGGGACGAAGTCCATGAAGTAGTGCAGGACGGCCGGGATGATGCCGGCGGCGCCGTTGGTGGGGGCGGTGACGACGCGGCCGCCGGCGGCGTTCTCCTCGTTGACCGCCATGGCGTAGACGGTGATCCACTCCATGGCGCGGGCCTGCGGGTCGCCCTCGGCGCGGAGCTGCCGGGCGGTGCCTGCGGCGCGGCGGCGGACCTTGAGGCCGCCGGGCAGGATGCCCTCGCGGGACATGCCGCGGGCGACGCAGGCCTGCATGACGCGCCAGATCTCCAGCAGCCCGGCCCGGATCTCCTCCTCGGTGCGCCAGGCCTTCTCGTTCTCCATCATCATCGCGGAGATCGACAGGCCGGACTCGCGGGACATCCGCAGCAGCTCGTCACCGGTCCGGAAGGGGTACTTCAGGACGGTGTCGTCGAGGACGATGCGGTCCGCGCCGACGGCGTCCTCGTCCACCACGAAGCCGCCGCCGACCGAGTAGTAGGTCTTCTCCAGCAGGGGCGCGCCGCTCTCGTCGTAGGCGAAGAGCGTCATGCCGTTGGCGTGGTACGGCAGCGAGCGGCGGCGGTGCAGGATCAGCTGGCTGGGCTCGTCGAAGTCGATCTCGTGAGCGGTGCCGATCTCGGTGCTCAGGAGGCGCAGGCGCTTGGTGGTGCGGATGCGCTCCACCTCGTCGTCGGCGATCTCGACGTCCACGGTGCGCGGGGAGTGGCCCTCCAGGCCGAGGAGGACGGCCTTGGGGGTGCCGTGTCCATGACCGGTGGCACCGAGGGAGCCGAAGAGCTCCGCGCGGACCGAGGTGGTCTGGGCCAGCAGGCCGTCCTTCTTCAGGCGGCCCACGAACATCCGGGCGGCGCGCATCGGGCCGACCGTGTGGGAGCTGGACGGGCCTATGCCGATCGAGAAGAGATCGAATACGGAGATGGCCACGGTGGCAGCTCCTTGGGTCGGGGGGTGGTACGAGGGGTGGTACAAGGGTTGGCACACGGTGCGGGGCACCGCGCTCACCCACCAGTGTGCGCGATGCCCCGTGCGTACCGGTAAATCCGATGCGTCGGTCCTACTTCAGGCCGGGGTACAGCGGGTGCTTGTCGGCCAGGGCCGTGACGCGGGCACGCAGGGCGACGGCGTCGTAGGCGGGCTTGAGGGCCTCGGCGATGACGTCGGCGACCTCGCGGAAGTCCTCGGCGGTGAAGCCGCGGGTGGCCAGCGCCGGGGTGCCGATCCGCAGGCCCGAGGTGACCATCGGGGGACGCGGGTCGTTCGGGATGGCGTTGCGGTTGACCGTGATGCCGACCTCGTGGAGGCGGTCCTCGGCCTGCTGGCCGTCCAGCTCGGAGTTGCGCAGGTCCACCAGGACCAGGTGTACGTCCGTGCCGCCGGACAGGACGGAGACGCCGTGCTCCTTGACGTCGTCCTGGACCAGGCGCTCGGCCAGGATTCTGGCGCCGTCCAGGGTGCGCTGCTGGCGCTCCTTGAACTCCTCGCTCGCCGCGACCTTGAAGGAGACCGCCTTGGCCGCGATCACATGCTCCAGCGGGCCGCCCTGCTGACCGGGGAAGACCGCGGAGTTGATCTTCTTGGCGAGCTCGGCGGTGGAGAGGATCACACCACCGCGCGGACCGCCCAGGGTCTTGTGGGTGGTGGTGGTAACCACATGCGCGTGCGGCACCGGGGAGGGGTGCAGCCCGGCGGCGACCAGGCCCGCGAAGTGGGCCATGTCGACCATCAGGTACGCGCCGACCTCGTCGGCGATCCGGCGGAACGCCGCGAAGTCCAGCTGGCGCGGGTAGGCGGACCAGCCGGCGATGATCAGCTTGGGGTGGTGCTCCTTGGCGAGGCGCTCGACCTCCTCCATGTCGACCACGTTGGTCTGCTCGTCGACGTGGTAGGCGACCACGTTGTAGAGCTTGCCCGAGAAGTTGATCTTCATTCCGTGGGTCAGGTGCCCGCCGTGGGCGAGGTTCAGACCCAGGATGGTGTCGCCCGGCTTGAGCAGCGCGAACATCGCAGCGGCGTTGGCCTGGGCGCCCGAGTGCGGCTGCACGTTGGCGGCCTCGGCGCCGAAGAGCGCCTTGATCCGGTCGATGGCGATCTGCTCGACGACATCGACGTGCTCGCAGCCGCCGTAGTAGCGGCGGCCCGGGTAGCCCTCGGCGTACTTGTTGGTGAGGACCGAGCCCTGGGCCTCCATGACCGCGACCGGAGCGAAGTTCTCCGAGGCGATCATTTCGAGCGTGGACTGCTGACGGTGGAGTTCGGCGTCGACAGCGGCGGCGACGTCGGGGTCGAGCTCATGGAGGGAGCTGTTCAGAAGCGACATGAGTTCTTCCTGGGCGGGAGGGGCCGGGTGGAGGCGAGGGGCGAGGTCAGCCGGCGAAGTCCGTGTACGCGTCGGCGGTCAGCAGCTCCGCCGGCTCGTCCGTGATCTTCACCTTGAACAGCCAGCCGCCCTCGAAGGGGGCGGAGTTCACCAGCGAGGGGTCGTCCACGACGTCCTGGTTGGCCTCGACGACCTCGCCCGTGACGGGGGCGTAGAGGTCGCTGACCGACTTGGTCGACTCCAGCTCACCACAGGTCTCGCCCGCGGTGATGGTGGCGCCGGCGGCCGGGAGGTCGGCGTAGACGACGTCCCCGAGCGCGTTGGCCGCGAACTCGGTGATACCCACCGTCGCCACACCGTTCTCGTCGGTGGCCGACAGCCACTCGTGCTCCTTGGTGTAGCGCAGGTGCTGGGGGTTGCTCATGGGTCGATTCTCCTGTACGCGGGTCAGTGCTTGTGCAACGGGTCTTGACAGGTGAGACGGAAAGACGCAGAAAGGGGCAGCCGAACGGGAAGTGGATCAGCGCTCGCGCTGGTAGAACGGCAGTGCCACGACCTCGTACTCCTCGTGGCTGCCCCGGATGTCCACGGCGACCCCGGCCGTCCCGGGCGCGGCGTGCGCCGCGTCCACGTAGGCGATGGCGATCGGCTTGCCGAGCGTGGGGGAGGGGGCGCCCGAGGTGACCTCGCCGATCACCGTGCCGGAGGCGGCCTCCACCACCGGGTACCCGGCGCGCGGCACCCGGCGGCCGGTGGCGACGAGCCCCACGAGCTTGCGCGGGGGAGTGCCCGCGGCGCGCTCGGCGGCGGCCTCCAGCGCCGCGCGCCCCACGAAGTCGCCGGGCTTGTCGAACTTGACGACGCGGCCGAGCCCGGCGTCGAAGGGCGTGGTCGCGGTGGTCAGCTCATGCCCGTAGAGCGGCATGCCCGCCTCCAGGCGGAGCGTGTCGCGGCAGGAGAGGCCGCAGGGCACCAGGCCGGCGTCCGCGCCCGCCTCGGTGAGCGCCTGCCACAGCTTCTCCGCGTCGGCGGGGGCGACGAACAGCTCGAAGCCGTCCTCGCCGGTGTAGCCGGTGCGGGCGATGAGCGCGTCCACGCCGGCGACCGTGCCGGGCAGTCCGGCGTAGTACTTCAGGCCGTCCAGGTCCGCGTCGGTGACGGACTTCAGGATGGCGGGGGAGGCGGGGCCCTGGACGGCGAGCAGGGCGTAGTTCTCGCGGTCGTCCCGGACGGCCGTGTCGAAGCCCGCGGCCCGCTCGGTGAGCGCGTCCAGCACCACCTGGGCGTTGGAGGCGTTGGCGACGACGAGGTATTTCTGGCGGCCTTCCTCCTCGTCCAGCCGGTAGACGATCAGGTCGTCCAGGATGCCGCCGCGCTCGTCGCAGATCATCGTGTACCGGGCGCGGCCGGGCTTCAGCGCGGAGAGGTTGCCCACCAGGGCGTGGTCCAGGGCCTGGCCTGCCTGCGGACCCGTAAGGGTGATCTCGCCCATGTGCGAGAGGTCGAACAGACCGGCTCGGGTGCGGACGGCCACGTGCTCGTCCCGCTCGCTGCCGTAGCGGAGGGGCATGTCCCAGCCGGCGAAGTCGGTCATCGTCGCGCCCAGGGCGCGGTGGACCGCGTCGAGCGCGGTACGACGGGGGGCGGCGGTCTCTGAGGGCATGATCAAGGCTCCCGGGCAGCAGTCGCGGGGACGTCGAGGAACGGCCTCCCCATCTGTCATCGGAACCTGAGAGGTTCACCGGGAGCCCCCGCAGAGGGCACGCGGCTTGCACCTTGGGTGGGACCGCGCCGCGGTCCGCTTTTCAGATCTGCCTCACCCTGCGCGGTACGGGGCCTGAGAGATTCAAGGGAGGAACTTGCTCCTTCGGCGCCCGGCATGCGGCATGCCGGGACTCTCCCGCGCGGATTCGAGCGGCCGGTATGCAGTTGGTCGTGCGTTGGCGCGCACATCATTGCACGTACGGACGTGCGATGGACCGTTCGGAGCCCATCGCATTGCATTACTTTTCGCTTACTTGCTCCGTATCCGGGTCGGGTAGACCGAGGGCACGGGTGGCCGGGCAAGGAATCCCGGGAATGCCCGGGGTAGCCATGGGGAAGTCAGAGGCGTCAGAGCAACCAGAGGCTTCTGAGAAGCAAGAGAATCCGGAGAAGCCCGGGAAGATCGAAGACCGTGAGCAGCGGGAACACCGTGAGCAGCGGGAACACCGCGAACACCGGGGAGACCGGGGAAAGGGACGGGGGAACATTGGGAACGGGTGGCCATACGGAGGCGGCAGGCGCCGCTCCGGGCACGGAGGAGGCCCTGCCACGGGTCCGGGACCTGCGCCGTGCGGCACGGCCCACGGCGGAGTCCACGGCGGAGCTGCGGTACGCGGCCGGGGACCTGCTGGTGGTCTCCGGACTGCCCGGCAGCGGGAAGTCCACCCTGATCCGGCGGACGGTGACCGCTCTCGACGGGCGCGGCGAGCCCGTCCGGTGCGTGGACTCGCAGGACTCCCGGGCCCGCCTGGAGCGCAGACTGCCCGTCCGGCTGCCGTACGGCGCCTACCGCCCCCTCGCGCGCCTCGTGCACTACGCCCGCCTGTGGCGCGCCCTGCGCTCCGGCGCGAGCCTCGTCGTGCACGACTGCGGGCAGCGGGACTGGGTCCGCCGCGGGCTCGCCCGCGAGGCACGGCGCCGGGGCACGGCCCTGCACGTCCTGCTGCTCGCCGTCACCCCCGAGACGGCGCTGGCCGGCCAGCGGGCCAGGGGCCGGGCCGTCCCCCGGGCCGCCTTCGAGCGCCACCGCCGGGCCATGGAACGGCTGGTCACGGCCGCGGCCTCCGGCCGGCCACCAGCCGGCGCGGCCTCCGTGGTGCTCCTCGACCGCCCGGCGGCCGCCGCGCTGCGGACCGTCGCCTTCCCCCGCCGGGCCGGGGCCGGCGCCCCCGCCCCGCATCCCTCTCCCTCCTCCTCCGTTCCCGCGCAGGCCACCGCCCGTCCGACCCCGGCCCCTCCCACGACCTGACGGGGAGCCGGCCGTTAAGGTGCGGTGCGACGGCGACGACACGGTGGTGAGAACGGATGAACGGCCCCGGGCTGTACGGCACGGAGCGGGACCGGGGCGAGGCGCCCGGCTGGCCCGCCAACGAACTGGAGGAGACCCTCGCCGCCTGCGCGGGCGTCCCCGGAACGGGCGAGCGCGTCGTCGAGGTGCTCGGCCGCAGCCCGGTGTGGATCCCGCTGCCCAACGGCGGCGGCCCCGACAGCCCCGACCTCGACCTGCCCACCGTGGAACTCGGCGGCGCCGCCTTCGTGCCGGTCTTCAGTTCCGAGGAGGAGTTCCTGCGCGTCGTCGGCGACCGCATGCCCTACGCGGTCGCCCCCGCCGTGGAGTTCGCCCGCGGCCTGCCCCCGCAGGTCGGCATCGTCGTCAACCCTGACGGGAGGATCGGCGCGCCGCTGCCCCCGGCCGCCGTCGCCGAGCTCTGCCGGGCCGGGCACCTGCGCCTGGAGGGCGAGCCCACCGGCGGCCGGGTCCGCCTCTATGAACCGGACTGGCAGGACGAGCCCACCGCCTTCCTCGCCGCCGCCGGACTGGAGTTCGCCGCCGCCCGCCCGGTGCGCACCGCCCGCCGCGCGCTCGCCAGCGTCGAGGGCGGCGCCCCGGAGCTGTTCGTCGGCGTCGAGCTCGACCTCCCCGACGACGCCAGCCGCACCGCCGCCCTGGACGCCCTGGGACGCGCCCTCGGCTCCGTCCCCGTCCCCTGGCCGGTGCGCACGGTCTTCCTCGACGTCGCCCGGGACCCCGTGGCCGACTGGATGCGCGACCGGGTCGGACCGTTCTACGACCGTGACCGGTGACTGCTCCCCTGCACGCCGCCCCGGCCTCGTAAGCTGGTTGGACGAACCTACGGGAGGCGCGACCGCGCCATGAGGCAGTGGGCGGACGCGATGCCGGCGTCGGCCGGGAGAAGGGGCGGGATCAGGTGAGCGCGGGCGCGGAGAGTGGCGTGGAGCAGGTGCTGCGCCAAGTGGCGCCCGGGCGGTACGACGTCTACGAGGCGCTGCTGCGCGCCGTCGCCGAGGACCGGCTGTGGATGCTGCTCTGGCACGGGCGGCCCGGCTCGCCCGACGCCCAGTACGGGAACATGGAGGTCGACGGCCTCGGCTACGCGCCCTGCGTGACCTCCGAGCGCGAGCTCGCCGCCAGCGGCTGGAACCGGGCCCACGAGGTCGTCCCCGGCCGCTCCCTCGCGACGTCCCTCTACCCGGGTCGCTGGGGCCTCTGGCTCAACCCCCACGCCCCCGGCGGCGGCGTCGGCATCCCCTGGCTCGACCTGCGCCGTATCGCCGGCGGCCTGGACCGGCTGCCCGCCGGGCCGCTCGTGATCACCGAACCGGCCGTGGAGATCCCGCAGTTCTACGCCCTCCTCGCCCAGCACGCCCGGCGCACCCCCGCCGTCCGGGCGCTGCGCCGCGCCTGGGTGCAGCCGGCGATCGGCGCCGCCTACCTGGCGATCGGCCTGGACCTGCACGACACCTCACCGCCCGCCGTGGAGTCCGTCCGGTCGATGATGCAGCAGGTGGTGAGCGTGGTGCCGGAGGGGCTGCCGGTGTCCACCGTCGCGATGTCGGACGGTTTCGATCCCGTCGCGATGTGGATGCGCGCGCACGCGCGGCCGTTCTACGGGCACGAGGCGCCGAACGGGGCACCGGCGCCGGCGGCGGGGTACGGGTACCCGCGTTAGGGGTCGTTCGTGGACTGAGCGGAGCCGCGGCGTCCCGTCGCCTGCGGCCGAACGCGCCGCGGCCGGCCCGTCGTGACGACGGACCGGCCGGGTCAGGCAGTGGCGGTGTGCCTCTCGGTCACTCCCAGATGTGGAGCTCGTAGCCGGCCGACACCTCGTAGCACTTGTAGTAGGTCGCTCCGTGGCGCATGAAGTACTCGCCGCCGCCCTGACACTGCCGGTAGTTCTCGTAGAGGCCGATGTAGCGGTGGGTGTCGGGTGTTACCCGACTGACCGTGGAAGGCGCCGCCACAGCCGAAGTGCCGGCAGCGAGGGCACCGGTCAGACCCAGAGTGATCGCTGCTCCCGCCATGGCCGCCCTGTGCATCAGCTTCCGTGTCACGTCAACTCCCTTGTTCGCAGGGGTGGATGGCTTTTCAGAAGTACTGTGAGCCTCATCGTCGAGCCATAGGCCTGTCAAGGCTCAGAGGGCTCTTGCGCCGCATACATCCCATTAACAACACCATTACCAAGGAGTGGAGTTACTCCTTCCGTCTCTCGCTCAGAGACCATCGGTGTCCGTATAACGGAACCCTGCATCGCACATCACGGTTGCGCATCCATTGCCGGTCAGGTCTGGCGGGTGATCGTGACGGCGTTGAAGACTCCCGCTCCAAGGACCCGCAGGTCCGGTGTACGGCCAGCTCTGCATGTATTTCCCGCACTTCAGCACCACCTGTGTTCAGTGATGTCGACCAGCCGCCCGCCGGGCGGCCGGCACGGGCCGGGACCACCGGCCGAGAGGGGTCCTGCGAACGATGACGGCACCACTCCCCGAGACGAGCGCGACCGGGACCGCGACCGTCGTCGCCGACGCGGAAATTCCGGTTCCGGGCAAGACGATCGAGGGCCGTTCTCCCTGGCGGATCGCCTGGACACGGCTCAAGCGCGACAAGCTGGCGCTGGGCGGCGGGATCGTCGTCCTGCTGCTCGTGCTGGTCGCGATCTTCGCTCCGTTGATCGTGGACCTGCTGGGCCACCCGCCGAACGAGTACCACGAGGACCAGATCGACCCGCTCTTCGGTACTCCGAAGGGCTCGTGGGGCGGCATCAACGGGGACTTCCTGTTCGGCGTCGAGCCGGTCAACGGCCGGGACGTCTTCAGCCGGGTGGTCTACGGCGCCCGGGTCTCGCTGCTGGTCGCTTTCCTCTCGGCCGTGGTGGCGGTGCTGATCGGTACCGTTCTGGGCATCGTGGCCGGCTACTTCGGCGGCTGGGTGGACACCGTGGTGAGCCGGGTGATGGACGCCCTGCTGGCCTTCCCGCAGCTGCTGTTCATCATCGCCCTGATCTCCGTCGTGCCCAACGAGCTCTGGGGGCTGACCGGTTCGGGCGTGCGGATGGCCGTCCTGATCGCCGTGATCGGCTTCTTCGGCTGGCCCTACGTGGGACGCATCGTGCGCGGGCAGACGCTCTCGCTCCGGGAGCGCGAGTACGTCGAGGCGGCGCGCAGCCTGGGCGCCGGCCGGACGTACATCCTCTTCCGCGAGCTGCTGCCCAACCTGGTCGCGCCGATCACCGTCTACGCCACCCTGATGATCCCGACCAACGTCCTCACCGAGGCCGCGCTGAGCTTCCTCGGCGCCGGCGTCAAGCCGCCGACGTCCTCGTGGGGGCAGATGCTCTCCAAGGCCGTCAACACCTACGAGGGCGACCCGATGTTCATGGTGATCCCGGGTCTCGCCATCTTCGTCACCGTCCTGGCGTTCAACCTCTTCGGCGACGGCGTCCGGGACGCACTCGATCCCAAGGGTTCGCGCTGACCCCGCGCGCACCTCGCAACACCCCAAGCACCGGGAGCGCTTGACGACCGTCAGTCACTTCCGGCCCCAGGAGTACGAGCTGTAGAACCACCCCTCATCGCGGTCCGCTCCCCGGTCCGCGACAATCACGGAGGTCGCGACATCTTGGCAACGCAGAGAACATCGAGGCGCGGAACGGTCGCCGGCGCGGCGCTGGTGGTCGCGGCCCTCGTCGGCGTCACCGCCTGCGGCGGCGGAGGCAGCAGCAAGGACAACGGTGGCGGGGGCGGCGGCAAGGGCCCCGGCTTCAACGCGGGCGTCGAGAAGGTCGCCTCCCCGTCCGACAAGAAGGGCGGTGAGCTCAAGTTCATCGCCACCCAGGAATCCGACTCCTGGGACCCGCAGCGCATGTACTACGGGTTCGCCTGGGACTTCGCCCGCTACTACACCCGTACGCTCGTCACCTCGAAACCCGCGCCGGGCCACGAGAGCGCCGAGCTGGTGCCGGACATGGCGACCGACCTGGGGAAGATCTCGGACGACAAGAAGACCTACACCTTCACCCTGAAGGACGGGATCACCTGGGAGGACGGCAGGCCGATCACCGCCCAGGACATCAAGTACGGCATCGAGCGCACCTGGGCCCAGGACAAGATCTCCGGCGGCCCGACCTGGCTGATGCAGGTCCTGGACCCGGAGAAGAAGTACAAGGGTCCCTACAAGGACGAGAGCAAGGACAAGCTGGGCCTGTCGGCGATCGAGACGCCGAACGAGAAGACCATCACCTTCAAGCTGGCCAAGCCCAACGGTGACTTCCTCCAGATGCTGGCGCTGCCCGCGGCGGCCCCGGTGCCCCGGGACAAGGACAACGCGGAGAAGTACAACCTCCGGCCGTACTCCAGCGGGCCGTACAAGTTCGAGTCGTACAGCCCCAACAAGAGCATGGTCCTCGTCCGCAACGACAAGTGGAACAAGGACTCCGACAAGGTCCGCAAGGCCCTGCCGGACAAGATCTCGATCAAGTTCACCACCAACGCCGACGCGATGGACAGCGACCTGATCGCGGGCAACTACGACGTGGACCTCAACGCCACCGGCATGGGCTCGGCCGGCCGTCAGAAGGCGCTCCAGACCGCCAAGGGCAACCTGGACAACCCGCAGACCGGCTTCATCCGGTACGCGGCCTTCCCCAAGTCCGTCGCGCCGTTCGACAACGAGCACTGCCGCAAGGCGGTCATCTACGGTGCCGACCACACCTCCCTCCAGACCGCCCGCGGCGGTCCCCAGGCGGGCGGTGACATCGGCGTCAACATGCTGCCGCCGGCCGTCACCGGCCACGACGGGAGCTACGACCCGTACAACCTCAAGCAGGGCGCGGCCGACATCAACAAGGCCAAGGAGGAACTGAAGCTCTGCGGCAAGCCGGAGGGCTTCAAGACCACCATCGCGGTGCGGAACAACAAGCCGCAGGAGATCGCGACGGCCGAGTCGCTCCAGGCGTCCCTGAAGAAGATCGGCATCGAGACGCAGATCGACCAGTACGACGGTGCGCAGTCGCAGAGCGTCGTCGGCGCCCCCAAGAACGTCAAGAACAAGAACTACGGCATCATCGTCTTCGGCTGGGGCGCGGACTTCCCCAGTGGCCAGGGCTTCCTCCAGCCCATCGTGGACGGCCGGTTCATCCTCGACACCGCCAACCAGAACTACCCCGAGCTCAACGACCCCAAGGTCAACGAGCTGATGGACCAGGCCATCGCGGAGACCGACCCGCAGAAGGCGGGGAAGATCTACCAGGAGGCCAACAAGAAGGTCATGGAAGGCGCCTGGTACCTGCCCTTCACCTTCGAGAAGAACATCATCTGGCGCAGCTCCCGGCTGACCAACGTCTACACGACCGACGCGTTCAACGGCCGGTACGACTACGCGTCCCTGGGCGTCGTCAAGTGACCGCCCGAGGGCCACAGATGATCGTCCGACCGCTCCTCCGGCACTCCCGCCGCTAGGCCCGAAGGGCAGGTGAGGGCCGAGCGCGGCGGCCCGGTGGGTACTCCACCACCGGGCCGCCGCCGGGCCGACCGCAGTGTTCGCTTACATCGTCAGGCGACTGTTCGCCGTCATCGTGATGCTGCTCGTGGTCACGCTGGTGACCTTCTTCATCTTCTTCACCATCCCCAAGCTCACCGGGGCCGACCCCGCCGCCATGTACGTCGGCAAGCAGGCGGACCCGGAGACGATCGAGGGCATCCGGCAGAAGCTCGGGCTCAGCGACCCGGTCCTGGTCCAGTTCTGGCACTTCATCAGCGGCATCTTCGCGGGCCGCGACTACACCGGGGGCGGCACCACCGACCACTGCGCGGCCCCCTGCTTCGGCTACTCCTTCCGCACCGAGCAGGCCGTCTGGCCGATCCTCACGGACCGGCTGCCCCCGACCCTCTCGCTGGCCGGCGGGGCCTGTGTGATCTGGCTGCTGCTCGGCGTCTCGGCCGGTGTGGTCTCCGCGCTCAAGCGCGGCACCAAGATCGACCGCGGTGCCATGATGACCGCCCTGGCGGGCGTCTCGCTGCCGATCTACTTCACCGCGCTGCTGCTGCTCGCGCTGTTCAAGTACAAGCTCGGCTGGACCTCGTCCGAGTACGTGGACTTCGCGGAGGATCCGGCCGGCTGGTTCGGCGGACTGATCCTGCCCTGGGTGGCCCTGGCGTTCCTCTACGCGGCGATGTACGCCCGGCTCACCCGCGCCACCATGATGGAAGTCCTCGGCGAGGACTACATCCGCACCGCCCGCGCCAAGGGACTGACCGAACGCGTGGTGATCGGCAAACACGCCATGCGCTCGACCATGACCCCCATCGCCACCATCCTCGGCATGGACCTCGGCGCCCTGGTCGGCAGCGCGATCCTCACCGAGAGCGCGTTCAACCTGCCCGGCCTGGGCCAGGCGGCGGTCACGGCCATCAACAACCGCGACCTGCCGATCATCCTCGGCGTGGTCCTGATCGCCGCCACCGCCGTCGTCGTCGCCAACCTCGTGGTGGACCTGCTCTACGCCGTGATCGACCCCCGAGTGAGGCTCTCATGACCACCACCCCCGAGCCGGCCACCGAGGCCACCGCGCCCGCGGAACGGCCGGCGGACGGCCGCGCCTACCTGGACGTCCGCGACCTGCGGATCCACTTCCCGACCGACGACGGCGTGGTCAAGTCCGTCGACGGGCTCTCCTTCGAACTGGAGAAGGGCCGTACGCTCGGCATCGTGGGCGAGTCGGGATCCGGCAAGTCGGTCAGCTCGCTCGGGATCATGGGCCTGCACACGGTCGGCCAGTACGGCCGCCGCAAGGCCCGGATCTCCGGGGAGATCTGGCTGGACGGCAAGGAGCTGCTCTCCGCCGACCCCGAGGAGGTGCGGCGGCTGCGCGGCCGGGAGATGGCGATGATCTTCCAGGATCCGCTGTCGGCCATGCACCCCTACTTCACCATCGGCGCCCAAATCGCCGAGGCGTACCGGATCCACCACTCCGTCGACAAGAAGACCGCCCGCAAACGGGCCGTGGAACTGCTCGACCGGGTCGGCATCCCCCAGCCCGACCAGCGGGTGGACGACTACCCGCACCAGTTCTCCGGCGGTATGCGGCAGCGCGCCATGATCGCCATGGCGCTGGTCAACAACCCCGCGCTGCTCATCGCGGACGAGCCGACGACCGCCCTGGACGTCACCGTCCAGGCGCAGATCCTCGACCTCATCCGCGACCTCCAGAAGGAGTTCGGCTCGGCGGTCGTCATCATCACCCACGACCTGGGCGTGGTCGCCGAACTGGCCGACGACATCCTCGTCATGTACGGCGGGCGCTGCGTCGAACGCGGCCCGGCCGAGCAGGTCTTCTACGAGCCCCAGCACCCGTACACCTGGGGCCTGCTCGGCTCCATGCCGCGCATCGACCGCGAGCAGACGGAACGGCTGATCCCGGTCAAGGGCTCCCCGCCCAGCCTGATCAACGTGCCGCCCGGCTGTGCCTTCAGCCCCCGCTGCCCGTACGCCGACGTCCCGGAGGAGGGGGTCACCCGCACCGTGCGGCCCGAACTCCTCCCGGTGACCGGTGAGAAGAGCCGGGGCCACGTCGCCGCCTGCCATATGGCGCAGGAGGAGCGGACGCGGATCTGGACCGAAGAGATTGCGCCCAAGCTGTGAAGGACCGAGCCGTGCCCGACGAATCTGTGCCCGACAAGGCTGTGCCCGACAAGGCTGTTCCCGACCAGGCTGTTCCTGACAAAGCCGTGTCCGCCGAGAAGGCCGCGCCCGGGAAACCGGAGGCGGAGGCCGAACCCCTGCTCCGGGTCGAGGGCCTGGTCAAACACTTCCCCATCACCAAGGGGCTGCTGCGCCGCCAGGTCGGCGCCGTCCACGCCGTGGACGGCGTCTCCTTCGACGTGCGTCCGGGCGAGACCCTGGGCGTGGTCGGCGAGTCGGGCTGCGGCAAGTCCACCATGGGCCGGCTGGTGACCCGGCTGCTCGAACCGACCGGCGGGACCATCGAGTTCGAGGGCAAGGACATCTCCCACCTGGGCGTGGCGGGGATGCGCCCGATGCGCCGGGACGTCCAGATGATCTTCCAGGACCCGTACTCGTCGCTGAACCCCCGGCACACCGTGGGCACCATCGTCGGCGCCCCCTTCAAGCTCCAGGGCATCACGCCCGAGGGCGGTGTGAAGAAGGAGGTGCAGCGGCTGCTGGGGCTGGTGGGTCTCAACCCCGAGCACTACAACCGCTATCCGCACGAGTTCTCCGGCGGCCAGCGGCAGCGCATCGGCATCGCCCGGGCGCTCGCGCTCAAGCCGAAGCTGGTGATCGCCGACGAGCCGGTCTCGGCGCTGGACGTGTCGATCCAGGCCCAGGTGGTCAATCTGCTCGACGACCTCCAGGACGAGCTGGGCCTGACGTACATCATCATCGCCCACGACCTGTCGGTGATCCGGCACGTCTCGGACCGGATCGCGGTGATGTACCTGGGCAAGATCGTGGAGCTGACCGACCGCGCGTCGCTCTACCGCTCGCCCCTGCACCCGTACACCAAGGCCCTGCTCTCCGCCGTGCCGGTGCCCGACCCCCGCCGGCGGGCCAAGCGGGAGCGGATCCTGCTCAAGGGCGACGTGCCCTCGCCGATCTCGCCGCCGTCCGGCTGCCGCTTCCACACCCGCTGCTGGAAGGCGACGGACCTGTGCAAGCAGAAGGAGCCGGTCCTGAGCGCGCTCCAGCCGGGGCACCAGGTGGCCTGCCACCATCCGGAGCCGGTGGTGGAGCCCGCCGCGCCCACGGCGGCGTGACGGCCGGGACGTCCCGGCCCGCCCCCGACCGGGCGGCGCCGGGACGTCCCCGTGGAAACGTCCACAGGGCAGGACATGGGCGACACCGCGCCGACCGGTAAGAATGTCGCGTGCTCACCGATCTGTTCACCCCCTCCGTCCAGCACTGGCTGGACATCGCGGGGATCTTCGTCTTCGCGATCTCCGGCGCGCTGCTCGCCGTCCGCAAGAACTTCGACGTCTTCGGCATGGCCGTGCTGGCGGAGGTCACGGCCCTGGGAGGGGGGCTCTTCCGGGACCTGGTCATCGGTGCCGTACCGCCCGCGGCCTTCAGCGACCTCGGCTACTTCGTCACCCCGCTGATCGCCACACTGATCGTCTTCTTCCTCCACCCCGAGGTGGAACGGATCACCGCCGCGGTGGGCGTCTTCGACGCGGCGGGGCTGGGCCTCTTCTGCGTCACCGGAACCGTCAAGGCGTACGCGTCCGGGCTCGGTCTCACCCAGTCCGCCACCCTGGGGCTGGCCACCGCGGTGGGCGGGGGAGTGCTGCGCGACGTGCTCGCCCACGAGGTCCCGTCGCTGTTGCGCTGGGACCGGGACCTGTACGCCGTCCCGGCCATGGCGGGCGCCGCGACGGCCGCGCTGATGCTGCGGTACGGCGTCCTGCACGGGCCCACCAACGCCATCCCGGTGGTCGTCGGCTGCGGGCTGCGGCTGCTGGCGATGCGCTTCCACTGGCGCGCCCCGCGCGCCTGGCACCGGCGCAGCGCGGCGGCGGAGGAGGTACTGCCAGGGGTAACACCCCGGAAAGCTACCCGTCGGTAACGTGCCGGTGTACGGTGCCCGCATGGCACTGGCAAGCATCGGCAACAGCGAGTTCGACCGGGACACCGCGATCACGTCGCGTACCCCGGAAGCCACGGGGGACCAGGGACACCAGGGCTCCGCCGTGCACGACGCCCACATCCACGAGGGCTGGACCCTCCTCGGCGCGGCCAACGGCGGCTACCTCCTCGCCATCACCGCGCGCGCCCTCGCCGACACCCTCCCGCACTCCGACCCGTTCACCGTCACCGCGCACTACCTGAGCGTCACCCGGCCCGGCCCCGCCGTGATCCGCAGCAGCACGGTCCACCGGCGCCGGTCGCTCTCCACCGGCCAGGCGAGCCTGTTCCAGACCGCCGAGGACGGCACCGAGGTCGAGCGCCTGCGCGTCCTCGCGACCTACGGGGACCTGGACGCGCTCTCCGACGACGTGCGCACCACGGCCAAGCCCCCGGGCATACCGCCGCGCGAGCACTGCTTCGCCGCCGGCGACGGCGAGGGCTTCGGCGCCGCCGAGATCGTCGCCCGCCTCGATATGCGCCTCGACCCCGCCACCGCGGGCTGGGTGACCGGCGGCCCGGCCGGCCGGGGCGAGATGCGCGGCTGGTTCGACTTCGCCGACGGCCGCGACCCGGACCCGTTCTCCCTCCTCCTGGCCGCGGACGCGCTCCCGCCCACCACCTTCGACCTGGGGATGGTCGGCTGGGTGCCGACCGTGGAACTCACCGTCCACGTCCGGCGCCGCCCCGCCCCCGGCCCGCTGCGGGTCGCCGTCGTCACCCGCAACCTGGCCGGCGGCTTCCTGGAGGAGGACGCGGAGATCTGGGACAGCGAGGACCGGCTGGTCGCCCAGTCCCGCCAGCTGGCCCGGCTGTTGAACGGCCCGTCCGGCGCTTGAGGACGGGCGCCGAAGGCGTGCTCGGGGGGGCCGGGGGTTCGGGGGCGATGCCCCCGAGAAACGGTGCAAGGGCGGGGGCGCGTCCCCCACCACCGACAGCACACCACCGCCCCACCGGACACACCCCGGGGCCGGAGGCTGTCAGCCGGCCGTCGTCTCCACCGCCCTGCCGGTCCGCGCGGCCAGCCGGACGTGCGCGTCCGCGCCCTCGGGGGCCGGCCGGGCGGCGGCGAAGGCACCCGGCCGTCCCTCGGCGGGCAGCCGCTCGGCCGTGGCGAGGGCGTACTCGGACAGCTCGGGATCGAGGGCGGCCGGACGGCCGAGCGCCTCGTTGAGGTCCCAGGCGTGCACGACCAGCTCCATGACGATGAACCGCAGGGCGTTGTGGCCCGGCACCTTCCCCCACGGGGCGTCGAACGGCTCGGTCAGCCGGGCCTCGTCCCGCCACGCGTCGACGAGCTCCGTACAGGACTCCTCGACGGCGGCCGGCCAGGCGTCGTCCGCCACCCGGGGCGGACGGTCGTCCCCGCGCCGGACCTCGCCCTCGCCCGTGGCCTCGGCCAGGGCGCGGGCGACCCCGACGAGGTGCCCGAGCAGCCCCCGGACGTCGTACTCGCCGCAGGGCGTCGCCGCGTCCAGGCGGTCGGGCCGCACCTGTGCGGCGACGGCGTTCAGCTGGGCGACGGCGCGCCGTAACTGCGGGCGCGGGTCCTGGTCGTTCTGTATGTCCTGCACGGGCGGCTCTCCTCAGTGACAGGTACGTGGATCCGGTACGTGGATCCGGTACGTGGATCCGGACAGGCCGAGCCTGCCGCCACCGGCCGCCGCCCACCGACAGGTTTTCGGCCAATATGCGGACGTCCGTCCTCCCGGCGGGCGGGCCGACGGCGGAGAACGCGTCGCCCGCCGGCCGGACCGGGCCGAACCACCGGGTACGACACCGCCCGTCAGCTCGTAGAATCGTCCCCACCATGGCCTACCTCGACCACGCAGCCACCACTCCGATGCTCCCGGAGGCGGTGCGGGCGATGACCGACCAGCTCGCCGTCGCCGGAAACGCCTCGTCGCTGCACGCCGCGGGGCGCCGCGCGCGCCGCACCGTCGAGGAGGCCCGCGAATCCCTCGCCGCGGCGCTCGGCGCCCGGCCCAGCGAGGTCGTCCTCACCGCAGGCGGCACCGAGGCGGACAACCTCGCCGTCAAGGGGCTGTACTGGGCCCGCCGCGCCGCCGACCCGGCGCGGACCCGCGTCCTCGCCAGCCCGGTCGAGCACCACGCCGTCCTCGACGCCGTCGACTGGCTGGCCGCCCACGAGGGCGCCACCGTCGAGTACCTGCCCGTCGACGCCCACGGCCGCGTGCACGCCGACGCCCTCCGCGAGGCCATAGCCCGCGACCCCGCCGACGTCGCGCTGATCACCGTCATGTGGGCCAACAACGAGATCGGCACCGTCATGCCGGTCCATGAACTCGCCGCCGTCGCCGCCGAGTTCGACATCCCGATGCACTCCGACGCGGTCCAGGCCTTCGGCCAGCTGGATGTGGACTTCGCCGCCTCCGGGCTCGCCGCGATGACCGTCAGCGGCCACAAGATCGGCGGCCCGTACGGCATCGGCGCGCTGCTCCTCGGCCGCAGCCAGACGCCCGTCCCGCTGCTGCACGGCGGCGGCCAGGAACGGCACGTCCGCTCCGGCACCCTGGACGTCCCCGCCATCGCCGCCTTCTCCGTCGCGGGCACGCTCGCCGCCGAGCGGCGGGAGGGGTTCGCGCGGGAGATCGGCGCCCTGCGCGACCGGCTGGTCGCCGGCGTCCTGGAGGCCGTGCCCGACGCGGTCCTGGGCGGCGACCCGGACCCGGCGGGCCGCCTCCCCGCCAACGCGCACTTCTCCTTCCCCGGCTGCGAGGGCGACTCGCTCCTGCTGCTCCTGGACGCCCAGGGCATCGAGTGCTCCACCGGCTCCGCCTGCACCGCCGGCGTCGCCCAGCCCAGCCACGTCGTCCTCGCCACCGGCACCGACCCGGACCTGGCCCGGGGCACCCTCCGCTTCTCCCTCGGCCACACCTCGGCCGAGGCGGACGTACGGGCCGTGACGGAGGCCATCGGGCCGGTCGTGGAACGGGCGAGGAGCGCGGGCCTGAGCTAGGCCGGCCCGCGCCACGGCGCCCGCCGGAAAACGGGAAGGGCCGTGACCGGGGCTCCCGTACCCTGGAGGGGCTATGACTGACTTCCCAGGTGCACCCGACCCCCAGGCCCCCCGCAAGGGGCTCCGCGTGCTCGCCGCCATGTCCGGCGGCGTCGACTCCGCCGTGGCGGCGGCCCGCGCCGTCGAAGCGGGCCACGACGTGACCGGCGTGCACCTGGCCCTCTCCGCCAACCCCCAATCCTTCCGCACCGGCGCCCGCGGCTGCTGCACCATCGAGGACTCCCGCGACGCCCGCCGGGCCGCCGACGTGATCGGCATCCCCTTCTACTGCTGGGACCTGGCCGAGCGCTTCCGCGAGGACGTCGTCGAGGACTTCGTCGCCGAGTACGAGGCCGGGCGCACCCCCAACCCGTGCCTGCGCTGCAACGAGAAGATCAAGTTCGCGGCGCTGCTGGACAAGGCGCTCGCCCTGGGCTTCGACGCGGTCTGCACCGGCCACTACGCCACGGTCGTCCTCAACGAGGACGGCACCCGTGAGCTGCACCGCGCCAGCGACATGGCCAAGGACCAGTCCTACGTCCTCGGCGTCCTCGACGAGCGGCAGCTCGCCCACGCGATGTTCCCGCTGGGCGACACCCTCACCACCAAGGACGAGATCCGCGCCGAGGCCGAGCGCCGCAGCCTGGCCGTCGCCAAGAAGCCCGACAGCCACGACATCTGCTTCATCGCCGACGGCGACACCCGCGGCTTCCTCTCCAAGCGCCTCGGCACCGCCGAGGGCGACATCGTCGACGAGTCCGGCACCAAGGTCGGCACCCACGACGGCGCCTACGGCTTCACCATCGGCCAGCGCAAGGGCCTCCGCATCGGCCACCCGGCCCCCGACGGCAAGCCCCGCTACGTCCTCGACATCTCCCCCGTGAACAACACCGTCACCGTCGGCCCCGTCGAGGCCCTGGACGTCGCTTCCCTGACCGCCATCAACCCCCGCTGGTGCGGCCTCGCCCCCCACGGCCCCGGCACCTACACCGCCCAGCTCCGCGCCCACGGCGGCGAGACCACCGTCACCGCCGAACTGCTCGACGACACCCTCCACGTCACCTTCACCACCCCCGTCCGCGGCGTGGCCCCCGGCCAGGCGATCGTCCTCTACGACGGCACCCGCGTGGTCGGCTCGGCGACGATCGCGACGACGGCGCGGGCGGTCGCGGCCTGAGGTGTGGGCCGAGCGGTGACCAATCGGGGAATCCGCGCACGCCCAACCGATCACTTCGGACGGTGCCCCGCGGCGCCGGGCTGCCGAGCCCGGCGCCGCGGGGCACCGTCATTCCCGTGAAATCCCAGCGGAAGGCGTCAACTCGCGGCAATATTGCTGTACATGACACCCACGGCAGGAAGTGCTGCCTCCGCCGAGGCGATCGACAAGGCTCACCCGTGTACCCGTACACGGCCCGTTCAGGGCACTGAGCGGCCGATGCCGGCATCCGCCCGCCTCTATTTCCGGCGCGCGGAACGCCCTGGATTTCTCACGGTCCAAGGGCCGTCGGGCCCCCTGGTTCCGATGTTCACCTCGCTGGAAGCCCTCGCCCGGTTCGCCGGGCCCTGTTCCTGGGCTTCCACCACCGCCGCGGACGCGCTCGACCTGCTTCCGGACGGGTGTCGCATCCTGGTCGACCCTCTGGGGCGCCGGCCGTTGCTCCTCGGCAGAAGCGCCACGGGTGGTGCGGAAGGCGGCGGCCGTGACGAGTAGGGACGCGGTGAGTGCTGTCACCCACGACGACTTCGACGAAGGACGCGACGGGTACGCGGTCGAGATCGCGTCGCTGAAGGGCATCGTCGCGCCACTGCTGGAATCCGTCGCCGCCGCCGAGCAACTGGGCAAGAGCGCGGAAGGCCTGTTGGGGCACCTCGCCGCCGAGACCGCGGAACTCAGGCAGTCGGGACAGCACTTCTTCACGACGTGGGGTTTCGGCATGGAGCAACTGGCTGATTACGCGTCTCAGGTGGCCGACCGGCTCAACGAGGCGATCACGGCCTACGCTTTGGCCGACATTCTGCAGGTGAAGAATTTCACCCCCACACAGGACAACATCGAGAAGCTTCCCGTGGGTTCGGCAAGTACGTGGATGTGGCACCACGGCGGAGACCAGAAGATGAGCAAGTCCGGTGGAACGGTCGCCAAATGGGTCGAGAAGGCGGAGGACTGGGGGTTTGACTGGTGACACAGAAGGATGCCACGAATCCCGGCCCCGACCGCATTCCGTCCGGGGCCGACCCCGCCGATCTGGTACCGGGCGATCCGGAGAAGGTGGACGATCTCGTCAGCACCCTCCGCGCGTATGCCGGAGCCTTCGACGACGGAAGGGAGCGACTTCGTGCACTGGACCGTATGGAGTGGGAGGGTTCCGGCGCCATCTCCTTCCGCCGGGCGGCCAAAAAGCTGCCGGGCGACCTGAGCGCCGCCCACCGGCAATTCCTGGATGTGGCCGACGCACTGCAGGCGTATGCGCACAAGCTGCGTTCGGTGCACCAAGCGTGCGTACCACTCATTGAGGAAGCGGAAGAGGCGCGCGCCGCGTCCAGGCGCTACCGGCTGCAGGTGGACGACTACAACAACGCGCTGGTCCGACAGGATTCCGTGCTGCCTGAACGCCCTCCCGGGACCGACCCCGGAGTGACGGCGATGAGTGGGTGCGTGAGTCGACTGGACAGCCTGATCTCGGAGATGAACGAAGTCCTCAAGGCGACTAAGCGCAAGGTTGACAAGGCGGCGGCAGAGGCGCCGGACAAGCCGAAGTCCTGGAAGACAAACACTCGGGACTTTCTCCAAGGGGCTTACGAAGGCGCCGACTCCCTGGCCGCCCGGCTGAAACCATGGCTCACCGGTGACGGCAAGGCCGAATCGATGCAGTTGGCCGGTGACATCGATGCGGCGGCCTACGCGAAGGAGCACCCGAAGGAATTCGCCAAGGCACTGGTGAACTGGGACGAGTGGACGAAGCATCCGGCCAGAGCGGCGGGAGAGCTCACCCCGGGCGCGATCCTGGCGATTCTCAGCGGTGGCGGTGGGCTTCTCAGCGGTGGCAAGGGGGCCAGGGACGCCGCCGCTCAGCTCGCCGACCGTGTGCGAGCGCTCCGCCGTGACGGTAGCGCTCGCGAGAGAGCCGAGAGCCAACCCGGAAAACACGACAAGTGCGGAACGGAGAAGTGCACGGCTGGTGAGCCGGTCGACGTCGTCACGGGCGAGCTTGTGCTCCCCGCCGTCGATGTGCACCTTCCAGGTGCGCTTCCCCTGGTGCTTGAGCGCACTTTCGTGGCCGGCTATTCAAGCGGAGGGTGGTTCGGTCCTTCGTGGGCGTCGACCCTCGACCAGCGCCTCGAACTGGACGACAAGGGCATCGTCTACACGGCGTCCGACGGGATGCTTCTCACCTATCCGGTTCCCTCACCCGGTGAGGCGGTCATGCCGACCAGCGGCCCGCGGTGGCCGCTGACCTGGTACGGCACCGCAGACGGCGCGATGCGTATTTCCGTTCCGGAGGCGGGTCGTACGTGGGAGTTCGCCCCCCTGCCGGGATGCGTGGCGAACGGCCCGGTGACGGAACTGCCGCTCCGGGAGCTTTCCGACCGTAACGGGCACCGCATGGTGCTGTCCTACGACGACCAGGGCCGCCCGGTGGAAGTCACCCACTCCGGCGGATACCACCTGGCGGTCGACACCGACCCGACGGCGATGCGTGTCACCGGTTTCCGTCTTCTCGGCGCCGGTGACGGGGAGCGCGGTGTCGGACTGATCCGCTACGGCTACGACGACGCCGGCGATCTCGTCGAAGTCTTCAATTCCAGCGGGCTGCCCCTGCGGTACACCTACGACGAGGCGCACCGCGTCACCTCCTGGACCGATCGCAACGGAACGACGTTCGGCTACGTCTACGACCACCGCGGCCGCGTGTTGCGTACCGTCGGGCCGGACAACATGATGAGCGGCCGCTTCCACTACGACGAGCCGAACCGCACCACGTGGTACACGGACTCGTTGGGGCATCGGACGGCCTACACGTACAACGCGCGATACAAAGTCGTCTTGGAGACCGACCCTCTGGGCAACACGACGAGAACCACGTGGGACTCAACTCACCGCTTCCCCGTGACGATCACGGACCCTTTGGGCAGGACAACTCATTACTCCTACGATGAGCAGGGCTGTCTGAGAAGCGTGATCCGCCCGGACGGCACCACCATCACAGCTGCCTATAGCGAGCTGGGCCTGGCCACGGAGGTGGCCGATCCGGGGGGTGCGCTATGGCGCTACACGTATGACGAGCGCGGCAACCGTACCTCGGCCATCGACCCCGTCGGGGCGGAAACCCATTACACCTACGATGAACTCGGCCACCTCAGCTCGATTCGCAACGCCTTGGGGCACACCACTACCGTCACGATGAACAAGGCGGGACTTCCCCTCACTGTCACGGACCCGCTCGGCAATACCACCACGGTCGTGCGCGGCGTCCACGGCTGGGTCAATTCCCTCACCGATCCTCAGGGGAACACCACCCGGCATGCTTGGACCATCGAGGGCAGGCCGGCGTGGGTGGAACGCCCCGACGGGCGCCGGGAAACGTGGAAGTGGGATGCGGAAGGCAATCTCGTCAGGCACACGAATGCCGCTGGACAAGAGACGTCCTTCACGTACACGCACTTCGACCTGCCGGCGACGCGGACCGATGCGGACGGGGCTCGATGCTGCTTTTCCTACGACACGGAGCTTCGACTGACGAGTGTCACCAATCCCGATGGCCTGCGGTGGTGTTATGAGTACGATCCTGCCGGACGGATCGTCTCGGAGACCGATTACAACGGGCGGACGGTCGACCGCTCTTACGACGGGGCCGGCTGCCTGCTGTCACACACCAACGGTGCAGGTCAGGAACTTCGCTTTGTGCGCGACGCGTCGGATCGGATCGTGGAGCAGCACGATGCGGAGGGAGGGGTCACGACCTATCGGTATGACCCTGCCGGGTACCTGGTCGAGAGCGTGAACTCTGATTCCAGAGTGCTTTTCCTGCGCGACAAGCTGGGACGAGTTCTACAGGAGCGGCTCAACGACTTCACTACCAGCTATTCTTATGATGCCTTGGGCCGTCGAATCAGTAGAGTGACGCCTTCTGGTGTCCTCTCGGAATGGGTTCATGATCCGGCGGACCGCCCGACTGTGCTCAGAAATCCCGTCGGGACGTTGGACTTTACCTATGACGGAATGGGGCGCGAAACAGCGCGCGTCGTCAGTGGCCGGGCCGTCCTGTCGCAACAGTGGGACGAGATGGACCGTCTGGTCTCGCAAACCGTCGCCGAGAGCGGCCACAATGGTCGTGGCACAGTGCAGGGCCGATCCTACTCCTATCGGGACGACGGATGCTTGACAGAGATCCAGGACCAGACCTCCGGAGTGCGTAAATTCGATCTCGACCGTGTGGGCCGCGTCGTCGCAACGCGCGCATATGGGTGGGACGAGAGGTACCGCTATGACAGGTCGGGAAACCTCACTGAGGTTCATGCTCCCTTCCATCCTTCTCCGGGGAAGCGGCAATTCGACGGCACCCTTGTGCGGCGCGCCGGCCGCACTCACTATGCCTACGACGCCCAGGGGCGAGTGGTGCGAAAGCTCCGCAGACTGCTCAATGGAAAGAAGCTGGTGTGGACGTACAGATGGAATTCTCAGGATCGCTTGGTGGGAGCAACCTCTCCGAATGGCGCCTGTTGGAAATACTCGTACGATCCGTTGGGGCGGCGCACGGCCAAGTGCCGACTGGACGCTGAGGGTTCAGTAGCCGAGAAGACCGAGTTCGTTTGGGATGACACCAGGCTGGCCGAACGGTACTGCAGCGCGGGCCTCGTCACCACATGGGACTACCGTCCGGGCACCCACCATCCGCTCGCTCAGACAGAACACAGGCACTTCAATCCGCTTCTGGGAAGCTCGCCTCCTCCTGTGGCGGGAACCGGCGTCGCGAGCGGTTCCGGGGATTTCTACGCAGTCGTCACAGACGTGGTGGGGACGCCGACCGAGCTGGTGACTCCCGACGGAGCAGTGCCTTGGCAGTATCGGACGACGGTCTGGGGAACAGCTTTCCCCTCGCTCAGGGAGAACGATGGGCCGGATTGCCCGCTTCGGTTCCCCGGGCAGTATGAGGACCTTGAAACAGGTCTCCACTACAATTATCTACGGCATTATGATGCGGAGACAGGCCGGTACACGTCTCCCGACCCACTTGGTCTGCTGGCCGGGCCTAACAATTTTTGGTACGGCCCAAATCCGCATGAATGGATCGACCCGCACGGCCTCGCCCTGTGCCGGGCGAATCCGAGGATGGAGAGCGGGAACAACAAGGAGGGCTGGCAGCATATCGATGAACGGCATATCGCAGGAAACAGTGCAGGCGGGCACGGTGACCTGATGCCACCATCGACCACACGGGCTCAAGTGGAGGAAGCCTCGCAGAAGGTGATGGAGAAGGGGACGAGGGTATCTGATCCGTCGCGCCGGATCCAGACATTCGAGAAGCGCCTGATTGTCAATGGCATGAGAGCGCGTTACCGTCTGGTGGTCGACTCGGAGGACGGGAACAGAGTCATTACCTTCTTTCCGGTCGGAAGGAGCTACACCCCGTGATCGAAATCAGGTTCACCGTGCGCCCCGGGCAAGGAGATCCTCATGGGTTCGATCTGGGCGACATCCTTTGTGAGGGCCCTCTCGGGCGTGTGAGTTCCGCCGGACATACGCCGGACCAAGGAATGATGATCTACCCGTCCGTCGTGCTGCTCCTCGACAGCCTCAGGGAGTTTTTCAACGGAGGGCGCAAAGTGGCGCGCTTCATCGGTGTCGACTCATCGTTCGAGTTGGTTGTCCGTCGGCGCGGCAAGGGTTGTGTCGTGGCCGCGGGGTCGAAGCCCATCGCCGAGGTGGAGCGAGATGAACTTGCGGAGTCAGTGCTGTCCGCTGCCGAAGAACTGGCGCGGACCCAGTTGGCACGTGTTGCTCCGCATGATGCGGCGAAGGAGGACTATCTCGCCGCGCTGACCGCGTTCCGGTCGGCGACGGGGGAGTGGCGGGCGGCACGGTGAAGGTGCGACGGGCCGGCAAGGTCGCGCCGCCCGCGCAGAGGGCAACCGAAGGGGCGGCCCCGAAGATACGGGGCCGCCCCTTCGTCATGGCGGTGCTCAGTTCGACGTGCGCACCACGTTTGTGACCTCGCAGCGGCCGCGGCCCGTGGGGGCGCCCGGCTTGGGGACGTAGGGGGTGGAGACGTCGGCGTTGCCGGTCTTGCCGGGGCCGACGAAGAGGATGGAGCGCTGGCGGGTGGTGCGGGTGCCGTCGGGGACCGTGAAGTTTACGGTGAAGCGGTAGTTGTAGGTGAGGGACGTGCTGCTGTTGGTGGCCGTGATCTTGGCGGTGATGCCGAGGCGGTCCGAGTAGTCGCAGCCGGCGATCCGGATGTCGCGCATCGCGCTGTTGCGGCTGCTGCTGCCGCCGGTCGAGCCGTACGTGGACGAGCCGCCGGTCGTGGTCGTCGTCGTGGTGCTGCCGCTGGTGCCGCTCGTGGTGAAGCCGCCCGTGGTGGTGCCGTCGGTCGTGCCGCCCGAGGTCGTGGAGCCGACGGTCGAGTCGCCTCCGGTCGTGCCGCCCGAGGTGGTGGTGGAGCCGCCCGAGGACGAGCTGCTGCTGCTGTGGCTGGAACCGCCCCCTCCGCAGCTGCCGCCGTGGTGGCCGCGGGCTCCGGTCAGGGTGACGACGACGATGCCGAAGACGGCCGCCGCGCGGACGTGACGAATCTTCATTTTTGTGGAACTCCCCCGATAAATGACCTGGTTGCCCGTCATTGACGAGCGCACGACAGGCTAACAACGGCCTTACAAGCCACCAAATCCCAGCAAGATCTGTGACAAGGGTGCGATCAAACCGGGCCCCAACCGGAACGGAGAGTGTCCGAAAACGGGCATAGCGGTTCAGTGTGTGGTCACCGGACGGGTGGTGGGGCGGTCGTCCTCCGCCGCCGGGTCGCCGTCGGGCAGGACGACCCGGACGCGGAACCCGTCGGCCAGCGGCTCCGCCGTGAACGTTCCGCCGAGGTGTTCGGCCCGCTCGCGCAGACCCGTCAGACCGTGACCGCCGGACGGCAGGGAAGGGGGTGCGGCGTCGGGGGAGAGGCCGTTGCGGATCTCGGCCACCAGGGCGGAGCGGCCCGCCAGTTCGCCGGGTTCCACGGTGACCGTCACCGGCGCGCCCGGCGCGTGCTTGCGGACGTTGGTCAGGGCCTCCTGGACCGTGCGGTAGAGGGTCTCCTCGACGGCCTCGGGCCACTTCCGGGAGTCGATCGCCGGTATGTCCCCGCGCAGGGTGGCGTCGAGGCCGCTGTTCCCGACGAGGTCGGGCAGCGCGTTCAGCCGGGGGCGGATCGCCGCGTTGCCCGGTACGGAGCGCAGGACGCCGACGAGGCCGCGCAGTTCCTGGAGGGCGGTGACGCCGAGGCCGCGGATCACCGAGGCGGTCTCCCGGGCGGCGGGCTCCTCCGCGGTGCGCTCCAGGGCGCCGGCCTGCACGGTCATCAGGCTGACCTGGTAGGACACCACGTCGTGCATCTCCCGGGCCAGCCGCGCCCGTTCGCCGACGACCGCGCGTTCGGCGATCAGCTCGGCCTCCCGCCGATGGGCCCTGGACAACTCCTCGATGTGTGCGGCCAGTTCGCGCCGTGCGCGGCTCAGCTGCCCCATCGCCGTCGGCCCCGCCGACATCAGGGCGGAGGAGATGACGCCGAAGAGGAGCGCGTCCTCGGTGGGCCACACGCCGAACACCGACGGCCACCAGGGGCCGAGCGAGGCGGCGAAGAACACCAGGGCCCAGCCGTAGACCGCCCGGCGCCGCTCCAGGGACCGTGCCACCTCGAACATCGCCACCATGGGCGCGAGCAGCAGGTGTCCGGCGACGGCGACGGGCAGGGCCGTCACCAGGGCGGGGACGGGGAAGCGGCGCCGGAGGAAGAGCGCGCCGACCGTCACGCCGTAGAGGGCGACCTCCACCGTGCCGGCCAGCGGGCGCATGGCCAGCGCCTCGGCGGCCGTGACCGGGACGAGGGCCAGGTCCCTCACCAAGGTCTTCCGTGACGTGAGGTGCCGCAGGCGGGACGGGATCCGGGCCCGGATCCGGGGGAGGTTCACGAGGAGCGGGCGGGGGCGCCGCCCGCCCCCGGGTCCGTGTCGAGGCGCACCAGCCCGTAGTGGTGGGCGAGCACCGCGGCCTGGACGCGGTTGGACGTGCCCAGCTTGGCGAGGATCGCGCTGACGTGGTCCTTCGCCGTGGCGGCGCCCATGAGCAGGGCGGCGCCGATCTCGGCGTTGGACTTGCCCAGGGCCAGCAGCGTCAGCACCTCCCGCTCGCGGTCGGTGAGGGCCGCGAGCCGGGACGGGGGGCGGCCCCCGCTGGAGCGCAGGTATCCGTCGACCACGCTGCCGGCGACGGCCGGGGAGAGGATGGTCCCGCCGGCGGCGAGGATGCGTACGGCGCTGGCCAGCTCCTCCGGCACGGTGTCCTTCACCAGGAACCCGGACGCCCCGGCGCGCAGGGCGGGGGCGATGTGCTCGTCGCCGGAGAAGGTGGTCAGCATCGCCACCACGGGCGGCTCCGGCAGGGCGAGCAGCGGGCCGAGGACGGAGATCCCGTCCACCTCGGGCATGCGGATGTCGAGGAGGACGACGTCGGGGCGGTGGAGGGCGGCGAGCTCCACGGCCTGGGCGCCCTCGCAGGTCACCGGAACCTCGATGTCGGGTTCCGCCTCCAGAATGCTGCGGATTCCCGCGCGCAGCAGCTTCTCGTCGTCGACGACCATGACGCGGATCACTATCACCACTCCTGCGCTGGTACTGGTCAGGAAATATAACAACCGTCCGCCCGGTTCGAGGCCGCTGCCCCCGCCGACCGGCGGGGACGGAACCGACGGTCGGCGGATACCGGGGGGTGGCACGGGCTTGCCATCCTGAGTGCAGGGGGATGCGGTCCGCACCGTGTCGGACACACCGGAGGCGGGCAGGCGGCCGTGCAGCCAGGGGGGATGCACTGGCCGGGAGCCGTACGACCAGGGGGGACGTACGGGTCCGGGGGGCTGTGCTCGGAAGACGCCGGCCGCCCGCCTCCGGAATGAGCCCGCCCCGGCCGTGGTGCTTCCCCGCCCCCGATGGGGGTCGCCACCGCCGGGGCGCTCGGTCGTTCTCGCCTTCCCGGGAGCCCATGGGCCCGGGTAGGGCAAGCTGGGGCCCATGGCAACACATGTGATCACCGGTGCCGGATCGGGCATCGGAGAGGCCCTGGCCGAGCGGCTGCTCGCCCGCGGCGACGAGCTGTACCTGTTCGCACGCGACGCGGGCCGCGCCAAGGAGCTGGCGGCCCGCTTCCCCGGCGCCCACACCCTCGTCGGTGACCTCGCCGACCCCGACCGGCTGTCCTGGGCGCTGAGCCACCAGACACTTCCCGAGAGCGTCGACTCGCTGCTGCACGTCGCGGGCGTCGTCGACCTCGGCGGGGTCGGCGAGCTGACGACGAAGACGTGGAACCGCACGCTCGCGGTCAACCTCGTCGCGCCGGCCGAGCTGACCCGGCTGCTGCTGCCCCAGCTGCGGCTGTCGCGGGGCCACGTGGTCTTCGTGAACTCGGGGGCGGGGCTCAGCGCGGGGCCGAACTGGAGCGCGTACGCGGCGAGCAAGCACGGGCTCAAGGCGCTCGCCGACTCCCTGCGCGCCGAGGAGCACGGCCACGGCGTACGGGTGACCAGCGTCTACCCCGGCCGTACGGCCACCGCCATGCAGGCGAAGGTGCACCAGCAGGAGGGCAAGGAGTACGACGCCGGGAAGTGGATCGACCCGGGCTCCGTGGCGGCGACGGTGCTGCACGTGATCGACCTGCCCCGGGACGCCGAGATCAACGACGTCTCCGTCCGGCCGGGTTCCTGAAGTGCGGGCGTAGGGTGAGGTCATGAACAGCGCAGCGGACACCGTGACGACCGGCGCCTCGATCCGGGACATCCGGCTCCTGGTCGTGGAGCTCGGCAAGCGGATGGACGCGCACCGGCGCGCCCGGATCGCCGAGTTCGACCTCACCCTGACGCAGGCCAAGGCTCTGGAGGAGCTGGGGGATCCCAAGACGGCGCGCGAGTTGGCCGTCGTGCTCAGCTGCGAGCCGCCGAACGTCACCTACATCATGGACAAGCTGGAGAAGCGCGGCCTGGTCGTCCGTGAGCCGCACCCGCAGGACCGGCGGGCCAAGCGGCTCGTCCTCACCGAAGCGGGGCGGGAGATGCGGCTGAAGCTGCTGCGGCGGATGGGGCAGGACTCGCCGCTGGACCACCTCGCGCAGGACGACCTGAACGAGCTGCGGGACCGGCTGTTCCGGGCCCTGGACGGGCCGGAGGACAGCTGACGGCTCCCGCGGAAGCCCTCGGGACGGAAGCACGGGTCCCGGGGGCTTCCGTATAGCTTGAGTAAAGTTCGAGCTGTAACTATTGCCGCTGTAATCGATACAGCTTTAACGTTCTTGCATGATCACCGAAACCCGTATCCGCGCGGCGGCCCCGGCGGCCGCCCCCGCCACTCCCGCCGCCCCGCGGCGCCAGGGCCTCCAACTCCTCGCCCTGGCCCTCGGGTTCGTGATGGCCGTCCTCGACACCACGATCATGAACGTCGCGGGGCCGTCCCTGCGCTCCGGACTGGACCTGTCCCTCTCCGGCCTCACCTGGGTGGTCAGCGGCTATATCCTCGTCTTCGCCTCGCTGCTCCTGCTCGCGGGCTCCCTCGCAAGCCGCTACGGGGCACGCAAGATCTATCTGACCGGGCTCGCGCTCTTCAGCGTGGCCTCGCTGATCTGCGCGACCGCCCCCACGGCGGGTCTGCTGGTGGCGGGCCGGCTGCTCCAGGGCGCGGGCGCGGCCCTGTTCATGCCCAGCTCGCTGACCCTGCTGCTGGCCGCGTTCCCCGGGGCGCGGGAGCGGGCCCGGGTGCTCGGGCTGTGGTCGGCGATCGTCTCCACCGCGGCCGGCCTCGGCCCGGCGCTGGGCGGCGTGCTGGTCGACGCGTTCGGCTGGCGGTCGATCTTCCTGATCAACCTGCCCTTCGGCATCCTCGGACTGATCCTGGCCCGCCGCGTCGTCACCGACCTCCCCGGCCGCCCCGGCTCGCTCGGCGCCGGCGGCCACGCCCTCGGCCTGCTGGCCCTGGCGGGGCTCAGCTACGGGCTGATCCAGGGGCCCGAGCGGGGCTGGGCGGACATCACCGTGCTCGGCTCGTTCCTCGTGGCCCTGGCGGGCGCGGCGGGATTCGCCGCCCGTGAGCGGCGCGCCGAGGAGCGCATCCTGCCCAGTGGCCTCATCGCCAACTCCGGTTTCCGCGCGGCCGGCCTGATCGGCTTCCTCTTCAACTTCGGGGCGTACGGAGCACTGTTCGTCCTGGGCCTCTTCTTCCAGCAGGCCCGCGGTGCGAGCCCCCTGGAGGCCGGTCTGGAGATGCTCCCCACCCAACTCGTCTGGCCCCTCGGCAACATCATCTACACCCGCTACGGCCGCCGCCTGGGTAACCGCGCCATCCTCGCCGTCTCGCTGGGCCTGGCCGCCGTCGGTATGCTCGTCCTGGCGCTCACCGTCTCGCCCGACATGCCCTACTGGGTCCTCGCGATCGTCCTGGGCGTCCTCAACACCGGCATCGGCGTCGCCTCCCCGGCCATGACCGGCGCCCTGATGGACTCCGCCGGAGCGGAGCACGCCAACATCGCCAGCGCCTCCCTCAACGCCAACCGCCAGATCGGCAGCCTTGTCGGCATCGCCGTGATGAGCGCCCTCGTCGCCGGGATCGACGGCTGGTACGCGGGCATCGCGGTGATCTTCGCCGTGGCCGCCGCGGCGTACGCGGGCGGCGGACTGGCCGCCTGGCGGGGGCTGCGCACCCGGCAGCAGGGGGACCGCGTTCCGGCCTGAGCCCGCGGACGTCCGGCCTGAGCCCGCGGACGTCCGGCCTGAGCCCCCGGACGTCCCGGATCGTTACCCTTCCGGGGTGAGCGAGACGAGCGAGACCAGCACATGGGGACCCGGCGCCGCGACAGGTGTCGGGTCCATGCCGGGTACGGACGCCCGTGAGGCGGCGAAGACCGTCACGGGGTCCCTGGAGACACTCCCGCACCTTCCGGAACTGCCGGCGCGGGGGCCCGGCGCGGACATGATCGGCCGGACCGTGGGCCTCCTCGTGGAGGTCTTCGCGCATGTGGAGCCCAGCGGCTGGCGGATCAGCGACCGGCCGGGACGCGACACCCGGCGCGCGCGGTCCTGGCTGGGCGAGGACCTGGACGCGCTGGAGGAGTTCACCCAGGGGTACGAGGGCGCGCTGAAGGTCTCGGCCGTCGGGCCCTGGACGCTGGCGGCGGCGCTGGAGCTGCGCGGCGGCGAGGCGGCGCTGAGCGACCCGGGTGCCTGCCGCGACCTCACCGCCTCGCTCGCCGAGGGGCTGCGCGGCCACCTCGCCGAGGTGCGCCGCCGGGTGCCGGGCGCGGCGGTGGTGCTCCAGCTCGACGAGCCGTCCCTGCCGGCGGTGCTCCGCGGCCAGGTCCGTACGGCCAGCGGCTACCGCACCCACCGGGCCGTCGACCGGGCGGTGGTCGAGGGCGCGCTGCGGGAGCTCGCCACCGTCGCACGGGAGGGCGGCGCCTCCCTCGTCGTGCACTCGTGCGCCCCGGGCGTGCCGTTCGCGCTGCTGCGGCGGGCCGGTGCGACCGGAGTCTCATTCGATTTCTCGCTGCTCACCGAGCGTGAGGACGAGGCGATCGGTGAGGCCGTCGAGGCCGGGACGACGCTCTTCGCGGGCGTCGTGCCCGGCGTGGACGGCCCATTGTCCGACCCTGCCGGTAGCGTCATGGGAGTCAGGACGCTGTGGCGCAGGCTGGGGCTGTCACCGGGGACTCTCGCCGAGTCCGTGGTCGTCACCCCGTCGTGCGGACTCGCGGGCGCTTCGCCCGCATATGCCCGCGCGGCCCTCGCACACTGCGTCCGGGCGGCACGATCACTCGTGGACAACCCTGAGTGACGGCGCCAGGGCGGCGCTCAACAGAAAAACGGGAGGACGAGACGGTGGCTGTCGAACAGCACGGCGGGCACGGCGGAAAGCTCACGACGGAGGCGGCGACGCCCGCGGAGGCGCGGGAGAAGCACGCCCTGCTCGCCGAGCAGGTCGAGGAGCACCGCTTCCGGTACTACGTGAAGGACGCGCCGGTCGTCAGCGACGCCGAGTTCGACCGGATGCTGCGCTCCCTGGAGTCCCTGGAGGACGAGTACCCGGAGCTCCGCACCCCCGACTCGCCCACCCAGAAGGTCGCCGGCTCGTACGAGACGGAGTTCACCTCCGTCGAGCACCGCCAGCGCATGCTCTCCCTCGACAACGCCTTCGACGACGAGGAGCTGGCCGCCTGGGCCGACCGCATCGCCAAGGACATCGGGGAGGGCGCCGCCTACCACTTCCTCTGCGAGCTCAAGGTCGACGGCCTCGCCGTCAACCTGACGTACGAGCACGGGCGGCTCACCCGGGCCGCCACCCGCGGTGACGGCCGCACCGGCGAGGACATCACGCCGAACATCCGGACCATCTCCGAGATCCCGCACCGGCTGAAGGGCGACCGCGTCCCCGCCCTGGTCGAGGTGCGCGGCGAGGTCTACTTCCCGATGGAGAAGTTCGAGGAGCTCAACGCGCGCCTCGTGGAGGCGGGCAAGCCACCGTTCGCCAACCCGCGGAACGCGGCGGCCGGCTCGCTGCGCCAGAAGGACCCACGGGTCACCGCCACCCGCCCGCTCCACATGGTGGTGCACGGCGTGGGCGCCCGCGAGGGCTTCGACATCGACTGCCAGTCGCACGCCTACGAGCTGCTGCGCGAGTGGGGCCTGCCCACGGCCGCCCACGCGGAGGTCGTGGACTCGCTCGACGGCGTACGGAAGTTCATCGCGCACTACGGGCAGCCCAAGGTCCGGCACTCCATGGAGCACGAGATCGACGGCGTCGTCGTCAAGCTCGACGAGGTCCCGCTCCAGGGGCGGCTGGGCTCCACGGCCCGGGCGCCGCGCTGGGCCATCGCCTGGAAGTACCCGCCGGAGGAGGTCAACACCAAGCTCCTCGACATCCGCGTCGGCGTCGGCCGCACCGGGCGGGTGACCCCGCAGGCCGTCTTCGAGCCCGTCACGGTCGCAGGCTCCGAGGTCGAGTTCGCCACCCTGCACAACCAGGAGGTCGTCAAGGCCAAGGGCGTCCTCATCGGCGACACCGTCGTCATCCGCAAGGCCGGCGACGTGATCCCCGAGGTCCTCGGCCCCGTCGTGGACCTGCGCGACGGCACCGAGCGGGAGTTCGTGATGCCCGCCGAGTGCCCGGAGTGCGGCACCGGCCTGCGCCCGATGAAGGAGGGCGACATCGACCTCCGGTGCCCCAACGCCCGCTCCTGCCCGGGCCAGATCCGTGAGCGGCTGTACTACCTCGTGGGCCGCGAATGCCTCGACGTCGAGAACTTCGGCTACGTGGCCGCCTCGGCCCTCACCCAGCCCCTGGAGCCCGCCACCCCGCCCATGGCCAACGAGGGCGACCTCTTCGACCTGAAGATCGAGGAACTGCTGCCCATCAAGTCCTATGTGCGGGACCAGGACAGCGGACTGCCCAAGATCGACCCCAAGACGGGCAAGGAGAAGGTCGTCACCTTCTTCGCCAACCAGAAGGGCGAGCCCAAGAAGAACGCCCTGGCCATGCTGGACAACATCCAGGTGGCCAGGCAGCGCCCGCTCGCCCGGATCGTCAACGGCCTGTCCATCCGGCACGTGGGCCCGGTCGCCGCGGCCGCCCTGGCCCGCGAGTTCCGCTCGGTCGACCGGATCGCCGAGGCCACCGAGGAGGAACTCGCCGCCGTCGACGGCGTCTCCGACACCATCGCCGCCGCCGTCCGCGAGTGGTTCGCCGAGGACTGGCACCGCGAGATCATCGAGAAGTGGCGCGCGGCCGGCGTCCGGATGGAGGAGGAGGCCGGCGAGGACGAGGGCCCCCGCCCGCTGGCCGGACTCACCGTCGTCGTCACCGGGACCCTCGCCTCGTACACCCGCGACGCGGCCAAGGAGGCGCTCCAGTCCCTCGGCGCCAAGGTGACCGGATCGGTCTCGAAGAAGACCGACTTCGTGGTCGTCGGCGACAACCCCGGCTCCAAGTACGACAAGGCCATGCAGCTGAAGGTGCCCGTGCTGGAGGAGGACGGCTTCGCCGTGCTGCTCGCCGAGGGCCCGGAAGCCGCCCGCTCGGCCGCCGTCCCGCAGGAGCCCACTCCGGCGGAGTAATGCCCGCGGGGCCAGTGGGCATGACCCCTACAGCGCGTACCGGACGGCCGCCCGAGGCCGGATCCTGTTCGCGCAACCGCTGCCGATCGCTGCCCGTCGTAGCCTTCTGCGGCCTACTGTTGAGATGTGCGCCTGCCGTGGCGCGGGTACCGCCGGCTGTGAGAGGGACGGGCATGAAACCCACCGACAGCGCCGAACCGGCATCGCGGCTGCGCAGGGATCCACCGCCCGCGCTGCCGGTGCTCTGCGTCCCCCTCGCCCTGGTCGTCCTCGCCCTGGGGATCGGGCAGGTGGCCTCCGCCGGCCACGCCCTGTTCCCCGGCCGGACGGTCGGCTGGTCCCTCGCCACCCTGACGGCCCTCATCGTCGCCCATCTGGTCGCGCTCGGCCGCGACCGGTGGTGGGGCGGCACCGGCTCCGGTGCCGCCCTCACCCTGGCCGTCCTGCTGCTCTACGGCTGGCTCCCGGCCGCCGTCATCAGCATCGCCGTCGTCACCTTCGTCGCCACCGCCCGGCGGCACCGGTGGCGCCAGGCGTTACTCCACTGCGCCGTCGACGTCCTCGGCGTCGCGGCGAGCGGCTCGGCCCTCGGGCTGCTCGGCGTCCACGCCTCCGTCGAACACCCCTGGCTCCCCGGCGGCTGGACACCCGCCGACGTCCCCCGGCTGGCGCTGACGGCCTTCGTCTACCTCACCGTCACCCGCGCCCTGCTCTGGCGCCACCTCGCCCCGCCCAGTTCGGGACTGACGAGCAGCGTCGCCCGCGCCGCCCTCCTGCGGCAGGCGCTCGTCGGCGGGGCGCTCCTCGGCATCGCACCGCTGATCGCCGTCGTCGCCGAGCACGCGCCGCTCCTGCTGCCGCTCTTCGCGGTCCCCCTCATAGCCCTCGACTCCACCCTGTGGATCGCCCACGCCCGCGCGGAGGAACAGCTCCGCGACCCGCTCACCGGGCTGCCCAACCGGCAGTGGCTGCTCGAACGGACCTGGGCCGCGCTCGACGAGGCCGAACAGGCCGGCGAGCGGACCGCGCTCGTCCTCATCGACCTCGACCGCTTCCGGTCCGTCAACGACACCCTCGGCCACCTCGCGGGGGACCGGCTGCTGCTCCAGATAGCCGCCCGGCTCCGCGACGCGCTGCCCCGCGACGCGGAGGCCGCCCGCCTCGGCGGCGACGAATTCGCCGTCCTGCTCCCCGCGGTGGACTCCCTCACCAGCGCCCAGCGCGCGGCCCGCGGCCTCGTCGCCGCCCTCGGCTCGCCCCTCGACCTCGACGGGCTCACCCTCGTCCTGGAGGCCAGCGCCGGCGTGGCCGTCCACCCCGACCACGCCCTCGACGCCGAAGGCCTGCTGCGCCGCGCCGACGTGGCGATGTACCAGGCCAAGCGCGACCGCAGCGGCGTCGAGGTCTACGAGGCCCGCCGGGACGGCAACACCCCCGACCGGCTAGGGCTCCTGGGCGATCTGCGCCGCGCCCTCGACGCGGGCGACGTCGAGCTGCACTACCAGCCGAAGGTGGCCTTCGACGGCCATGTCGAGGGCCTGGAGGCCCTGGTGCGCTGGGTGCACCCGGAGCGCGGCCGGGTCTCCCCGGACGAGTTCATCGCGATCGCCGAGTCGTCCGGGCTGATGCCGCGCCTCACCGAGTACGTCCTGGAGACCGCCCTCGCCCAGGTCGCCCGCTGGCGCGCCATGGGCCTGGAAGTGCCGGTCGCCGTCAACGTCTCGCCCCGCGACGTCCACACCCCCGGCTTCGCCGGCTCCGTCGCGGCCCGCCTCGCCCGGCACGGCGTCCCGCCCGGCGCCCTCCAGCTGGAGATAACCGAGCACGTCCTGCTCGAAGACCCGCAGCGGGCCGCCGACGCGCTCGCCGGGCTCACCGGGCACGGCGTCAAGATGTCCCTCGACGACTTCGGCACCGGCTACTCCTCCCTCGTCCACCTCCGGCGGCTCCCCGTCAGCGAGCTGAAGATCGACCGCTCCTTCGTGGCCCGCCTCGCCATCGACAACGAGGACGCCGAGATCGTCCGCTGCACCCTCGATCTCGCCCACTCCCTCGGGCTCCTCGTCGTCGCCGAGGGTGTCGAGGACGACGAGACCTGGGAGCGGCTCCGTGACCTCGGGTGCGACGCGGTGCAGGGGTGGCTGGTCGCCGCCGCCATGCCGCCGGAGGAGACGACGGCTTGGCTGCGGCTGCGGGAGGGGGGCTGGCGGCGGGAGCCCGCCGCTGCCCCTGCCCCTGCCGAGGCGTCGCCCGCGCCGGCGCCGGCGCCCGCTCCCGCGGTGGCGGAGAAGGAAGCGGATCAGCCGGTGACGTAGGTGGGGGTGCCCCGGACCCGCCCTTTCACCGTTTCTTGCAGGGGCTGCGCCCTCGCACCCCCGCGAAGCGCGCTGCGCGCGCTGTCCTCAAACGCCGGACGGGCTATCCAGCCCGTCCGGCGTTTGAGGACAACCGCGCGGAGCGCGGTTTCAGGGGGCGCGGGGCACCGGGACGGGGCACCCCACCCCGCCCACAGCGAATCCGTTTCGCGACGACCGCACCCCGCGCCATAGGATTGGCCGCGAAACCTACACACTCCACCCTGAGGATCGCTGCATGCCTGGCATCACGCGCGAGGAGGTCGCCCACCTCGCCCGGCTGGCGCGCCTGGAGCTGCGGGACGAAGAGCTCGATCACTTCGCCACCCAGCTCGACGACATCATCGGCGCGGTAGCCCGCGTCTCCGAGGTCGCCGACCAGGACGTCCCGCCGACCTCCCACCCGCTGCCGCTGACCAACGTCATGCGCCCGGACACCGTCCGTCCGTCGCTGACGCCCGAGGCGGCGCTCTCCGGCGCGCCCGCCCAGGAGCAGCAGCGTTTCAAGGTGCCGCAGATCCTGGGTGAGGAGTGACCATGACGACCGAACTGATCAAGCTGACCGCGGCAGAGATCGCCGCGCGGATCGCCGCGGGCGAGATCACCGCCGTCGAGGTCACCGAGGCCCACCTGGCGCGCATCGAGGCCGTCGACGAGAAGGTGCACGCCTTCCTGCACATCGACCGCGAGGGCGCCCTGAAGCAGGCGCGCGCGGTCGACGAGAAGCGCGCGCGGGGCGAGAAGCTGGGCCCGCTGGCCGGCGTCCCGCTGGCGCTGAAGGACATCTTCACCACCGAGGGGATCCCGACCACGGTCGGCTCCAAGATCCTCGAAGGCTGGATCCCGCCGTACGACGCGACGCTCACCAAGCGCCTCAAGGACGCGGACGTGGTCATCCTCGGCAAGACGAACATGGACGAGTTCGCCATGGGTTCGTCGACGGAGAACAGCGCGTACGGCCCGACGGGCAACCCCTGGGACCTGACCAAGATCCCCGGCGGCTCCGGCGGCGGCTCCAGCGCGGCCCTCGCCGCGTACGAGGCCCCGCTCGCCATCGGCACGGACACCGGCGGCTCGATCCGCCAGCCCGCCTCCGTCACCGGCACGGTCGGCGTCAAGCCGACCTACGGCGCGGTCTCCCGCTACGGCATGGTCGCGTTCTCGTCCTCCCTCGACCAGGGCGGGCCCTGCGCCCGTACGGTCCTGGACGCGGCGCTGCTGCACGAGGTCATCGCGGGCCACGACCCGCTGGACTCGACGTCCATCGACGCCCCGGTCCCGCCGGTCGTCGAGGCCGCCCGCAACGGTGACGTCAAGGGCATGCGCGTCGGCGTCGTCAAGCAGTTCCGCGGCGAGGGCTACCAGGCCGGTGTCCTCCAGCGGTTCGACGAGTCCGTCGAGCTGCTGCGCGGGCTCGGTGCCGAGATCGTCGAGGTGGACTGCCCGTCGTTCGACCTGGCGCTGGCCGCGTACTACCTGATCGCGCCGTCCGAGTGCTCCTCGAACCTCGCCCGGTTCGACGGCCTCCGCTACGGCCTGCGCGCCGGCGACGACGGCACCCGGTCCGCCGAGGACGTCACCGCCCTCACCCGCGAGGCCGGCTTCGGCCCCGAGGTCAAGCGCCGCGTGATGCTCGGCACCTATGCGCTGAGCTCCGGCTACTACGACGCGTACTACGGCTCGGCGCAGAAGGTCCGCACCCTCATCACGCGGGACTTCGAGAAGGCCTTCGAGCAGGTCGACGTGCTCGTCTCGCCGACCACGCCGACCACCGCCTTCGCGATCGGCGAGCGCGCCGACGACCCGATGGCGATGTACCTGGCGGACCTGTGCACCATCCCGACCAACCTGGCGGGCAACGCGGCCATGTCGCTGCCGTGCGGCCTCGCCCCGGAGGACGGTATGCCGGTGGGGCTTCAGATCATCGCCCCCGCCATGAAGGACGACAGGCTCTACAAGGTCGGGGCCGCGGTCGAGGCCGCGTTCCAGGACCGTTGGGGCCACCCGCTGCTGGAGGAGGCACCGTCACTGTGAGCGAGAACAAGAGCAAGGGCAGCGCGCTGAAGAAGGCCAAGGGCTTCAAGAAGTCCAAGGCCGGCACGTACCTGTCCATCGGCACGACCCTGTTCGGCGCGGTCAGCGTCATCAAGCAGGCGAAGACGGCGCGCGGCGAGCAGGACACGCTCCAGCTGGTCGACGCGGTCGTCTCGGCCGCCGCCATCGCCACCGGCGTCGCCCTGCTCGTACGGGAGCTGCGCCGTATGAAGAGCGACGACGTCCTCGCGGGCTGAGCCGGGACTGAGAGGTTAGTTTTCCGTGACCGTCACTGAACTGGTGTCGTACGAGGACGCGTTGGCGTCCTACGATCCCGTCATGGGCCTGGAGGTCCATGTCGAGCTCGGCACCAAGACCAAGATGTTCTGCGGGTGCTCCACGGAGCTGGGCGCCGACGCCAACTCGCAGACCTGCCCCACCTGCCTCGGCATGCCCGGTGCGCTCCCGGTCGTCAACGCCGTCGGCGTGGAGTCCGCGATCAAGATCGGTCTCGCGCTGAACTGCGAGATCGCCGAGTGGTGCCGCTTCGCCCGGAAGAACTACTTCTATCCGGACATGCCGAAGAACTTCCAGACCTCGCAGTACGACGAGCCGATCGCCTTCAACGGCTACCTGGACGTCCAGCTGGAGGACGGCGAGGTCTTCCGCGTGCAGATCGAGCGCGCCCACATGGAGGAGGACACCGGCAAGTCCACGCACGTGGGCGGTGCCACCGGCCGCATCCACGGCGCGTCCCACTCCCTGCTCGACTATAACCGGGCCGGCATCCCGCTCATCGAGATCGTCACCAAGCCGATCGAGGGCGCGGGCGAGCGGGCCCCCGAGGTCGCCAAGGCGTACGTCGCCGAGCTGCGCGAGCTCATCAAGGCGCTCGGCGTCTCCGAGGCCCGGATGGAGATGGGCCAGATGCGCTGCGACGTCAATCTGTCGCTGCGCCCGAACGGCACCGAGAAGTTCGGCACCCGCTCGGAGACCAAGAACGTCAACTCGCTCCGCAGCGTGGAGCGGGCTGTGCGGTACGAGGTCATGCGGCACGCGGCCGTGCTGTCCTCGGGCGGCACGATCGTCCAGGAGACCCGGCACTTCCACGAGGAGGACGGCTCCACCACCGCCGGCCGCATCAAGGAAGAGGCCGAGGACTACCGCTACTTCCCCGAGCCGGACCTGGTGCCGGTGGCCCCCTCCCGCGAGTGGGTCGAGGAGCTGCGGGGGACCCTGCCCGAGCTGCCGCGCGTACGCCGCAACCGGCTGCGCGAGGAGTGGGGCGTCTCCGAGCACGACATGCAGTCGATCCTCAACGCGGGCGCGGTCGACCTGATCGTCGCCACCGTCGAGGCCGGCGCCGACTCCGCCGCCGCCCGCAAGTGGTGGATGGGCGAGTTGGCCCGCCGGGCCAACGAGGCCGGCACCGACCTCGCCGCCATGGCGATCACCCCCGCCCAGGTGGCGCGGGTGGCCGCGCTCGTCGCCGACGGCTCGCTCAACGACAAGCTGGCCCGCCAGGTCATCGAGGGCGTGCTCGCGGGCGAGGGCGACCCGGACGCGGTCGTGGAGAAGCGCGGCCTGAAGGTCGTCTCCGACGAGGGTGCGCTCGGCACCGCCGTGGAGGAGGCCATCGCGGCCAACGCGGCCATCGCGGACAAGATCCGCGGCGGCAAGGTCGCGGCGGCGGGCGCGCTCGTCGGCGCGGTCATGAAGGCCACGCGCGGGCAGGCGGACGCGGCCCGGGTGCGTGAGCTGATCCTGGAGAAGCTCGGCGTCGAAGGCTGACATCTGCAAGTGGAGAGAGGGCCGTTCCCCGGTGGGGAGCGGCCCTCTCCGTATGGACGGGCAGATTGGCCGACAAGTCGTATATGGCCGGATTCGTTCGGTCCGTTCTCCGGCCACCGGAACGGTCCGGCATGATCCGGTGGAACGGGCCGGTCCGCGTGCCCGTACTCCATGGCTGGGGGTAGCAATGCGACGGTTGAGCACTGCGCTGGCCGCGCTCCTGCTGGCGGGCGCCGGGCTGGTGACGGCCACCGGGGCCGCCGGCGCCTTCGCGTCGGAGCCCACGAGCGGCGCCACGGACGCGTCCGCCTGCCGGATCGGCTGGGGGAGCCGGCCCAAGGTCCGTCCCGACTCCGACTACCACCCGCTGACCGACATCCGGACGGGCCGGCACCGCTGCTTCGACCGCATGGTCTTCGATGTGCACACGAGTGACGGTCACTCGATCGGGTACCGCGTGGGGTACGTCGACAAGCTGTATCAGGACGGTTCCGGGGGCGCCGTCGCGGTCGGCGGCGGCGCCGTGCTGGAGATCAGGGTGGCCGCGCCGAGCCACGACCCGGAGACCGGCGGCGCGCGCTACCCCGCCAGGGCCGGGCATCCGCTGCCCGGGGTGGACCTCACCGGGTACCGGACCTTCCGGGAGGCGCGCTTCGGGGGCAGCTTCGAGGGGGACACGCTGGTGGGGCTGGGGCTCAGGGGACGGCTGCCGTTCCGGGTCTTCCAGACCGGCAACCATGTGGTGGTGGATGTAGCGCACACGTGGCACACGTTCCGTTAGGGCCCTAGGGTCGGCCGGGAGAGCCGTGATCCATGGGGCGTCCGCAGCCCTGTGGTGTGACCCACAAAAAGGACAAACGATCTCCCGGAGCTGCCAGAGTGGACGGCCGGAGGCCCCCGCGGGGGGTCGTCCGTCCGCTGCCGCAGCGCCCGGAACGAGGGATTCCCCTCCGGTGTGTCCGACGCGGCCACGACACACCCGAAAGCAGGGAATGACCGCACTCGCCCGGTGGTGCCTGCGCCGCCGCCTCGCCGTCATCGTCCTGTGGCTCGCCGCCCTGGCGGCCACCGCCGCGGCGGCCACGCTGGCCGGTTCGTCCTACTCCGAGGACTACCGCGTACCCGGTACCGAGTCGGGCCGGGCCACGGCCCTGCTCGAACGGGACTTCCCCGCCCTCGGCGGCGACGACACCGTCGTCTGGCACACCGCGCCCGGCGGCGTCCGCTCCCCCGACGTCAAGCAGCGGATGGCCGCCACCCTCGACGAGATCGCCGCCCTGCCCGGCGTCGCCTCGGTCGGCAGCCCCTACCGCGGCTCCGGCGGGGGCGGCATCAGCCCCGACGGGCACACCGCCTACGCCGACCTGAGCTTCACCGACACCACCGGCGACCCGGACCTCGCACAGGTCCGCGCGGTCGTCGACACCGCCCGCGCCGCCGCGGGCGACGGGCTGGAGGTGGCCCTCGGCGGCAGTTCCGTCGCCCTCACCGAGAGCACCGACGGCCACCTCAGCGAGATCATCGGGATCGCCGTCGCCGCCGTCGTGCTCTTCGTCGTCTTCGGCTCGCTCGCGGCCAGCCTGCTGCCCATCGCGACCGCCCTCGTCGGCGTGGGCACCGCCGCCATGGGCACCGTCCTGCTCGGCCACCTGATGCCCGTCGCCGGGTTCGCCCCCATGCTGGGCACCCTCGTCGGTCTCGGCGTGGGCATCGACTACGCCCTGTTCATCGTCACCCGGCACCGCAAGGGCCTGCGCCAGGGCCTGTCGGTCGAGGAGGCCGCCGAACGGGCGGTGGCCACCACCGGGCGGGCCGTCGTGTTCGCCGGTGGCACCGTCTGCGCGGCCCTGCTCGGCATGCTCGTCCTCCGGCTGGACTTCCTGGTCGGCGTGGCCGTCGCCGCCTCGCTGACCGTCGTGCTCACGGTCGCCGCCTCCCTCACCCTGCTGCCGGCCCTGCTCGGCCTGATCGGCAGGCGGGCCCTGAGCCGACGGGAGCGCCTCGCGACGGTGCCGGCGCTGCCCGCCGCGTGCGCCGGTCCCGTCCCGTCCGCCGGTCCCGTCCCTCCGGGCGGTCCCGTCCTTCCCGCGGGTCCCGGCCTCCCCGCCAGTCCCGGCCTCCCCGCCGGTCCCATCCCGTCCGCCGGTCCCGGCCCGGATGCCCCCGCCGGGCTGGCCGCGCGCTGGTCCGCGTTGGTCGAGCGCCGCCCCCGGCTGCTCGCCGCCGCGGCCGCCGCCGTCATGCTCGTCCTCGCCCTGCCGGCCTTCTCCCTCCACCTGGGCACCTCCGACCAGGGCAACAACCCGTCCACCTCCACCACCCGCCAGGCGTACGACCTGCTCGCCGACGGCTTCGGCCCCGGCGTCAACGGGCCGCTGACCCTCGTCGCCGAACTCGACGGCGCCGGCGAACGCCTCGCCTTCGACCGGCTCGCCGACCGGCTGCGCGGCACGGAGGGCGTCGCCTCCGTCGGACCCGCCGCGCACAGCCGCGGCTCCGCCAGTGGCGTGATCGCCGTGGTCCCGACGAGCGCCCCGCAGGACCGCGCCACCAGCGAGCTCGTCGAGCGGCTGCGCTCCGAGGTGCTGCCCCGCGCCACCGAGGGAACCGGACTCCGCGTCCACGTCGGCGGCCCGACCGCCTCCTACGACGACTTCGCCGCTGTCATCCGCGGCAAACTGCCGCTCTTCGTCGGCACGGTGATCGGCCTCGGCTGCGTCCTGCTGCTCCTCGCCTTCCGCAGCGTCGGCATACCGCTGAAGGCCGCCGCGATGAACATCGCCGCCGTCGCCTCCTCGTTCGGCCTGATCGTCGCGATCTTCCAATGGGGCTGGGGGAGTGAGCTCCTCGGCCTCGGCAGGGCAGGGCCCATCGAGCCGTTCCTGCCCGTGGTGATGATCGCGGTGCTCTTCGGGCTCTCCATGGACTACCAGGTCTTCCTGGTCAGCAGGATGTACGAGGAGTGGCTGGCCACCCGCGACAACTGCCGCGCGGTACGGGTGGGGCTGGCCGAGACCAGCCGCGTCATCAACTCGGCCGCGGTCATCATGATCTCCGTCTTCCTCGCCTTCGTGCTCAGCGGCGACCGGGTCATCGCGATGTTCGGCATCGGCCTGGCCGCCGCCGTCGCCCTGGACGCGTTCGTCCTGCGCACCCTGCTCGTCCCGGCCCTCATGCACCTGCTCGGGGGCGCCAACTGGTGGCTGCCGGGCTGGCTGGAGCGCCGGCTCCCGCGCATCAGCATCGAACCCCCGGAGCCGCGGCCCGAGCCGTCGGGCCGCCCGCTCCCGGACCGCGCGGACGTCTACCCGGCGGCCTGACCGCCGGCCCCACGGGTGCCGGACGCGTGCCGGACCGCCGCCTCCGCCAGGGCGCGGATCAGGGGGTGCGCCCGAGTCCCGTCCCCGGCCAGCTCCGGCTGGAACAGCGTGCCGAGGAAGAACGGATGGCCCGGGAGCTCCACGATCCGCGGGTCACCGTCCTCGTCGACGCCGCTGAAGCGCAGACCGTGGTCGCGCAACAGGCCCGCGTAGGACGGGTCCAGGGCGTACGAGCAGTGGTACCGCTCGACCGTGCGGTCCGCGCCCAGCAGCCGCCCGGCGAGCGAACCGGGGTCCACGGTGACGGGGCCCTCGTGACCGGCCAGGGAACAGGCCAGCGGCGCGATCAGCGGCTCGGCGGCCTCCGGGGCGGTCTCCGCGTGCGCGGCCCCGCGCAGGCCGCACACCGTCCGCGCGTACTCCAGCAGCGCGTGCTGGAACCCGCCGCAGGTGCCGAGGAACGGCACGCCCCCTTCCCGCGCGGCCCGGACGGCGGCGACGGCCCCCGCCTCGCTCCGGTAGGGGCTGCCGGGCAGCAGCCAGACGGCGTCGAACCCGTCGAGGGCGCCCGGGACTTCGGCGTCCTCGGTCGGGATCCAGTAGGCGTCCACCACCAGACCCTCGTGCCGGGCGAGGGACTGGAGGAGGGCGGGGACGCGGGCGTGGGACCGGACGGCGGGCGACCGGTCCCCGACCAGGGCGAGACGGGCCGTCGGTGCGGGCGCGGAAGTGGACATAAGGGCATCCTGACCCGGCGGTGCCGTTCAGCGCCAACGATGATCCCTGCACTGTCCATCAGTAATACTGATGCCCATGGACCCGCACCTGCTCCGCACCTTCGTGACCGTCGCCCGGCGCGGATCCTTTTCGGCGGCGGCCCGCGAACTCGGCTACACCCAGTCCGCCGTCTCCCAGCACATCGCCGCCCTGGAGACCGACCTGTCCGCGGTCCTGCTGCGGCGCCGCCCCGTCGAGCCCACCGAGGCGGGCCGCCTGCTCCTCGACCACGCCGGCCCGCTCCTGCTCCGCCTCGACGCCGCCCGCGCGGACATCGCCCGGCTCGTCGCCCAGCCGGCGGCCCGGCTGGTCGTCGGCGCCTCGCCGCTCGCCCTGACCGCGCGGTTCGCCGAACGGCTCGCCGGGCTGCGGGCCGCGCACCCGCGCTGGGAGGTGACGGTCCGGGTCCTGGACCGCGACGCCATTCCCGCGGCCGTCTCCGCCGGCGACCTCGACGCCGGCCTCACCGACGGCATGACCGCCCCCAGCGACCCCCTGCGCCTCCCCGAAACGGGCCCCCTGACGACCACCGTCCTCTCCGAACACCCCCTCCACATCACCCTCCCCACCACCCACCCCCTCGCCCACCGCCCCACCCTCCGCCTCCCCGACCTCGCCGACGCCCTCTGGCTCGACGCCCCCGCCACCGCCATCCCCCTCCCCCACCTCCGCACCACCTGCACCCCCGGCGCCTTCCGCCCCTCCCTCCACTACGAGGGCACCGACCTCCACGGCCTCGCCACACTCGTCGCCGCGGGGGAGGGACTGGCCCTGCTCCCCGCCGTGGACGGATTCGTCGGCGTGGCCCAAGTGCCGGTCGTGGAACCGAGGTTGGTGCACCGCGTGGAGCTGCTGTGCGGCGGCGCGGCGGCGGGGGCGGTGGGCGCGCTCCGGTCTGCGCTGACCTCCGGCGACTCCCGTCAGCCGGGGGCGACCCCGGCCTGAGCCCTGATCACCTGCCCGGTCTAAGGCCCCCACCCCCCGCACCCCCAGAACCTAAGGCCCCCCGCCCCGCCGATATCAGGCACTCACCCGATGTCCCGCCCCCACCTCAGAGACGAAGCTTCCAGTGGGCCGGAAAAACCGAGCCGGCCCGGAACGTCCGAACCTGAGGAGTTGTCATGATCGAGCTCATCCTCCACCGCTTCCGTCTCGTCGAGGCCGGCCGGGACGCCATGGGCCACCGGATGCTGGACGAGGCGCGGGCCGCCGCCGGGCGTGAGCGGGGTGGCCAGGAGGCCGAGGGGCGGGTGAGGGGGGAGGGGAATCTGCCGCTGGTACCGAGGCAGCGGCGGCGGCGGGTGTCGGAGCGGGCCGGGCTGTGATGTATTCGGGTGCCGCGATGTCAGTGGGCTGTGCGATCCTCGGCGATGTGCACAAGACCTCCGTCAGTCCCGTGTTCGTCGGCAGGACCGATGAGCTGGGCGTCCTCACCGATGCGCTCGCCCGGGCCGCCGCGGGCGAGCCGCAGTGCCTGCTCGTCGGCGGAGAGGCGGGGGTCGGGAAGAGCCGGCTGATCGACGAGTTCCTGACGGCCGCCGCGGCGGCGGGGGCCGTCACGGCCGTCGGCGGGTGTGTGGAGATCGGAAGCGACGGACTGCCGTTCGCGCCGGTGTCCACCGCGCTGCGGGGTCTGCACCGGCAGCTCGGGGACGAGCTCGCCAGGGCGGCGGCGGGGCAGGAGGGCGAGCTGGCCCGGCTGCTGCCGGAGCTGGGGGAGACGGCGCGGGAGTCGGAGGACGGCCGCGCGCGCCTCTTCGAGCTCACCGCCCGGCTGCTGGAGCGGCTCACCGCGGACCGCACGATCGTCCTCGCCATCGAGGACCTGCACTGGGCCGACCGCTCCACCCGCGAACTGCTCTCCTACCTCTTCCGCTCGCTGCACACCGCCCGCCTGGTCATCGTCGCCACCTACCGCTCCGACGACATCCACCGCCGTCACCCCCTCCGCCCGTTCCTCGCCGAGGCGGACAGGATGCGGGCGCTCGGCCGCGTCGAGCTGTCCCGCTTCACCCGGGACGAGGTGAGGGCCCAGCTCACGGGCATCAGCGGCACCACGCCCGACCGCGAGCTGCTCGACCGGGTCTTCGAACGCTCCGACGGCAACGCCTTCTTCGTCGAGGAGCTCGCCGCGTCCATCACCGACGGCTGCCGGTCGGGGCTCAGCGACTCCCTGCGCGAGCTGCTGCTCGTCCGCATCGAGGCGCTGGGCGAGGACGCCCAGCGGGTGGTCCGCGTCGCGTCGGAGGGCGGATCGGCCGTGGAGTACGCGCTGCTGCGCGCGGTCGCCGGGCTGGGCGAGGACGAGCTCATCGAGGCCCTGCGCCAGGCCGTCGGGGCCAGCGTCCTCGTCCCGACGTCCGACGGCGACGGCTACCGCTTCCGGCACTCCCTGGCCCGCGAGGCCGTCGCCGACGACCTGCTCCCGGGCGAACGCTCGCGGCTCCACCGGCGCTACGCCGAGGCCCTGGAGGACGAGCCCGGTCTCGTCCGGGCCGATGAGCTCCCCGGCCGCCTCGCCAGTCACTGGTACCACGCGCACGAGCCGGCCAAGGCGCTCCCCGCCGTGCTGGAGGCGTCCGTGCACGCCCGCAGGCGCTGCGCGTACGCGGAGAAGCTGCGGCTGCTGGAGTGCGCGCTGGAGCTGTGGGAGGACGCCCCCGTCGAGGTCCGCGAGGCCCTGCGCCCGCTTGACTTTGCGGACTTCTACCCGGCCTGCGGCTGCGACGAGGAAGCCCTGCAGCACACCGACCTGCTGGCCGAGATCGTCGTCGTGGCCAACCTCGCGGGGGACCGCGATCGCGCCCTGGCCATGGCCAAGAAGGCGCTGCGGAAGCCGGGGATGGACCCGGTGCGGGCCGCCTGGTTCTGGCTGCAGCGCTCGCGGCTGATGAGCGCCCTCGGCCGGGGCGACGGCCGGGAGGAGCTGAGCACGGCCCAGGAGCTGGTCGAGGGCCTGCCGCCGTCCCAGGTGCAGGCCGAGATCATGGCCCAGCTCGCCAGCTGGGACGCCCTCCACGACGTGGGCCCCGACGTCCGCGCCACGGCAGGGCGCGCGGTCGAACTGGCCTGCGCGATCGGCGCGGAGAACGCCGAGCTCAGCGCCCGTCTCACCCTCGGCGGCTACAAGGTCGACACCGGCGAGGACGTGGACGGCGGGCTCGCCGAGATGGCCGACGTCTGCGAGCGCGTGATCGCCCTGGGCGCCGTCGGCATGATCGGCCGCAGCCACATCAACCTGGCCTCCGCGCTCCAGGGCGTGGGCCGTTCGACGAGGGCGGCGGAGGTGGCTCGGGAGGGCATCGTCCTCGCCGACCGCTACTGCCTCGACGACGCGCGGGCGTGGGCGCGCAACAACCTGGCGTCCGCCCTCTTCGCGCTGGGGCACTGGGACGAGGCCGAGCGGGTGGCCCAGGAGGCGCAGTGCGAGGCGCGGGACGTCAAGCCGCTCGGCTGCGCCACGGGCTGGCTGGCCGCCATCTCACTCGCCCGGGGCGACTGGGAGCTCGCGGAGACCCGCCTCGCCACCGCCCGCGCGCATTACGGCACTCACGACCCGCAACCGCAGGACAACCTGTTCCTCGCGCGCAGCGCCATCGAGCTCGCCGTCGCGCGCGGTCGGTACCTCGACGCGCGGGCCGAGCTCGAACGCGCCCTGGCCTCCGGTCCGCCGCTCGCCGCGCACCGCTACGTCTGGCCCCTGCTCACCGAGGCCGCCGCGGCCGAGGCCGAGGCGTTCGGCCTGCCGGAGGCCGACGCCGGCCGGGCCGGGATCCTGGCCCGGATCCGGGCGGAGGCCGAGGGGCTGCCGCAGGCCGTACCGCTCCGGAGGGCGTACGGCCGGTTGCTCGACGCCGAACTCGCCCGCGCGGAGGGCTGTTCCGACGCCGGGCTGTGGGGTCTGGCGGTCACCGCCTTCGAACCGCTGGACCGGCCCTTCGAACTGGCGCGGACCCGGTTCCGGTGGGCGGAGGCCCTGCTCACGGAGGGTGGGCCGGCGGCGGAGCGGGCGGCGGGACCGCTGGCCCTGGCGTACGCGGAGGCCACCCGGCTGGGGGCCCGCCCGCTGCGCGAGGCGGCCGGGTCGCTGGCCCGCCGCGCCCGGCTGCCCCTGGGCGGGGAGGGGAGGCCGGACGTACGGACGCCGGTGGACACCGGCCCCGACGCGCCGCCCCGGCTGACGCCGCGCGAGCGCGACGTGCTGCGGCTGGTCACGCTGGGCCGCAGCAACCGCCAGATAGCCGAGGAGCTGTTCATCTCGCCGAAGACGGCGAGCGTGCACGTCTCCAACATCCTGGCGAAGCTGGGCGCCTCCGGCCGCGGCGAGGCCGCGGCGACGGCGCACCGGCTGCGGTTGTTCAGCCCTTCCGGGGCCGAATGACGACGTGCCCGGAGTCGAGGTCGACCGGCCCCTTGCCGGGGTCGGCGTCCCCGACGTCGTCGAGGCACAGCTCGTGCCGGTCGCGCTCTTCCTCGGTGTGCTTGCGCCCGGGGGCGAACAACTCCTCCAGCACGTTGAACATGCCAACTCCCCTCATCGTGGCGGCGTTTTCAGTGTAAGCACACGGCTGTGCGATTCCCGGGGAGCTCCGTCGGTTGTCTCTGTACCTACTGGTATGTACATTGAGGATCATGAACACCTCGGAACGGCTGATCGAGAGCACCCGGGACCTGCTGTGGGAGCGCGGCTACGTGGGCACCAGCCCCAAGGCCATCCAGCAGCGGGCCGGGGCCGGCCAGGGCAGCATGTACCACCACTTCAGCGGGAAGCCGGACCTCGCCCTCACGGCGATCCGCCGCACGGCGGAGGAGATGAGGGCCAAGGCGGAGGAGCAGTTCTCCGGGCCGGGCACGGCCCTGGAGCGGATCTCCGCGTACCTGCTGCGCGAGCGCGAGGTGCTGAAGGGCTGCCCGATGGGGCGGCTGACCCAGGACCCGGACGTCGTCGCCGACCCGGTGCTGCGGCAGCCGGTGGACGAGACCTTCGCCTGGATCCGCGACCGGCTCGCCGGGCTCCTGGCGGAGGGCCGCGAGCGCGGTGAGCTGGATGCCGCCCTCGACCCGGCCGCGACGGCGTCCACCGTCATCGCCGTGCTCCAGGGCGGCTACGTCCTGGCCCGCGCCGCGGACTCCGACGAGCCGTACCGGCAGGCCGTCCAGGGCGTGCTCGGCCTGCTGCGGCAGCACGCGCGGTGACCGCCGTGACCGCGGACCCCCAGAACTCCCCGGTGCCGCGCATCACCGTGCGCGCGCCCGCGGAATGGGTCACCGGCGAGGTGTGGGTGGACGAACTCGCGCCCCCGGCGGCGCCCTCCCGCCTCCGTATGGACAGCGTCCACTTCACCCCCGGCGCCCGGACCGTCTGGCACCGGCACCCGCTGGGGCAGGTCCTCCACGTCACCGCCGGTACCGGTCTCGTCCAGCGGGCCGGGGGCCCGGTGGAGACCATCCGCACCGGCGACACCGTACGGATCGGCGCCGGTGAGTGGCACTGGCACGGCGCCGGTCCCACCACCTCCATGACCCACCTCGCCGTCCAGGAGACGGGCGAGGACGGGACGGAGGCCGGGCGGGGCGATGCCGTGAGCGACGCGGAGTACCCGGCCCGCTGAACACCCGCCCCGCCGAGCACCCGAACCACCGAGCACGACACGAAGAGAGCAGCGTCATGTACGCCATGCAGTACGAGATCACCCTGCCCGCCGACTACGACATGGACATCATCCGCACCCGCGTGGCCACCCGCGGCCACGCCCTCGACGACCGGGCGGGCCTCGGGCTCAAGGCGTACGTGATCCGCGAACGCGGCACCGGCGGCTCGCCGGTCAACCAGTACGCGCCCTTCTACCTGTGGCAGGACGTCAGCGCCATGAGCGCGTTCCTCGTCGGTGGCGGCGGCTTCCAGGGCGTCATCGCCGACTTCGGCCGCCCCGCCGTCCGGCACTGGGCCGGGGCGGCCCAGGTGCCCGGCCCCGCCCGCGCCGCGGCTCCCCGCGCGGCCTCCCGCCGGGTCACCCCGCTCCCGGTCGCCGAGGACCCGGGGGCCCTGACCGCCCTCGTCGAGGAGGAGGCCGCCCGGCTGGCCGAGCTGGCGGAACGGGACGACGTGCACACGGCCGCTCTGGCCGTCGACCCGCGGCACTGGGAACTGATGCGGTTCGTCCTCTGGGAGCATGAGGTCCCGGAGACGGAGGAGGCGACGGAGCGGTACGAGGTGCTGCACCTCTCGTCGCCGCACCTGGACGAGATCCCCGCCGGGCGGCACTGGTAACCACACGGGGCAGGGGAGGGAAGGGCTCAGTACCAGGAGCCCAGGGCCCGCGGCAGCCCCCCTATCTCCGCCAAGTCCTCGGATTCCAGGCTCAGTTCGGCGGCCCCCGCGTTCTCCACCGCCCACCGCGCCTTCTTCGTCCCGGGCACGGGCACCACGTGCCGTCCCTGCGCCAGCACCCACGCCAGCGCGACCTGCGCCGCGGTCGCCCCGTGGCGCACGGCCACCCGCCGCAGCCCCGCGACGATCGGCTGGTTCGCGGCCATCATCTCGGCGGTGAACCGGGGGTGCCGGGCCCGGATGTCCTCGGGCTCGAAGCCCTGGCCCGGGGTGAGCGTGCCACTGAGGAAACCATTCCCCAGGGGCATCGCCGCGAGCAGGCCCACGCCACGGGACGCGCACCACGGGACCAGCGCGTCGAGCGCCTCCCGGGACCAGACCGAGAGCTCGGCCTGCACACAGCTGACCGGGAAGACCTGCTGCACCCGCTCCAACTGCCGGATCGTGGCGTCGTAGAGGCCGCCCGCGGAACGGCGGTGGGCGCGGGCGCCTATGGCGCACCACCCCAGCGCGCGGACCTTGCCCGCGGCCACCAGCTCCGCCATCGCCCCCCAGGTCTCCTCGACGGGCACCTCGGGGTCGGGCCGGTGCAGCTGGTAGAGGTCTATGACGTCGGTCTGGAGCCGGCGCAGCGATGCGTCGCAGGCGCGCTTGACGTAGCCGGGGCGCCCGTTGGCGACGATGTGCTGTTCACCGACCAGCAGCCCGCACTTGGTCGACACGAACGCCTCGGAGCGTCGCTCGCGCAACACCCGTCCCACCAAAAGCTCGTTGGTGAACGGTCCGTACATGTCGGCGGTGTCGAGCAGGCTGGCGCCGGCGTCCAGGGCCGCGTGCACGGTGCGGAGCGCGCCCTCGCCGCTCTGCTGGGAGGCGGTGTACGCCCAGTGCATGGGCATGCACCCGAGGCCGATCGCACCCACTTCGAGCGCCGTCGCACCGATTGTCCTGCGCTCCACCGGCCGTATCCCTCCCGTGCCCTCTTGATCGGCGCGCGTCCAACTTAACCTTTGAGGGACGTTCGACGGTCAGGGGCCTTCGCATAGCCTCGCGGCATGAGCGCAGATCACAGCGGTACGCACGCTTCCGAGCCCCGGCCCCTGGCCTGGCTGCCGTTCCGCCCCGAGGAGATCGAGGGGCTGCCCGAGGGCCTGGAGTACGCCCACTGGGACGGCGCGGGGGAGTACCCCACCGATCCGGCCCGGGTGGCCTTCTACGGGATCCCCTACGAGATCGACGGAGCGCTGGCGTCCGCCGAGGTGTGCACGCGTCCGCTGCCCCTGATGCGCGGGGTCCGCGTCGTCCAGGCCCTCACGGCCGGTGTCGACCACCTCAAGTCCGCCCTGCCGCTGCTGCCCGCCGGGGCGGTGCTGTGCAACGCGCGCGGGCTGCACGACGCGAGCACGGCCGAACTGGCCCTCACACTGATCCTCGCCTCGCTCAGGGACATCCCCGGGTTCGTCCGGGCGCAGGACGCGGGGGAGTGGCGGCAGGGCTTCCGTCCGGCGCTCGCCGACAAGTCGGTCCTCATTGTGGGTTACGGGTCGATCGGCAGTGCCATCGAGGACCGGCTCGCCCCCTTTGAATGCGCGCGGGTGGCGCGCGTCGCGCGCTCCCCGCGGCACACGGAGCGCGGTCCCGTGCACCCGGTCACGGCCCTCCCCGAGCTCCTGCCGGACGCCGACGTGGTGATCGTGGTGACGCCGCTCACCGACGAGACCCGGGGACTGCTGGACGCCGGCCGCCTCGCCCGGATGAAGGACGGTGCGCTGCTGGTCAACGTGGCGCGTGGGGCTGTTGTGGACACCGGGGCGCTCCTCGCCGAGCTGGAGAGCGGGCGGCTGCGCGCCGCGCTGGACGTCACCGACCCGGAACCGCTGCCCCCGGGGCACCCGTTGTGGAGCGCCCCCGGCGTGCTCGTCACCCCCCATGTGGGTGGTCCCTCGTCGGCCTTCCGGCCGCGCGCCGAAGCGTTGCTCCGTGGCCAACTGGCCAAATTCATACTGGACGAGCCTCTGCGAAACGTCGTAGCCACTGCCATCTGAAGCCACGTACAGATACCGTCTGACTGCACTGCGTATCCATAATCCCGTAGCTAGTTACGCTATGTATATGAGCTATGTCCCTGAGTGACGAGTCTGGTGTATCGTCCGGACCGGGGGCTGCGCCGGGCACCGTACGGGCGCAGCGAAGTACCGCACTCAAGGGGGGCGACGGGCGATGCACGGCCAATGGACGATCAACCCGACGCGGCTCAGGCACCAGCGGCCGGTTCGGCCGGACTCGACACCGTCGCGGCGGCGACGGCCCGTCCGCCCGCGGGCGGCGCGGCACCATCCGGCCCGCACGGCGGCCCCGATCCTGTGGCTGCCGGGGGTGGCGGCCCCGGGGCCCTTCCGGGTTCTGCCCGGGACGGCGGAGCGGTGACCGCCCAGGGAGCCGCCCTGCCCCGGCGCCCCGCACCGGCCGGGGGGCCGGGCAGCGGGCCCGCCGGGGCCTCGGGCGTGGTGTCGCAACTCCTGCTCGCCCTCGTCTGCGGGGGCTACGCGACGGGCGCGGCCTTCGGCTGGGGGTCGCCCGAGCTCGCCACCACCATGGGCGACTTCGGGCTCAGCGGGGCGGCCGTCCTGGCGGCCGTCTCCTGCTTCTGGTACGCGCGCACGCGCACCACCCGCTTCCGCCCCGCCTGGCTGCTGTTCGCCGTCTCCTCGGGCATGGCCGGCTTCGGCAACGCGGTCTGGGGCTGGTACGAGGTCGTGCTCGGACAGCACGTCCCCAGCACCTCGCCCGCCGACTTCGCGTTCCTGCTCTTCGCGCCGCCCGCCATCATCGGCCTGCTGGTCCTCGCCCGCCGTCCGGTCACCCGGGCCGGCTGGGTCTGCCTCGCGCTGGACTCGTGGCTGATCGGCGGCTCGCTGCTGACGCTCTCCTGGAGCCTGGCGCTCGCCCACACCGCGCACTTCGCCGGTGAGACGGTGGCCCACGCGGCCCTCTCCCTGGCGTACCCGCTGCTGGACATCGTGCTGGTCTCCATGGTGCTGGCCCTGCACTTCCGGCGCTCCTCCGCCAACCGGTCCGCCGTCAACACGGCGATCGCGGCCCTCGCCCTCACGGTGCTGTGCGACGCGCTGTTCACCTCACCGCTGCTGCGCGAGAACTACCGCTCGGGCCAGATCCTCGACGCGGGCTGGTTCGCGGGCTACATGCTGATGGCCTACGCCCCCTGGGTGGCCCGCGAGCAGAACGCGACCGGCGGCGGGGCGGGCCGCTCCGTCCAGCAGCCCAGCAGCCGTCCGATCGCCGGCTCCCTCGCGGCCCTCACGCCGTACCTCGCCGCCGCCGTCTGCACCCTGGGCATCCTGTACAACGTCCTGGACGGCCACCACGTCGACCGGGTCGTGCTGTTCACCGGCTGCACGGTCGTCCTGGCGCTGGTCGTCCGGCAGGGCATCATGCTGCTCGACAACATCTCCCTCACCCAGGAACTGGCGCAGAAGGAGAACCACTTCCGCTCCCTGGTGCAGGGCTCCAGCGACGTCATCATGATCGCCGCGCCGACCGGCATACTGCGCTACGTCAGCCCCGCCGCCGCCGGTGTCTACGGGCGCGAGGCCGAGGAGCTGGTCGGCTCCGAGCTGGCCTCCCTCATCCACCCCGAGGACCTGGGCCGCGTCGTCCACGAGGTGCGCCGCTTCCTGGCGGCGCCCCCCGCCGACGAGCCGACCACCCGCATCGAGTGCCGCTTCCGCTCCGGCGACGGCGACTGGCTGAACGTGGAGTCGACCGTCAACCGGCACCACGGGGGCCTCATCTTCAACAGCCGTGATGTGACCGAACGGGTGCGCCTCCAGGCCCAGTTGCAGCACACGGCCGAGCACGACCCGCTCACCGACCTGCCCAACCGCTCCCTGTTCACCAAGCGCGTCCAGCAGGCCCTGGCCGGCCGCAGAATGACCGACCCCGGCACGGCCGTGCTCTTCATCGACCTCGACGGCTTCAAGGCCGTCAACGACACCGTCGGCCACCAGGCCGGGGACGAACTGCTCGTCCAGGCCGCCCGCCGGCTCCAGGAGTCCGTACGCGCCGGGGACAGCACCGCCCGGTTCGGCGGCGACGAGTTCGCCGCGCTGATCATCGGCGACGGCACCCGCGACCCGGCCGCCCGCGAGTACCGCATCCTGGAGATCGCCGACCGGCTGCGGCTCACCCTCTCCCAGCCCTACGTGGTGGAAGGAGGCACCGAGGTCCGCGTCGCCGCCAGCATCGGCGTCGCCTTCGCGGAGCCCGGCATCACCCCCGGCGCCCTGATGCGCAACGCCGACCTCGCCATGTACCGCGCCAAGCAGGCCGGTAAGGGACGCGTCGAGCTCTACGCGCCCCAGATGCAGGCCGACGTCGTCCGCCGCGCGGAGCTGGCCACCCGGCTGCGCACCGCCCTGCACGACGGGGAGTTCGCGCTGCTCCACCAGCCCGTGGTCGAGCTGGCCACCGGCCGCGTCACCGCCGTCGCGGCACAGGCCCGGTGGCGCTCGCCCCAGGGCATCCTGTTCACCCCGGCGGAGTTCCTGCGCGTCGCCGACCTCGACCGCGAGGAGGAGGGCAGCCGCACCGCCGAACTCGGCCGGTGGACCCTGGAGAAGGCCGTCGAACAGGCCGAGCGCCGGCGCCTCGCGGGCCACCCGGTGCCCGTCTACGTCCGGCTGTCGGCCGCCCGCCTGGTCGACAAGGCGCTGCCGGCCAAGCACTTCGAGTCCCTGCTGCTGCGGCACGGCGTACCGTCCGGCGGGCTGGTGCTGGAGCTGACCGGCGGCGACCCGCGCGTCCCGCTGGACGAGCTGGAGCGGCGGCTCGCCTCGCTGCGCCGGTTCGGCGTACGCGTCGCCCTCGACGGCTTCGGCAGCGGGTACGCGGCGATGGGCGCCCTCCGCAAGCTGCCCATCGACATCCTCCGGCTCGACCGGGACCTCGTCGACGGGGTGGCCGAATCCACCCGGTTCCACAAGATCACCGCGGGGCTGCTGAGGATCGCGACGGAGCTCGGGATGCAGTCCGTGGCCGAAGGCGTGGACGACCCCGAACAAGCCCGTGTACTCCGCGCCATGGGCTGCACGCACGCCCAGGGCCTGGCGTTCTCCGGGCCGCTCGACGAGCACCGGCTGCGCCAGGCCCTCGCCCGCGGCACCTTCCCGGTGCCCGGTGAGCCCGCGGACGGCGAGGGCGGCTCCGCCCCCGGCGGCACCCTGCCGCCGCCCCTGGCCAAGGGCCTGGGCGGCGGGAAACGGGTGCTTGTCGGCGGCCCGGTTCCCGTCAACGTGATCATGCCGTCGGGCGCCCGGGCCGGAGCCGCCGGGGGCGCGGGGGCGCTCGCCCATGCTCCATTGCGCTCAAATAGTGAGACGCCCATCCCACCCACTTGACACCTCGCCCGTGACAGGGAGAGGGTCAATCCCATGCGCACCCGAATTCTCGTACTTGGACAGCGCGTCGGCTGAAGCAGGCCCCATCCACCGCCTGCTACCACACCGGCGCGCTCCCCTCGCTTGCCTTACGGCACGAGGGGTTTTTTGTTGCACCGATACCGCACCGACACCGCCCCCGAGACTCCACCGCCCACCAGAACCGACCCTCCCGCAGTCCGGCCCGGCCGGCCGCGGCGGTTCCCCGAAGCAGTCCGTCGAAGCGTTCGTCCCCAGCAGTTCGAATCTCCGAGAAGAGAATGTCGATGACCGAGCAGGCCACCGGGGCCCCCCATCCGCAACCGCGCTCCCGCGGCGGCGCGGCGCAGCAGCAGCCCGCCATCGTGGAGCCCGGCGTCACGGGCGCGCAGTCGCTCATCCGCTCGCTGGAGGAGGTCGGGGCCGACACCGTGTTCGGCATCCCCGGCGGTGCGATCCTCCCGGCGTACGACCCGATGCTGGACTCCTCGAAGGTGCGTCACATCCTCGTCCGCCACGAGCAGGGCGCGGGCCACGCCGCCACCGGATACGCCCAGGCCACCGGCCGGGTCGGCGTCTGCATGGCGACCTCGGGACCCGGTGCCACCAACCTTGTGACGCCCATCGCGGACGCCCATATGGACTCGGTCCCGATGGTGGCCATCACCGGTCAGGTCTCGTCCAAGTCGATCGGCACGGACGCCTTCCAGGAGGCGGACATCTGCGGCATCACCATGCCGATCACCAAGCACAACTGGCTGGTCACGGACGCGGCGGAGATCCCGCGGACGATCGCCGAGGCGTTCCACGTCGCCTCCACAGGACGGCCCGGCCCGGTCCTGGTCGACATCGCCAAGGACGCCCTCCAGGCGCGCACCACCTTCGTCTGGCCGCCCCACACCGACCTGCCCGGCTACCGGCCCGTCACCAAGCCGCACGCCAAACAGATCCGCGAGGCCGCCAAACTGATCACCCAGGCGAAGCGGCCGGTGCTCTACGTCGGCGGCGGGGTGCTCAAGGCCCGTGCCACCGCCGAGCTCAAGGTCTTCGCCGAGCTGACCGGCGCGCCCGTCACCACCACCCTGATGGCGCTCGGCGCCTTCCCGGACGGCCACCCGCAGCACATCGGCATGCCGGGCATGCACGGCTCGGTCGCCGCCGTCACCGCCCTCCAGAAGTCCGACCTGATCGTGGCCCTGGGCGCCCGCTTCGACGACCGCGTCACCGGCCGGCTCGACTCCTTCGCGCCGAACGCCAAGGTCGTCCACGCGGACATCGACCCCGCCGAGATCGGCAAGAACCGTGTCGCGGATGTGCCGATCGTCGGCGACGCCCGGGAGGTCCTGGCCGACCTGATCGTCGCCGTCCAGGCCGAGCACTCCGCCGGTCACACCGGCGACCTCACCGGCTGGTGGGGCGACATCGACCGCTGGCGCGAGACCTACCCGCTGGGCTACGACCGCCCCGAGGACGGCAGCCTCTCCCCGCAGCAGGTCATCCAGCGCATCGGGCAGCTCGCCCCGGAGAACACCGTCTACACCTCGGGCGTCGGCCAGCACCAGATGTGGGCCGCCCACTTCATCTCCTACGACCAGCCCGCCACCTGGCTCAACTCGGGGGGCGCGGGGACCATGGGCTACGCCGTCCCGGCCGCGATGGGCGCCAAGGTCGGTATGCCGGACCGCACCGTGTGGGCGATCGACGGGGACGGCTGCTTCCAGATGACCAACCAGGAACTGGTCACCTGCGCCCTCAACAACATCCCGGTCAAGGTCGCCGTCATCAACAACGGCTCCCTGGGCATGGTCCGCCAGTGGCAGACCCTCTTCTACAACGAGCGCTACTCCAACACCGTGCTGCACTCCGGCCCCGAGGCCGACGGCAAGCAGCCCTCCGCGGGCACCCGCGTCCCGGACTTCGTCAAGCTCGCCGAGGCCATGGGCTGCGTGGGCCTGCGCTGTGAGGACCCGGCGGAGCTGGACGCCGTCATCGAGCAGGCCAACGCGATCAACGACCGTCCGGTCGTGGTGGACTTCATCGTCCATCAGGACGCCATGGTCTGGCCGATGGTCGAGGCCGGCACGTCCAACGACCGGATCCTCGCCGCCCGCGGGGTCCGCCCCGACTTCGGCGACGTCGTCGACGACTGACACCAGGAGAGAGAAGACCGACCATGACCAAGCACACGCTCTCCGTCCTGGTGGAGAACACCCCCGGCATCCTGGCCAGGATCGCCGCCCTGTTCTCCCGCCGCGGCTTCAACATCGACTCACTCGCGGTCGGTGTCACCGAGCACCCGGACATCTCCCGCATCACCATCGTCGTCAACGTCGAGTCGCTGCCGCTGGAGCAGGTCACCAAGCAGCTCAACAAGCTCGTCAACGTGCTGAAGATCGTCGAGCTGGAGGACGGCTCGGCCGTCCAGCGCCAGCTCGTCCTGGTGAAGGTCCGCGCCGACAACGAGAACCGCTCCCAGATCACCGAGATCGTCCAGCTGTTCCGCGCCAAGACCGTGGACGTCTCCCCGGAGGCGATCACCGTCGAGGCCACCGGCGGCAGCGACAAGCTCAACGCCATGCTCAAGATGCTGGAACCGTTCGGCATCAAGGAGCTGGTGCAGTCCGGCAGCATCGCCATCGGCCGCGGCGCCCGCTCGATCACCGACCGCAGCCTGCGGGCCCTGGACCGCTCCGCCTGACCCCGTCCCGGGCCCGGATACCGGGACCCGACGACTTACCGGCTCCCCGCCGTCATACGGTGGGACGCAACACCTCGCAATCAAGGAGAAACCACACGTGGCTGCCGAGCTGTTCTACGACAACGACGCCGACCTGTCCCTCATCCAGCGCCGCAAGGTGGCGGTCCTCGGCTACGGCAGCCAGGGCCACGCCCACGCGCTGTCGCTGCGCGACTCGGGCGTCGACGTCCGCGTGGGTCTGCACGAGGGCTCCAAGTCCCGGCAGAAGGCCGAGGAGCAGGGCCTGCGCGTGGTCACCCCGGCCGAGGCGGCGGCCGAGGCCGACGTCATCATGATCCTCGTCCCGGACCCGATCCAGGCCGAGGTCTACGAGCAGTCGGTCAAGGAGCACCTGAAGGACGGCGACGCGCTGTTCTTCGGCCATGGCTTCAACATCCGCTTCGGCTTCATCAAGCCCCCGGCCGGCGTCGACGTCTGCATGGTCGCCCCCAAGGGCCCGGGCCACCTGGTGCGCCGTCAGTACGAGGAGGGCCGCGGCGTCCCGTGCATCGCGGCCGTCGAGCAGGACGCCTCCGGCAAGGCCTTCGACCTCGCCCTCTCCTACGCCAAGGCCATCGGCGGCACCCGGGCCGGCGTCATCAGGACGACGTTCACCGAGGAGACCGAGACCGACCTCTTCGGCGAGCAGGCCGTGCTCTGCGGCGGCGCCAGCGCCCTGGTCAAGGCGGGCTTCGAGACCCTCGTCGAGGCCGGCTACCAGCCGGAGATCGCGTACTTCGAGTGCCTCCACGAGCTCAAGCTGATCGTGGACCTGATGTACGAGGGCGGCCTGGAGAAGATGCGCTGGTCCGTCTCCGAGACCGCCGAGTGGGGCGACTACGTCACCGGCCCGCGCATCGTCACCGAGCAGACGAAGGCCGAGATGAAGAAGGTCCTCGGCGAGATCCAGGACGGCACCTTCGCCGAGAACTGGATGAAGGAGTACAAGTCCGGCCTGCCGAAGTACAACGAGTACAAGAAGGCCGACCAGGACCACCTGCTGGCGACGACGGGCACGAAGCTGCGCAAGCTGATGAGCTGGGTCGAAGACGAGAGCTGATCCCCTCCGCAGGGGCCGCGGCGACCTGCCGCGGCCCCTAGGGGTGATCCTCGGGGAACCGCGCGGGGCGGCCGCCCGTCCGCCGATACACTTCTCCGCAACAAAGCGCGTCAGGCTCACAGCGTCGTGCGTCTCCACGCGGCTGCGCCCCTTCACCGCCTGCGGCCGTCGGGACGGCCGTCTTGCCCCGTGGCCCCCCGCAGCACGGTCGGGAAACCCATGGACCAGTGAGGACTGAGGACCCCGTGAGCACTGCTTCGACCCGCAAACCCGTCGTACTCATCGCCGAGGAGCTCTCGCCCGCCACCGTCGACGCCCTCGGGCCGGACTTCGAGATCCGGCACTGCAACGGCGCCGACCGGGCCGACCTGCTGGCCTCCCTCGTGGACGTCGACGCCATCCTGGTGCGCTCGGCCACCAAGGTCGACGCCGAGGCGGTCGCCGTCGCCAAGCGGCTGCGGGTCGTCGCCCGCGCCGGCGTGGGCCTCGACAACGTGGACGTCTCCGCCGCCACCAAGGCCGGCGTGATGGTCGTGAACGCCCCGACGTCCAACATCGTCACCGCCGCCGAGCTCGCCTGCGGCCTGCTCATCGCCACCGCCCGCAACATCCCCCAGGCCAACTTCGCGCTGCGGAACGGCGAGTGGAAGCGGTCGAAGTACACCGGCGTGGAGCTCTCCGAGAAGACCCTCGGCGTGGTGGGCCTGGGCCGCATCGGCGTGCTCGTCGCCCAGCGCATGTCCGCCTTCGGTATGAAGGTCGTCGCCTACGACCCCTACGTCCAGCCGGCGCGCGCCGCGCAGATGGGCGTCAAGCTCTGCACGCTCGACGAGCTGCTGGAGACGGCCGACTTCATCACCGTCCACCTGCCCAAGACCCCGGAGACGCTCGGTCTGATCGGCGACGAGGCGCTCCGCAAGGTCAAGCCGTCCGTCCGCATCGTCAACGCCGCCCGCGGCGGCATCGTCGACGAGACCGCCCTCGCCGCCGCCCTGAAGGAAGGCCGCGTCGCGGGCGCGGGACTGGACGTCTACGCGACCGAGCCGTGCACCGACTCGCCCCTCTTCGAGTTCGACAACGTCGTGGCCACCCCGCACCTGGGCGCCTCCACCGGTGAGGCCCAGGAGAAGGCCGGCATCGCCGTCGCCCGCTCCGTGCGGCTCGCGCTCGCCGGCGAGCTGGTGCCCGACGCCGTCAATGTGCAGGGCGGCGTCATCGCCGAGGACGTCAAGCCCGCCCTGCCGCTCGCCGAGAAGCTGGGACGCATCTTCACGGCCCTGGCCGGCGAGGTAGCGCTCCGGCTCGACGTCGAGGTGTACGGCGAGCTCACCCAGCACGACGTCAAGGTGCTCGAACTCTCCGCCCTCAAGGGCGTCTTCGAGGACATCGTCGACGAGACCGTCTCCTACGTGAACGCCCCCCTCTTCGCCCAGGAGCGCGGCGTCGAGGTCCGCCTCACCACCGGCTCCGAGTCCACCGAGCACCGCAACGTCGTCACCGTCCGCGGCACCCTCTCCGGCGGCGACGAGGTCTCCATCTCCGGCACCCTCGCCGGCCCCAAGCACCTCCAGAAGATCGTCGCCGTCGGTGAGAAGGACGTCGATCTCGCTCTCGCCGACCACATGGCCTTCCTTCGCTATGTGGACCGGCCCGGTGTCGTCGGCACGATCGGCCGCATCCTCGGCGAGGCCGGTATCAACATCGCGGGGATGCAGGTGTCGCGGGCGACTGAGGGGGGCGAGGCGCTCGTCGCTCTCACGGTTGACGAGTCGATTCCGCTGCCGGTGCTTGCGGAGATCGCGGATGAGATCGGGGCGGCGTCGGCGCGGGCGGTGAACTTGACGGATTAGGGGGCGCTGCGCGGGCGGTGCCCCGGGCCCGCGTGGCAAGCGGCTTCGCCGCTTTGTCCTCAAACGCCGGACGGGCTGAGACAGCCCGTCCGGCGTTTGAGGACAGCGCGCGCAGCGCGCTTCTGGGGGTGCGGGGGCTTGCCCCCTCAAGAAACGGTGAAAGGGCGGGGCTGGGGCACCTCCACCTGTGCCGCCTCCGCGCACCCGCGCAAAGCCCGCGCCGCCACCGCCGCCCCCACGACCAGCACCACAACCGCCCCCACGGCAGCCACGTGCATGCCATGCACAAACGCCTCCCGCGCAGCCGACAGCACCGCGTCCCCCGTACGCCCCGGCAGACGGGCAGCCACCACCGCCGCACCAGTCACCGTCTCACGCACCGCCTCCAGTTGGCCGTGCGGCAGCGCAGGGGAGACCGCGTCGGTCACATCCCGCCGGTAGACCGCCATCCCGACGCTGCCGAAGACGGCCATGCCGAGGGCCCCGCCGAACTCCTGCCCGGTCTCCAGCAGCGAGGCGGCCGAGCCGGCCTTCTCCGGAGGCGTGGCGGCAAGGGCCAGGTCCGAGACCAGAGCCATCACCGTGACGATGCCGCAGGCGATGACCGCGCAGGAGATCAGCGTGAGCGTCAACGAGCGCGTACCGATGCCGAGCAGCAGGGCGAAGCCACCCGCGGCAACCACGAAGCCGGAGGCGATCACGTAGGCCCGGTCCACACGCTGGGCCAGAACAGTGGCCAGCGGCCCCGCCACACCCACGGCGAGGGAGGGGAGGGAGCCCCAGAGGGCGGCCTCCAGAGGCCCCTTGCCGAGGACGGACTGGAGGTACTGCGTGGTGAAGTACGAGGAGCCCATCATGGCGAACATCGCGAGGGTGTTGAGGCCGATGCCCGCCCCGAAGGCACGGTGCCGGAACAGCTCGCGGCTGATCATCGTCCCCCGGCCACGACGCTGCCGCCGGACGAACGCGGCACCGAGCACCAGCCCGGCGACCAGGCACAGCAGCCGCGGGAGGCTGAAGCCGTCGGCTGCCATCTCCTTGACGCCGTAGATCGTGGGCAGCACGGCGCCCATCGACAGCAGCACGCCCGGCGCGTCGAAGCGGCCCGGCCGCGGGTCCTTGAACTCCGGGACGAGGAGCGGCGCGCAGACCAGCAGCAGCACCATGGCGGGCACGTTCACCAGGAAGACCGAACCCCACCAGAAGTGCCTGAGCATCACCCCGCCGGCCACCGAGCCGAGGGCGATGCCGCCGGCCATGGCCGCGGACCAGATGCCGATGGCCTTGGTGCGCTGCGCGTCGTCGCGGAACATGTTGCGCACCAGCCCCATCGTGCTCGGCATCAGCGTCGCACCGCCGATGCCCAGGACGAACCGCGCCGCGATCAGCGTCTCGGCGCTCTGCGCGTAGGCCGCGGCCACGGAGGCCGCGCCGAAGGCGGCGGCACCCAGCAGCAGGAGCTTGCGGCGGCCGATCCGGTCGCCGAGCGAACCCATCGTGATCAGCAGCCCGGCGAGGGCGAACGCGTAGCTGTCGAAGATCCAGAGCTGCTGGGTGCTGCTCGCGCCCAGGTCCCGGGTGATTTCGGGGACGGCGAAGAAGAGGACGGAGGTGTCCATGGAGACAAGGAGGAGAGGCAGCAGGAGGACGACAAAGGCGGTCCACTCCCTGCGCCCGGCACGGGGGCTGGGGTTCGTCATGGGCAGGAATGTACACACGTCTTAAACGCTTGTCTATGACGCTTGTTTAAGACGGGCGTCCATGACATGCGTATGGAACGCGGCTAGGCTTCCCGCATGGGACATCGCGAAGATCTGCTCGAAGGCGCCAAGCGCTGCCTCCTGGAGAAGGGCTGGGTGCGCACCACCGCGCGCGACATCGTGGCGGCCTCGGGGGCCAACCTGGCCTCGATCGGTTACCACTACGGCTCCAAGGAGGCGCTGATGATGGCCGCCTTCATCCAGCTGACGGAGGAGTGGGGCGAGAAGGTCGGCCGGGCGCTGGCCGCCGGAGCGGATCCCGCCGCCTCGCACGACGAGCGGATGGCGGCCTGCTGGGACTCGCTGCTGGAGGGCTTCTCGACGGACCAGGCGTTCTGGGCCGCCCAGTTCGAGATGATCGGTCAGTTGCCCAACCGGCCCGAGCTGCGGGAGCGGTTCGCCGCGGTGCTGCCGAGCGGCCGCGAGGGCATCGTGGCGATCTTCGAGGGGGTCGAGGACGATGATGTGCCCGAGGTCGCGGCGCGCACCGTCGGCTCCGTCATCCACGCCCTGTTCATCGGCCTGTGGGTGCAGTGGCTCATCGATCCGGAGATCGCGCCGCGTGGCAAGGACATCGTCGAGGGCATGCGGCGCATCGTCGCGGGACGGGTTCTGGACGCCGCCGGTTAGCGGCCGGCCGTGCGTCGGGGGACGTGGCCGGAATGCGGTGGCGCGTCATGGACGGAGGCGGAGCCCTCCGTTCTAATGGTTGCCCAAGGATACTAGTCCGCTTGCCGGAGGTCAGTCATGACCGAGACCGCGCACCACGCCCCCGCCACCCCACCGGCCCCGACCGCCACCGCCACCACCGCCCCCGCATGGCCGCAGGACCGCACCTGCCCGTACCACCCGGCCGCCGGCCAGGCCCCCTCCGCCGCGGACCGCCCGCTCTCCCGCGTGACCCTCTTCGACGGCCGCGAGGTCTGGTACGTCACCGGCCACGCCGAGGTCCGCGCCCTCCTCACCGATCCCCGCCTCTCCGCCGACCGGCAGCACCCGGACTTCCCGGTCGCCGTGCCGCGCCAGGCCGAGCAGGGCATCCGGTCCCTGACCCTGCTCGGCGTCGACGACCCCCGCCACAACCGGCAGCGCCGGATGCTCATCCCGGGCTTCGGCCTCCAGCGGATCGCGGCCATGCGCCCGGGCATCCAACGGGTCGTGGACGACCTCCTCGACCGCATGCTGGCCGCCGGCCCCGGAGCCGACCTCGTGTCGGCGTACGCCCTCCCCGTCCCGTCCATGGTCATCTGTTCCCTGCTCGGCATCCCGTACGAGGATCACGAGCTGTTCGAGAGCCGGTCCCGGCAACTGCTGGTCGCCGAGACCGTGGAAGAGGCCGGCGAGGCCAGGGACGAACTCCGCGCGTACCTCCGGCGACTGCTCGACCGGAAGCGGGACGAGCCGGGCGACGGTCTGCTCGACACCCTCCTCGCGGACCGGTCCGGCGTCCTGGACCGGGAGGAACTCGTCTCCATGGGACTGCTCCTGCTGATCGCCGGGCACGAGACCACGTCCAACATGATCTCCCTCGGCACCTACACCCTGCTCCGCCACCCCGCGCAACTGGCCGCGCTGCGCGCCGATCCGGAGCTGATGCGCGGCGCGGTCGAGGAACTGCTGCGCTACCTCTCCATCGCCGACTCGCTGGTGCGGGTGGCCGTCGAGGAGATCGAGGCCGGCGGTGAGACCATCCGGGTCGGTGACGGCGTCCTCCTCGCCACCCCGGAGGCCAACCGCGACGCGGCCGCCTACGACGACCCCGACGTCCTCGACCTGCGCCGCTCCGCCCGTCACCACGTGGCGTTCGGGTACGGCATCCACCAGTGCCTGGGCCAGAACCTGGCCCGGGCCGAGCTGGAAATCGCCTTCTCGTCCCTTTTCGCCCGTATCCCGACGCTACGGCTCGCCGTTGCCCCGGATGAGGTGCCCGTCAAGCCCGGCGGCACCGTGCAAGGACTGTTCGCCCTCCCGGTCACCTGGTGACCGCAGAACGGAGTACCCCATGCCCGTCAGCATCGATTCGGACCTGTGCATCGGCTCGGGTCAGTGCGCCCTCACCGCCCCCGGCGTCTTCGACACGGACGACGACGGCTTCGGCGTCGTCCGGCCCGGCGGCGAGGACGGCGCGGACCCCATGGTGAAGGAGGCGGTGCGGGCCTGTCCGGTACAGGCGATCGCCCTCGTCGAGGACTGAGGACCCGGGCCTGAGGACGCGAGGCCCGAGGGCGCGAGAACCTAGGACACGAGAACCGAGGACGCCCCGCCTCCCGGCCGAACATCCGGGAAGCGGGGCGCCGGGTCAACGGCTCACCGGCTCACCGGGGCGCCGGTCAGACCCCCGGCGGGACGACCTCGTGCGGGCGGGCCGGCGGGACGAAGGCCGCCCGGGGCTTCATGGCCGGGTTGAGGTCCTTGTGGATGACCCGCGCGATGCCCTGGATGGCGTTGGCGCCGCTCTTCTCGCCGGAGGTGCCGTAGGTGAGCACCGTCATCGTGTAGGTGCGGCCGCCGCCGGTGAAGGCGCCGATGCTGTGCACGTACCAGCGCGTGTCCCAACTACGCGCCATCCAGCCGTTCTTCACCTGGATCTTCGTGCCCTTGGGGGCGCCGGCCGGGGTGCCCCACCGCTGCCAGTCGACGACCTTGTTCATCAGGCCGAGGGCGTACGTCCGGTCCTTGTCGCTCAGCAGCTTGTTCCGCTGGGTGAACACGCCGAGGAGCTTCTGCTGGTCGTTCGCGGTGATCTGGCTGATGCCCCAGGTCTTGCCCGCGTTGGGGACCGTCCGGGTCATGCCGGCGGCCTTGGTGAACGCCTTGACCTTGGAGCTGCCGAGCCGCTTCCAGAGGCTGGAGGTCGAGTCGTTGTCCGACCAGGTGATCATGTCCCAGGCGCGGTTCTTCTCCCAGGACGTCAGCTGCCGCTTGTGCTTCCCCGCGTCCCAGAGCAGCGTGCCGAGGACGGTCGCCTTGATGACGCTGGCCGAGTCGAACTGGGCGTCCCCGTTGTACGCGCACCGGGTCTTCGTCGCCGGGTCCTCGACGGCGACGGCGAGCCGCTTGGGCTTGCCGCGCAGCGACGCGGTGATGTCCTTGGTGAGCTTGGCGGCGAGCCCGGGCTTGGCCGAGGTGCAGACGACCTTCGGTGCCGCGGCGGCCGCCGACGCCGGTGCGGCCGCCACGAGCGGCCCGGCGAGCACGCCGGTGGCCAGGGCGGCGGTCAGCGCGCGGCGGGATATGGAGTGGTGTGTCATCGGAAGTCCCCCCATGGACTGATGGAAGCGAGCCACCGCGATCACGCGGTGACTCGCTTCTCAGGAGCTCCCAAGATCATCAATCAGTTGCGTGAAGAAACGCAACCTTGGAGCGGAAGAGTCCGGAAAAAGCGGGAGGGGCCCGGACCATCCGGTCCGGGCCCCTCCACGCGATCCCCGGTCAGGACTGCGGCGGCATGACCTCCTGCGGGTGGGCCGGCGGGGCGATGAGCATCGAGCTCTTCACCGCCGGGTTGAGGTCCCGGTGGACGGCCCGGGCGACGGCCTGGATGGTGTCGATGCCCCCCTGCCAGGTGCGGTTGCCGTGGGTGAGGACCGACAGGGTGTACGTGCGGCCGCCACCGGAGAAGGCGCCGATGCTGTGCACCCGCCAGAGGCCGTCCTTGCTCCGCTGCAACCAGCCGTTCTTCACATGGACCTTGGTGCCCTTGGGGGCGCCGGCCGGGGTGCCCCAGCGCTGGGAGGGGATCACCTTGTTCATCAGGTCGAGGGCGTAGGCTCGCGACTTGTCGGTGATCAGCTTGTTCCCCGTGGTCAGCAGGGAGAGGAGCTTCTGTTCGTCCCGGGCGGTGATCTGGGTGGTGCCCCAGGTCTGGTTGGGCAGGGTCCGGGTCATGCCGGCGGCCTTGGTGAACGCCTTGATCTTCGCGGTGGTGAGGCGGTTCCGCAGCTCCGTGGTGGAGTCGTTGTCCGACTCCGTGATCATCTTCTTGGCGAGGGCCTTCTCGCGCGACGTCAGGGAGCGCTTGTTCCGGTCCGCGTCCCACAGCAGCGTGCCGAGGACGATCGGCTTGAAGATACTCGCGGAGTCGAACTGCCGGTCCGCGTCGTACGTGCACGTCGTCTTCGTCGCCGGGTCGTTGAAGGCGATGCCGGTGTACCCGGCCCGCCCGCGCAGCGACGCGGTGATGTCCTTGGTGAGCTTGGCCGCGAGGCCGGACTTGCCCGAGGTGCAGACGACCTTCGGGCCCGCCGCGGCGGCCGGCTCAGCCATGGCGAGCGGCGCGGCGACGGCCGCCGCGGCCACTGCCGCGGTGACGGCGCGCCGGGATATGTGGTGCTGAGTCATGGGTGTTTCCCCCCTGTACCGGATTGCGATGAGGCACCACGGGTGCACTCACCTCCCATGACTCGGCATTAAATCGAATGGTTGCACTATGGGCGCATGTGGGTCAGGCCGCGGAGGGGGAGCTCTCCACCGAGCAGTCCAGGTGGAAGGACGGGCCCGGCCGTTCCGGTGTCCACCCCCGGGAGCGCGCGGTCCTGACGACCTCGGCCACGGTGGACGGCGTGACGACCACGGACGGAGCGCCGAACCAGCCGTCCGGGCGCGTCCCCTCCGCCGTGACCACCAGGGTGGTGCCGGGGCTCTCCGCCTGTTCCACGGCGTAGGTCAGCGGGGCGCCGGCGACGGCCTGGTCGTACGTCGGCCGGTGGCGCACCCGCCACCGGTACGCGATGCCGTCGACGGTGATGCGCCGACTGCCCTTCCTGGGCATGGCCATGGGTCTGCCTCCTCCGTGCCGGGAACGTCGGTCGGCCGCCCGCCGGGGCGGGCGCCGTGAGGGACAGTAATTCGGCGGCCGGGGCGCTGTCGTGCGTATTTCCCTGTGCGCGCTGCGACTTCGGGCGCCTCCCGGCCGTGGCTCAGCGCACGCTCCACGCGCTCACCGCGGACAGCGGCACCCGGAAGAACTCGCCCAGCGCGGAGGGGAGGCTGCTGGCCCCCGAGATCAGCTGACAGCCCTGGAGGTGCAGGAAGTCCGGCGGATACGCCTGCGGCTCCTCCGCCTCCCGCGCAAAGTCCTCCGCGAAGCGCTCGTCGGGCAGCCCGGCGTCCCCGAGCCGCCCGGCGACCTGCGCCGCCCAGTGCGGCTGCGCCGCGATGCGGCCGGTGAGCACCACGCCCTGCGTCACCACCGCGATGCGCGGACCGGCGCCCTCCATCTCGGTGCGGTTGATCAGGTCGATGAGGAGTTCGTCTCGTATGCCCATGCGGGGACTGTAGTGATCACCGGCGGGCGGCCCACCGTCGGCAGGGGCGAGCGGACCCCCGGCTACCCCAGCCGTGACCCCTTCAGCGTCATGTGCAGCAGCAGCCGGTCCTCGCCGTTGTCCAGGTCCAGTCCGGTGAGCTGTTCGACGCGGGAGAGGCGGTAGTAGAGCGTCTGGCGGTGGATGCCGAGGGCGGCGGCGGCGCGGCCGGCCTGGCCGGCGCAGTCGAGGTAGACCTCGGTGGTGCGGGCGAGTTCGGCGTGGGAGGGCTCCAGGAGCGGCCGGACGGCCGGGTCGGCGGCGCGGTCGGTGGGGAGCCCGGTGAGTACTCGGTACGGGCCGATGGCGGCCCACTCCGCCAGCGGGCCGAGACGGCGTTCGGCCGCCGCCGCGCGGGCGGCGGACAGGGCCTCGGCCCAGGCGTCGGGGAGCTCGGCGAGGCCCTTGCGGGGTGTGCCCAGCCCGGCGGCGGCCAGGCCGGGGCCGCCGCCCGCGCCCGCCCGGGGCGAGT
>NZ_JABETO010000012.1 GCF_013055795.1 Streptomyces sp. I05A-00742
CGGGCGTCCGCCCGGCGGGGTCGCCCGGCACGCCGCCCACAGGGCCAGGGCGGGCGCGGCGGCGACCGTCGCGACGACGGTGGTCGTGACGGCCCGGTGCCGCAGGCGGCTGAGCCGGTCCGCGCGGTCCGGGGGCGGCAGGGGGAACCCTTCCCTGTCGTAGCGGGGGCCGCCGGTGACGCCCGGGAGCCGCTGAGGACCCGGGTCGGCCCGCCGCAGGGCGGCCCGGACGGCGGCGAGGGGCGCCCCGACGAGCGGGAGCCCGTCACGGGCGGCGGCCGTACCCGGCCAGGGCGCGCCCGCGGTGACCCGCTCCGCCGTGCGACGGCACTCGGCGCAGTCGTCCACGTGCCGGACCAGCTCGCCGCGGACGGACGCTCCCAGTGGCGCCCCGGCGTCCCCGCCGCCCGCCGCGAAACGGGCGACGACCGGGCAGCGGCCCGAGGCGACGACGGCGAGCGCCGTGCGCGTCCGCTCCACCTCACAGGCCGCACCGGCGAGCAGGGCCCTGGCGGCGCCAAGGTCGAGCCGCAGGACCATGGCCACGTCGTCCGGGGCGAGTCCGTGCCGCACAGCCAGTTCGAGCGCCTCCCGCTGCGCACCGTCCGTCCCCGCCGCCTCCGGCCAGACCAGCCTTCCGAGCTCCGCCCGCTGCCGCGGCCCGGGGCAGCCCGGCGGCCGGACCTGACCCGCGGCAAGCCGGCGCTGACACGCCCACCGGGCCAGCGCGTAGCGCCACGGCCGAAGCCCATCGGCCGCCGGCGCGCGGTCCGCACGGCGCTCGGCGAGGACGAGGGCCTCGACGAGGGCCGCGGTGGCCGCCTCGGGGTCCTGGAGGAGGGAGAGGCAGTACGTGTAGAGACCGTCGAGGTGGGTGGCCGGGAGGGGCGGGCGGGTCGGGCCGGGGGCGGTGCCTGGGTCGGCGTCGGGACCAGCGTCGGGGCCGGGGTCATGGACGGAGTTGAGGCCAGGTCCGGAGCCATGGTCGGAGCGGCGGTCCGGGCCGGGGTCGGGCTCAGGGTTGGGGTTGGGGTGAAAGCCGGACCCGGAGTCGGGGTCGGAACCACGGCCCGCCTCGTGGCCGGGGGGCGTGACGGCCGGGGGCCGGGCGGCGCCGTCCGCGCGGTGGGGCGGGCGGGGCCCGCCGGTGGCGTGCGGGGGCTGCTCGTGCCTGCTCGTCATCATCCCGGCGACCGTAGGGCGACCCGGATGGGCGCTTCGCGATGCTCACCCGGGTTTACCCCGTACGGGGGAGCTCATCCCGGGAAGGGCGGCAGGAACCGTACGTCCCGGGCGACGTGACGGCGCGGAGCGCGCCGGGGCACGCCGGGGCGGCCCGGTGCGCGCCGTGGGCGGGACGCGCCGGGCGCGCACTGCGGGAGCCCTGCCCCATCCCCGCCCTTTCACCGTTTCCCGGGAGGGCCCGGCCCCCTGAGCCGCGCTGCGCGCGGCGTCCTCAAGCGCCGGACGGGCTGGATCCCGGGCGCTGCCCCGGCGGTCCCCGTGAAAGCGGCTTCGCCGCTTGTCCTCCAACTCCCCCAGAGGGGCCCCCGGCCCGGAACAGACCGCGTTGTCAGTGGTTGCCGCTACGGTGACCCGCATGGCTGCCCGTACCTCTCGCTCGTCCGCCAAGGACCGGCCCTCCTACCGCTGCACCGAGTGCGGCTGGACCACTGCCAAGTGGCTCGGCCGCTGCCCGGAGTGCCAGGCGTGGGGCACGGTCGAGGAGTACGGCTCGCCGGCCGTGCGCACGACCGCGCCCGGGCGGGTGACGTCGGCGGCGCTGCCCATCGGGCAGGTGGACGGCCGGCAGGCGACCGCGCGGGGCACCGGGGTGCCGGAGCTCGACCGGGTGCTGGGCGGCGGGCTGGTGCCCGGCGCGGTGGTGCTGCTGGCGGGCGAGCCGGGCGTGGGGAAGTCGACGCTGCTGCTGGACGTCGCGTCGAAGTCGGCCTCCGACGAGCACCGCACGCTGTACGTGACGGGCGAGGAGTCGGCGAGCCAGGTGCGGCTGCGCGCCGACCGCATCGGCGCGCTCTCGGACCACCTGTACCTGGCCGCGGAGACGGACCTGTCGGCCGTCCTGGGCCACCTGGACTCGGTCAAGCCCTCCCTCCTGATCCTCGACTCGGTGCAGACGGTCGCCTCCCCGGAGATCGACGGCGCTCCCGGCGGCATGGCCCAGGTGCGCGAGGTGGCCGGCGCCCTCATCCGCGCCTCCAAGGAGCGCGGGATGTCAACGCTCCTCGTCGGCCACGTCACCAAGGACGGCGCGATCGCCGGCCCCCGCCTGCTGGAGCACCTGGTGGACGTCGTCCTGCACTTCGAGGGCGACCGGCACGCCCGCCTGCGCCTGGTGCGCGGCGTGAAGAACCGCTACGGGGCGACGGACGAGGTGGGCTGCTTCGAGCTGCACGACGAGGGCATCACCGGCCTGGCCGACCCGAGCGGGCTGTTCCTGACCCGCAGGGCCGAGCCGGTGCCGGGCACCTGCCTGACGGTCACCCTGGAGGGCCGCCGCCCGCTGGTGGCCGAGGTGCAGGCGCTCACGGTGGACTCCCAGATCCCCTCGCCCCGGCGCACCACCTCGGGCCTGGAGACCTCCCGGGTCTCGATGATGCTGGCGGTGCTCGAACAGCGGGGCCGCATCAGCGCCCTGGGCAAGCGCGACATCTACAGCGCCACCGTGGGCGGAGTGAAGCTCTCCGAGCCCGCCGCCGACCTGGCCGTCGCCCTGGCCCTGGCCAGCGCCGCGAGCGACACCCCGCTGCCGAAGAACCTGGTGGCCATCGGCGAGGTGGGCCTCGCGGGCGAGGTCCGGCGGGTCACGGGCGTCCAGCGCCGGCTGGCGGAGGCCCACCGGCTCGGTTTCACCCACGCGCTGGTGCCGTCCGATCCCGGGAAGGTGCCCGCCGGAATGCGGGTGCTCGAAGTCGCCGACATAGCCGATGCGCTGCGCGTACTCCCCCGTGGACGGCGCCGCGGAAGCGCGGCCGACGACGGCGGGGAGGCTCCGGCGCGGGCCCGGCCGGAGGACGCCCCTCTTCAATCGGCTCGACGCCAGTAGACTTTCCCCTGGTCCCGCCCTCCCCCAGCACGCGACCGGAAACGGGGGCGCGGGGGCGGTCCGCGGCCACCGTTGACCATGCGACCGGAGGAGTGCAGTGGCAGCCAACGACCGGGCATCGGGCCCCGGCAGGGCCGGGGGCGGCTCCGGTGGCTCCCATGCCGACGGCCTGATGCGCGCTTCGCTGAGCGCCGTCGCGCCCGGCACGGCCCTGCGCGACGGCCTTGAACGCGTTCTTCGCGGCAATACGGGCGGGCTCATCGTCCTCGGCATGGACAAGACCGTCGATTCGATGTGCACCGGCGGTTTCGTCCTTGATGTGGAGTTCTCCGCGACCAGGCTCCGCGAGCTGTGCAAGCTCGACGGCGCGCTGATCCTCGACAAGGACATCACCAAGATCGTCCGGGCGGGTGTGCAGCTCGTGCCGGACGCGTCGATCCCCACCGAGGAGACCGGCACCCGGCACCGCACGGCGCAGCGGGTCTCCATCCAGTGCGGCTTCCCCGTCGTCTCCGTGAGCCAGTCCATGCGGCTGATCGCGCTGTACGTGGGCGGGGAGCGGCGTGTGCTGGAGGAGTCCGGCGCGATCCTGTCCCGCGCCAACCAGGCGCTGGCCACCCTGGAGCGGTACAAGCTCCGGCTGGACGAGGTGGCCGGCACGCTCTCCGCCCTGGAGATCGAGGACCTGGTCACCGTCCGGGACGTCACGGCGGTCTCCCAGCGCCTGGAGATGGTGCGGCGCATCGCCACGGAGATCGCGGAGTACGTCGTCGAGCTGGGCACCGACGGCCGTCTCCTCTCCCTCCAGCTGGACGAGTTGATCGCCGGCGTGGAGCCGGAGCGGGACCTGGTGGTCAGGGACTACGTCCCCGAGCCGACCGCCAAGCGCACCCGCACGGTCCCCGAGGCGCTCACCGAGCTCGACGCACTCACCCACACCGAGCTGCTCGAACTGCCCATCGTCGCCCGGGCCCTGGGCTACAGCGGCTCCCCCGAGACGCTGGACTCGGCCGTCTCCCCCCGGGGCTACCGCCTGCTGGCCAAGGTGCCGCGGCTGCCCGGCGCCATCATCGAGCGGCTGGTGGACCACTTCGGCGGGCTCCAGAAGCTGCTGGCCGCGAGCGTGGACGACCTCCAGGCCGTGGAGGGCGTCGGCGAGGCCCGCGCCCGCTCGGTCCGCGAGGGGCTGTCGCGCCTGGCCGAGTCGTCGATCCTCGAACGGTACGTGTAGCCGGTACGACGGGAAAGGGGCCCCGAGTGGGGCCCCTTTCCCGTCGTCTCTCGTCGTCCGTGCTCTCGCGGAGGTCTCGTCAGCCCTTGCCCAGGACGAACTGCACCCGGTCGGTGACCCCCGCCACCTTGACCTCGACCCGGTAGACGCCTGCTCCCGCCGCCGCCCCGGCCCCGGCCGACGGGGCCGCGCACTGGGGGGCGCTCCGCTTGCGGTCCCACTCCAGCGTGCGCTTGGTCTCGCCCGACCCGGGCACCTCGACCAGCACCTCGCCCCGCCCACGCGGGCAGTCGTCGGAGGCCCACACGTGCTGCGCACCGGACTGGTCGGTGATCTTGAGGGTGGCGGTCGGCGACCCGAGGTCGACCTTGCAGGCGCCGCTGCCGGAGTTCTTGACCACGATCTCGAACTTGGGCCGTTCGCCCGGCCCGTAGGAGCCCTTGACGCTGCGCACCGTCAAGTGCACCGACCCTGACGTGCAGTCAGGCACCGGGGTGCCCTTGGCCAGGACCTTGCCGTCACCGGCCCCCAGCACCCCCGCGGCAGGACCCGCCCCGGAGCCGCCCGCGCCCCCGGAACCGCCCGAGCCACCCGCGCCACCGGAACCACCGGCGCCACCGCCCGTACCGGCACCGCCGCCACCGCTGCCGCCGCCGACCGTGCCCAGGCCGCCGACGCTGCCACCGCCCGCACCGGCGCCGCCACTGCCGCTGCCGCCCGAGCCGCCCCCGGCGCCGCCCGACTCGTCACGGCCGCCGGGGCGTTGGCTGTAGTGCGTACCGGAGGGCGTCGGACCGGGGGTGATGGTGGCGCCGCCCGAGTCCCCGCCGCCCTTGGAGGCGCCGTTCTTGCCGTCGGACGAACCGTCCTCACCGCCGAGCGTGAGCAGCCACACCACCAGCAGGGCGAGAAGGCCGAGCACGGCAAGCGCAACTCCCCTCCGTCGCCAATAAATGGAGGAGGGAAGCGGCCCGATCGGATTGCGCAGTGATCCCACGCGAAAACTCTACGAGAGATCCGGCTGGGCTCCACCCCGTACCCGCCGTATGAGTGCCTACTTTTCTCATCATCTGCCCGGCGGCGCCTGGCTCCATGCCGTTTGACGCAGCAAATTTCACGCCGTTTCAGGAACCGGCGGCGGACCGGCGGCGGGCCGGCTCCACTCGGACTTGTGCCCGAACCCCCGCCCGTTGTCGACGAGTCGGAGCCAGTCGGGGCGCAGCTCCCACAGTTCGGCCCGCTCCAGCGCCTGGCGCAGCCGCTCCGAACCCTCCACGTAGGGGAAGCGGGAACGGTAGGCCGCCCAGGCCACCTCGCGGTCCGCGCCCTTGAGGGGGCGGCAGGTGCCGCGCCCCTGAAGTCCGGTGAGGGCGGTCCACTCCTGACCGTCGCGCTGCGCGGTGAAGGCGACACGGGCGCCACCCGCCGCCAGGGCGCGGCCGTGACGTGTGGTGGTGGAGGTGACAAAGAAGAGGGAGATGTCTTCAGTGTTCGCACCGTTGCCCGAAACATTCGCTCCCTCCGCCGCCCTGGCACCACTCACCGCGTAGAACACCGCGCACGCCTGCGGCCCCTCGTCGTCGGTGTAGGCGAGGGTGAGCGTGGTGTGCGCGTCGAGGGCCGCGCGGAGGTCCGGCGGGAGTCCTGCGGCCGGTCCGGTCTGCGTCTCCGTCATGATTCCATTCCACCGCGCCCGCCCGGGCGGGACCAACCGGGGCCCTTTCCCGAGCCGTTGCGCTCGTCGAAATCCCGTCGAATCCCGTCGAGTCCACCGGCCCGGCGACCCATTCAGGACCGGTGACAGACGAAGCGGCGGCTCCCGTTGCCCGCCGTCTCCACGATCGCGCTCGGACAGCCCTCGGGGCACACCGGCGCCGCGGCCGCGGTGTTGCGGTACCGCTCCGGCGGGTGCTTGCAGGCGGAGCAGAACCAGCCCGGCGCGAGACCGGGCACGGGCGTCATGTCCCACCACAGCGGGTTCGCGCACGCGCGGCAGCGGACGAGGGGCGGGGCTTTGCGGCGGCCTTCCACGCGGTCCATGGTCGGGCGCCGGTCCGTACGACGGGCCTCCCCGCCGGACGGGATCACCCGTACGAGGTCCCCGCACGTCCCGTCGTCACCACCGCCGACGCCGCCGTTGTCACCCCCGTCACCCCCGTCGCCACCCCCGCACGGGCCCGTGAAGTCGGCGTTTTCCCGCCCCGGGCACCCCCGTGCCAGGATCGGAGGCGCCATGACTACGACTCCCGCCCTGCCTTCGCAGGCCCAGGCCGCAGACTCCTCAGCCCCCGGGACCCACGAGGCCCCCGGGACCGACAAGGCCCCCGCAGCTCCCACCCTCCACACCCCCGTCATCGCCTGGTTCGAGGCCAACGCCCGCGACCTGCCCTGGCGGCGCCCGGAGGCCGGCCCCTGGGGGGTGATGGTCAGCGAGTTCATGCTGCAGCAGACGCCCGTCAGCCGCGTCCTGCCGGTGTACGAGGAGTGGCTCGCCCGCTGGCCGCGCCCGGCCGCCCTGGCCGCGGAGCCGCCGGGTGAGGCGGTCCGCGCCTGGGGCCGGCTCGGCTACCCGCGCCGGGCGCTGCGGCTGCACGCCGCCGCGACGGCGATCACCGAGCGGCACGGCGGCAAGGTTCCTGACGACCACGCGGAGCTGCTGGCGCTGCCGGGCGTCGGCGAGTACACGGCCGCCGCCGTGGCGTCCTTCGCGTACGGGCGGCGCCACGCGGTCCTGGACACCAACGTCCGCCGGGTCTTCGCCCGCGCCGTCTCCGGGGTCCAGTACCCGCCGAACGCCACCACCGCCGCCGAGCGCCGGCTGGCCCGCGAGCTGCTGCCCGGCGAGGAGGCGGTGGCCGCCCGCTGGGCGGCGGCGACCATGGAGCTCGGCGCGCTGGTGTGCACGGCCCGTACGCCGGTGTGCGGCCGCTGTCCGATCGCCGCCCGGTGCGCCTGGCGCGCCGCCGGCTCCCCGGCCCACGACGGCCCGCCGCGCCGCGGCCAGACCTACGCGGGCACGGACCGCCAGGTGCGCGGCAAGCTGCTGGCGGTGCTGCGGGAGGCCGTGGCGCCGGTGCCGCAGGGGGCGCTGGACGCGGTGTGGGACGAGCCGGTGCAGCGGGCCAGGGCGCTCGACGGCCTGGTCGCGGACGGCCTGGTGGAGCCGCTGGAGGACGGGACGTACCGGCTGCCCCTGACGTGAGGACGCCGGGGCGGACCGGACCCGGAGGCACCCTCCGAACCGGACAGAGCCGCTCTTTCCCCCCTCCTGTTACACAACCTATGGACAGCTGTGCACCATCCGCAGTGCTGCTGCACACCGCGTCGCAACAGCTCGTCCGTAGCGTCCTCTCCGTGCTGGAGAACTGTCCGGCGCACCAGGCAGGCACGGGGACGCAAGCGGAATGGAGGCTGCGAGTATGGCCAGCAGCGGCAAGGTTCTGGACTTCGAAGAGTACGTTCGCAACCGTCAGGACGCCCTCCTGCGCAGCGCGCGACGGCTCGTTCCGGACCCCATCGACGCTCAGGACCTGCTCCAGACCGCCCTGGTCCGCACCTACGGCCGCTGGGACGGCATAGCGGACAAGTCCCTCGCCGACGCCTACCTCCGCCGTGTCATGATCAACACTCGTACGGAGTGGTGGCGCGCCCGCAAGCTCGACGAGGTGCCCACCGAGCAGCTCCCCGACGCCTGCGTCGAGGACGGCACGGAGCAGCACGCCGACCGTGCGCTGCTGATGGACATCCTCGGAGTCCTCGCACCCAAGCAGCGCAGCGTCGTGGTGCTGCGACACTGGGAGCAGATGAGCACCGAGGAGACCGCGGAGGCGCTCGGCATGTCGACCGGCACGGTCAAGAGCACCCTGCACCGGGCGCTGGCGAGGCTGCGCCAGGAGCTGGAGAACCGGGACCTGGACTTCCACGCTCTCGATCGCGACGAGCGGGGGCAGGAACGGTGCGCGGCCTGAGAAAGGCGATCAGGGACGAGGCCGACGGTACGGACCCGGCCGCCCGCCCCGCACGACCCGCGTTGATCGCCAGTGGCGCGGTCACCGCGCTCGCCGCCGTCGCCGGACTGCTGCTCGTCGGCTGCAACGCGAGCAGCGAGGGCGTCCGCAAGGAGGGCCCTGCCCAGCCCCAGTCGGCGGCGAAGGCCGAGAAGCCCTCCGCGGCCCCCTCCGCCTCGGCCACCCGGCTGAAGGTCGACGCAGCGGCCCTGATCAAGTCGGATCCCAAGATCAGCGACGCGGTGAAGAAGAACTTCAAACCGTGCGTGAAGGACCAGTACCCGGTCGACGTGATCTACGGCCGGATGACCGACGGGTCCCGGGACGACGTCGTGGTGAACATCCTGACGTGCGCCGATGCCATCGGCATCGGTTCGTATGTGTACCGTGCCAAGGGCGACTCGTACGAGAATGTGTTCTCGTCCGAGCAGTCACCCGTCTACGCCGACATCGATCGCGGTGATCTCACGGTCACCACGCAGATCTACGGTTCGGGCGATCCGGTCGCCGACCCGTCGGGCGAGGACGAGGTGACGTACCACTGGTCGGACGGCAAGTTCCGGGAGACCGGACGCACGCACACCGACTTCAGCAAGGTGGGCGGCACCAAGAGCGAGAATTCGGGCTAGGAGGGCTGGGAGCGGCGTGGCCGATACGCATGTGCTCTTCGTCGAGGACGACGACGTGATCCGCGAAGCGACGCAGCTCGCCCTCGAACGGGACGGCTTCGTCGTCACCGCGGTGCCCGACGGGCTGCTGGGTCTTGAGCGGTTCCGGGAGCAGCGCCCGGACATCGCCCTGCTGGACGTGATGGTCCCGGGCCTGGACGGCGTCAGCCTGTGCCGGCGCATCCGCGACGAGTCCACCGTCCCCGTGATCATGCTGTCCGCGCGCGCGGACTCCATCGACGTCGTCCTCGGCCTGGAGGCCGGCGCGGACGACTATGTGACCAAGCCCTTCGACGGCGCCGTGCTGGTCGCCCGGATCCGGGCCGTGCTGCGCCGCTTCGGCCACGCCGGCGGCGCGGCGGGGGCCGGGGGCGACGAGCACGGCGGGATCGAGGGCGGTGGCCTGCTGCGCTTCGGCGACCTGGAGGTCGACACGGAGGGCATGGAGGTCCGCAAGGGCGGCGAGCCCGTCGGCCTGACCCCGACCGAGATGCGGCTGCTGCTGGAGTTCTCGGCGGCCCCGGGCACCGTGCTCTCCCGGGACCGGCTGCTCGAACGCGTCTGGGACTACGGCTGGGGCGGCGACACGCGCGTGGTGGACGTCCATGTGCAGCGGCTGCGCGGCAAGATCGGTCAGGACCGCATCGAGACGGTCCGCGGTTTCGGTTACAAACTCAGAGGCTGAGACTCCGTGACCCGCCCCCACCCGGTCGAGGAGTTCTCCACGCCATGGTGAAGCTCGCCCTCCGCAGCGGACTGCGCTGGAAGGTCAGCCTCGCCATCGCGGGCGTCGGCGCGCTGGTCGCCGTGGCGCTGAGCCTGGTCGTGCACAACGCCGCCCGCGCCTCGATGATCAACAGCAGCCGTGACGTGATGGACCAGCGCATCCAGCTGGCCGCGCGGTACTACGACTCCAACAACCGGACGATGCTGCACGCCAGGGTCGACGACCCGGCGCTCCCCAAGCAGCTGCGGGAGGCCGCCTCGCTCGGGCAGCGCGCCACCTACGTCCAGGACAGCGACGGCTCCGCCCCGCAGGTGTGGGCGGCCGTCACGGTGCGCAACGGCAAGATCCTCTCGATCCACCAGCCGTTCCAGGACCGGCTGAAGATCCTCGACGAGATGGACCGGGCGCTGATCATCGGCTCGGTCTCGGTGGTCCTGGGCGGCTGCGCCCTGGGCATCCTCATCGGCGGCCAGCTCTCCCGGCGGCTCCGCAAGGCGTCCGCCGCCGCGCGCAAGCTCGCCGACGGCGACCGCGAGGTCCGGGTGCGGGAGGCCATCGGCGGGCGGGTCCGCGACGAGACCGACGATCTGGCCCGGGCCGTGGACGGCATGGCCCAGGCGCTCCAGGACCGGCTGGAGGCGGAGCGGCGGGTCACCGCCGACATCGCGCACGAGCTGCGCACCCCCGTCACCGGCCTGCTCACCGCCGCCGAGCTGCTGCCCCCGGGCCGGCCCACCGAGCTGGTCAGGGACCGCGCCCAGGCGATGCGGACGCTGGTCGAGGACGTGCTGGAGGTGGCCCGGCTGGACGGGTTCGCCGAGCGGGCCGAGATGCAGGAGATCGAACTCGGCGAGTTCGTGGTGCGCCGGGTGCGGACCTTCTCGCCCGACGCCCGCGTCACCGTCGTCCGCCACGCGTACGTCTCCACCGACCCCCGGCGCCTGGAGCGCATCCTGGGGAACCTGCTGGCCAACGCCGCCAAGCACGGCAGGCCGCCCATCGACGTCACCGTCGAGGGCCGGGTGCTGCGGGTGCGCGACCATGGCCCGGGCTTCCCCGAGGATCTGCTGCGGGAGGGGCCCAGCCGCTTCCGCACGGGCAGCGAGGACCGCGCGGGCAAGGGCCACGGCCTGGGCCTGACGATCGCCTCGGGCCAGGCCCGGGTGCTCGGCGCCCGGCTGAACTTCCGCAACGCGGACCCCGAGGCGGAGGGCGGGGGCGGCGCGATCGCGGTGCTGTGGCTGCCGGAGTCGTCGCCGACGAGCACCGGGAGCTTCCCGGTCATCCGGGTGCCGGACTGACGGAGAGCCCCCGGCGGTCCCCGCTAGAGTTCCGTGCCGCAACTGAAAGCACGGAGGAGCAGGGGGATTCATGGGGCTCAAGGGACGGCTCGGGAACGTCGGCGGGGCGCTGGGCCAGGCGGCGAGCGCCGGCCGGGCGGCCGCGGAACGCGCCGCGACGGCCGGGCGGGAGGCGGCCGGCCGGTCCACGACGGCGGGGAGGGCGGCGGCGGACGCGGGACGCGACCGGATGGCCGCCGGCGGGGACTGGGTCATGGAGGCCCTGGCGCGCATCGGCGCCCCGCAGGCACCGGCCACCGAGCCCTGGGAGGTCTCCCTCGGCAAGCTGATCAGCAGCCACCCGCTGGTCCCGGACGCGCTGGCGAAGCCGCTCAAGCTCCTCAACCGGTTCGGCGCGGTGCGCGTCGGCCCCGACTCCGTCGGCTTCGACAGCGACGACATCCCGTGGGACAAGGTCACCGAGATCCGCATGATCGGCGGCTACCGCTCGCTGACGAAGGAAGTGATCGACGGGGCCTTCGACGGCGTCCGGCGCGTCCTGATCGCCGTCCCGGGCCGCGACTGGGTCCTGGACCGGGTCTCGGAAGCCCTCACCTCGCTCCTCTTCCGCCGCCTGCGCGGTGCGGACGAGTCGGGCACGGTGCAGGACGTGCTCGTGCCCGGCGAGATCGTGTACCGGGGCTCGCTCGGCCGGAAGAAGACCTGCCCCGCGAGCCTCTACCCCATCGCGTTCCTGCTCGGCAGCCCCGAGGTCGTGCACGGCCTCCTCACCACGGCCGAGGCCCACGGCGTCACGGTCGTCCGCCCCGAGGGCGGCCTGGACGTCGTGGAGCTGGCGGTGCTCAGGGAGCTGGAGGCGCGGGCCGGCGGCCAGGGCAAGACCCTGTCCCCGGCCGGCGGCGCCGAATGACGCCCGCCCCCTGAGACACCGCGGGCGGGGAACCCGCATGGGTTCCCCGCCCGGGGGTCACGTCGGCTCGGCCGACGTCAGAGCTTCTCGCCGTGGGCGCTCAGAACGCCGAGCGGCTCGACGGAGGTGCCGTAGTTCGGCGTCGTCCGGATCTCGAAGTGCAGGTGCGGACCGGACGAGTTGCCGGTGGAACCGGACAGACCGATCTGCTGGCCGGTGGTCACGGTCTGGCCGACCTGCACCGCGACGGACGACAGGTGGGCGTACTGCGAGTACGTGTTGTCGTCGTGCTTGATCACGATCGCGTTGCCGTAGGCGGCGCCGTCGCCGCCACCGTTCGCACCGGCCTTGACGACGGTGCCCTTGTGCACGGCCTTCACGGCGGTGCCGCTGGGCACGACCAGGTCCTGGCCGCTGTGCTTGTTGGCCCACATGGCGCCGTCCTTGCCGAACGGCTGGCCGATCACATAGCCGTCCACCGGCTTCACCCAGGCGTCGGCCAGGTTGCGGACCTGGGAACGGTCGGCCCGCTCCTTGTCGGCCGCGCGCTCGGCCTGCTTCGCCTTCTCGGCCTCGGCGGCCTTCACGGCGCGCTCCTTGTCGGCGACCTTCTTCTGCGTCTCGGCCTGTGCCTTCAGCGACTCCCCGAGGGTCGTCGCGGAATCGGCGGACAGTGCGGACATCTCGTGCACGACGGGCTCCGCGGCCAGCGCCACGCCCGCACCCAGTGCCAGCGACGCCCCCAGGCCGACGGCCAGAGTGGTGGCGGTGCGGCGGGTACGGAAAACGGTGCGCTTCGACATAAAGAAAAACCTCCAGGCAGGGATCGATCCCGGCTGCGGACCGGGATCGCCCTACCTTGATAGCCGCCGCTTCCCGCCCCGGCCAAGTGCCCTTTCTACGGCCATTCCTAGTAGTGACCGGGAGGGTATTCAGTCCATTGCCCCCCGGAATTCCGGGACCGCTCCCCGCGATTCCGGAGAACACTTCCCTGCTAATTCGCTTAGTACTCCCGAAATCCCCTGTGTGCCTTGTCACCGGCCCGGGACCTCCGCCTCGCCCGTTTCGGGACCAAGGACCCCCCGCCGCCGGTACGCTCCCGGTCAACACCCGTGTACGCACCGCGACGACCAGGGGGCCCAGGACATGACCGACGCATCTCCCTTCGAAGGCATCGAGCTCGCGGAGGCCGTCGAGGCCATCCGCACCGGCCTCACCAGCGCCGCCGCCACCGGCGCCGGCAAGGACCTGGGCTTCGAGGTCGGCGACATCACCATGGAGTTCGGCATCGAGATGCGCCGCGAGCACAAGGGCTCCGGCAAGGTCCGCGCCTGGGTCGTCGACGCGGGCGTGGACGCCACCCGCGGCTCCTCCCGCACCCACAAGGTGACCTTCACCCTCACCCCGAAGGACATGCGCACCGGCGACGGCTGGAAGGTCGGCAACCAGCGGCCCGGCGGGGTGTCGAACTTCGGGACGGTGGAGCCGGGACAGTGACGCCCGAGGACCGGGTGGTCGCGGTCCTGGGCGTGCGGCAGGGCAGCGGGGTGCTGCTGACGCCGGAGCTGATCCTCACCAGCGGCCACGTCGTCTCCCCCGGGACCGCCACCGAGGCGATAGCCCTGGGCAACCGTGAGCCCACGGCCTGCACCGTCGTGTGGTCCGGCGCGGCCGAGCAGTGCGACGCGGCCCTGCTGCGCGCCCACCGCCCCCTCGTCGACCCGGACGCGCTGCCCCAGCTGCGCTGGGGCGTCCTCTCCACCCGCGAGCCCGTCCCCGGCTGCCAGGCCCTCGGCTTCCCCGACGTCGAACGGTCCGCCGCGGACGACCTCGACATCGCCCAGGTCCCCGGAACCCTCCTCCCCGGCGCCGCCCGCGTCCGCGGCCGCTCCGTCCTGCGCACCGACCACCACCCGCCGGCCCCCGTACGCCCGGGCGCCTCGCCCTGGTCGGGCCTCTCCGGCGGCCCGGTGTACGCCGGGCCGCTGCTGGTGGGCGTCGTCGCCGAGGACCGCGAGGGCTGGCAGCACTCCGCCATCGAGGCCGTCCCGCTCTTCCAGATCCTCGGCAAGCCCGGCTTCACCGCCGCCCTCCGGAAGCACTGGCCCGACCGGCCCGAGGCGATCCCCCTGCACTTCCCGCGCGTGGACGACTTCGCCTACGAGGCGCGGTACGCGGCGGCGGTCAAGGCCCGCTACAGCCGCCTGGAGGTGTTCGGCCTCGACGACCTGGGCGAACACGAGAAGCGCTGGGACCTCGACACGGCGTACCTGAGCCTCCAGGCGGAAGCCGCCCCCGGCCGCGACCGGCTCCCGCAGGAGCCCCGCCGCGTCGAGGACCTGCTGGCCATGCACCCCCGCGCGATCCTCCGCGGCGAGGCCGGCGCCGGCAAGACGACGCTGGTGTGGTGGCTGGCCTCGCACGCCGCCTGCCAGACCCTGCCGAGGAAACTGGCCGCCCTGAACGGCCTCGTCCCCTTCGTCGTCCCCATGCGCCGCCTGGCCGCCCTCGGCATCACCGGCCCCTCCCCGGCCCAGCTGCCCGCCATCGCCATCCAAGAGGACGGCATGCCCGACGGCTGGGCCGGCCGCATGCTCGACTCCGGGCGCGTCCTCCTCCTGGTCGACGGCCTGGACGAACTCCCCCGCACCGACCGCGCCCCCGCCCGCCAATGGCTCGACGAATTCCTCCGCCGCTACCCGCAGACCCGCTGCCTGGCCACGGTCCGGCCGCGCGCCGTCGAGGACGGGTGGCTGGAGTGGCAGGGCTTCGAGGAGCTACGGCTGCTGCCGATGAGCGACGCGGACATCCAGGAGTTCGTGACGGCCTGGCACAACGCGGCGCGTCTGGGCAGACACGGGGAGGAACGCGACCGTCTCGACGAGCTGGAGCGCGACCTGAAGCTGGAGTTCCAGCGCAACAAGGTACTGCGCGACCTGGCGCGCACCCCCCTGCTGTGCGCCGTCATATGCGCCCTGCACCGCCGCCGCAGCGGCCTCCTGCCCCACACCCGCTGGGCCCTCTACCGCGCCGCCCTCGCGATGCTCCTCGGCAACCGCGACGTCCGCCGGGGCATCGGCAAGCCCGAAGGCATCCAGCTGGAGGCCGAGGACGGCCAGCTCCTTCTCCAGCACATCGCGATCTGGCTCGTCCGGAACGGGCAGACGGAACTCACCCGCAAACAAGCGGTCCGCCAGATCGAATTGGCCATGCGCGGCATGCGGCAACTCCGGGCGCATTCGCCCGACGACCTGATGGACCACTTGCTCAACCGCAGTGGCCTCCTTCAGGAACGCACGGCGGATTCCATCCAGTTCATCCACCGCACGTTCCAGGATTTCCTGGCGGCGAAGGAATTCCAGGATTCCGACTCGCTGGAGGAATTGCTCAGCCACGCGGCGGAGGAGCAGTGGCGGGACGTCATCCGGCTGGTGATCGGCCACTGCAACCGGCGCGAGGCGGAGAAGGTGATCCAGAACCTGATCGGGGCGGGTGACACGGCGACGGGGCGTGCGACGCGGTGGGCGCTGCGCACGCTCGCGGCGGAATGCGCGCAGGGGGCAGGGACGCTGGACGATTCGGTGTACGAGGAGGTGTGGGCCGGGGTGCGGGAACTGGGGCCGCCGGACACCTTCCAAGAGGTCATGACGCTGTCCTCGCTGGGCCGGGAGGCGCTCACCGTCATTCCCGGGCCCGACGGCCTGAACAACGGAGCGACGTCCGCCTACGCCGTCGTTCTGGGGCTTCTCGGCCCTGAGGCGATTCCCATGCTGCATCGCTACGGGAAGGCCGGTTCGGGGGAGGTCCGTGGACATGTGGTCGACGCCTGGGGGCTTATGCCCGCGGCACGGTACGCGGAGGACGTCCTGGCCCGCATGCGTCTCGACGACGTCGAAGTGGCGGTCAGCTCACCCAAGCAGGGCGCGCTGCTGCCGGCTCTCGGTCCCATCGGGCAATTCCGCTTCACCGGGAATCTCTGCGAGGAAACCCTCCGCTCGGCCTTGCGGGGCCGGACGGTCAGGAAGGTGTCCGTCGTCGGCAACACCGGGCTGACACATCTCGGCTTCCTGGACGAGTGTCCGGAGATCGAGGAGGTCTCCGTGACGCGCTGCCCGGCACTGCGCGACATTTCCGCACTGGCGGGCCTGCCGCTGAAGCGCCTCAGCCTGTTCGGTCACGGCCTCTCCCGCACAGCGCTGGGCGTACTGGCGGGCCTTCCGGAACTCGCCAGGCTCCAACTGGACAATCCCGGGGACGTTGGCGGAAGGATTCCCGCACCGCTCCCCCGCGTCACGTTCCTCCACGTCAGGGAGACCGTCCACGATCTGTGGCTCGACGGTATCGAAGCCTGGACCGAGCTGCGCAGCCTCGTCGTTTACGACCGGCTCGCCGATCCGGACGACCTCGGCCGACTCGGCGGCATCCCTCACTTCGAGCATCTGATCCTGTCGGACGACGCTCTCGGCGACCGGGAGCCGACCGTTCGGCTGCACCGCGTCCGCAAGGCGACCCTCCGCATGGAGAAAGCCGTCCTCACCGTGCCTCTCCACGAGCTCCTCCCGGAACTGGAGGAGCTCACCCTGCACGTCGCGACCCCCTCCCGAATGCCCGTCCTGGACCTCGACGTCCTCCACCGTCTCCCCGGCCTGGCCGTCACCGTCCAGACCGTCAACGGCACCGTGGGCGTCCGCGACGCCGACCGGTTCGCCGGACGCCTGGGATTCGACGTCAAGCGGATCTGGTGACGCGACCGGCCCCGGAACCGTCACACGGTCCCGGGGCCGGCAGCCCTGCTCAGCAAGCGCTACGCGCGAGCCACCTCACGCGTCCTTGGACAGATTCGGCCCGGCGCCACCGGCCGCCTGCTCCACCGGCGGAGTGTCCGGCAGAGCCGACTTCTCCTCGCCGCGGAAGGTGAACTTCTTCTCCTCGCCCTCGCCCTCGGTGCCGACGACCACGATGTGGCCGGGCCGGAGCTCACCGAAGAGGATCTTCTCGGAGAGGATGTCCTCGATCTCGCGCTGGATCGTCCGGCGCAGCGGACGGGCGCCCAGGATCGGGTCGTAACCGCGCTTCGCGAGCAGCTGCTTCGCGTCGCCGCTCAGCTCGATGCCCATGTCGCGGTCGCGGAGGCGCTCGTCGACCTTGGCGATCATCAGGTCGACGATCTGGATGATGTCTTCCTGCGAGAGCTGGTGGAAGACGACCGTGTCGTCGACACGGTTGAGGAACTCGGGCCGGAAGTGCTGCTTGAGCTCCTCGTTGACCTTGGCCTTCATCCGCTCGTAGCCGGTCTTGACGTCGCCCTGGGCGGCGAAGCCCAGGTTGAAGCCCTTGGAGATGTCCCGGGTGCCGAGGTTGGTCGTCATGATGATGACGGTGTTCTTGAAGTCGACGACCCGGCCCTGGGAGTCGGTCAGGCGACCGTCCTCCAGGATCTGGAGCAGCGAGTTGAAGATGTCCGGGTGGGCCTTCTCGACCTCGTCGAAGAGGACCACGGAGAACGGCTTGCGCCGCACCTTCTCGGTCAGCTGGCCGCCCTCTTCGTAGCCCACGTAGCCGGGGGGCGAACCGAAGAGACGCGAGACCGTGTGCTTCTCGCTGAACTCCGACATGTCGAGGGAGATCAGCGCGTCCTCGTCGCCGAAGAGGAATTCGGCGAGCGTCTTGGACAGCTCGGTCTTACCGACGCCGGACGGGCCGGCGAAGATGAACGATCCGCCCGGACGCTTCGGGTCCTTGAGGCCCGCACGGGTGCGCCGGATGGCCTGGGAGAGCGCCTTGATGGCGTCCTTCTGGCCGATGACGCGCTTGTGCAGCTCGTCCTCCATGCGCAGCAGGCGGGAGGACTCCTCCTCGGTCAGCTTGAAGACCGGGATGCCGGTGGCGGTGGCCAGGACCTCGGCGATCAGCTCGCCGTCGACCTCGGCGACGACGTCCATGTCGCCGGCCTTCCACTCCTTCTCCCGCTTGGCCTTGGCGGCCAGCAGCTGCTTCTCCTTGTCGCGGAGGGAAGCGGCCTTCTCGAAGTCCTGCGAGTCGATCGCGGACTCCTTCTCCCGGCGCACGTCGGCGATCTTCTCGTCGAACTCGCGGAGGTCCGGCGGCGCGGTCATCCGGCGGATGCGCATCCGGGAACCGGCCTCGTCGATCAGGTCGATCGCCTTGTCCGGCAGGAAGCGGTCGGAGATGTAGCGGTCGGCGAGGGTCGCGGCCTGGACCAGCGCCTCGTCGGTGATGGAGACGCGGTGATGGGCCTCGTACCGGTCACGGAGACCCTTGAGGATCTCGATCGTGTGCGGCAGCGACGGCTCGGCGACCTGGATGGGCTGGAAGCGGCGCTCCAGCGCGGCGTCCTTCTCCAGGTGCTTGCGGTACTCGTCGAGCGTGGTCGCGCCGATGGTCTGGAGCTCGCCGCGGGCCAGCATCGGCTTCAGGATCGAGGCCGCGTCGATGGCGCCTTCCGCGGCACCCGCGCCGACGAGCGTGTGGAGCTCGTCGATGAACAGGATGATGTCGCCGCGGGTGCGGATCTCCTTGAGGACCTTCTTCAGGCGCTCCTCGAAGTCACCGCGGTAGCGGGAGCCCGCCACCAGGGCGCCGAGGTCGAGGGTGTAGAGGTGCTTGTCCTTGAGGGTCTCGGGCACCTCGCCCTTGACGATGGCCTGGGCCAGCCCCTCGACGACGGCGGTCTTGCCGACGCCGGGCTCGCCGATGAGGACAGGGTTGTTCTTGGTACGGCGGGACAGCACCTGCATGACCCGCTCGATCTCCTTCTCGCGCCCGATGACCGGGTCGAGCTTGGACTCACGGGCGGCCTGCGTGAGGTTGCGGCCGAACTGGTCCAGGACGAGCGAGGTCGAGGGCGTGCCCTCGGCCGGGCCGCCGGCGGTGGCGGCCTCCTTGCCCTGGTAGCCGGAGAGCAGCTGGATGACCTGCTGCCGCACCCGGTTCAGATCGGCGCCCAGCTTCACGAGGACCTGGGCGGCGACGCCCTCGCCCTCGCGGATCAGGCCGAGCAGGATGTGCTCCGTACCGATGTAGTTGTGGCCGAGCTGGAGGGCCTCGCGGAGCGACAGCTCCAGGACCTTCTTGGCACGGGGGGTGAAGGGAATGTGCCCGGACGGGGCCTGCTGGCCCTGGCCGATGATCTCCTCCACCTGCTGGCGGACCGCCTCGAGCGAAATCCCGAGGCTCTCCAGGGCCTTAGCGGCGACACCCTCACCCTCGTGGATCAGGCCCAGGAGGATGTGCTCGGTGCCGATGTAGTTGTGGTTGAGCATCCGGGCTTCTTCCTGAGCCAGGACGACAACCCGCCGCGCACGGTCGGTGAACCTCTCGAACATCGTTAATCGCTCCTCAGAGCGGTCAGGCAGTAAGGGGTCGGTCCCCTCCCTGTCCTTCCGCATGCTAGTCCCGCGGGACGGGACAGCTCATTCCAACTGCCGACATCCGTCCGGATCACCCCCGCGCCGGCGGGGAAACCTGCTGCCGAACAGCCGACAACTCCTCCAACCCGATGGTGGGAGACGATGTTCCCGCAGGCCAGGCATATACGCTCACCGCCACTACGCCGATGGCGAACGCACGCTTGGCCCGGCCGGGCCGGCCGCACCCCCGGATCTCCCCGGCGGATACGCCCCGGGCCCTGCGGTACCGCCTCTCCCCACGGTGAAAGTCCTACCCCCGGGGGCGGACACTCCATGCGGCGCGGGCCCCTGCGCTCCGCTACGGGCGAACACCCTCGCACCACCGGGAGCGCCTGTGCGCCCCGTACACCTTGTACGGAGCGTGCCCGATTACGGACAGCGCGTAACCTCCGGGGGTCGGCTCAGTTGCACCGTTCATGGCCCCTGTCTACCCCGGCGTTCCCCGCGGCGCCCTCCCCGGCCCCCGGGCCCCGCAGGACGCCGTACCGCGGTCACCGGCCGGGCCGGAGGCCCGTCGGCGCCACTGGTACGAGCACGAGCTGGGCTGGCCCACGACGGACGGCGAGCCGCTGGGGCTGCCGACCGGGGTGCGCTTCGACGCCCTGGGCCTGCCCGCCGGCGCGGGCGCCGCGGTGCTCGCGCGCGTGCGGCCCACGGGGCCGGTGGCGCTCGACCGGCGGGCCGGGACGCTGTGGTTCCTGACCGCCGCGGGCAGCGCGGACGAGCTGCCGGAGCTGCTGCGCTGGCTGGAGTGGGACGGCATCGCCCTGGACCTCACGGCACGGGGCGACGGCGGCCGGATCCCCGCGCCGGTGCCCGTGGGCATCCGGTCCCGGCGGGGCGGGACGCCCGCGGAGAGCGGCCCGTCGGATCCGCGGGAGGCCGTGTGGTTGCGGCCTCCCCGGCCTGGGTGCGAGGTGGAGCCGACACTTCCGGTGACCGGCCTCGGGGGCGGCGGACGCGCCCCCGATCTCGTACGGCTGGTGAGCGCGGCGGCCACGGAGTGCCACCGTGCCCGGCTGCTGCGCGCCGGACGGTCGCGCAGGGGACGGCCGACGGGGGTTCAGCCGTTGGCCTTCTCGTACGCCTCACGAATGTCGGCGGGGACGCGGCCCCGGTCGTTGACGTTGTAACCGTTCTCCTTGGCCCACGCACGGATCTTCGCGGTGTCCTGGCTCGCACCCGCGGAAGCGGCACGGCCACCACGGCTGCGGCCGGCCGACCGGCCGCCGGTCCGACGGCCGTTCTTGGCGTACGGCTCCAGCAGCCCGCGCAGCTTGTCGGCGTTGTCGGTGGTGAGGTCGATCTCGTAGGTCTTGCCGTCCAGAGCGAACGTCACCGTCTCGTCCGCCTCGCCGCCGTCGAGGTCGTCGACAAGAAGGACCTGAACCTTCTGCGCCACGGGGGGATTCCTTTCATCAGCAGAAAAGGGATTACGGAGGAATAGCAAACCGCCTTTCCCGGAAAAACACAAACCCCCGGGGAAGGTTCAGTCGCCGTTCCGCACGGGAACGACGGCTTCCAGGACGGCACGATAGGGGCGCGATTCGGACATAGGGACCGGCGATCACAGATGCAGAAGCATCCGGCTGTTGCCAAGGGTGTTCGGCTTCACCCGTTCGAGACCGAGGAACTCGGCAACACCCTCGTCATAGGAGCGCAGCAGCTCGCTGTAGACATCACCGTCCACCGGTGTCTCACCGATCTCGACGAAGCCGTGCTTCGCGAAGAACTCGACTTCGAAGGTGAGGCAGAAAATACGCCGCACCCCCAGCCAGCGGGCCGTCTGCAGGAGCTTGCCGAGTACCGCGTGGCCGACTCCGCCGCCCTTGACCGCGGGGTCGACGGCCAGCGTGCGGACCTCGGCGAGGTCTTCCCACATCACGTGCAGTGCGCCGCATCCGATGACCGTACCGTCTTCGTCCCGTTCCGCGACCCAGAACTCCTGGATGTCCTCGTAAAGGGTCACCGTCGCTTTGTCGAGCAGGATGCGGTCCCGCGCGTAGGTGTTGATGAGCCGGCGCACGGTGGGCACATCGGAGGTCCGGGCCCTGCGGACCGTGACGACTTTTGCGGGGGCGGGGCTGTCAGATGCTGCGGGCATAAGCGGACGCTATCGCCCTGGCGGTGGCGTGCCCTCCCCGGGCTGGTCGAGTTGGACGACGCGGATCGCGTCGCGGAGGGCTTCCCGTTGTTCGGCCGACATCATGCCGAAGAAGGCGACGAGAGCGGCCGCGGGGTTGTCGCTGACGGACCAGGCTTCGTTCATCAGTGCGGCCGAGTAGGCGGCCCGGTTGGACACCGCCTCATATCGATAGGCACGGCCTTCGGCTTCCCGGCGCAGCCAGCCCTTCTGATACAGGTTGTCCATTACGGTCATGACGGTGGTGTAGGCGATCGACCGTTCCTGCTGAAGGTCTTCGAGGACTTCTCGAACAGTGACCGGCCGGTTCCACTCCCACACACGCGTCATGACGGCGTCTTCCAGATCACCGAGGCGTCGAACCACACGCGAATAATAGTGGGAGATGTCTCGAATGCCGGTTTATCGGGCCGCGAAAAGGGCGTGCGGCCCGGGAAATATCCACCCGGGCCGCACGCCCCGTACGCCGCCGGGTTTCCGGCGGGCGGTTCAGGCGCCGGCGGTCTTGGCCTCCGCGGAACCGGTGGCGGCTTCGGCGCGGGCCACGGCCGCGTCGACGATCGCGTCTTCCTTCGCCTTGTTCGCACCGCCTTGGCTCTTGACGATCGTCACGACCAGCGCGGTGAAAGCGATCGCCATCACCACGGGCGGGACCAGCGCGGCGACATAGTCCATGGCCGTCGGCTCCTTCTGGGTCTGGATTCGATTGGGCGACCCGTCCAGATTACGCGCGCGCCATCGGCGGCCCGTGACGGACCTCCGTATCGCCCCTCACGTGGCCCTCCGGAGCCCGGCCCCCGGCGGGCGGCGCCGGTTTGCGGCGGGGCGGGAAGACCTCGCCCGGGGTGGGGATGGGGCGGTCGGGCCGCGGGCCCTTGGGCGCCGGGGCGGCGGGCGGGGTCTTCGGCCGGTCCGGGGCGGCACCGGGTTTCGCGGGGGGCTTGGCGCCCGGCTTGGGCGCCTCGGGGCCGGCGACGGGACGGAGTACGCCGTCGTGGTCCCGGAGCCCCGGCCGGGCGGCCGGTACGGCGGGGGACGACGGCGGGGCGAGCGGCGCGCAGTCGGCGAGCCGGGCCCGTACGGCCGCCTCCGTGAGCCGTTCACAGCGCTGGAGGAGGGCCCGGCGGCGGCCGGTCTCGGCGGCGCCGGCCGGGACGGCGCACAGGGCGCGCAGGGCGGCCAGGTCCTCCGCCCCCGGGCGGTGGCCGGACGCCAGGGCGTCCTGGAGGCGTTCCACGTAGCCGGGCGCGGTGCCGGGCAGGGCGGCGCGGTAGCGGGCGAGGTCCGCGCGGAGGAAGGCGCGCAGCCTGCCGCCTTCCCTGGCCGCTTCGTCCACGGCCTGCGCGAGCCGGAGGCACTTCTGCTTCTCGGCGTGTTCGGTGCGGGGCTGGAGGGCGATGGCGAGGGCACGGCGGAGCACGCGCAGCTCGTCGGCGCTGAACGCCATGCCGCCGTGGGATCCATAGGGCGTAGGCATGGGCTGACTTTAAGTGCTAAACGGACAATTTTCGCTTAGCGCGGCCCGTGCGGCGTGGCTCAGACACCCCTCCGCCGACGGGCCCCCTACGTGCGCGCCACGTTCCGCTCGTACACCAGCCGCAGGCCGATCAGCGTCAGCCAGGGCTCGTGCTCGTCGATCACCGTCGCCTCGGCGAGCACCAGCGGCGCCAGGCCGCCCGTCGCGATGACGGTGACGTCGTCCGGGTCGTCCGCGAGCTCCCGCGCCATCCGGTTGACGACGCCGTCCACCTGGCCCGCGAAGCCGTGGATGATGCCGGACTGCATGGCCTCGACCGTGTTCTTGCCGATCACGCTGCGCGGCCGGGCCAGCTCGATCTTGCGGAGCTGGGCGCCCTTGACGCCCAGCGCCTCGACGGAGATCTCGATGCCCGGCGCGATGACGCCGCCCACGTACTCGCCGCGCACGCTCACCGCGTCGAAGGTGGTGGCCGTGCCGAAGTCGACGACGATGCACGGGCCGTCGTAGAGCTCGACGGCGGCGACCGCGTTGATGATGCGGTCCGCGCCGACCTCCTTGGGGTTGTCCATGAGGATGGGCACGCCGGTCTTGACGCCGGGCTCGACCAGGACGGCCGGGACGTCGCCGTAGTAGCGGCGGGTCACCTCGCGCATCTCGTGCAGCACCGAGGGGACCGTCGAACAGATGGCGATGCCCTCGATGCCGTCGCCCAGGTCGTCCCCGAGCAGCGGGTGGCGGCCCATGAGGCCCTGGAAGAGCACGGCGAGCTCGTCGGCGGTGCGCCGGGGGTCGGTGGAGATGCGCCAGTGCTCGACGATCTCGTCCCCGTCGAAGAGGCCGAGGACGGTCTGGGTGTTGCCGACGTCGATGGTGAGCAGCATCAGACGTCCCCCTCCCGCAGGTCCAGGCCGATGTCGAGGACCGGCGAGGAGTGCGTGAGGGCGCCGACGGCCAGGTAGTCCACGCCGGTGGCGGCGTACTCGTGGGCGTTGGCCAGGGTGAGGCGGCCCGAGGACTCCAGCCGGGCGCGGCCGGCGACGAGGGCGACGGCCTCGCGGGTCCGCTCGGGGGTGAAGTTGTCGAGCATGATCAGGTCGGCGCCCTCGGCGAGGACCGGCGGGATCTGCTCCAGGTGGTCGACCTCGACCTCGATGGGCAGGTCCGGGAACCGCTCGCGGACGGCCTTGAACGCCTGGGCGACGCCGCCCGCCGCGATCACGTGGTTGTCCTTGACCAGCGCGGCGTCCGAGAGGGACATCCGGTGGTTGACGCCGCCGCCGCAGCGGACCGCGTACTTCTCCAGGGCGCGCAGCCCGGGCGTGGTCTTGCGGGTGTCGCGGACGGCCGCGCCGGTGCCCTCCAGGGCGTCGGCCCAGGCGCGGGTGGCGGTGGCGATGCCGGAGAGGCGGCAGAGCAGGTTGAGCATGCTGCGCTCGGCGGTGAGCAGGTCGCGGGTGCGGGTGCGGACGGACAGCAGGCGCTCCCCGGCCGCGACGCGGTCACCGTCCTCGACGTGCCGCTCGACCTCGAAGTCGTCGGTGCAGACCACGGAGAGGATCGCCTCGGCGACGCGCAGGCCGGCCACGGTTCCGGCCTCGCGGGCGGTGAAGTCGCCGGTGGCGACGGCGTCCTCGGGGACGGTGGCGACGGAGGTGACGTCCACGCCGCCGTCGAGGTCCTCCTCGACGGCCATGTGCGCGATCTCCTCGACGAGCACCGGGTCCAGCCCGGCGTCCGCGAGCAGCGCCGCGAGGCCGCTGTCGAGCCCGCACTCGTAGGCCGCTCCCTCACCGCAGGCGCAGTCGCCGCCGCAGCCCGGTTCGTCGGTGAGGGTGGTGAGCCGGTACTGGAGGTTGTCGGGGGTGGTCACGCGGTGCTCCTCGGTGCGGAAGGCGGGGAAGCCGGGGGGAAGGCAGTCGTCTCCGTGGTGGAGACCGCAAGCGTACGGTCCGGGCGGAGGGTGACGAGGAGGTGGCGGCGCCACCCCTCGTCGTCCCGGTCGGGGCGGTCCTCGCGCCAGTGGCTGCCGCGGGTCTCCTCGCGGCGGAGCGCGGCGGCGACCAGGACGCGGGCCACGAGGAGGAGGTTGGTGGCCTCCCACGCCTCGGTGCCGGGCTCGGCGCTCTTGCCGTCGGTGTGCGCCGCGCTCCGCACGGCGTCGAGCCGGCCGGCCGCCTCGGTGAGGCTGTCGGCGGACCGGAGGACCCCGGCCCCCCTGGCCATGACGCGCTGGATCGTGTGGCGGTCCTCGGGGGCGACGAGGGGGTCGCCCGGTCCGTCCGCCGGCACGGGCTCGCCCGGGGCCGCCGGGTCGGCCACGACGGCCGCCGCGATCCGCTCGGCGAAGACCAGGCCCTCCAGCAGCGAGTTGGACGCCAGCCGGTTGGCGCCGTGCACGCCGGTGCAGGCGACCTCGCCGCACGCGTACAGGCCGGGGACGGTCGTCCGGCCGTGCAGGTCGGTGCGGACGCCGCCGGAGGCGTAGTGCGCGGCCGGGGCGACCGGGACGGGCTCGGTCACCGGGTCGATGCCGTGCGCCCGGCAGGCCGCCAGGATGGTCGGGAAGCGCTCGGCCCACATGGTGGCGCCGAAGTGCCGGGCGTCCAGGTACATGTGCTCGGCGCCGGTCTCCTGCATACGGCGCGTGATCGCCTTGGCGACGATGTCGCGCGGCGCCAGCTCGGCGAGCTCGTGCTGCCCCAGCATGAAGCGGGTGCCGTCGGCGTCCACCAGGTGGGCGCCCTCGCCGCGCACCGCCTCGGAGACCAGCGGCTGCTGGCCCTCGGCGTCCGGGCCGAGCCAGAGCACGGTGGGGTGGAACTGGACGAACTCCAGGTCGGAGACCTCGGCGCCGGCGCGCAGCGCCAGGGCGACGCCGTCGCCGGTGGAGACGGCGGGGTTGGTGGTCGCGGAGAACACCTGGCCCATGCCGCCGGTGGCGAGGACCACGGAGCAGGCCCGGACGGCGCCGACGCCGTCGTGCTGGCCCTCGCCCATGACGTGCAGGGAGACGCCGGCGGCCCGGCCGTCGGCGTCCTTGAGGAGGTCGAGGACGAGGGCGTGCTCGATGATCCGGACGTCCGCGGCCCGGACCGCCTCGACCAGCGCGCGCGATATCTCGGCGCCGGTCGCGTCGCCGCCGGCGTGGGCGATGCGGCGGCGGTGGTGGCCGCCCTCGCGGGTCAGCAGGACCTCGCCGGTGGCGGCGTCGGTGTCGAAGCGGGCGCCGGTGGCGATCAGCCGGCGGACGGCGTCGGGGCCCTCGGTGACGAGGGTGCGGACGGCCTCCTCGTCGCACAGGCCGACGCCGGCGACGAGGGTGTCGGCCAGGTGCTGCGCGGGGGTGTCGCCCTCGCCCAGGGCCGCCGCGATACCGCCCTGGGCCCAGCGGGTGGAGCCGTCGTCCAGGCGCGCCTTGGTGACGACGGCGACCCGTACGCCGGCGGCGGCGCAGCGCAGCGCGACGGTGAGGCCGGCGACGCCGGAGCCGATCACGACGACGTCGGCGTCGACGGACCAGCCGGGGCGCGGAGCCGTGAGTCGTATGCCGGTCATGACCGTTCCCCCGGGGTGAAGTCGAGCACGATGTTGTCGATGAGACGGGTGGTGCCCACCCGGGCGGCGACCGCGAGGACCGCCTGGCCCGTGTGACCGGTGGACACCTCGGTGAAGTCCGCCGGGTCGACCAGGGCCAGGTAGTCGAGGACGACGGGCGGTTCGAGGGTCGCCGCGCCGTCCAGGACCGCGTGGGCGGCCTCGCGGACGGCGGACGGGCCGTCGCCCGCAGCGTCCTCCGCGGCGCGCAGGGCGCGCGGGAGGGCCAGGGCGGAGGCCCGGTCGGCGGCCGAGAGGTACCGGTTGCGACTGGAGAGGGCCAGGTGGTCGTCCTCGCGGACGGTCGGGACGCCGACTATCTCCACCGGGAAGTTCAGGTCCCGGACCATGCGCCGGATCAGCGCCAGCTGCTGGGCGTCCTTCTGGCCGAAGAGGGCGACGTCCGGCCGGCTGAGGTGCAGCAGTTTGGCCACGACCGTCAGCATGCCGTCGAAGTGACCGGGCCGGTGGGCACCTTCGAGGCGGCCGCCCATGGGACCGGCGCTGATCCGTACCTCGGGCTCGCCGCCCGGGTAGACCTCGGCGACGGAGGGGGCGAAGACGGCGTCCGCGCCCGACCCCTCCGCCAGCGCGACGTCGGCGTCGAGGGTGCGCGGGTAGCGGTCCAGGTCCTCGTCCGCGCCGAACTGCAGCGGGTTGACGAAGACGGTGACGACGACCTGGCCGTCCGGCCCGACGAGGCGGCGGGCCTCGCGGACCAGGGTGGCGTGGCCCTCGTGGAGGGCGCCCATGGTCATCACGACGGCGCGGCGGCCCGGCCCGGTGCGCGGGAGGGCGTGCAGCTCCCCGGTGTCCCGTACGAGCTGGATGGTCACTGGTCTCCTCCGTCCGCGCGGCCGGTGCCGGTCGCTCCGCCCGCTCCGTCCACCCCGTTCGCTCCGTCCGCGAGGACGCCGAGCAGGTCTTCCGCCAGTTCCGCCTTGAGCAGGCCGTACGCGAGGGCGCGGTCGGCGGTCGTCCTGGCCATCGCCAGGTACCCGGCGACGGCCTGGGGGGCGTGCGTGCGCAGCTCCGCGATGTGGGCGGCGACGGTGCCGGCGTCGCCGCGGGCCACCGGGCCGGTGAGCGCGGCGTCACCGCTGCGCAGCGCGTTGTCGAGGGCTGCGCCGAGCAGCGGGCCCAGCATCCGGGCCGGGTTGCCGACGCCGGCCGTGCCCAGCAGTTCCATGGCCTGGGCGAGGAGGGTGACCAGGTGGTTCGCGCCGATGGCCAGCGCCGCGTGGTAGAGCGGCCGGGCGGCCTCGTCGATCCACTCCGGTTCGCCGCCCATCTCGATCACCAGCGCCTCGGCGGCGAGCCGCAGTTCCTCGGGCGCGGTGACGCCGAAGGAGCAGCCGGCCAGCCGCTGGACGTCCACCGAGGTGCCGGTGAAGGTCATGGCGGGGTGCAGGGCGAGCGGCAGGGCTCCGGCCCTGGTCGCGGGGTCGAGCACGGCGGCGCCGTGCCGGCCCGAGGTGTGCACGAGCAGCTGCCCGGTCCTTACGGCGCCGGTCTCGGCCAGGCCCGCGACGAGCCCCGGCAGGACGTCGTCGGGGACGGTGAGCAGGACCAGCTCGGCCCGGGCCAGCACCTCGGCCGGCGGGACGACCGGGACGCCCGGCAGGATCTCCGCCGCGCGGCGCAGCGAGGCGTCGGAGACGCCCGAGACGGCGACGGGCCGGTGCCCGGCGAGCTGGAGCGACGCGGCGAGGGCCGGGCCCACGCGGCCCGCGCCGACGACGCCGACCGTCAGGCGGGCGGGCCGGTCCTGCGGGCTCGGCCGGTCGGGGGTTGGTTGTGCGTTCACGCGGCGGGGTGCCTTCCGTTCCAGTCCGCGGGGGTACCGGACGATTCCGCTGCCATGCTACGCGCTCCGTGTGCGCCACAAGGGGGACGGAGGGAGTGATGCCTGCCCCTCCGTGGAGGCCCCCGGGCCGGCCTCAGCACCCCGCCTTCTGCCGTCCTCGCTCCGCCCCTGCCGCCGGGCGCACCGGCGTCTCCGCGGGGCGCCGGAACCAGCGCCGCCACCGGCCCCGCCGCCGTACCGCGCGTCCGTCCACCACCGCCAGGAAATCCCGCCACGTACGGAACTCCCGGACGGCCTGCCAGTCGTGGGTGCCGGGCGCCGGCGGGGCGGGAGTCCCCTGCTGAGCGGCGCGGAAGGTGTCGAGCATGTACTGCTGCATCGCGTCCATGTCCCCACCGTGCGCCGCGCCCGCACCGCCGTGCGCGTCGATTGACGAGGTACGTCAATTGATCATGCCCGGGGCGCGAGGAGGCTCAGAATGAGTCATATGAGCGTGACGATCGACATCACGGGCCTGCCGCCCGAGCGGGTCCTCTTCGCGGTGTCGCCCCTGGCGGAGCTGGGCCACGCGCTGCACGTGCTGACCGAGCCCAAGCACCACCCGGGACTGAACGGCTGGGTGACCTCGACGGCCGCCGGGCTGAAGCCGGACCTCGCGGACCGGCTCTGCGACGCCGACTTCCTGTGGACCTCCGTCATGTCCGACATCTTCCTGCCCTTCGCCGCCCTGCCGGAGGTGTCCGGCCGGCCGGGGGCCACGCTCGCCGAGGACCTGGACCTCCTCGACCGGCTCGACGACGAGCAGTTCGTCTCGGCCGCGCTGGAGGTCTCCTGCTCCAACTACTACGCCCCCGGCACCGCCTCGCCGCTGGACAACCCCGCCTCCCGCGCGGCCGCCCTGGACCGTGCGTCGGCCCGCGGCCCCCGCCAGCTGCAGTTCGCCCTCCGCGTACTGGACGACCCGGAGGGCGTCCGGGCCTGGCTGCGCCGCCTGTTCGAGGACTGCGAGCAGGCGTTCTTCGGCGACGTCTGGCGCCGGGTGGGCGTCCAGCTCGCGGCCGACGTCCGGCACAAGTCGGAGGTGCTGCGCCGCAAGGGGCTGCGGGACGCGCTGGCCGAGGTGTCGCCGGCGGTGACGCTGGACGAGGACGGCGCCCGCGTCACTGTGGACAAGCTCAACTCCGGCCGCGCCACGGCGGTCGACCCGGCGGCCGGACCCGGCGTCACCCTCGTCCCGTCGTCCCTGGGCTGGCCGCACCTGCTGGTGCTGTCCGCTCCGCGCTGGCGGCCGGTGATCCACTACCCGGTGGGGGCACCGGAGGTCGCGAACCCCGCCTCGCTGGACGTGCTCAAGCTCCGTATGGAGGCCCTGGCCCATCCCATGCGGCTGCGGATGTGCAAGTGGCTGGCGCGCAGCGCGTGCACCACCGGCGAGCTGGCCGCCGAGCACAACATCAGCGCACCGGAGGCGTCCCGGCACATCGGGGTGCTGAAGAAGGCGGGACTCCTCACGACGCGGCGGCGGGGGCGGTACGTGCTGCACCAGCTGGACCTGACGGTGGTGGCGCGGCTGGGGAGCGACTTCCTGGAGGGAGTGCTGCGGTAGCTCGCTCGCAGGCAAGGGAGTTGAGGGGCGAAAACCCGTTGGCCCGGCGGGGTACGCGCCCCTACCGTCCGCTCCATGACCCTGGAGCCGCACATCTCACCGGTCCGTGTCGGGGCGGGCGCCGTCGCGGTCGTCCACCGCCCCAAGGTCAAGCTGCTGCCGGCCTTGAAGACCGCGGGCGTGACACACCTGGTCACCCTGCTGTCCAAGCGCGAGGGCGCCCTCACCATGAGATCGGCGGCCCGAGCGGCGGGGCTGGAGTGGATCTGGGTCCAGCTCGCCAACGGTCAACGGCCCCCGCCGCGGCAGCACCACGAGATCGTCACGGCCTTGACGACCCTGGCCCCTCTCGTCCGCGACGGAGCCACCGCGGTCGTCCACTGCTCCGCCGGCATCCACCGGACCGGCATGTTCACCTACGCGCTGCTGCGCGCCTGCGACCTCGACGCACCCGAGGCGCTGTCCGCCCTGACCCGCATGCGCGCCGCCACCGCCGAGGGCGTCGGCGGGCAACGCCTCGCCTGGGCCGAGGAATTGGCAGCGGCGGCCCGCCACCGGCTGGGCCGGCCCTGAAGGGCTGGTACCCGACCCGGAACGTCTGCCCCGTCAGCCTCCCTGCGGCCGTCGGGCGCGCGGGCCGCGCTGGGGCTGGCCGTCGCGGGCGCGGCGACGGCCGGGGCGCACGCGGCGGCGCAGCGGCTCCTGCCGCCCCGCGCCCGGTGAACCCCCGCCCGGGGCACGGCGGCCGCGACTACACCGCCCCGCCCCCGGCCCGCACCAGGCCGCTCTCGTAGGCCATCACGACCACCTGCACCCGGTCCCGCAGGCCGAGCTTGGTCAGGATCCGGCCCACGTGCGTCTTGACCGTCGCCTCCGACAGCACCAGCCGCGCCGCGATCTCCCCGTTCGACAGCCCCTGTGCGACCAGCAGCATCACCTCGCGCTCGCGGCCGGTCAGCCGTTCGATCTCGCCGCCGGCGGGCTCCCCGCCGGAGCCCGGCAGCATGGGGGTGAACCGGTCCAGCAGGCGCCGGGTGGTGCTGGGCGCCACTACCGCGTCACCGCTGTGCACGGAACGGATCGCGCCCAGCAGTTCGGCCGGGGGCACGTCCTTGAGCATGAAGCCGCTGGCCCCGACCTTGAGCGCCGAGAACGCGTACTCGTCGAGGTCGAAGGTGGTCAGGATCAGCACCTTCGGCGCGCCCTCGCCCTGGGCGCAGATGCGGCGGGTGGCCTCCACGCCGTCCATCCGCGGCATGCGGACGTCCATCAGCACCACGTCCACCTTCGTGGCGGCCAGCACCTCCAGCGCCTCCGCGCCGTCACCGGCCTCGGCGACGACCTCCATGTCGGGCTGGGCGGCCAGCACCATGCGGAATCCGGTGCGCAGCAGCACCTGGTCGTCGACGAGCATCACGCGGATCGCCATGCGGGGGTCCCTTTCCAATGATCAAGTTTGGGTCGAAAGCGCTGGTCAGCGTCCCGGCTTAGCGGGCAGGAGCACACTGATCCGGAATCCTCCGCCGGGACGCGGCCCCGCGTCCAGCGTGCCCCCGACCATGCCTACGCGCTCGCGCATCCCGATGAGGCCGTGCCCCATGCCGTCCGCGCCGCCGGTCTCGTACAGCTCGTGCTGCGCGCCCCGGCCGTCGTCCTCGACGAGCAGCCCGAGCCCGTCGTCGAAGTAGGTGAGCCGGACACTCGCGCCGACGTCGGGCCCGCCGTGCTTGCGGGTGTTGGTCAGCGCCTCCTGCACGATGCGGTACGCGGTCAGCTCCACGCCGCTGGGCAGCGGCCGGGCGCTGCCCTCGACCCGGTAGACCACCGGCAGCCCCGCGCCGCGCACCTGCTCGACGAGCTCCTCGATCTGCTCCACGTCGGGCTGCGGCACATACTCCCCGCCCGGCTCGGAGCCCTCCTCGGTGCGCAGCACGCCCAGCAGGCGGCGCATCTCGGCGAGGGCCTGGCGGCCGGTGCCGGAGATGGTCTCCAGCGCCTGCTTGGCCTGCTCGGGGGAGGAGTCGAGGACGTACGCGGCGCCGTCGGCCTGCACGACCATGACCGAGACGTTGTGCGCGACGACGTCGTGCAGCTCGCGGGCGATACGGGCCCGCTCGGCGGTCACCGCCATCTTCGCCTGCTGCTCGCGCTCCTTCTCCAGCCGTTCGGCGCGCTCCTCCAGCTGGTCCCAGTAGGCGCGGCGGGTCCGCATCCGGTCGCCGAGGACCCAGGAGAGGAGGAAGGGGAACGCCGCGAAGGCGAGACCGAACAGCTGATGGCTGAGCGAGTCGCCCGAGGTGTCGGGCCAGCGCCAGAAGTACAGGACGGGCGCCGCGAGGCAGCCGCCCAGCGCCACCCGGGAGGCCCAGCGGCGGGTACCGGACGCCACCGTGTAGACGATCACGAGCATGGGGACGTCGTAGATGTTGGGCTCGACGTCGAAGGCGAGTTGCGCCAGCCCGCCGAAGATCGCCAGGAGGAGCATCTTCTCGGGCATCCGGCGCCGCAGCGCCAGCACCGTGCACATGAGCAGCACGACGGCGACGACGGCGACCTGGTGGGCCGGGCCCCGCACCGGCTCTTCGGTCATGGTCAGGGCGCACAGCCCCAGCAGCAACACGGCCCAGAAGCTGTCCACACCTGTGGGGTGTCTGCGGAGGAATTCGTAGAGGCGGTGCACGTCACCCAGCGTAGGCACGTCGCCCCGGTGCCGGGGTCCCTCCGGCGATCGATCCCGGCCCGCCTCGCCTACTCCCCAAGGTGGAGGGATGGGAGCCACCGGAGGCGCATAGCGTGTGTATATGACATCCGGGACGCGCACCTGGCGGGCGGCGGCGGAAGCCGCCCTGTACGGACCCCACGGCTTCTACCGGCGCCCAGAGGGGCCCGCCGGCCACTTCCGCACCTCCGTGCACGCCTCTCCCCTGTACGCCGGGGCGGTCACCGAGCTCCTGCGGAGGGTCGACCTCGCCCTCGGGTCGCCGGAGGAGCTCGCCTTCGTCGACGTGGGCGCCGGCCGCGGCGAGTTGACCCGCGGGGTGCTGGCGCAGTGCCCGCCGGACCTGGCCGGGCGGCTGCGCCCGTACGCCGTGGAACGCGCCGACCGCCCGGCCGGCCTCGACGAGCGCGTCATCTGGCGGGAAGCGCCACCCGAAGGGGTGACCGGTCTCCTCTTCGCCAACGAGTGGCTGGACAACGTCCCGGTGGACGTCGTCGAGACGGACGGCGGCGGGACCCCGCGCCAGGTGCTCGTCCAGGAGGACGGCGAGGAGCTGCCCGGCGACCCGGTCACCGGCCCGGACGCGGACTGGCTGGCCCGCTGGTGGCCGCTGGAGGGCGCGCCCCCGGGCAGCCGCGCCGAGATCGGCCGGACGCGGGACGAGGCGTGGTCCCGGGCGGTCGGCACCCTGCGGGCCGGGCTGGCCGTGGCCGTCGACTACGCGCACGAGCGCGCCACCCGCCCGCCCTTCGGCACCCTGACGGGCTACCGGGAGGGCCGCGAGGTCCGCCCGGTGCCGGACGGCACCTGCGACATCACCGCCCACGTCGCCCTCGACTCCTGCGCAGGACCCGGCTCCACCCTGCTCAGCCAGCGCGCCGCCCTCCGGGCCCTGGGCGTGGACGGCCGCCGCCCGCCGCTCTCCCTGGCCTCCTCCGACCCGGCCGCCTACGTCCGGGCCCTGGGCGCGGCCGGCGAGGCGGGCGAGCTCACCTCACCGGGCGGCATGGGCGGCTTCCGCTGGCTGCTCCAGCCGGTGGGTCCGGAGTGCGCGCACCTGCTGTCGGAGGACACGAGCGCGCGACCGTCCTCCCCCGGCTGAGAAACTGTTCCCATGACGGAGACGACAGTCGGCATCGGCGGCGCCGCGGAGAGCACCGACATGGTGCTCAACATCGGCCCTCAGCACCCCTCCACCCACGGGGTGCTGCGGCTGCGCCTCGTCCTCGACGGCGAGCGCGTCCGCAGCGCCGAGCCGGTGATCGGTTATATGCACCGCGGCGCGGAGAAGCTCTTCGAGGCCCGCGACTACCGCCAGATCGTCATGCTCGCCAACCGCCACGACTGGCTGTCCGCCTTCTCCAACGAGCTCGGCGTCGTCATGGCCGTCGAGCGCATGCTGGGCATGGAGGTGCCCGAGCGCGCGGTGTGGGCCCGCACCCTGCTCGCCGAGCTGAACCGGATCCTCAACCACCTGATGTTCCTCGGCTCCTACCCGCTGGAGCTCGGCGGCATCACGCCCGTCTTCCACGCCTTCCGCGAGCGCGAGGTGCTCCAGGCGGTGATGGAGGAGGTCTCGGGCGGCCGGATGCACTACATGTTCAACCGCGTCGGCGGCCTCAAGGAGGACCTGCCCGCCGGCTGGCTCGGCCGCGCCCGGCAGGCGGTGGCCGACGTCCGCTCCCGCATGGACGTCCACGACCGCCTCGTCCTCGGCAACGAGATCTTCCGCGGCCGGACGCGCGGCATCGGCGTCCTGTCCCGCGAGGCCGTCCACGCCTACGGCGTCAGCGGCCCCATCGCCCGCGCCTCCGGCGTCGACTTCGACCTGCGCCGTGACGAGCCCTACCTCGCCTACGGCGAGCTCGCCGACGTCCTCGAGGTCGTCACCCGCCAGGAGGGCGACTGCCTCGCCCGCTTCGAGTGCCTCCTCGACCAGACCCACAACTCCCTGGCCCTCGCCGACGCCTGCCTCGACCGCCTCGCCACCCTCCCCCCCGGCCCCGTCAACCAACGCCTCCCCAAGGTCCTCAAGGCCCCCGAAGGCGCCACCTACGCCTGGACCGAGAACCCCCTCGGCCTCAACGGCTACTACCTCGTCTCCAAGGGCGAGAAGACGCCCTACCGGCTGAAGCTGCGGTCCGCGTCCTTCAACAACATCCAGGCGCTGGTGGAGCTGCTGCCGGGGACGCTGGTGGCGGACATGGTGGCGATTCTGGGGTCGTTGTTCTTTGTGGTGGGGGACATCGACAAGTGAGGCGGTCCCCGCACCCCCGAGCGCGCCTGCGGCGCGCGTCCTCAAACTCCCCCAGAGGGGGCACCCCCAACGGGCTGAATAGCCCGTCCGGCGTTTGAGGACAACCGCGCGGAGCGCGGTTTCAGGGGGCGCGGGGCCCTCCCCGCAGAAACGGTGAAAGGGAGGGACCGGGGCACCCCTCCCCAGAGCACTCAGATCGCGTCCCGCAGCTCCGCTACATCGATCTGCTCCGTCTCGTCATGAGCCGTCAGATCAATGACAGCCAGCGCCTCCTCGCCCACCACATCAGCAAGATCCTGCCCCTCCACAGCCGCCTTCGCCGCGGCAGCGGCCTGCTTCGCACCATGCTGCGTCCCGAAGAAGTCAAACCCCCCGGTAGTCCGCTTCACAGGCGGAGAAGGCCGCCGCACCGGCATGGCAGGCCGGGCATCCGCCACCGGCGCGGGAACCACAGGACGCGCCTCACGCACGGCAACAGCCGCCTCCGGACGCACCTCCGGCTCGCGATTCTCCACGGCCTCCACGGCCTCCACGGCCTCCACGGCCTCCGTGGCCTCCGTGGCCTCCGCCGTCATGCTCTCAACAGGCTCGAACACAGCCGGCGCCAACGCCGCAGGCTCAGGAACAACCGGCGCCGCCGCCCACGCGGCAGCCGCAGCCGGCACCACGGGCGCATCGGACGCCGCGGGAACGGCCGGGGTCTCCACGGCCGAGGACTCCTCAGCCGAGGCGCGCTGCTCAGCCGAGGCCCGCTCCCCCGCCTCCCGCTGCGCGGCACCGTTCCGCTCAAGATCCCGCAGAGCGTCCGCCGCCCGGCGGAACGCGGTCGCGCCGACCCGTCCCTCAGCACGGGCCTGCACCACCGAGCGGGCGTGCATGGCGGACTCCAGCGCCCGGGCCGCCTTGGGCACCCCGGCCTTCTCACTCTTCTCGTCGCGCTCGGCGAGCGCGGCAAGCTCCGCGAGCTCGCCGCGCGACGTCTCCAGCAGACGCCGCCCCTCCAGCGCACTGGCCCGCTCGGTCTCGGCGGTGGCGTAGCGGCGCAGCAGGTCGGCGTGTTCGGTGCGGAGCCGCGCCAGCTCGGCGCGCTTGCCGCGGAGCTTGATCTCCAGCCGGGCGCGGGCCTGGCGGGTGTCCTCCAGGTCCGTCTCCAGCTCGGCGAGGCGCTCGTCGGTCTTCCACTCGTCGCGCACGCGGGCGGCGGTGAGCTGGGCCACCCGCTTGCCCGCCGACCGGTCCCAACGGCGCATCAGCACCGAGCCGACGACGGCCGCCGCGGCGGCACCCGCGGCGAGCCCGCGTATGACAAGTGATTCGTCCACCGTCCAGGCCCCGGCCGCGCAGGCGACTGATGTCGCGGCGATCAGCGAAGAGGGAAGAAGCCGGTGCAGGGATGTGGAATGGCGGTGGCGTCCTCGTGGCATGGCCAGAAACTTACCGTGCGTTGCGGCGAAAGTGTGACTCCACCACCAAACCGTTCCCTTGATCTTACTTCTTCCCTACCGACCCCTACTTGCTCAGCAGACGCTTGTCCTTGAGGTACTGCGCGGCCACATCCGCCGGCTTGAGCCGCTCGGCGTCCACCTTCTTGTTGAGTTCGGTGAGATCTTCCGTGGTCAACACCTTGTTGAGTTTGGCGAGCGCATCCACGACCTGCTGCGAACCCGCCTTCCGCGCATTCACCACCGGCAGCACGTTGTCGGAGTTCTGCAGCTTCTTGTCGTCCTTGAGCACGACGAGACCGAACTGTTCCAGCGTGGCGTCCGTGGTCGTGGTGAGGACCATCTGGTCCTTGCCGTTCCTGACCGCCTGCTTGGCCTGGGTGCTGCCGACCTCCAACGGGTCTATGCCCGTGACGCGGATGCCGTAGGTCTTCTCCAGACCCGGCTTGCAGAAGGGCCGCTGGGTGCACTCGTCACCGGCCGCCAGCTTGACCGGCTCCTTCGACGCACCCAGGTCCGAAAGCGTCTTGAGCTGGTGTTTCTTCGCGAACTCCGCCGAGACGGCGAAGGCGTTCTGGTCCACGGCGCGGCCGGCGTCGAGCACCTTCAGTCCCCGCGGTTCGGCGAGTTTCCGCAGGGCCTTCAGCGTGGTGTCCGGGTCGGCGGAGGCGACCTGGGGGGCGTCCTTCCCGTTCTGCTTCTTGTTCAGGAATTCCGCGAGCGTCGCCGCATACTCGGGGACGACATCGATCTGCCCCTTCTCCAGTGCCGGTTCATACAGCTCACGCGCGTCCACGGTCTTGATCGACGTGGAATATCCGGCGTCCTTCAACAGGCCCGCGTATATTTCCGCGAGCACCTTCGACTCGGTGAACGAGGCGGACCCGATCACCAGCGATCCGCGGCCCGACGCACTGGCCCCGCCGTCGCCGTCTCCGGACTTCTCCAGGCTGTCACCGCCGCACGCGGCCAGGCCCACCGTCAGGGCGGCGGCTCCTGCCGCCGCGAACGCGGCGCGGACTGCCCGCGCGCGGCGCGGGGTGGTGCTGGTCATGCGGCACTCCATCCATGTCGTCGGACGTCCGGCTCCCACCGGTCCGGCGGCGCGGACGTCCTCGGGTATGACGTTGCATCAACTGACGATGCGTCAACTACACATCTGCCGTGGGCATTCACGACCCGGCTCAGGCGGCGCTGCCCGCGGCGGGAAGCGCCTCGGCGGGCGCGTCGGGTATCCGTCCGGCCCGGGCCCTGCGGCGCCGCTGCCGGCTCATCCAGCGCTCCAGCGCCACGAACGCCCCCTCCACCACGAGCGCGAGCGCGGCGACCAGCAGGGCCCCGGCCACCACCTGCGGGGTGTCGGTGAGCCGGAAGCCCGCCGTGATGATCCGGCCCAGCCCGCCGCCGCCGACCATCGCGGCGATGGAGACGGTGGCCACGACCTGCACGGCGGCGGACCGCACGCCGGTCATCACCAGCGGCATGGCCAGCGGGAGTTCGACCCGGCCGATGACCTGGCGGCCCGACATCCCCATGCCGCGCGCGGCCTCGACGACGTCGCGGTCCACCTCCCGCATGCCCACGTAGGCGTTGGTCAGCAGCGGGGGTATCGCGAAGAGCACGAGGGCGATGACGGTGGGCCATGAGTCGTACGTACCCAGCGGGCCCAGGGTCAGCAGGACCAGTACCGCGAAGGTGGGCACCGCGCGCCCCGCGTTGGACAGGTTGACGGCCAGCGCGCCGCCCCGGCCGGTGTGGCCGAGCACGATCGCGAGGGGCAGGGCGATGGCGCAGGAGAGGACCAGGCAGACCACGGTCAGCTGGAGGTGCTCGGCGAGCCGGTGCCACACCCCGTCCGCCCCGGACCAGTGCGATCCGGTGGAGAGCCAGGTCCAGGTCCTGGAGACGACGTCCATCAGGCCACCGCCCTCTTCCGTTCCTCACGCACCGCGCGCGTCCGCCTCGCCCCCCGCTGCCGCCGCGCCCCGCGGGTCCAGGGCGTCAGCAGGCGCTGGAGCCCCAGCAGCAGCACGTCAGCCACCACGGCCAGCAGCACGCACAGCACCGACGCCGTGAGGACCTGGGCCTTGAAGATGCTGTGCAGGCCCTCGTAGATCAGATTGCCCAGGCCTCCGTAGCCCGTGAGCGCGCCGACGGTGGTCAGCGAGACCGTCGACACGGTGGCGATCCGCACGCCCGCCATCACCGCGGGCAGGGCGAGCGGCAGCTCCACCCCGAACAGCAGCCGCACCGGCCCGTAGCCCATGCCGCGCGCGGCCTCCCGGGCCTCCTCCGGCACGGCGGCCAGCCCGGCCAGGATGTTCCGCACGAGGATCGTCAGCGAGTACAGCACCAGGCCGGTGACCACGACGGCCGCCGAGAGCCCGAAGACCGGCACGAGCAGCGAGAACATCGCCAGGGACGGGATCGTGTAGAGCACCGTGGTCAGCCCGAGCACCGGGCCCGCGACACCCCGCCAGCGGCGCGCGGCCAGCGCCAGCGGGAACGCGATGATCAGCCCTATGCCGACGGACGCCAGCGTGATGCCGATGTGCTGAACGGTCGCGTCGACCAGTTCATGGCTCCGCGTCCGCACATACTCGCCACAGATCCAGTCGTTGTCGATCAGGCAATTGCCGCCCTGCCCCGCCATGCGCGCTCACCTCCCCCTTGGCCTTCACCGACGGTTACTGGCGACCCTAACGCCCACCACTGACAATCGCCTGTGGGCCGTCGCACAGCCGGGGCGCCAGGACGTCACGACAGCGGAGGATGTGGCAACAATGGGGGGCGTGATCCGATTCGAGCACGTCACCAAGCGCTACGCCGATGGCACGACCGCCGTGGACGACCTGTCCTTCGAAGTGGCGGAGGGCGAGCTGGTCACGCTCGTCGGGCCGTCCGGCTGCGGCAAGACCACCACGATGAAGATGGTGAACCGGCTGATCGAGCCGACCGAGGGCCGGATCCTGCTGGACGGGCAGGACATCGCGGAGACGGACCCGGTCGCCCTGCGGCGGCGCATCGGCTATGTGATCCAGCAGGTCGGGCTGTTCCCGCACAAGACCGTCCTCGAGAACACCGCGACCGTCCCGCACCTGCTGGGCTGGCAGCGGAAGAAGGCCCGCGACCGCGCGGCCGAGCTGCTGGAACTCGTCGGCCTCGACCCCGCCCTGCACGGCGACCGCTACCCCGACCAGCTCTCCGGCGGTCAGCGCCAGCGCGTCGGCGTCGCCCGGGCCCTCGCCGCCGACCCGCCGGTCCTGCTGATGGACGAACCGTTCGGAGCGGTCGACCCGGTCGTCCGTGAGCGCCTGCAGAACGAATTCCTGCGACTTCAGTCACAGGTGCGCAAGACCGTGCTCTTCGTCACCCATGACATCGAGGAAGCCGTCCGCCTCGGCGACCGCATCGCGGTCTACGGCCATGGCCGCATCGAACAGTTGGACGCGCCCTCGGCGGTGCTCGGCGCCCCCGCCACCCCGTACGTCGCCGATTTCGTCGGCGCCGACCGGGGCCTGAAGCGGCTCTCCGTCACCCCGATCGAACGCGGCGACCTCGAACAGCCCCCCGTCGTCCATCTGGACGACCCGGTGGGAACGGCCACCAGCCGGCTCGCCAGGGAAGGCGCGGACTGGGCCGTCGTCCTGGACGACGGCGAGAAGCTGCACGGCTGGGTGGCGGCGGACGCGATCCTCCACGCGACCGACGGGACCGTGCGGGACCACGCCCGGCGCATGGACGCGTGGCTGCCCGTGGGGGCGCCGCTGAAGCAGGCGTTCAGCACGATGCTGCAGCACGACGCGGGGTGGATCGCGGTGCTCGACGGCGACGGCTCCGACCACTTCCTCGGCGTCCTCACCCCCGCGGGTCTGCACGAGGCGCTGAGGCGGTCGATCGGGGCGGACGCGCAGGGGGCGGAGCGGGCCGACATCGACCTGCGGACGGTGTCGCGGCGGTGAGCTACGGGACGCGGCGGCGGTGACCACGGAGCGGACCGGGCGGGCCGGATGCGGCTCGCCCCGCCTCCCGTCACCCCCGCCAACACCGGACGGCCCGTTCGGCCATCCGGTACAAAAAGCCCTGTCCGCCGGCGGAGCGGCAGCGCCCTACGCCGGCTTCCCCTCGCCCGGCCCCTCGTCCTCGTCCTCCGGCAGCTTGCACACCCGCTCCATGAAGAACGCGGCGGCCACCACGCACGCCCCGGCCAGCACCGAGGCCCCCGCGTAGATCGTCTGCTCCCGCCGGGCGTCGGTCTCCATGCCGTCCAGCAGCAGGAAGACACCGACCCCGCCGTACGCGCCGGACACCAGCGCCGCCACCAGGGCGCTCGCCTGGCCGAAGACCACGGCACGGGCCGCCAGCAGCGGGTCGACGCCCTTGGCTCCGGGGCGCCGCTCGCGCTGGGCGCGGAGCCGGGCGCGGAGCGAGATCGCCGTCGCGAAGAGGACGACGGCGATGACGGCCAGCACGATCGGCGCCGCGACCGGCACGCTCGGCAGCGTGCCGAAGGCGTCCCAGAGCCGGGCACCCGCCCAGGACAGCACCCCGGCCGCGAAGAACAGGCCGAGCAGCACCCCGATCCGAAGTTGCTTCACCGAGCCGTCAGCCCCTCGTCGTCGTCATCCGTACGTATCTCGCCCAACGGCTACTCGGGCAGCCTGAGTTCCAGGTCCACCCGCGGCCGCACGCCCTCACGGACGATCCCGGCCAGCAGGTCGGCGACCGGTCCGCGTCCCGGAACAACGGCCTCCGGGTCCACGTCGTACCACGGAACCAGCACGAAGGCACGCTCGTGCGCGCGCGGATGCGGCAGCGTCAGCAGCGGATCGTCGGAGATCACGTCCTGATAGGTGACGATGTCCACGTCGATCGTCCGCGGCCCCCAGCGCTCGTCGCGCACGCGCTCGAACGCCTCCTCGATGGCGTGGCCGCGCTCCAGCAGGGAGGCCGGCGGCAGCGTGGTCTTCACCAGCACCACCGCGTTGAAGTACGTCGGCTGGGAGCCGGGGTCGACGCCCCAGGGCTCCGTCTCGTAGACCGGGGAGACCGCCTTCACCCGCAGGCCGGGCGTGTCCTCCAGGGCGTCGATGGCGCCCTGGAGCGTCTCCAGGCGGTTGCCCAGGTTGCTGCCGAGCGACAGCACGGCCCACTGGGGGTTGCTCAGGGTCACATCGGCCGCGTCCACCTGCTCCACCACGGAGGCGGGCACCGGCTGCACGGTCGGGTCGCTGCTGCTCATACTCGGCTCCGGGTAATCGTGATCGTCACATCGTCGAAGGGCACGGTGATCGGGGCGTCCGGCTTGTGCACGACCACCTCGACCTCCTGCACGGCGTCGTGCTTCAGGCACTGCTCGGCGATCCGCTCGGCAAGGGTCTCGATGAGGTCGACGGGCTCGCCCTGCACGATGCCGACGGCCTCCTCGGCCACGATGCCGTAGTGCACGGTCTTCGTGAGGTCGTCGTCGGCCGCGGCGGGCCGGGTGTCCAGGCCCAGCACGAGATCCACGACGAAGGTCTGGCCTTCTTCGCGTTCTCGGGGGAAGACCCCATGGTGCCCGCGAGCCTTCAGGCCGCGCAGCGCGACACGGTCCACACGAATCACTCCTGCTGGTCGTCGGTGACGGGTACCTCCCGCGCCCTCGCGGCCACGGGGGGAGGGACCTCCGGCGGCGGCCGGTACGTCACCCGTCCCCGGCCTTCGACCGGGATACCCAACGTCGAATCTACCTGCGAGCACCGACAGCGTCCGGCCACGGGTGCCCCGGCCCGGGAACGGCTGTGATGCAGGTCACCGGCGTCCGCCGCGTTCCCCGGCCGGCGTATGAGCACCCATACCCGCCGAGGAAGCACCTCGAACGAGTGGCCACAGATCCATCACACTGACGCAGGGCGGTGACGCCCCGAGCGCCCGTCCTCAGCCCCCCGAGCGCCCGTCCTCAGCCCCGCCCGCCCGTCCTCGGCCCTGCGCACCCGTGCTCAGCCCAGCGGCCCGACCGGCCCCGGCCCGCCGTCCAGGTCCTCCGGGCCCTCCTCGTGCTCCCCGTACTCCTCGTCCTCCCGGCCCGCCAGCACCGGCGAGCCGTGGTGGGACCACACCTTCCACTCCGATCCCGCCCGGCGGAACACATTGGTCGCCACGACCAACTGCCCGACCAGGGGGCCCAGCTCGCCCTCCGCCTCCGCCGGCGCCCCGCTGAGGATGTTCTCGGTGCAGGTCACCAGGGCCGTGTCACCACCCACCGACACCTCGACGTCGGTCAGGAAGAACTGGATGTAGTCGGTGCTCGCCATGATCAGCGCGTACGAGCGGAGCACCTCGCCCCGGCCGCGCAGCACCGGCCAGCCGGGGTGCACGCACGACACCTCGGTACCGGGGTCGTCCAGCCACATCCGCTGCAGCGCCTCGGTGTCGCCGCGCTCCACGGCCTCGTAGAGCGCCGTGTTGGCGAGCTCGACCCGCTCGGCGTCCGTCCGCGCCGAGCTCACACCGCCCCCTCGGGGGCTCCGGCCCGGGCGACGGCGCTCACGACGCGGACCGCGTCCGCGCTCGCGCCCACCTCGTGCACCCGCACCGCCCACGCGCCCTCGCGCGCCGCCAGCACCGAGACGGCGGCCGTGGCCGCGTCCCGTTCCCTGGCCGGCGGCGGGGCGCCGTCGGGCGCGGCCAGCACCCGGCCGAGGAAGCGCTTGCGGGACGCGGCGACCAGCAGCGGGAGCTCCAGCTCCGCCCGCAGCCGGTCCAGCCGGGCGACCAGGGCCAGGTCGTGCCCGGCGTTCTTGGCGAAGCCCAGACCGGGGTCGATCACCAGCCGGTCCGGCTCGATCCCGCCCGCGACCACGGCGTCCACCCGCTGCCGCAGCTCGCCGATCACCTCGCCGACCACGTCGTCGTAGACCGCCCGGCTGTTCATGTCCTCGCTGAAGCCGCGCCAGTGCATCACCACGAACGGCACCCGGGCCTGTGCCACCATCGGCACCATCGCCGGGTCGGCGAGCCCGCCGCTCACGTCGTTGACCATCCCCGCACCGGCCTCCAGGGCCGCCTCCGCGACCGAGGCGCGCATCGTGTCCACCGAGACCACGACGCCCTCCCCGGCCAGCTCGCGGACGACCGGGACCACCCGGCGCCGCTCCTCGGCCTCGTCCACCCGCAGGGCCCCCGGCCGGGTGGACTCGCCGCCCACGTCGACCAGGTCGGCGCCGCCGGCGACGAGGTCCAGACCCCGCTTGACGGCCTCATCGGTGTCGAACCACCGACCGCCGTCCGAGAACGAATCGGGCGTCACATTGACCACGCCCATCACCGCACAGCGGTCCCACTGCGGCAGGCCGACGGGCCCGATACGACCGTGCAAGGTACTCATGCCCACCAGCGTAGGCCGTGGGCCCGGGACGCCGACGACCGGCCGACACGGCGAAAGCCCTCCCCGGAAACGGTTCCGGGAAGGGCTTTCCGCAGTGCCGGGCGGGGCTCACGCGGCGCGCGTGACCTCCGTCTGCTCCACCGCCGCGTCGTCGTCGACGAAGCTCGGCTTGGGCGGCGCAGGGCGGCGGCGCAGCAGCCGCGGCAGTTCCAGGAAGCCCTCCGCCTGCATCATCGCGAAGCCGATGCGCGGCAGGTCACGGCTGTTCGGGAAGACGATGAAGCGCGGCTCCCAGCGCGGCCGGAACTTCTCGTTGAACTTGTACAGCGACTCGATCTGGAACCAGCGCGACAGGAAGACCAGCACCCCGCGCTGGATACGGACCACCGGTCCCGCGCCCAGCTTGCTGCCGCGCTCCAGGGCCGAACGGAAGAACGCGAAGTTCAGCGACAGGCGCTTGATCTTCAGGTCGGGCGCCGCCTGGAGGAAGGCGACGATCAGCAGCTCGTTCATGCCCGGGTCGGCGCTGCGGTCGCGGCGCATGAGCTCCAGCGAGCTGCCGTCCTTGCCCCACGGCACGTAGTGCTGCATGGCCTTGAGGTCGCCGAACGGGGCCGTCTCGCCCTCCTCCGGGTCCTTGTGGGCGGTGGCGATGATGGCGTCCAGGTCCTTCGGGTCGCCGATGCGGCCCAGCGCCATGGAGAAGCCGCGCTCCTCCTCGGTGTCGCGCCAGGCGTTGGCGGCCTTCTGGACGACCGCGAGCTCCTCGGGGTCCAGGTCGCCGACGCGACGCACCTTGGTGGTGTAGCCGTTGCGCTCGATGCGCTTGACCATCTGGCGGACGTTGCGCATGGCCCGGCCGCTGAGGCTGAAGTCGGCGACCTCGACGATGGCCTCGTCGCCCATCTCCAGGGCGTCCAGGCCGGTCTCGCGGGTCCAGACCTCACCGCCGGTCTCGCTGCACCCGTTGACGGCGGGGGTCCAGGAGTGGCGCTTGGCGAGCTCCATGAACTTCTCGATGGCGCCGGGCCACGCCTCGACGTCACCGATGGGGTCGCCGCTGGCCAGCATCACACCGGAGACCACGCGGTAGGAGACGGCGGCCTTGCCGGACGGGGAGAAGACGACGCTCTTGTCGCGGCGGAGCGCGAAGTGGCCCAGCGAGTCGCGGTCGCCGTGCTTGGCGAGCAGCTCGCGCAGCCGGTCCTCGTCCTCCTCGGTGAGGACGGCCGCCGGGTACTCCGGCCGGAAGGCGAGGAACGCCGTGGTGGCGACGGTCAGCAGGCCGAGGGCGCCGAGGGAGTAGCCGACGATGTAGTCGACGCCGCCGGTGTAGCGGATCGAGCCCTCGAAGCCGAACAGACCCCAGAGGACGTGCTCCATCTGCTCCAGCACCGGCGGGTCGCCGACCATCTGGTCCGGGTGCGAGCCGACGATCACCCAGCCGAGGGCGAAGCTGGCCCCGCCCATGAGGATGAAGTTGGCCACCGCCTTCCACCGGCTGCGCGGGTCGGGCAGCGCGGTGAACGCGTTCCGGTGCCGCACCAGGTAGGCGAAGAGCAGCAGCGAGAAGATCGCGCCGGGGATGGAGTGGCGGTAGATCAGGTGCGCGGCGGCACCGACCGGCAGCACGACGACGGCGGCCCACCAGGCACGTGACTTCGCGCGCTTGAGGCCGTGGGCGAGCATCAGCAGCAGGATGCCGACGACGATGGAGGCGGCGGCGGCCAGCTGGGTGACGGCGCCGGGCAGTACCTCGGCCAGCGTGTGGATCCGGCTGAAGCGGAACCGTGGGATGACGCCGGCCGCGATGTCCATCAGGCCGATGACCGCCGCGACCGTGCCCACGACGGCGGGAACACGCTCCGGCCGGGGTCCCTTGGCCATGCGCGCAAGCACCGACAGCCACTTCGGACCCGAAGGAACCCCATCGGACCTTTTGCCATCTTCCCTGACAGACATCTCTTCCCGTCGTCCATGTCGAGTGGGCATACGGCATCTGGCCGTACCGCTCCGGACAATGTGCGCCCTGTAGGACGACGGTTTCGGGGCGGAGGTTCCGCCGGCGGCGGGCCCGGATAGAAGTAACCATTCCGCGACCCGGCCGCCGGGTCGCTCGGCAGAAAGCACCTCATGGGTCTCACCAGCAAAACAGTTCTGCTGCTGGCCGCCGTGCTGGCGGTAGTGCTGTTCGCACTGACCGTCTGGCTCTGGCCGCGGCTCGGCAAGCGGAGCGTGGGCTCCATTCTGGGCCGGATCGGCATGCTGCTCGTCACCCAGCTCTCCCTGTTCGCCGCGATCGGTCTCTACGCGAACTTCTCCTTCGGTTTCTACGCCTCCTGGGCCGACCTCTTCGGCCAGGAGCAGGACCAGGGTGTCGTCGTGGACCACAGCGCGGCCGACCGGCGGATCCAGGTCGTCGGGACCCAGCAGGTGAACGTCGCCCGTGCCTCGGTGCCGCGGGTCGCCGGCCGGATCGAGAAGGTGAACATCCAGGGGCCCGAGTCGAGGATCGCCAGCCCGGCCTACGTCTATCTGCCGCCGGAGTACTTCCAGCCCGAGTTCGCCAAGCGCACCTTTCCGGCCTCCGTCGTGCTGACCGGCTACCCGGGCACCGCCGAGGCGCTGATCAAGGGCCTGCACTACCCGCAGACGGCGCACAAACTGGCCAAGGAAAAGAAGATGCAGCCCACCATCCTGGTGATGATGCGGCCGACCGTCGCCCCGCCCCGGGACACGGAGTGCATGGATATACCCGACGGCCCCCAGACCGAGACCTTCTTCACCAAGGACCTGCGCAAGGCGCTGTCGCAGCAGTACCGGATCGGCGACAAGGCCGCCAACTGGGGCATGATCGGCGACTCGACCGGCGGCTACTGCGCGCTCAAGCTCGCCATGCGCCACCCGGAGGCGTACGGCGCCGCCGCCTCGCTCTCCGGCTACTACAAGGCCCCGCAGGACCCGACGACCGGTTCCCTCTTCGGCGGCAGCAAGAAGCTGGAGCAGGAGAACAACCTGATCTGGCGGCTGAAGCACAAGCCGCTGCCCAAGATCTCGATGCTGGTCACCACCAGCAAGCAGGGCGAGCACAACTACAAGGACACGATGAAGTTCATCGACCTCGCCGCCAAGCACCCCACCCGGGTCTCCTCGATGGTCCTGGAGAGCGGCGGTCACAACTTCAACACCTGGCGCCGTGAGATCCCCGGCACCCTGCAGTGGATGGGCAGCCGCCTCAGCGCCTGACCCGAGGCGGGCCGCCCGTCGGTCAGCGGGCGGCCATGACGCGTCCCGGCGCCCGGACGGTCAGCGTCCGGACATGATGAGGCTCATCGCCTCCGCGCGCGACGCCGGATCGCGCAGCTGGCCCCGTACCGCGGACGTGATCGTCTTCGCCCCGGGCTTCCGGATGCCCCGCATCGACATGCACATGTGCTCGCACTCGATGACCACGACGACGCCCCGCGCCTCCAGGATCTCCATCAGCGAGTCCGCGACCTGCGTGGTCATCCGCTCCTGGACCTGCGGCCGCCGCGCGTAGACGTCCACCAGCCGGGCCAGCTTCGACAGGCCCGTGATCTTCCCGTTGGTCGCGGGGATGTAGCCGATGTGCGCCACCCCGTGGAAGGGCACCAGGTGGTGCTCGCAGGTGCTGTACACCTCGATATCCCTGACCAGCACCATCTCGTCGTGCCCGAGGTCGAAGGTCGTGGTCAGCACGTCCGCCGCCTCCTGCCGGAGGCCCGCGAATATCTCCTTGTACGCGCGGGCGACCCGCGCCGGGGTCTCGCGCAGGCCCTCACGGTCCGGGTCCTCGCCGACGGCGATGAGCAGTTCGCGAACGGCCTGCTCGGCCCGCTTCTCGTCGAAGGGCCCGACCGGACGCTCGCCGTCCAGGGTCACCGGATCGATCATGGAGTTGCCTCGTCCTCTCGTGCGTACGCGCGGTGCGGCGGCCCTTTCCCCGTTCATGATCCGGAAAAGACCGGCAGGGAAGGGAAGCCCCCATCGCGCGCACAAATGCGCGATGCCGCGCCACCAGGCTAAAACCTGGGTGACGCGGCATCCATTCCGGGCCCGACCGGATCACTCCGGGCGGATGTCCTCCGGGAGCTCCACCGAGTCCACGGCGGTGACGCCGTTGTTGCTCGGGGCGAGCTCCTTGGGGGAGAGCACCGGCGGGCGGCTGGAGGGCGTACGCCGTGAGGAGCCGGTCCAGGCCGGGCGGGCCGGGCGCTTCACGATGTGCTTGAAGATCTCGGCGATCTCCTCCTTGTTCAGCGTCTCCTTCTCCAGGAGCGCCAGAACCAGGTTGTCGAGGACGTCGCGGTTCTCGACCAGGATCTCCCACGCCTCGTTGTGCGCGGTCTCGATGAGCTTCTTGACCTCTTCGTCGACCAGCGCGGCGACCTCTTCTGAGTAGTCCCGCTGGTGCGCCATCTCACGGCCCAGGAAGGGCTCGGAGTTGTCGGAGCCGAACTTGATCGCGCCGAGCCGCTCGGTCATGCCGTACTGGGTGACCATCGCGCGGGCCGTGGCCGTGGCCTTCTCGATGTCGTTCGCGGCGCCCGTGGTCGGGTCGTGGAAGACCAGCTCCTCGGCCGCCCGGCCGCCCAGCATGTAGGCCAGCTGGTCGAGCATCTCGTTGCGCGTGGTCGAGTACTTGTCCTCGTCCGGCAGCACCATGGTGTAGCCGAGCGCGCGGCCCCGGGACAGGATGGTGATCTTGTGCACCGGGTCGGAGTTCGGGGAAGCCGCCGCGACCAGGGCGTGACCGCCCTCGTGGTACGCGGTGATCTTCTTCTCCTTGTCGCTCATGATCCGGGTCCGCTTCTGCGGTCCGGCCACGACGCGGTCGATCGCCTCGTCCAGCATGTGGTTGTCGATCAGCTTCTTGTCGCTGCGGGCCGTCAGCAGGGCGGCCTCGTTCAGCACATTGGAGAGATCGGCACCGGTGAAGCCGGGGGTGCGACGGGCGACGGCCGAGAGGTCGACGTCCGGGGCGACCGGCTTGCCCTTCTGGTGAACCTTGAGGATCTCCAGGCGGCCCTGCATGTCCGGACGGTCCACGGCGATCTGCCGGTCGAACCGGCCCGGGCGCAGCAGCGCCGGGTCGAGGATGTCCGGCCGGTTGGTGGCCGCGATCAGGATCACGCCGCCCTTGACGTCGAAGCCGTCCATCTCGACGAGCAGCTGGTTGAGCGTCTGCTCGCGCTCGTCGTGACCGCCGCCGAGGCCCGCGCCGCGGTGCCGGCCGACGGCGTCGATCTCGTCGACGAAGACGATGGCCGGGGCGTTGGCCTTGGCCTGCTCGAACAGGTCACGGACCCGGGAGGCACCGACACCGACGAACATCTCGACGAAGTCCGAGCCGGAGATCGAGTAGAACGGGACCCCCGCCTCGCCCGCGACGGCGCGCGCCAGCAGCGTCTTGCCGGTTCCGGGCGGGCCGTAGAGCAGCACACCCTTGGGGATCTTGGCGCCGACGGCCTGGAACTTGGCGGGCTCCTGGAGGAACTCCTTGATCTCGTGGAGCTCCTCGACGGCCTCGTCGGACCCGGCCACGTCGGCGAAGGTGGTCTTCGGCGTGTCCTTGGTGATCAGCTTGGCCTTGGACTTCCCGAAGTTCATCACCCGGGAGCCGCCGCCCTGCATCTGATTCATCAGGAACAGGAAGACCACGACGATGAGGACGAAGGGCAGCAAGGACAGCAGCACCCCGATGAAGGGGTTCTGCTTGGACGTCGCCACGTTGTAGCCCTCGGGCAGGACGTCCTTGTTCTTCTGGTCGACCGCCTTCTGGAGCATCGCGGACAGCTGGACGCCCTGGTCGCCGATGTAGTTCGCCTGGACCTTACTGCTGCCCTTGATCTTCTGGTCGTTCTTGAGCTCGACCTTGATCTTGTTTTCGTCGCCCGTGGTCAGCTCGGCCGATTTCACCTTGTTGTCGCGGATCGCCGCGACGACCTGACTGGTGTCCACCGACTTGTAACCGCCGGACGAGCCGACGACCTGCATCAACACGACCACGGCGAGGACGGCCAGCACGATCCACATGACCGGCCCACGGAAGTAGCGCTTCACGTCCATCCATACGGGGCGCGAGCGCCCCGTCCCTCCTGCCACAGTGAGGCACGGTGCCCCTTGATCGGGGTGCCTGTGCGTACGGTGTTTGCTCGACCTTGCAGTACTTGACTGAAGAATGCTTGAAAAGACTGACCTTCGGACGGTACCCCAGCATTGTCACCCGACGCCGCCGCAGACGGTCAACAAATCCGTCTTCCCCTCCTCCAACGGCGGAAAACCGTGAAGGGTTCCCGGCGGCGTCGCAATGGCCGGGGCACCCGGGAGGATGAACATCCTCCCAGGTCGGGTGTGCTCAGCCGCCGTAGACGTGCGGCGCGAGCGTGCCCACGAAGGGCAGGTTGCGGTACTTCTCCGCGAAGTCGAGACCGTAACCGACGACGAACTCGTTCGGGATGTCGAAGCCGACCCACTTCACGTCGATGGCGACCTTGGCCGCCTCCGGCTTGCGGAGCAGGGTGACGACGTTGAGGGACGCGGGCTCGCGGGAGCCGAGGTTCGACAGCAGCCAGGACAGCGTCAGACCGGAGTCGATGATGTCCTCGACGATCAGGACGTGCTTGCCCTTGATGTCGGTGTCGAGGTCCTTGAGGATGCGGACCACGCCGGAGGACTGGGTGCCCGCGCCGTAGGAGGACACGGCCATCCAGTCCATGGTGACCGGGTTGGACAGCGCGCGCGCCAGGTCCGCCATCACCATCACGGCGCCCTTGAGGACACCGACGATGAGCAGGTCCTTGCCCGCGTACTCCGCGTCGATCTTCGCGGCCAGCTCGGCCAGCTTCGCGTCGATCTCTTCCTTGGTGATGAGCACCGACTTGAGGTCGGTGCCCATGTCCTTCTCGTCCACCCGCGCCACTCTCGTTCGATTGGGGCTCATCCGGCCGTCCGGGCGACTGCCGCCCGGCCAGGGTCCGGCCGGGCCTGCCCGCGATCACTCACGGTCGTTCGATTCAGCCCTGCCGGAGGACCAGTCTGCCACCATGCCGGTGGACCGCGACGCGCCCGGGGAGGTTGATGGCCCGCTGGCCGCGCCAGCCGGTGATCAGCCGGTCGACTTCCTCGATGTGCCGGGCGAAGAGCGAACCGGCCGGGGAACCGGCCTCGATGGCCGCCCGGCGCAGCACACGGCGGCGGACGGCGGGGGGCAGCGCGTAGAGCTTGGCGACCTCCAGGGCGCCGCTGTCGTCGCGGACGGACGGCTCCACGGCGAGGGCCCAGGAGTCGAGGGCGTCCGCGTCGTCCCGGGAGAGCTGGGCGGTCCTGGCCAGGGCCTCGACGACGCCCTTGCCCAGGGCCTTCTCCAGGACCGGCAGCGCCTCGTGGCGGACCCGGGAGCGGGTGTAGGCGGGGTCGACGTTGTGCGGGTCGTCCCAGACGGGCAGCGACTGCACCATGCACGCCTTGCGGGCCGTCTGCCGGTCCAGCCCCAGGAACGGCCGGCGGTAGCGACCGCCGACTCCGGAGGCGACGGCCATCCCGGACAGCGAGCGGGTGCCGGAGCCGCGGGCCAGGCCCAGGAGGACGGTCTCCGCCTGGTCGTCCCGGGTGTGGCCGAGGAGGACGGCGGCGGCGCCGTGCCGTTCGGCGGCGGCGTCCAGGGCGGCGTAGCGGGCGTCGCGGGCGGCGGCCTCGGGGCCGCCCTCCCGGCCGACGCGCACGGGGAGCGCTTCGACGGGGTCGAGGCCGAGGGCGAGGAGGCGGCTCACCACTTCGGCGGCGCGGAGGTCGGAGCCCTGCTGGAGGCCGTGGTCGACGGTGACACCACCGGCGCGGACGCCGAGCCGGGGGGCCTCGAAGGCGAGGGCGGAGGCGAGCGCCATGGAGTCGGCGCCACCGGAGCAGGCGGCCAGGACGAGCGGGGGCCTGGGGTCGCCGCTAGGGCTTCCGGTTGCGGATTCGGACGGAGCGAGGGTGAGGACGTCGTGGAGTACGCGGCGGACCGCCAGGCGTATCGCCGCGACCGCGGGGTGTGGACCCATGTCCGAGTGTCCAATCGTTCCAAGGGCAGGGGGTGTGGGGACGGGCGACCCGCGCCCGTCACGCTGTGTGCGTAGATGGTGACAGAGACGAGCCTTTACCCGAGCATCGCACGCCCACCCCTGGCACACGGTCCCTCGGACGGGTGATTACGGGAGCGTTCATCCGTCATGGGGCGTGGCGCCGTCACCCCTCGGTGCGACTGTGCACCCGTGCGACCCAGTCCGCGGGTTTGGCGATCTCGGCCTTGGTCGGCAGGGTGTTCGGCGAGGTCCAGACCCTGTTGAAGCCCTCCATGCCGACCTGGTCCACCACCGCCCGGACGAACCGTTCGCCATCACGGTACTGCCGCAGTTTGGCGTCCAGACCCAGCAGCTTGCGCAGCGCCTGGTCCAGCCGGCCCGCGCCGCTCGCCCGCCGCTGCTGGAACTTCTCCCGGATCTCGGTGACGGACGGCACGACCTGCGGGCCGACCCCGTCCATCACATAGTCCGCGTGCCCCTCCAGCAGCGACATCACCGCCGTCAGCCGGCCCAGGACCTCCCGCTGGGCCGGGGTCTGGACCAGCTCCACGATGCTCCGCCCGCCGCGCGCCGCCGCGTCCTCGGCGGCCTCCGGCGGCCGGCCGCCGCCCAGCGACTGGACGGCCTCCCGGAACCGTTCCAGGAGCGTCGCCGGGTCGATGTCCGTCTCGGCGAGGAACGACTGCACCTCGCCCTCGATGTGGTCCCGCAGCCAGGGCACCCCCGTGAACTGCGTGCGGTGCGTCTCCTCGTGCAGGCACACCCACAGCCTGAAGTCGTGCGGCGCCACGTCCAGTTCGCGCTCCACATGCACGATGTTCGGCGCCACCAGCAGCAGCCTGCCGCCGCCTGCCCCGCCCGGCAGCTCGCGCGTGGGCGGCGCGAACGTCTCGTACTGCCCCAGGACGCGCGAGGCCAGGAACGACAGCAGCATGCCCAGCTCCACGCCGGTCACCTTGCCGCCCACCGCGCCCAGCACGGCCCCGCCCGGCACATTGCCCCTGCGGTCCTGCATCTTCTCCAGCAGCGGCCCGAGCACCGCCCGGAAGCCGGCGACGTTCGCCCTGATCCAGCCCGCCCGGTCCACCACCAGGACCGGGGTGTCGGCACTCGCGTCCCCCTCGCCCCCCGGTGGCATCATCCGGGTGAACCCCCGGACGTGCTCCTCCGACGCCTTCGCATGCCGCCGCAGCTCGGCGACCACCTCGCGCGCCTCGTCCCTGCTGACTTCCGGCCCCGGCCGCACGAACCGCGTCGCGGTCGCCACCGCGAGCTTCCAGTCGACCATCTCCGCACCACCGATGCTCGTCATGGCTTCACGGTACGTGCTACCGGCTCGCGGCGGTGAGGGCCGGGGCCACGCAGAAGCGCGCTGCGCGCGCTGTCCTCAAACGCCGGACGGGCTGGATTTCGCGCCCGGGCGCGAAATCCAGCCCGTCCGGCGTTTGAGGACAAGCGGCGAAGCCGCTTTCACGGGGTCCGGGGCAGCGCCCCGGGAAACGGTGAAATGGGGGTGCCCCCTCCGGGGGAGGGACCGGGGCACCCCTACCGCGCCGCCGCCACCGCGACGGCCAGCGCGTCCAACGCCCGCTGCGCGCCCTCCGGATCCGACGTCCCGTCCGCCATGAACGCGAACGCCACCAACCGCCCGCTCCCCGTGACAGCCGTCCCGGCCAACGTGTTCACCCCGGTGAGCGTCCCGGTCTTGGCCCGGACGACCCCCCGCCCGGCCCCCGCGTCACCGGCGCCGTACCGCCCCTGAAGCGTCCCGCTGAACCCCGCAACAGGCAGCCCGGTCAGAACAGGCCGCAGCTCAGGAGCCCCCCGCTCACCGGCACGAGCGAGAAGCCGTGCCAGAAGACCGGCGGAGACCCGGTCGGAGCGGTCCAGACCGCTGCCGTCGGCGAAGCGGGCCCCGTCGGCGGGGAGGCCGAGCTTGGCCACGCGGGCGGCGACGGCCCGGCCCGAGCCCTCGAAGGAGGCGGGCTGCCCGTCCGCGAGGGCGGTCTGCCGGGCGAGGGCCTCGGCGATGTCGTTGTCGCTGTTGGTGAGGGCCCGCTCGACGAGGTCGGAGAGCGGGGCGGAGGCGACGGAGGCGATCCGCCGGGCCCCGGCGGGCGAGCGGCCCTCGGCGGGGTCGCCCTCGACGCGTACGCCCCGGTCCGCCAGCAGGGCGGCGAACTTCCGTGCGGCGTCCCCGGCGGGGTCGGCCGTCCGCTCCGCGGGACCGTGGTCGCTGTCGTCCAGCCGCCCCTCGTCCACCATGAGGGCGCTGACCGGCGCCAGGTTCTCGTTCGGCCCTATCGGGTGCTGCGCGGGCCCGGTGTAGCGCGAGACGTCGTACGAGAGCTTCGTACGGTCCGTGCCGCGCGCCTTGAGGGCGCGGGCGGTGGCGTCGGCGAGTGCGGGGAGGCTGGCGAAGCGTTCGCCGGAGGGGGCGGGGCGGGCGGTGAGGGTAGGGTCGCCGCCGCCGACGAGCACGATCCCGTCAGTCCCGAGCGTCACGGTGGTCTCGATGCGGTGATCCGCGCCGAGGGCGGAGAGCGCCGCGGCGGAGGTGACGAGCTTGACGGTGGAGGCGGGAGTGACGGCGGCCCCCTCGTCCGAGCCGAACAGACGTTCTCCCGTCGTGGCGTCCAGGACGGCGGCGGAGACATGCGGACCCAGCGCGCCGTCGCGGAGCAGCGGCTCCAGCGCGGCGGCGACGCCGGCCGCGGCGGGCGCCCGGCCGCCCGCGCCGATGAGCACCGGTCCCGCCGGGGGCGGCCCGGAAGGGGCGGGACGTGCCCGTTCCGCCCGGTCGGCGGCTGCGGCGCGGGTCCGTTCGGCCGTACGCTGTCCGCCGTCCCAGGGGCCGGTGGCCGCCACGGCTCCGGCCGCGACGAGCAGGCCCGCGACGGTGGACACCGCGACGAACCGCGCCGTTCCACGCTGCGCCGCCGTCGCGTCACGCCACCGTCCGGCCTGCCACCGCATGCTTCCGGGCATGACGGACCAGCCCCTTTCGCCACCACACACCTGCGTAAGGGACACTTAATCACCAGACGTATGTGTTGATCATGAAGGAGCCACTCGTGGAGTTCGACGTCACCATCGAGATTCCGAAGGGTTCGCGGAACAAGTACGAGGTGGACCACGAGACCGGTCGCATCCGTCTGGACCGCCGTCTCTTCACGTCCACCAGCTACCCCGCCGACTACGGCTTCGTCGAGAACACCCTCGGCGAGGACGGCGACCCGCTGGACGCGCTCGTCATCCTGGACGAGCCCACTTTCCCGGGCTGCCTCATCAAGTGCCGCGCCGTCGGCATGTTCCGTATGACGGACGAGGCGGGCGGCGACGACAAGCTGCTGTGCGTCCCGGCCAACGACCCCCGCGTGGAGCACCTGCGCGACATCCACCACGTGTCGGAGTTCGACCGCCTGGAGATCCAGCACTTCTTCGAGGTCTACAAGGACCTGGAGCCGGGCAAGTCGGTCGAGGGTGCCGAGTGGGTCGGCCGCGCCGAGGCGGAGGCCGAGATCGAGGCTTCGTACAAGCGCCTTGAGGCCGCGGGCGGCTCGCACCACTGAGCCGGTGAGCGGGACGCGCGGCTCCGCTAGAAGCCGCGCGTCCGCTTGGCCGCCCGCCGCGACGCCGCGGCGCCCGGCACCACCAGGAACATCCGGGCCATCTCGGACCCGAGGTTCACCCCGATGGCGATGGCGAGCGCCAGGGCCGCCGCCTTGGTGAGGCTGGCCATTCCGGTGTCCAGTTCGTTCTGGGCGAAGTTCAGCAGCGCGAAGTACACCGCGCTACCGGGCAGCAGCGGCCCGATCGCCGCCGTGACGTACGGCAGGGCGGACGTGTACTGGTAGCGCGAGAGCAACTGGCCGAAGAGGCCGACCAGCCCGGCGGCGATGGCCGTGGCGGGCACCGGGTCGAGGCCGCCGGTATCGGCGAGCGCCCCGTAGACCACCCAGGCGACGCCCCCGTTGAGTGTGGCGTACAGCACGGTGGAACGTTCCTGCTGGAGCAGCACGGCGAACGAGAACGCCAGCAGCATCGCCGCGACGATCTGCAGGGCGGGCCGTTCCTGGCGCTGCAGCACCGCTTCCGGGTCGAGGGTGGTGCCGCCGATCCGCACACCGCCGTAGAGCACCATCATCACGCCGCAGACGATGCCGACGATCAGGTACATGACCTCCAGCAGGCGGGCCGAGGCGGTGATGTAGAAGCCCGTCAGGCCGTCCTGGACGCCCGCGACGAGCGCCCGCCCGGGGATCAGCGCGAAGAGCCCGCCCGTGATCACGGCGGACGCCTGGACGTGGACGACGTCCTGGGCGGTACTGAGCGCCACGCCCATCGCGGCGGGCGGCATCGCGGCCACCACGAACTGGTAGAACTCCGGCAGCCCGCGCCCCGAGGCGAGCCAGGCCAGCCGGTCGCCCAGCATCGCGCCCGCGGCGGCCGCGAGGAACACCACGACCCCGCCGCCGACCAGCATGCTCGCCGCGCCGGCGAGCAGCCCGGCGGCCAGGGTCAGCCCCCAGCCGGGGTACGGGTGCCGGTTGCGGCGTATCTCGGCGAGGCCGCGGTACGCCTCCTCCAGGGTGAGCCCCTGCGACGTGATGTCGTGGACGAGCCGGAAGACGGCCGAGAGGCGGGTGTAGTCGGTGCCCCGCCTGCGCACGGTGCGGCTGGCGGTGACGGGATCGTCCACGAGGGACGGCTGGTAGCTGACGGACAGCAGGGTGAAGGTCACATTGGGCTCGCAGCGGTGGAGCCCGTACGCGTGCGCGACGCCGTACATCGCCGCCTCGACGTCCTCGGCGCCCTCGCCGCCCGCGAGCAGCAGCTCGCCGATGCGCAGGGTCAGGTCGAGGACGCGCGGGACCGGAAGTCCGGCCTCCTCCTCCTTGGCCGGCCGCTCCGGGACCGGCCGTTCGCCGACCGGCATCCGGACCATGGTGCGCATCCGGTCCTGCCAGGGCGCGTCCTTGGTGAGGCTGACGAGCGGGGTGCCGAACGGCGGGGTGATCTCGGGGTACGCCATGGCGCCCGCGGGCCGGCTGAAGGCCGAGCCCTCCGGGCGCCGGTCCTCGGGCTCCGCGACGCCCTCCGGGACGGCGAACTCCGACGTCGGGTGTTCGTCCTCCGGCGGCGCCGGCAGAGGTACGCCGAGGGGCGGTGTGAAGGCGCTGTGCGCCTCGTCGCTCTGCGGCTTGCGGTCCTCTCCGGGATCCGGCTGCCCGCCGCCCCGCTGCCGATCAGCCACCACGAGCTCCTCCACGCCTCCTGTCCGGGTCAACCATGCCCGATCAGGAGTACGAGTGCCCAGTGGGGGTCGTGGGACTCAGGTGAACTTCGGCCGAACCCTGTGAGCGGCCCGCAGGCCCGTCTCAGCGCCGCGCGTGCCGCCCGCGCGGCGGGCGCTGCTGCGGCTGCTGCGGGTCCCCGGGCTGCCGCGCGTCCTGCGCCGCGCCGGGCTGCCCGTCCACCGGGGGCAGCGGGTACGGCTGCACGTCCTGGTAGTGCGGCGGCACCTGGGAGTACTCGCGCGGCGGCTGCGGCCCGCTGGGCACCCCTCCGGCGGGAGCGGGCCCTGTCGCGGCAGGCCCGGTGGCGGCCGGCGGGCCGGCCTTCTTGGACCTGGAGCGGGCCTTCAGGAACTCGATCACGACCGGCACGACCGAGATCAGCACGATCGCCACCAGCATCATCTCGATGTTGGTCCGTACGAACTCGATCTTGCCGAGCACCGCGCCCAGCAGCGTCACCCCGGCGCCCCACAGGACGCCGCCGATGATGTTGAAGGTCAGGAAGGAGCGGTAGTTCATCCGGCTCACGCCGGCGATGATCGGCGTGAAGGTCCGGATGATCGGCACGAAGCGGGCCAGGACCAGCGATTTCGGGCCGTACTTCTCGAAGAACTCGTGCGCCTTCTCGACGTTCTCCTGCTTGAAGAGCTTCGAGTCGGGGCGCCGGAAGAGCGCGGGGCCCACCTTGCGGCCGAAGAGGTATCCCGCCTGGTCACCGAGGATGGCCGCCAGCACGACCAGGGCGCACACCACCCACAGGGGGTAGTCGTCCAGCTTGCCGGTGGTCACCAGCAGGCCCGTGGTGAACAGGAGCGAGTCGCCCGGGAGGAAGAAGCCGATCAGCAGGCCGGACTCGGCGAAGACGATCGTCAGCACACCGAGCAGGCCGAACTGACCGATCAGGTAATCCGCGTCCAGCCATTGCGGGCCGAGCGCGAGAGTGGTCGCGGGGGTCACGGGTGACAGCTCCTGGGTCGGGGGCGCAGGCTCGTGCGAGGCCCGGGCACAGGCGGGGGAGAGGGTGCGTGCCGCTCAAAGGTAGCAACGCAGCCGGGGACCCCCCGGTTCCAGCCGTCTCCCCGGATCGCTCCCCCGGCCGGCGCAACCCCGCGGCCCCGGCGTGCGTCCCGCTCCACAAGCGGAAGAATTTCCGTTAAACCGCACAATCGAAGGTGGACGCAGATGAGTATCGACGAGTTCGGCGGCGGTCAGCACGAGCAGGCCGATGTGCTCGTGGTCACCACGAACGACGTGCCGGGCTACCGGGTCGAACGCGTCATCGGCGAGGTCTTCGGCCTCACCGTGCGCTCGCGGCATGTGGGCAGCCAGATCGGCGCCGGCCTGAAGTCGCTGATCGGCGGCGAGCTCAAGGGGCTCACCAAGACCCTCGTCCAGACCCGCAACCAGGCGATGGAGCGCCTCATCGAGCAGGCGCGGGCACGCGGCGCCAACGCGGTCCTGATGTTCCGCTTCGACGTCACCGACGCGCAGGACGTCGGCACGGAGGTCTGCGCCTACGGGACGGCCGTGGTCATCGCGCCCCACCAGTGACCCCGCCCGCCCCGGGGGCGCCGTACGAGCCGCACGGCCCCTACGGCGCCCCCGGCGCGCGTCAGGCCCTCCGTGCCGCGTTGGCGACGATCGCGTCGCGGAGGAACGCCGCCATCCCCGGCCGGATCGCGTCGTACGTCGCCGTGAACCGCTCGTCCGCGACGTACATCTCGGCCAGCCCGAGGTGGATCTCGTAGGTGCAGTCGTACCAGTGGGCGCCGATCAGCCGCCGGTGCTCCTCCGCCAGATCCATGGCCGCCTCCGACCCCGGCGCGGCCTCCTCGGCCATCAGCGCGGCGATCCGGGCGTTGAGCGCGTCCGTCTCCTCCTTGATCCGCAGCCAGTCCTCCTTGCCGTACCCGGCGGTCCTGCGGCGCGACTCCTCGTAGAGGTCGCAGTCGCCCCAGCGCCGTTCCACCTCCTCGGTGTACGCGTCGGGATCGAAGTCGCCGAAGACCTCGAACTTCTCCTCGGGGGTGAGGGTGATCCCCATCTTCCGTGCCTCCATCGCGTGTTCGACGGCGGCGGCCATCTCCCGGAGCCGGTCGATCCGCCCGGTCAGCAGCCCGTGCTGGCGCCGCAGGTGTTCCGTCGGATCGGCGTCCGGATCGTCGAGCAGCTTCGCCACCTCGTCGAGCGGGAACCCGAGCTCCCGGTAGAACCGGATCTGCTGCAGCCGGTCGAGATCCGCCTCCTCGTACCGCCGGTGCCCCGCCGGACTGCGCCCGCTCGGGACGAGCAGCCCGATCTCGTCGTAGTGGTGCAGCGTCCGCTTGGTCACACCGGCGACGGCGGCGACCTGTCCCACGGAGTAGCTCACGTTCCCGTTCCCTTCTCTGTCCGCCTCCCACGGTGAGGGGTCACGTTGCGTGAGGTGCAAGCGGAGGGCGCGCGGAGGGGAAAAACGGTACGCCGTCACCCGCATGGGTGGCGCTACGGTCGAGAACGGGGAGGATGTCCAGAACACCCGACACGATCTCTGTCATGGGAGCAGTGATGGCCGCAGAAGCCAGGCATCGGCAGTGGGAGCAGGCCACCCCGGACAACTGGATGTACCCGCCCGAGGACGGCTGGACGTACGACCAGGTGAGGGAGCTGATCCTGCCGTTCGACTGGGAACTTCTGGATGGGAAAATCATGGTGCGAGGGGCCACGAAGTGGTGGCACAACCGAGTCCGGAACCAGTTGTTCATTCGACTGGAGGCGGCCCGAAGCGAGTCCTTCGCCGTGGACGCCGAACAGACGATTTTCCTCGACGAACGCAACGTCCCCAGGCCCGACATCGTAGTCTTCGACAAGACAGGGCTCGACATCCGCACTCTTGACTGCATCCCGGTCGAGAAGGCCGTCCTCGCCGTCGAGGTCGTGTCCCCCGGGTCGCGCAAGGAGGACCGCTTCCTGAAGCCGGGGGTGTTCGCCGAGGCCGGGATCGACCACTACTGGCGCGTCGAGCGGAGTGAGGACGACGTCCCCGTGGTCCATGAGTTCTGGCTGCACCACGAGGCGGGTGTCTACGCCCCGAGCCCCGACTGCCCCACGCACACCGGAAAGCTCCGGACCACCGTCCCCTTCCCCGTCGAGATCGACCTCGCCTCCCTGATCGACGTCTGAGCGTGGCGCCCCGCGCGACGTGGTACGCGTCCCGCATGGCACTCCACAAGGGCTCGCACGGCCGCGCCCCGCAGCGCGGCTACTCCGTCAACCCCTTCTACGGCGAGGCCGACCCCGTCGCCGGCATGGCGCTCGAACCGCCTCGCGGCCGGCTTCCCGACGGTCCGATGAGCCCGCACGCCGCGTACCGGTTCGTCCATGACGAGCTGATGCTGGACGGCAACGCGCGGCTCAATCTGGCGACCTTCGTCACCACGTGGATGGAGCCGCAGGCCGGTGTGGTGATGGCGGAGTGCACGGACAAGAACATGATCGACAAGGACGAGTACCCGCGGACGGCCGAGCTGGAGAAGCGGTGCGTGACGATGCTCGCCGATCTGTGGAACGCGCCGGATCCGGCGGCGGCGATCGGCTGTTCGACGACCGGTTCGAGCGAGGCGTGCATGCTCGCGGGGCTGGCGTTCAAGCGGCGCTGGGCGTTGCGGAACGCGGACCGGTATCCGTCGGCGGAGGCGCGGCCGAACCTCGTCATGGGGACGAACGTGCAGGTCTGCTGGGAGAAGTTCTGCAACTTCTGGGAGGTCGAGGCGCGGCAGGTGCCGATGGAGGGCGAGCGCTTCCACCTCGATCCGGAGGCGGCCGCCGCGCTCTGCGACGAGAACACCATCGGCGTCGTCACCGTCCTGGGCTCGACCTTCGACGGATCGTACGAGCCGGTGGCGGACGTCTGCGCGGCACTGGACGCGCTGCGGGAACGGACGGGGCTGGACGTTCCGGTGCATGTGGACGGCGCGTCGGGGGCGATGATCGCGCCGTTCCTGGACGAGGAGCTGGTCTGGGACTTCCGGCTGCCCCGGGTGGCCTCGATCAATACCTCGGGGCACAAGTACGGGCTGGTGTACCCGGGCGTGGGCTGGGCGCTGTGGCGGGACAGGGAAGCGCTTCCGGAGGAGCTGGTGTTCCGGGTCAACTACCTGGGCGGGGACATGCCCACCTTCGCGCTCAACTTCTCCCGGCCGGGCGCGCAGGTGGCGGCGCAGTACTACACGTTCCTGCGGCTGGGGCGCGACGGGTTCCGCGCCGTGCAGCAGAACGCCCGGGACGTGGCCTGTTCGCTCTCCGGGCGCATCGGGGAGCTCGGGGAGTTCCGGCTGCTGACGCGCGGGGACGAGCTGCCGGTGTTCGCCTTCACCACGGCGGAGGGCGTGACGGGCTTCGACGTGTTCGACGTGTCCCGCCGGATGCGGGAGAAGGGGTGGCTGGTGCCCGCGTACACGTTTCCGCCGCACCGGGAGGACCTGTCGGTGCTGCGGATCGTGTGCAGGAACGGCTTCTCGATGGATCTGGCGGATCTGTTCATGGACGATCTGGCGGCGCTGCTCCCGGAGTTGCGGAAGCAGCGGGAGCCGCTGGGGCGGCCGGAGAAGGTGGCCACGGCGTTCCACCACTGAGGCCGGGTGCCATCGAATCACCCCCGGCCGGAGCCCTCCGCCAGGGTGTGCGCGACGAGGGCGTTGGCGTGGCCGTGGCCCAGCCCGTGCTCGGCCTTGAGCCAGGAGACGAGCTCCATGTGCCGGGTCAGGGGCGAGGAACGGATGAGGTCCTTCCACTCGGCCACGGGACGGCCGTACTTCTTCTCGATCGACGGGAAATAGCTCGCGGGGCCCTTCACGGTTTCGGTCATGACGGGAGCATCCCACCCACCACTGACAACGGGCCGGATCAGCCCTCCCGCTGCGCCTCCTCCACCAGCTCGAAGGCGGTCTTCCCGTCGATCGACTCCCGGATGATGTCCGCGTGCCCGGCGTGCCGGCCGACCTCCTCGATCAGGTGCAGCAGCAGCCACCGCATCGACACCCGGGACTCCTGGGGGAACCAGGGCGCGGCCGGGAGCGCGAAGGTCTCCTCCAGGGAGGGCACCGCGTGGATGAACCGCTCCGTCTCCGCGGCGGCCTCGTCCCAGGTCGCGAGGAGCGCGGGAACGGTTTCGCGCTCCTCCGGGCGCCAGCCCGCCGCCCAGCGCTTCATCACCTCGTCGTCGAAGGCCGTTTCGGAGGCGTCGCCGCGCGCCAGCTCCAGCCAGTTCTGCTCCGCCTGGATGACGTGCTTGAGCAGCCCCGCCAGGGACATCTCGCTGGCGCTCGGCCGGGAGAGGGCCTGCTCGGCCGTCAGGCCGAGGAGCGCCCGGCGGACGCCGCCGCGCTGGGCGTCCAGGAAGGCCAGGAGGGTGCCGCGCTCGTCACTGACGTTCTTCTCGACCACATGAGTAGGCATGGACCTCACCGTTTCTTTCGCCGTCGCCTGCTGACGCATCAACAGTAGGAGCCCAGTAGGTCATAAGCTGACCTACTGGGCCCGGCAATACGAAAGCCTCAGAACGGGAATCTGCTCCGCCCGTGCTGCACGGAGATCCACTTCGTGGTGGTGAACGCGTCCACCATGGCGTCCCCGTTCAGCCGCCCGACCCCCGAGTGCTTCTCGCCGCCGAACGGCACGATCGCCTCGTCGTGCACCGTGCTGTCGTTGACGTGGATCATCCCGGTCTCCACCCGCTTGGCGAAGCGGACTCCGCGTTCGACGCTCGCGGTGTGGACGGCGCCGCTCAGCCCGTACGAGGTGGCGTTGGCGATCCGGAGGGCCTCCTCCTCGCCGTCGAAGGGGATGATCAGCGCGACGGGGCCGAAGATCTCCTGGCCGAGGACGGCGGAGTCCTCGGGGAGGTCGGTGAGGACGGACGGCTCCACCAGGGTGCCCACGGTCCTGCCCCGGACGAGGGCGGTGGCGCCCTCCGCGACGGTCTGCTCCACGAGGGCCGTGACGGCCTCGGCCTGACCGGCGTTGATGAGCGGGCCGATGTGGGTGGCGGGGTCACCGGGGTCGCCGACCTTGAGGGACTTCACTCTGGCCACGAACTTCTCGGTGAACTCGTCCGCCACGGACCGGTCCACGAGCACCCGGTTCGCGGCCATGCACACCTGTCCCTGGTGGATGAACCGGCTGAAGACCGCCGCGTCCACCGCGTAGTCGACGTCCGCGTCGTCGAGGACGATCAGCGCGCTGTTGCCGCCCAGTTCGAGCACCGTCCGCTTGAAGTGCGAGGCGGCGACGGTGGCCACATGCCGGCCGACCTTGTCGGAGCCGGTGAACGACAGCACCTTGGGCACCGGGTGCTCGATCAGCGCGTCCCCGATCTCGGCTATGTCGGTGACGACGACGTTGAGCACGCCGGGCGGCAGCCCCGCGTCCTCGAAGACCTTGGCGAGCAGCCCGCCGCCGCAGATCGGCGTGTTCTGGTGCGGCTTGAGCACCACCGTGTTGCCGAGCGCCAGCGCGGGCGCGACGGACTTCAGGGACAGCAGGAACGGGAAGTTGAACGGGCTGATCACACCGACCACGCCGACCGGCACCCGGTAGAGCCGGTTCTCGCGGGTGTCGTCCGGGGACGGCAGGATCCGCCCCTCGGGCCGCAGGGCCAGCTGTATCGACTCGCGCAGGAACTCGCGCACCAGGTGGAGCTCGAAGCCGGCCTTGAGCGCCGTCCCCCCGCACTCCGCCATGATCACCGCGGCCAGCTCGTCCTCGTGGTCGTCGACGATCCGCAGCGCGCGCTCGAAGACCAGCCGCCGGGTGTACGGGTTGGTGTCCCCCCACGGCCCCTGCGCGCGTTCCGCCGCCCGGTACGCCTGGTCGACCTCGTCCACGCCGGCCACCGTGATGGAGGCGAGCTTCTCCCCGTTGTACGGGTTGAAGTCGACGATGTCCCACGAGCCCGTACCGGCCCGCCACTGGCCGTCGATGTACTGGTACGCGAGATCCCTGAACGCGGAGGAGTAGGACATGCGTCATCCCTGTCTGCCGGAGCCCGGCCGAGCGGACGGGCTGGTTCAGACTTGCTGATTGGGCGTCATCGTACTGATGCGCTAGGCAAGTTGAAGCAGGCGCCGCATGAGGTCCCGGGTCCTGTCGGGTGAGAGGCTGTCCGCCCGCAGGCGGCCCATGACGCGTTCGTACTGGGCGACCTCCTCGGCCTTGTCCAGGTAGAGCGCGCCCGTGAGGTGTTCGAGGTACACCACGTCCGGCAGGTCCGACTCCGGGAAGCGCAGCACGGTGAACGCCCCGCTCTCGCCCGCGTGGCCGCCGTGCCGGAAGGGCATCACCTGGAGGGTCACATTCGGCTGCTCGGAGAGGTCGATGAGGTGCTGGAGCTGTCCGCGCATCACGGCGGAGTCGCCGTACGGGCGGTGCAGCGCGGCCTCGTCGAGGACAGCGTGGAAGTGCGGCGCCCGCTCGGAGAACAGCAGCTTCTGCCGCTCCATGCGCAGCGAGACCCGGCGTTCGACCTCGGCGGCGTCGGCCCTGGGCTGTCCCCGGACCACCACGGCGTGGGCGTAGCCCTCGGTCTGGAGCAGGCCGTGCACGAACTGCACCTCGTAGATGCCGATGTGCGAGGCCGCGCCCTCCAGACCGACGTAGGTCTGGAACCAGCTGGGCAGGACGTCGCCGTAGCTGTGCCACCAGCCGGTGACGTTGGCCTCCCTGGCCAGGCCCAGCAGGGCCTCCCGCTCCGTCTCCTGCGTGATGCCGTAGAGCGTCAGCAGATCCTCCACGTCCCGCGTCTTGAAGCTCACCCGGCCGAGCTCCATGCGGCTGATCTTCGACTCGGACGCGCGGATCGAGTAACCGGCCGCTTCGCGGGAGATCCCCCGGGACTCCCGCAACTTCCTGAGCTGGGAGCCAAGGAGTATGCGGCGTACCACGGAACCGCTCGACTCGCTCGTGGTCATCTCTGCGACCCTTCCTTCCGGTCTGGTCCGGCCTGCCTGTCCGCCGTCTTCCTCACCCTTCCGAGGGTGACCCCCGCTACCCCCGGCGCCGAAGTCTGCCACCTCCACGCTCCGTTGAGTGCACACCCGGTTACACATACCGGCCAAGGCCGGGAGCCGTACCGAAGGGGGCGTAGGAATAATTGCTCTCCAATCCCCCTGTGCGCCCCCAAATCCCCCACGTGCACGTGCATCTGCCCTTGCATCCGCCGTGCGCATTGGCAACCATGGACCACGCACACGTGCACGTCACGTCCACGATTGCAGGAGTGCCTCGGATGGGTACCGAAGGATCGACTGTGCTCTCCCCCGTCTGGCGGGGGCTGCCCCGGTTCGACTCATCCGCGGTGTCGAACTCCGCTTCCTGCGCACTGCCACCACGCTTCGAAGCCGTCCGGACGGCCCGGCGGTTCACCAGAGTCACCATGTCCCAATGGGGGGTCCACCAGATCTTCGACAATGTGGCGCTGGTGGTCTCGGAACTGGTGACCAATTCCCTGCGCTACGCCGTGCCGGCCGACCGGTTCGACGCGGGGTACGAGCCGCCCGTACGCCTTCATCTCATGCGGTGGACGACGCGGCTGGTATGCGCGGTACGCGATCCGAGTGAGGAGGGGCCGGTCGCGGGGGAAGCGGCCCCCGGGGACGAGCACGGGCGCGGACTGCTCCTGGTGGATTCCTTCAGCGACGCCTGGGGCTGGCACCCCTTGGCGGGCGCGCTGCACGGCAAGGTCGTCTGGGCGCTGTTCCGGCTGCCGCGCGAATAACCGCATTTCGCGGTCACTCGCCCACGAGGTAGTCGAATTCACCGTCCTTGACGCCCAACAGCATGGCCTCGATCTCCGCGGGGGTGTAGATGAGAGCGGGGCCATCCGGGTGGCGGGAGTTGCGAACGGCAACCCCGCCACCCGGCAACTTCGCGAACTCCACGCAGGAGCCCTGTGAGTTGGAGTGTCGGCTCTTCCGCCAGACGACGTCATCGATGCCCGATGCAACCATGCCGTTGTAGACGTGTGGCACTGGAGTCTCCCGGATCGCCGCAGGGGGCATCCCCATTCGTTTACGGGGATGGCAACTTCTTCGGATCATAGCCGCGGTTCACATTCCCCGGCACGAGCAGATGCACGTGCACTGAGGGTGTTGTCGCCACTACGTCACGAGGCCGTTTTTCAACGCCCATTTCCGCTTGCCCGGGACAATTGCCGCTGTCGCGGCCGTCATTGACGCAAATCCTCCGCTTACCGCGCGGAGTAAGGCAGTTCGGAGCCGGCACCCGACCCACGCGTATCGGGAACACCCTGCGGCCCCATACGGACCGCATTCACGCGGATTCCTGTGGATTCCCGGTCAGCGGCAGGGAGGTGGCGGGGCGGCGGCAGCCCTCACGCGCGGCCGGTCCACCGTACGTACTCGATCAGGCGCGCGTAGCTGTCGGCGCCGTGCCCGTCCGCCACCGCCCGCCCGACCAGCTCCCGGAGCGCCCGCGGCAGTCCGGAATCCACCCCTCGCAGTACGCAGGCGTGGTCCAGGAGGCCCGCCGTCATCAGATGGAGGTCCAGCGGGAATCCCTCGGCCGGGTACTCCCCCGCGTCGACCTGCCGGGCGTACCCGCTCATCAGCCGGCCGACGGTCGTCATCCAGCGGCCCGCCACCTCGGTGTACGCCGCCGCCGTCACACCGCCGCCCGGACCGTCGGCACCGGTGAGCGCCACTCCGTGCAGCCAGCCGGTCAGCGTGGAGCACAGGAGACCCAGCAGCGCGATGTCGTGCACGGCGGGCAGGGCCGGGTCGTCCCCGAGGTGTACCGGGTCGCCGAGGGCCGCCAGGGTCCCGCGGTGGGCGTCGAAGGCGGCCCGCGGACCCCCGTAGAGCTGGAGGGAGTCCGGCCGGCCGACGCCGGACGGCACCGTCAGGACCGCGCCGTCGAGGTAGCGGGCGCCGAGCCGTCCCGCCCTGCCGGCCGCCTCCCGCGCGTGGACCGGCGAGCCGGAGGTGACGTTGACGAGCGTGCGGCCCGCGAGCACGCCGGACGACGGCGCCAGCACCTCGTGGACGGCGTCGTACCCCGACAGGCAGACGACGACGAGCGGACTCGCCGCGACGGCCGACCCGGCCGAGGGGGCTCCGACCGCGCCCTTCTCGACGAGGGGCCGCGCCCTGCCGGGCGTGCGGTTCCAGACCGTCGTCGAATGCCCCGCGGCCAGGAACGCCCCGGCCAGGACGGAACCCATCGCTCCCAGACCGAGAACGGTCACTTCGGTGTCCATGCTGCCCCCCAAGCCCCGCCCCGTCGCACCGCACCGGGGACGCCCCCTTTGTGCCCGATTGTCGAGGTGGGAGGACTCCGTCCTCAACGGGCACGTTCCGGCCAGCCGTCCGGCCCGCGCCTTATATGGGTACTATATGGAAATGGTTTTCACTTCCATGGAAGGGTCCGGGGCATGCGCAAGGAACTGACCGTCGTCTGCTGCCTCTGCCGCCGGGCCCTGCTGAAGGCGGTCACCTACGACGGCAGGAGCAGCAGCTCGTCCGCGTAGCACCAGGCCCAGTCCTCCCCCGGCTCGAAGGACCGGGCGAGGTCGTGGCCCGGCGTCGCGTGCGCGTGGGCGCTCGCGTGCCGGTTCGGCGAGCTGTCGCAGCAGCCCACGAAGCCGCAGACGAGGCACTCGCGCAGATGCACCCAGGTGCTCCCGATGCGCAGGCACTCCTCGCACCCCTCCGGCGTGCTCGGGGACACCGTGCGGGCCTCGCCCAGGTGGGTACAGCCGCGGTCGGTCGGGCGGCCCTCGACATCGGCCGCCACCTGCCATGTCACTGGTTCGCTCATGTTCCGAGCGTAGGCCGGACGGAGTCCCGGCGCGCGCCGGCGGGAAATCCCGGGCGGATCGACGTCCCCGCAGGTCAGGGGCGTTGTCAGACCCCCCTGGCAGACTGCTTCGCATCGGGCCCGCGGAGGCGGGTGACGGGGGTGTCCGCCTCCGCGGGCCCCGGCACGTCCGTCCGCCGGCGGCGTCGCTCCTCCGAGTGGCGCACTCCGGCGGGCGGCGCGCCGCCCCGCGCCGCACGATGGCCGCAGGGCCGCCGTTCGGCGGTCCCGCGCCAGCCCACCGCACCGCCGCCGGGGAGAGCCCGTGATGACCCTCAGCCTCGCCCAGCTGAGCCGCTGCACCATCGCCGTCGACCTCGGCGCGTCCCGCACCCGTATCTACGCCCGCAACACCGGCCTGATCGTGGACGAGCCGAGCATCGCCGCGGTCAACACCAGGACCGGCTCGCTCATCGCCGTCGGCACCCTCGCCGAGGGCATGGCCGGCCGGACGCCCGCCCACATCCGGGTCATCCGCCCGATCTCCGGCGGCACGGTCGTCGACATCGACATGGCCCAGCGCATGCTGCGCCACCTCATCACCGACAAGGTCCGCCGCGCCTGGCGGCGCAAACCGCTGCTGCGCGCCGCGGTCTGCCTGCCGCACGACGCCGAGCCGATCGCCCAGCGGGCCGCGGTGGAGACCCTGACCGGGCTGGGCGCCCGCCGGGTCGAGCTGGTGGACACCCTCGTCGCGGCCGCCGTCGGCTGCGGGCTGCCGGTCGAGCTGCCCGAGGCGACGATGATCATCGTCTGCGGCGCGGCCTCCACCCAGGTGGCGGTGTTGTCCCTGGGGTCCATCGTGGCGGCCGAGAAGGTGCAGGTCGGCGGGGACGCGATCGACTACGCGATCGTCCAGCACCTGCGCAGCGAGCACGAGTTGATGCTGCCGACCCAGGGCCTCTACCCGCTCCACATGGCCCTCCGCGCGGACCGGATGGGCGGTGGCACGGAGACCGAGGTCCGCGGCCGCGACGTGGCCACGGGCCTGTCCCGCACCGTGCTGGTCAGCACGGCGCACGTGCGCAACGCCGTGCGCACCCCGCTCACCGTCGTCCTCGACGCCATAGGGCGCGTCCTGCGCGAGTGCCCGCCCGACCTCGTCGCGGACCTGGGCACGCGCGGCATGATGCTGGCCGGCGGCAGCGCGCTGATGCCCGGTCTGGACACGATGATCGAGGAGGCGACGGGAATGGTCGTCCACATCGCGGCCAACCCGGACCACTGCTCGGTGCTGGGGCTGGGGGCGATGATGGAGGGCAAGGTCAAGCCGATGGTGCTGGACCCGCTGGCGACGGGCTGAGCGTCCCGGCCGCGTTTCCTGACGACCACCTGCTGACGACCACCTGACGAATCGTTCCGCCCCTCCGGGAACTTCCATGCCTCCGGAGCAGTTCAGCCAGTGCTACCCCCGTTTTCACAAGGAGAGACACGCACATGGCGCTCTGGGACCGGCTCAAGGAATCGGCCACGACGATGCAGGGCCAGCTGGTCGCGAAGAAGAACGACCTCAAGAGCGGTGGATTCCGCGACGCGAGCATGGCGATGTGCGCACTGGTGGCGGCGGCCGACGGTTCGGTGGACGCTTCGGAGCGGCAGCGCGTCGCCTCGCTGATCGCCACCAACGAGGTGCTGCAGAACTTCCCGGCGGACGACCTGCACGCGCGGTTCACGGACTACTGCCAGAAGCTGGCCGCCGACTTCGACTTCGGCAAGGTCAGCCTGCTCCAGACCATCGGCAAGGTGCAGAAGAAGCCCACCGAGGCACGCGCCGTCATCCAGATCGGCATCGTCATCGGTGGCGCGGACGGTGATTTCGACAAGGAGGAGCAGGCCATCGTGCGCGAGGCGTGCTACGCGCTGGGCATCGCGCCCTCCGAGTTCGACCTGTAACAGCCGCTGCACCAGCCGACTGTCGTACGGCATGACGGCATGAGGAACGCGGGTCACCGAGAGGGAAGGTGACCCGCGCTCCCGCGCCCGCTCAGGCCGGCAGTGTCACGGAAGAGTTCCGGTCGGCGGACGTTTTCGCGGGACGGTGGCCGTTGCCGCCCACCGTGCCCGACCAGGTGCCCAGGGCGATCTCGGCGGTGATCCCCGGCCCGAAGCCGGCGATCACGCCGCGCGACGCGTGCTCCACGCCGCCGTCCTGGAACAGCCGCTCCAGCGCGTCGAAGACGACCGCGCTCGCGATGTTCCCCCGCTCGACCAGCGTCTGCCGGCTGTACCGGAACATGGACTGCTCCAGCCGCAGGTACTTGCCGAGGTCGTCGAGGATGCGCGGGCCGCCCGCGTGCACGATGTAGAAGTCGAGCCGTGAGACGTCCCACTCGTGCGGCTCCGCCATCTCCCGCATCGCCGGGGCGAGCATCGCCATCGTGCCCGGCACCCGTTTGTCCAGGATGAAGTGGAAGCCGGTGTCCTTCACCCCGTAGGAGATCCAGTCCTCGGTGTCCGGCACCAGGTGCGAGCCGTTGCGTTCGAGCTTCACTCCCGTCCCGCCGTCCCCGCGGACCACGGCCGCGGCGATCGCGTCGCCGAACAGGCCGTTGGACAGCAGATTGCCGACCCCGAGGTCCGTCGGCTGGTAGAGCAGGGAACAGAACTCGCACGCCACAATGAGCACATTGGCACCGGGGTAGGCGCTGCAGAAGTCATGGGCGCGGTTGATCGCCGCTCCTCCCGCCGCACAGCCCAGCTGGGCGATCGGCAGCTGCCGCGTCTCGTTTCTGAAACCCATGGTGTTGATGAGCCACGCGGTCATCGAGGGCATCATAAAGCCGGTACAGGACACATACACGATCATGTCGATGTCGCGGACGCTCAGCTCCGCGTGTTCCAGCGCCCGGTTCACCACATCGGGTACCCGAGCCTTGGCCTCCGCCTCATAGAGGTTGTTCCGTGCGGTGAAGCCCGGATGTTTGAGCGTGGCCTCGATCGGCTGCACCAAATGCCGTGTCTTGACACCGGTGTTGCCGATGAGCCGCAGCGCGAGCTCCAGCTGCGGATGGTCCGCGTGCAGGGTGCGCGCCAGCTCCAGGGTCTCTTCCCTGGTGATGATGTGCTCCGGAACGGCGATGGCCGGTCTGCACAGAGTCGCCATGGTCGGCCTCCTCACCAGGCGACCGGCAGGGTGAGGGGATAACGCCAGATCGACACGGTGTTCCACTGCACCTCCTCCGCCGGTACGGCCAGGCGCAGTTCGGGGAAACGGTTGATGAGCGTGCCGATGGCGATCTGGAGCTCCATCCGCGCCAGATGGGCTCCGAGGCAGTGGTGCGAGCCGTGGCCGAAGGTCATGTGCGGCGCCGGGTCCACCCGGTCGAAGTCGATCTCGTCCGGGCGCTCGTACATCGCTCCGTCGCGGTTGGCGCACAGGTACGACACGTGGACGACGTCCCCGGCCGGGATGGTCACGCCGTTGAACGTGACGTCCTCCAGCGCCACCCGGGGGATGCCGACCCCCTGCCGGAACGGGATGAACCGCAGCAGCTCCTCAAGGGCCTGCGGCATGATCTCCGGCCGCTCGCGCAGCTGCGCCAGGTGTTCCGGATGGGTGAGCAGGGTGTAGATGATGTTGCAGATCTCGTAGGTGCTGGTGTCGTGTCCCGTGACGAGCAGGAGCATGCCCATGACGGCCAGCTCCTTCTCGTCGAGCATCTCGTCGCCCACCCGCGCCGTGGCGAGGGAGCTGAGGAGGTCGCTGCCGGGGTCGCGGCGCCGTTGGGCGGTCAGCTCGGCGAAGTACCCGCGGAGCCCGGCCTTGGCCTCGGTCGCCGCCTCCTTGTCCGCGGGCTTCATGGACATCATGGCCATGGCCCAGGCGCGCAGCTGCGGCCTGTCCTCCATCGGGACGGCCAGCAGCTCGCAGATCGTCATCAGCGGCAGCTTCCCGGCCAGGTGGTGGGCGACGTCGGCGGGCGATCCCTCGTCCTCCATGGCGTCCAGCAGCTTGTCCACCACCTGCTGGGTCTTGGGCCGCAGCTCCTCGACCTGCTTGTTGCTGAACCCCGTGGTGACGAGGCGGCGGAGCCTGCTCAGGGCCGGCGGGTCCATCAGGTTGATCGCCTCCGACTGGGCGATCGGCGCCGGTGTGATGCGCGGAAAGTCCTTCCCGATCAGCGCGGCCCGGCTGAAGCGCCGGTCCTGCGTGACCGTACGCACGTCCTCGTACCGCGTCACCAGCCAGCACTCGCCCTCGCCGTACGGCATACGGACCTTGGCGACCGGGGCCTCCGTCCGCATCCGCTCCATGAACGGGTCCGGTTCCAGCGCTTCATCGTGACGGAAGGGACATGTCCGTTCGGATTCCTCAGTGGTCATGCGAAGCACTCCCCATACCCAAGGGCACGGCCTTGGCGGCGCGCCGATATCTACAGACCGATTCCGCAGGGGCAAGCACGCCACACCTGTACCCGGATGATTCACTCTATTTGTGGACTTACCCGTGTAAATGAAACAGCTTTCTGTCGAACACACCAGGCGTGTTCACCCAAGTAGGTGAACCTCGCCGGAAGCGCGGCGGGAGGACGCCGGGGGCGCGCGGGGAGCTTCCAGCGCCCCCCGCGGACCTCGGGCGTACGGGCTCCGGTACGGCTCCGGTACGGCCGCCTCCGGGTACGTCGAGGAGGGCGTCGAGGAGGACGCCAACGACGGGCCGGTACCTCCGGCGGCATGCGAAACCGCCCGGTAGCGGCCGGAAATCACCGGAACCGGCTGAATCCCACCACGGGTTCTGTCCGGGGTTCGCCGCAGCGGCTTTCGCGCGGCGCGCTCAGAAGCCGCGGCACGCTCAGAAGCCTCTGTGCACTCAGAAGCCTCGGCGCGCTCAGGAGCTGATGCCCCGGACGCGCTCGTGCGTGTGCTGCTCGATGTCCTTCACGGCGATGTCGAGCAGTTGGTCCGCCAGGACGTGCAGGGCACGGGAGGCGGCCAGTTCGTCGCCGATGTCGGGCACGTTCTCGTCCGCCGGGTGGCAACGGGCGGTCCCCTCGCCGACCATCGGGCCCGGGGCCTTGCCGGAGAGACGGGCCTCGGCGGTGACGACGTGGTCGTGCTCGGTGATGCCGACCGTCACGGTCCAGGACTTGTTGCCGCTCATGGACTGGCCTTTCTGCCGGCTGATTTCCCAGGCTGGCACGCACGCCCGCCCGTCGCACGCCGGGCAGGGTCAGACGGAGGGGCCCGGGCCGGCGGGCGGCGGATCGGGCGGATCGAGCGGGCCGGCGGGGGGCTGGGGTGGCTGCGCGGGTGGCCGGCCGGCCGTGCCGTCGCGGTCCCTTCGGTGGGCGCCGAGGCCGACGAGAGCCGTGATCAGCCCGGCCACGGCGGTCACCAGCCCCGAGACCCCCGTCATGATCGCGACGGCGTCGTTGACCGGCTCGGCGAGGGGCGGGGCGGTGGGGAGCTCCACGGGAGCGGAGGGGCCGGAGGGGGCAGGGGACCCGGAAGGGGCGCTCGGGCGGCTCGGTGACGCCGAGGGGGCCGGGAGCGGCGGGGCTGCCGTACGCGTACGTGGCGGGGGTATGGAGACCGGTGGGCGTTCGACGGGTGGGGCCCCTGTGGTCGGGGGGCGGTCGGGCGCCGAGGGGTCGAGCGTCCGGGCCGGGGGCGATGCCGGTCGCGTCCAGGGCCGCTGCGGGACGGGTGTCCGGGAGGCCGTGGGCGGGCTGCCTTCCCCCGGAGTCGCGGTCCCGGTCCAGCCGCCCGGGAGCGAGGTCGCGGCGTCGCTCGGGCGGCCCGTGGGCAGGGTGGTCGCCGGGGCCGCCGATCCCCTGTGGCCCGGATCCGTCGCCCGCAGCTGTGCCGTGGCCGCCAGCAGGACCACCCCCGCGGCGATCAGCCCGACACCCGTCCACACCCACCGCCGCGCGCGTCGCGGCGTCCACTTCCCGCGCGGAACCACACTCCGGGTTTCGGCCACACCTCAGGCTATGGACAGCTCCCGGCCGGAACCACGGACGCCGCTCCATCTACGCAGTTATGCGCAGCGGCGGCGTCCGCGTTTGCCATGGAAAAACGATCCGCTTCCCATCCGATTCCCAGGGTGATTTCTCAAACGGCAAGTCGCTCCACCGGCTTGTGCGTGTGCTGCTCGATATCCGAGGCAGCCGTGTGCAGCAACTGGTGCGACAACGACGACATGGCACGGGCCACCGCGAGCTCGTCGCCGATTTCCGGCACGTTCTCGTCGGACGGGTTGCACCGTGCGGTGCCCTCGCCGACGATCGTGCCCGTGGCGGCTCCGCTCAGCCTCGCCTCCGCGTTCACGGTGTCGGCGTTCTCCTTGATGCTGATCTGTACGTTCCAGCTCTTCATTCCGGTCATGGGAGCACCCTCTTCCAGCCGCTCAGCATGAACCATTTCTCTGTGGCCACACTCCCCCACTTACCATCGTCACACCGTGCCGCGCCGGTCGCACGCGGGCCGGAACCGGCACGCGCGCGCCCGGTGTTCCGGAACCCGTCGGTACCATCCCGGCATGCTGAGCGAGACCGTTTTCCGGAGCGCGGACGTGCCACCGGCCGACCGTTTCGACCTCTGGCGGAAGTACATCGCCGACAGCTATGTCCCCCTGGAGATCCAGGCACCCGGCACGGAGGGCTTCACCGCGACGCAGCGCATTCTGGAGCTGGGCGCCGTGCGTCTGTGGAAGGTCGAGCACTCGCCGATGAGCATGCGGCGGACCCCCGCGCTGATCCGGCGGTCCGACCCCGAGCTGTACCACCTCTCCCTGCCCCTGCGCGGCACCATGCGCGTCGCCCAGCACGGCAGGGCGCGCCACGAGGACCGCTACGGCGAGCGCGACCTGGTGCTCCTGGACACCTCGCGCCCGTACGCCATGGAGGCCGCCGCCGACCTCAGCCGGGACCGGATCTCCGGCACCGGGCTCTTCGTCCCGCGCGGTCTCCTCCCCCTCCCCGCCGCCCGCGTCGAGCGGCTCCTGAACCGCCGGCTGCCCGGGAACGAGGGCATCGGCGAGCTGCTGATCCAGTTCCTCACCCAGGTCTGGGACCGGGCCGGTGCCTGCCGCCCCGCCGACGGCCCGCGCCTCGGTACCGTCGCCGTGGACCTGCTGTCGGCCGTCCTGGCGCACATGCTGGATTCCCACGACCCCTGTACGCCGGAATCCCGCCGTCGCACCCTGGTTCTGCACGTCAAGGCACACATCCGCAGGCACCTCGCCGACCCCGCGCTGACCCCCGCGACGATCGCCGAGGCCCACCACATCTCCCTCAGCTACCTGCACCGCCTCTTCGAGACGGAGGAGGCCACGGTGGCCGCCTGGATCCGCCGCCGACGCCTCGAACACGCCCGCCACGACCTCGCCGACCCCGCGCAGCGCACGGTCCCCGTCCATGCCGTCGCCACCCGCTGGGGCTTTTCCCGCGCCGCCGACTTCAGCCGCGCCTTCCGCGCGGCCTACGGCCTCCCGCCCCGCGACTACCGCGCCACCGCACTCCGCGACGCCATCCTCCGCGACGCCTCCTTCCGCGGTGCCACCTTCCGCGACGGCGGGCACGCCCCGGGCCCCGGCGCCCACGGCCGCCCCCGCGGCCGGGACGCCTGAGGCGGAGCGACCGCCGTCAGACCCCGCCCGGAGCGGCCCGGGCGGGCGGGGCCGTCGCCCCGCCTCTCCGGCCGACGGTGATGACGTCGAGGCTGTCGATACTGTCGATGCCGTCGATGACGCCGACCGTGATCGGCATGACACACAGGCCTGTTGAGATCATGGGCACCTCCGGAGCGACAGTCAGTGACAGCGAGTGAACCTCTCGTAGTCTTCCCCGTCCGGAAGCCCCCGCGTCGGCGCGAAGGGGTTGTGCGGAGGTGCGCCACGAGCGCGCCAGGGGCATCCCAGGACGCCACCGCCACCCCGCACCCTGCCCGTCCCACCCGCCGGACGCCTTCCGCACCCGCCGGACGCGGCCCACATCCGCCGGCGGCCGCCCTACTTGCCGAACCGCTCGGCCAGCGCCTCTTCGTCGGCCAGGAACCACGTCTGCCGCCCTCGGTTGCATTCGCGCACGAAGTCACGGAGGGACGAACTCGCCGCCGTGTGACGGGAGATGTCCCCCAACACCACCAGACCCATCCGGTAGGTCACAAACTTCTGGATGAAGTCCCCGGCCACCCGCGTCTGCAACCGGAAGAACGATTCGTCGAACCGGTCGGCTGGTACGACGACCCACTCGGCGCCCTGGTACGAGGCATTACCCACGAGATCCACGGCGTCGCGTTCAGTGCCGATGCGTTCGCCCTCGGGGGCGCACATCATGACCGGGACGTCATGGATCTTCGTCAGAATGCTCATGGTCACAAGGCTAGTTCAGCTCCCCGCACGGGGCGCCCGCGAGCTGCCCGGCCGGGCAGGCGGCCGGGCAGGCGGCCGGGCGGGGAACGCCGGACCCCCGTCCCGGCGTTACCCCTGGCCCACGGCTCGGACATCGGGATTCCCGCCCGCCACCGTCACCCGCGCCTCACGGCCCCCGGCACGGCGGACGCGCCGTCGGCCGCGGGGACGACGGACGCCGGGTCGACGACCGCGACCACCCCAACCGGCGTGATCGCCGCGACCACCCGACCACCCCGAACCGCCCTGACCGCCCTGACCGCCCTGACCACCTTGACGCCGCATCCCTCCCATGCCGTTGCCCACCCTCCTCATGAGCGGCCCTCCCCATGGACGGAACCGCCATCCACCCTGCCGGGCCGCTCCGCCGGCTGTCGTCGGCGGAGAGTCCACAGCCTGTTGGCAATGCGTCCACCGGTAGCGGCCTGCGCCCGCCTGTTGGATCACTCCGCCCCGGCCGGTTGTAACCTCGGCCCTCATGACCTGGCTGCCTGAGGACTTCGTCCACCCCGTCCACGTGCCCGTCCCCGACACCGCGCTTCACCTGCGGCCGATCAGGGAGGCGGACACCGCGCTCGACTATCCCGCCGTGATGGGTTCCCGGGAGCGCCTGTGGGAGATCTTCGGCCCGGCCTGGGCCTGGCCCAAGGAGACGATGACCTATGAAGAGGACCGCATCGACCTGCTGCGGCACGAGAAGGAGATAGCCGCGCACCAGTCGTTCAACTACGCGCTGCTGAACGAGGAGGAGACGGCGATCCTCGGCTGCGTCTACATCGACCCGCCCGAGCGCACGGGCTCCGACGGTGAGGTCTCCTGGTGGGTCGTGGACGACCTCGTCGGCAGCGAGGTGGAGCGAGCGCTCGATGCCCTGGTGCCGCGGTGGATCGCCGCCGACTGGCCCTTCCGGCGGCCCCGCTTCCTCGGCCGCGACATCACCTGGCAGGACTGGCTCGCGCTGCCGCGCGCCTCGTGACCCGTCCGGGGCAGCGCCCGGACCGGGCGAACCATCCAACGGGGCACAGCCGTTGCGGGACATGGCGCGCAGGCCGACGCCTGTGAAAACCGAGGTGCCCCGGAGGGCATCGGTCGAGTAGCGTGCGTGCCATGTCGAGCCCCGAGTCGGACAAGGTGGGGGCTTTCGGTCACGCCGTCAGCCCCCTGAATCCCTGAATTTCTGAGTTCTTCGCAGCCCTGCCGTCCCGCCGCCCTCTGCGGCCGGACGAGTGTGCTCCTGGGTGCTGGCCGCGGTGACGAGACGCGTTTCGCCGTGCTTTTCCTCGCCTCGGAGCCCACTCGATGCCTCTTCCGCTGTACCTGCTCGCCATGGCCGTTTTCGCCATGGGCACCTCGGAATTCATGCTCGCCGGCCTCTTGCCGGACATCGCCTCCGACCTCGACGTGACCGTCGGGACAGCGGGCATGCTCACTTCCGCCTTCGCGATCGGAATGGTCACCGGCGCCCCGCTGGTCGCCGGGCTCGCCCGCGGCTGGCCGGCCCGGCCCACTCTCCTCGGGTTCGTCCTCGTGTTCTCGGTGGCTCACGCCGTGGGTGCCGGCACCACGAGCTTCGCGGTCCTGCTCGCCTCCCGGGTCGTCGCCGCGCTCGCGAACGCGGGCTTTCTCGCCGTGGCCCTCACGACCGCCGCCACGCTGGTCTCCCCCGGCAAGAAGGGGCGCGCGGTGGCCGTGCTGCTGTCGGGTACGACGGTGGCCACGGTCGCCGGGGTCCCCGGAGGATCGGTCCTCGGCACGCTGCTCGGCTGGCGGGCCACGTTCTGTGCCGTCGCCGTCCTCTGTCTGCCCGCGGCTCTCGGCATCCTCAGGGGAATCCCCGCACGGCCCGCACCGGAACAGAGGACCGGCGGACCGGCCTTGCGAGCGGAGCTCGCGCGGCTCAAGAGCCCACGCCTGATCCTGGTCATGACGCTCGGCGCGCTGGTCAACGCGGCGACCTTCGCCGCCTTCACCTTCCTCGCCCCCGTCGTGACCGACACCGCCGGGCTGGGCGAGTTGTGGGTCTCCGTGGCCCTGATGCTCTTCGGCGCCGGTTCCTTCATCGGTGTCACCCTCGCCGGACGGTGGTCCGACCGACGCCCCGGCCTGGTCGTCGCAGCCGCCGGGCCACCGCTCCTCATCGGCTGGCCCGCCCTGGCCGTGCTGGCCGGCCAGCCGATCGCTCTGCTCACCCTCGTGTTCGTCCAGGGCGCGCTGTCGTTCGCGCTGGGCAGCACGCTGATCACGCGGGTCCTCTACGAGGCGGCGGACGCCCCCACCATGGCCGGGTCCTACGCGACCGCCGCACTCAACCTCGGCGCCGCCGCCGGACCGCCCGTCGCCGCGACCACCCTCACCACCGCGGCCGGCGACCTGGGCCCGCTCTGGGCAAGCGGACTCCTCGTCGCTGTCGCCCTGCTCGTCGCGTTCCCCTCGCGCGGAGTGCTCGCGGCCGACCGGAGCAGCAAGACGCTCAAGTGACGCACGCGAACGGACCACGGGCAGCGGCGCGGGCAGACGGCCGGGGCACTCACGGCATCCCCCGGGAGCCGTGAACGGCACTCAGCCCTCGACGGGCCGCCACACGTACCGGACGTCGGGCTCGTTCTCCTCGTTGCCGCTGCCGTCGGTCCGCTCGACCGCGACGAAGCCGTGGCGCTCGTAGAAGCTCCGCGCCGCGTCGTTGATCTCGAACGTCCAGAGCGAAAGCCCGCCGGGCCGACGCTCCTTGGCCAGCCCGACGAGCCGGCCGCCGAGGCCGCGCCGCTGCCACGCCGGGGCCAGGTAGAGCTGGTCCAGGTCCTCGCCGTCGAGGACCATCACCCCGACGACCGCGTCGCCGGCGACCGCCACCCAGGTCTCCAGATGGGGCACCACCATGTTCCGGAACCACTCCCTGACCTCGTCGTCGGTGTGGGCCCGGACGACGGACGGCAGGGCCGTGGCGTGCGACGTGAGCCACACTTCGGCGATCGCTGCGGCATCGGCGTCGACCGCGCGACGCATCACTACGTTGTCTGTCTGCACAACAGCGCATCCTCACAGCAGCACAGGGCCATTGCACCCGGTCCGCCGCCGTGATCTTCATCGCGACGACGGGCGCACACGGGTCCCGGAGTCGAACACCCGAGGAAAAAGTAAGCCGTGGCGCAGTGTGACGATTTGACTACCCGAGCATCGCAATGGGATAGCTGAGCCCGCGCACTTCAGCTCCGCGGCCCCGACGGCTGGCGGAGCCGGCGTGCGCTTCCCCCCCACCGTTTCGAAGGAGACGCCCATCATGCTTCGACGCCTTGCCTCCACCGCTCTCGGCGCGGCCCTGGCGGTTGCCGGAACCGTCGGCTTCACCGCCCCGGCCCTCGCTGACGGCGTGGCCCACGACCAGTGCACCGCAGGAAACATCTGCTTCTGGTCGGAACCGGGCTTCAAGGGCGAGAAGACCGTCTACAAGTCCGCCCTGATCGAGTGCACCCGCATCATCAAGCCGTCCCAGGACGCCCCGGAACGCCGCATGACGGCCCGCTCGATGAAGAACCGCACGGAACGCACCATCGTCCTCGGCTACAACGACCCGCTGTGTCTGCTGCCGAACAGCACGACCCTCTCCCAGACCCCGCTCCACCTCAGCCCGCTGTCGGACAACGCCGACATGGGCGAGGGCATCCAGTACATCCGCACCACCTGACCTCCCGCCGGAGCACCCTCCCGTGGGCTTCTGACCAGGCAGGCCGGAAGCCCACGCCGCCGCCTGTCGACGAAGCCGGCCCCGACGGCGCGTACTTCTTCGGCGCTGTCGGAGCGGGCTTGACCTTGACGTCGGGTCAACCCTCCATCCTCCCGGAGGAGCTTCCTCGCAAGTCGCCTGGAGCAGCTCCGCAAAGGAGGCAGATGACCATGACAGCCCCATCGATCGCCGGTCCGGCGATTCGCGTGCAGGGTCTCAAGAAGTCGTACGGGAAGCTCGAAGTGCTGCGCGGCGTGGACTTCGACGTGGCGCCGGGCAGCATCTTCGCCCTGCTCGGCTCCAACGGGTCGGGCAAGACCACGACCGTGCGGATCCTCGCCACGCTCCTCAGGGCCGACGCGGGGACGGCGAGCGTCAACGGCTACGACGTCGCCGCGCGACCGGCGGAGGCGCGGGAGTCCATCAGCCTCACCGGGCAGTTCGCGGCCGTCGACGGGATCCTCAGCGGTCGGGAGAACCTCGTACTTGTCGCCAGGCTGCGCCATCTCAAGGACCCCGGCGCGATCGCGGACGACCTGCTCGACCGTTTCTCGCTGACCGAGGCGGGCGCGCGCAGAGTGTCGACGTATTCGGGTGGGATGCGCCGCCGGCTGGACATCGCGATGAGCCTCATCGGGAATTCGCCGGTGATCTTCCTGGACGAGCCGACGACCGGGCTCGACCCCGAGGCGCGCATCGAGGTGTGGCACGCGGTCAAGGAGCTCGCCGGCTGTGGAACGACGGTGCTGCTCACCACGCAGTACCTGGAGGAGGCCGAGCAGCTGGCCGACCGGATCGCGATCCTCCACCAGGGCCGGATCATCGTGAACGGCACCCTCACCGAGCTCAAGCGGCTCTTCCCGCCCGCCACGGTCGAGTACGTCGAGAAGCAGCCGACCCTGGAGGAGATCTTCCTCGCGATCATCAGCGGAGGCGGCGGGGGCGGCGGGGGCGACGAGGGCGACGAGGGCGACGAGGGCGACGAGGGCGACGAGGGCGACGAGGGCGACGAGGGCGACGGNCGACGAGGGCGACGAGGGCGACGAGGGCGACGAGGGCGACGGCAAGAGCGTCGCCACCGGCATGAAATCCAGGGGGCAAGGATGACCGCGTACTTCCTCGGCGACACCGCTGTTCTCACGAAGCGGACACTGCTCCATGTCACACGCAGCGTGGACACCATCATCACCACCGTCATCACGCCGGTCGCCATGATGCTGATGTTCGTCTACGTGTTCGGCGGCGCGATCGAGACAGGGTCGGCCTCGTACGTGAACTACATGCTGCCCGGCATCCTGCTCATCACGATCGTGTCAGGCGTCTCCTACACCGCGTACCGGCTGTTCACCGACTTGAAGAGCGGGATCTTCGAGCGATTCCAGTCCATGCCGATCGCACGGTCGGGCGTGCTGTGGGCACACGTCCTCACGTCCCTGGTCGCCAACCTGATCTCGCTCGTGATCGTCGTGGGCGTCGCTCTGCTCATGGGCTTCCGCTCGGGGGCGGGAGCACCGGTATGGCTCGCGGTCGTCGGCATCCTGCTCCTGTTCACTCTGGCGCTGACCTGGATCGCCGTGATTCCCGGGCTCTCGGCGGCGTCGGTCGAGGGCGCGGGGGCGTTCGCCTACCCGCTCATCTTCCTGCCGTTCCTCAGCTCGGCGTTCGTACCCACGGGGACCATGCCCGGCCCGGTGCGCTGGTTCGCCGAGCACCAGCCGGTGACGTCGATCGTCAACACGATCCGCGACCTGCTCGCCCGGCAGCCGGTCGGCGACGACATCTGGACCGCACTCGCGTGGTGCGCCGGCATCCTCGTCGTGGCGTACTTCTTCGCGATGGCCACCTATCGCCGGAAGATCGCCTGAGGCAGGCTGAGCCCATGCTCACGATCAGCCAACTCGCGGCGTACGCCGGGGTGACGGTGCGGGCTGTACGCCACTACCACGGGATCGGGCTGCTGCCGGAGCCCGAACGCGACCGGTCCGGGTACCGGACCTACGACGCCGCCGCGGTCGTGCGCCTGATCCGGATCCGCACCCTGGCCGACGCCGGCGTGCCGCTGGCCAGGGTGCAGGAACTCCTCGACGCCGGCCCGGAGGAGTTCGCCGAGGGCGTCCACGAGATCGACAAGAACCTGGGTGCCGAGATACGGCGGCTGCGGGACACGCGCGGACGGCTCGCCCGGCTCGCCGCCGGAGAGCACCTGGCGCTCCCCCGGAGCGTCGTGGACTACCTGGACCGGGTGCGCGGTCTCGGCGTCGAGGAGCGGTACATCGAGATGGAGCGGGATGCCTGGATCATGATCGCCGCCCAGGTGCCGCACCTGATCGACTCCGTGATCGCCAAGAAGCACGAGGAGCTGGACGACCCCGACATGGTGAAGCTCTACAGCCTTCTCAGCGGGGCACTCGACTGGCCGGCCGACGATCCCCGGGTCGTCGAGGTCGCCGACATCCTGGAGCGTCTGATGATTCGCGCCGTGGAGGCCGGCGAGGTGGGCGCCGACGGCTTCGACGACCAGTTCGTCGACCTGCTGGACTCGACCTTGGTCGAGTCATCACCGGGCGTCGTACGGTTGTTGGCGATCCTGCAGGGGCGTGGCTGGAGGGGCTGGACCCGCATCGAGCGCGTGCCCGCCGGCAGGCTCAACACCGAGCTGCCGTCTTCTTGAAGGGCACCTGTCCTCGGACGGTCCGCGGTCGCGTTCAGTATCCGGTGGACCGAGTTGCTGGCCCCGGGGGCCCGGCGCGATCACGCTGCGCGCCATCGCCCGCGAGACGGACATGACCGCCAACGCCATCCACGGCTGCTTCGCCACCCGCGACGACCTGGTCACCACGCTCATCAACGACGTGCACACCTCGCTCGCCGACGCTCTGGACGCGGCCCGGGACACCGTCCCCACCGCTGATCCGGCCGACCGGATCCAGGTATGGGCACGCACCTTCCGGGGCTGGGCACTGGCCCACCCCGACGGCTTCCGCCTCATCTACGGCGACCCCGTACCCGGCTGCACCGCCCCCGAGGGCGGCGCCGCCCCGGACGCCGCCCGGCGGCTCTGCACCGGCCTCACCGCCCTCGCGGCCACCGCCTGGCCGCACGCCGAACACCCCTGGACGGGCGGCGACTTCCAGTGGTCCGACTTCGACCCCGGCCTCCTCGACAAGGTCCGCCCGGCGCTCCCCGACCTCCCGCCCGCCGCCGTGGCCCTCGCCCTGCGCATCCGGGGCCACCTGCACGGCCTGGTGTCACTGGAGATCTACGGCCACCTGCGCACCCGGACCATGAACCCGGACAAGCTCTTCCGCGAGGAACTGGCTCAGCTCGTCCGGTCGTTGGGCATCGCGCCGAAGGGCTGCCGGCTTCCGGAAACCCCGAGCCCGCCCCTACAGCAGCGCAGGGCCGGCGCACCGGTCTGCCGTGAGCCGAACCGGAGCTCAACCCATGTCGCGCTCGTATTCCGGTGGCACCCCCGGGGGTTCGTCCAGCAGTCGTCGTGCTCCAGCCGGGCGCTGAACTCCCCGAGGAGGGCGCTCGCTTCGTCGCTCACAAGACCTTCTTCGTCATCGTGTTCTCAGGTTGGAAGGGCCGTCCAGTCGGCCCAACCGGGTTGCACATCCCGGGCAGTGGACCGGCGGGCACCTTCGGGACCAGGTCGTGGGCGGTGGAGGAGCGCAGAGCCGGGCGCTTCCTGGCCGCCACTCCCAGCTGTTCAAGCATTGAGCGGGCCCGTCAGATCCCGTCGGGCCGGTTGCGCCGGCGGTAGTCGGAGAGGGCGTGCACGCGGTGGTCCAGATCGAAGTCGGGGCCGAGCGGGCCGACGCGTTCGTAGGCCCACTCGGTACGCGGGTCGTCGCGGATGGCGAGGGCGTAGGCCGCCTCCAGTCGCACAAGCTGGTCCTCCTCGTCCAGAAGGGCAGCGAGGGCGTCCGCGACGGCGGCCGTCCGGTCGCGGGAGCCGGAGAGGGACTCGGCCGCACGGACCCGGACCCAGAGGTCGGGGTCCCGGATCAGGGTGAGCAGGGTCTCCCGGCCAACCGGGGTGAGATCGCCTCGGGTGGCGAAATACCCGGCGACGGCGACCCGAACCCCCGAGTCGGGGTCGCGCGACAGGGCGAGCACGGTGGTGACGACGACCTCGCTCGGCGGGGTCTCGCGCTGGATCAGGCAGAACACCGCCTCACGGCGGACGCGCGGGTCCGGGTGGTCGGCGTACCGGAGGCCGATGGCCCCTTCGTCGGGGTGGCCGTAGTCCGTGTAGACGTCCAAGACGCTGGCGAGCACCTCGCCGTCCGGCTCGTCGAGCACCCATTCCGCCACCAACTCAGCTTCCCGCACGGCGTCCTGGCGGTCGAAGACCTCCCCCGAGGAGTTCCGGGACCACAGGACGCCGGCGAGAAACCGGCGGTGGACGGGGTCGGGGTGGTGGCGCAGGCCCGCCAGAGCGGGCCAGTCCTCCGGATCATGGCGGGAGGCGAGGATGTAGCGGGCGGTGGACCAGTTGGCGTGCAAATCGTCCAGATACGGGACGGCTCGCGCCACAAGCTCCGCCACCGGCGTCAGAATGCCGAACTCCCGCTCCAGGTCCGTGAGAACGCCGCTGTGGCCCGCCCGGACGGTGAGCCCGCCGAGGGAGACCTCCTCGATGTCCGTGTACTTGTTGTCGTCCTTGACCAGGCGCCGGGTGGCCGGGCCCGCGGCCCCCGTGCGGCGGCGCAGCTCCTCGTCCTCCCCCGTCTCGTACCAGTGCCGGGCGAGGCCGAGCAGCCGCTTCCGGTCGGCTGCGGAGAGCCGCAGCCGGGGGTCCTTGCCGAGCACGGCGCCGACCAGCGCCGGGGAGCCCAGGTCGACAGCGCGCAGGAGCGGTGTCGTGCCGTCCGGCAGCTCGACGTCGGAGTCTGCGCCGCCCTCCGTCAGAGCATCGGCGGTCTCGTGGTCGAAGCCGGCCACGGCGGCGCAGAGCACCGGGAGGCCGTCGGGGCCCGGAGCGTCCGGATCAGCGCCGTCCCTCAGACATGCCCGTACCGCGTCGGAGTCCTTGGACGCCACGGCTGCCATGAGCCGGTCGTTCAGGTCGTTGAGGTCATGCTGCGGTGCTGTCATCTGCCCCCTCCTGATGCACCGTTGCCCAGCTTGTCGCCGGGCGACGGCCGACGAGTCCGAGCAGCCGCTCCAGGGCAGGTGAGCCCTCGGAGATCTCCACCACCGAAGCCAACGAACTCCTCAGCCGTGCAGTGTCCAGTCGGCACACGGCGTAGGAAGAGGAAGCTGGTCCGGGCCGACCTGCGCAATCACGGCTCCCGGGGTGGCGAGGGCACGGCGGTCCAACTCTCCGATGTCCGCGGCCGCGACACTAACTTCGGTCTCGCTTTTGGGCCACCCATTTTTTTTCCGGGGCGCATCAGCCATCCCGATGCTGTCGGGGGTGGAGGTTCCCGAAACGCACCAAGTAGCCGCAGCTGCTGCGGGTTTCGGTCCGGTACCGCAGCAAGCCCGGGGGCTCAGTGGTCATCCAGTAGCCGGTCGGGGCAGCCGGGGTGACGGCTGCCACTGCCATCCGGCGCGTGTTGGCTGCGTGTGTCGAGACGGGCACCACTCTCCCCACCGAGTGCATCTGCCAGTACGACGCCTAGGCGTCGGGGAGTTCGTCCGAGGGGTTCCCCTCCAGCGGCTCCTCAGGCGGCGCTTCCGGCGTCCGATCTCGGTCCGGTGACCCATCTCAGGTGGGTGTCGGAGATCTTGTGCTCATTGGCCGGCTTGCCCGGAGCGGGCGATACGACCATCACCGGGAGACCCTCACCGTGCGGCCCCCTGGAAGGGGTAGTGGTGGGCGGTGCGTGGACTGCTGTCCCCCTCTCGGTCCACCGGCGTGCACCCGGTACGCGGGCAGGTACAGGACAACGGGGTGCGGCTTTGAGGCGTGGAGCGCGGTTCCCCTGGTCAGGGGCATATCGGCGCTTGTTGCCGAGAGAGTTCGATCGGGTGGCCGGGATTCGCGGTTGACGGAATGTCGTGCCGCCCGGGCGGAATTCACCTCAAAGAAACGGAGGCGGCTGGTTTGCCGCCGGTTCTCCAGCACCTGAAGCCGACGGCTCCCGCCTCCTTGTCCGGGTCGGGAACACCCGTCGCCCACAGCCTTCCGGTCGGTTGTTCCGATGGTTTGACTTGCCTTCCATGCGTCTGTACTTCTCTCCTCGTCACCGCGAAGCTCCTGGCCTGCGGGGCTTCCAGCCGCCGGTGAATCGGTCGGCCTTCGCCCCACGTTGGGCCGGGGACGCATTCCTCGGAAGGGCCGGGACTCCTTCCCTGTTCGGAAAGGCACGTGCATGCGCTTCTCACCCGACCGGTATGTCCACGCGGGCGCGGGGGCGGGACTGAGACAAGCCGCCATGGCGCTCTGTGCAGCCACCCTGCTGGCGGGGGCCGGGGCGGCGCCCGCTGTCGCCGACACCAACTCCAGCACCGAGAAGTCCTCCCAAGTGCTGTGCAACGTGGTGCTGTTCTCGCCCGGCGCGCATCCTGACGGCTGCCACAACGTCCAGGTCGCCGACCAGGGCCTGGTCAAGACGGGCACCACCAACGCAGGTCTGATCGACTACCTCCGCGCCGACCTCCTCGGGCTGCTGCCCTGACCTACCGGCTCCCGGCGCGACCTCGCCCTGCAGCCGCGCCCCCTGCAAGTTCGGAGAAAGAGTGCAGCCCCCGATGCCCAACTTCCTGACCCGCACCGCCGTTATCGCCGTGACGGTGGCCGCCTTGACCCCCGTCATGGCCGCCAGTGCGGACACCAACAAGAACCAGCAGGACTCCATGCGAAAGGGTCCGACGGCTTCGGTGCTGTCGCTCGTCGGCGGCAGCAGCAGTGGTGCGAGCGGGCAGATCGCTCACCAGGACATGGCCAAGGCTCACACCACCAACAACTCCCTCATCGACTACTGGGGCCAATCCGACGGAACCAGCGTGGCCAGTCATGGAGGCAAGAGCTAAAGAAGAGAGCCAAGTGAACGAAGTCTGAGGTTGATTGAGCCATCCGATGGGCGGGCCTGGCGCACTTGCGCGGCCACGGTCACGGTCTCGCCACCTGTGGGCGCCCGCCGTGCGGACCGGAGACCGGCGGGCGCGTGCATCGGCCTATCCCTCGTCACTGACCATCCGGCCCCGAACATCACCTGAAGGAGAAGCCTGAATGAGCGTCCTGACCCGAACCGCCGCCCTCGCCCTGGCCGTCGGCGCGTTCGCCCTGATCCCCGTCGGCTCAGCCTGCGCCGACACCAACAAGAACCTGCAGGAGTCCCAGATCAGCGGCGGTCTCGCCTACCTGCTCTCCCCCGCCGAGCCCGGCAACAACCTGCAAGTAGGCCGCCAGAACATGACCAAGACGCACACCGTCAACAACTCCCTCATCGACTACATCGAGCTCGCCGCCACCAAGGTCACCGCCCCCTGACAGGTTGCACGAACGCGCACCCCCGTCGGCCGTCCCGGATTCCCGACAACCGGCTGCCGGACGGGCACCCGCAGCGTGCTGGTCAAGGAAGTCGGGATGACGCCGGTCGTCAGGCCGGGCGTGGTGGCGCTGACCCGGGGCCCGGCTGGCTCAGGTCGATCAGGGCTACTTCCGGGCGGAGAACAACGCGGCGGGCAACGGCCTGTTCATCGAGGCCCAGGCGGAGATCGACGTCGTGCGGGCCTGGGGTGGCAACCTGATCGCGTCCGCAGACGGCGGACGGTTCACGCTCCCACCCCCGCGGATCGCCGGCATCTCCGACGCGAGGTTGTGGCGGACGAACACCGCGGCCGACTACGGGCCGTTTCAACCGGCCTCGAACCACACCATCCGCCTGGACCGCATGCGCGTCCACTGGGGCGACATGCTCCGCCTGGCAGGCTGCGGCGGCTGCGGGACCCGCGCGACGACGACGGGTCCGACGACGGTGAGGACGAACAGCCGCGGACCCGTAGAGTCGGAAGGCGCCGGCCTGGCGACGCCGGGCCGCGGCGACCTGTGATCAGTGGCCGGGTTGGTTCTCGATTCGTGCCCTGGCTGGGTGGCTGGTCACTTGCCCATCAGGTCCGAGGAGGCGCCGGCGGCGGCCCCCAATAGTCGTCGACCGCGTCGAAATGCCGCACCATTCGACTGAATTCATTGTCGGTGTAGACCGTTCCGGCGAAGTCGAACTCCGGCTCCTCTCCTTCGTCCCATTCAAGCTGAGGCATGGTGAACTCCTCATTGAACAGCATGTCCTCCAGCGTCACAATTCTGATGGCGCCGTCGAAGAGCCCGGAGTCCGAGATCATGTACGGGTCCCGTTTGGCTATGCGTTGACAGGTCTCCTCGTCGAGGCTTGATGTGAAGCACCAGTAGAGGTTGACGTTGCCGAGCGAGAGGTAGAACCGGCGCAGCTGCGTCGGCAAGGGCGTTCCGAAGCGGGCCTCCGCAGCCTTGATGGTGTCTTCGGGGACGGGATCGCCCACCTCGAATTCGACCAGTTCCAACAGGGGATCTCGCCGGATTTCCTCGGCCAGTTCTTCCAATTCCGCGCGAAAGTCGAAGTCCATGGCGGGTGATCCTCCCACACGGCGCCCGGGGCGATGAGCATAGAGGTTGTCCCGTAAACGATCTCACCCTGCAATGATCTAGATCGTGTCAGGTGTGATCACGGCGTCGGAACCGTCCTGGACAGCCCCGTTCACCGGGCTGAGCCCGCGCGTCCTCGGCCAGTTGGTGACCGCGCCTCGCCGCGAGGGCGCCAGCTCCCCGGGCCAGGGGCGGCCGTGGGGCCTGCCGCTGGAGGACCGGGTGCTGTTGGTAGTCGCTTACTGGCGCATGTATCTGACGATGCGTCAACTCGTTCCATGGTGCGGCATCTCGCAGTCGGCGGCCAACCGCATCATCGACCAGGCCGGCCCGCTCATCGCATTCCGGCCTCGGCGCCGGTTCGCCAAGGACACCGTGCCGGTAGTCGACGGCACCCTGGTGCCTGCCCGGGACCACAACACCGCTGAACGCGAGCACAATCGCTCGTACAAACAGGTCCGGGCCCGCGTCGAGCACGTTTTCGCCCGCATGAAGACCTGGAAGGTCCTCCGCGACTGCCGTCTCAAGGGCGACGGGGTCCCACACGCCATGCTCGGCATCGCCCGACTGCACAACCTTGCTCTCACGGGATAGCTTCTGCCGCATACGAGACCTGAGAGGTCCCCGGGAGACGGCTCCCCCCTCGCAGTCTCGGAGGAGAATCAGGCGAGGCAGAACTCGTTGCCCTCAATGTCCTGCATCGTGATGCACGACTCGTTGACGCCATCGGCGCGCTGCGTCAGCACGTGTTTCGCGCCGAGCGCCATCAGCCGTGCGCATTCGGCCTCGAGAGTGGCCAGGCGCTCGTCACCCACGAGCCCTGTGCCGACCCGCACATCAAGATGCACCCGGTTCTTGACGACCTTGCCTTCGGGAACTCGCTGGAAGAGCACGCGCGGGCCCACACCCGAGGGATCAGCGCACGCGAAGTAGACCTCGTCCTCAGGCGGCAGCGAGTGGTGGTACTCCTCCCACGTGGCAAAGCCCTCCGGGACTGTCGGTACGACGTACCCCAGCACCTCGCACCAGAAGGCGGCGAGGCGAGCAGGTTCCGCGCAGTCGAAGGTCACTTGGAACTGCTTGATCGTTGACATCGGCGCACGATAACAGGGGCCCTGCTCATCTCCCCGGGCGGGTGGATCCACACGTTGCCGGGAGGACGGCCCCTGCCATCCGCTGCTGTGTCGTGCGGTCACAGGGGCGAACCGAGGTCGGCGCCTCTTCCAAAGGGTGGGACCCAGGATCCGGTCTCAGCCGACCCCTCTCGTGCCAAAGGTCAGTCACGGGACAGCCCTTAGGCAGACGTTCAGTTGCATGCCCTTCGGCGAGGACACCCCGGGAGCGGACATTCGCATCAGCAACGCCCGCTGCTCACACCTGCCCCAGGAAACTCGACTCCCAGCTCGACGCCCGCACCACACACGGCATCCCCCTGGACAAGGTCTTCAGCGAGAAGACCAGCACCCGTGTCCGGGTGCGCTCGCAGTTCGAGCGGGCGCTCGCAGCCGCGCGGGAGATCAAGGCGCACGCCCCGCACTGCCGGGTCGCCCTGACGGTGTACGAGGTGAAGCGGCCCGGCCGCGACGCCGCCGAACTCACCGCGCTCGCCGAGCACGCCGAGCACGAGGCGTACCCCGAAGCCGTCGAACGGTCCCACGCCGTCCTGTCCGATGTGATCGACCCATCAGTCTCGGCTCAGTGCCCTGGGACCGCGAACGGTTTTCCGGACCGCACCCCGTGCGGCCACCCGTGCAGAACCCGTAGCCCGCCCTCACCGTCACCGACCGATGGCTCGCGCAGCGGCCGCCGCCCGGCCTCCGGCCGTAGCGGGCGACAGCGTCGCCCAGGCTGGTCAGGCGCCCGTCCCGGGCACCATGTGCCGGGAGATCTCCCGCGGCAGCCCCTACGCGGTCACCCTCCTGGAGAAGCGCCTCTGAGCGCCCCCGGCCCGGTCCGGCGACAGCACGGGCGCGGCGGGCACCGCGGCGCCCGGCCGTCCGGCGGCTCCACCGCCGGGCCCAGCGCCCGGTAGTCCACGACGCGCCGCAGCCCGCACCCACCGCACGTCGCGACGCCGTCCGCCACCGCCCATCCCGCCTCCGGGTGCGCACAGCCCTCACTCATCCCTCCGCCCTGCCATGCACCTCCAGCTCCGGCCGGTGCGCGTCCAGCCGGTGTCTCGCCAGCGTGTTGAGTGCCCGCTGCGTCGCCCGGACGTCCCCGAGCCGCCACGCGGCGGCCCGTTCCACGGTCAGTACGGCACAGGTCAGGCAGAACGGTTCCTGGTCGGGTGTGGCCACGGCGTCACCCGGGAGCGGGGAGTTTTGGTTACTCACGGTTCCACCCTGGTCACGGCCCCCTACTCTCGGAAGCCACGATTTAGGGACGGGGGTGTGGGTCACCCCTTGGTCGGCCACCGGGAGGGGTGCGGGTCATGGCAGCCGGCGCACAATTGCCACCGAACTGGCGGTACTGCGGCAACCAGGTCAAGCTGTGGCGGTTCCGAGCGGGCGTCAGCCGCGAGGAACTGGCCCGCGAAGCGGGCTACGAACTCGAAACCGTCAAGTCCATGGAACAGGGGCGGCGGAGGCCGACGCCCAGGCTTCTCCAGGTGGCGGATGACATGTGTGGGGCGGGCGGGTTGCTGCTCGCCGCGCTGGGCTATCTCAACCCCGAGGAGCAGAGCACCCACCTGCAGGAGTTCCTGGACGCCGAGGCCGAGGCCATCTCCCTGTCCTCATACGAACCGCTCCTCATTCCCGGACTGCTGCAGACCGAGGAATACACAAGAGCACTGATCTCGACCCACTGGCCGCCCGTGGAGGACGACGAGGTCGAGCTGCGCGTGGCGCGGCGGCTGAAGCGCCAGGAGAAGCTGGCCGCCAAGCCGTACGCACTGTTCAGCTTCATCATCTACGAGGCGGCCCTGCGCTCCGGGGTCGCCGGCCGCGAGGGCATGAAGCGACAGCTGCAGCACCTACTGGAAGCGGCCGACCGGCCCAACGTCTCCGTCCAGATCCTGCCCGCAGACCGGGTGCTCTCCATTGCCCTCACCGGTCCTTTGCTGGTAGTGGAGTCAGCAGAGCACCAACAACTGGCCTATGTTGAAGGCTTGAACACCCAGGTGTTGCACAGCAACCCGGGCACGGTCAGCTCGTTCGTGCAGTGCCTCGGGCGGCTCCGCATGCAGGCGCTGAGCGCGGAGGAATCCGCGCACTTCATCAGGAAGTTGGCTGACGAACTGTGAACGATTCAACGTGGTTCAAATCGAGTTACAGCACCGGATCGGGGAACAACTGCCTGGAGGCGTCGCGCCTCCCGCACGCGATCCACGTCCGGGACTCGAAGCTCGGCCCTGATCCCCAACTCGCATTCGACGGGCCCGCCTGGGCCACCTTCATAGCCGCCATACCCTCCGAGTCCGCCACCTGAGACTCGGGATCCGGGCGCCGAGACCCGAGCGCTCTTTCCAAGGAATGGGTGGTGGGTGAAAACCCACCCACCCTCCCAACTCGCGTATGCGCACGCGAAAATGACCATTTGTGATCGAGTCGCCACGGCGCGCCAGCGCCGTGTAGCGTGCGCAGCAACAAAGCGACCCCCGGCCGGTGTTAGCGCACCGAGCGGGGGTCTGACCACCAAGATCGACCAAGGATCTTCATGGCTGCCGCTCACCTTACCGCTGCCCCCTGCCCGCCCGCGCCGCACATGGCCGCTCCCGGGTACGGAAAGCGTTTCGCACCCGATCAAGCGCCCCGCTCTCGAACGGACTTCGCCCACCTGCCCGCCCGCGAGGCGGCGATCGCCGCGTACGTGGACCGGCTGCCCGAGGGCGCGGCCATGGACGTCAAGACGCTGGCGAAGAGCATCGCGGGCTACGGCCAGCAGGCGGTGGGCAAGGCGCTGAACCACCTCTCCGAGGCGGGTCACCTGCGGCGATTCCGGGAGCGGGTCAGCGAGGAGCGGACGCAGTGGGTGTCGCGGACGTTCTTCTCGCGGACGGCGCGGGACGACGCGTGGTGGTCGGCGTTCCTGGCGGAGGACGTCCCACAGGCCCCCGATGCGTCAACCTCCCACCCGGAACCGACACCGGAGCCGCAGCCGGAGCCGCAGCCCGAGCCGGAACCGACACCGGAGCCAGAGCCGGAACCGACCCCGGCCCCGGCCCCGGCCCCCGAGCCGGAGGAGGACCCGGCCCCGCGCCCCCCGGCCGTACCCGCCCCGTCCCCCGCCCGTCACCCCCGGCGCACCGCGCCGACGAGGCGCTCGCCCGCGTACGAGGCGCTGGCCTCGGTGGGCCGCACCGACCCCCGGATGACGCTCTCGGCGGCGGAGTGCGCGGCCCTGGAGCCGCTGGCCGCCGAGTGGCTGGCGCGGCGGGTGTCGGCCCAGGAGATCGTCCGGGAGCTCACGCGGGGGCTGCCGCCGGGCGTCCACAGTCCGGGGGCGTTCGCGCGCAGGCGGCTGGTCGACAAGCTGCCGCCGGAGCCGGTACTGGAGGCGGCGCCCGCGCCCGTACCCCGTCGGATCATGGAGTGCACGGACTGCCGCACCCCGGGGCCCCCGGCGGCGCTCCCCGGCGGACTGTGCCGCGTCTGCCGGGGCGTGGACCCGTCCACCCACACCACCCCGGAGACCCCGGAGGCCTCTGAGGACCCGGAGGCCGCCGCAGCCTTCGCCAACCTCCTCCAGGACCTGCGAAGCACCCTCCGCGACAACCGGACTGCGGCCCGACGGCGTTGAATTGCATGCCGTTACCACGACCGGCCCGACCTGTCTCCGGGGCAACCTGCCCGGCGGGTGATGCCGGGCCGCATCCGGGAGATGGGATGAGGATCACGAAGAAGTCCACGCGTGCGGTGGCCCTCGCCGCGGGAGGCGCGCTGCCGACCGGCGCCACGGGCCGGGCCACGGCAGGTACCGCCGCCGTGGACACGGGGTCCTGCTCCGGCGCGGTGCCGGCCCACACCGACGGCAACGCGTTCAATGACGGCCCGCAGCAGCTCAACAAGCAGCTCTTCGGGACCGGTGTGGACACCGCGACGTGCAGCATGCGGCAGTTCGACTCCGGCCTGAACGGCGCCGACGACACCACCGGTTCCCGAGGCAAAAGCCTGCAATCCGGTGGGCGGGGCCCCGGCCGACGCCCCGTACGCAGGACGGAGCGCCTGGGTGCTCCCGGAAACAACTGCGCGGTCGACCGCGAGCACCCTCTATCGTCTCGGCATGCGGCGCACGGACATCACTCGGGACGACGGCACGTGGACGGGCTTGTCCCTGGATGTGGAGTCGCGCCGCCAACCGGACCTGTGCCTGTTCAGCGCCGAGCGGCGGCTGCTTCTCGCCCAGCAGTCGCGGCCGGTGCTCCTTGCCGCTGTCGACGAGGACCAGTGCGGCGTCGAGTTCTGGCGCACTGACGCGTACCGCTCCGTCATCCCGCCGTTGCGTGCCGGGACGGCACGGGCTCTGGCCGGCCACCCGGACCGCTGGGCCTACCGCTTCGCGCAGCACCTGCTCGATTCACCAGGCAGCCGTCTGCACGACGGCCGATGGCTGCTCTCACAAGAGAGCCCGCTTCTCCGCTGGAACTACAACCGCCTGCCGCCGTCCGAGTACTGGACCTCCCTGCTCGTCGAAGGTCATCCGGACGGATACATCGACTGGTTCGAGCATTCCGGCTCGTGGGAGATCCTTCCGTTGCGGCGGATGCCCGACGTGGGCGACGCCCGCGTCAAGGCGTACCGCAAGCAAGTCCACGACGGTGTGCTTCCGCCCGTCCTGTTGTGGTGGGTCAGCGGCCTGGACTGCCATCTGATCCTGGACGGTCACGCGCGGCTCGCCGCGTCGATCTCCGAGTCGGCCGTACCGCCGCTGCTGCAGCTGCATCGCACCGCACCGAGCGACGAGGTGGCCGCGGGCACCCGGCTGGCAGTGCACGATTACGAGGCCGAACTGGCCCGCTTCGCCGGGCTCCGCGCCGTCCATGGCTCCGCGGTCCCGGACGGCGCCGCCGTCGCGGGACCGTCCCTTGCCCGCCGCCTCCGGGAACTGCCCACGGCGCCACGGCGCACCTGGGCCTGGCCGCTGCCGGGCGGAGAGGTGCGGTGGCGACGCGTCGCACGTGAGGTGACCGGTGACCGGAAGTGGGCCGCTGACGGTCGGCCGTCAGCCTGACCGTGACCGATGGCTGGGCGATCAGGCTCTCCCGGCCGAGACTCTGGGGTCCCACCGGTATTGCTCCAGGTTTGAACGCCAAGGGCGCATCCGGCGGCGGCCCGGCGCGGGTACGGACGGAACCGGGCACCCCGCCGGTTGAGCCCGAGTACATTGCCTTCCGGGGCCGCCCGGCCCGCAGGGGGTGGGGGAGGACATGCGTTTCCTGGAGCGCGAACGCGCCGTTGTGGCACGGCTGTTACCAGGGTTGGACGAGAGCCTGCGGGCGGTGCCGCTCGCGGAACTGGAGGGCGCGGACGGTCCGGGCCTCGTACTCTTCCGCGACAGCGGCTGCCCCGGGCTGCTGGTGCCGGCCGCCCGTCGGGGGCTGGGGGCCACCGCCGTGGAGGCTCTGCGGGTACAGCGCGCGCTGGGCGCCAGGGCGCCGTGGCTGGCCGCGGCCAGTGCCCTGCACCACTTCTCAACGGCCGCCCTGCTCGCTCAGGTCACCGGCGACCGTGACCCGGAGTGGATGCTGGTCGAGGGGGTGGCCGCCGACAACCGCCTTGTGGCGTTCGGCTTCGCCGAGGAGCGTCCCGGTGCCGGGATCCTCGCCCCTGTGACGACCGCGACGGTGGGGGCCGACGGGCTGCGGATCGGCGGGGTGACGCGCACGTGCGGCCTGGCCGGGGCGATGGATCTGCTCGTCGTCGGCGTGATGACGCCCCGGACGGACGGCGGCCCGGGCGAGGAACCGGCGGTGGCGCTGGTACCGGCGGAGAGCGAGGGGGTGAGCGTCGACGGGGCGGGGACGGACGACGAGCGGGTCACCCTGGACGATGTCCTGGTGGCCCCGGAGCTGGTGGTGACGGCCTCGGCCGCCGACGGGCGGCCGGATCCGCTGACCGCGGGTTTCGCCTGGTTCCAGTTGCTGGCCACGGGCGGGTGCCTCGGGGCCGCCTCCGCGCTGGTCGAGCGGGTGCTGCGGGACGACCGGGTGCCCGAGTCCGAGCGGGTCGGGCTGCTGGTGGAGGTCGAGGGCGCGATGTCGGCCGCGGAGGGCATCGCCCGCCACCTCGACGACGACGGCCCGGACGAATCCACGCTCGCCCACGCCCTGTACGTCCGGTACAGCGTGCAGGACGCCCTCTCCCGAATCGTCCCGCGCACGGTCGAACTCCTCGGCGGCCTCGGCACCACGGCCTCCGACGAGGTCGCCCGGCTCGCCGACCGCGCCAACGCACTGGAGCGGCATCCGGCGGCACGGAAGCCGATGACCGGCCCGCTGGCGGCGTACCTGGCCGGCGGGCCACTCGCCCTCGCCTGACCGCCGGGCGTTCCCGCCCGGACCACCACCTGACGGCGGCCGGCCGACGACGTCCGGCCGGCTGGCCGGCCGCCGTGCTTGCCCTTAGGGGTGGCGGCGCCGAGTCTTTCGAGGCCCCTCGCTCACCGCTGCCCGCCCCTCGCTCACCGCTGCCCGCCGCCCGCTGCCCGCTGCCCGCTGCCCGCTCTGAACTCTGCCAGTGCCCTTGGCGTTCAATCCTGGAGCACTACCGGCGGGACCTCGAACCGGTCAATCGGGGCGCAAAAAAGGGGCATTCCGGGCGGACGGGCGCCCTCATCCACCACAACGGAGTCACAACGGAGCCACACCGGACCCACCTCGCGCCCACCTCGCGCCCACGCCTCCCGCGCCCACGCTGCGCGCACCCACGCCGCGACCCTTGCAGATTGACCCACGATTCCGTTACGGAATTGCACCCTCCTCCAGGTCTTTCCACCTCATAGAGTGGTACTCACAACAAGGCAGACGCACCGCAGCACCAGGGAGAGCACCGCACATGACCAGCGACAACACCGACTTCACCCCCCTGCTCACCCGTGCCGCCGAGGCCGAGACCGCGAGTGACCCCAGCAGCGTCATGCCCCTGCTGGCCGACTCCGACACGACCGGCGGTCTGCTCACGAGCTACCGCTCCACCTTCGCCAAGGGCGCCGTCGGCGCACCGGCGCACTTCCACACCCGTGCGGCCGAGATGTTCTACGTCATCGACGGCTCGCTGCGCGTGCTGGTGAACGAGGACATCACGGTGCTGAACGCCGGGGACTTCCTGCTCGTCCCGCCGAACACCCCGCACGCCTTCGCCGCCGCTCCCGGGCACGAGGCGGACGTCCTGTTCGCGTTCACGCCCGGTATGGCGCGCTTCGACTACCTGCGGCTGCTGGGCCGGGTGATGCGCGGTGAGGCGAGCCCGCAGGAGATCAAGGACTCGTCGGAGCGCTTCGACAACCACTACGTGGACAGCCCGGTGTGGCGGGAAGCGCTCGCGGCGAGCTGAGCACCCACAAACCTCGCGAGCGCCCACAAGCCCACAAGCTCAACACCCGGGCAGGGTCAGACCGTCGGGACCCCCGGTGGGTCGGGTGCGGTGCGGGAGTGGTCGGCGAGGGGGTTGGGGACGGGGAGGTAGCGGGGGTCGGTGCCGTCGGCGCCGATCCAGCGGGAGAGCAGGTTGGCCTTGCCGGGAAGGGTGGGCGAGGCGAGCAGGCCGCCGGTCTCCGGGAGGGCCGGGAGCCCCTCGTACCGTTCGAACTCCTCCCGCGCCACGGCCCACAGGGCGGGGGCGGCCCAGGGGAAGCGGTGGGCGAGGGCGCCCGAGACCTCCGTGAGGTTGTTGACGACGAGGCAGTAGACAAGACGGCGCCAGGCGGCCGCGCGGGGCATGTCGGGGACGACCTTGGCCCCTTCCGCGTCGCGGAACACGGCCTGGACGGGTGTGCCCTGTGCGTCCACGGCGACCAGGGTGTTCTGGAGGTGGCACTCCACGACAACGCCGAACCGGGCGAACGCCTCCAGGACGGGCGGGACGACGCACCGTACGTACGCCGTCCACCAGGGCAGCGGATCGGTGATCCGGTCGAGGGGGTTGCCGTCGAAGCCCTCGGCGAGCGCGGCGGCCAGGACGGCGGTGGAGCCGGGGACGAGGTGGCGGGTCAGACCGTCCCGGACGAGGACGGCGCAGGTCTCGAAGAGGCCGTCGACCGTGCGGTACCCGCGCTCGCTGAGCCAGGCGGCCGGGCCGTCCAGGGCGGCGAAGGCGGCGGTGACCAGCGGGTCAGTGCGGCGGACGTGGTGGAGTTCGTGGCGGCGCATACGGCGGACGTCGTTGGTGATCTGGACTTCCAGGCTGAACTTCAGGAAGAGATCGGTGGCGGCCGGGGAACCGTTCCCCGGTACGTGCACCGTGCGCACCGAGGCCGTCGGCCGGGCCGGGAGGGGCGTGGTGCCCAGCCGGACGAGGCGGCCGTCGGCGAAGGCGGTGCGCATCTCCGGTATTCGGCAGGTCAGTTCGAACTGCCACGGGTGGGCGGGGAGCAGGCGGTAGCCGGGCGGGGCCTCGCCCAGGGCGTCCAGGGCGCGGGTGTCGCCGTCCTCGACGACCGCGTCCTCGCGCACGCCCAGCAGGACGAGCGGGAACCGGGCGTACGCCTCCGGCGCGTAGCGCAGCCAGGCGGCGGGCGGACCGCCGCCGCTGCGCGCCTTGGGCGCGGGGTGGAAGGGATGGCCCATGACCAGCGCCTGTTCGGACCGCATCCAGGGGTCGTCGGGCGGTGCCGCCCGGGCGCGGGCGGCGAGGACGGCCTCGACCGCGGCGCGGCTGTCGGCCATCTCGCCGGGCAGGGCGGGGTTGGGCAGTCCGGTGGCGGCGTGCATCTCCTCGACGGCGAGATCGACGAGTCCCGCGTGACGCAGGGGACGCCAGGTGCGGCCGGTCCACAGTTCGGGATCGGTGGGGCGGTGGCCGGGGCGGACGCGGAGCAGCCGGCCGCTGACGCGCAGCCGGTGGACGGCGCGTCCGGCGGCCGGCTCCCCGGTCAGTTCCCGGGCCAGTTCCCCGGCCGGATCGGCGGCCGGATCGGCGGCCGGATCGGCGGCCGGATCGGCGGCCGGATCGGCGGCCTCGCGGAGCAGGCAGTTGAGCAGCGGCGTCGTGGCCAGCGCGTCAGCGGCCCTGGTGAATGCATTCATCGACCATCAGTATGTGTGGAGGGTGTTCCCCTGCGGTAGGACATGCGCGTGTGCCGTACCACCGCCGAGCGGGCCCTCGCCGCCGAACTGGAAGCCGTCCGCCCCGCCTTGGTGCCGGCGTACACCGCCGCGCTCCCGGGCGCCCGGGCCGCGGTGCTGACCCGGCTCTGGCGCGGGTTCGTCCACGAGCCGCTGCCCTGGATCGCGGCCCGCACGGCCGACCGTGAGGGCCTGACCCTGCGCCTCGCCGACGGCCGCCGCCTGCACGGGCCGCCCTCCGACCCCTGGGCGACGTCGGCCTCGGTGACCGGGCTCGACCTGGACGGTTCGCCGTACGACCACCCGGCGGAGCTGCTGGCGGCGCTGGGAGTGCCGGGGGGCGGGCGGTTCGCCGCCGAACTCGACCACAGCGTCGCGTCGTTGGCCCTGTCACGGACGGCTCCCCCATGGCCCGTCGGGCCGCCACAACACCCGTGGGAGTGGGAGCAGCGGGCCACCGACGGCCATCCGTACCATCCCAACTGCCGTTCCCGGCCCGGCTTCTCGGCCGCCGAGCAGCTGGCGTACGCGCCGGAGCACCGGCCGGTGGTGGGGCTGCGGCTGGCCGCGGTGGAGGGTACGGCGGTGGCGGGGGCGTGGCCGCGCGGGCTGCGGGACGGGGGCGCGCTGCTGATACCCGTCCACCCGTGGCAGGCCGAGCACGTCCTGCCGGACCGGCCGCTCCGGGACGGTCCGTCCGCCCACCCCCTGCTGTCCCTGCGCACGCTCGACGTACCCGGGGTGGGGCGGGGCGTTCACATCAAGACGGCGGTGAGCGCGCAACTCACGTCAGCCGTGCGGGACATCTCGGCGTACTCCGTCACTCACGCCCTCGCCACGTCCGACTTCGTCGCCCGCGTCGCCGACCGCCTCGGCGGCCGTCTGCACATCGCGCGCACGCTGGCTGCCGCGGGGGCGGGGACGCCGGACCTGGCGGCGATGCTGCGCGAGTCGCCGTACGCGTACGCGGACGCGGCGGCCGGGGAACAGGTCGTTCCGGTGGCCGCCCTGCCCGCGCTGCTCGCCCCCTACGGGCCGCAGGAACGATTCTCCCGGTGCGTGGAGTTCGCACGGCTGGCCATCGGCGTCTGTCTGGACCTGCTCGATCTCGGGGTGGCCCTGGAGGCGCACGGCCAGAACCTCCTCGCCGTCGTCGGCCCCGACGGCCGGGCCCGGCGCCTCGTCTACCGCGACCTCGCCGACATCCGCGTCAGCCCGGCCCGGCTGGCCCGCCACCGCGTCCCGCCCCCGGACGTGACCGGCCGCCTGCTGAACGACGACCCGGCCGCGCTCCGCCGCCAGGTCGTCGGCTGCCTGGTCACCGGCGCCCTGGGGCCGGCGGCCGGGGACGCGGCGACCCTGGGCGCCGTCCTGGACGCGGCCACCCGGGACCTCCCCCTGACGCCCGAGGTCCGGGCCCTGCGCACCGAGCCGCTGCCCGCGAAGGCACTCACCCTGATGCGGCTGGAGGCGGGGGGCGGGGCCGCGCTGTGGACGCGGCTGCCGAACCCGGTCCCCTGACCCTCCGTCAACTACGGTCCCTGCTGCCCCCATCAACCTTCTCCAGACCCGCGAGGTCGAGGCGGCCGAGGCGGTCCGCGTCCATGAGCACGTCGATGGCGACGATCAGCCCGTCGGTGACCGTGAAGGCCATGACGGACATCGGACGCCCGTTCACGGCGACCACGACGCCGGCCGCGCCGTTGACCAGCGCCGGGCGGACGAACGGGGAGAGCTTCGAGAAGGTGACCGCCTGCGACGCCACGGTCCGCGCGCTGTGGAGGACAGCCGTCCGGCGGGCGCGGCCGACGCCGCCGTCGGAGCGCAGGACGACGTCGGGGTGCAGAACGGCGACCAGGGCGTCGAAGTCGCCGTCGCGCGCCGCGGCGAAGAACGCGTCGACGGCCTTGCGCTGGTGGGCGAGGTCGTGGTCGGGCGTCGGTGCCTGACCCTGGACGCGGCGGCGGGCCCGGCTGGCGAGCTGCCGGGTGGCGGCCGAGGTGCGTTCGATCAGCGGGGCGATCTCGTCGAAGGGCACGGCGAACATGTCGTGCAGGACGAACGCCAGCCGCTCGGCGGGGGACAGCGACTCCAGTACCACCATCAGCGCCAGCCCGACCGAGTCGGCCAGCAGCACCTCCTGCTCGGGGTCGACCACCCCTTCCCGCCTGACGATCGGGTCGGGTATCGGCACGTCGAGGGGGTCCTCGCGGCGCTGCTCCCGTGACCGCAGCCCGTTCAGGCAGAGGCGCGCGACGACGGTCGTCAGCCAGCCGCCGAGGTTCTCCACCTCGCTGACGTCGGTACGGCTCAGGCGCAGCCAGGCTTCCTGGACGGCGTCGTCGGCCTCGGCCACCGAGCCCAGCATGCGGTAGGCGACCGCCCGCAGATGGCTCCGGTGCTCCTCGAAACGGGCGGCCAGAAATTCGTCCTCGTCCACCTGTCACATTCCTTCCTCGGGGCGGGTCAGAGAAGTAGATCACCACAACCGGCCGACGCGACCGGACCCCGACCAACAGGAGCAGTCATGACGTCCCCCATCCTCGTCACCGGCGGCACGGGCACGCTGGGCACCCACGTCGTCCCCCTCCTGCGGGAGGCCGGCCGCGACGTACGCGTCCTCAGCCGGAACGCCCGCGAGACGGCGGACGGCGTCGAGTACGTGGCCTGCGACCTCCTCAAGGACGACGACGCGGGCCGGGCACTCGTCGCGGCCCTCGACGGCGTCGAGACCGTCCTGCACCTCGCGGGCGGGCCCAAAGGCGACGACGAGGCGACCCGCACCCTCGTACGAGCCGCCCGGCAGGCCGGCGTGCGGCACTTCGTCCACATCTCGGTCATCGGGGCGGACAAGGTCCCGCTCGGCTACTTCCGGTCCAAGCTGGGCGCCGAGCAGGCCGTGGCCGAGTCCGGGATCCCATGGACCACCCTCCGGGCGGCCCAGTTCCACGACCTGGTCCTGAAAGCGGTGCGCACGATGTCCAAGATGCCCGTGGTCCCCGTCCCGGGCGGCCTCCGGATGCAGCCCGTCGACGTGCGCGAGGTCGCCGAGCGCCTCGTCGAACTGACCCTCGCCGAACCCGCTGGCCTGGTGCCCGACCTGGCCGGACCGAAGGTGTACGGCATGGGCGAGCTCAGCCGCGGCTACCTCGCCGCGCGGGGCAAGCACCGCCTGATGATGCCGGTCCGGATGCCGGGGAAGGCCGGGCAGGCGTACCGCGCCGCGGAGAACCTGTCCCTGGAGGGGGCTGCGACGGGCGTGCGGACGTGGGAGGAGTTCCTGGCGGAGCGGGTGGCGGGCTAGGAGTTGTCTTCAGTTGCCACGCCTGCATCAGGAGTGATGCGACGGTGGCGGCCGCCTGTAGGACTCGGAAGTCTTGTCGTGGGGGGCGCGGGGCCGCGCCGTGGCTTCAAGCCGGCCCGGCTCGTCGCCCAGCGCTGCACGGCCCCGGTGAAGACGCCGGCGTCCGTGGCCCCGGGCTTCCGCCGCGTCGGTGCAGACGTGGCGGCGAAGAAGCGGACGATGGCCACGCATGCCCCCGCCGCGTCGGAATCGGCGGGAAGTGGATCAAAGAAAGGAGCAGGAGAAGGATGACGGGGCGTCAGGAGATGGTTGATCGGTGGTTGACACCGGAAGGTGAGGAGCTTGCCCGCTGGGCATTGTCGGCTCTGCTGGATCCTGACGGCGAGCTTGATGCGTTGCCTTTGCCTCGGCATGACGGACGGTTGGATCTTCGGGGTATACGGATCGGTGGCGGACCGGGGTCGCTTGCGGGCGTGAGTGCCGGTGGCCTTGCCGTGGAGGAGGTGTCGGAACTTCGAGAGGTGCGCGCCTGCGAGTGGAAGGGGATCGACTTCTCGGGTGGCGTGCTGGCCGATTTTAGGTTTATGGACTCTCGCATCGAGGACTGTCGATTCACTGATGCGCGATGCAAAGATTGGAGGGCGTGGAATCTCCGCGTCACGGACACGTCTTTCGAGGGGGCTATCCTTCAGGATTGCCATCTCGGCACATGGAACGAAGGGAAGGTCACTGCGTTCAGGCGTGTCGACCTCAGTCGGGCCGACCTCAAGACTTCCTTCTTCAGTTATTCGCAATTTGAGGGCTGTGACTTCAGCGGTGCAGATGTGGACGGTCTCGATTTCCGGTCCGCCCATTTTACGAAATGCCGTTTCGCGGGAGATTTGAACGGGACAATCTTCTGGTTTCTGCCACCGAGGAGTGACTCGGTCGAGCCGAACCCTATGGATCGAGTGGACATGTCGGCATGCATGCTCCGTTTCGTGGAGTTTCGCGGGCTGGACCTCAAGGGAGTTTCTCTGCCTGAGGGAAGTCAGTACATCAGAGTGTCGTGTTACCCCTGTGTCATGCGCACTGCTCCTGAACGTTTGAGACTTCTCCCGGGCAAGAACGGGAAGCGGGCGGCTGCACTCCTCGAAAGGCAGTCACGTTGGATCAATCCGGAGCGCGATGCCGGGATCTGGCATGAGAGTGACCTCGCGAGAAGCGAAGAGGAAAGCGAGATGATCAGGGCCGTTTTCCGTTCATGCGAGGAGGCATGCGGAGCGAAGCCCTGACGGCGCAGGTACTTGTCGATGACCGCCGCAAGGTTCACCGTGTACCGGTCCAGGCCCAGGTCCGCCGCGAGGACCTCCGCCGACATCGGCTTGCCCATGCCCGAGTCGCCGGCGAACAACGCCGCCACGCCCCCGCCCCGGCCGCCGCCCGGTCGCATCGGCCTGGCTCCGACAGCGCGGCATCCGCCACACCATCCCGAACGGTCCGACCAGCCCCACAACCACCTCCGGCGCACCAGCCAAGACGCCCGTCCGCCAGCCATCGACTGGTCCCTCCACAGGAGACGCAACGCGGTGGAACCGTGCGTCAACCGTTTGAAGAGCGCTACTTCGTCTGGCCATGCTGTGCGCGCTGGCACACACTCACACCTGGCCGGCGGCCACCTGCCGGTGTGGATCCGGAAGCTCGCCTGTCGGCTGGTGCTGCTGCAACGGTCCGGTGGGCCCGTCCTGTTGCGCGAGGTGGCGGACAACCTCTGGAGGCACGACCGGACTGGGACGACGTCGAGGACGAACTCTGTGCGCTCGCCGAGAGGTTGGAGGCCGGGGCCACCTGATCAGATCAGGTGGCGGGGCGGGGCGGGGCGACGTCATCACCTCCGCCGGCATCCCGCGGAGATCGACAGAGCCCTTGACCTCGTCCACCCGCCGCACCCGCCGGGTGCGGCGGGTGCGGCGGGTGCGGCGGGGCTTCCAGTACGACCCGCGGCCGCCGGTGTGAGACCCGGCCGGGCCGGGCCCCCGCAGCCAGCCCGGGCCAGTCCGGGCCAGTCCGGGCCGGGCCGGGCCGGGCCGGGCCGCTCAACCCTGGGGCCGGCGACGGCGCCAGTAGGCCCAGGTGAGGAGCAGCAGCAGCGGCCCCCACAGCATGCCCGGGGCGATGCAGACCCGGGCCAGGATCATCCACCCCGTGCTGTCATAGCCGGTACCGCTCCCGATCCCGCACCACGCGAGCAGCGTCGGCAGCCAGAACGCCGTTACGCCGATCCCGCCGATCACGGCCGGGATGACGGCCGCGTACCGCGGGATCCGCCTCCCGCCGATGCGCGGGACCCACGCGGGGACGACCTCGCCCCAGCCGCGCACCAGCCCGAAGGAGAGCAGGGCCAGGAGCTCGGTCATCACGCTCAGGGTCAGAACGTAGGGGACGGAGATCCAGTAGTTGGGCATGCTCCCGGGCTGGTCGAGCCCCATCTCGAAGCGGAGCGCGAACGGGAGCCGCCAGAGGCACTGCGGGAGCAGGAGGAGGGGAATGGCATGGGCGATGCGGACTGCCCACCGGGGAACGGGGCGTTCGGTGCGGTGGGGGGCCGGGGGCGCGGTGCTGATCGTCGTCACGTCTCAAGACTCCCGTGCGGCCGCGCGCCCGACCTCCTCCTGGCGGCGGTATCGCCTCCGCCGTGCGGCGGAGCGGCGAGAGGACCGGCAGGTGAGGGCGGGTAGCGTCATCCGTCATGACAGGCATATGGGCAGGTGCGCGGGACCGGGTGCAGCCCTCCGGGCGGCACCGGACGTGACGGACCGCGTCTTCGGCGCCGTCCGGCCCGACGGCGGACACCGCTTCGCGCTTCAACCGCCGCTCGCGGAGGCGGCGGAGCCGGACCACGTGGCGGACTGGGCCTGGACCGGCCGGCGCGGGCGGAACGGAAGGTCGGGGGGCCGCCCCACCCCTTGCCCTCTGTGCCGTCTTGCCCTCTTGAAACCTCTCTCGCCCTCTTGAGGAGACTGACGCCGTGACCGACTGGATCACCACCCCCATCGATCCCCGCATCCTGCGCGGCGCGCTCGACCTGGAACGCACAGAACACGGCGTACTGCCGCACCGGCTGCCCGCCTGGGTGCGGGAGCAGTTTCCCGACGCGGGCCTGGCACAGGCGGAGTCCCAGCCTTCCGGCGTCCGGCTGGCCTTCCGCACCCGGGCGACCGCCGTCGAGCTGGACGTCCTTCCCACGAAGCGGGTCTACCAGGGCCTTCCGACGCCGCCGGACGGCGTGTACGAGCTCGTCGTCGACGGCGTTCCGGCCGGCCGGGCCGGTGTGCCCGGGGGCAACGTCCGTACCGTCGACATGTCCACGGGTACCTCGGTGACCACGCCGGGTGTGCCCGGAACCCTCCGGTTCGACGGTCTTTCCGACACCGAGAAGGACGTCGAGATCTGGCTGCCGCAGGTGGAGACGGTCGAGCTGATCGCCCTCCGCACCGACGCCCAGGTGGACGCGGTGCCGGACCGCGGCCGCAGGGTGTGGCTGCACCACGGCAGTTCGATCAGCCACGGTTCCAGCGCGGACGGCCCGACCGGCACCTGGCCGGCGCTGGCCGCCGCGCGGGGCGGTGTGGAACTGGTCAACCTGGGGCTGAGCGGCAACGCGCTGCTCGACCCGTTCCTCGCCCGCACCCTGCGGGACACCCCCGCGGACCTGATCAGCGTGAAAATCGGCATCAACCTGGTCAACGCCGACGTGATGCGCCTGCGGGCCTTCACCCCGGCGGTCCACGGCTTCCTCGACACCATCCGCGAGGGGCACCCGGCCACGCCGCTGCTGGTCGTCTCCCCCGTCCTCTGCCCTCTCCAGGAGGACACCCCGGGCCCCCTCGCCCCCGACTTCGACGGCTCCAGCCTGCGCTTCAAGCCCCTCGGCGACCCGGCGGACCGCGCCGCGGGACGGCTGACGCTCAACGTCATCCGCGACGAGCTCTCGCGCATCACCGCGCAACGTGCCGCCACCGACCCGAACCTGCACTACCTCGACGGCCGTTCGCTCTACGGCGAGCAGGACTTCGCCGAACTGCCGCTCCCGGACGGGCTGCACCCGGATCCGGCCGGTCACCGGCGGATCGGCGAGCGGTTCGCGGAGCGGGTGTTCGGGGAGGGCGGGGTGTTCGGGGCGGAGGTTCCCTCGGGCTCCTTCCGGTAGATCAGGGCGCACTTACCGGACATTTCACACCGGGAGGCGCCCAGATCCACCACTTCCCGCAGACGCCAACCCAGGAACACCCACACGCAAGCCGGGCCCCGACGCACCCGCGGCAGACGCCCCGGCCTGCCCGCCCCCCGCTCACCGTAGCCAGCCGCTCCAGGCCCAACGGGCCCGATACGAAAGGGCCGGATGCCCGACGGCAATGCCGCCCCACGCACTCATGCCCAGGGCTACGTCAGCGACTACATCCACGTAGTGGCCGTGGCGACGACCGCGGCCTTCCGGGGCCGGTCCGGGTTCCCGTAGCGGACCTCGACGCGGGGGTGGGTCCGGAGGAAGTCGCTGTCGACCATGCGCACCTGGCGGGGGTCCTTGACGGTGCGCCGGGCGATGTCGGTGTCGAGGAAGAAGCCGAACTCGCCGGTCGCGGGCGCGTAGGTGAAGAAATCGCCGCCCTTGTAGGTGCGCTTGAGGCGGTCCTCGGTGAGGGCGAGGGACCAGTAGCCCACACAGTGGCCGGCCGGACACATGAACCGGTACTCCGCCTTCAGACCGTCCAGTTCCATGGCGCGGAAGGGATTGTCGTCGGCGGCGGGCGCGGAGGGAGCGGCAGTACCCGGCGCCGCGGACGCCGGTATCGCCGATGCCACCGATGCCGCCGTTACTACCGACGCTGTCGGCGCCGCCTGCTGCGACGCGGCGGACGCGGGCGCGCCCTGGGCGACGGCGAGGCTCAGGGCGGCGGTCGCCAGGGTGGTGGCGAGGGCGCGGTACGCGGTGCGGAATGCCATGTCCGGTCTCCAGTCCTCTGCGTGATCGGCTCGATACGAGACGTGATCATCGCCTGGACACCGGCCCCCGGCAACGGCCGGGGAAGGAAACCGGACGGCTCAGACAACCCCGTTCAACGGGTTGTTCAAGTTCACGAGGGTCGCCCCCAGAACCCGCACCTCTACGACACCGTTCATCCCGACAGTGGCGACACCGCCCAGAAGGTTCACATCGGCCTCCGCCTGGGCCGGGGCCGCCAGGGCGACTCCGCCCACTCCGAGCAGAACGGTGGCGGCGGCCGTGACCAGGACGCGGTGAACGCGCTTCATCGTGAACTCCTCCTGCGGCCGGGGCATTCGGAGCCTCCGATCGGGGTACCGCGCTGCCGGTCTGCCCCTGCTCGACAAGTGCCATTCCGCATGTGCGCGCGTGCGCCGCCTTCCGCACTCTCAACCGGCGCACGCGCCCCGTACGAGACTTGACGCTCCCGCCTTCAGAGGCTGCGGGCGGTGATGTTGCCGTAGGCGGTGGTCGCGTGGATGTCCAGGTCGACGGTGCCGTCGGCGTTCTTGAGCGCGTTGTGGATCCGGCCGTAGCCGGTGCCGGCGTCCAGGGAGGCGGAGACTCCGCGGGCGGCGCCGACCGCGATCTCACCGTGCTCGGTACGCAGCGCGACCGTGCCGCGCACGGCCTCGGCGATGTTGATGTCGCCCTTCTGGGTGCTGATCTCGGCAGACCCGCCCAGGCGGCCGACCGACACGTCGCCGGACAGGAGGACAAGACGGGCGCCCGCGGTCTCGTCGAGCTTCACCGAGGCCCGCGCGCCCTCGAAGGCGACGTCGCCGAGCCGTCCGACGCCCCGGAGTTCGGCGCTGGCCACCTTCGCTTCGACGCTGGAGCCGACAGGCAGCTGAATGGTCACCTCAACGGATCCGGAGCTGCCGACGATCCGGTTCTTCACCGGCGCGGCGTCGACCCGCAGGACACCGTCGCTGTACGCGACCGCGATCTCCTCCGCCGCCTTCATATCGCGGCTCTTCGAGGCGTCCGCGGGCAGGACCTCGACCGTGGTGTCGGCCCGGTCGGCGGCGATGAACCGGATGCGTCCGGCGGGGATGTCGAGGACGGCCGAGACGGGGGCGGAGGTGTCGAACTTCTGCATTGTGCTCTCCTTGAGCTCGTTGTTTCCGATGAGGAAAACGCTACGTTGCCTTCACAGATCTGACAACGCCACCGTTGCGTCAATTCATCGTTTCCGCAGGTAGAAGCCATAAATTCGTTGCAACGACTTCACGACTAACGCAACAACGCCACCCCACTTCGTTGCAACGACTCGAAAGTGAACGCTATGCTTGGCGACACCACGGACCACAAAGGAGCGCGCGATGCCGGGAGGCAGACTCACCCAGCAGGAACGCCAGCAGATCGCGCTGGGACTGGCCGACGGCCTCGCCTACGCAGAGATCGCCAGGCGCCTCGACCGCCCGACCTCGACCATCACACGCGAGGTCATGCGCAACGGCGGCCCCACCGCATACCGCGCCGACCTGGCCCACCGCGCCACCGAACGTCGCGCTCACCGCCGCAGGCAGCCCGCGCCCCGGGACCCGAAGACGCCCCCGCAGGCCCACGGGCGCGACGCCGAAGCCGTGCGGGAGTACGAGGAGACGTTCACCACCGTCCTCATGGCTTCGGGCGTGCCCAAGATGATGGCCCGGGTGCTGGCCTGCCTCACCCTCACCGACACCGGCAGCCTCACGGCGTCCGAACTCGCCCAGCACCTCCAGGTCAGCCCGGCGTCCATCTCCAAAGCGGTCGCGTTCCTCGAAAGCCAGAGCCTCGTCCGCCGGGAACGCGACGAACGCCGCCGCGAGCGCTACATCGTCGACGACGACATCTGGTACCAGTCGATGGTGGCCAGCGCCCGGTCCACCGCCCACCTCGTCGAGATCGCACGGCAGGGCGTCGGCACTCTCGGCCCCGGCACCCCGGCCGGCGTCCGCCTCGAAAACATCGCCCGCTTCCTCGACTTCGTCTCCGAGAGCATCACCCGCGCCGCCGAGCAGGCCCGCGACGTCCTCTACACGAAGCCCGGAACGGCCTCAGACGCCGCAGCCCGGCCGAGCTCGGACCGCTGACGGATAGGCCGGCCACCTCGGTGGTCACAGCCAAGGGACGATCTACCATCCGCTCTTCCAGCACTCGGGGGAGCCGGCCAGCGCCCCCAGGCAAACGCGGCCCGCTCCCAGCACCGACGACCCTGACGGCATGACCTCCTACCTGCCGTTGCTCGCCCGGGGCCGCTACGGGGAGCGGTGACGCACGCGTACGCCCGACGCCGCGTAACGACCGCTGCGCCCCTCCCCGTCCGCCCCCTGAGCCCCACAGCTCACTCGGACCCGGCAGCCCCCTTGGACCCCGCCTCCCGCTGCTGCCGCTGCTGCTGCCGCCGCGTCCGGCGGGCCACGCCCACCGTCACCCCGAAGCCGAGCCCCAGGGCCAGACCGAGGCCGATGTTGTCGAACACGAGCAGCCCCAGGCCGAGACCGATCGACAGCCCGAGGGACATACACAGGGCGAGATCGGTGTCGTCCGCCGACGCCCCCTTCTTCCCGCCCCCGCCGCTCGTACCGTTCACGCCGTCCGCCTTGCCGGCATCGTCCGCATCGTTCACGCCGTTCACCCCGTCTGTTGCCATGGGCTCATTGTCCTGGAAGCGCCGTTTCCCCTTCACGTCCCCTCCCGGAGAGCCGAGCCGCGACGAAGGAGGCGAGCAGCGCGAGGAGGACGCACGCCACGGCGGTCGGTACCGTCACGGACCACGGCACCCCACGAACGACGGGCACGGCAGCCCCGTCGACCCACCGGTTGCAGAGCCAGGCCGTCACCGTCTGCGTCACAAACGTGACGAACGTGCCCGAGGCAGCGGCCACCGACATCACAAGGACCGCCTTCCTGACGGACAGGCCCGCGGTGGTGGTGACGACGGCGATGAGCGCGGAAAGCACTGCCGGCCCGAGGAGCACGACAAGGGCGGTCCACAGATAGCGGTTGCGCGGACTGCCACTGCCGCCCGTCCACTCGTCGGCGGACATCATCCTGACGCCCCCCGCACCACTTTCACCGTGCTCCTCCATCCCGTACAGCACCGAGACGAAGGAGTTGGAATCGTGCGAGATGTAGGACGCGGTGGCCCGCATTGACCGGTCGTGATCCGCCACCACGGCCTGCGGGACGAGGACTTCGGACAGGACCAACGGGGTACGCACGACGGCGACCACCCTCAAACCGGTGGCAGTACCGTCCGCCAGCCGGACGGGAAGGCGGTCACCGACCCGCCAGTGCCGGGCCTTCGCCAGCCGGGTGGAGACGGCCACCGTCCCCGGCCCCTTGAGCTCCGCGAGAGAACCGGCCTCGACCGGCAGGTCCCAGGCCCGGGTGATGTCCCCGTCGACCGCCGTCGCCTCGGTCACCGGCCCTCCCCGCCCGTCACCGCGCTTCCCGAGGGCGGACAGCCGGGTACCGGCCACGGTGGTCGTGTGCAGCCCGCCGCGCGCTCCCCCCAACTCCCGCAACCCCTCAACAACCTCATCGGGCGGAAGACCGTCCGGACCGTCCGTCTCGACGACGTACTCGGCCCGCAGCACCGCCCGCGTCTGCCCGTCGCGCGCCTCGGCGAACACGACGGCGGAACCCACCACGCTGCCGGCCAGGGCCACCACGAGGAACGCGGGCGTCGCCGACGAGAAGACCACGGCCCGCCGGGCGGAGGGCCGGGCGATCACCACCACCGTGCCGATGACCAGAAGCTCCCACATCAGCAACCAGACCGACAGATTGCGCGGCTCGCCCAACAGCGTCTGCCGGAGCAGTGGTTCAGGCCTCACGGCAAGGAGGACCGGCACCGCGGCCGCCACCGCGAGAAGGACGACGCCCGCCAACAGACGCCCGAGACGCAGCCACTTGAGCCCCGCCACCCCTCGGACGGCAGCCACACAGGCCCCAGCCACGGCAACAGCGACCCCGACACCCGCCGCGATCACCAACGGCCCCGCCACGACCGGCACGGTGAACCCACCGGGGACCAGCCCCCGCCGAACCACCCAGCCACCCACACTCCGCACACCGACCGCCGCCGCCAGAACCCCACAGACCGCCCCGCCGAACGCGACCAGCAGCACCTCCCCCACCACCCGCACCGGCGCGGCTCCCCGACACCGTGCGGCGACCGCCCGCGCGAAGCCCGAACCGACGGCCCAGACCGAAACGAAGCCGGACACGCCCACCGCGGAAAGAAACAGCCTCTTCAACGAGGGCGCCGCAGGATCCGGACTCCCGACACCCGCCGCCGCCTCGACGAGCAGACCACCGACCCCGGCCAGCCCCGCCCCAACGACCAATGCCACAAACGGCCCGACGTACACGAGCCACGGCCGACGCCCCACTGGGCACTCCCTCTTCAGCGCCCCCTGCGCCATACCCCACGACACTATCTACAGCATCGGAAACCACAGAAGACCCAGGAGGCCCAAAGAAAGATCACTCAAGATCGCCCAAGATCCCCCGGACACACGTCAGCCCCCGGCGCTCTCCACACCGGACCGCTGATCTGGGCCGTCACCCATGATCCCGATCCCGGGCATGTGCTTTCCGGGGGCCTGGCCAGTCGACGAGATGGGGGTCACTCGGGCCGATGAACGTCTCCATCGACGGTGCGGCTCTCACCGTTGGCTGGTGTATGTCCAGTTTGCTCCTCATTCGCCCAGAGTCAAGACCCCGGACCAAACCACACCCGCACACGAAAAAGCCCAGGTCAGAAGGTGCAGGATGCGTTCCCGGTCAGCGGGAGCGTTCTGCCAGGGTCAGCAGCAGATGAGCCGATTCCGGGCGGAGGAAGTCGGAGTGGGCGCCCGAGGGGTGGAGGCGGGTGCGGCGGCTGCCGCGGTAGAGCCAGTCGGGCCCGAGGGGTCGGTCCGCTCCGAATCCAAGTAGCCCCCAGCAGATGCCCGATGACGTACGGGGCATGGCCCTGACCCTCGGCGCTCATCGCATGCGCCCGGTCTCTGATCCTCTCGTAGCCCTTCATGCCGGGCAGGCTGGACGACGGCCAGCGGACCACGACGCACCAGGGGCGGTACCCGGGCCTCAGGGCCGGGTAGCGGTCCGGGGCCGACTCGTACAGCTCGACGGCCTGCTCCAGCAGTCGCACGGCGGTCCGGGTCGCCTGCGCCGGCGGGGCCTGCCAACCGTGCACGTAGACATGGATATCGGTGGTCCCGGCGGGGACGACCAGGCGGCGCGCCAAGTGCGAACGGGTTGTGAAACTCCCCGCGCGAAGCGCCTCACCAGCCACTGGCCTATCGCGCCCGCCGTGTGCTCGCCGATACAGAGTATCCTGCGGCTCCCCGACGCTGATCATGGACCCTCGTGGCGGCCACCTGCAACGTGCCCGAGCAGTCAACCCTACTGACAGACCAGGGGGGTTGTCAGGAGGTCGCGGCCCGAAGCCGGCCTCACGGCGAGCCGGGCCGGCTGGGCGCCACCTCCGGCCTCCCGCCGATCCGGCTCCACGACCTGCGCCACTGCGCAGCTGCCCTCATATCGGCCGCCGACATCGACATCAAGATCGCGTCGGACACCCTCGGGCGCAGCGACACGCGCATCACACGGGCCGTCTCACGGCACCCCGGGCCGCGTGACCGCCATGCTCCGAGCAACGCAAAAGCCCAGGCCACGTAACTACATGACCTGGGCTTTTCTGAGCCGCCTGCGGGATTTGAACCCGCGACCTACGCATTACGAGTGCGTTGCTCTGGCCAACTGAGCTAAGGCGGCAAGCTGCCGGACCAAGGTTGGCATCAGCAGCGCGCCCAAGTCTACACAGTCCCAGAGGGTGCTCCGTACCAGGTGGGGATGGAGGCAGGAGGCAGGAGGCGGGGTCAGGCGGCAGGCGTCAGGAGCAGCGCTGGCCGGAGCGGGGTGGGGTGGTGGTGAGGAGGTAGGAGTTGATCGCAGAGTCCACGCAGGCGCTGCCTCGGGTGTAGGCGGTGTGGCCGTCGCCGTCGTAGGTGAGGAGGCGGCCCGAGGAGAGCTGGGAGGCGAGGGCGCGGGCCCAGGGGTACGGGGTGGCGGGGTCGCGGGTGGTGCCGACGACGAGGATGGGGGCCGCGCCGCGGGCGGTGATGCGGTGGGGGTGGCCGGTGGGGTGGGTGGGCCAGTAGGCGCAGCTCAGCGAGGCCCAGGCGAGGGCTTCGCCCAGGACGGGGGACGCCTTCCGGAAGGCGGGGAGGGCCTGGCGGACGCCGGACGGGCCGTGGAAGGCGGCGGGGGCGTCCAGGCAGTTCACGGCGGCGTTGGCGGCCATGAGGTTGGAGTAGGAGCCCTTCGCGTCGCGCTCGTAGTAGGCGTCGGAGAGGGCGAGCAGCACGGAGCCGTCGCCGTCGGCCGCCAGGGACAGGGCCTTGCGGAGGGCGGGCCAGGCGCCCTCGTCGTACATGGCCGCGATCACTCCCGTGGTCGCCAGCCCTTCGGTCAGCCGACGGGACTGGCCGGTGGGGAGCGGGCGGGTGTCGAGTGCCGTCAGGAAGGACCGGAGGCGGTTGCCCGCGTCCGTGGGGCCCGAGGTGCCCAGGGGGCAGTCGGTGTGCCGGGCGCAGTCGCGTGCGAACGAAGTGAACGCGGTCTGGAAGCCGGCCGTCTGTTCACGGTTGACGCGTTCGGCGCTCAGGGAGGGGTCGAGCGCGCCGTCCAGGACGAGCCGGCCGACGCGGGACGGGAAGAGCTCGGCGTAGGTGGCACCGAGGAAGGTGCCGTAGGAGGCCCCGACGTAGTGCAGCTTGCTGTCGCCGAGCAGGGCCCGCAGGACGTCCATGTCCCGGGCGGCCTCCACCGTCGAGACGTGGCGCAGGATCCGGCTGGAGCGGGAGGCGCAGCCGTTCGCGAACTTCTTGAGGCTCGCGACGTAGCGCCGGGTCTCGGCGGAGTTCTGCGGAGTGGGGTCGGTCTGTGCGTAGCCGTCCATCTCGGAGTGCGAGAGGCAGGTGATCGGGGTGCTGCGGCCGACGCCGCGCGGATCCACCGCCACCAGGTCGTAGCGGGCCCGGACGGCTGCCGGGTATTTGGCCGCCGCGTGGCTCTGCAGATAGCCGATCGCCGAGCCGCCCGGACCGCCGGGGTTGAGCAGCAGGGATCCCAGGCGCTTGCCGGGACCGGCGGCTTTTTTGCGGGAGACGGCGAGGGTGATGTCGCCACCGTGCGGTGCGGAGTAGTCCAGCGGGACCTTCATCCCCGCGCACTCGAAGGCGGCGCGCTTCCCGCCGCAGGAGCGCCAGTGCAGTTTCTGTCCGTAGTACGACCGCAGGGGTTCGGCGACGTCCGCGACGTCGGTGGCGTAGTCGTCGTCCGTGAGGACGGACGCGCCGGGTGCGTCCCGGTCCCGCGGTACGGCCGCCGCGGCCGGCCCTGGGCCGCCGGCGGCGAGTGCGGAGAGCAGGAGAGCCGCCGTGGCGGCCAGGGTGCCGGAGGTACGGAGCAGGCGGCTGGTGTCCATCGGCAGGTCCCTCTGTGTGGCAGACAGGTGGGGTGTGGCAGACAGGTGGGCGTACGTCGAACGGCGTGCGGGAATCACCGGCGATACGGCGGGATTCGGCCGCGTACGGGCGGGTTGACGGGCCGGGCTCTGGTGTACGGAGCGTATCCGGCCGTACACCGGTTTGGGGTGGGCCCTCGCCTCAGGTCGCCTCGTACGAGTGAGGATTCACCCGCGCTGTGGCGTCCTCGGGGCTCCTGTGCTCGGCCACTCGGCGGGGGCGGGAGTTGCGGGAGCCGGCCCCGGCCTCCGCCCGCCCCTCAGCCCATCCGCCCCTCAGCCCGCCCGCAGCGCCATCGTCATCGCCTCGACCGCCAGCAGCGGCGCCACGTTCCGGTCGAGCGCCTGCCGGCACGAGCCGATCGCCTCTATCCGGCGCAGGGTGCCCTCGGGCCGGGAGGCCGAGGCGACCCGCTGGAGGGTGTCCCGCTCGTCGGCGTTGGCGAGCTCGACGCGGGAGCCGAGCTGCAGGGCGAGCACGTCGCGGTAGAAGCCGGTGAGCTCGGTCAGGGCGAGGTCCAGGCTGTCGCGCTGGGTGCGGGTGGACCGGCGCTTCTGCCTGTCCTGGAGGTCCTTCATCGCACCGGCCGTGCCGCGCGGGAGCCGCCCCCCGGTGCCGGCCGCCGCGCCGAGGGCGGCGCGCAGTTCCTCGGTCTCCTTGGTGTCGACCTCCTCGGCAACCTGCTTGGCGTCCTCCGTCGCCGCGTCGATCAGCTCCTGGGCCGCCTTCAGGCAGCCGCCCACGTCGTCGATCCGGAGCGGCAGTTTGAGCACGGAGGCGCGCCGCGTCCGGGCCCGCTCGTCCGTGGCGAGGCGGCGGGCCCTGCCGATGTGGCCCTGGGTGGCACGGGCCACGCGGGCCGCGAGCTCGGGCTCGATGCCGTCCCGCCGGACGAGGACGTCCGCTACGGCGGCGGTGGACGGCGTGCGCAGCGTCAGGGACCGGCAGCGCGAGCGGATCGTCGGCAGGACGTCTTCGAGCGAGGGGGCGCACAGCAGCCAGACGGTGCGCGGGGCGGGCTCCTCCACGGCCTTGAGCAGCACGTTGCCCGCGCCCTCGGTGAGCCGGTCGGCGTCCTCCAGCACGATCACCTGCCACCGGCCGCCGGCGGGCGAGAGCTGGGCGCGGCGGACGAGGTCCCGGGTCTCCTTGACGCCGATCGACAGCAGGTCCGTCCGGACGATCTCGACGTCGGCGTGCGTGCCCACGAGCGTGGTGTGGCAGCCGTCGCAGAATCCACAGCCGGGGGCCCCGCTGCCGAGCGCCCGGTCGGGACTGACGCACTGCAGCGCGGCGGCGAAGGCGCGGGCGGCGGTGGCGCGCCCCGAGCCGGGCGGGCCGGTGAACAGCCACGCGTGCGTCATCCGGGAGCCGGACGGGTCCGCGGGCACCCCGCCGTGCCCCGCCGCGCGCTCCGTCTCCGCGGCCGTGACCAGCGCGTCCGCGTCCCGGGCGGCAGCGGCGAGCTGCTCCGTGACCCGGTCCTGGCCGACCACGTCGTCCCACACCGCCATGACTGTCCTCCGCGCCCGTTCGTCCTGCGGTCTCCCCCGGTCACCCATTGTGGGGCCGCCCACTGACAACGGGGCCCGGTCCGGGCCCCGTCGCCGTTCAGCGGCGGCCGCGCCGCCGGGGGCCGCCGCCGTCGTCGTCGCCGGTGTCGGCACCGCTTCCGCCGGCGTCCGCACCCTCGCCGCGCCGCCCGAAGATGTCGTCCGCGAGCGTCGGCGCCTCGGAGGCGTCGTCCCCCCGGCTCTCCGCGGCCCACTCCGGACGCCGCCGCGCCTTGCGCCCGCGGTCGTCGTCGGCCTCCGACGACCAGTCGGCGTCCGCGCCGGGCCTCGGCATCTCGCGCGTCCGCATGCTGTCCGCGTCGTCCGCGGGGGCACCGGCCGCGGGGGCACCGGCCGCGGGGGCACCGGCCGCGGGGGAATCGGCCACAGGAGCACCGGCCGAATCCTTGGCCCCGTCGCCGGGCTCCTCGGGCCGGAAGAGCCAGTCCGGGACGCGGTCCACCGGGTCCTCGGTCCGCTCGGAGCCGACGGGTCGCTCGGAGCCACCGGGCCGCTTCGCCGACGGCTTCCCGGCCGCCTTGCCCGGGCCACCGGCCTTCGCGCCCGCCTTGCCCGGGCCACCCGAGTCGCCCGCCTTGCCCTCGCCCTTCGAACGGCCCGCGTCGTCCGCCTGGGACCGCACGCCCCAGGTGACCCGCTGAGCCGACGGGACCGTCGGCACCGGGGGCAGCACCGTCGTCTCGTCCTCCGCGCCACCCGCGCCCGCGGACCCGGAATCGTCCGGACGCACCGGCGGCAGCAACGCGGTCTCGTCCTCCGCACCTGCGGCCCCGTCCCGAGCGGCGCCCGGGACGGCCCCCGACCCGCCGGAACGCACCGGCGGCAGGTACGCCGTCTCGTCCTCCGCACCCGCGGGGTGCCCGGCAGCCGTACCGGTGGTCGGCAGGACAGTCGTCTCGTCCTCCACACCACCGGCACCGCCAGCACCGCCCGCATCGGCCTCACGCGGATCGGGCCGGTGCACGAGCGGCGTCTGGACGGTCAGCGTCTCGTCCGCGTCCCGCATCAGCAGCGTCTCGCGCGGGTCGGGGCGGTGCACGGACGGGGCCTGAAGCTTCTCGGTCCGCTCCGGGTCGGTAGAAGCCTTCTTCTCCGCGCCGGAGACCTCCGAGGGCTCCGAAGACTCGGACGCCTTCTTCGTCAGATCGGCAGCCTTCGCCGCACCCGCGGCCGAACCGCCGGTACCCTCCCGCAGCACAGCCTGCTCCACCGTAGGCACCTCATCCGCCCCGGAACCGGAACCGGAACCAGAACCAGAAGCAGTCACCCCGGAGTCGGAACCAGCCGCCGTCCGCGCCGCCTCCGCGCGCAGCAGCGCCTCCTCGGCCTTGCGCTGCTTCTCCCTGCGCCGCTCCTCGGCCTCGGCGCGCAGCCGCGCCTCCTCCTCGGCCTGCTTGCGCAGCCGCTCCTGCTCCGCGAGGCGGGCGCGCTCCTCCGCCTCGCGGCGCCTGCGCTCCTCGTCCGCGAGCCGGCGCGCCTCCTCGGCGCGCTCGCGGGCCTCCTCCGCCTGCCGCTCGGCCTCCCGGCGGCGGGCCTCCTCGGCCTCGTGGCGCTTGCGCTCCTCTTCCTCCGCGCGCAGCTTGGCCAGCTGCTCCTGGCGCTCGCGCTCCAGCCGCTCCTCCTCGGCCTTGCGCGCCGCCTCCTCCTCCGCCTTGCGGCGGGCCTCGGCCTCGGCGGCCCGGCGGGCCTCCTCGCGGGCCTCGATCTCCCGCGCCGACAGCGGCAGGACCTCGTCGAGGCGGTGGCGGACGACGGTGGTGACGGCCTCCGGCTCCTGCCCGGCGTCGACGACGAGGTAGCGCGCCGGGTCGGCCGCGGCCAGGGCGAGGAAACCGTTCCGGACCCGCTGGTGGAACTCGGCCGGCTCGGACTCCAGCCGGTCGGGCGCCTCGGTGAAGCGTTCGCGCGCGGTCTCCGGGGAGACGTCCAGCAGCACCGTCAGGTGCGGAATGAGCCCTTCCGTCGCCCACCGGTTGATCCGGGCGATCTCCGTCGGGGACAGGTCCCGGCCGGCGCCCTGGTACGCCACGGAGGAGTCGATGTAGCGGTCGGAGATGACGACCGCGCCCCGCTCCAGCGCGGGACGGACCACGGCGTTGACGTGCTCGGCGCGGTCGGCGGCGTACAGCAGCGCCTCCGCCCGGTCGGAGAGCCCGGCGGACGCGACGTCCAGCAGGATGGCCCGGAGCCGCTTGCCGATGGCCGTCGCCCCCGGTTCGCGGGTGACGACGACCTCGTGGCCCTTGGAGCGGATCCAGTCGGCGATCGCCTGCACCTGCGTGGACTTGCCGGCGCCGTCGCCGCCGTCGAAGACCAGGAAGAAGCCGTTGGCCGCGGTCGCCCGGACCGGATCACCGTCGCGGACCGCGTCCAGCAGGTCGCGGTGGAACGGCACGCCGTGCCGGTCGTCGGTCCTGCCGAGCACGAGCGCGCCCACGGGCAGCAGCAGCGCCCCCACCAGCATCAGCGTGAACGCCGCGCCGCCGTGCGCGAAGACGAAGCTGCCACTCTCGGCCCGGTGCGGACCGATGAGCGCGGCGAGGACGGGCGCGACGACCGCGGACAGCACCACGGTGACGCGGACGACCGCGTGCAGGTGCTCGGTGGTACGGGGCCGCCGCTCCTCCTCGGTCTCCTGATCGAGGAGGGCATGCCCGGTGTTGGCGACGACGCCGGCGGAGACGCCCGCGAGGAGGACGAGCAGCAGCACGGTCGTGGGGTCGGGCACCAGCCCGGCGGCCAGCAGCGCGAGGCCCGTCACGGCGAGCGAGAGGGCCAGCAGCCTGCGGCGGGAGAAGCCGGGCAGGATCCTGCCCGCGGTCCGGATGCCGACGACGGGCCCGCCGGTGAGGGCGAGGGCCAGCAGCCCGAAGCTCACCGGGCCGCCGCCCAGGTCGTACGCCTGGAGGACGGCGACGCCGAAGGCCGCGGCGACCGCCCCGGCGACGGCCGCGCAGGCGAGGACGAAGACGGGGATGGCGCCGGTCCTGCCCTTGTCGGGCGTCTGACCGTTCTTCGGCCGGCGCAGGCCCTCCAGCGGGGAGCGCATGGTGAAGGCTCGCGCGCCGGGGAGGGACAGGAAGTAGACGATCACGCCGGAGGCGTTGAACAGGGCCGCCGCGAGGTACGAGCCGAGGGCCGGCTGGTGCGTGTGGAACCAGTCGATGCCGGAGCCCAGCAGGTTGCTGACGAGCGTGATGGCCACGAGGGCCGCCGCCGCGACCGGCAGGGCGACGAAGGACGTCCGCAGCGAGAGCCGCCGCAGGGCGTCGTGGTGGTCGGGGAGCGGCCGGACGGCGTCGCCCTCGGGGGGCGGCCCGGGCAGCAGGGACGGCGCCACACCGTCCTTGGCCACGGTCCACACGCGCTCGGCGACCCCCAGCAGGAAGGCCGTGACCAGCAGCGACGCGAGTGCCTTGCTCTCCGTGAAGTCGATCCACACCGGGGCGACGGCCAGCAGCAGCGCCCGGACGGCGTCGGCGCCGACCATCGTCCAGCGCCGGTCCAGCGGGCCCGAGGGGGCCAGCAGCGAGGAGAGCGGGCCGAGCAGTACCGCTCCGAGGAGCACCGTCGCGAGCAGCCGCGCGCCGATGACGGCGGCGACGGCGAGGGCGGCGCCCTGATACCCGCCGCCGAACGAGCCGGCGGTGGCCGCCGCCTGGAGCGCCAGCAGCAACAGGACCAGCAGACCGAGGGCGTCACCGACGCCTCCGGCGGCCTGGGCGCTCCACAGCCGCCGCAGCGACGGAATGCGCAGCAGGGCACGGACGGCACGCTCGCGGGAGTCCGCGGCCAGTGCCCCTGAGGGAGAGGTCACCACTGTTGGCTGCTCGGCTCGCGTCATCCTGCCAGCCTATCCGGAGCGTCTGAATACCAACCGCCACGACGAACAAGTGCTCGAAACGGGCGCTCGAAGAACGCGGGGAACAGCCCGCGAACGACCGGGCGGCGGAACCGGAATCCGGCCCGCCGCCCACTTCGTCACACCGCCGCCCGCCCCGTCACGGCCGCCCCCGGAGTCACTCCGCCTTGGCGGCAGCGGCCTTCTTCGCGGTGGTCTTCTTGGCCGCCGCCTTCTTCGTGGTGGTGGTCTTCGCCGCCGCCTTCTTGGCCGTCGTCGTCTTCTTCGCCGCGGTCTTCTTGGCGGGCGCCTTCTTGGCCGCCTTCTTCGCGGTCTTCTTGGCCGGCCCCTTCGCCCGCTTCTCCGCGAGGAGCTCGTAACCGCGCTCCGGCGTGATGGTCTCCACGTCGTCGTCGCGGCGCAGCGTCGCGTTGGTCTCGCCGTCCGTGACGTACGGGCCGAAGCGGCCGTCCTTGACGACCACCGGACGCTCGCTGACCGGGTCGGTGCCCAGCTCCTTCAGTGGCGGCTTGGCCGCGGCCCGCCCGCGCTGCTTGGGCTGCGCGTAGATCGCGAGGGCCTCCTCCAACGTGATGTTGAAGAGCTGGTCCTCGGTCTCCAGGGAGCGTGAGTCGGTGCCCTTCTTCAGGTACGGGCCGTAGCGGCCGTTCTGCGCGGTGATCTCCACGCCCTCGGGGTCGGCGCCGACCACGCGCGGCAGCGACATCAGCTTGAGCGCGTCGTCGAGGGTGACCGTGTCGAGGGACATGGACTTGAAGAGCGAGGCCGTCCGCGGCTTGACCGCGTTCTTGCCGGTCTTGGGCGTGCCCTCGGGCAGCACCTCGGTGACGTACGGGCCGTAGCGGCCGTCCTTGGCGACGATCGGGTGGCCCGACTCCGGGTCTGTACCGAGCTCGTACTCGCCGCTCGGCCGGGCGAACAGCTCCTCCGCGTACGTCACGGTGAGCTCGTCCGGCGCCAGGTCGTCGGGCACGTCCGCCCGCTGGTGGCCCTCGGTGTCCTTCTCGCCGCGCTCGACGTACGGGCCGTAGCGGCCGACGCGCAGCACGACGCCCTCGCCGACGGGGAACGAGGAGATCTCCCGGGCGTCGATCGCGCCGAGGTCGGTCACCAGCTCCTTGAGACCGCCGAGGTGGTCGCCGTCGCCGTTGCCCGCCTCCGCGGCCTTGCCGGTGGCCTCCGCCGAGCCCTCGCCGAAGTAGAAGCGGCGCAGCCACGGCACGGCCTGGGCCTCGCCGCGGGCGATGCGGTCGAGGTCCTCCTCCATGGCGGCGGTGAAGTCGTAGTCGACGAGCCGCCCGAAGTGCTTCTCCAGGAGGTTGACGACGGCGAAGCTCAGGAAGGACGGGACGAGCGCCGTGCCCTTCTTGAAGACGTAGCCGCGGTCGAGGATGGTGCCGAGGATGGACGCGTAGGTCGACGGGCGGCCGATCTCGCGCTCTTCGAGCTCCTTGACCAGCGAGGCCTCGGTGTAGCGGGCGGGGGGCTTGGTGGCGTGGCCGTCGGCCGTGATCTCCTCGGCCGTCAGCGCGTCGCCCTCGGTGACCTGCGGCAGTCGGCGCTCGCGGTCGTCGAGCTCGGCGTTGGGGTCGTCGGCGCCCTCGACGTACGCCTTCATGAAGCCGTGGAAGGTGATCGTCTTGCCGGAGGCGCTGAACTCGGCGTCCCGGCCGTCGGAGGCGCGGCCCGCGATCCGGACGGTGACCGAGTTGCCGACCGCGTCCTTCATCTGGGAGGCGACGGTCCGCTTCCAGATGAGCTCGTAGAGCCGGAACTGGTCGCCCGTCAGCCCGGTCTCGGCCGGGGTGCGGAAACGATCACCCGAAGGACGGATGGCCTCGTGGGCCTCCTGGGCGTTCTTGACCTTCCCCGCGTAGGTGCGCGGCTTCTCCGGCAGGTACTCCGCTCCGTAGAGCTGGGTGACCTGGGCCCGCGCGGCGCCGACCGCGGTGTCGGACAGCGTCGTGGAGTCCGTACGCATATAGGTGATGAAGCCGTTCTCGTACAGCTTCTGGGCCACCTGCATGGTCGCCTTCGCACCGAAGCCCAGCTTGCGCGACGCCTCCTGCTGGAGGGTGGTGGTGCGGAAGGGGGCGTACGGGGAGCGGCGGTACGGCTTGGACTCGACCGAACGGACGGCGAACGACGTGTCGGCCAGGGCCGCGGCCAGGGCGCGGGCGTTCGCCTCGTCCAGGTGCAGGACCTGGGAGGCGTCCTTGAGCCGCCCGTTCGCGCCGAAGTCACGGCCCTGGGCGACGCGCCGGCCGTCGACGGAGGACAGCCGGGCGGTGAAGGTGCCGGGCTCGGCGGCGTCGCCGCCGCGGCCGGTGGCAAAGGTGCCGGTGAGGTCCCAGTACTCCGCGGAACGGAAGGCGATGCGCTCGCGCTCGCGCTCCACGACGAGGCGGGTGGCCACGGACTGCACCCGTCCGGCGGACAGCCGGGGCATGACCTTCTTCCACAGGACCGGCGAGACCTCGTAGCCGTAGAGGCGGTCGAGGATGCGCCGGGTCTCCTGGGCGTCGACAAGCTTCTTGTTCAGCTCGCGCGGGTTGGCGACGGCGGCCTGGATGGCGTCCTTGGTGATCTCATGGAAGACCATCCGGCGGACCGGGACCTTGGGCTTGAGGACCTCCTGGAGGTGCCAGGCGATCGCCTCGCCCTCGCGGTCCTCATCGGTGGCCAGGAAGAGCTCGTCGGACTCGGCCAGCAGCTCCTTGAGCTTCTTGACCTGGTCCTTCTTGTCGGCGTTGACGACGTAGACGGGCTGGAAGTCCGCGTCGACGTTCACACCCAGGCGGGCCCACGGCTCGCCCTTGTACTTCGCCGGGACCTCGGCGGCCCCGTTCGGCAGGTCACGGATGTGCCCGACGCTCGCCTCGACGACGTATCCGGGGCCGAGGTAGCCCTTGATCGTCTTCGCCTTGGCAGGCGACTCGACGATGACGAGTCGGCGGCCGCCCTGTGCGGTCTCGCTGGTCGGGGACAACTTCGCTCTTCTTCCGGTCGCAATCGGCATGGGAGTTGCGGTGACGCTGCGGAGTGTGACGGTACATCCCGCCCCCGTGTCAAACGGGGAAAGCCCGCAACGCCACTCGAACGGTAACCCGACAAGCGTCCTGTCTGCCGCCCGGACCGTCACACCATCGGGAGGATCGCGTCGCCGACAGCACTGAGGCGACGGTATCCGGACGATACGGGACACGCCTCACGAGGCGACCAACATCACGATCCGGCGTTTCGACCCTCCGACAGCGCGTGAAGAGTTCCGTGCGCACTCCGTCACGACCCGGGCGTTCCCTCCCTTAATCTCCGCTTAATCTCCGTTCACTTTCGGTCACCTGCTCACTTTCAGTCATCCACTTCAGTCATTCACGGTCAATCGGAACCCGTCATTCACCCTGCCTCGGGCGTCAGAAAGCCCTGTTCGACCAGGAGCCTGATCGCCTCGGGCGTCCGGTCGCGCAGCAGCACCGGGTCCTCCCCGACGAGCTGGGCGATGGCGTCGAGGATCCGGCCCGCGCTGAGAGACCCGTCACACACCCCGGCGAACCCGGCGCCCACCGTGTCCACCTTGGTGGCCCGGCGCATGCCGCGGTTCTGGCGCAGCACCACGTGCTCCGGATCCTCGGCGCCCGGCAGGCCCACCTGCTCCTGGACGACCTCCGGGGCGAGCCGGAAATGGGCGCTCAGCAGCGCGGCGTCGTCGTGCGTGCGCAGGAACTCCTGGCGCTCGAAATGGGCGCGGATGCTCGCTCCGAGCGGCTGCTCCACCGGGTGCGGCCACTCCTCGGCGATCACGGACGGCCGCTCGGACCCCGACTTGTGCAGCGTGATCCAGCCAAATCCGACCCCCCTGGTCCGCCGCGCCTCGAACTCCTCCAGCCACGCGTCGTACCGCGCCGCGTACTCCCCGGGAGCCGTGCGGTGGTCCCCCGCGTCGCGCAGCCACAGCTCGGCGTACTGGGCCACGTCCTGGACCTCGCGCTGGACGATCCAGGCGTCGCAGCCCGCCGGGACCCAGGACGACAGCCGCTCCCGCCAGTCCTCGCCCTCCACGTGCTGCCAGTTGGCGAGCAGCTGGCAGTAGCCGCCGTCGTTGAGCCGGGCCGCCGCCCCGCCCACCAGCGTGCGGCAGAGGTCGTCCCCGCCCATGCCGCCGTCCCGGTAGGTGAGCCGGGCGCCGGGGGAGATGACGAAGGGCGGGTTCGAGACGATCAGGTCGTACGTCTCGTCCGCCACGGGCTCGAACAGCGAGCCCTGGCGCAGGTCCGCCTCCGGCGCGCCGGACAGCGCGAGCGTGAGCCGTGCGAAGCGCAGGGCGCGCGGGTTCAGATCGGTCGCGGTGACCCGGCCCGCGTGCTGGGCCGCGTGCAGCGCCTGGATGCCGGAGCCCGTGCCCAGGTCGAGGGCGCTCGCGACCGGCGTGCGGACGGTGATGCCGGCGAGCGTGGTGGAGGCGCCGCCCACCCCGAGGACGAGCTCCGAGCGGTCCGTCCCGGCCGGGCCCTCGCCGCCCCCGGCGATCCCGCCCGCGCCGCCGACCGCGCAGCCGAGGTCGGAGACGATCCACCAGTCCTGCCCGTCCGGGCCGCCGTACGGACGGACGTCCACGCTCGCCCGGACGGCGTCGCCGTCCCGGACCAGCCAGCCGTCGGCGAGGCAGTCCGCCACCGGTAGCGCGGCGGCCGCCCGAGCGTACGGGACGGGCCGCTGCAGCAGGAAGAGCCGGACCAGCGTCTCCAGCGGGCCGTCCCCCCGGGTGGCGCGCAGGGCGGGGACGGTCTCGCTGCGCGCGAGCGCGGCGTAGGCGGGGGCACCGAGCAGTTCGAGCAGACCGTCGGCCGTGAAGGCGGCGGCGAGCAGGGCGTCGCGCAGCCGGGCGGTGCGCGCGGGATCGTCGGTGGAAGGCAGCGTACTCACGGGACCATTGTCGGGGGCACCACTGACAATCGGTGAAAGGCCGGCGCCTCCCCCGACGGCCCGCCCGGTGCTACACCTTCGCGGGCGCGGGCGGGGTGGCCGCGGGGATCTGGCAGGAGGGCTGCTTCTTCATCGCCTGGCCGGCGTCGCCCGACTGGAACTTCTTGAGCGCGTCGCCGCTCTTGCCACTCAGCTTCCCGAGGTCCTCGGCCATGTTCTTGAGCCCGTCGGAGAACTTCTCCCGGTCGGACGTGTCGAGCGCGTCGACCTTCGTCTTGAGGCTCTTGTACGACGCGGCGAGGTCCTTGAGCGCCTTGACGGCGTTCTCCTGGTTGGCCTGGCCGTCGTCGACGGGGGGCGGGCCCGCGTTCTGCACGGACATGGCGAGGGAGTTGTAGGCGTCGACGTTGGCCTGGAAGGCCGCCGAGTCGGTCTGCTGGACCTTCTTCGAGTCCTGCTCCGTCCGCACGGAGGTGATCGAGGCGTTGGCCTGCTGGATCTTCTTGACCTGGGGCTGCATTGTGTCGCAGACCTTCTTGGCCCAGTCGTCGAGCTTCTTGGCCTTGTCCTCACCGCCGCCGCTGTCGCATCCCGTCAGCGCCAGGACGAGCGCCGCACCGCCGGACAGTGCGGCCAAAAGCTTCTTGTTCACCGGATCGGTCCCTTCGATGGCTCTCGGCCCCGGAACTTACACGTCCCGCCGGTACGGCCCGCGAGCCGAGCATCCCATATGACCTCCTACCTCGCCATTTACGGCAATCCGATGTGGCATTCGCCGCGCCGGACGGCCCCTGTCCACAAGGGACGGGCGCGACCGGACGGCTGATGACACACCGTCCGGCCACGCCCGTCCCGCCCGGGCGTGTCCCGCCGTCAGGACACCACCGCCGGGTCGGTCGGCTGGGCCGACAGGTCGGCGTTGCCGTCCACGGCGACACCGCGCCGCTTGGACACGTACACGGCACCGACGATGACCAGTCCGGCCAGGACCGCCACGCCGATCCGCAACGGCCTGCTCGCGTCCGCGCCGTACGAGAACTTCACCACCGCGGGCGCGATCAGCAGGGCCACCAGGTTCATCACCTTGAGCAGCGGGTTGATCGCCGGACCCGCGGTGTCCTTGAACGGGTCGCCGACCGTGTCGCCGATGACCGTGGCCGCGTGCGCCTCGCTGCCCTTGCCGCCGTGGTGCCCGTCCTCGACCAGCTTCTTGGCGTTGTCCCAGGCGCCGCCGGAATTGGCCAGGAACACGGCCATCAGGGTGCCGGCGCCGATCGCGCCCGCCAGGTACGAACCGAGCGCGCCGACGCCCAGCGCGAAGCCGACCGCGATGGGCGCCATGACGGCGAGGAGTCCGGGCGTGGCCAGCTCGCGCAGCGCGTCCTTGGTACAGATGTCGACCACGCGGCCGTACTCGGGCTTCTCGCTGTAGTCCATGATCCCGGGGTGCTCGCGGAACTGCCGCCGCACCTCGTAGACCACCGAACCCGCCGACCGGGAGACCGCGTTGATGGCGAGGCCGGAGAAGAGGAAGACGACGGCCGCGCCCAGGATCAGCCCCACCAGGTTGTTCGGCTGCGAGATGTCCATATTGAGGTTCATCGCGGTGGTCTTCGCGCCCACCTCGTCGGCCGCCGTCCCGATCGCGTCGCGGTACGAGCCGAAGAGCGCGGACGCCGCCAGCACCGCCGTGGCGATGGCGATGCCCTTGGTGATCGCCTTGGTGGTGTTGCCCACCGCGTCGAGGTCGGTCAGCACCTGCGCGCCGGCGCCCTCGACGTCCCCGGACATCTCGGCGATGCCCTGCGCGTTGTCCGAGACCGGGCCGAAGGTGTCCATCGCGACGATGACGCCCACCGTGGTCAGCAGGCCGGTCCCGGCGAGGGCGACGGCGAACAGCGCGAGCATGATGGACGTACCGCCCAGCAGGAACGCCCCGTAGACGCCGAGGGCGATCAGCACGGCGGAGTAGACCGCCGACTCCAGGCCGATGGAGATGCCGGCGAGGACGACGGTCGCGGGGCCGGTGAGCGAGGTCTTGCCGATGTCCCGCACCGGCCGCCTGCCGGTCTCCGTGAAGTAACCCGTGAGCTGCTGGATGAGCGCCGCCAGCACAATGCCGATGGCCACTGCGACGAGCGCCAGCACGCGCGGGTCGCCGCCGTGGCCACTGATGTCGGTGTCGTCGATACCGTCCAAGTCCGCGTAGCTGGACGGCAGGTAGGTGTAGACGGCGATCGCCACGAGGGCGAGGGAGATCGCGGCCGAGATGAAGAACCCCCGGTTGATGGCCGTCATCCCGCTGCGGTCCGTGCGGCGCGGCGCCACCGCGAAGATGCCGATCATCGCGGTGACCACACCGATCGCGGGCACCAGGAGGGGGAAGGCCAGCCCGGAGTCGCCGAAGGCCGCCTTGCCGAGGATCAGGGCGGCGACGAGCGTCACGGCGTACGACTCGAAGAGGTCGGCCGCCATGCCCGCGCAGTCGCCGACGTTGTCGCCCACGTTGTCGGCGATGGTGGCGGCGTTGCGCGGATCGTCCTCCGGAATGCCCTGTTCCACCTTGCCGACCAGGTCGGCGCCCACGTCGGCGGCCTTGGTGAAGATGCCGCCGCCGACCCGCATGAACATGGCCAGCAGCGCCGCGCCGAAGCCGAAGCCCTCCAGCACCTTGGGCGCGTCGGCCGCGTAGACGAGGACGACGCAGGAGGCGCCCAGCAGGCCGAGGCCGACGGTGCACATCCCGACCACGCCACCGGTACGAAACGCGATCTTCATGGCCTTGTGAGAAGCGCTCGTGGCGTCCTGCCCGCCGGCGGCCGCCGGAACCGCTCCGTCGGCCGCCGGAAGGCCCGCGCCCGGCCCGCCCGTCACGAGCGTCGCCTCACGCGCCGCCGCGGCCACACGCACATTGCTGCGCACCGCGAGCCACATTCCGATATAGCCGGTGGCCGCGGAAAAGAGCGCACCGACCAGAAAGAACGCCGAACGCCCGAGCCGCTGCGACCAGTTGTCCGCCGGAAGGAGCATGAGGAGGAAGAACACGATCACGGCGAATGCGCCGAGCGTCCGCAACTGACGTGCCAGGTAGGCATTCGCGCCTTCCTGTACAGCCGCGGCAATTCTTTTCATGCTCTCGGTGCCTTCGCCGGCCGCCAGCACCTGTCGCACCAGCACCACGGCCACCACGAGGGCCGCGAGTGCCACGGCCGCGATGACGATCACGAGGACGCGGTTGCCGGAGGTCAGCTCGACCGCGAGATTCTGAGTGAAGTCCACCTGTTCAGGGGTGAAGGGCCCCGCCATTCGTCCTCCTTGACGTTTGGCACATGGGCGCGCAGCCGGACCGCTCGCACGGGACGGCCACCACGCTCAGGCGTCCTGAGCTCAAGATGGACGGATTGTAGGGAGCATGACGAGATCAAAACAGTGCGCCACAAACGGAATGAGTCTTCGCCGGGACTTCGCCGGCGCCTCGTCGATGGAGAACGCGTGAATGATCCGTACGGCCGGACGGGCCGGCGGGTGAAGATCCGGTAATTCGGCCCCGCCATTACCGGACGCGGCGAAGCCGCCATTACCGGCCCGACAGAAAAGCGCGGACGGACAACGGAATTCCGCCGCAGCCGCGGCTACGACGGATCAGGCAGCCCGTCACTACGCCGACCGGCTGACGCGGGGCTACGGCAGAACGGTGGCCGGAGTCGTCGGCCAGCTCATCCGGATGACGCCGCCGTGCTCGTCCGCGGACACCTCGACATCGTCGACCAGCCCGCTGATGACGGCGAGGCCCATGTCGTCCTCGCCCTCCCCGGCGTCCTCGTGCTCGGCCACCGACGTCACGGCGGTGCCTCCCACGACGACCTCGGCGACGACCGCGTGCGGCGCGTCGTCCCCCACCTCGATGGAGAACTTCTTCTCGTCCTCGGTCAGCCGGACCCGGACCGGGGAGCTGATGCCGCCGCTCCGGTGCAGGCCGACGGCGCGCGAGCACGCCTCACCCACGGCGAGCCGCACCTCGTCCAGCACGGCCTCGTCGACGCCCGCCCGGCGCGCCACCGCCGCCGCCACGAGGCGAGCGGTGCGGACGTGCTCGGGAAGGGCACTGAAGAGCAGTTCGACGGTGGCCATCCCATCCCCCTCAGTCGTACGTGCCCTCCCCCTCGCCACCGGGGCAGGGCAACATCACGGAGGAACCGAGCGGCTCGGCCCGGCACCCCCGCGTACCGAAATCGTCAGACGACCGTCAGTCGGTCGCCTGCACCGCGTCGTCGACCGAGGTGTGGATCGGGAACACCTTGGTCAGACCGGTGATACGGAAAATCTTGAGAATGCGCTCCTGGTTGCAGACCAGGCGCAGCGAGCCCTCATGCGCCCGCACCCTCTTCAAGCCACCGACCAGCACGCCGAGACCGGTCGAGTCGAGGAAGTCGACCCGCTCCATGTCCACGACGAGGTGGTAGCTGCCGTCGTTGACAAGCTCGACCAGCTGCTCACGCAGCTTGGGCGCGGTGTACACATCAATCTCGCCACCCACCTCGACAACCGTACGGTCGCCAACGGTCCGGGTCGACAGGGACAGGTCCACGGATCCTCCAGCACCTTGCATCGAGCGGTCGCCCCCCATGGATCGGCAGCCGCGATGGCATTCAATCACTTACCGGCAGGCGCGCACGACGCCTTGACGCCATTGTCCGTCACGCCAGTGACACACTCGATGTCGATGGCCAACGATCAACTCCCGCCGGAGGCGGGCGTGCACCCCATTCCCCGGGCGGTCCTGGACAGGCTCGCCACCGGGGCAGGCCGGGCTGCACGCATCACTCATACGGAGCACTTGCCCCCTCGACCCGGACGTCATGCCGCCTGGCCCGAGAAGATCCGGCCGGAAGTGATCGATGCCATCCGGGCCGCCGGCATCACCCGGCCGTGGGCCCACCAAGCCCTGATGGCCGAGCACGCCCTGCGCGGCGAATCCGTGGTCGTGGCCACCGGAACCGCCTCCGGGAAGTCCCTCGCCTACCTCGCCCCCGTCCTCAGCACCCTCCTGGACGGCTCCGAGGCCCCCAACGGCCGCGGCACCACCGCCCTCTACCTGGCCCCCACCAAGGCCCTCGCCGCCGACCAGCGACGGGCCGTGCAGGAGCTCGCCGCGCCCCTCGGCAAGGCCGTCCGGCCCGCCGTCCACGACGGCGACACCCCGTTCGAGGAACGCGAGTGGGTGCGGCAGTACGCCAACTACGCGCTCACCAACCCCGACATGCTCCACCGCTCGATCCTGCCCTCCCACCCGCGATGGGCCTCCTTCCTGCGCGCCCTGCGCTACGTCGTCGTCGACGAGTGCCACACCTACCGCGGCGTCTTCGGCTCCCACGTCGCCCAGGTGCTGCGCCGACTGCGCCGGCTCTGCGCCCGCTACGGCTCCGAACCCGTCTTCCTGCTCGCCTCGGCCACCGCCTCCGAACCCGCCGCCGCGGCGACCCGCCTCACCGGCGTCCCGGTGGTGGAGATCACGGACGACGCCTCGCCCCGCGGCGAACTGGTCTTCGCCCTCTGGGAGCCACCGCTCACCGAGCTCCACGGCGAACGGGGCGCGCCCGTCCGCCGCACCGCCACCGCCGAGACCGCCGACCTGCTCACCGACCTCGCCGTACAGGGCGTCCGCACCGTCGCCTTCGTCCGCTCCCGGCGCAGCGCCGAGCTGGTCGCCCTCATAGCCCAGGAACGCCTGGCGGCCGTCGACCGCTCCCTCCCCTCCCGCGTCGCCGCCTACCGCGGCGGCTACCTCCCCGAGGAGCGCCGCGCCATCGAGCGCGCCCTCCACACCGGTGAACTGCTCGGCCTGTCCGCCACCACCGCCCTGGAACTCGGCGTGGACGTGGCCGGGCTCGACGCCGTCCTCCTCTCCGGCTACCCGGGCACCCGCGCCTCCCTGTGGCAGCAGGCCGGCCGCGCGGGCCGCCGCGGCCAGGGCGCCCTGGCCGTGCTCGTCGCCCGCGACGACCCGCTGGACACCTACCTGGTGCACCACCCGGAGGCGCTGTTCCGGCAGCCCGTGGAGGCCACCGTCCTCGACCCCGACAACCCGTACGTCCTCACCCCCCACCTGTGCGCGGCCGCCGAGGAACTCCCGCTCACCGAGGACGACCTGTCACTCTTCGGCCCGGAGACACGGAGCCTGCTCACCCGGCTCGAACTGCGCAAGCTGCTGCGCCGCCGCGGCTCCGCCTGGCACTGGACCCGCCGCGAACGCGCCGCCGACCTCACCGGCATCCGGGGCGAGGACGGACGCCCCGTCCAGATCGTCGAGGAGGGCACCGGACGGCTGCTGGGCACGGTGGACGCGTCCGCCGCCCACACCACCGTCCACGAGGGCGCCGTCCACCTCCACCAGGGCCGCAGCTACCTCGTCCGCCGGCTCGACCTGGACGACTCCGTGGCCCTGGTCGAGGAGGCCGACCCGCCTTACTCCACGACGGCCCGCGACACCACGACCGTCTCCGTCCTGGAAACCGGCCGGGAGATCCCCTGGGGGGACGCACGGCTGTGCTTCGGGTCGGTGGAGGTCACCAACCAGGTCGTCTCCTTCCTCCGGCGCCGGATCATCACCGGCGAGGTCCTCGGCGAGTCCAAACTCGACCTGCCGCCGCGCACACTGCGCACCCGGGCGGTGTGGTGGACCGTCACCGAGGACCAACTCGACGAGGCCCGCATCCCGCCGGAAGCCCTCGGCGGCGCCCTGCACGCCGCGGAACACGCCTCCATCGGCATGCTCCCGCTCTTCGCCACCTGCGACCGCTGGGACATCGGGGGCGTCTCCGTCCCCCTCCACCCCGACACCCTCCTGCCCACCGTCTTCGTCTACGACGGCCACCCGGGAGGCGCCGGCTTCGCCGAGCGCGCCTTCCACACGGCCGCCCGCTGGCTCGCCGCCACCCGCGAGGCCATCGCCGCCTGCGAGTGCGCCTCCGGCTGCCCTTCCTGCATCCAGTCGCCCAAGTGCGGCAACGGCAACGACCCCCTCGACAAACNCGGCTTCGCCGAGCGCGCCTTCCACACGGCCGCCCGCTGGCTCGCCGCCACCCGCGAGGCCATCGCCGCCTGCGAGTGCGCCTCCGGCTGCCCTTCCTGCATCCAGTCGCCCAAGTGCGGCAACGGCAACGACCCCCTCGACAAACGAGCCGCCATCCGCCTCCTCACCCGCCTCCTGGCCGACGCCCCGACGGAGACGGACATCCCTCCGTCGTCGGGCCCGACGGAGGCCGAGGAAGGGCAGGAGAGCTGAGAGGCGCGGGGAGGGCCGGGTGAACCGGGGCGCCCTGTCTCGCTCTGCCCCGCCTCACCCGCGCTCGTAGCGACGCGTGCCGTCCCCCGTCACACGGCCCCCGGTGGGGTGCGGCACGGCGTCCCCAGAGGCCGGAGGCGGCGAACGGCGCCGCGCAGAGCAGCGGCGCACCGCCTGCCGGCGCTCCCAATCCCACGGCGGCTCCGATTTGTAACCACCCTCCCCGCTGCCCACCGGTCCGGCAGGTCACCGACCCGCCATCCTCAGGGCGCCGCCCCGGCCGGCCTCACCGGTATCGCAGGCTCAGCCGGCCCCACCGCCCCCGTCCACGAGACGGGCCCCGCCCGCGACCGCACCCGTGCGGTGTACGGCCCGGCCTGTGCCTCGGCGGCGACGTCGGCGACCTCGCCCGTCACGGCGCACCTGACCACGGCCGCCCGCTGGGCGTCAGCGACTCTGCGGGCGAGGCCGCACGCCGCCTCCTGGCCCAGGAGGGCGTGGTCGGCGGCGGCCAGGGCCGCCAGGTCCGCCGCGCCGCCCGCGCGGTGCCGGGCGAGGACCGCCTGGCTCATGGCGAGCAGGGCCACGAAGACCGCGCAGAGGGCTGTCACGGCGACCGCCGTCCACACCGTGGCGGAGCCCCGGTCGCCACCGGCCCGGTGGTCACCCCACCGCCTCCCCCGTTTCCTCCGCAAGGGCCACCGCCTCCCCACCGAGCCGGACCGCGAGCGGTCCGGGACCGGTCGCCCGGGCCTCCACCCGCACTCTCACGAGATCTCCTTCCCTCGTCAGGGCCACCCGGGCCCCGGCGGGTGCCGCCGACCGGGCCGCGGCGACCACCGCGGGCCCGGGGTCCGACCGGGCGGCCGCCCGGGCTCCGGCCCGCGCCGCGTCCACGCACTGGAGTTGCGCCGAGGCGGCCGTCAGCCCCCAGATGAGGGTCATGCCGACCAGGACCAGCGCCGGCAGGGCCATGGCCGTCTCCGCCGTCACCTGGCCGCCGTCAGAACGCCGCATGGAGCGCCTTCTCGATGAGGGCCTGCAACGCGGCGCTCACGGCACCGCTGGTGACNGAGGGTCATGCCGACCAGGACCAGCGCCGGCAGGGCCATGGCCGTCTCCGCCGTCACCTGGCCGCCGTCAGAACGCCGCATGGAGCGCCTTCTCGATGAGGGCCTGCAACGCGGCGCTCACGGCACCGCTGGTGACCACCTTGTAGAGCACCGCCGCCAGCGCGCAGGCCGCGAGCGTGCCCACTGCGTACTCGGCCGTCGTCATGCCGGCGTCCCCCACCGGCCTCGTCCGGCACCTGAGCCGCGTCCACCACCGCATGACCATCACTGCCTCCTCGTTCTCCTCGTTCACCGATTGCGTTCACTGGTTGCGTCCACTGGTTCATTCGCCGATTGCGTTCGCCGCTTCCGCTCCGGGCGCATGGCCCGGGCCCTCCCGTGATCCAGTCCGCCGGGAAGCCGTCCTCCCACCGATCGCCTTGCGGTGTCGGCCCGTTCACCCGCCGGACAGCAGCCCGCTCGCCAGGCCGATCACCATGGGCACGACCCCGACCGTGAGGAAGGCCGGCAGGAAGCACAGCCCCAGCGGAGCCGTGGCCAGCACGCCCGCGCGTCTCGCCCTCCCCGCCGCCGCCCGGCCCTGCGTGGCGCGCAGGCGGCCGGCGAGCCGGGACATGGTGTCCACGGCGGGAACCCCTGTCGCCTGGGCCCGTTCGAGGCACACGGCCAGCCCACGGGCGCCCGGGAGTTCACCCAGCCGCCCCCAGGCGACCAGCGGGTCCCCGCCCAGGCGCACCTCGGCGGCGGAGCGGGCCAGCCGGTCCCCCACGGGCCCGCCGAGCGAGCAGCCGACCGCTTCGGCCGCCTCCCCGGGCCCGGCACCGGCCGCCAGGCAGGCGGCCAGCAGGTCGGCGGCGAGCGGCAGTTGACGCCACACCTCTCCCGCCGGGACGGCGTCCCGCGCCGCAGCGGTACGGGACGCTCTCCCGCGCCACCACCACATCCCTCCGGCGGCCGCGGAGCCGGCAACCCACCCGCCGGCTCCGCCGACCAACACGAGCCCTGCAACACCCGCCGCGGCAGCCGGCAACGCTCTCCTGACGACAACCGGTCCCGTCGTCCGTGACCGCAGCCACGCCCGGGCCCCGGCCGGCCCGCCGACGCCGAACACCCATGACGGGCGCCGCCGCGCGGACTTCGTCCGGTACGCCTTCCGCAACGCGGCCACCGCGCCGGAGGCGACGACCACCAGGACGGCCGCCAGCACGACGGCCGGCCCGAGGCCTTCGACGTCGCCTCCGCCCGCCCGGATCACGTGCCCTCCTTCCCACCGGACGCGGCGTGCACGATCCGCCGCGTCCAGGCCAGACCGGCGCCTTCGAGGAGCCCGCCCAGGGCGAGACAGCCGAGGCCGGCCGGCGTGTGCAGCAGGACCCGCAGCGGGTGGGCGCCGAGGGCGCCGCCCATGGCGAGGGCGACGGCGGGCAGCAGGGCGAGCATGACGCCGGTGGACCGGACGCCCGCCAACTGGGCGGTCAGATCCTCCCGCTGGTCCCGTTCGGCGGAGAGCGCGGACCCCACCCGTTCGAGCCCGGCCGCCAGCCCGGCACCGCCGTCGACGGCGACCTGCCAGCACGCGGCCACCCCGGCCAGCCCTTCGGCGCCCTCCTGCCGGCCCGCTTCCCGCAGCGCGGCGGGGACGTCCCCGCCGAACCGCGCGGCCGCCGGGACCGCGCTCCAAGCCGGGCCCAGGGCTTCACCACGGAACGCTCTCACCGCCTCGCCCGGCTGACGGCCCGCCCGCAACTCGCCCGCGACCGCCCCACACAGCTCGATCACCGCTTCGGAGCGCCGTTCCCGTGCGCGCCGACGCCGCCGGGCGGCCAGCCGGCGTCTCACCAACGGCACGGCCACCAGCGCCGCGAGCGGCGGCAGGAAGGAGTCGCCCAACAGGCCGACGGCACAGCCGACCGGCAGACACAGCAGCTCGCGCCGGGCCCGCGCGGACGCCACCACCCGGGCCGCCCCTTCGAGGAGCCACCCCGGCAGGACAGGCGCCCAGGCTCCCAGGGCGCCTCCTCCCGCGAACAGAAGCCGCGCCCGCCTGAGTTCCGCGCCACGGCGGACTGCCACCCGGGCCACCACGGCGGTACAGAACAGCAGCACACCGAAGAGCGGGGACGGTGACATCGAAGCCGGGCCAGTCATGACGCACCCCCGCCCACGGCCGCCCGGCCTCCGGGCCCGCACGGCACGCTCCCGCCCCGGCCGCACAGCGCCATCAGCCGTTCCCAGCCCGGCGCCCGGTCGAAGCCGACCGGGCCCCACCGCGCGGCGGGTACGGTGGTCACGAATCCGGCCGGGTCCCGGTCCAGCACGTGCACTTCGGCGACCCTGCGGCGGCCGCCGCGGTCCCGCACGAGGTGGATGACCACCGACAGGGCGGACGCCAACTGGCTGTGCAGGGCGGCCCGGTCGAGCCCCGCCGTGGACCCGAGGGCCTCCAGCCGGGCGGGCACGTCCGCCGCGGCGTTGGCGTGCACCGTGCCGCAACCGCCTTCGTGCCCCGTGTTCAACGCGGCCAGTAGATCCGTGACTTCCGGGCCGCGCACCTCGCCGACGACCAGCCGGTCCGGCCGCATGCGCAGCGCCTGCCGGACCAGGTCCCGCAAGGTCACCCGGCCGGTCCCCTCCTGGTTGGCGGGCCGGCTCTCCAGCCGCACCACGTGCGGGTGGTCCGGCCGCAGTTCGGCCGAGTCCTCGGCGAGGACGATCCGTTCGTCCGGGGCGACGAGGCCCAGCAGACTCGACAGCAGGGTGGTCTTGCCGGACCCCGTGCCACCGCTGATGACGAAGGAGAGCCGGGCGTCCAGCACGGCGCGGAGGAGCCACTGCCCGCTGGGCGGCAGCGTGCCGGCCGCGGTCAGCTCGTCCAGGGTGAAGGCCCGCGGCCGGACGACGCGCAGGGAGAGGCAGGTCGACCCTACGGCCACCGGGGGCAGCACCGCGTGCAGCCGGGTGCCGTCGGGCAACCGGGCGTCCACCCAGGGGCGGGCGTCGTCCAGCCGGCGGCCGGCGACGGCGGCGAGCCGCTGCGCGAGCCGGCGGACGGCCGCGGCGTCGGGGAACGACACGTCCACCCGTTGGAGGCCCGCCCCGCGGTCCACCCACACCCGGTCGGGCGCGGTGACGAGGACATCGGTGACGTCGGGTTCGGCGAGCAGCGGCTCCAGCGGTCCGGTGCCGACGAGTTCGGAGCGCAGCCGGGAGACGATGCCCAGCACTTCGGCGTCGCCGAGCAGCCGGCCCTCCTCGCGCAGGGCCTCGGCGACCCGCGCCGGAGTGGGATCGGCTCCCGTGCCCGCGAGCCGCAGCCGCACGGCGTCCAGGAGCCCGGTGTTCAGCACCGCGTTCATGACCGCGCCCCCGGCCCCTCGGGCAGGGCACGTGCCCAGAACTCCGCGCAGAAGGCGGCGAGCGGTCCCCGTTCGGCGCCGCCCGGGGGACGTCCGGAGATCAGCGCCTCGGCCAGGCCGGGCTCCACCGGAACCTCACCCGCGAGCGGGAGTCCCAGGAGCCGGGCGATCTCCTCGCCGTCGAGCCCGGGACCGCACGGGCCCCGGACGACCAGCCTCAGATCGCCCATCATCATGCCGATCGCCGACGCCACGCGGTGCGCGGCGGCGACGGCCCGCAGCTCGGAGGGGACCACCAACAGGCCCAGGTCCAGCTGGCCGAGGACCTCGACGGCGGACCCGTCCGTTCCGCGCGGCAGGTCCACGACCACCACCCCGCCGCGCCGCCGGGCGGCGGCCAGGACGGCGCGCACGGCCTCGGGCGGCACGTCGCAGTCGCTGCGGTCCCAGCTGAGCAGGCGCAGGGAATGCGGCTCGGGCAGCACCTCCTCCAGGGCCCGGCCGGCCATGCGGCCCCGTGATCCCGCGAACGCCGGCCACCTGAGCCCGTCGGCCCGTTCGGCCCCGAGCAGGACGTCGAGGCCGCCGCCCAGGGGGTCGGCGTCGACCAGCATCGTGCGGCGGCCGGTCCGTGCCGCACCGATCGCGAGGGCGCACGCGAGCGTGCTCGCCCCCGCCCCGCCGCGCCCGCCGATCACGCCCACGGTGAGCGCCGGGGCGTCCGCGTCCTCCACGGAGTCGGCGATCCGGTCGACCAGCCAGCCCTCCTCGTCGGGCAGCAGCGCCACGTTGCGGGCGCCGACGCGGACGGCCCGCTGCCAGATTCCGGGGTCGGCGGGCTCGCGTCCGACGAGCACGATGCCCTCGCGGTGCGGGAGGCCGGCCAGCCGGTCCGCGCACTCGTCACCGACCAGCACCAGGGACGCCCGCCCCCATGTGGTCCGCTGTGCCGGCGTCCCGTGGGCGACCTCGGGCAGCGCCCCCGCCGCCGCGCACAAGCGCAGCAGATCGTCGAGCAGGTTCTCGTCCTCGGTGACAATCAATGGCCCGCCCGGCGTCGCCGCGGGCCCGCCCGGCGTTGTCACGGCGGCCGTCGGCCAATCGGATGTCTCGGGTCCGGTCACGGTCCCTCCCCCTCTCCGGCGCGCCCCATGGCGCGCTCTCGCATCCGCGAACATCGCGGAACTCGTGGGGAATCACCGTGCAGTGCACCGGGAAATCGTGTGGATCTTGGTGAAAAACTGTGGACAACTCAACGGTTGTGAATATCCCGCTCACCTATACCGGTGACTTCCCCAGCGCAGCGCAACGATTACGCACAGTTACGTGTATGAAGGAGGGAGGACGGGCGCCGATCGGGGCCCGCGGAGGGCGGAGGAGGCCCGGGAGAATGCTCGAAACGCATCCGGACATGCGACGACCCCCGCCGGGGGGGAGAGCGGGGGTCGTCCCCACGGCCGACTCGGGGGGGGAGGAGTCGGACCGGGTTAGACACGGTCGCGAACGATCCGTGACTTCCATGGTGTACCCGAGAGCCTTCTCAGGCAAACCCACACGCCTCAGCTTACGCCGAATGGTGGGCGCCTATGCTCGGCGACGTGGAAAACCACTCCTCTCGCCGAACGGCCGCGTTCTTTGATCTGGACAAGACGGTCATTGCGAAGTCGAGCACGCTCACCTTCGGCAAGTCCTTCTACCAAGGCGGTTTGATCAACCGGCGCGCCGCGCTGCGCACGGCGTACATCCAGTTCGTCTTCCTGCTGGGCGGAGCCGACCACGAGCAGATGGAACGGATGAGGAAGTACCTCTCCGAGCTCTGCCGCGGCTGGAATGTCCATCAGGTCCGCGAGATCGTCGCCGAGACGCTTCATGAACTCATCGACCCGATCATCTACGACGAGGCCGCCTCCCTCATCGAGGATCACCACGCCGCCGGCCGCGACGTGGTGATCGTCAGCACCTCGGGGGCCGAGGTCGTCGAACCGATCGGCCGGCTGCTGGGCGCGGACCGCGTGGTCGCCACCCGGATGGTCGTCGAGGACGGCGTCTTCACCGGCGAGGTGGAGTACTACGCGTACGGCCCGACCAAGGCCGAAGCGGTCAGGGAGCTCGCGAAGACCGAGGGGTACGACCTGGACGGCTGCTACGCCTACAGCGACTCGGCGACCGATCTCCCGATGCTGGAGGCGGTCGGCCACCCGCACGCCGTCAATCCGGACCGGGCCCTGCGCCGCGAGGCGGCGGCGCGTGACTGGCCGGTCCTCACCTTCAGCCGGCCGGTCCGGCTCAAGCAGCGGGTCGCCTCACTGTCGATGCCGTCGCGCCCGGCCCTGCTGGCGGCGGCGACGGTCGGCGCGGCGGCCGCGGCAGCGGGGCTGTTCTGGCTGGCGAGCCGACGCCGCACCCCCGGCGCCCGAATTACCCGTCTTTGAAGCTAAAAGTAAAGAAGTGCGTCTCCGCCTTCCGCTTGAGCGGCGGGCGGAGTAGAAAGGAGTCAACGGCCCGCGAGACCAGGGACATCCGGGAGGATGCCCAGCTACGCAGTACGGCCCACGGACCGATGCATGAACGCCGGGCACCCACGCGACGCCGACCCGTCGATTACGGGCCAGTCGCATCAGGTGGGGCAAAGTACTCCCGCCTGATGGACGCCTTTCTGCACGCACTGGTAACCCGGCGAACATGCCAGCGGCGGTACCGGAGCAGGATGTGGTACCGCCGCAACCCTGTCCGCGGCCGGCCGCGACCGGCGCCGCAACCCCCGAAACGGCGTCAGGCCGCGCCGCGCTGGAGCGCCTCGCAGACGGCCGTCGTCTCGCGCACACCCAGCTCGGCGGCGCGCCCGCAGTGGGCGATCCAGGCCGCCAGCCCTTCGGGCGTCCCGGAGGCGTACCCCGCGAGAGCGGTCACATAGGCGTCCCGCCCCAGCTCCGCGTGGCCCACCTCCGCCGGGCAGATCGCCTTCGGGTCCAGCCCGCTGCCGATCAGCACAATGCGTTCGGCCGCCCGCGCCACCAGGCCGTTGCACGAACCGAACGGGCGCAGGGCCAGCAGTTCGCCGTGCACCACCGCAGCCGTCACCAGCGCGGGGGCCTCGGTTCCGGCGATCAGCAGAGCCGCCAGCCCGTCGAGCCGCCCCGCCACCTCGTCCGCGTCGGGCAGCGGCAGGTCGACGAGCGGCTCGGCGACGGGCTCGCCGAGCAGCCGCGGCCGTCCCACCGCGTCGTCCGGCTGCGCACCGCCCGCGGCCACCAGGTGGAGCCTGGCCAGGACCCGCAGCGGGGACTGCCGCCAGACGCTCAGCAACTGGCCCGCCTCGGCGGTGAGCCGCAGGGCGGCCCCGACCGTGCGCGGTTCGCCCTCGCCCCCGAAGTCGGAACGGCGGCGCACCTCTTCGAGCGCCCAGTCGGCGCCCGAGAGCGCGGCCGAACCCCGGGCTGCCCGGAGGGCCGCCTCGGACGTCACCTCGTTGCTGCGGCGGCGCATCACCCGATGGCCGTACGCCCGGTCCACGGCCTTGCGCACGGAGTCCACGGAATCGGCGACGCCCGGCAGGGAGCCCAGGGCGGCGAAGGGGTCTCCCCTGCTCGAACGAAGCCGAGAGCTTGGGGAAGGATCGGCAGTCGTACTCATGAGTACGACACTACGCACTTCCGCCTTACACCCCCCGAAGGAGTGGTCTTCTTCACTCACCGCTCTCACTCCACGCACGCCCGCACCTACTCTTGGTGAACATGAAGATCGCTTTCGTAGGCAAGGGCGGCAGCGGCAAGACCACGCTGTCCTCGTTGTTCATCCGCCGGCTCGCTGCCCGCCGGGTCCCCGTCATCGCCGTGGACGCCGACATCAACCAGCACCTGGGGGCGGCCCTCGGTCTGGACGAGGCGGAGGCCGCCGCCCTGCCCGCGATGGGTGCGCACCTCCCGTTGATCAAGGACTATCTGCGCGGCGCCAATCCGCGCATCGCCTCGGCCGAGACCATGATCAAGACGACTCCGCCCGGTGAGGGCTCCCGGCTGCTGCGGGTCGACGAGGACAACCCGGTGTACGAGGCGTGCGCGCGGACCGTGGGGCTCGACGGCGGGGCGTCCGTACGGCTGATGGCGACCGGTCCGTTCACCGAGTCCGACCTGGGCGTCGCCTGCTACCACTCCAAGGTGGGAGCGGTGGAGCTGTGCCTCAACCACCTGGTCGACGGGCCCGGCGAGTACGTCGTCGTCGATATGACGGCGGGCAGCGACTCCTTCGCCTCGGGGATGTTCACGCGCTTCGACATGACGTTCCTGGTGGCCGAGCCCACCCGCAAGGGGGTGTCGGTCTACCGTCAGTACAAGGAGTACGCCCGGGACTTCGGCATCGCCCTGAAGGTGGTGGGCAACAAGGTGCAGGGCCAGGACGACCTGGACTTCCTCCGGGACGAGGTCGGCGAGGACCTGCTGACCACCTTCGGCCACTCCGACTGGGTGCGCGCCATGGAGAAGGGCCGGCCGCCCCTCTTCGAGCTGCTCGAAGGCGCCAACCACCAGGCGCTGGACACCCTTCAGGAGGCCGCGGACGCCGCCCACGAGCGGCGGGACTGGCACCGGTACACGCGCCAGATGGTGCACTTCCACCTCAAGAACGCCGAGAGCTGGGGCAACGCGAAGACGGGTGCCGACCTGGCGGCCCAGGTCGACCCCGCCTTCGTCCTCGACGAGCGGCTGTCGGCTACTCCGCAGCCGGCCTGACCCGCACCGGCTTGATCCTCATCGGCTTGTCGTCGTCCTCGTCGTCGCTCCCGGAATCCTCGTACGGCTCGTGCGACGAGGGCTCCTGCGACGACGGGGCGTGCCACGACGGCCGGTGCGGCACCGGCTGGCGCGGGGCGTACGACCGGGCTTCGCCGAGGTGGGCCCATCCGGTCCGCGGCGCCTGGCCGACCTCCAGCCGGCGCAGCTTGGCGAGGACGTCGGGGTCCTGCGCGTCCAGCCAGTCGGCGAGTTGCTTGAAGGAGACGCAGCGGACGCCTTCCTTGGTGCAGACCCGGGCGATGACGCTCTCGACGGCCTTCATATAGATGCCGCCGTTCCAGGACTCGAAGTGGTCGCCGATGAACAGCGGGGCGCGGTTGCCGTGGTACGCCCGCTCGAAGCCGTCCAGCAGTCCGTCGCGCATCTGCCGCCCCCATCCCTCGCGTCGGGAGGGGTCGCCCTTGGTCGTTCCCGACTGGTTCGCCAGGAAGTTGTAGTCCATGGACAGGGTCTCGAAGCCGCGCCCGGGCACGGGCACGTCCTGGAGCGGGAAGTCCCAGAGTCCGCCGATCTTCGACGGCCAGACCTGCCGGCCGCCCGCCGAGCTGGCGTCGTAGCGGAAGCCCATCGACCGTGCGGCCGGGATGAGGTTGCGCTGGCCCTCCAGGCAGGGGGCGCGCCCGCCGACCAGTTCCTTGCTGTAGTCGAAGGGCAGCGGGGGCTCGTTCTTCAGCCCGGAGTTCGTCTTCCAGTTACGGACGAACGATTCGGCCTGCCGGATCTCGCTCTTCCACTCCGACGGTGACCAGGTGCCCACCCCGCGGTCCCGGCCGCAGAAGTGGCCGTTGAAGTGCGTGCCGATCTCGCTGCCGTCCAGCCAGGCGCCGCGGAGCTGTTCCACGGTGTCCCGTACGCCGCGGACGTCGTTGAAGCCGATGTCCGAGGCGCCCGCGGCGTGCTGGGGCGGTTCGTAGAGGGTGCGCTTGCTCTCGGGCAGCATGTAGACGCCGCTGAGGAAGTACGTCATCGTCGCGTTGTACTTCTTGCCGACCTTGCGGAAGTGCGAGAACAGCCGCTGGCTGTCCTCGCCGGCGCCGTCCCAGGAGAAGACGACGAACTGCGGCGGCTTCTCGCCGGGCGCCATGCGCCGGGGTTTCGGCTGCTTGGGCTGAGGGCCCGTGTCGGCGGTGGAGCCGTCGCCGAGGAGGCGTACCGGCCGCTCGACCGTGTTCGGACCGGGTGCCGCCTGGGGGTCCGTCGCCTCCGGGGAGTTCACGCCCGAGCAGGCCGCGGTCCCGGTCGCCAGCGACAGCGCGGCGAGCGCGCCCAGTGTGTATCTCCATGCAGCCGCCATCAGGCACCTCACCTTTCGACCCGCTCGGCCGGCCCCTTGGTGGGCGTGCGAACGCCCTAAGCCGCCGTCAACTTCGCATGGACGAAAGGGAGAGAAAAGTATGACAAGCCAATAAAAATGCATATTCACCCGATGGGAGGAAGCTCCGCCCCGACCACCGTCCCACTCTTCCCCCGCCCTTTACTCAGCATTACGATTCGTTTACCGAGAGTTGCCATTGCGCTTCTCTCCCCTCGCCTGTCGCTTTCCTGCCGACCCCGCCCTGGCAGCCGCCCACCCGCCGCTGCCCGCCGCGCCCCCGGCCGCGCGCTCGATGCCGGCCGCCGACGACGAAGACGGGACCGACCATGCACGCTCAGCCGATCCCCCCGACCCGGGCCGCCCGGCGCCCCGCCGCCCCCGACGGCCCGCACCGGCCGCGCCGCCCCGCGCACCAGCACGACCTGGTGCTCTCCGTGGCCATGGCGCTCGCGGCCGTCCCCCTGTGCCTGGGCGCCGCCCTGGCCGCGGGCGCGCCGCTCCGGGCCGGGTTGATCGCGGCGGCGGTCGCCGGCCTGGTCATGGGTGGCCTGGGCCGCGCACCCTTCCGGGCGGCCGGACCGGCCGTCGCGCTCACGGCCGTCACCGCGGAGCTGATCCAGCGCTACGGCTGGCGTGCCACCTGCGCGATCACCGTGCTGGCCGGACTGGTCCAGGTCGCGCTCGGTGCCGCGCGGGTGGCGAGGTCCGCGCCGGTCGTCGCCCCGGGGCTCGTGCACGGCGCGCTGGCCGGCCTCGGGCTGACGCTCGCGCTCGGACAGGTGCGGGCCGTCCTGGGCGGGGGAAGCACCGGCGCCTCCACACTGGAAAACCTGGCGGCGCTGCCCTCGGAGCTGGCCCACCCGCGGCTCGCGGGGGTGCTGATCGGCGCGTCCGTCGTCGCCGTCCTCGTCGCCTGGCCGAAACTGCCGGGCCGGTACGGCCGGTGGGCCAGGACCGTACCGGCGCCCCTCGCCGCGGTGGCCGTCGCCACCGCGGCGAGCACGGGGATGCGGCTGCCCCGTGTGAGCCTCCCCGCATGGCAGGTACAGGCGCTGCCCGGCCTGCCCTCCGGCCCCGGCCTCGCGATCGCCGCCGCCGTGCTGACCGTCGCCCTCGTGGCGAGCGTCGAGGCATGGGCGCCGGCCGACGACCGGCGGCCGGAGCACCCGGACCGGGAGCTGATCTGCCAGGGGGCGGCGAACGCGCTCTCCGGTCTGCTGGGCGGCCTGCCGATCGCCGGGGACGCGGCCCGGGCCGGGCGCCCCGCGGACGGCGGCCCGGCGGTGAACCGTACGTCCGTCGTGCTGTACGGGATCTGGGTGCCCCTGGGCGCGGTGCTGTTCGCCACGGCCCTGGAGCGGATCCCGCTCGTCGCGCTCTCGGCGCTGGTCATGGCCGCCGGGCTGCGGCTGGCCCACCGCGCGCACACCCACCCGGCGCGGGACCGCCGCGCCCGCCCGCTCTACCTGTGCACGTTCGGGGCCGTGGCGCTGTGCGGGGTGCTCCCGGGGCTGGCGGCCGGGGGCGCGGTGGCCGCCGTCGTCGGGCTGCGGCGGCTCGCCCGTACGGGTGTCGCCGTCACCGAGGAGCCGGACGGTCACTACCGGGTGGTGGTCGACGGCCAGTTGACCTTTCTCGCGGTACCGAGGTTGTGCGGTGCCCTCGACCGGATCCCGGAGGGCGTGGACGTGACGGTGGAGCTGGGCGGTTCCTTCATGGACCACACGGCCTACGACGCCCTGCGCTCCTGGGCGGACCGGCGCCGGGCCCGCGGCAGCCGGGTGGCCCTCACCGGCCGTCCCGGACGGCCGGTGGCCGAGCCCGTCGACGAGGCCCACGCCTGCCGTCCGTGGACGCCGTGGCGCAACCACCACTGCACCCGGCCGACCGCGGCCCCGGGCGCGATGCCCGGCGGGCGGCAACTGATCGGCGGAGTGAGTGCGTTCCAGCGCAACACCGCGCCACTGGTCCGCGACGAGCTGGCCCGGCTCGCCCGGGAGGGGCAGCGTCCCAGCCAGCTCTTCCTGACCTGTGCCGACTCCCGGCTGGTGACCAGCATGATCACGTCGAGCGGTCCCGGCGACCTGTTCACCGTGCGGAACGTCGGCAATCTGATGCCCCCGCCGGGCAACGACACCGCCTGCGACTCGGTGGCCGCCGCCGTGGAGTACGCCGTCGAGGTGCTGAAGGTCAGTAGCATCACCGTCTGCGGGCACTCGGGGTGCGGCGCCATGCAGGCGCTCCTCGACACCGGCCACCGGCCCCCGACCGACCGCCCGGAGCCCGGCCGGGAGACCCCGCTGGCCCGCTGGCTGCGGCACGGCCGGCCGAGTCTGGCCCGTATGCAGCGGATCGGCAGGCTCGGGCGCGGGGAGGTGGCCCTGGCCGACCGCCCGGTGGCGGACGACGTGGAGCGGCTGGCCCTCGTCAATGTGATGCAGCAGCTCGACCACCTGCGGGCGCATTCCTGTGTGGCCCGGCGGGTGGCGGAGGGGACGCTGCACCTCCAGGGGATGTACTTCCATGTGGCCGAGGCCCAGGCCTATGTCCTGGACCAGCGGTCCCGCACCTTCGCCGCAGTCCGGCCGGAGGTACTGGATGCCGTCTGACCTCGGGCGACCGCCCTTCGCCCGCCCCGGTACAGGTCTAAACCAATCAATCGCCAACACCCCTTGTCAGGGTGTGCCCCGGGCTGGTGAGCTATGCCCGGGACGCAACGAGCCCCCTGGGAAAGGGAGATGTCGTGAGCAACGAAAGCCTGGCCAACCTTCTGAAGGAGGAGCGCCGCTTCGCACCGCCTGCCGCCCTGGCCGAGCAGGCCAATGTCACCGCGGAGGCGTACGAGCAGGCGCGGGCCGACCGGCTGGGCTTCTGGGCCGCGCAGGCACGCCGCCTGACCTGGCACACCGAGCCGACCCAGACCCTGGACTGGTCGAACCCGCCCTTCGCCAAGTGGTTCGCCGACGGCAAGCTCAACGTGGCGTACAACTGCGTGGACCGCCACGTCGAGAACGGCCTCGGCGACCGGGTGGCCCTGCACTTCGAGGGCGAGCCGGGCGACACCCGCTCCCTCACCTACGCCGAGCTCCAGCGCGAGGTCTCCAAGGCCGCCAACGCCCTGACCGAGCTGGGCGTCCGGGCCGGCGACCGGGTCGCCATCTACCTGCCGATGATCCCCGAAGCGGTCATCTCGATGCTCGCCTGCGCCCGCATCGGCGCCCCGCACTCGCTCGTCTTCGGCGGCTTCTCCGCCGACGCCCTCGCGACCCGCATCAACGACGCGGACGCCCGCGTCGTCATCACCGCCGACGGCGGCTACCGCCGCGGCAAGCCGTCCGCGCTCAAGCCCGCCGTCGACGAGGCCCTGACCCGCCCCGGCACCGAGAACGTCCGCAGCGTCCTCGTCGTCCGCCGCACCGGCCAGGAGGACATCGACTGGACCGAGGGCCGTGACGTCTGGTGGCACGACCTGGTCGAGCGTCAGCAGGACCGGCACACGCCCGAGGCGTTCGACGCCGAGCATCCGCTGTTCATCCTGTACACCTCCGGCACCACCGGTAAGCCCAAGGGCATCCTGCACACCACCGGTGGCTACCTCACCCAGGTCTCGTACACCCACCACGCGGTCTTCGACCTCAAGCCCGAGTCGGACGTCTTCTGGTGCACGGCGGACGTCGGCTGGGTGACCGGCCACTCGTACATCGTCTACGGCCCGCTCAGCAACGGCGCCACCGAAGTGCTCTACGAAGGCACGCCCGACACCCCGCACCGGGGCCGCTGGTGGGAGATCGTCCAGAAGTACGGCGTCACCATCCTCTACACCGCCCCGACCGCGATCCGCGCCGCCATGAAGTGGGGCGACGACATCCCGGCCGGATTCGACCTCAGCAGCCTGCGCGTCCTCGGCTCGGTGGGCGAACCCATCAACCCCGAGGCGTGGATCTGGTACCGCGAGCACATCGGCGCCGGCACCACGCCCGTCGTCGACACCTGGTGGCAGACCGAGACGGGCGGCATGATGATCAGCCCGCTGCCCGGGGTCACCGAGACCAAGCCCGGCTCGGCGCAGGTGCCGCTCCCCGGCATCGCCGCGACCGTGGTGGACGACGACGCCAACGAGGTCCCGGACGGCGCCGGCGGCTACCTCGTCCTCACCGAGCCGTGGCCCGCCATGCTCCGCACCATCTGGGGCGACGACCAGCGCTTCCTCGACACGTACTGGTCGCGCTTCGAGGGCCGCTACTTCGCGGGCGACGGCGCCAAGAAGGACGACGACGGCGACATCTGGCTGCTCGGCCGGGTGGACGACGTGATGCTGGTCTCCGGCCACAACATCTCGACCACCGAGGTCGAGTCCGCGCTCGTCTCCCACCCCCGGGTCGCCGAGGCCGCTGTCGTCGGCGCGACCGACCCGCAGACGACCCAGGCCATCTGCGCCTTCGTCATCCTGCGCGGCGACACGAACGGCGCGGACGCCGAGGAGGCCGGCCTTGTCGAGGAGTTGCGGGCGCACGTCGGCAAGCAGCTCGGGCCGATCGCCAAGCCCAAGCGCGTCCTGCCGGTGGCCGAACTGCCCAAGACGCGCTCCGGCAAGATCATGCGGCGGCTGCTCCGCGACGTCGCGGAGAACCGCACCCTCGGCGACGTGACCACGCTGACGGATTCGTCCGTCATGGACCTCATCCAGGCCAAGCTCCCGGCGGCGCCCGGCGAGGACTGATCCGCCACGACCGCTGAAGGGCGTCCGGCTCCGCCGGGCGCCCTTCGCCTGTTCGGGCTCCGTCACCTGTTCGGGCTAAAGTAAAGACACATCGCGTAGAAATCTCGACAAGAATCACAGGCGCGCCGGGAAGTCTGGTCGGCACTCAGCACACGTGACCCCACGTGTGTCCGTCGATCGACCCCAGGAGGTCTTCACCGTGGCCGCGCCGAAGAACAACCGTTCCGTCTTCCTCGGCCGACTGCCGCTGCCCGAACGGAACTACCTCGCGGACGCGCTGCGTACCGAGACCGTCGGCGGCGTCCTGCTGCTCGCCGCCGCCGTCGCGGCGGTGATCTGGGCGAACACCCCGGTCAAGGACGGCTACGAGTCCATACGCACCTTCCACCTGGGCCCCGGCGCGCTCGGGCTGAACCTCTCCGTCCAGCACTGGGCCGCGGACGGGCTGCTGGCCGTGTTCTTCTTCGTCGCCGGCATCGAACTCAAACGCGAGCTGGTCGCGGGGGAGCTCCGTGACCCCAAGGCGGCCGTCCTGCCGGTGGTCGCCGCGGTGTGCGGGATGGCCGTCCCCGCCCTCGTCTACACCATCGTCGCCACCACCGGCGGCGGCTCCCTCCAGGGCTGGGCCGTCCCGACCGCCACCGACATCGCCTTCGCCCTCGCCGTGCTCGCCGTCATCGGTACGTCGCTGCCGTCGGCGCTGCGCGCGTTCCTGCTCACCCTGGCGGTCGTCGACGACCTCTTCGCGATCCTGATCATCGCGATCTTCTTCACGTCGAAGCTGAACTTCGTCGCCCTCGGCTTCGCGGTACTGGGTCTGGCCGTCTTCCGGCTGCTGCTGAGCAAGGGCGTCCGCGGCTGGTACGTCTACGTCCCGCTGGCCGTCGTCAACTGGGCGCTGATGTACAACAGCGGGGTCCACGCGACGATCGCCGGTGTCGCGATGGGGCTGATGCTCCGCTGCCACCGCCACGACGACGAGCGGGTCTCCCCGGGTGAGCACATTGAGCACCTCGTCCGCCCGTTGTCTGCCGGTCTCGCCGTACCGCTGTTCGCGCTCTTCTCCGCGGGCGTCTCCCTCTCCGGAGGTGCGCTCTCGGACGTTTTCCGGAGGCCCGAGACGCTGGGTGTCGTACTCGGCCTGGTCCTCGGCAAGGCGGTCGGGGTATTCGGCGGCACCTGGCTGGCCGCCCGCTTCACCCGGGCCGAGCTGAATCCGGACCTCAAGTGGCCGGACGTCCTCGCGGTCGCCTCGCTGGCAGGCATCGGGTTCACCGTCTCCCTGCTGATCGGCGAACTGGCCTTCGCGGACGACCCGCTCCTCGTCGGCGAGGTCAAGGCCGCGGTCCTGGTCGGCTCGCTGATCGCCGCCGTCCTCGCGAGCACCCTGCTCAAGCTGCGCGACAACAAGTACCGGAAACTCTGCGCCGACGAGGACCGGGACGACGACCAGGACGGCATCCCCGACATCTACGAACAGGACGACCCCGCGTACCACCTGCGCATGGCCGCGATCCTCGAAGCGAAGGCCGCGGAGCACCGTCGCCTGGCGGAAGTCGCCTCCGGGCGCACCACCGGCGACGATGGTCCGGCATGATCTGAGTGTCTTCACATCCGCTGAAGACGGGCGGAACACCCCGGGCGGGCCCGCAGGGGGGCCGCCGGGACCCGCAGACGACGGAGCGACGACGATGAGGGAGCAGCGATGAGCGCAGCCGACGACGGTGCCGACCGCAGCCTCGGCCAGCTGGTGGCGACGGCCACCGCGGAGCTGTCCGCGCTGGTGCACGACGAGATCGCACTGGCCAAGGCCGAGCTGCGGGAGGACGCCAAGCGGGTCGGCGTGGGCGGCGGCGCGATCGCCGCGGCGGGGACCCTGGCGCTCTTCTCGCTGCCGGTGCTGAGTTTCGCGGCGGCCTACGGGATCCACAACCTGGGCCTCGGTCTCGCCTGGTCGTTCCTGATCACGGGCGGTGCCTTCCTGGTGGTGGCGGCCCTGCTGGGGCTGCTGGCCGTCAAGAAGCTCAAGAAGATCAGCAAGCCGGAGCGGACCCTGGCCTCGGCCAAGGAGACGGCGGCGGTTCTGGGTACGGTCAAGCCGCACCCCCGTCCCCTCACGGACACGAGCCATGCGGACGCATCTGTGACACGCTCGTCCGTATGACGGTGCCCGATACCTCCGCAGCGCCCGCGTCCCCCGAACCGGCCAAGGCCTCGGCCCCGGCCGCGCCGGCCGTCTCCGCCGCGTCGCCGACGGCGGTGGTGCGGCCCGACGGCCCGTGGACGCACCGGGACGTCGCGGCGAACGGGGCGCGGTTCCACATCGCCGAGATGGGCGAGGGCCCGCTGGTGCTGCTGCTGCACGGCTTCCCGCAGTTCTGGTGGACGTGGCGGCACCAGATGCCCGCGCTCGCGGAGGCCGGCTTCCGTGCGGTCGCGATGGACCTGCGCGGAGTGGGCGGCAGCGACCGTACGCCCCGGGGGTACGACCCGGCCAACCTCGCCCTGGACATCACCGGGGTGATCCGCTCCCTCGGCGAGCCGGACGCGGCCCTGGTGGGCCACGACCTCGGCGGCTACCTGGCCTGGACGGCGGCCGTGATGCGGCCGAAGCTGGTGCGCCGGCTGGCGGTGTCGTCGATGCCGCACCCCCGGCGGTGGCGGTCGGCGATGCTCAAGGATCCGCAGCAGACCGCCGCCGGGTCCTACGTCTGGGGTTTCCAGCGGCCGTGGATCCCCGAGCGCAAGCTCGTCGCGGACGACGCCACGCTGGTGGGACGGCTCATCCGGGACTGGTCGGGCCCGAGCCTGCCGGAGGACGAGGCCGTCGACGTGTACCGGCGGGCGATGACGATCCCCTCGACGGCGCACTGCTCGGTCGAGCCGTACCGGTGGATGGTGCGGTCCATGGCGCGGCCCGACGGCATCCAGTTCAACCGCCGGATGAAGCGGCCGGTCCGGGTCCCGACGCTGCACGTCCACGGGTCGCTCGATCCGGTGATGCGGACGCGGAGCGCGGCCGGTTCGGGCGAGTACGTGGAGGCACCGTACCGCTGGCGGCTCTTCGAGGGCCTGGGGCACTTCCCGCATGAGGAGGACCCCGCGGCGTTCTCGGCCGAGCTGATCGGCTGGCTGAAGGACCCGGAACCGGACCGGCGCTGACGAACGGAGGGGGCGGCGGCTGGGGGTCCGGGGGACACCTCCCGGGAAGACGCAGTCCGCATGAGGAGGACCCCGCGGCGTTCTCGGCCGAGCTGATCGGCCGGCGAAGGACCCGGGCCGGCGCTGACGATCCACGAGGGGACGGCTGGAGGTCCGGGGGTGGCCGGAAGCCCGTCCCTGCCCCGGAGCACCCCGGTATCGAACGGGAATGCGACGAACGGCCAATTGCCGCGTGCATAGGCCAATTGCCCGGCGCTCGGGCGATTACCGACCTTCCGCCCCGGGCACAGACCCGGGTATGGGCTGGACGCACGACTATCGCGACCTGACTCAGCAGCGCGGCGCCGATGACGCTGCCGCGGTGACTGTGGTGACCGACGCATCCGAGAGGACGGAGGGAGCCCACGGCGGCGTCCTCCGGCCGGGGGACGGTACGGATCCCCGGCTCGGCATCCCGCGCATCATCCGGCGCCGCGCGCGCTGGGTCTCGGCGCGGCTGCGCCATCCTCGCGGCCGCTGACCCTGCGCGGCGCGTTCCTCCCTTCCGCACCCCGGCCCGGCCTCACCTCCGCCCGGCGCTCCGGCGCGAGCGCGGCACACAGGCCCGGGGCCGAGGACAGGGGCCGGGATCAGAGCGCGCACCCCTGCGTATCGGCCGGGTCCACGGCCGTACGCCCCTCCACGACGTCCTCGTGGACCTCGTCCGCCGTGAGGGCGTACCCCGTGTCGGCGTCGTCGAGGGACTTGGCGAAGACGACGCCGTAGACCCGGCCGTCCGGTGTGAGCAGCGGGCCCCCGGAGTTGCCCTGCCGCACGGTCGCGTACAGGGAGTAGACGTCGCGACGGACGTACCCGCGGTGGTAGATGTCGGGACCGTTCGCGTCGACCCGGCTGCGGACGCGGGCGGACCGGACGTCGTAGGCGCCGTTCTCCGGGAAGCCCGCCACGATGGCGCTCATCCCGCTCTCCGCCTCCGCGCGGGCGAAGCGCAGCTCGGGGGCGCGGAGGGCGGGCACCTGGAGGACGGCGATGTCCCGCTTCCAGTCGTAGAGCACCACCTTGGCGTCGAGGAGCCGGCCACGGCCGCCGACCTGCACGGTCGGCTCGGTCACCCCGCCCACGACGTGGGCGTTGGTCATCACCCGCTGCGGGGCGAAGACGAAGCCGCTGCCCTCCAGCACCTTGCCGCAGCCCGGCGCGTTGCCGACCACCTTGACGATGCTCCGCTGCGCCTCGGCGGCGACGGCGCTGCCCGAGAGCTCGGGGTCGGGGGCCGGCACCGAGGTGATCGGCTCGGTGGAGAAGGGCGCGAAGACCTGCGGGAAGCCGTTCTGGGCGAGGGCCGTGCTGAAGTCCGCGAACCACGTGTTGGCCTGGGCGGGAACCACCCGGGCCACGCCGAGGAGCACCTTCGAGTTGCGGACCTGCTTGCCCAGCGTCGGCAGTGACGTCCCGGCCAGGGCCGATCCGATCACCCAGGCGACCAGCAGCATGGCCACCACGTTGACCAGCGCCCCGCCCGTAGCGTCCAGAGCGCGGGCCGGGGACCAGGTGATGTGCCGGCGCAGCCGGTTCCCCAGGTGCGTGGTCGCGGCCTGGCCCACCGAGGCGCAGACGATCACGATGACCACCGCCGCGACGGCCGCCGGCGTGCCGGGGGTCTTCTCGCCGGTGGCGCTGTCCCAGATCACGGGCAGCGCGTAGAGGGCGGCCAGCCCGCCGCCGAGGAATCCGATCACCGAGAGCACGCCGACGACGAACCCCTGGCGGTAGCCGATGACCGCGAACCAGGCGGCGGCCAGCAGCAGCACGATGTCCAGTACGTTCACCGAAGAGTGCCTCGCATTGCGGTTGTCGTCGGCGTCGGGCCGTTGTCGTCCGTGTCGGGCCGCGGAACGGGCGGCGGGGAGAGGGCGAGTGAGTCCCGGTCAGGCGCTCCAGTCGAGCGCGACCTCCCGTCCGGCGTCCCAGGGCCGTTCCCAGCCCGCGAAGTGCAGGATCCGGTCGATCACCCCGGCGGTGAATCCCCAGACCGTCGCCGAACCCACGTGGAAGACGGGGCCGCGGTGACCGCTGGGGTGGACGGCGGTCGCCCGGTTCGCGGGCTCGGTGAGCTCGGCGACGGGGACGGTGAAGACCCTCGCGGTCTCCCCGGAGTCGACCGGTCCGACGGGGCTGGGCTTGCGCCACCAGCCGAGCACCGGCGTCACGACGAACCCGCTCACGGGGATGTAGAGGTCGGGCAGCACGCCGAAGACCTGGACGCCCGCCGGGTCGAGCCCCGTCTCCTCCTCGGCCTCCCGCAGCGCCGCCCGCACCAGACCGCCGTCGGCCGGGTCGCCGTCCTCGGGGTCGAGGGCGCCGCCGGGGAAGGACGCCTGGCCGGCGTGCGAGCGCAGGGTGCCCGCCCGCTCCAGGAGCAGCAGCTCGGGCCCCTCCTCGCCCTCTCCGAAGAGCACGAGCACCGCGGACAGGCGCCCGCCGGTCTCCGGCGGCAGGAATCGGCTCATCTGCTGCGGCTCGACGGTGGCCAGGAGGCGCGGCACCGGTTCCAGCCACTCGGGCAGGCCCTCGGCGCTCACGGTGATCTCCTGGTCGTCGCGGCCGTACGTACTCCTCATGCGCTTCCCCACTGTTCCCGACGGCTTCCGGTCGTTCCCTGGTCTTCCCGCTCGCCGGCCCTCCCGAGGGCCCCGCGCGGCGGCACGCTCATCCGTCTCCCAGCGGGGCGGCCGGCGGGCCCGGGTAGTCCGCCGGGGGCTTCAGCCGCTGACCCGGCAGGCCGCCCTTCTCGTACTTGAGCAACTTCCGCGCCTTCTCCGGATCGGTCTCGCCCTCGCCGTACGAAGGGCAGAGCGGGGCGATCGGGCAGGCTCCGCAGGCGGGCCTGCGGGAGTGGCAGATGCGACGGCCGTGAAAGATGATCCGGTGCGAGAGCATCGTCCACTCGCTCTTCGGGAAGAGCGCGGAGACCTCGGCCTCGATCTTCTCCGGGTCGGTCTCGGCCGTCCACTTCCAGCGGCGGACGAGCCGCTGGAAGTGTGTGTCGACCGTTATGCCGGGAACGCCGAAGGCGTTGCCCAGCACCACGTTGGCCGTCTTGCGCCCGACGCCCGGAAGCGAGACGAGGTCCTGGAGCCGGCCGGGCACCTCGCCGTCGAAGCGGTCCCGCAGCGCGGCGGAGAGACCGATGAGGGACTTGGACTTGGCCCGGAAGAAACCCGTCGGCCGGATCAGCTGCTCCAGCGCCTCGGGGTCGGCGGCCGCCATGTCCTCGGGCGTGGGGTACGCCGCGAAGAGCGCCGGAGTCGTCTGGTTGACCCGCAGGTCGGTGGTCTGGGCGGACAGGACCGTCGCGACGAGGAGCTGGAACGGATTCTCGAAGTCCAGTTCCGGATGGGCGTACGGGTACACCTCGGCGAGCTCGCGGTTGATCCGCCGGGCGCGCCGGACGAGCGCGGTCCGCGACTCCGGCCGGCCGGCTCCCGCGGTGCTCCTCGCGGCGGCCTTGCCGGTGCTCCGTCCCTGCTCGGCCGGGGTCTTCCCCGTCGAGGGCTTCCCGGCGGGCGCCTTCCGCGCAGCGGTCTTCGGCTGAGCGGCCTTCCGGCCGGCGGTCTTCTTCGCGGCGGAGCCGCCTCCGGTCGCCGCCGCCTTCCGCTTCCGCGGTGCCGACTCCTCGGTGGGGTTGCCGGCAGACTCCTCCGCCTCCGCGCGCGCCGCCCGTTCGGCCGACCGACCGCCGGTCGCCTTCGCCGACGACGCGCCCTTCGCCCCACCCCGGACCGGCGATTTGGTCGTATCTGCGTCTTTTGCGGATTTCGCCGTGGACTGTTCGCCCACAGCGGAATCACGGGCCGAGGTCACCCTCCCGGCCCCCTTGCCCTGTGCTCTCACCGGCGTATTGGACACTCGGCCAGACTAAAGCCCGGCACTGACATCCGCCCCGAGCGCGGGAAAAGCACAGCCCAATCGGACCCCTGCCGTAGGGCTTCCGCCGACGATGCGCCACACTTGTGTTTGATCACACAGTTTTACCGACGGGCATCATGGGGACCACGGTCCTCTGTGCATGTCGACAAGGAGAGAACTCGTGGACGACGTTCTGCGGCGCGCCCCGCTCTTCGCGGCGCTCGATGACGAGCAGGCCGCTGAGCTGCGCGCCTCCATGGGCGAGGTCACGCTCGCAAGGGGTGACGCCCTGTTCCACGAGGGCGACCCCGGCGACCGCCTCTACGTGGTGACCGAGGGCAAGGTGAAGCTCCACCGCACCTCCCCCGACGGCCGCGAGAACATGCTCGCCGTCCTCGGCCCGGGCGAGCTGATCGGCGAACTGTCGCTCTTCGACCCCGGACCGCGCACCGCCACCGCGACCGCCCTCACCGAGGTCAAGCTCCTCGGTCTCGGCCACGGCGACCTCCAGCCATGGCTGAACGCCCGCCCGGAGGTGGCCACGGCCCTGCTGCGCGCCGTCGCCCGCCGACTGCGCCGCACCAACGACTCCATGTCGGACCTCGTCTTCTCGGACGTCCCCGGCCGCGTCGCCAAGGCGCTGCTGGACCTGTCGCGCCGCTTCGGCGTGCAGTCCGAGGAGGGTATCCACGTGGTGCACGACCTCACCCAGGAGGAACTGGCCCAGCTCGTGGGCGCCTCCCGGGAGACGGTCAACAAGGCCCTCGCCGACTTCGCGGGCCGCGGCTGGCTGCGCCTGGAGGCGCGTGCCGTGATCCTGCTGGACGTGGAGCGGCTGGCCAAGCGGTCCCGCTGATCCGACGAACGTCCGAACGCCCGTGGGAGGGCCCCGCCTCGGCGGGGCCCTCCCACGGGCGCGTCAGCGCGTGGTGACGTCCGCGCTCTCCAGCATGCGCCGGGTGACCTGCACCGACCCCACGGGCGTCAGCTTCCTCAGCTCCGCCTCGGCGGCCCGGACGACCGACGGGATGTCCGGAGTGACGCTTCCGCCGTTCGCGGAGACGGTGACGACGCAGTACGTCTCCGGATGGCCGGGGACCGAGCTGCGGTAGAAGACCCTCAGCTCGTAGCGCGGGAAACCGGGGACGCGGTCGCACATGGTGTGTCACCTCTCGATGGCCGCCGGCGTCACCGCCGTCCCCTGACGGGCCGTCGGACAGCGCACCGGGCGCGTCGAGCCGGGCGACCATGCCGACGACGGGCCTGGTCACCCGCGCATCCAGCATGGCGGCGTCCTGGAAGCGCGGCACCGTGCGCCTGTCCGAGGCGAGGGCGAGCCACGGGAGGTGCGCCGCGACATCGGCCGCGTCGACGGGCCGGGGTCAGGAAGGCGAGCTGCTCGGCGACAGGATCGTCGGCTCCACTCCTCCGGGTGCGCGGGCGGGCCGACGGCCGGTCAGCGCCCTACGGCCTTCCCGTTGGCGCGAATGCGCCCCACAGCGCCGAGCCCCCTAGATCAGCCCGTGCTCCCGCAGATAGTCCAGTTGCGCCCGCACCGACAGCTCCGCCGCCGGCCACACCGCCCGGTCCACGTCCGCGTAGACGTGCGCGACCACCTCGGCCGGGGTGCGGTACCCCGCCTCGACCGCCGTCTCCACCTGGGCCAGCCGCGTGGCGCGGTGCGCGAGGTAGTACTCCAGGACGCCCCGGGCGTCGTCCAGCACGGGCCCGTGGGCGGGCAGCACCGTCCGCACGTCCTCGTCGACGGCGAGCGACCGCAGCCTGCGCAGCGAGTCGAGGTAGTCGCCGAGCCGCCCGTCGGGGTGGGCGACGACGGTGGTGCCGCGGCCGAGGACGGAGTCGCCCGTGAGCACGGCCCGGTCCGCGGGCAGGTGGAAGGAGACGGAGTCCGCCGTGTGACCGGGGGTGGGGACCACCCGTACCTCCAGCCCCCCGACGGTGATGACGTCACCGGCGGCCAGGCCTTCGCCGCCGACGCGGAGGGCCGGATCCACCGCCCGCACCGGCGCGCCCGTCAACTCGGCGAAGCGCTCGGCACCACCGGAGTGATCGAGGTGCCCGTGGGTGAGCAGCGCCAGGACGATCCGCCGGCCCGCCTCCTCGACCGCGGCGACGACGGCCCGCAGATGGGACTCGTCCAGCGGGCCCGGGTCGACGACCACCGCCACGTCCGAACCGGGCTCGGCCAGCAGCCAGGTGTTGGTGCCGTCGAGCGTCATCGCGGACGGATTGGGTGCGAGGACGCAGGTCGCGCGTGGAGTGGCGGGCCCGGCCGGGGAGCCTCCGCGGGGACGGCCCGGCGGGTCGGCGGGTACGGCTGCGTACGTCATGCGTCGGCTCCCGGAGTCGCTGGGGTGTGGCCCGGAGGGCGCGAGGAGAGCTGCTTGGTGAACTCCTGGTGCCCGGGCCAGCTCAGCACGATCTCTTCCCCGACGAGCCGGGCACGCGCGAGCACCGGGGTGAGATCCTGCTCACCGGCCGCCGCCAGCACCTCGGGGACGCCCCCGAACGGCAGGAGGGAACGCAGCGTCGAGACGGTGGGCGGCATCATCAGCAGCTCGCCCCGGTCGTACCCGGCGACGGCACCCGCGGGGGAGATCCACACCGCCCGGTCCGCCTCGGTCGAGACACCCGCGGTGCGCTGGCCCTCGGGCAGGGCCGCCACGAAGAACCAGGTGTCGTAGCGCCGCGGCTCGAACTCCGGCGTGATCCAACGGGCCCAGCCGCCCAGCAGATCGCTCCGGAGCAGCAGCCCGCGCCGCTCCAGGAAGTCGCCGAACGACAGCTCGTGACCGGCGAGCGCGGCCCGGTCGGCCTCCCAGTCCTCCCCCGTCGTGTCCGCCACGACCGTGGCCGGATCCGGGCCGGCGAGCAGCACGCCCGCCTCCTCGAAGGTCTCCCTGACGGCCCCGCAGACGATGGCCTGCGCCGCCGCGGCGTCCACGCCGAGGCGGTCCGCCCACTCCTGCGGCGAAGGACCCGCCCAGGGCACGTCCCGCTCGTCACGCGGATCGACGGCGCCGCCCGGATACGCGTACGCGCCCCCGGCGAAGGCCATGGAGGCGCGTCTGCGCAGCATGTGCACGTCGAGCCCGCCCTCGGACCCGGCCCGCAGCAACAGCACGGTGGCGGCGCGACGCGGCCGCACGGGATCGAGCCCGCCGTGCGCGAGCCGCCTGATCCGGTCGGGCCACTCCGGTGGGTACCACTGGCCGTTCGTCGTCGCCATGGCCGGATGCTATGCGGTCACGGGCGGATGTTCGAGGGGGCTCAGGAGTGCGGGACGATGCCTCGGACCTCAGTCCGCGGGACCCGTGAGCACGCCCCGGGTCCCAAACGACGGGGATCCGGGAGGACGCCCAGGGACCCTAGCGACGAGGATCCGGCCGAACGTCCCAGGGTCCCGAACGTCCCCGCGATCCCGGGCGGAAGGCCCCGGACCTCAGCCCGCGACCTCCACCTGCAGCTCGACCTCGACCGGGGCGTCCAGCGGCAGCACCGCCACACCCACCGCGGACCGCGCGTGCACGCCCTTGTCGCCGAGGACCTCGCCCAGCAGCTCGCTGGCGCCGTTGAGCACACCCGGCTGCCCGGTGAAGTCCGGCGCGGAGGCGACGAAGCCCACCACCTTCACCACCCGGACGATCCGGTCCAGGTCGCCGACGACCGACTTCACGGCCGCCAGGGCGTTGAGCGCGCAGACGCCCGCCAGCTCCTTGGCCTGCTCGGGGCTGACCTCGGCACCGACCTTGCCCGTCGCGGGAACGGCCCCCTTGACCATGGGCAGCTGGCCCGCGGTGAAGACGTACGCGCCACTGCGCACGGCCGGCTGGTAGGCGGCCAGCGGAGGCACCACGTCCGGCAGGGTCAGGCCGAGCTCGGCGAGCCTGTCCTCGACGGCACTCACGCCTTTTCCCGCTTCAGGTAGGCCACCAGCTGCTCGGGGTTGTTGGGGCCCGGAACGACCTGGACGAGCTCCCACCCGTCCTCGCCCCAGGTGTCCAGAATCTGCTTCGTCGCGTGCACCAAAAGCGGCACAGTCGCGTATTCCCACTTGGTCATGGCCCGACTGTAATGCCTCACACTGACAGCCTCGTGCGTAGCCCGCTCGGCGACTGGTTAGGCTCCGCATCATGAGCAGGCTCCATGTCGTCAGTGGCAAGGGCGGTACGGGCAAGACCACCGTCGCCGCCGCTCTCGCCCTCGCCCTCGCGGCCGAGGGAAAACGCGCACTGCTGGTCGAGGTCGAGGGCCGGCAGGGCATCGCCCAGCTCTTCGAGACGGAGGCGCTCCCCTACGAGGAACGCAAGATCGCGGTCGCCCCGGGCGGCGGCGAGGTGCACGCGCTGGCCATCGACGCCGAGCGCGCCCTCCTCGACTACCTCCACATGTTCTACAAACTCGGCAGCGCCGGACGGGCCTTGAAGAAGCTCGGCGCGATCGACTTCGCGACGACCATCGCCCCGGGCCTGCGGGACGTCCTGCTGACCGGCAAGGCGTGCGAGGCCGTCCGCCGCAAGGACCGCACCGGCCGGTTCGTCTACGACCACGTCGTGATGGACGCCCCGCCCACCGGCCGCATCACCCGCTTCCTCAACGTCAACGACGAGGTGGCGGGCCTGGCCAGGATCGGTCCGATCCACAACCAGGCACAGGCCGTGATGCGCGTCCTCAAGTCGCCCGAGACGGCCGTGCACCTGGTGACGCTGCTGGAGGAGATGCCCGTCCAGGAGACCGTGGACGGCATGGCCGAGCTGCGCGCCGCGGGCCTGCCGGTCGGCGGTGTGGTCATCAACATGGTGCGGCCCGCGGTCCTCGACGAGGCCGCCGTCGAGGAGGCCGCGAACGGGCGGCGCGACGCCGTGGCCGAGGCCCTCGGCCGCGCCCTCGCCCGGACGTCGTCCGGGAGCGAGGGCCGCGCGGGGACCGCCGGGACCCTGGTCGGACCGCTGCTGGACGAGGCCCGCGAGCACACCGGACGGCTGGCGCTCGAACGCCTCGGCCGGGCCCGCCTCGCCGAACTGGGCGTCCCCGCCGACGAACTGGAGCTGCTCGGCGACGGTGTGGACCTGGCCGGTCTGTACCGCATGGCGCGCGCCCTGCGGAACCAGGACATCGTCCGGCGGAGCGCCGGCGAGCGGAACGCCGTGCGGCAGGACGGCACGAGCCGAACGACCGAGGGGGCCCAGTGAGCCTGGACAGGACGACCGCGCTCGACATCGACCCCATCCTGGACGACCGCCGCACCCGGATCGTGGTGTGCTGCGGATCGGGCGGGGTCGGCAAGACGACGACCGCCGCCGCGCTCGGTCTGCGGGCCGCGGAGCGCGGCCGGCGGGTGGTCGTGCTCACCATCGACCCGGCCCGCCGGCTCGCCCAGTCGATGGGCATCGACGAGCTGGACAACGTGCCGCGCCGGGTGCCCGGCGTCGACGGGGCCGCGGGCGGCGAACTGCACGCGATGATGCTCGACATGAAGCGGACCTTCGACGAGATCGTCGAGGCCCACGCCGACAAGGAGCGCGCCCGGGCGATCCTGGACAACCCCTTCTACCAGTCCCTGTCGGCCGGCTTCGCGGGCACGCAGGAGTACATGGCCATGGAGAAACTCGGCCAGCTCCGCTCCCGGGACGAGTGGGACCTGATCGTCGTCGACACCCCGCCGAGCCGTTCGGCGCTGGACTTCCTGGACGCGCCGGGCCGGCTGGGGTCGTTCCTGGACGGCAAGCTCATCAAGCTGCTGATGGCGCCGGCGAAGATCGGCGGGCGGGCCGGGATGAAGTTCCTGGGCGTCGGCATGTCCGTGATGAGCGGGCCCCTGAACAAACTGATGGGGGCCCAACTACTGCGTGACGTACAGACCTTCGTGGCCGCGATGGACACCATGTTCGGCGGATTCCGTACCCGTGCCGATGCCACGTACCGCCTGCTCCAGGCTCCCGGGACGGCGTTCCTCGTCGTCGCCGCGCCCGAACGGGACGCGCTGCGGGAGGCCGCCTACTTCGTCCAGCGCCTGGCCGCCGAGCGAATGCCGCTGGCAGGACTGGTGCTGAACCGGGTGCACGGCAGCGGGGCCGCGCGGCTCTCCGCCGAGCGGGCCCTGGCGGCGGCCGAGGCACTGGCGGACGAGAACGGCGGGGCCGGGGAGCCTGTGAAGTCCCCGGCGCACGCGGGGGGTACGGCGACGGCGGATTACACAGAAAATCTTGCCGGTACCGGCATTGTGGATCGTGACAGCGGGCAAGCTGGGACACGTACCGCTGACGACCCTGGCACCGCCACTCCCCTCGACACATCCTCTCCCGAGAGCGGCTTCCCCCAGCCCGTGTCCCCCGGAGTGCCCACGGTGTCCACAGACTCCGCGGCACCGTCAGGAACAGCAGCTTCGGCAGCGTCGACAGCACCTTCGGCACCGTCGGCACCTCTGGGATCCGCACCCGCGTCATCCGGCACGGATGCGGATTCCACCGGTGCCGCACGTGCCGTCGACGTCGAGGCCGCGGAGGTCGCGGAGGCCGATTCCGCCGGCACGGGCTCGGCTCTCTCCACAGAGCCGCTCTCCACCGGGCAGCTCTCGACCGAGCAGCTCGCCGCAGGGCTCCTGCGCCTGCACGCCGAGCGCATGCGGGTGCTCACGCGCGAACGGCGCACCCGTGACCGCTTCACCGCTCTGCACCCGGACGTCCCGGTGGCCGAGGTGGCCGCGCTCCCCGGTGACGTGCACGACCTGACCGGGCTGCGGACCATCGGCGAACGGCTGGCCGGACGCACGCCTGCGGCGGAGGGCGCGGTTCCGCACCAGACGCCGCACCAGGCGGGGCAGGCAGAGCAGGCGGGGGCGGATCGCACGGGGTCGTAGCCGTAGCGGTCGGGCCTGTTGACGGACAGCTCCGTAGAGACGGACAGCTCCGCAGAGGCATCCGCCGCACGAGCACCCCCGGCGCCGGGCCGGCCCGGCTACCCGGCCGCCGCGTACGCGTCGTACTCCTCCTCGCCCAGCGGCAGCAGGCCGGCGCCACGCTCATACTCCGTGCGGGCCGTCTCCAGCAGCCTGCGCCAGGACGTGACCGTCGGCCTGCGGCGGAGCAGTGCCCGCCGCTCCCGCTCGGTCATCCCGCCCCACACGCCGAACTCGACGCGGTTGTCGAGCGCGTCGGCAAGGCACTCGGTGCGGACCGGACAACCGGTGCAGACCGCCTTGGCCCTGTTCTGCGCTGCGCCCTGAACGAACAGTTCATCCGGATCGGTAGTGCGGCAGGCAGCCTGCGCACTCCAGTCGGTTACCCAGCCCATGCTGGCGCCGTCCTCTCCCGAATTGAGGCTCCCCCACGGCGGCAGCGGCATATTCACCGTTGCCAGTTGAGGACGTTACGGAAGCAGGACAGGGGGCAACACCCCCTTCGGGCCCAATCTTGAATGGCCCGAACGGACTATGCGTACGCGGCAGATCACCCAACGGAGTGAGCTGGCGACATCAGCGACTTTCCAGGACAGATCCGGGCAGTCCACTCTTCTCGCACAGGACAGCCAGGAACACACGCGGCAATACGGACACACCTCATCACCTACAGGAGTGAAGGCACAGGTGATGCTGAAAGAGACCGCAGTGGCTGGCGTAAAACAGCGTAGGCGAACACACGGGCGTCTGTCCGCCGAATGAGAACGTAGGCTTTCCTTCATGGCTATGAAGCGCTCGGGCGGGGGGTCCTCAGGGGCCCAGCAGGCCGCAAAGTTCCTCGGCGTCAGCGTTCTCTCCGGAGTCCTGCTGGCCGGCCTCGCTCTGCCGGCCATCGGTGCGTTCGGGCTGGCGGCCAAGGGGACGGTCGAAGGGTTCGACGAACTCCCCGCCAACCTCAAGACGCCGCCGCTCAGCCAGCGCACGATCATCCTCGACTCCGAGGGCGGGGAGATAGCCAAGGTCTACTCCCGCGACCGCACGGTCGTACCGCTGACCCGCATCTCCCCTTATATGCAGAAGGCCATCGTCGCCATCGAGGACGCGCGCTTCTACGAGCACGGGGCGGTCGACCTCAAGGGCGTGCTCCGCGCCCTCAACCGCAACGCCCAGTCCGGCGGCGTCTCCGAGGGCGCGTCCACCCTCACCCAGCAGTACGTCAAGAACGTCTTCGTCGAGGAGGCCGGCGACGACCCCGAGAAGGTCGCCGTCGCCCAGCAACAGACCATCGGCCGCAAGGTCAAGGAGCTGAAGTACGCCATCCAGGTCGAGAAGGAGCTCGGCAAGCAGCGCATCCTCGCCAACTACCTGAACATCACCTTCTTCGGGCAGCAGGCGTACGGCGTAGAGGCCGCCGCCCAGCGCTACTTCAGCAAGCACGCGAAGGACCTCACCCTCGGCGAGTCCGCGCTGCTGGCCGGCATCGTCCAGTCGCCCAGCCGCTTCGACCCGGTCAACGCGCCGAAGGAGGCCGTCAAGCGGCGGAACCTGGTCCTCCAGCGCATGGCCGACCTCAAGAACATCACCCCCGCGCAGCTGGCCGCCGAGAAGGCCAAGCCGATCAAGCTCAACGTCAGCCGCCCCAAGAGCGGCTGCATCACCGCCGTCAACGGCGCGGGCTTCTTCTGCGACTACGTCCGCCAGGTCTTCCTCCAGGACCCCGCCTTCGGCAAGACGAAGGAGGCCCGCGCCAAGCGGTGGAACGAGGGCGGCATGACGATCCGCACCACCCTCGACCCGCAGACGCAGAAGTCCGTCCAGAAGTCGATCAGCGACCACGTCTACCAGGGCGACTCGGTGGCCACCGCGATCTCGATCGTGGAGCCGGGGTCGGGCAAGGTACTGGGCATGGGGCAGTCGAAGCCGTACGGCTTCGGCAAGAACCAGACGCAGATCAACCTGTCGGCCAACCACGACATGGGCGGATCGACGTTCGGCTTCCAGCCGGGCTCCACCTTCAAGCCCATCATCGCGGCGGCGGCGCTGGAGGAGGGCAAGTCGGCGAACCAGAGCTACTCCTCTCCCTACAGCATGCCGTACCCCGACATCTCGACCTGCAAGAGCACCTGGAAGAACGACGGCTTCGAGGTCAGCAACGAGAACCGGAGCGAGGTCGGCCCGTACGGGATGGCGGAGGCGACCGCCAAGTCCGTCAACACCTACTTCATCCAGCTGCTGGAGGACATCGGCCTCTGCCCGGCGGTCAAGATGGCGGACAAGCTGGGCCTCGGCCTCGCCCCGAAGAACCAGGTCCCCGCGATGGCCATCGGCGGCTCCCAGGGCATGGCCCCGCTGAGCATGGCCGCCGCCTACGCGGCCTTCGCCAACCGGGGCACGTACTGCACCCCCGTCCTCATCACCTCCGCGACGGGCCCCAACGGCAAGCCGCTGAACGTTCCGAAGTCGCAGTGCTCGCGTGCCATGTCCGAGGAGACCGCCGAGACGATCAACACCCTGCTCAAGGGCGTGGTCGAGGACGGCACGGGCAAGGAGGCGGGCCTCGGCGGCCGGGACAGCGCGGGCAAGACCGGTACGACGGACGGCCGCAAGGCCGCCTGGTTCGTCGGCTACACCCCGAACATGGCCGGTGCCGTGTGGGTCGGCGGGGCCGGCGACGAGGTGCCGATGGAGGACATCACCATCGGTGGCGTCTACCACGCCCAGGTCTACGGCGGTGACACCCCCGGTCCCATCTGGCGCGATGCCATGAGCGGAGCGCTGGAGGGCAAGTCCGCGCCGACCTTCGACATGGTGCCGGGCATCGACACCGGCTCCAGCAAGGCGGACAAGGACGGGAAGGGCAAGAAGGGCGGCGGCAAGAAGGGCGACGGCAAGAAGGGCGACGGCAAGGGCAGGCACGGCAACAAGCCCGGGAAGCCGAACAAGCCGGGCCGCGACCACTGAGGCAGTCGGCACCGGTGAGCGAAAAGGGGCCCGCCCGGACCTGAACGGTCCGGGCGGGGCCCTTTCGTCTTCCTTAAGAGAGCTTCTTCAAGAGAGCTACTGCTTCCTCAAGAGCTGCCGCTTCCTTAAGAGAGCTGCCGCTTGACCTCGGCGGACACACGGCCGCCCTCGGCGCGGTTCCCCACCTTCGGCTTGACGATCTTCATCACGGCACCCATGGCCTTCGGCCCCTCGGCCCCGCTGCCCTTCGCCTCGGCCACGGCCTCGGCGACCAGCGCGGTCAGCTCGTCGTCCGACAGCTGCTGCGGAAGGTACGTGGCGAGCACCTCGCCCTCCGCCCGCTCCCGCTCGGCGGAGTCGGCACGGCCGCCCTTCGCGAACGCGTCCGCGGCCTCGCGGCGCTTCTTCGCCTCGCGCGTGATCACCTTCAGGACCTCGTCGTCGGAGAGCTCACGGGCCTGCTTGCCCGCGGTCTCCTCGTAACCGATCGCGGAGAGGGTGAGACGGAGCGTGGCGGAGCGCAGCTCGTCGCGCGCCTTGATGGCGGCGGTGAGGTCGTTCTGGAGCTTTGCCTTGAGGGTGGTCATGGCGCAATCTTCGCATCCCGCCCCGGCTCGCGCCGCGCATTAACGGGCGCACGCGGCCGGGCGCCGCTCGCACCCGCGCGGCGCGCACAACTCCCGCTTCCCGCCGGGCCCGTGGCACGGTCGCCCACCGCGGTCTGCGACCATGGCCGTATGCGCGCGCGATACGCAGTACCCCTGGGAATCACAGCAGCCGGCGCGGCGGGCATCGCCTACGCCGCCGGCTTCGAGGTCCGCTCCTTCCGGCTCCGGCGGGTGACCGTACCCGTCCTGCCGCCCGGAATGCGGCCGCTGCGGGTGCTGCAGGTCTCGGACATCCACATGGTGAGCGGACAGCGCAAGAAGCAGCGCTGGCTGCAGTCCCTCGCCGGCCTGCGCCCCGACTTCGTCATCAACACCGGCGACAACCTCTCCGACCCGGAGGGCGTCCCCGAGACGCTGGACGCGCTGGGCCCGCTGATGCAGTTCCCCGGCGCCTACGTCTTCGGCTCGAACGACTACTACGGGCCCAAGCTGCGGAACCCGGCCCGCTACCTGTTCGAGAAGGCCAACGGACGGCACGGCCTCAACGGCAACGCCCCGGCGGTCGGCGTGATCCACAACCCGTGGGAGGGGCTGCGGGACGCCTTCGACAAGGCCGGCTGGGTCAACCTCACCAACACCCGCGGCCGGATGAAGATCGACTCCCGCGAGATCGCGCTCACCGGGCTCGACGACCCGCACATCAAGCGCGACCGCTACGACGCCGTCCAGGGCGGCCCCGAGCAGGACGCGGATTTCTCGCTCGCCGTCGTCCACGCCCCCTACCTGCGGGTCCTCGACGCCTTCACGGCCGACGGCTACCCCTTGATCCTCGCCGGCCACACCCACGGCGGCCAGCTCTGCATCCCCTTCTACGGGGCACTGGTCACCAACTGCGACATCGACACCCGCCGGGTCAAGGGCCTCTCCACCCACCGCGCCGGCGGCCACCGCTCCTACCTCCATGTCTCGGCCGGCTGCGGAACCAACCGCTACACCCCCGTCCGCTTCGCCTGCCCCCCCGAGGCCACCCTCCTCACCCTCACCCCCCACGACTGACCCACCCGCGCCCGCCCCCGCCCGCCCCCCGGACGTGCAGGCACCCCCCGCCCCACCCCCGCGGCCCCTCACCTGCACGTCCCCCAGAAACCGGATTTCGCCTCCCGGCCCCGGTCCGCTAAAGTAGAGCTCGTTGCAGCGGGGTGTAGCGCAGCTTGGCAGCGCGCTTCGTTCGGGACGAAGAGGTCGTGGGTTCAAATCCCGCCACCCCGACTTGGTTGCACCAGGTCAAGGCCCTGATCTTCATCGAAGATCAGGGCCTTGACTCGTTTTGGAGATCATCCGGGAGACATCCGGGGAGATCAAAGGGGCGGACTCGCCGTCCGCTGCGAGTCGGGTGATGCCCATCACACCGCCGTGAGGCCCCTGCCCCTCCGCAGGAAGGGCTCGCCGCGCACCACGTCAACCCGTGGGTTGAGGCACAGATCAACCCCTGCTCAACCCGCGGGCCGACGATCGGCGGGCGCGGTGCGAGGAGCCTTGGTGCTGTGAACACCACCGATTACATCGTCAATGGCATCCTCATCCTGCTCGTCGTACGCCAGGTCCGTGGCAGCCGCCTGGACCTGATCAACCTGATGCTCCCGGTGGTGCTGGTCAGCGCCACCACGGTGTACTACCTGCGGTCGGTGCCGACGGAGGGCAACGACCTCGTTCTCGAGCTGGTGCTGGCCGGGGCGGGGGCTGTTGTCGGAGTGCTCTGCGGGGTCACGACGCACCTTCGGCGGGAGGCTGATGGCGTGCATGCCAAGGCGGGCTTCGCTGCCGCGGCTCTGTGGGTCGTCGGCATGGCGTTCCGGATGGGGTTCGTCTTCGCTCACGATCACGGCGCCGCGGACGCCATCGCCGACTTCAGCCGCACTCATCGGATCACGTCGGCCCAGGCCTGGGTGGCGGCGTTCGTCCTGATGGCGCTGGCGGAGGTGGTGGCACGGCTGGTGGTGATCCGGTATCGCGGCTACCGGTTGGCGTCCGCTGCTGACGGCCGGCCGGTGGCCGTGTGAGGGCCGTGCTCCGGGGGCCGGGTCCGTTCTGCGCCGGTCCGGCCGCTCTTATGCTGTTCGACATGAGTTCGACGCCGTCCGGTGGCCGCCAGGGGGACAGTCCGAGAGTCGCGGAGGCCCGGTCGCGTGCGGCCGAGCGGGCCGCGCGTCAGGGTGCGCGGATGCACCTGGCGGTGTGGGCGGTCATGGCCTTCACCACGGTGTCGGTCGTGCAGGGCCGGCCCCGCCCGGGGGTGACCGGCGAGCGGCTCGTCATCAGCCTGGCGCTGGCCGGGTGCCTGCTGTCGCTGACCCTCGCGGCCCTGGCCCGGACCAGGAAGCCGGAGGCGGCCACCGCCGGGGTGTCGCTGGTCCTGGGCACCGGCGCCAACGTGCTGGCGTTCTTCCAGCCGGGGTCGATGATGGTGGTCCCTGTGTCCACCGCAGTGGCGATACTCTTCGCGCGCTTGCGGCCGCGAATCGCCGTTCTGCCGGCGGTGGCCCTGACCGTGGCGCTCACGGCCATCACCGTCCGCGTCAGCCCGTCCCAGGACGCGCTCAAGGACGGGGTGGCCGGCGCGTTGCTGTGTGGGGTACTCGGCGCGGTCTACATGTTCGCCCGCCAGGCCAGACTGCGGCACGACCAGGCCGAACTGCTGCTCGCCGAGCTGGAGGACTCGCGTGAGGCGCAGGCGCGTGCCGCTGCCGTCGCCGAACGCACCCGGATCGCCCGGGAACTGCACGACGTCCTGGCGCAATCCCTGTCCGCGCTCTCCGTGCAGCTGGAGGGCGCCCGCAAGCTCGCCGAACGCGACCGGGTCGACCCGTTGCTGCGCCAACTGATCGTACGCAGCGGCGAACTGACCCGGGAGGGCCTCTCCGACGCGCGGCAGGCCGTCGCCGCGCTGCGCGGGGACGACGCCCCCATGGCCGACCAGCTCACCGCCCTGGTCGGCCGGTGCCGCCGCGACCTCGCGCTGCCGATCACGCTGTCGGTGACCGGGCAGCCGCGGACGCTGCCGCCCGAGGCGAACCTCGCGCTCTACCGGGGAGCACAGGAGGCACTCACCAACGCGGCCCGGTACGCGCCCGGTTCGCCCACCACCGTAGAGCTGCACTACACGCCGCGGGCCACCACGCTGACCGTCTCGGACCAGGGCCGGGCCGCGGACGCGGGCTCAGACGACAGTGGCGCCGAAGCATGGACAGGCGGCGGGAACGGTCTGCGGGGCATGCGCGAGCGCATCGAACGGGTCGGCGGCCGCACCCGTGCCGGATCCGCCGGACAGGGTTGGACCGTGGAGATGGAGATACCGGCGTGAACGATTCCGTGGCCCCCATCAGGGTGCTCGTCGCCGACGACCAGCGGGTGACCCGCGAGGGCCTGACGCTGCTGATCGGCCTCAACGCGGGCATGGAAGTCGTGGGCGCCGCGGCCGACGGCGCGGAGGCGGTGACGCTGGCCCACGAGCACCGCCCGGACGTCGTACTGATGGACCTGTCAATGCCCGGCACGGACGGCATCGCCGCCACCCGGACGCTGCGCGAGGAAGCCCCGGACATCGCCGTGCTGGTGCTGACGACCTACGCGGACGACGCGTCGGTCTTTCCCGCCCTGCGGGCGGGGGCGAAGGGGTACCTCACCAAGGACGCGGGCGCGGACGAGATCGAACGAGCGATCCGGGCCGTGCACGCGGGCCGGATCTGGATGGACCCGGTGGTGCAGGAGCGTCTGATCGCGGCCGTCACCTCCGACCTGCCGCCACGGCCCGGAACGGCCGGGAGCACTGCCGCGCCGCCTGCCCCAGCCTCCGCGACCGCCGCGCCTCAGCCCGTTCAGCCGACGGATGACGCCCCGGCCCCTCCGCCGGAGCGGCTGACCGCCCGTGAGACGGAGATCCTGACGCTGATCGCGGAGGGGCTGTCCAACACCGAGATCAGCGACCGCCTCTTCCTCAGCCGCGCCACGGTCAAGACGCACATCAACCGCATCTTCGCGAAGACCGGAGCACGTGACCGCGCCCAGGCCGTCCGCTACGCCTACCGCTCAGGGCTGGTGGACTGAGGAGCGCAACAACCGGCCGGTGAATGGCAGGTAGGCCCGCTCAGCTCCCCAACTGCTTACGAAGCTGGGCCTGAAAACCGAGCAGATTCGGGTTCGCGGAATTGCGGTCCAGCCATGTCATGGTCACCTTCGTCCGCAGATCGACGTCTCCGATCTCGACCACGGCCAGCTCACCGCGGTCGGCCCGAGCGCGCACCGAAACCAGGGGCAGCAGCGCGCATCCCATGCCGGCCGCGACGCAGGCGCCGAGCGTGCCGATGCTCGACACCTCCGCGATCGGCTCCTTCGCTGCCTCCCCCACGAAGACGCTGTCGAACATCTCGCGGAAGCCGCAGCCCCGCTCGGTGGCGAGGAAAGGTTCCGGCATGAACTCGGCCAGCCGCGCCCGGCCGGCTCCGGCCATTGGGTGCCCGGGCGGCACGATGACCGCCAGGGGCTCCTCGGCCAGCGTCTCCGAGCGCAGGGAGGGGTCGGCCGGTGCGTCGCCGAAGGTCAGGCAGAGGTCCAGGTCTGCCCGGCGTACCGCCTGGTACAGCTCGCCGCGGTTGTGCAGCCCCACCCGTACCCGTGCCTGCGGGTGCAGCGCGCGGTAGTGCGTGAGCACCGGCGGGAGCATGTGCAGGCTCAACGTCTCCAGTGTGCCGACCGCAAGTTCCGTGCCGGGTTGCGAGACTGCGAACCGTGCTTCTTCGAGCAACGTGAGTATCTGCTCGGTGTACCGGTAGAGCACCGCTCCCTGGGGAGTCAGCCGCACCCTGCGCTGCGAGCGGTCGAGCAGGACCACTCCGAGTTCGAGCTCCAGCGACTGAATCTGCTCGCTGACGCTGGATTGCGCATAATGCAGCTCCTTCGCCGCCTGCGTGACGCTGAGCGTCCGCGCGACAGCCTCGAACGCCCGAAGGTGCCTCAACTCCACGCGCTGCCACTCCTCTTTGCGATCCATCGGCTGCTCCGATGATAGCCATCGGGAATTCCCGTGGCCATGGCCCTCAATTCACCTTCCCCGCCCGGTTGAATGAATTTCCCGCCACCCAGGAAACAGGTTCGGCGGCAATGGATCCCACCCTGATTCCAGGAGAACTCATGGCAATGCAGACGGGAAACCACACCGTCGTCGAGCCGGTCCGTCCCGCCAAGCCTTCACGCACACTGCTGATCGGGCTCTCGCTGGGGTACTTCATGGTCCTGCTGGACATGACGATCGTCTCAGTGGCACTCCCCTCCATCTCCCGCTCGCTGCATGTCGACTTGAGCGGCCTGCAGTGGGTCACGAACGGCTACACCATCACCTTCGCCGCACTGCTGCTCACCACGGGCTGGCTGTCGGACCGTTTCGGCGGGCGGCGCGTGTTTCTCTGGGGGCTCGTCGCGTTCGGGACGCTCTCCGGCATATCGGCTGCCGCGTCCGATCTGACCACCCTGGTCGTGCTGCGGCTGGCCCTGGGCATCGCCGGCGCACTGCTGCTCCCGGCGTCCCTCGCAGTGATCACCCACGCCTGTACCGGCCCTGCCGAGCGCGCCCGCGCCGTTGGCTCCTGGGCAGCGATCACGGGCGCGGCGCTGGCTGCGGGGCCGGTGGTCGGCGGTGTCCTGACCGAGGCCGTCGGCTGGCGGTCGATCTTCCTGATCAACGTGCCACTGGCGCTGGTCAGCCTGGTCATCACCGCCCGGCTGGCGCCGGAGACCGTGCGCAAGCCACGCGGCGGACTGGACCTCACCGGGCAGGTCAGCAGCGTCATTGCGCTTGGTGCCCTGGTGTACGGGCTGATCGAGGGGCCGGTCAAAGGCTGGGCCGCCGCCGATGTGCTGATTGCCTTCGCGGTGACCGTGATGGCTGCGGCGGTCTTCGTCCGCGCCGAACTGCGGGCCGGCGACGCGGCGATGCTGCCGCCGCGGATGTTCGGCGACCGCGGTCTCTCGGCCGCGCTGCTGGCGGGGCTGATGGCCAACTTCGCCCTTTCCGGGCTGCTCTTCGTGCTGTCGCTGTTCTTCCAGGAGAGCCGCGGTTACTCCTCGTTCGGCGCCGGTCTGGCCTTTCTTCCACTGACCCTGCCCACCGCCATCAACCCGATCTTCACCGGGCGGCTGGTCGGCAGGATCGGCCCGCGCCGCCCGGCCACCGTCGGGTTCGCCCTGATGGCCGTCGGGGCGCTGGTGCAGGCGCCGTTCACCGGTCGTTCGGCGCTCGCGCAGGCGGCCACGGTGGTGGGGCTGACGCTCTTCGGATTCGGGGTCTCTTTCGTGTTGCCCGCCCTGGTCGCAGGGGTGTCCGGCTCCGTCCCGGCGGAGTTCGCCGGCATCGGTGCGGGGACGCTCAACTCCGCCCGGCAGGTCGGTGGATCGCTCGGGGTTGCCGTCCTCGGCCTGGTCCTCGGATTGGCCTCGACGAGTGCCGCCGGTACGCGCTTTTCGCTGGTCATCGGTGGAGTGGTGGCGTTGCTCGGTGCGCTCGTCTCCGGCTCGGCGCTCCGTGGGCGCCCGTCCGTGCAAGGGCGCTGAGGCCGGGCGGCCAGGGGCTAGTCGTGCAGCAGGGTTCGGCATACGCGAGTGAAGCCGTCGAGGCGGTCGGCGGACTCGCCGTTGTGCTCTTCTGCGGAGTCCCAGTAATCGGCCCGCGTCTCGTCGTCAACGCCCGGGGCGAGGGTCAGTGCCAGGCAGTTCGCCCATTGCGAGAGGCTGCCGATCAACTCCCAGGCGGCGGTCGAAGCCTCGTCCGGCCCTTCGAGAGCGACCAGAGTGACGGGGGTGAGGAGGCTGCCGGCAGCTGATTCGAAGGCGGAGACGCGTTGTCCGGCGGACGGTTCCCGTTCAAGGACGGCGGTGTGGGCGGCGTCTCCGACGGATATGGCTTCCGTGGCCTTCACGATCAGTTGGCTGTAGGCGTCCCGGCGCGACTGCCGTCGCCACTGGTCGTGCTGGTTCCGGCGCTGGCTATGGCCTGCGAGCCGGGTCGAGGCGATTGTGCCGAACACCCCGAGCAGGGCGCCCGCGATCGTGCCGATGATGCCGATCAACCCGTCGCCCATGGAGGCAACTTACGCCTCCTCCTGATCGGTCACTTGGTGCGGCGGTCGCCGGTCTCTTCCTTCTCCAGGGCGACCAGCAGGTCCGCCAAGGCGGGCAGCGCGTGGTCGACGGCTTCGCGGCTCCGGGGCGGGAGGGCGTCGAGGGCTCGGCGGAGGGCGGCGGTGCTGGTGCGGTCGTAGCGGTCGAGCATGTCGAGCGCGCGGGGGGAGGCGGAGAGGTGGACGGTGCGCAGGTCGGTGGCGGAGGGGGTGCGTTCGACCAGGTCGGCGGCGGTCATGGTGCGGACGAGGTTGCTGATCGTGGAGGGTGCGGCCCGTAGACGTACGGCGGCCTCGCGTGGGGTCACGGTGCCGGTCTCGGCGAGGACGCGCAGCAGCTCGATCTGGGCCTCGGGGAGGTCGGGGAGACCTTCCGAGCGGCGGGTGCGCAGCACGGCGCGGCGCAGGGGGCCGAGGAGCCGTCCGAGCTCTGTCGCGGTGTCCATGGCTCCATTGTGCCCGGGTAGATAGTTTTGCTTCAAATATGTTTTGCTGCAAAATGAAACCGACTGTTCCATCACGACGTATCGCCTCAGGAGGCACACCGTGACTTCCCCCGTCGACCTCGCCCCGCCGCAGGACCTCTCCGGGATCGTCGGCCACCGCTTCGTCTACACGTACGCCAACGGCTGGCAGTACGAGATGTACGTGAAGAACGACCGGACCATCGACTACCGGATCCACAGCGGCCATGTCGGCGGCCGGTGGGTCAAGGACCAGACGGTCGACCTCGTGCAGCTCGACGAGGACAGCTACAAGGTGTCCTGGACCGAGCCCACCGGCACGTCGGTCGCCGTCAACGTCATGCCCGGCAAGCGCCGCCTGCACGGCGTGATCTTCTTCCCCGACTGGATCCGGCAGCACGGCGAGCGGACCGTCTGCTACCAGAACGATCACCTGGACGAGATGCGCGCCTACCGCGACGCGGGTCCGACGTACCCCATCTACGTGGTCCCGGAGTTCGCCCGGATCACGCTGTCCGAGTACGTGGGCGTGGACGACGACTCGGTCGTCTCCGTCGCTCCCGGGGAGCTTCCGGAGGGCTGGGCCGACCGCGTCGGCTGATCACCTCCCGCCTGGAGTGGCCGTGGCTGTGGCCGGGGCCGGGGCCTGGGCCGCCGCCGTCATGCCGGCTCCTTCGCCTCCGGGTTGAGGAAGGTGAACATCGTGTCCGGGTCGATCCGCGCCCACGCCACGTCCTTCAGCCATTCGTCCCACGACGCCCTCCCGTGCAGTTCGACCAGGAAGTTCTCCAGGGCCGGATCCTCCGCCGGTGCCACCCGAACCGCCTTGCCGTGCACGGTGATCTGGAGCCGCTGGCCGTCGAAGACGGTGGCGCTGACCGCCGGGCGGGCGCGGATGTGACGTATGCGGACGGAGTCCGGGCCGGAGCCGAAATAGAAGCGGCCGCGGAAGAAGTGCCCGTCGACGGGGCCGACGCGGGGATCACCCGTGGCACCGGCGGTCGCCAACGCCATGATCGTGATGCCGTCGAGCGCGGCCACGACGCCGGCCGCGTCCAGGCGGCGGTCCTCGCCGATGATCCTGCGCAGATGCGGGCCCGCCCCGGCGTAGCTGTCGTCGAGCAGGCGCTGGAGAGCCGTCATGTCCTCCGGTGTCTCGTACATGTCCCCACTATGAGTCTCGCCACTGACACGGAACGGCGACAGGCCCGGTGAAGGCCGCAGGGGCGGCCGTTAACCGCCCGATGGGGTCACGGAGTTGTCCACAAGCGGCCGGTTGTCCACAGACTCGACGCCCCGCGGACTGGATGTCGGTGGTTCGGCGCAGAATGGGGTCATGACTGAGAGCAACGGGGCCCTGCGGGGCGACGAGTCCATGCCCGACTGGGAGAAGCGCTTCCGGGCGCCCCGCACGGGGCTGCCCGGATGGGCGGAGGAGGCGCCGGATCGTTCGCTGTTCACCTCGAATGCGACGGGCACCTACGAGGTGTACGCGTGGGACCGGGCGAGCGGTGAGCGGCGGCAGGTGACGGACCGCCCCAACGGCACCACGGGCGGGGTACTGACGCCGGACGGCGAGTGGATCTGGTGGTTCTCGGACACGGACGGCGACGAGTTCGGCGTCTGGATGCGGCAGCCGTTCCACGGCGGCGAGGACGAGCCGGCGGTTCCCGGCCTCGCCCCCTCCTACCCCGGCGGGCTGGCCCTGGGCCGGGACGGCACGGCGGTCGTCGGCCGGTCCACGGACGCGTCCGGCTCGTCGGTGCACGTGGCCCGGCCCGGCGCCGAGCCCGTGGAGATCTACCGGCACGACCAGTCGGCGGTGGTCGCCGGGCTGTCCCACGACAGCTCGCTGATCGCGATAGAGCACACCGAGCACGGTGACGCCATGCACTCGGCCATCCGGATCCTCCGCGTCGACGGCACGACCGTCGCCGAGCTGGACGACACGCGCGGCGGCACCGAAGAGCTCGGGCTGGCGGCGATGGCCTTCTCCCCCGTCCCGGGTGACGCGAGGCTGCTCGTCGGACACCAGCGGCGCGGCCGCTGGGAGCCGATGCTGTGGGACGCGGCCACCGGCGAGGAGACCGAGATCTCCATCGACCTCCCCGGCGACCTGGAGGCGGACTGGTACCCCGACGGTTCCGCCCTGCTCGTCGGGCACAGCCACCACGCCCGCGGCGATCTGTGGCGCTACGACCTGGCGGACGGCGCCCTGACCCGCCTCGACACGCCTTCCGGAACGGTGTCCGGAGGCATGGCGCGGCCCGACGGGACGGTGGAATTCCTCTGGTCCTCGGCCGAGAAGCCGCCCGTCGTCCGGTCGACGGCCGGACACGTCGTCCTCGAACCGCCGGCCGGGGCGGACGGCGTGATCCAGGCACCCGATTCCGTTCCGGTCAGCGACATATGGGTGGACGGACCCGGCGGCGCCGTCCACGCGCTGGTGCAGAAGCCCGCGGGCGAGGGTCCCTTCCCGACGGTCTTCGAGATCCACGGCGGGCCGACCTGGCACGACAGCGATGCCTTCGCGGCGGGCCCGGCGGCCTGGGTCGACCACGGCTTCGCGGTCGTCCGCGTCAACTACCGGGGCTCCACCGGCTACGGTCGGGCATGGACGGACGCCCTCAAGCACCGCGTCGGACTCATTGAGCTGGAGGACATCGCGGCCGTCCGCGAACACGTCGTCGCCTCGGGGCTCGCCGACCCGGAGAAGCTGGTCCTGTCGGGCGGCTCGTGGGGCGGATACCTGACCCTGCTGGGCGTCGGCACCCAGCCCGACGCCTGGACCGTGGGCCTCGCCGCCGTGCCCGTCGCGGACTACGTCACCGCCTACCACGACGAGATGGAGGCACTGAAAGCCCTCGACCGCACCCTGCTCGGAGGCACCCCGGAAGAGGTGCCGGAGCGCTTCGCCGCCTCCTCACCCCTCACCTACGTGGACGAGGTCCGGGCGCCGGTCTACATCTCGGCCGGCGTGAACGACCCCCGCTGCCCCATACGCCAGGTGGAGAACTACGTGCGGCGGCTGGAGGAGCGCGGCCACCCGCACGAGGTCTACCGGTACGACGCCGGCCACGGCTCGCTGGTCGTGGAGGAGCGGATCAAGCAGCTCCGGCTGGAGATCGCTTTTGCGGAGCGGCATCTGGGTCTCCGGGACGAGCGCCCGGAGCACCGGAGCCCCGCTCCGGCGTGATCCCCGACTCCGAGGTGCCCCCCGGTGCCGCCGCGAGGCCGGGTTCCGGCGCGAGGCCCAGTGCCGCGTCCCGCGCGGCCTCGGCCTCACGGCGGAACAGCCGGAACCACATGAAGAGCACGAAGCCGACGAAGACGAACCACTCGCCGGTGTAGCCGAGGTTCTGGAACGCCTTGAGGTCCAAGCCGCTGTTGGGCGGGGCGGCCGGGGGCACCGGGGTCAGGGGGGCGGGCGCGTCCGTCGCCGTGATCCAGGCGTCGTACACCCCGTACGGGAGGACGTTGACCAGCGAGGCCGCGCTGATCACGCCCAGCTGCCCGGTGGGCAGGCCGCCGGACGTGTGCACACCCTTGGACGTCGCGCTCTCCGACGACTGGAGCGCACCGGAGACGGTCACCCGCCCGGTGGGCGGGGCGGGGATCTTGGCGGTGTCGGCCTTGGAACCGACGTCACCGGGCACCCAGCCCCGGACGACCGGAAGCGCCTTGCCCTCGTCCGTGCGGAGCGGCGTCAGGACGTAGAAGCCCTTGCGCTCGTCGAGATCACGGTCGGGCACGAGCAACTGGTGCCCGGCGTCGTACCGGCCGGTGGCGGTGGCCTTGCGCCCCGAGGTCTCCGTCGTCACCGGAAGCAGCTCGCCCAACGGCGTGGCGGCGGCGCTCCGCGCCTCGTCGGCCTGGTCCTGCTGCTCACGGTGCGAGTCCACACGGGTCTCGAAACGGCCGAGCTGCCAACTGCCCATGAAGAGGCAGAAGGGGATGGCAAGCACGGCGAAGACGTTGATCGCCCACCAGCGAGGAGTCAGCAGGAACCGATACACACCCCCACGGTACGGGGAACGCGGAGCGTGACGGGAGGCGGCCCTGCGGTTCGACCAGTCCCGGAAAGCCGTGCAGGCGGGGCACGGGGGCGGGGCGCGCCCTTCCTCGGGAGGACATCCGACGGTAGTCGTCCGGGGTGGGGATGCGGGGGTGGGAATGCGGGGGGGGTGGGAGTTCTGGGGTGGGGTCGGGGAGGGGCGGGGGAGGGGGGAGGGGGGAGGGGGGAGGCCCCCCGGGAGTGTGCGAAGTTCGTGGTGTGCGGAGGTCGAGCGGTACGACGACAACGCCACCCCCCACCTGCCGCCCCTCTACCCCGGCGGAGCGGCCGCCGGCAACGCACCCGTGTGGTACACCGTTCCGGCGCAGGCGTCCGGTATCCGGGCCTCCGCCGCGGCCGGTTCGCCGGCCATCGGGGTGTTGGTGAGGGTGACGCCGCTCGCCGGGGCCGGCGAGGCGGGTGTTCCGGGTGTGGGTGCCACGGCGGCGGGCGGTGAGGGCGTCTGCGGGGTGACGGGCGCCGCACCGGCGCTTCCGCCGCCCGTCGTCGAGGAGGCGCCGGCGCTGGGTGCCGGCGTCGTGCCGCCACCGTTCTTGGTACAGCCGGCCTTTCCACCGTCCGCGGCCGGGACCCAGGCGAACTTCACCTCGTACGCCTGCCCCGGCCGGAGGACCACCGCGCGGGGCGAGCGCCCCGGATCGGGCAGACCCGCGGCCGGGTCGCCGACCATGTGATCGACGACGGAGATGCGGGACTTCTGCGCACCGTTCCCGGCCCGGGCGACGACCGCTCCGGGGCCGGTCACGGCGCAGATCGCCCGCGAGACGTTGACGACGCGGAAGGCGCCGTAGACCCGGCCCGCGGCATCGGCGGCCCCCACCTGGCCGGAGCCCTTGCCGAGCTGCGCGCGGTCGCACGTCGGAGCGGCGGCGCTGAGTGTGACGCCGGGGCCGGGTGTGGCTCTGCCTCCGGTGTCGCGGGGCTCGCTGGGGGCCACGCTCTCTTTCGGGGTGCTGCCGCTGGTCGGCTGTTCGGCCCGGTGGTCACCGCGGGCGGCCGTGCCGCCCTGGGACCGCCCGGTGCCGCCCGGGCCGCCGTCGTGGCTCAGGTCGTCGATCTTCTCCTCGGCCTGTCGGTGGTTGCTCGAAGCGTTCGCGGGACGGTCGTCGGGGTCGGTGACCCCCACGGTGTCGGCGACGTGCATGAGGGCGGGCAGCGCCGCGCTCACAAGCACCACGGCCGCCACCGCGCCGCCCAGCGCCTGGCGCCGGCGCGTGCGCCGGGCGGGCACAGCGCGCCGCAGGTGCTCCAGAGCGTCGTCGGAGGGCTTGAGGTCCCCGACGGCTCCTTGCAGCATCCGCCGCAACGCCTGCTCGCTCAGGTGGGACGGCAGGTCGGAGGGCGGGCCGGAAGGCGAGTCGGAGGGCGAGTCGGAGGGCAGATCCGAAGGTTGTTCTCTCCGGCCGGACATCGCCTCTCCGCCACCGTTGAATGCCTGTTCGCCCCGCCCCGACGCCGGCTCACCGACGCCGAAGATCCAGTCACCTCGGCCGGACGCCTGCTCGTCGAGGCCCGAGTGGGCCGGGACGTCGCGGTGATCACCGGAGTCGACGTCCGGACGGCCGGGGCCCCCGGGACCAACAGATCCAACGGGACCCACATGCCCTACAGGACCCTCATGCCCTACAGGCCCCACAGGACCAACGGGCCCGGAATGACCGTGCCCCTCGCCGTGACGGCCGTCATGACGACCGTCGTCACGACCGCCGTCACGACTGTCGCGGCGGCCGTCGAATCGGCCGTCGCCCGGATTGCGGTGGTTCATGCCGGAGCCTCCATGGCGACACGGAGCGCGGCGATGCCCCGTGAGCCGTACGCCTTGACCGAGCCGAGCGAGAGTCCCAGCACTTCGGCCACCTGGGCCTCGGTCATGTCGGCGAAGTACCGCAGGACGAGCACCTCGCGCTGCCGACGCTGCAGGCCGCGCATCGCCTTGATCAATTGGTCTCGCTCCAGCTGTTCGTACGCCCCCTCCTCGGCGCTCGCCATGTCGGGCATCGGCTTGGAGAGCAGCTTGAGACCCAGGATGCGGCGGCGCAGCGCGGAGCGGGACAGGTTGACGACAGTCTGCCGCAAGTAGGCCAGGGTCTTGTCCGGGTCGCGGACCCGGTTGCGCGCGGAATGCACGCGGATGAAAGCTTCCTGCACGACGTCCTCGCAGGACGCGGTGTCGTCCAGGAGCAGGGCGGCCAGGCCGAGCAGCGACCGGTAGTGCGCCCGGTAGGTCTCGGTGAGGTGATCGACGGTGGTGCCGGCGGCCATCGTCGCGTCAGCGCTGGACGGCAGGGCCTGCTGTGCCTCCTGGTGGTTCGCAGACTGCGCGGACGGTGGGAGCGCGGTCACCGGCGCCTGCGTCCCGGTCGACTGGGCGGGTATCCGGTCCGGTGCCTGGGCAGAGGCGGAATCCGAAGGCGCGGAAGGAGCGGCCGGAGCGGAGGCGGAAGCCGCCCCCGGAACGGAGGACCAGGGAGACATCACCGGCATACCGCCCGTGCCGCGCGTACGCGGGCGCGCGGCGGCGCTCCCGCGCCTCGGGACCGTTGCGATGCTGATGACCTCTGCCACGCCTGTTGGACACGCTTCCCCCCATCAGGGTTGTACGCGCTCGGCACCTCGGCCGTCGACGTGTCACGGACCGCCGCGCCATGTGCCGTCATGCGTACCAGCCCTCCCTCATGCCGCGAAACGCCCTGACCCCCGGCCGCCTTGAGCGAAGGCGGCAAGCAGGCCCCCGCCGGGCAGCCGGTGCCGGCATCGCTTCCATACCACCGCCATTCGCGGTGAACGGAAAGCGCAGAAACGGGAAGCGCATACTCGAACGGAACGTCCGCGCAGTTCAAGGGGCCTGGACCAATGGCTTGATCACAGAACCTTCACACGTTCCCAGTATTGCGGAGCACCCGTCCCCGCCGCCATGAGTTCGGACGATCCGGAGGGCGGGTCCGGGCGCCACCGAAAGGGAGCGCCCGGCTCCGAACACAGGCCGCCGGACAGGAAGTTAGGGCGAACGAAAGGCACACATCCGCCATCTCGCCCACAATCCCCGCCCAGTTGGGGCAACCGCCCCGGCCGTGGACGACCAGGACGGCACCAAGTCGGGCCGGTTCAAAAGCCGGGCCGGACCCCGGACCCGGACCCCGGACCGTCAGCGCCCGGTGCCCCCGTAGACGACCGCCTCGTCCGTGTCGCTGTCCAGGCCGAACGCCGTGTGAACGGCGCGGACGGCCTCGTTCACGTCGTCGGCGCGCGTGACGACCGAGATGCGGATCTCGGAGGTCGAGATGAGCTCGATGTTCACGCCCGCGTTCGACAGCGCCTCGAAGAAGGACGCCGTGACGCCCGGGTTCGTCTTCATGCCCGCGCCGACCAGCGAGATCTTGGCGATCTGGTCGTCGTAGCGCAGGTGCTCGAAGCCGACGCGGCCCTTGGTCTTCTCCAGCGCCTCGATCGCCTTGCGGCCCTCGGTCTTCGGCAGGGTGAAGGAGATGTCCGTCAGACCGGTGGCCGCCGCCGAGACGTTCTGCACCACCATGTCGATGTTGATCTCCGCGTCCGCGATCGCCCTGAAGATCGTCGCGGCCTCGCCCGGCTTGTCGGGCACCCCGACGACCGTGACCTTCGCCTCGGACGTGTCGTGCGCGACACCCGAGATGATCGCCTGCTCCACCGGCTGACCTCCTGGAGGCTCGTTGCTCACCCATGTGCCCTTGAGCCCCGAGAAGGACGACCGCACATGGATCGGGATGTTGTAACGGCGCGCGTACTCCACGCAGCGGTGCAGCAGCACCTTGGAACCGGAGCTCGCCAGCTCCAGCATGTCCTCGAACGAGATCCACTCGATCTTGCGCGCCTTCTTCACCACGCGCGGGTCGGCGGTGAACACCCCGTCGACGTCCGTGTAGATCTCGCAGACCTCGGCGTCCAGCGCGGCGGCGAGGGCGACGGCAGTGGTGTCCGACCCGCCCCGGCCCAGCGTCGTGATGTCCTTCTTGTCCTGGGACACGCCCTGGAAGCCGGCCACGATCGCGATGTTGCCCGCGTCGACCGACTGCTGGATGCGCCCGGGCGTGACATCGATGATGCGCGCCTTGTTGTGGACCGAGTCCGTGATGACCCCGGCCTGGCTGCCCGTGAACGACTGCGCCTCGTGCCCGAGGTTTTTGATCGCCATCGCCAGCAACGCCATGGAGATGCGCTCTCCGGCGGTCAGCAGCATGTCGAACTCTCGCCCGGCAGGAATCGGCGATACCTGCTCGGCGAGGTCGATCAGCTCATCCGTCGTGTCACCCATCGCGGAAACCACGACGACGACCTGGTGGCCGTTCTTCTTGGCTTCAACGATTCGCTTGGCAACCCGCTTGATGCCTTCGGCATCCGCAACGGAGGAGCCTCCGTACTTCTGCACGACAAGGCCCACGTGCGCTCCTCGCAGCTCTGTGTAATGCGGTCGGCTCAGTCTAACGAGCGGCGGGATTCGGCCACGGGGGAGCCGCATGGTGAGACGTCTCCGCCCGTTTCCGGACACAGTCGCGGGACGGGCGGGAAGGGCCCCTGAAGGGTTCCGGGAGCGCCCCGGATGAGCCCCTTACGGGAACTCCGGGGCGCCTCCTCCGGAAGGAACGAGAGTTCTTGCGGCGCGCGTCCCCTAGCGGACGTAGTTCTTCAACCGGTCGGTCTCCAACGTGATGCCGACCGGGGCGGGAATTTCGACCGTCTCCCCGTACGCGTACGAGCACCTGCTCCGGTACTTGCCGTCCTCGGGGTCGCTGTAGACGGTGACGACGCACTCGTCGCGGTCGATGAGCAGGTAGACCGGAATGGCTGCGGCGGCGTACCCGTCGCGCTTCTCCCGTTGATCCCTACGGTCGGTGTCGCCGTCGTGAGAGGTCACTTCGACCGTCATCAGAACGCCGTCCGGCTCCGCCCACTCCCCCTGCCCGGCGAAGTGGTCCTCGGGCACGAGCACGCCGTCCGGGCGGGCGCGACCGGCGCGGTAGCCCTCAACCTTCAGCCCCTGTTCCGGGTACAGGCGCACGTCGGGACGCTGCTGCAAGCACCGTTCCAGGAGCCACATGATGATCGCCCCGTGATCCCCGTCCGGCACCGGCTTGACCTCTAGCTTTCCGTGAATGAATTCCAGGCGCACGGTCTCTGGTGCTGCGTGCGCAATCTGTTCGAACTCTTCGACGCTCATCTGGGGCCGGCCGGCGGCGCTGGGTGTCATGGTGTCGCCTCCTCGCCCCCATGGTGCCCTTACCGGGGCGTCCTGTGTGACAGTCACTCGGCTGTGACCTCCTTGGATCCTTCCGATCGGTTCTCGGATGAGGGGCCGGGAAGGGCCGCGGGGCGCGGGCCGGGGCGCAGCTCGGGGCGGTGCTTGAGCCGGACGCCCGCCAGGGCGCGGAGGTGGTCGACCCGTCGCTGGACGTCCTCCGGCTGCGGCTCGGGTTCCTCCGGCGGCGGGCCGGCGAACGTCTCGGGGACGCCCACCAGGGGCGCGCACGCCGCACAGAGGCCCGCGCCCGCCTCCGTGGCCGCGTCGGTTCCGTAGCAGTTGGTACAGACGATGTAGCTCCTGACGACGATCTCGTCCCCACTGTTCACCACAGGCTGGTACGGGAGCGGGCGGAACGGGATGGGTGGCATTTTGTCCTCCAGTCGTCTGCGCACGAAAGCGGCGGGGCAATAGACCTGCGGCGGCAGTCCGCCCGTCAGGGACGCCACCAGTTGCTCCCTCGTCACACGCCTGTGCAGCCACTCGGTGGCGAGCGGTTCAAGCGCGGAGCAGTCGGCGGCGGACAGGGTCACGCGCGGATCCGTCAGCCCGAGCGAGGCGAGGGCGCGGTACGCGCGTGAGGGGCGCGCGGTGGGCGGGTGCGCCTCGAGGACGGCTTCGGGGGTGGGGTTGGGGGCAGGGTCGGGGTGTCGTGCGGGACTGGTGTCCCGGAAGGGTTCACGCTCCCGTACGGGGTCGGCATCCCCGACGGGCTCGGGGTCCCCTACGGGCTCGGGGTCCCCTACGGGATCCGGAACCCCTACGGGCCCGGCGCCCTCTACGGGATCGGCATCCCCGACGGGGGCGGGACCCCGTACGGGCCGAGGGCCGAACTCAGGGCCCGGCTCCGGACGGGGTACGAGCTCCCGGGCGCCCCCCGCGGGCAACATGCCCTCCTCCACGCGCTCCCACCACTCCCGCGAGCGGGCCGTCCGGGAGAAGAACGTGTACGTGACCCAGCGCGAACCTCGCTCCCCGATCACCTGTACCTGCTTGCTGCTCAAGTGCCCTGACATCACCAGGTTCTTGAGCGCCGTGCGGCACGCGGCCTGGCCGTGGTTCGGCAGCACCTTCGCCAGCGTCTTGGCGTCCATCGCCGCACCCTCCGGGAGGCGGTCGATGAACATCGCGATCGACGCCTCACGTGCGGGCAGATGTGCGAAGTCGCCCGGCGCGGGCGGCAACTGGTCGGGCGCCTCGCGCTTCCCGAACCCCGGGTTCGCCCTGGGGTGTGCGGGGGTGGGCATGACAGCACTAACATGGGCGGCAGCCACAGATCGAGTCCTGTTCGATCTCGTCGGTCAGACCCCGGACCCGGTGTTGGTAGCACCGACCGGGGTCGTTTCTTGCTGCGAACGCTAGAGGGTTACCACCCACCGTTGCAAGCTGATCACGATGGGTCATCTCCCTTGTGGTATACGCGCGTTACCGCGCGGGTGTGCACGCGGGAGAGGGTGGGAGGGTGGGAAGAATCCCACCACCCATTCCTTACAGAGAGCACTCGGGTCTCGGAGCTCGGATTCCCGAAGCTTGAGCCCCAGCCGTGAAGTTGAGGAAAGCGGCCCAGGCCGCTGATTGCACTTCGAGCTTCGGGCCAACCTTGGACTTCGAGTCCCGGACGAAGACGGATCGGCAGGCGAGTGCGGTGGTCACCTCGACGCAGTCGCCCCCTTCGTCTCCACTGTGGTGAGATTTCCGCCAAGAACCAGCTGCTCCCACACACGCATCGTGACCGTCTCCACCGCATCTGACGTTCTGTCGGCAGAAGGCGGCTTCCACACACTCCCCTCCCTCATCACCGCTGTAGCTGGACTTTCGCCAGGCCAGGGCAACCTCGACGCAGGCTTCGCCACCCTCATCGCTGTAGCTCGACTTGAACCAATTCAGAGGCCCACCTATCTCAGCAAGGCTGTTCATAGCTCTCCTAGAACCGTCTCCAAGAAACTCACCGTGTCCTCAGGGGTGAGAGCCTGCGAGCGCAGAATCCCGTAGCGCATGTTCAAGTCCGAGACGTCTTTGGGTTCAGACAGCAGGACACTGCCCTTCTGCCCTTCGAAATAGGCCAACCGCCGCTGATCACGCGTCTCCAGCACGTAAAGCGGCCCGGCTAGGCACGCATGGCTCTCCCTGCGCGTCAGCATGACCTGAACATCGACGTTACGCAGCTCTGAGAGCCTCAACAAGTACTCAACCTGCCCACGCATCACCTGGCGACCACCAAGGGGCCGTTCCAAGGTGACTTGCTCCAGCACGACGCTGATGACGGCAGCAGGGCTCCGATGAAGCAACTGTTGCCGTTCCATTCGCGCCGCCAAGCGCCGTTCGACCTCGTCGTCGTCAAGCAACGGACGCCCACTTCGGAACACCGCCCTCGCGTAGTCCTCAGTCTGGAAGAGCCCGGGCACCACATGGTTGTGGTAGATACCCAGAAAGGCTGCGTCGGCCTCGTGTCGAGCGTAATCCTCGAACCAATCCGGGAATTTACTCCGCTCAATATGCCGAGCCGCCTCCCTCAACAACCCACCCGCCCCGCACAGTTCCTCAGCCGCCTCCACCAACTCCGGCGGCGGCACCCGCCGCCCCTGCTCCACGGAGCACACCGTGTCCAGCGAGTACCCGGCCGCCTCCGCCAACTGCTCCCGGCTGACGCCGGCGATGCGGCGCCATCCCTGGAGCTGGCTGCCGAACATCCGCATGGACGCGGACTTCGCCTGCCTGTTCCCGGACATATGTTCGCTCCCCTCCCCCGGCTCTTCCCCGGTGGCCGCGCCTCACACTCGTACGGGGACGGGCACCGTCCGGGTCCGCCACGTACAGTGCCCGTCCCCCGTACGTACACCGCGCGGGAGTACGCGCCCGGTCACTGATCAGCGTAGGCAGGATCACGCATCGTGGTCGGTGTGAACGAGGAGATTCCCCCGGTCGGGCCGCGCGGTGTGCGCGGCGGCCCGGATGCCGCAACGAAAGCCCTTCCCTACCGCCCGAGTTGGGTGCCCCGCTGGGGGCATCACCTGTGGCGCTGTGGGGTGCACTTCGATGTGCTGCGGATGTACGGGGAGCGGGGTGAGGCGACGGTGCGGAGGCTGGTGGTGAACGTGGGCGAGCGGGCGGGGCCGGTGGTGGGGGAGGCGACGGGGTTCCGTTGGACGTACTTCCTGCTGGCGCCGGGGACGGCGCGGGAGCACGTGTGGCCGGTGGACGTACAGCGGTACGCGGGTCCGCGTACGGTCGTCTACATCGGCGTACCGGCGCTGCAGGGCAACACGTGGCCGCTCGGGTGGTCCTCGCGGCCTACGCGGGACGCTCCGTTCGTCGATCCCGGGGAGCTGCTGAGGGCGCTGTCGGAGTGCCCGGTTCCGCCACCGCCGGGGCCGACTCCGTGGTGAGGGCGCCGAAGACGCGCAGTACCCACCGGTCGAGGTGGGTGGCGAAGTCTGCCGCGGAGGTGAGGTCGGGTGTCGGGAGCACGCCGCAGTCGGCCAAGTCGAAGAAGTCGATGTCGGCCCGGCCGCCCCGGTAGAGGCACACCTGCAGTTCGCTGTCGGACGGGCCGGTGAGGACGATGCCGAGCGAGTCGGGGTCGTGGACCGACGACCGGTCGGTGAGGAGCGGTTGCGGCCAGGGCGCGGCCGCGTCCCGCCAGGTCGGCCGCCCCGGCACGAGCCCGGCCGCCCGCCAGCGCGGGACGCGCTCGTCCACCAGGGCGGCCGCCTCGTCGAGGTCCACGACCACGCCGTCGGAGTCCACGGTCAGAGCGAGCGCAGCCGCGCGGCTCCGCCGATCTCGGCGGCCATGACGCGTCCGGCCTCCTCCTCCAGCTGCTCCTCGGTGCCGACGGCGTCCGTGTCGAGGCCGTCGAGTTCGTCGAGCGGCTGGTCGAGGCGGACGTGGGCGACGAGGGACTGGAGGGCGCGGAGGCAGGCGGAGGCGGTGGGGCCCCAGTTGGAGAGGTAGGAGAACTGCCACCACCACAGGGCCTCGCTGACGCGGCCGTCGCGGTAGTGGGCCATGCCGTGCCGCAGGTCGGTGATGATGTCGGCGAGGTCGTCGGAGATCCGGCAGGCGACGGGGGCGCTGCGCGGGACGTACGGGTCGAAGACCTCGGAGTAGACGTCCACGGGGTCGAGGAGCCGGGCGAAGCGTTCGCGGAGCACGTCGACGTCGGGCTCGGGGCCCACGTCGGGCTCGTAGCGCTCGTCGGGCAGGAAGTCCTCGTGGGCGCCGAGCCGGCCGCCGGTGAGGATGAGCTGGGAGATTTCCAGCAGCAGGAACGGCACGGCGCTGTCCGGTTCATCGCCGCGGGACACCTCGGTGACGGCGACGATGAAGCTCTCGATCGAGTCGGCGACGGAGACGACGAAGTCGTCCGGTTCGCGCTTGGCGTCATGGAGCGTTGCGTCAGACATCGAGAAGTCGTCTCCCTTCGAAGGCACGCCCGAGCGTGACCTCGTCGGCATATTCCAAGTCTCCGCCCACAGGCAGCCCGCTGGCGAGCCGGGTGACTTTGAGTCCCATCGGCTTCACCATGCGCGCCAGGTACGTGGCCGTGGCCTCGCCCTCCAGATTGGGGTCGGTGGCGAGGATCAGCTCGGTGACGGCACCGTCCGCGAGCCGGGCCAGCAGCTCGCGGATGCGCAGATCGTCGGGGCCGACGCCCTCGATGGGGCTGATGGCCCCGCCGAGGACGTGGTAGCGACCGCGGAACTCACGCGTCCGCTCGATGGCGACGACGTCCTTGGGCTCCTCCACGACGCAGATGACGGCCGGGTCGCGGCGCGGGTCCTGGCAGACCCGGCACCGCTCCTCCTGCGCCACGTTGCCGCAGACGGCACAGAACCGGACCTTGGCCTTGACCTCGGTCAGGGCGTGGGCGAGGCGACGGACGTCGGTCGGCTCGGCCTGGAGGATGTGGAAGGCGATCCGCTGCGCGCTCTTCGGACCGATGCCGGGCAGCCTGCCCAGCTCGTCAATGAGGTCCTGGACCACGCCTTCGTACACGGATCGAGTTCTCCTTCCGGGGGTTCTGTGCTCGGTGCCAGTGGTGCCGGTGGTGCCGGTGGTGCCGGTGGTTTCGGTGGGGTCAGAACGGCAGGCCGGGGATGCCGCCGCCGCCGAGACCCTGGGCGAGCGGGCCGAGCTTCTGCTGCTGGAGCTGCTGGGCGGCGTTGTTGGCGTCGCGGACGGCGGCGAGGACCAGGTCCGCGAGGGTCTCGGTGTCCTCGGGGTCGACGGCCTTGGGGTCGATGACCAGGGCCTGGAGCTCGCCCGCACCGCTGACCGTGGCCTTCACCAGGCCGCCGCCGGCCGAACCCTCGACCGGGGTCTCCGCCAGCTCCTGCTGGGCTGCGGCGAGGTCCTGCTGCATCTTCTGAGCCTGCTGAAGCAGCTGCTGCATGTTGGGCTGGCCACCACCGGGGATCACGGCTTCGCTCCTGTGCTCTCGCGACTACGGGGACTGCGGGACTGCGTGTACGACGGCGCGCCGTGGGCACGGCTGGACGCCGCGCGGCCCGACGCGGAGTCGGTAGCCCGAGCCTACGTGTTCGCCGGGCGCGGCGCGCCATGCGAGGGCAAGAACGTACGGAGTGGGGGCGCCCGGGGCGCGCGGGGCGGTGATGACGGGCGGACGCGGGGGGCTGTGACCGCTCCTCGCCCCCTCCCCCGTTCCTCCTGCTCCCGCTTTTTCGCCGCTACTCGTTCGCGATCTCCTCGATCACGGTCGCGCCCAGCTCGCGGACGATCAGGTCGTGGCCGGTGAGGGCGGTGTCGTCGAGGTCGGCGTCGTCCTCGGCGGGCATGTCGTCCTCGGGAGCGACCGGCGGGGGCTCGGGCTCGCGGTAGGGCTGCGCCGGGGCGGCAGGCGCGGCCTGGTGCGGTGCTGACGGGCCGGCCGGGGGCTGCGGGGCCTGGGGTGCGGGCGCCGGACCTGCCGCCGCCGGCGCGGCGGCCTGCGG
>NZ_JABETO010000013.1 GCF_013055795.1 Streptomyces sp. I05A-00742
CCACACCCTCGGCGCCCACACCGTCACCATCACCGCCTGCGACACCACCAACAAAACCGCCCTCACCCACACCCTCAACACCATCCCCACCAACCACCCCCTCACCGCCGTCATCCACACCACGGGTGTGCTCGACGACTCGACGCTGACCGAGCTGACTCCCAAGCAGCTGCGGACCGTGCTGGCGTCGAAGGTGGACTCGGCGGTCAACCTCCATGAGCTGACCAAGGACCTCGACCTGGGCGCGTTCGTCCTCTTCTCCTCGGTCGCCGGCCTCCTCGGCAGCCCCGGCCAGGCCAACTACAGTGCGGCCAACGCGTTCCTGGACGCCCTCGCCGCCCACCGCCAGGCCCACGGCCTGCCCGCCACCAGCCTCGCCTGGGGCCTGTGGGCCCAGGCCAGCGGCATGACCGGCCACCTCAGCGACCAGGACCTCGCCCGCATGTCCCGCAGCGTGATCGTTCCGCTGGAGTCGGAGAAGGGGCTGCAGATCTTCGACGCCGCCAACCAGGCGCACCGGCCCCTGTATCTGGCGTCCTTGCTCAACCTTGAGCACATACCGCAGCTCCCCGTGTGGTCGCGGCTGGCCACGGTGCGGCGCACGGCCACGGCGGAACAGGCGGGCGGCCCGGCGCTGTCGGACCAGTTGGCCGGGATCGCCCCCGCCGAGCGTCACGAGCACGTTCTCCACCTCGTGCGTGCACAGATCGCCGTGATCCTCACGCTGGACTCGCCGGACGCGGTGGAACCGAACCGGGGATTCCTCGACCAGGGTCTCGACTCGCTCACCGCGGTCGAACTCCGCAACCGGCTCTTCTCCATCACCGGAATCCGGCTGCCCGCCACCACCGTCTTCGACCACCCCACCCCCACCGCACTCGCGCAATTCATCCTTGACCAGCTGGCCCCCGCCGATTCGGAATCCACGGAGACGAGCGCGGACGGCGGCGAGGCGGGCGAGGCCGAGATCCGACGGGCACTGGCAAGGGTCCCGTTGGAGCACCTCAGGAAAGCGGGTCTGATGACCTCCCTGCTGCAGGCCATTGGGCTGACCGCCCCGGCCGGGGCGGCGGAGACGGACGGCGGGAGCACTGAGGAATCCATCGACCAGATGGATATCGAAGACCTCGTCCAGTTCGCCTTCGGCGACGAATCCTGAACCGACTCCGAAAGCAGGTTTGCTCATGGCTTCATCGACTGAAGACGTTGTTCGGGCACTGCGGGCGACGCTGAAGGAACGCGACCGTCTGCAGCGGGAGAACAGCCGGCTGATCGAGGCATCACGGGAGCCGATCGCCGTGGTGGGTATGGCGTGCCGGTATCCCGGGGGCGTGTCGTCGCCCGACGAATTGTGGGACCTGGTGGCGAACGGGATCGATGCGACCTCGGAGTTCCCCACGGACCGCGGGTGGCCGGAAGACCTCTACGACCCGGACCCCGAAAGGACCGGAAAGTCGTATACCCGTCGTGGCGGATTCCTCGACGATGTCGCGGGGTTCGATGCGGAGTTCTTCGGGATTTCGCCGCGTGAGGCGTTGGCGATGGACCCGCAGCAGCGCCTGCTGCTGGAGGCTTCCTGGGGCGCCCTGGAACATGCCGGCCTGAACCCCTCCGGCTTGCGCGGAAGCCGGACCGGCGTGTTCGTGGGCGGCTCCGCGTCGGCGTACGTTCCCAATCCGGATCAGGTGCCGCAGTCCGTGGAAGGTCATGCCTTCACCGGTAATACGTCGAGTGTGCTGTCGGGGCGGGTGTCGTATTCGTTCGGCTTCGAGGGCCCTGCCGTGTCGGTGGACACTGCCTGCTCCTCATCGCTCGTTGCGCTGCACCTGGCGGTCCAGGCGCTGCGGCAGGGCGAATGCGGTCTGGCACTGGCCGGTGGTGTGACCGTACTGGCCGGCCCGGGTGGATTCACGGAGTTCTCGCGTCAGCGCGCGTTGTCTCCGGAGGGCCGTTGCAAGGCATTTTCTGCTGATGCCGATGGGACGGCGTGGGCTGAGGGTGTGGGGTTGGTGGTGTTGGAGCGGTTGTCGGATGCTCGGCGGTTGGGGCATCGGGTGTTGGGTGTGGTGCGTGGTTCGGCGGTGAATCAGGATGGTGCGAGGAGTGGGTTGACGGCTCCGAATGGTCCGTCGCAGCAGCGGGTGATTCGTGCGGCGCTGGCGAATGCTGGCTTGTCCACCGGGGATGTGGATGCGGTCGAGGCGCATGGCACCGGTACGAAGCTGGGCGATCCGATCGAGGCGCAGGCGCTGCTTGCCACGTACGGTCAGGAGCGTTCGTCGGAGCGTCCGGTGTGGCTGGGTTCGCTGAAGTCGAACATCGGGCATTCGGTTGCGGCCGCCGGTATCGGTGGTGTTATCAAGATGCTGATGGCCCTGCGGCAGGAGGAGTTGCCGCGCACCTTGCATGTGGGTGAGCCGTCGCCGTTCGTGGACTGGGACGCGGGCGCCGTGTCGCTGTTGACGGAGCCGGTGGCCTGGCCGCGTGGTGAGGATGTCCGTCGTGCGGGGATCTCGTCGTTCGGCGCGAGCGGTACCAACGCGCATGTGATCGTGGAGGAAGCTCCGGTCGAGGAGCCGGCGGACGAACCGTCCGCCGTCGAGATGGCTCCGGTGGTCTCGGGCGCGGCGGTGCCCTGGGCACTCTCCGGTGGCAGTGCCGCCGGTCTGCGGTCCCAGGCCGCCCGGCTGCGGGACTTCGTCACCGAACAGGGCGACGCCGCGGACCCCGCCTCCGTCGCCCGGGCACTGACCCGGCGCGAGGAGCTGAGCCACCGCCTGGTGGCGACGGGCGAGAACCGCGAGGAACTCCTCGCCGCACTCGAAGCCTTCGCGATATCCGGCGAGGTGAGTGCCGGCGTATCGGGGGTCGCTGTCGAAGGAGGCAAGTCTGCGTTCCTGTTCTCCGGCCAGGGTGCGCAGCGTGCCGGTATGGGGCGGGAGTTGTACGAGGTGTCGCCGGTGTTCGCGGCGGCACTGGATGAGGTGTGCGACGGCCTGGACCGTGAGATGGACGGCCCCGGGGTGCGAGAGGTGATGTTCGCCGAGCCCGGCAGTGAGCCGGCCGCTCTGCTGGACCAGACCGCGTACACACAAACAGCGCTGTTCGCCTTCGAAGTCGCCCTGTACCGGCTGGTCGAGGCATGCGATCTGCGTCCAGACTTCCTGCTCGGGCACTCCATCGGTGAGCTGGCCGCCGCGTATGTGGCGGGGGTGTGGAGTCTGGAGGACGCCTGCCGGCTGGTGGCCGCACGCGGCCGCCTCATGCAGGCCCTGCCCGCCGGCGGCGGCATGCTCTCCGTCCAGGCACCCGCCGAACACGTCACCGAAACGATCACCGGGCACGAGGCAGTGGAGATCGCCGCCGTCAACGGCCCCGCCGCCACCGTGGTCTCCGGCGACCTCGACGCCCTCACAACCCTCGCCGCCACATGGCAGGAGCAGGGCGTCAAGACCCAGGCCCTGACCGTCTCGCACGCGTTCCACTCCGCACGCATGGAACCCATGCTGGAGGAGTTCGGCCGCATCGCCGCCTCCCTCACCTACCACACCCCCACCGTCCCCCTCATCTCCAACCTCACCGGCCGCACCGCCACCGACGAACTGCTCACCCCCCACTACTGGGTGCAGCAGGTACGCCGCCCGGTCCAGTTCCTCGACGCCGTCCGCACCCTCACCACCCTGGGCGTGCGCACATTCACCGAGATCGGCCCGCGCGGCGTCCTGACCGCGATGACCGCCCAGTGCCTGCCCGAAGAACACCAGGCCACCACCACCCTCATCCCCCTCACCCGCACCAACCGCCCCGAACCCGCCACTTTGCTGACGGCTCTGGCCCGGGTATGGACCACCGGCCAGACCCTCAACTGGCCCGCCCTCATCCCCGCTTCCACATCGTCACCGAAGCTGCCGACCTACGCCTTCGCGCACACCCGCTACTGGCTCGACCGCACCTCCGCCACCACCGACCCGGACGAGAGCCGCTTCTGGGAAGTGGTCGAGCGCCACGACACCGACGAGCTCGCCGCGCTGGTGGGCATCGAGGGCGAGGAGTCCCGGTCGTCGCTGGAAGCGGTCGTGCCCGCCCTCGCGTCCTGGCGCCAAGTGCGCCAGGGCAACCGGGCGTTGGACTCCTGGCGCTATCGCGTCGAGTGGAAGCGGCTGCCGGACGGCGAGCCGACGGCGGTGTCGGGTACCTGGCTGGTCGTGGTGCCGTCGTCGTCCGACGGCGACGACCACATAGCGGGCTGCGTCGAGGCGTTGAAGGCGGGCGGCAACGACGTCCGGCTCCTGNTGGTGCCGTCGCCGTCGGACGACCACATAGCGGGCTGCGTCGAGGCGTTGAAGGCGGGCGGCAACGACGTCCGGCTCCTGGAAGTGGACTGCGCCGGGGCGAGCCGCGACGGTCTGACGGAATCCGTCCGCACCACGGCCCAGAACCTCGGCGAAGGCGAATTCGACGGCGTGCTGTCCTTGTTGGGCCTGTGCGAGACGGCCCACCCCCGCCACCCCGAGGTTCCCGCCGGAGTGGCGGCGACAGTGCTGCTCACGCAGGCCCTGGCCGACACGGACGCGCAGGTCCCGTTCTGGTCGGCCACCCGCGGCGCCGTCGCCGCCCTGCCCGGCGAAAGGCTCACCAGCCCCGGCCAGGCGCAGATCTGGGGCCTGGGCCGGGTCGCGGGTCTGGAGAGCCCCGACAGGAAGGTCGGTCTCCTCGACCTGCCCCCGGTCATGGACGCGGCGGCCGGGGCACGCCTGTGCGCCGCGCTGATCGGTGCCGAACCCGGCTCCGGCAACGGCTCCGGCCACGGCCACGGCACCGACACCGGTGACGAGGACCAGCTCGCCCTGCGCGACACCGGTGTGCTGGCCCGTCGGCTCGTCCGCGCCCCCCTGCCCGACGCCCCTCCGGCGGCTCACTGGCGTCCCTCCGGCACCGCCCTCGTCACCGGTGGCACCGGTGCGATCGGCGGACACGTCGCCCGCTGGCTCGCCGGCAACGGCGCACCCCACATCATGCTGTTGAGCCGAAAGGGCCCGGACGCCCCCGGCGCCGCGGAACTCCGGGACGAGCTCCTGGAGGCGGGAGCCGGCGAGGTCACCCTCGTCGCCTGTGACACGTCGGACCGCGACGCGCTCGCCCGCGTCATCGACGGCGTTCCCGCCGAGCGGCCCCTGACCGCCGTGTTCCACGCGGCGGGTGTGGCCGGTGAGGCGAGGCCGCTGCTGGACACGGAACCGGCGGACATGGCGGGCCTGCTGGCGGCCAAGGCGACGGGCGCCGGGCATCTGCACGAGCTGCTCCGCGACACCCCGCTGGAGGTCTTCCTGCTGTTCTCGTCGAGCGCCGGGGTGTGGGGAAGCTCCGGGCAGGCGGGGTACGCCGCCGCCAACGCGTACCTCGACGCCCTCGCCGAGCACCGCCGCGCGGAGGGCCTGCGGGGCACGGCCGTGGCGTGGGGTGCCTGGGCGGGGGAGGGCATGGCCCGGGACGCCGAGTACGTGGCGTGGCTCAACAAGACGGGCATGCGCACCATGGCCCCGGCCCGGGCGATCGCCGCGCTCCAGGCCGCGGTCGACCACGACGAGACCTTCGTGGCCGTGTCCGACATGGACTGGACGCGCTTCGCCGAGGTCTTCAGCGCCGCCCGTCCGCGCCCGCTGCTGGACGGACTCGCCGCGGCCGGCGGCGAGACCGCCGCGGCGGACGAGTCCGGGGCGGGTCCCGCGCCGCTGGCCGAGCTGGTCCGGCGGGTTCCCGTCGCGCAGCGGCGTTCGGCCCTGCTGGAGGCGCTCGGTGGCGAAGTGGCCGCGGTGCTCGGCCACAGCGGGGCGGTGGACCTCGACGAGGGCCTGTCGTTCGTCAAGCTGGGCTTCGACTCGCTCACCGGCATCGAGCTGAAGGCGCGGCTGGTCACGACGACCGGACTGGAGCTCCCCGGCACGCTGATCTACGACCACCCCACTCCGGGGGAGCTCGCCGCGCACCTGCTGGAGCGTCTCCAGGGCGACGAGGAAGGGGACCCGGCCGACTCCGCGCTCACCGGGATCCGGCAACTGGAGCAGGCGCTGGCCTCGCTGCCGGACGACGAAGGGCTTCGGGACGAGATCACCGGCCGGCTGGAGACCCTGCTGTGGACCTGGCAGCAGGCGACCAAGGGCCGCCCGGACTCCGAGTTCCCGGGGTCCGGCGACGACTTGGAGGCGGCCACGGACGAGGAGATCTTCGACTTCCTCGACAAGGAGATCGGGCTGGGCTGAGCGGCGCCGTGCCGAAGGGGGCGGCTGTCGGCCGACGGCCGCCCCCGGCCGCTCTTTTGATAGTCTACTGTCACTTGGGGTGCGCTCTGCCCTCGCGCGGAACCGGACGGACCGGACGGCAGTCCCTCAGGGGATGCTCACGTGATCAGAGCCGTTGGACCCCGGATCGTCCGTACCGGTGACACAGGGAGAAGCCGTATGAGCCCTTCGAAGGTGAACGACACATCAGCGCCGGAGACGGGCTCGCGCACCATCGGTCTGCGGGAGCGGAAGAAGGCCAGGACCCGCGCCACGATCCAGCAGCACGCGCTGCGGCTCTTCCGCGACCAGGGGTACGACGCCACCACCATGGAGCAGATCGCCGAGTCGGCGGAAGTGTCGGTGAGCACCGTCTTCCGGTACTTCCCGACCAAGGAGGAACTGGTGGTCTCCGACGAGCAGGAGGCCTTCTTCATCCAGGCCTGGCGCTCCCAGCCCCAGGACCTGCCGCCGGTACGGGCGCTCCGCCAGGCCATCCGGAGCGCTCTGGAAGGTCTGTCGCCCAATGAGCTCGGCGCGCACCGGGACCGGGACATCCTGATGTTCACCGTGCCCGAGCTCTGGGCAGCCAGTCTTGGGAACGTCACCCACGCCACCCGGACCATCAACGAGCTGGTGGCCGAACGCTCGGGGCGTTCTCCCGACGACCCCGCGGTGCGCGCGGTGAGCGGCACCGTCTTCGGCATCATCCTGGACGCGATGCTGCGGTGGGCGCAGGACCCCGGCCAGGACATCGCCGCGGAGCTCGACCGGGTGCTGGCCTTCGTCGACAACGATCAGTTCAACGGCCTGACGGTGGAGGGACCGGTGACGGGCCGCGCGTAATGGGGCCGCCGGACACACCCTCGCCGGCCGGAATCGCGAGAGGGGAAGGCAGCCATGGGACGGCAAGGTGACAGCCTGGGGGACGTCCGGGGACGGGTGATGAACGCGGGAGGTCTTCCCGTGTCCGGCGCGCGGCTCACCATCCTGGACTACGGGGGCCGCCGGATGGGCGACGGCCTGGCGGACCAGGACGGTTTATACCGGCTCCCGGTGCCCCCGACGGGCGAGTACGCGGTGCTCGCCTCCACGGTGGGGCACCTGCCGCAAGTCGTCGAGATCGTCGTGGAGCGTCCCCGGGGTACGGAGCCCGCTCCGCGGCCCGCGCGGGCCGCGGTCGTCCGGGGAACGGTCACCGAGGACTGCCTGCGCATGCCGGTGCCCGAGGCGCTGGTGGTCTTCGTGGACGCCGGGGGAATGGTGGTCGGATCCACGCTGACCTCGGCGGAAGGGTGCTACGAGTACCGAGGGCTGGCGCCCGGGAGCTACGGCGTCGCCGTGTTGCACCGTCAGTACGAGCCGCTGGTACGCCAGTTGGCCGTCTCCGGGGCGGACCCGGAGCCCGTCGACATCGAACTGACGCGAAGACTGCTGACGTTCTCCGGAGTCGTTCGTGACGCGGACGGACGGTCCGTGCCGGGCGTTCCGGTCAGGCTCGCCGACGGCTCCGGGTGCGATCTGCGCGAAGACGCCGACGACGAGGGCCGGTTCGCCTTCTCCGCCGTTCCGCTGGGCATGTACAGCCTGCTGGTCGAGGATCCGCCCGTCACGGGCGAGCGCGTCCTGGTCGACAGGGACCGCTGTGACGCACAAGTCATCCTGAGGCGCGACACCGCCCGCTGACCCTGCCGCCGGCCCTTCCGCCGCGGCGAGCGAAAACACTGAGCTCGGGCCGTAGTCCCGCCTGCCCATCAGTCGTCACTCAGTGTAGTGGAACGGTCGCCGTGTGCCCGCTTCGGAGTGGGGCCCTCGATGAACACCCCGCCCTCCTCCCCCCGGTTGGGCAATCGTGGTAGCGCGACTAGCAAATGAGAGGTAACCTTCAAAAGAAGGTACACATCGAATTGAAGTGGGGTTTCCGTGTCACAGTCAGGAAGCCGTAAGTGGTGGGCGCTGGGAGCGCTGAGCCTGTCGATGCTCGCGGTTGGCCTGGACGGCACCATCCTGAGCGTGGCTCTGCCCGAGCTGTCGGATGCCTTCCAGGCCACCGAGACGGACTTGCAGTGGTTCTCGTCGTCCTATCTGTTGTTCCTCGCGGCGCTGATGCTGCCGGTCGGTCTGCTGGGTGACCGCTACGGGCGCAAGAAGGTGCTGATGGGGTCGCTGGTGCTGTTCGCCGGCTCGTCCGCCGCGTGCGCCTACGCCGATACGCCCTGGCAGTTCATCGCGGCGCGGTGCGTGCTCGGTGTGGCCGGCGCCGGGATCATCGTGATGGCCCTGTCCGCCCTGACCGTGCTGTTCACGGCGGAGGAGCGCCCGAAGGCGGTCGGTATCTGGTCCGCGGCGAACTTCCTGGCGCTGCCGCTGGGGCCGCTGCTGGGCGGCTATCTGCTGACGCACGCCTGGTGGGGCTGGGTCTTCCTGATCAATGTGCCGGTCGCCCTGCTCGGCGCGCTGGTCGTCATGGCCCTGGTCCCGGATTCGCGCGCCGACGAGCGCCCGCAGCTCGACTTTGTCGGGGCCGGGCTGTCCACGCTGGGGCTGACCGGCATCACGTACGGCCTGATCCGGGTCGGTGAGCACAGCTGGAGCGACGCCCTGGCCTGGGGCGCGATGTGCGGCGGCCTGGTGCTGCTGATCGCCTTCTACCGGTACGAGAGCCACGTCAGCCGGCGCGGCGGGCGGCCGATGGTCGATCCGGCGCTCTTCCAGGTGCGGTCCTACACCTGGGGCATTATCCTCATCGGTTTCGTCGCCCTGGCCAACATCGGTGTCATCTTCATCATGCCGCAGTACTTCCAGGCCGTGCAGGGCACCGACGCCATGGGCTCCGGGCTGCGCCTGCTGCCGCTCATCGGCGGTCTGATCGTGGGCGCGGTGCCCGCCGAGAAGTTCGCCCGGCTCCTCGGGGCCAAGATCACCATCTCGGCCGGATTCGTCGCGATGGCCGTGGGTCTCTTCATCGGGGCCGCCACCGACTCCGGCTCGGGGGACGGCTACTCCGGCACGTGGATGGCGCTGTCCGGCATCGGCATGGGTCTCTCCATGGCCACGGCCACCTCGGTGGTGCTGTCCCAGGTGCCCAAGGAGCGCAGCGGTGTCGGCGCGGCGGTGCTGCAGTCGGTGAACAAGGTCGGAGCGCCGCTCGGTGCCGCCATCCTCGGCAGTGTGCTGCTGAACGCCTATCAGTCGCACCTCTCCCTGCCGGACGGGGTGCGGGGCGCGGCCGCCGAGGAGACGCGCTCGGGCGTCTTCGGCGGGGTCGCCGTCGCCGAGAAGAGCGGCTCGCACGACCTGCTCACCACGGTGCGGGACTCCTTCGTGCACGGCCTCGACGTCTCGCTGCTGGTCTCGGGCGGCTTCGCCCTCGCGGGCCTGCTGTGCACGCTGCTGTTCCTGCCGAAGATCCCGAAGCGGACCGCCGCGGACGAGAAGGCCGGAGACGCCGGAGACGTCGTCTCGGTGGCCTGACCAAGCTCCAGGGCCCGTGGGCGGCCCCCGTGTCGACGGGCCCTGGTTCGGCACCGGCGTCCCGGCGCCGGTGCCGAGATCATTTGAGGGTCCACCCATCCCGCCAAATGCCAGTAATGCAAGGGGAGTTGAGTCAAACCCCGCATAGCGAACAGCATCCCGAATGGATCTATGATCCATCGCACAGGGTTGCTATTGTCGGGGGCTCAACACGGACCACTGCGGGGGGTGGCTGTCATGAGTACGATCGAGCGCGATCCCGAACTGGAGACTCTGGACAACCTGTTAACTGAATGTTCGAACGGCAGGGGTGGTGTCGCGCTCATCACGGGCGCGGTGGGCAGCGGCAAGACGGAACTTCTCAACACTTTCGCCCGACGGGTTTCCGCCGCCGGGGTCACCGTGCTCTCCGCCATGGCATCACCTGCCGAATGCGCGATTCCGTTCGGGGTCGCGGACCAGCTCTCGCACAATGTGACGTTGTCTTCCGATGATGTCATGGAGGTGCAGGAGATCATCCAGGACGGAGTCCTGCTCGCAGGCATCGCGTCCGCGGATCCCGAGCGCATTCATCCCCAGCACGCACGTGTGCTGGCGAAGTTGCATGCAGCACTGATGCGCCTGGCGGGTATGGGACCGCTGCTGGTCACCGTTGACGACCTGCAGCATGCCGACAGGATGTCGTTGCACTTTCTGCGATATCTGGCCCGGCGGATTACGAACAAACCCGTTCTCCTCGTTCTCAATCTACTTTCCGGGGCAACACCTGCCTACCCGTTGTTCCAAATGGAAATCCTTTCCCAGCCCAACACCAGACGGATCCGGCTGGAACCGCTTTCCGAACCGGGCATCGCGCGGATCCTGGAAGAACGCTTGGGAGTGGCGGAGGCGAACCGGCTGAGCGCCATGTACGAGCGGCTGAGCGGCGGCAACCCGCTGCTGGTCAACGCGCTGCTGGAGGACCGCCTCGGGGGCGCCGACAGCACGGCCATGCCGCCTCCGGCGCAGGCCTACCGGCACGCCGTGGTGACCTGTCTGCAGCGCAGCGACGAGCTCACGGCGCAGGTCGCCCGCGGCCTGGCCGCGCTCGACCTGTCCCGGGCCACGCGTCTGGTCGGCCGGCTGCTCTCCCTGGAGCACGAAGCGGTCCAGCGGTGCAAGCACGTCCTCCGGCTCACCGGCCTGCTCGACCAGACGGGCTTCCGGCACCCGGAGACCCGGGCGGCGGTGCTCGACAGCCTCGCCCCGGACCGGCGTTCGGCCCTGCACCTGCAGGTGGCACGGCTCCTGTTCAGCGAGGGCGCGGCCGCCGCGGAGGTGGCGAAGCACCTGCTCGCCGCGGACGACGCGGGAGAGACCTGGGCGCCCGGGCTGCTGCTGGAGGCGTCCGCGCAGGCGCTGCACGAGGACCGGACGGACCTGGCGGCCCGTTACGCGCGGTTGGCCCGGAGCGGCACGCTCAACGAGGAGGAGCGCGTCGCGGTGACGTTCATGCTGGCCCAGGTGGACGGGCGGGTGAACCCGGTGGCCTCGGTGCGGCACTTCTCCTCGCTGCTGGATGCCCTGACCGAGGGTCAGCTGCATTTCGACCAGGCCATCGACCTCGTCAAGCACCTCCTCTGGCACGGCCAGCTGGAGCAGGCGGAGGAGGCGCTGCGGTACGTCGCCCGCATCCGGAAGGACGCGGACGCCACCGAGCCGCCCGAGTGGGAGGCGTTCCGGCTCTGGCTGGGCTGCACCTATCCCGCGCTGGCGCGGAACGTGTCGGACGCCCTGGACCCCCAGGGGGCCGACGCGCCGCCGCGGCACACCGCCGATCCTCATGTGCAGGCCGCCTGGCTGCTCAACGGCGTGCTGCGCGGACGGCTGTCACAGCTCGACATCGCCGCAGTCCAGGAGCACCTGCAGCCGCTGAGGCTGAGCGAGACGACGTACGAGCCGCTGGCGATGACGCTCACCGCGCTGGTCTACGCGGACCGGCACGAGACCGCGGCGGCCTGGGGCGAACTGCTGCTCAAGGACGCGAGGGACCGTGAGGTGCCCAGCTGGAAGGCGACCCTGTCGTCGATCACGGCGGAGGCCGCGATGCGCTGCGGGGACCCCGAGGTCGCGGAGGACCACGCCCGGGCGACGCTGCGGTGGGGCCTCGGGGTCGAGCACGCGACCGCCAGTCTGCTGCTCGCCCTCGTCGCCCGCGGGGCCCTGGAGGAGGCGGGAAGACTCCTGGGTCGGCCCGTGCGGAACTCCGCCCCGCATACGCCCGCCGACCTCTACTACCGGCATGCCCGGGGGCACTACTACCTCGCCATCAACCGTCCGCTCGCGGCCCTGGCCGAGTTCGAGACGTGCGGCCGGAGCGCGCGCTCCTGGGAGATGGACCTGCCCTCGTTCGTGCCGTGGCGCAGCGACACGGCGCAGGCGCTGGTCGCCCTGGGACGGGAGAAGGAGGCGGGGGACCTCGTGAACGAGCAGCTGTCCCTCCTCACTTCCGCGCAGGGCCGCACCCGGGCGCTCACCCTGCGCGTCCTTGCCGGGGCCTCCGCCCCCGAAAACCGGGTGCCGCTGCTGCTGGAGGCCCTGGAGTGCCTCCGGGACGATCCGGACCGCGTGGAGCGCTGCCGGGTGCTCGGCCTCCTGGGGCACGCGTACCACGCGCAGGGAGATCCCACCGAGGGCAGGAGATGGATCCGGCAGGCGCGGGACCTGGCCCGGGAGTGCAAGGCCGACGGGCTGCTGACCGCCCTGAACCTCGTGGGCGAGCCGGAGCGGGAGACCGTCCAGGACCGGGACGGCGCGGTGGGCATCGAGGACCTGAGCAAGGCGGAACAGCGCGTCGCCCTGCTGGTCAGCCGGGGGCACACCAACAGCGAGATAGCGGGCAAGCTGTTCATCACGGTCAGCACCGTCGAGCAGCACCTCACCCGTATCTACCGCAAGCTGGGAATCAAGCACCGCAGCGGTCTGCGGTCGATGTACGAAGGGGTGGTGGCACCCTGCTGACCTCCCGCTGACCTTCCGGCCCGGCGCGCCGGGAGGGTGTCAGTGGCCGTGGGCCGGTGGTGGACCACCGGCCCTTCATTCTGTTCATACTTTGTCAGTCGAGGTCCTTTTCGAAGTGGAAGGCGGTTATGGCCATCCGCTCCCGGAAGTAGAAGCGGTGGGCGTCGGTCCGCTGGGTGCCCGAGTCCAGGGTGAGGCGGTGGCAGCCGGCCTCGCGGGCCCGCTCCTCCAGGTACGCGACGAGGGCCTGCCCGACGCCGGTGGAGCGCGCGTCGGCGGTGGTCACGAGGTCGTCCACGTACAGGGCGCGCAGGGTGTAGGTGCTGATCACGATGCGCCAACCGGCCGCGCCGACGCACACGCCGTCGTCCCGGTAGGCGGCGGTGAACCGCAGGCCCTGCCCATGGCCCTCCTCGTACACCTCCCGGAAGCTGTCCTCGGTCAGGTGCGGGCGCAGCTGGCGCAGCACGGGCAGGAGGTCGGACACGAGTCGCGGGTCGCCGGGCTCAAGATCGATGAGTTTCATGAAGGCACCCTAAGCCTCGGTCCACCGGCCGCCGGCTGTGGATAACGCCTGGGAGAAGGCGGATCAAGGCTTAGGCTAGCCTTCCCTTATGACTCTGTTGCAAGTGGGTCCTCAGGAGGTGCGGCCCGCCGGGCAACAGGCTCCGGCCGGGCGTCGGCACGGCACCCGGACCATCCTGGTCGCGTCGGCCGTCCTCGTCCTGGCCGTCCTCGTCCTGTCCGCCGTCTCGCTGTCGGTGGGCGCGGGCGAGGTCGGGGCCGGCGATGTCCTGGACTATGTGCTGGGGCGGAACGGCGCCCGCGACAACAACCGGCTGTCGCTGGTCGTCGGAGACCTGCGGCTGCCCCGGACGCTCACCGCGCTCGCCGTCGGCGCCGCCCTCGGCACGGCCGGCTGTCTGCTCCAGGCCGTCACCCGGAACCCGCTCGCCGAGACGGGCCTGCTCGGGGTCAACGCCGGCGCCTCGCTGGGCGTCGTCGTCGCCATCGCCTTCCTCGGCGTGGAGAGCGGCTACGGGTACCTGATGTGGGCGTTCGGCGGGGCCGTCGTCGCCAGCGCGCTCGTGCTGTTCATGGCCGGCCGCCGCGGCGGGGGTTCGCCGATGCGGCTGGTCCTCGCCGGGTCGGCGCTGGGCGCCACCTTCGGCGGCGTCACCAGCGTGATCATCGTCAACTCCGCCGAGACCTACGACCGCTTCCGCTTCTGGGTGCTCGGCTCGCTGGCCGGCGTCGAGGGCTTCACCAAGCTCGGCAGCCTCGCACCCGTCCTGGCCCTGGGCTTCGTCGTGGCCCTGCTCATCGCCCGGCCGCTGTCCGCGCTCGCACTCGGCGACGACCTCGCCCGGGGCCTCGGCCACCGGCCCGGCGTCATCCGCGTCGTGGTCGCCCTCGCCGTGACCCTGCTGACCGCCGCGTCCGTCGCGCTGATCGGCCCCATCTCCTTCCTCGGGCTGCTCGCCGGCTTCGTCGCGCGCGCCATCACCGGCCCCCGGCTGACGGCGCAGATCGCGCTCGCCGGCGTCATCGGCGCGGGCGTCCTGACCGGCTCCGACATCCTCGCCCGGGTCGTCTCCCGGCCGTTCGAGGCGCCGGTGTCCGTCATCATCGCGCTGTTCGGCGCTCCCGTTCTCATCGGTATCGTCCGCTCCAAGCGGCTGGGCGCGATGGGCATGACGGATCCCGCCACCGCCGAGAGCGGCAAGCCGGGACGGCGCCCGCTGCCCCGGCTCCCGCTGCCCCGGCTCCCGCGCCGGTCCGAGGAGCTCGCCGCCGGCCTCGTCGTACGCCGCGGCGCCCTGTCGCTGCTCGTACCCCGCCGGGCGGCACTCGCCACGCTGCTGCTGATCGCCCTGCTGGTCGGGGCCGTGATGGTGTCCGCGTACGCCGGGCAGAGCGACATGAGCCTCGGCCGCACCTTCTGGGCGGTCCTCGGTTCCGGCGACCGCTTCGATGTGCTGCTGGTGCAGAAGTTCCGGCTCGGCCGGATCGTGGCCGGGCTGGCCGCCGGCGCGGCCCTCGGGCTCGCCGGCTGCCTGACCCAGACCCTCGCCCGCAACCGCCTCGCCACCCCCGAACTCCTCGGCGTCAACGACGGCGCCACCGCGGCCGTCCTGCTCTCGACCACCCTCACCGGCACCTTCGGCGCCTGGTGGGCGGGCCCGGTCGGCGCGCTCGCCGCCGTACTGGTCGTCACCACCGTCTCGGGTGGCCTCGGTCAGCGCGGCTACCGCGTCCTGGTCGTGGGCCTGGCGATGTCCGCGCTCGCCTCCGCGATCACCCAGGTCGTGGTCTCGCGCCGCTCGCTGAACTCCGCGACGTCCCTGTACGTGTGGACGTCCGGCAGCCTCAACGGGCGCGGCTACTCGGTCGCTACGCCGGTGCTCATCGGCCTGGCCGTGCTCGTACCGCTCGCGCTCGTCGTCGCCCGCCATCTGAACGTGCTGCGCTTCGACGACTCGACGGCCGCGTCGCTCGGCGTCGCGCCCGGGCGGGTGCGTCTGCTGTGCCTGCTCCTGGCGGTGGGCCTCGCCGGCCTGGCGGTCGGCATCTGCGGGCCCGTCGGCTTCGTCGCGCTCGCCTCGCCCGTCATCGCGGGGCGGCTCGCGGGGCCGTCGCGGGTGCCGGTGGTGGGGTCGATGCTGGTCGGGGCCACGCTGATCGTCCTCGCGGACACGGTGGGGCGTGTGGTCTTCTCCGGTGCCGAGGTGCCGGTCGGCATCGTCACGACCGTGCTCGGGGGACCGTTCCTGCTGTGGGTGCTGCTGGGGCGGTCGGCGACGGCGCGGGTGTAGGCCCGTCCCACCGGAACCCGTACAGGAATCCCCTCAGGAACAAGGAGTCATGGAGATTCAGAGTCCGCTGCTGCGCGACCTGGCCGAAGCCGTGCGGAGCGGCACCCCCGGTGCCGTCGACGCCTTCTGGCAGCACGCGAAAGCCACCGGCACCCCCCTCGTCGAACCCGACCCCACCGATCCCGCCCACCGCCTCGTGACCTTCGTCCGGCAGGACGTCGCCGCCACCGATGTGCTCACCCTCCTCCACACCGTCACCGACAAGGACCGGCACGCCGGCGACCTCTCCCCCCACCTCATGGAGAAGGTGCCCGGCACGGACGTCTGGGCCCTCACCCACCGGCTGCGCGCCGACCACCGCGCCTCCTATCAGTTCTTCCCCGCGCCCGGCCCCCGCGCGGAGACGCTGCGCACGGACCGGGAGGCGTGGCTGGGCGTCCTGGACGCTGCCGTGCCCGACCCGTTGAACCCGGCACCCGTGCTGCCGTCCCGTGACGGCCGCCACCCCTCGTCCGTGCTGGAGCTGCCCGAGGCCCCGGCCCAGCCGTGGACGCACCCGCGCCCCGGGGTGCCGCGCGGCGAGCGCGGCATGGCCGAGGTCGACGGCCGGCGCGTGGGCGTCCACCTGCCCGCCGGGCATACGGAGGCCGGCGGGCCGTACGCCGTCGCCGTGCTGCTCGACGGCGAGATGTGGGGGCCGGTCCTGGGGTTCGCCGACACGCTCGACAACCTGCACGCGGAGCAGGCCGTGGTGCCGACCGTCACCCTGTTCGTGGAGACCATGGGCCGGGACCGCAGGATGGCCGATCTCTGTTGCAGCGAGGAGTTCGTCGACTGGCTGGCCGACGGGCTGCTGCCGTGGGCGGCGCGGATGTACGGGGTCACGGACGACCCGGCGCGCACGGTCGTGGCGGGGCAGAGCGCGGGCGGGCTGACGGCGGCGTTCGCGGGGTTCCGCAGGCCGGAGCGGTTCGGGAACGTCCTGTCGCAGTCGGGGTCGTTCTGGTGGCCGGACGGGACGGAGTTCGACAGCGGCAGCGAGTGGCTGACCCGCCAGTACGCGGTGCGCGAGAGGCTGCCGGTCCGCTTCCGCCTGGAGGTGGGCCTCCAGGAGTGGATGCTCCTCCCGCAGAACCGTCACCTCCGCGATGTGCTCCAGGCGCGCGGCTACGAGGTGGCGTACCACGAGTTCAACGGCGGTCACGACTACGCCTGCTGGCGCGGCGGGCTCGCCGCGGGACTGGCCGGCCTGCTGCCGGGCCGGAACGTACGGACGTCGGACCGGAGCATCCGGAACATACGGACAGGAGCCGGATCATGACCGCGGCCGACGGCCTCAAGGCCGCCCTGCGCGATCGCGTGCGCGCCCACCAGGAGGACCTCCTGACGCTGAGCCGGCGTATCCACGGGCACCCCGAGACGGCCTTCGCCGAGCACCGCGCCGCCGCCTGGTGCGCGGACCTCCTGCGGGAGCACGGCTTCGACGTCATCGCCCCGGCGTACGGCCTCGACACCGCCTTCACCGCGACCGCCGGCTCCGGTCCTGTGACGGTGGCCGTCGTCTGCGAGTACGACGCGCTGCCCGGGCTCGGACACGCCTGCGGCCACAACCTGATCGCCGCCGCCGGCGTGGGCGCGGCGCTCGCCCTGGCCCCGCACACCGGGGAACTCGGCCTGACGGTAAGGGTCGTGGGCACCCCGGCGGAGGAGCGCGGCGGGGGAAAGGCGCTGCTGCTGGAGGCCGGCGCGTTCGACGGGGTGGACGCGGCGATGATGGTGCACCCGTGCCCGTTCGAGGTGGCGGACTTCCGCTCGTTCGCGCTGGGCACGCTCTCGGTCGCGTACACCGGCAGGTCCGCGCACGCGAGCCTCGATCCGTACGAGGGCCGCAACGCCGCCGACGCCCTGACGGTCGCCCAGGTCGCGCTCGGTCTGCTGCGCCAGCAGCTGCCGCCGGGGTGGAAGGTGCACGGGGTGACCACGGGCGCGGGGACGGCGCCGAACCTGATTCCCGGCCGGGCGACCGCCGAGTACGAGATCCGCGCGTCGGCCGCCGAGGACCTGCGCGAACTGCGGGAGCGGGTCGAGGCGTGCTTCCGCGCCGGCGCGCTGGCCACGGGGTGCGAGGTCGAACTGACCCGCCCCGAACCGGACTACCTGGACTTCCGCACGGACCCCGGACTCAGCGCGCTGTGGCAGGCCAACGCGCGCGCACTCGGCCGCCCGGAGCCGCTGCGGCGCGAGGCGTTCGCGTGCACCGACATGGGCAACGTCTCGCACGTCGTCCCGTCCATCCACCCGGTGCTGGACATCACGGGGGGTGCGTGCGGGCCGCACGAGGCGGAGTTCGCGGAGGCGGCGGTGTCGCCGATGGGGGAGCGGGCGCTGCTGGACGGTGCGGTCGGCATGGCGTGGACCGCGGCGGACTTCGCCGCCGCCCGCGCGTAGCGGCCGCCCTCCGCAGGACGGGCCGGGTTCGGCCCGTCCTGCGGTCGAGCACGCCGGCGGCTATCCGTGGAGCGCCTTCACGATGTCGTCGATGACGACCTGGCTCGCCAGCGGACCGCCCCGCGTGGACCAGACGGAGCCGTTGACCGTCACGGCGTGCTTCTTCTTGACCGCGTTCAGGTCCTTGTACGCCGGCTTCTCCTGGACGTCCTTCAGCGCCTTCTCACCGTCGGAGGTGAGGGTGGAGAGGAAGAGCCAGTCGCCGTCGATCTCGTTGATCTTCTCCAGGCTGAGCGCCGGGGTGTGGGCGTTGCCGTCCTTGTCCTGGGACTTGGGGCGCTTGAGGCCCATGTCCAGGGCGACACCGCTGGCGAACTGCTTCTTCTCCATCCAGCTGGGGCCGTCCGGGTTCCAGCGCACGATGCTGACCTCGGCGCCCTTGTTGTCGCCCAGACCCTCACCGGCCTTCTTGGCCTTGGTCTCGTAGTCGGAGATGACCTTGTTGGCCTTGTCGGTGGCGTTGAGGGCGTTGCCGATGCCCCGGAAGGACAGCTTCCAGTCGTCGTTCGGAGCCATGGTGACCAGCGTGGCCGGGGTGATCTCGCGCAGCTGCTTGAGCATCTGCTCGTCCTGCATGTCACCGGCCAGGATGAGGTCCGGCTTGGCGGCGACGACCTTGTCGATCACCGGCTGGAGCAGGTTGCCGACGACCTTGACGTCCTTGACCTTGTCCTCGAGGTAGGCCGGCGGCTTGGCGAGGCCCTGGCCGTTGGTGATGCCGACCGGCTTGATGCCGAGGGCCAGCACCGCGTCGAGGTCCTCCTGAGTGAGCGTCACAACGCGCTGGGGGTGCGACGGGACCTGTACGGCCTTGCCGGTGGCGTCCTTGACGGTGCGGGTGCCCCCCTCGGAGGTGCCGGACGACGCCTCCGACTTCTTGTCCGCGTCGGAGTCCGAGCCGCAGCCCGTCACCAGCACGGCCGCAGCGCCGACGGCGGCGAGAACCGCCACCGCCCGGCGGGGGGCGGACAGCAGGAAACGGTGGGGTGAGGTCATCGCAAGCTCCGAACGAGAGGAAACAGGACAAAATTAGACAAGAAATAAGCCAAGTGTCCGCACAAGGGTTTCCTCATCCGGACCGGCTCTAATATAGGTTAGCCTTGCCTAAGGGATCTTCGATCAGGGGTCTCCGTAACAATCCGGCGATCTTCTTCGAAAGGCACCCGCCCGTGGAGCTCCGCGTCGAACAGCTCATCGCCGGTTACCCCGGTCACCGCGCCGTGGCAGGCGTCGACCTCACCGTGCCGTCAGGCCAGGTCGTCGCCATCGTCGGGCCCAACGGCTGCGGCAAGTCCACGCTGCTGCGCTCCATCGCCCGTCTCCACCAGCCCGAGTCCGGCCGCGTCCTCGCGGGCGACGCGGACATCTGGCGGCTGAAGCAGCGCCGGGCCGCGCACCGCATCGCGCTTCTTCCCCAGTCCCCGCTGGCTCCCGAGGCCGTCACGGTCGCCGGGCTCGTACGCTACGGACGCCACCCGCACCAGGGCCTTTTCCGCCAGTGGTCCCGCGAGGACGAGCGGGCCGTCGGGGAGGCCCTGCGCGCCACCGGCGTCGACGGACTGGCCGACCGCCGCCTCGACCAGCTCTCCGGCGGCCAGCGGCAGCGCTGCTGGCTGGCGATGGTCTTGGCCCAGGAGACACCGGTCGTGCTCCTTGACGAGCCGACCAGCGCGCTCGACATCGGCCACGCCGTCGAAGTCCTCGACCTCGTACGCGAGGTAGCCGTCGCCGGCCGTACGGTCGTGATGGTCCTCCACGACCTGGCCGGCGCCGCCCGCTACGCCGACACCGTCGTCGCCATGAAGGACGGCCGGATCGTCGCCCAGGGGGCGCCGCGCGACGTCGTCGTCCCCGCCCTGGTGCGCGAGCTGTACGGCATCGAGGCCGACGTCCTCCAGGCGCCGGACGACGGCTCCCCCGTGGTGGTGCCCGCCGCCCGGCACGCCACCACGGCGGTCACCGCGTCGTAGCCGGGATCATCCGGCGGGGGTCAGGGCCGAGCGGCTCCCCCCGGGGGCCGGTCACCCGGGACCGGCGGGCCCGGCCGGTCCGGACGCGGCGGCCCGGCCCGCCCCGGCGTACGGGGTCTGCTCCGGTCCGTCCCGGAACTGCTCGGCCTGGAGGCGGTAGGCCGCCGCGAAGGCGCCCCGCGCGGCCAGCAGGCCGTCGTGGTCGCCCTGTTCGATCACCTTGCCGCGGTCGAGGACGTAGATGGTGTCGGCGCAGCGCACCGACGCGAGGCGGTGGGTGATGAGGACGACCGTACGGCCGCTGTCGGCCAGGGCCCGTATGCGGTGGAAGACCTCGATCTCGGAGGCGGCGTCGAGCGCCGCGGTGGGTTCGTCGACGATGACGACGGACGCGTCGCGGAAGTGGGCCCGGGCCAGGGCGAAACGCTGCTGCTGGCCGCCGGAGAGGCCCTGGCCGCCGTGGAAGCCGCGTTCGAGGAGGGTGTCCCAGCCGCGGGGGAGCGTCTTCACCAGGCCGTCCACATCGGCGAACGCGGCGGAGCGCCGCAGGGCGTCCTCGTCGTGGGCGCGTTCGGGACGTCCCAGGGTCACATTGGCGCGGGCCGTGAAGGGCCACTTGAGGAAGTCCTGGTCGACGAGGGCGACGCGGTCGAACACGGTGTCCCGGTCCAGCTCCCTGATGTCGGTGCCGTCCCAGGCGAGGCGGCCGGAGTCCGGGAGGTAGAGCCCGGCGATCAGCTTCGCCAGCGTGGACTTGCCCGAGCCGTTGTCCCCGACCAGGGCGACGACGCCGCCGCGCGGAATGCGCAGGCTCACCCCGGAGACCGCGGGAGTGTGCTGTCCCCGGTAGGTGAACGAGACGTCGTCGAGCTCCAGGACGGTCGGCCGCCCGGTCAGCGGAACGCCGCCGTCCGGAATGGCGCGCTCGCGTGCCAGGGCGACCGCCCGGTCCAGGTCCAGGAGGTAGAGCGACTGCTCGTACAGGTAGTTGACGTTCCGGACCAGCCCGGACAGCTGGCTCGTGGTGTTGCGGACGGCCAGCACCGCGGTGCCGGCGGCGGCCATCGGCAGATGCCCGGAGACGAGGAGCAGCCCGAGGACGGCGTACGTGCCCCCGGTGGCGGCGCCCGACACGGCACCGGCGGCCAGGTCGGTGCCGGCGGCCGCCAGCGCGAGCCGTTTCTGCTCCGCCGTCGACTGATCGGTCAGCTCCCGGTACCGCCGCAGCAGATGGGGACCCACGGCGTGGGCCCGGAGCTCCCGGGCCGGGTCGGGGGCCAGCAGCAGGTCGGACAGGCGCCGGCGCACCCGTACGTGGTCGAGCCAGCGCTGGATGCTGCGGTAGACCCGGCGGGCCGTGCGGACCGTGCCGTAGCCCTTGGGGATGGCGGTGAGCAGGAGGAGGGGCAGCAGGACCGGGTGCAGCACGGTCAGCACCCACGCGGCCGCGACCAACGAGATCAAGCCATTGACCACGGCCACGGCGTGCCCGATCAGCCGCCGCGCGGCGTCGGTGCCGTATTCGGCCGTCTCCAGCAGCCGGCGCACCTCCGCGTCCTCCAGGTCGGCGAGCTCCACCCGGATCGAACGGGAGAGCAGCCGGAGCGAGGCGGCCCGCTCCACCTGGGGTTCGAGCCGGCCGACCGCCAGCGAGGACACGGCGGTGAGCAGCGCGACGAGCACCGCCATACCGGCCACGAACAGCAGGGACGGCAGCGCGGCGCGCACCCGGTCCGGCGTCGGGCCGCCCGCGAACAGATCGACCAGCACCTCGTTGGTGGCCAGCAGCCCGAAGGCCGTGGCCGTGCCCCGGCCCACCTCCGCGACGGCCACGGCGACCAGGGAGACCCGGTCCACCGCCCAGGCCATCGCGGCGGACCGCGCCAGCAGCGCCGGCACCTGGCCGGCCATCCTGCGGAAGGGGATCTCCAGCGGCACCTGCTCGTGCCGGACCGACGCCTCGTCCATCCGGAGGCGGCCCCCGAAGAGTTCCCGTTCCGCGTCGTTCGCCTGCTCCTGATCGGACGTCACTGGGCCCAGCGCCTCCCGTTCCGGTGTCGTTCGTCAGCGTCCGAAAGCCGCTGTCTCAAAGTGGATGTCCTGTCACGTCGTGTGCAGTTCAGTGGACTTATGACTCAGCTGACCACCACGTCCCGGCCCGGACGGCATGTGCTCGGCAAGCGGCTGGGCTTCGTCGCGCTCTTCGCCGCGCTCGCCGGGTGGCTGATTTTCGTCACCTTCTCCATCGCCACGGAGGACGACGGCAGCGAACCGAGCCCACAGAAGCTCGCCGAGGCGGTGCAGCGGGACCTGCGGAAGGGCGACGCGGACGCTCTGCAGAAACGCTTCACCGATGACACGGCGGGCGAGAAGTACGCCGACACCTTCGTCGGCAAGCTCAAGGACATCCCCGGGGACCGGATCGCGGTGCGGGCGGTCCGCGACGCGCTGCGCGTCGAGGTCGCCGGCTCCCCCTCCTGTACGGCGTGGACGCTGGTGGAGGAGGAGAAGGGGCACTGGAAGCTGGACGGCACTCCGCCCGGCCCCGGCTCGGGCTGCTGACCGGTCTCCGTACCGGAGCGGGTGCGCCGGCGCGGTCACGCCGGCCGCGCCCGTACGTCCCGGGCTTCCGCCTCCGGGGCTCCGGCGGCCAGGCCGTCCGCGTCCCGTGTCCCCGCCTCGCCGGGCCGGGTGTCCCAGGCCCGCAGCAGGGCCTCCTCCCGCTCCGGCGTGAGCGCGTAGACGCCGGCCGCGTAGTCCCGGCCTGCCCGGCCGTCGGCCGTCATCCAGGCCCAGGTGTCGCGCACGGTCTCGCCGACGGGCCGGGTGCGCAGGCCGGCGGCCTCCGCGCGGGAGGTGTCCACGGCCCGGACCCCGTCGCCGCCGGCGGCCCACAGCGGCAGCCCGAGCCACGGCCGGACGTCGTGGGCCCGCAGGAACTCCCCGTCGGCCCAGACGGTTTCGGCGCCGACGGTACCGGCGGCGTCCAGGCAGTGCGCCAGCAGTTCGCCGAACGTGGTCTGCCCCGGCGGGCCGGTGACGTTGAACGCCCCGGCCGCCGACGGGCCTTCGAGGATGTCGAGCAGCCAGCGGGCCAGGTCGCGCGCGTCGAGGAAGCGCAGCGGCCGGGCGGGCGGCCCCGGGGTGAGGATCCTGCCGCCCCGCGCGGCGCGGTTCAGCCATCGCGGCAGCCGCCCCAGGTCCTCGTGCGGCCCGAGGAGGAAGCCCGGGCGGACGATGAGGGAACGCGGCCCGAAGACCCCCGTGACCGCCCGTTCGCAGCCCGCCTTGAGGGTGTCGAAGTCCGCGTCGTCGAGACCGGCGTCGGGCGGACAGGGCCGCAGCGGTGAGTCGCCGGTGACCGCGGTCCGCGGCCAGCCGAGGGCCGCCAGCGACGAGACGAACACGTACCGCCCGGCGGCCCCCTCCAGCTCGCGGGCCGAGGCGAGCACGTCCCGGGGGAGCATCCCCGAGGTGTCCACGACCGCGTCCCACGGCCCGCTCGCGGCCAGCCGCCGGAGGTCCGCAGCCCGGGTGCGGTCGCCGCGAACCACCGCGGCGCCCGGGTGGTCGGGGCCGTGCGTCCCGCGGTTGAACGTGGTGACGCGCCGGCCGCGCGCCAGGGCCTGTGCCACCAGGGTCCTGCCGAGGAATCCCGTTCCGCCCAGTACCAGGATGCGCATGACTCTCCCTCGCTCGGGGCCCGTTGGCCGAGGGGCGTGAACACCGGCGGTCCGATTCCCCTGCCCCTCGCGTCACTGTTGACACGCGTTCAACAGCAACCTAGCTTCATTGACGGCGTCTTGAAAGCCGTACAAGAGATGTTCCGAGAGGAGTGATCCGTCGTGTCATCCGCAACGCTGATCGATCTGGACAGCGAGTTCGACCTCGACATTCACATCGCGTCGCCGGACGCCCTGGACACCGAGCCGACGGCCTGGTGGTGCACCCACCCGTACAGCTGCCGGTGGACCAAGTGCTGTTCGGGTTCCGAGAGCCCCGAGGGCGACCCGACCGCGTTCGGTCGCTGACGGGCTGGAGAACATCGTATGAATCGGGACGTCCCGGCAGTCGTGCCCGCAACCCGCTTCGGCCGTGACGTCCCGGCCCGCCCGCCGCTCCGTGACACGGCCCTCGGGATCGTGCGCGAGGCGGCGGGCCGGCTGCGCGACCCGGAGGCGGCGCCCCGGTACGCCGACCTGGCCCGGAGCCGGTCGGCGGGCGGCTTCGAGTTCTGGCCCACCGCGCTGTCCTCGGGACTGCCCAGCGCCGCCCTGCTGATGACCGAACTCGCCCGCGCCCTGCCCGGCGAGGGCTGGGACGCCGCGGCCCACACCCATCTGAAGACCCTCGCCGGAGCCACCCGCGCCCGGCCGGTCGCCGGCCTCGGCATGCACGGCGGCCTCGGCGGCGTGGCCCTGACCTTCGCCGCGGCCGAGGCCATGGACCCGCGCTACCGCACGGTCCGGCGCTCCCTCGACCTCGCCCTGGCCGAACGCGTCAGGGACCACCCCTGGCGCCACGGCGACGACGGCGTCCGGGACCACGACTACGACGCGGTCAACGGCGCCGCCGGCCTGCTCGGTTACCTCGTCACCGCCACCGGCTCCGGCCCGGCCGTCACCGAGGCCGTCACCGTGCTCGTCGGCCACCTCGTCCGGCTGGCCGGTCCGCCCGACGCGCCGCGCTGGCGGATCGCCGCGCACGCCGACGGCCACGGCCACCCCGGCGGCCACTACGACCTCGGCCTCGCCCATGGCATCGCGGGACCGCTCGCCGCCCTCGCCCTCGCCCGCCGCGCCGACCACGGCGGCCCGGCCCTCGACCGCGCCCTCGGCGACACCGCCGACTGGCTGCTCGCCCGGCGCACGGATCCCGTCGCCCCGGACGAGACACCCGACTGGCCCGCCACCGTCCCGGCCCCCGCGCCGGCCACGGGCGCGGGGCTGCAACCAGGCCGTCCCGGCTGGTGCTACGGCGGCCTCGGCGTCGCCCGCGCCCTCTGGCACGCGGGCAGCGCCCTGGGGCGGGACGACCTCCGACAGCACGCCCTGCGCCGTGCCGCCGCCGACCACCGGCCCCAACTCGACCACACCGCGGGGGACTCGCCGGGCCTCTGCCACGGCACGGCCGGACTCCTGCGGCTGTGGACCCTGTTCGCCCCCGACGACCCCGGCGGCCGGGCCCGCGCGGCGGCGGACGCGGCCCTCGCCCGGCTGACCGCCGAGTACGACCCGTCCACCCCCCTCGGCTACCGCGACGAGGAACAACCGGGGGTCCACCTGGACGACCCCGGCTTCCTGACCGGCGTCTGCGGCGTGCTGCTGAGCATGCTGGCCGCCGTCACCGACACGGCCCCGCTGTGGGACCGCGGCCTGCTCATCGACTGAGGGGGCGACACCCGCCGAGGCCGAGGCCGGCGGCGAAGGATGCGTCGCCCCACTGATGGTGAAGGAGAGAGTGCACGTGACCGTCCGCACCGCGGCACCGGGCCAACCCCTGTACGAACCCGCGCCGTTCTACGTCCTGCGGGCCCCGGCGCTGAGCACGGACGTCTACCGGAGGACCGCCCCCGGGCCCGGGACCGGGACGCCGGCCTGGGAGGCGGACCTGCTCCGCACGGCCGCCCTCCCCGCCGTACGGCACGCCCTCCGGCTCGCCAGCCCTTCCCTCGCCGACGCCGTCACCCACCGGCTGACCGGGACGGACCCGTCCGACGGAACCGCCGGCGCGGCGGAGTCCCGGCGCCGCGCCCGCACCCGCGCCGCGCTGCTGCGCTACGTCACACGCATGAGCACGCGCCCCACCCCGTTCGGGGCCTTCGCGGGCGTCTCCGTCGGCCGCTTCGCCGACAGCAGCACCGAGCGCCTGGGTGCCACCGCGCTCGCCGCCGTCCGTACCCGCGCCGACTCCGGCTGGCTGCTCGGCGTCATCGAGCGGATCGAACAGGACGAGACGCTGCGCGCCGGGCTCCCCGTCCACGTCAACGGCGCCTGCCAGGTCGTGGCCGGCCGGCTCGTCCTGCCGCAGGCCGACGTCTACGGGCGGCGCGACGTCCGGCGGGCCACGGTCCGGATCTCCCGGCCGGTCGCCGCCGTCCTCGGCCTCGCGGCGGAGCCGATCGCCCTCGGGGACCTGCACACCAAGCTCGCCGCGGAGTTCCCCCAGGCCGGACCCCAACGGATCGGCGCCCTCCTCGGCAGGCTCTGGGAGAGCCACTTCCTCGTGGGCGCCCTCCGCCCGTCACCCACCGACCCCGACCCCACCCGCTCCCTGCGCGACGCGGTCGGCCGCCTCCCCGGCGGCGAAGCGTTCAACGCGGCCCTCGACGAGGTCCTCGCCCGCACCGCCGACCTCGACCGCGCCGCACCCGCGGACGCCGACGACGCGCTGCGCGCCCTCCACCGCAGCCAGCACGCGCTGTGCGACACGACGCCCGCCGCGCAGGCCGACGCGCGCCTAGCCACCGTCGGCCGCACCCTGCACCGGGACGTGGCCAGGGCCGCCGCCGACGCCGCGGAGATCCTGCTGCGCCTGGGCCGCTTCCCGCACGGCCACGACCACCTGTCGGCCTACCGGGACGCCTTCCTGGAGCGCTACGGCATCGGGGCCCAGGTGCCCGTCGAGGAGTTGCTGTCCCCCGAGACCGGGCTCGGACCGCCCGCCACCTACACCGAGCCCCGCCCGGTGCGGCCCCCCACGCCCTCGGCGCCCACCCGTGAACAGGAACGCGACGACATCCTGCTGCGCATCGTCAGCAACGCCGTCAACTCCCGTACCGCGGAAGTGGAGTTGACCGACGACCTGGTCGCCCGGCTCACTCGCTGGTCGCCCGCCGACTCGCCCGCCCCGCCCGCCCTCGACGTGTTCCTCCAACTGCACGCCCGCAGCCGGGAAGACCTCGACCGCGGCGACTGGCGGGCCGTCCTCGGCGTCACGCCCCTGGCGCCGGGCGGCCGTTCCCTCAGCCGCTTCCACGATCTGCTGGACGAGGCCGAACTCTCGGCCCTGCGGGCGCTGTACGACGCCGAGGCGCGCGCCGAAGGAGCCCTGCCGGTCGAGCTGAGCTATCTGCCCAGCGCGGGCCGGGCGGGGAACGTCGCCCTCCACCCGGTCGTCCGGCCCTATGAGATCGCCGTCAACGTGGCGCCGTCCGTGCCCGCCGACCGTGTGCTGCCGCTGTCCGACCTCACGGTCGGGGTCGAGGGTGGCCGGTTCGTCGTCCGCTCCCGGCGGCTCGGCCGTGAACTCGCCATCGGGCAGAGCCACATGCTCACCGCCATGCAGGCGCCGAACGTCTGCCGGTTCCTGCTGGAAGTGGCGGAGGACGCCCGCCCGCTGCCGTCCGTCTTCCACTGGGGAGGCGTTGGCAAGGCACCGTTCCTGCCCCGCCTGGTCCGGGACCGGATCGTGCTGAGCCCCGCCCAGTGGAACGTCACCGACAACACGGTGGTCCCGGAGGGCGAGGGCAGCGAGGACGAACGATGGTTCCGCGGCGTGCGGCGCTGGCGCCGCGAGTGGCGGGTGCCGCGCCATGTGTACCTGGTCGAGTTCGACAACCGGCTGCTCCTGGACCTGGAACACCCGTCCTTCGCCGCCGAGTTGGCCGCCCAGCTGCGCAAGGCCCGGGGGCAGGGACGCCAGCGGGTCACCGTCCAGGAGATGCTGCCCGACTTCGACCACCTGTGGCTGCGGGACGAGACCGGGGCGCCCTACCTCTCCGAGGTCATCGTCCCGGTGGTGACCAAGGGAACCAGGGGAGCCCCGGCGGACGCGGCCCCCAGCCGGACCCTCGCCCCGGCGGACCGCCGGTGCCTGCCCGGCGGCGACTGGGCGTACCTCAAGCTCTACGGCACGCCGGAACAGCTCGAACACCTGGTGTCCGGCCGCGTCCCCGGCCTCGTCCAGGGACTCGCGGACGACGGCCTCCTGGACCGCTGGTTCTGGATGCGCTACGCCGACCCGGACCACCACCTGCGCCTGCGGCTGCGCGGCATCACACCCGAGGCGGGGGAGGAGGTGCTGACGCGAGCTCTGCGCTGGGCCCGCGAGGCGGCCGACGCCGAGGGGCTGTCCGCCGTCGCGGTCGACACCTACCGGCCGGAGACCGAACGGTACGGCGGCCCGGCCGCGCTCGCCGCCATGGAGCGCGCGTTCGGCGCCGACAGCACGGTGTGCGCGGCCGTCCTGGGCGACGCCCGGTCCGCGGAGCCCGGCCCCGACCGGCTCGCGGAGGCCACCTTCACCCTGGACCGGCTCTTCGCGCACTGGGGACTCGACCCTGCCCAACGCCTCGCCCTCGCCGCCGACTTGAGCGACGGACACCGCGCCGACGACACCGTCCGCGGCCTCGTCCGCCGGGTCGGCCTGCGGATCGCCGCCGCCGACCGCCCCGCGCCCGCAGGGCCCGGGGACCGCACCCCGCCGCCGGACCTCCTCCGCCCCTACGCCGACCTGCTGCCCGCCGCCGCCGCCGCGGCGGACCGGCTGCACCGGGCCGGGGAGCTGTGGCGGCCCCCGCGCGAGATCCACGCGAGCCTCGCGCACATGCACGCCAACCGGCTCTTCGGCATCGCCCGCGAATGGGAGAACCGGATGTACACCCTCTGGGCGCAGGCGCTGCGCGCGGCGGCCCACCTGGGAGCGGCGGCGGACGGGGCACCGGCCGGGACGGCACGAGAGAAGAGGAGCGTGGAGACCGCATGATCACCCATCCGCTCGACCGTCCCGAGGACGTCGAACGAGCCGCCGCGGCCTTCCGGGAGGACGGGTACGTCGTCCTCGACGGCCTGTGCACCGAGGACGACGTCGCGCACTTCCGGCGGCTGCGCGAACGGGCCGTCGCCGACACCCAGTTCACCGACGGCACCGACGACCGGCCGCTGTTCGTCACCGACCTGGTGGAGCGCTACCCCCGCGAGGTCTGGCCGACGGTCAGCCGGCCCGCGCTGGTGCGGTTCGCCGAAGCCGTCATGGGCCCCCGCGTCCAGCTCGACAGCACCGTGCTGTTCGGGGCGCCCGCGATGGAGCCCGAACTCCGCCGGCTGCCGGTGCACTGGCACCGCGACCGCTTCGGCTCCTTCCCCCGGGGCGGCTACGCCCACCCCCTGCTGATCATCTGCTTCCTCTACCTCCAGCCCATGACGGACGACGCGGGCCCCCTCCGCGTCGTCCCCGGCTCCCACCGCCGCGCCGTGACGATCGAACCCGACGCGCTGGACCTGCCCCACCCCGAGGAACGGCTGCTCGCGACCCGGCCCGGCCACCTCGTCGTCATCCACCACAACCTGCTCCACTCCGGCACGCACAGCGTCCTCGCGGAGGAGCGGCAGTTCCTCGGCATCGGCTTCAACACCTCCGCGATGCGCCAGGACGACACCTTCACCGGCCCCAACTGCACCGCCCTCGCCCGGACCGCCCGCCGCACCGGCGACCGGCGGGCCCTGCGGCTGCTGGGCCGGGACGACACGATCAACCTGCGCCAGAACGCGGGCTTCACCACACCCGAGGACCCCGTCTGGGCGCGCTGGGCGGACGAGGACGACCGGGCGCTGAACCCGGAGGAGGACAAGGCCGTCCGCACCGCCCGGGCCGCGCTGCTCCCCGACGGACCCCAAGGACCAACGGCGTAGGCCGGGAAGGAAGGGAACCCCTCCGATGCGACTCTCCCAGGAGCAGATCGAGCACTACCGGAACTTCGGATACGTCGTGCTTCCGCGCCTCCTCAACGACGACGAGACCGGACGCCTGACGGACGAGGTCCGCCGGGCCCACGCCGACGCCTTCGTCACGGACGAACGGACCGACGGGGGCGGGATCCCCGGCCGCTACCTGCCGATGATGACACCGGACCGGACGCCGCTCAGCCTGTCCCTGCTGGAGGACCCCCGGTTCCTCGACACGGCCGGGCAGCTCGTCGGCAACGTGCTGCCGACCTTCGCGGAGAGCGTCCTCTTCTACCGGGAGGCGCCGCTGCACAAGGACGCGATCCCGGGGATGTCCGGCGTCAAGCTCATCATGTACCTGGAGCACGTGACGGCCGACACGGGCGCGCTCCGCGTGCTGCCCGGCTCCCACCACGCCGACTACAGCGCCGTACTGGCCGACTGGCACCGGAAGTTCGGCGTCTGGGAGGGCGAGTGGGACGGCAAGCGCCTGCGCCGCCAGCTCGCCGGGCTGCCCCTCCAGGTGCTGGAGACCCGGCCGGGCGACGTCGTCGCCTTCGACTGGCACCTCTGGCACGCGACCCTCGGCGGCATCGACCGCCACCAGTGGACCGTCAGCTACGTCCGGGACCCGCAGACCCCGGAGGAGACCGACCGCTTCCGCCGGCAGATGGCGGCCGTCGACGAATCCGGGCTCGACGTCCCGTACGACCCGGCGAAGTATCCGCGGTACGCGCCGTCCTGGCTGACCACCGGCCTCGGCGACGAACGGCACGACCGGGTCATCGGCCGCATGCGGGAACTGGGCATGGTGGCACAGGAGCAGGACGTGCCGTCCGCCGCGCGCTGAGCCGGGCGGCGGTGGCCCCCGGACGGGGACGGCACGCCGCCCGGCGGGTCACGGTGCCGCCCCGACGGGGGCCGGCGGCGGCACCGGCGCGGGCAGGAGCGGAGCGGGGAGGAAGCGGAAGTTCTGTTCCAGGACCTCCTGCCGGTACCGCCGGCACTTCAGGTGCCAGTTCAGGATGCCCGCGAGCCAGTTCTCCAGCTCCTTCACATAGCCGTCGAGAGCGGCCCGTGCCTCCGCCGTGAGCCCGGCGTCCTCGTAGAGGAGCGGCAGTTCGTGCCGGGCCACGTGCTGGAACTGGCTCATCCTGCCGCGCATCAGGTCGTCGACGATGCCGAGCGCCTTCGGGTAGTCGCAGCCGAAGAACGTCTGCACCACGAGGACGGCGTTGTGCACCTCGCCCTCGTACTCGATCTCCTTCTGGTACGAGAACACGTCGTTGAGCAGCGTCGCGTAGTCCACCGCCGCGTTCTCCAGGGAACGCACCGTGCCGCTCCGGTAGATCTCGTCCGGCACCGCGCGCCCGTGCCCGACGCGGCACAGCGCGATCGTGAGGTCGGACCCGAAGGTGCGGCGGCGCATCTCGATGTAGTCGACGGGCTCGGGGACGCGGTGGGCGGCCTGGTTGTGGAGCTCCCACAGCCAGCTCTCCGTCATGACCGCCACGGCGTCCCGCAGTTGCGTCCGCCCGTCGGCGTTCATCGGCCCCGCCGTCCGCACCCACAGGTCCGCGAGGCCGCGCTCCAGGGAATTCACGGGCACCGGAAGACCCGTCAGATCGAGCGGCATGCAGGCGAGCATGCGCTCGTGGCAGACCTTGGCACCGAGCAGGTCGCGCGGGCGGCCGTAGACGACGGGGAAGTAGTCGTCGCCGTACGTACCCCAGGTCAGCCACTGCGAGGCCAGGTCGAGCTCCTCGGGGGTGGCGTCCGGATGGAGGCCCGCCGCGCACAGCGGGAAGTCGTACCCGTACAGCTTCCGCTCGTCCCAGATGTCCGACGCCGGGATGCCGGGCTGCGGGGCGAGCATGCCCATCTCCCGTGACCAGACGACGGTGTTCGTCCGGGCGCCGTCCAGGTGCGGGCTCAGCCGCAGCGTGAACGGCACGTCGAAATCGAGCAGTTGGGACGGCCCGACCTGTTGGTGGGGGACATGGGTGTGGGAACGGACGATCTGCGCGCCCGTCGCCGCGATCAGCTCCTTGATCCCGAGACCGGACGTGCCGGGCCCCGTGGGGCCGGGCAGGAGGGAAGGGGCCGCCTCCTTGTTCATATAGCGGCTGGAGCGCATGTGCCACTCGTGGCCGCCGGACTGCCAGTCCTGGAGGCCCTTGGCGTACGCGAGGACGGCGGCGCACTCCTGCGGGCCGAGCGCGTACTCGGCGAACAGCGGGGCCAGCTCGGTCAGGGTCGTGTGCTCGAACTGCCGCATCCGCGAGGTGAGCAGATCGCCGACCGCGTCGGCGGCCTCCTGGGTGGAGCAGCCCAGGAAAGTCTCCAGCACCAGGACACCGTTGGACAGTTCGCCCTCGTCCTCGATCTCCCGCTGGTACGAGAACAGGTCGTTGCGCAGGTGCACGGCGTCCGCGAACGTGTCCCGCAGCACCCGGAGCGGCCGCGATCCGGCCACCGCCTCCGGGACCTCGGCCCCGGCCGCGTACTCCACGATCCCCGCCGACCAGGGCGCGCCGCCCACCTTGCGGCGCATCTCGATGTACTCGACCGGGTTGGCGACCCTCCCCTCGTTGATGTTGGACAGCTCCCAGAGGGACTCGTTCAGGAGGTTCCTGGTGCTCTCCGCGAACCGGGCGCGCCAGTCGGCGGACATGTGCGGGACGGTGCGCGCCCACAGGTCCGCCAGGCCCGCCTCCACCGGATGGGTCGGCTCCGGCACGGCGGCGTCCGGATCCATCGGCATGAACGCCGGAAGCCGGTCCAGGTAGTCCTTGCCGCCCTCACGGTCCTGCGTCCGCTTGAACAGCTCCAGGAAGTGGTCGTCGAAGAAGAACACCCACACGTACCAGTCGGTGACCAGCGACAGCGTCGGGCCGTCGCAGTCGGGGTGGGTGTACGCGCACAGCAGCGCGTAGTCGTGCGCGTCCAGATCCGCCTGGTCCCACACGCCCGACCCCTCCAGCATGCCCATCTCGCGGGCCCACTCCCGTGTGTGGGCGCGGGCCTCCTCGAGGTGCGGGTTGAGCCGGGCGGGGTGGTTCATGTAGAAGGCGGGCAGGGTGAAGGGCTGGCTCACTCAGGGCTCCTCGTCCGGTCCGGGTTCGGTCCGCGCGCCCGGCCGCGGCACCGCGCCGGAGCCCGGCGGCCCGGGGCGCGGTGTGGCCCCGGACGCGGGGATCCGGGGCCCGAGCTCCCGGATCCCCGTGCTCCCGCGGGGCCGGCGGGACGAACGCTCAACGCCACCGCCCGATCTCCACGTTCTCCAGGACGCCGAGCGCGTCCGGCACCAGCACGGCCGCCGAGTAGTACGCCGTCACCAGGTACGACATGACCGCCTGCTCGTTGATGCCCATGAACCGCACCGACAGGCTCGGCTCGATCTCGTCCGGGATCCCGGCCTGCCGCAGCCCGACGACGCCCTGCTCGCCCTCGCCGGTACGCATGCAGATGATCGAGGTCGTCCGCTCCTCGCTGATCGGGATCTTGTTGCACGGGAAGATCGGGACGCCGCGCCAGGTCGGGATGCGGTGGCCGCCCATGTCGATGGTCTCCGGGACGAGGCTGCGCTTGCTGAACTCGCGCCCGATCGCCGCGATCGCCCGCGGGTGCGCCAGGAACAGCTTTGACCCCCGCCTGCGGCTGAGCAGTTCGTCCAGGTCGTCGGGGCTCGGCACGCCGTCGTGCGGCTGGAGCCGCTGCTCGTAGGCGCAGTTGCTCAGCAGCCCGAACTCCCGGTTGTTGATCAGCTCGTGCTCCTGGCGCTCCTTGAGCGCCTCGACCGTGAGCCGCAGCTGCTGCTCCGTCTGGTTCATCGGCTGGTTGTAGAGATCGGCCACGCGCGTGTGGATGCGCAGTACGGTCTGCGCCACGCTCAGTTCGTACTCCCGTGGACGCAGCTCGTAGTCGACGTACGTCGCCGGGATGTCGGCCTCGCCCACGTGGCCGGCCGACAGGTCGATCTCCTTCTCACCGAACTTGTTGGTCCGCTGGGCCGGCAGCGCGCGCAGCCGTTCCAACTGCCCGCGCAGTGAGTCCGAGCGCTCGACGGCCTGGTTGAACGCGAGCTTCGGCAGCACGAGCACCGTGCAGGCGGTCACGGCGCGGGCGGTGTACTCCCATGTGCCGTCGGATTCGAGCAGACAGTGCTCACCGAAGTGCGCGCCGTCGGCCAGCACGCTGAGCACCGCGTCGTCCCCGTACGGCCCCGAGCCGACCTTCTCCACCCTGCCGTGCGCCAGCAGCACCACCCCGTCGACCGGGTCCCCCGCCGAGGCCAGGAGCTCACCCGCCCCGTACTCCCGCTGCTCGCACCGGCGCGCGAGCTCGGTGAGCACCTCCTGGTCCTCGTAGCCGCGCAGCACCGGCAGTTCGGCCAGCTCGCCCGGGATGACCTCGACCCGGTCGCCCGTCTTGACGAAGCTGATGCGCCCGTCCCCGACCGTGTACGTCAGCCGGCGGTTCACCCGGTACGTGCCGCCCTGGACCTGGGCCCACGGCAACATCTTCAGCAGCCAGCGGGAGGTGATCTCCTGCATCTGCGGCACGGACTTGGTGGTCGTGGCCAGGTTCCGTGCGGCGGCCGTGCCGAGACTCTGTTGCGGGCGGTCCTGCTCGGTACGGTTCTCTTCGCCTACGGGCATGTGTGCGTCCTCCTGGTCACGTTGCGGTCGGCACGGGTGTACCGGGAAGAGACTTCCAACGCGGGCCGTGGTCGCATCCCCACACAAGTGAGTGAGAATGACCGCTGGGTTTCGACTGCCGTGTTCGACTGCGCGGAACAAAGTCCGCGATTCCAACTCTTCGACCAGGATGGGTTGTTAACGGCTTTGGGAGTGAAGTGAGAAGCTTCGCCGAGTCCTCGGGCCCATCGCGGTGGGGAGTCGAGGGCTCGAACCGCTCAGCGGTCCTCCGGCTCCCGGCGGTGGACCGTGCCGTGCGGCTCCTCGCAGTGCCGGCCGGCCGGTTCGCCGGAGCCGACGGCGACGAGCTCGCCGTCGGGGGCGGAGCAGACCTCCAGGGTGGCGTGGGTGATCCCGTAGCCGTCGCGGAGGTCGGCCTGGACGGCGGTGCGGACGGCGTGGCAGTCGCCGCCGGGCTCCACGAGCACATGGGCGGAGAGCGCCACCTCGCCCGAGGTGATTTCCCAGATGTGCAGGTCGTGGACCTCCACGACGCCGTCCTGGCGCGCCATGCGGGCGCCCACCTCGTCGGGCTCCATACCGGGGGGAGCGGCCTCCAGGAAGATCCGTCCGGAGGCCCGGACGAGCGACACCCCGGACCGGACCATGAGGGCGACGACGACCAGGGTCGCGAGGGAGTCGGCGCGGGTGAAGCCGGTCAGCATGACCACCGCGCCGGCGACCGCCGTGGCGATGAAGCCGTAGAGGTCGGTGAGGACGTGCTGGAACGCGCCCTCGATGTTGAGGGACGAGCGGTTGGCCTTCGACATGCACCAGGCCGCGGCTATGTTGACCAGCACTCCCGACAGGGCGGTCACCAGCACCATGCCCCCGCCCACCTCCGGCGGATCGACCAGGCGCTCGACGCTCTCGTAGGCCAGCCAGGCGGAGAGCAGCAGCAGGGTGAGCCCGTTGCCCTGGGCGGAAAGGATTTCCGCCCGCTTCAATCCGTAGGTGTAACCGCCCCGCGCGGGACGGGCCGCCAGCCGCATCGCGATCAGGGCGAGCACGATGGAGGCGGCGTCGGACAGCATGTGGGCGGCATCGGAAATAAGCGCCAGTGAATGGGCCAGGAAAGCGACGACGACTTCCACTGCCATATACGCGACGATGAGCCCCAGCGCGATCGTCAGCCAGCGGCGGTCCGCGTCGGCGGATACCCCGTGACTGTGCCCGCCGTGGCCGTGCTCGCCGTGGCCGTGGGGGCGGCCGTGCTCGTGTCCGTGCCCGTCCCCGTCCGTCGATTTGTTTTCGGCATGCCGGTGCGCCTGCTGCATGAAACCCCCTCGATCCTGTCCTGGGCACGGAAAGTGAAGCGCATCGGTTCGGTAATTTCAAAGGCTGCAATGACGACGGTTATCAAGAGCGTGGCAGCCTGCGGAAAAGTCCCGCATTCTTTCGTTCAATTCCGCGCGGCGGACGGCCAGGGGTGGCCGGAAATCGCCGGAGAAACCGGTCCGGTGGAGGGGATTCGGACAGATCACGGGGAAGCCGGCACCGGTCCGGGTCACGCCACCGGGCCCGCCGTCTCCCACCACCGGAGCAACTGGTCGTACGGGCCGGAGGACTTGGTCAGCGCGAGGATGGACAGGGTGGTGTTGGTCCACTCGATGCCGTTGCCCTCGCCGTCCCGGTCCCGGTAGCACGCCGTGGTGCCGACGATCCTGCCGTCGACGGCGTAGGCTGCCTGCCGTTCAGGGGAGTTGACGCGTCGCACCTGTTGTGGGCGAACGAGTAGTCGCTCAGGTCGCTGTCGAAGGCGTTCTGCATGCCGGACGTGTCCGAGAACCGCATGTAGACGACCGGTATCCCGCCCGGGGGCCTGCAGCCGACCGCACCGACGGCGGAGGACGGAAGGTCCGGGGCGGGCACGGGGGAGCAGGAGCCGCGTATGGCCGTGGGCACATGGGCGAGGAGGCCGCCGTCCGCGGCGGACGCCCGGGCGGGCTGCACGGCCGGCAGGGCGACGCACGCCGCTCCGGCCATCACCGCCCCGGTCCTGGCGCGAGCCGATGACGGGCGGGGGCCGGTGGGGACGCGGGGCATGGCTGACTCCTCGGCGGGGCGGCGGCGGGCCTGTGGGGGAGTCTGTTGGGCGCCGTGCCGGTTACAGGGCGGTACACGACCGTGCGCCCCCGCCCCGGCTCCTGTGCGCTCCCGCGGCTCGGATTGCCCGCTTCCGCGGCGTCCCTCAGTCCAGCGGCCGGCCGTACGTCACGAACTCCCGCTCCGTCACGAAGCCCATCCGTTCGTAGAGCGCCAGCGCCCCGGTCGGGTTGGCCGAGTCGACGATCAGCTCCGCATTGTCGTACCCCTGGCGCCCGGCCTCGGCCAGCGTGTGCGCCAGCAGGGCGCGCGCCGCGCCGCGGTTCCGGTGGGCGGGACGGGTGCCCAGGTGGCCGATCGTGCACGAGCGGTGCCCCGTGGCCGCGCTGTCGGCGACGTACTCGTCGGCGAGGAGGTACGCCGCGACGAGGCCGTCGGCGTCGAGCAGCAGGGCGGACAGGCCGGCGCGGAACGAACGGTCCCCGGTGAACCAGGTGTCCCAGTCGACTCTGTCCGTCTCGGTGTGGTTCCAGTGGTCGCGGAACGCGTCGTTGTGCGCCAGACGCGTCGCTTCGTCGAGGCCCGCCTCGAAGGGCACCAGGCGCAGACCGGCCGGCACCGTCGCGGCGGGCAGCCGGTCCGCGCGCAGGTCGTGCGTCATACTGAACCAGTACCGGCGGGGCTCGAACCCGGCCCGCCGGGCCAGGGCCGCCAGACCGGCGTTGCCGACCGCGCCGTCGATCAGCAGCTCCCCCGGCACGTCGGAGTGGCGCTCCGCCCGGATCGCGTCCGCGCGGTCGCGCATCCAGTCGACCAGCAGCGTGCCGATCCCCTGCCGCCGCAGGTCCGGATGGACGGCGGCGGTGGTTCCGAAGCGGGCGATGTCCCGTACCCGCTCCGGCTCGTACACCACCGCATAGGCCACCAGCCGTGAGCCCTGCCAGATGCCGGCGGAGTTGCGCGCCAGGTCCACCTTGGGGTCGCCGAGCTCGTGGAGGACATCCTCCTCGTCCTCGTGGAGGCCTGTCCTGTCGACGCGTTCGACCTCTGCGCGCAAGGTCGCGAGGTCCCGGGCGTCGGTCTTGTCGAGGGGCTTGAGGAGAGGGATCACCAGCAAACAGTACAAAGAGGCGGAAGGACGGATCAAAGGCTTTTCAGCAGGCCGGCCCGCCGGGGATGCCCCTTCACGCTCACGCCAGAGACCTCACCAGATAGGCCTCGTCGAGAGGCGCGTCGGCCGGCCAGTCCAGCCCCATCGCCCTGGTGCGTGCGGTCTCGTACCGCCGGGTGCCGGCCATGAAGGGCAGAAACCTGCCCCACATCTCCCCCGCGGCCCGCTGGGCGGCCGAAGCGGGAGGCAGCGGGTCGGGGACGAAGACGGGGCGGCCGCCGAGACCGCGGGTGAGGGCGGAGAGGAAGGTCCCCACCGGGGTGCCGGCCGGGTGGGTGATGTGCTGGATGTACGCGCCGTGGGCGGGAAGGGCGCGGTCCACGGTTTCGGCCATGACACGGGCGACGTGTTCCACGGGCAGGTAGTTGATCACGGCGTCGGGGTTCGTGCCCGGCAGCCGGACGGTGCCGTCGGGGCCGATGACTTCGGGGTGGGCGCGCAGGGCGGCCCGGCAGACGGCTGCCACCGTGGCGAGGGGGTGTTCCGGGCGGCCCGGGTAGGCGGGCGCGTCCGTGATCAGGCCGGGCAGGCGGAACACGGCGGCGCCGCGCCGGTGGTGTGCGCACCAGCGGTGGATCAGGAGTTCGCTCAGGAACTTCGACTCCTCGTAAGGGCTGTTGAAGCCGGAGTCGCCGGTGAGGGGCGCTTCGGGGACGATTCCCCCTTGCTGGGCCCCGGCGACCGCGAAGGTGCTGGCGTGGGCGAGCACGGCCCGGGGCGGTCCCGCCTCCAGAAGGCGCAGCACGTTCCTCGTTCCCGCGACATTGCGGGTGCGGACGGCGGCGTCGGTGGGGCTGAGGGAGATGTCGGCCGCGCAGTGCCAGAGCACGTCGACGCTGTCGGCCAGGCGGCGGAAGACGGGCTCGGGCAGGCCCAGGAGGGGCAGGGTGACGTCGCCCTCCACCAGCGACAGCCGCCGGGGCAGCAGGCGCAGCTCGTTCTCCGGCATGCCGCCGTGTTCCAGGAACCGCAGGACGCGGGGCAGGGCGGGCGGGGAACCGGCCCGGGTGAGGAGGGTCAGGGCCGGGTGGCGGCCGAGGAGTTCACGGATCAGGTGCAGACCGAGGAAGCCGGTGCTTCCGGTGATGACGACGGACATACGGAGCCGGCTCCTTCACGGTCTCGCCGGGCGGATGGCGGGAGAGCATCCGCATCGGACAGAGTTCGGTCCAGATGCCCGTGCTCACCCAGTTGACGGCCTCGCTGCGCGACAGGGCGATGCGCCGGTCCTGATCCATCGCCTCCCACAGTGGTGTTCCGTAGAGGGTGATCAATTCCGGGGGCATGAACCACTGGTCCGGTGCGACAGGGACGCTCCAGTCGATGTTCACGGACGGGTCGGAAAAGTGCTCCGCGGAAGCGCGCAGCAGGCGGGCGGCGGTTCTTCCCGCTTCACTCGAACGGTCGTTCGCGTGGATGGTTCCTGCCACGTCGTGTCCTCTCCCGACGGGTGGTGCCGCAGAGCGGATTGATGTGAGGATGCCGCGGGTGCCGCCCCCGGCGGACCCGCGTCCCGGTCCACAGCCTTTCAACTCCTCCACGGCTCTGCCATCGCGGCAGATCAAGTGGGTGACCCCGCTTGCCGACCCGTCGGCCGCTCCCTAGGCGGACCCCCCGAAGAGCTGGGTCCAGTACGTGCCCGCCGGGCCGCCGCCCGCGAAGCCGACGCCGAGGTGGGTGAAGCCGGGGGTGAGGATGTTGGCGCGGTGGCCGGGGCTGTTCATCCAGCCCTCGACGACCTCGGCGGGGGAGCGCTGGCCGCAGGCGATGTTCTCGCCTGTGGAACGGTGTGTGGAGCCGGCGGCGACGGCCCGGTCCCAGGGTTGGCGGCCGTCGGGGGAGGTGTGGGAGTGGTAGCCGCGCGCCGCCATGTCCCCGCTGTGCGCCTGGGCCGCGGCGGCGAGCCGTGCGTCGTCGGACAGGGGGCGCAGCCCGGCCGCGGCCCGGCGGGCGTTGGTGAGGGCGAGGACCTCGGCGGCGGTCCGCGACAGGCCGTCGGGGGTGAGGGGGCGGGCCCACAGGGCGGTCCAGTACATGTCACCGGAACGGGCGTCCACGGCGTGGGCCAGCCCGGCCGCGGTGAACGCCGGATCCGTCACGGGGACGGACGCCCGGGCGTCCCCCAGGCAGAAGTCGAGGAACTCGGCCGGCGTCCGCGGGCCGGACACCAGCTGCTCCGCCAGCGAGAGATAGGCGTAGCCGCACGCGGTGACCTGTTGGAAGAGGGAGACGCCGGACGGTCCATCGGTACCGAGGCGGCCCAGGCGGGCCATGCCCTCGGCGTGACGGCGTGCGGCGTCGGCGAGCCGTGCGTCCGGTGCCACCGGGGGTACGCCCCTGCGGCCGCGTTCGGCGTTGACGAGCGCGGCGAACGCCCGGGCGTCGTCGGGAACGGCGTTGCCGGGCACGGCGGGGGCGGGTCGTGCCGGTGCGGGCGGCGGCGGGGAGGTGCCGTCGTCCGCGACCTCGATGCCGAAGTCCCGGGCCACGCCGGCCAGGCCGTCCGCGTACCCCTGCCCCAGGGCACGCAGCTTCCAGCCCGGGCCCCGGCGGTAGATCTCCGCGAGGAGCAGCACCGTCTCGCGCGTCGGCCGCGGCGGCGTGAACCGGGCGACCGCCCGGCCGTCCGGCCCGGTGACCCGCAGCACGGGGACGGGAAGCGCGGCCGGGCGGGCCCCGGGATCCTCCGGGCTGACGACGGCCGTCAGACGGCTCGCCCCCGGGCGGAGGCCGCGGCGGTCCACGACGACGGCGCCCGGACCGAGCCGGACGCCCGGCGCGGCCGGCTGGTTGTAGAAGACGAAGTCCCCGTCGCCCGCGACCTTTCCACCGTCCCCGGTGATCAGCACCGACAGGTCGTAGGGCCCCGTCACCTCCACCGTCAGGACGCCGTCGGGCAGATGCAGGGTGCCCCCCGGGACCAGCGTGCTCATCGGCCATCACGTCCTCGCCGTACGGTGAACGGGCCGCTCGCGCCGCGCCCGCGGACCCCGCCTGCCGCGGGTCGTGCCCGGAACAACGCAGGGCGGCGGCGTCGTGGTTCCCACTGCCGCACGCCTCCCGGGTCGTTGTTACGCTGCCCGGATGCCATCACTCCCGACCGTCGAGGACATCCGCGCCCTGCACGAGAAGTACGCGCCCACGCAGGAGGCGTTCGATCTCGTGCACACCCACTGCGAGATCGTCGCCCACCTCGCCGAGCAGCTGCGGGCCGCCGCCGCGCCGGAGGCCGATGCCGCGCTGGTGCGGGCGGGGGCGCTGCTGCACGACATCGGCGTCTACGGGCTGCTCGACGCCGACGGACGGTTCACGATGGGGCAGTACGTCCGGCACGGTGTGCTGGGGTACGAGATCCTGCGCAAGGAGGGCTTTCCGGAGCCGCTGTGCCGCTTCTGCTCGTGCCACACCGGGGTCGGGATCACCCGGGAGGACATCCGGACGCAGGGGCTGCCGCTGCCGGAGGGGGACTATGTGGCGGGGACGGTCGAGGAGCAACTGGTCATGTACGCCGACAAGTTCCACACCAAGCGCACACCGCCGGCGTTCCTCTCCGCCGGGACCTGCGCGGCGGGCCTGGCCAGGTTGTTCGGGCCGGGGAAGGCCGCCGCGTTCGAGGAGCTGCGGGAGCGGTTCGGCGAGCCCGTGGTCGACGGCCTCGCCGCCCGCTACGGCCACGTCCGGAGGTGACGGGCGGCGAGGCCGGGGCCTGGCTCGGTCAGCAGGCGGGGTCCGGGGAGCTCTCCAGGTAGGCGGTGGTGCGGGTGCGGCGCGCCCGGTTGACGGCCGCGAGGCGGTGCCAGGTGCGGGTGTCCATGATCCGGGCCCAGCCGGTCATCGGCCGGACCTCCCAGGCGTCGTGCTCACCGGGGTCGAGGACGATGCGGGCCAGGGCGTCCGGGGTGAGGCGGCCGCCGTCGAAGACGAAGCCCGTCTTGGCCACCGGCCACAGGCCGGGCAGGGCGAAGTCCACCGCCAGCAGGTGCGGACGGCCGGTGAAGACGATGCCCGTCTCCTCCCGGCACTCCCGCACGGCCGTGCCGAACGGGCTCTCACCGGGATCCATGTCCCCGCCCGGGAACTGCCACAGCCCCTGTTTCACGGAGGAGCGCAGCTGGAGGGGGCGGTCCTCGGTGTCGGTGAAGAACAGCGCCGCGTACACGGCGGCCTTGGGCAGACCGGCGACGTACTCGGCGAGCGGCAGCCGCGGTTTCACCACATGAACTCCTCGGGTCGGCCGGAGGTCCGGAATCCCAGGATGCGGTAAACCGCCGCATTCCGGGAAGAGTTGGGGAATCCGCGTGGTGCCTCCCGTAAGGCGCGTCGGCGGGAGCACACCACCCACAGCGGTGAGCGGGACTTCACGGGCCCTTCGCGTCCCTCGGGAACGAACACGGGGCGTCGGCCGGCGATCAGTGGGCTGTCACGTCCACGCACGACCGGACGGATATCGTCGCGCCCTCGTCCCGAGGGGGCGCGAAAGGCTCCTGAAGCCCCGTTCCGCTGCGCGGGCGCGCGCGGACCCGACATGCTGGTGCGCATGCCCGATCACAGTGAGCAGGTGCCGGGTTACCGGCAGATCAGAATGACACCGCCGACCGCCCCGGTCGCGGCACTCGCGGACGAGGACGCCTGGCGCGCCCGGGACGCCTACCCCGACATCATGGGCGTCGGCGGCGCGGCCTTCGGGGTGGCGCGTGAACGCGAGGAGGGCGGCTGGGAGATGCTGACGCACCTCGGCGACTTCGCTCCCCAGGACGCCCGGGACACGATGGCCTCGCTCTTCCGGCGGCGGGCCCATGAGGCGGAGCAGGCCGGGGACGAGGCCACCCGGGAGGAGTGCGTCAAGGCGTACGAACTCCTCGACTGGGAGGTCGTCGACGAGCTGACGGTCCTCGGCAGCCGCCACCGGGTGGTGCGCGGCGAGCGGTTCATCCGCTCGGGCCCCACGGGTCCCGAGCCCCCGCGCCTGTCCGACCCGGATCCGGCGGGACCCGGCCAGGGGTACCGCGTCGCCGACCCGGTCGTGGGCTTCGTCATCGACACCGTCACGGTGACGGGTCTGTCCGAGGGGATCCTGAAGACGGAGCTGCTGTCGCTGGTCCGCGCCACGGGGACCGTCCCGGACGATATGCGCGACGACTCGTTGTGCGCGGCGCTGACCCACCCCGGCGGGGTCCTGCTCCCCGCCGAGTTCATGATCGCGGAACGGATCGACGGCCGCTGGTCGCCGCTGACGAACGGCTGCTCGAACCCGCAGGGCGCCCGGGACGCCCTCACCATGGACCTGCGGGTGATGGCCCCGGTGATGCGCCGGCTGGACGAGCGCGAGCGGGCGGAGTACGCGCGGGCGGCCGACCGCTTCGACGAGGAGCGGGGCGCGGCACTGCGGGTCGGCGACCGGCTCTTCCGCGTCGTGCGGGTGGAGCGGCTGGTCCGCGTGGGGCCGGACGGCCCGGAGGGGCCGCGCCCGTCCGACCCCGACCCCCAGCCCCCGGTGATGGTGCACGACCGGCAGCTGAGGGAACAGGGTCTGCTCCGGGACGACGACGAGGAGGAGGAGCCGCCGGAGGAGGTCAAGGAGATGATGGAGCTCGCGGAGAAGGAGCGCGAGCGGCGGCGGCGCCGGGACGAGGCATCCGGGTCCTCCTGATACGGCGTCATATCAGTTCTGACACAGGGCATTTGTGAAGAAAGGCGGCCGTATGGAGGCCGTCAGATGACCGCGCCCGGCCGTGCGCGTTGGACGGCCGACACGCCCCGGAGGATGGACCCGAACAGGTCCTGCAACTCCGGGCAGGGGTCGACGCCGTACTCGTCCGCCAGCAGGCGCCGCGTCTGGTGGTAGACCTTGAGTGCTTCCGCCTGGCGGCCCGCCCGGTAGAGCGCCTGCATATGCAGCCAGCTCAGGCGCTCCCGGGTCGGGAACTTCATACTGAGCGTCGCCAGATCGGCGGCGATCACGGAGTAGTCCCGTTCCTGGGCCAGTTCCGCCTCCCAGCGGCTCTCCAGGGCCAGCAGCCGCAGCTCCTCCAGGCGGGTCGCGGCCTGCGCGCCCAGCTCGTCGTCGCACATCTCCGGGTAGGGGGCTCCGCGCCAGAGCGCCAGGCAGGTCTCCAGGGTGCGGCTGGCGGCCTGGTGGCGGCCCTCCAGGAGCAGACGGCGCCCGTCGCGGAGCAACTGTTCGAAACGGCAGACATCGATGAGTTCCGGTGCCACGGCAAGGACATATCCGGATGGTTCGCGGCGCAGAATCCGGTTGCGGCACCGCGGTGGACTGCTTGGTTCCAATTTCCTTCGCAGATTGGACACATAGCTGTGCAGGGTCGTCATCACGGCACTCGGCGGGTTGCGCGGCCATACGGCTTCGGTCAGCCGTTCGGTGGTGACCGCTTCGCCCGGTGTCAGCAAAAGCGCCGCGAGCACGGCGCGTTGGCGGGCAGGACCCAGATCCACCGGCCGGTCACCGGCGTGGACCTCCAGCGGTCCCAGAACACTGATCTGTAACCCGGCTGCTATGGACATCGACACTTTCCTCCAGTCACGAGTCCCGACGGCGGCGAACGCACGGGAATGGTCGTCCCCCCGCCGGTGCCCGCACCGCTTCCGCACATGACGTTCGGGGCGCACGTTCGTTCGCGCCTCCGATGCCAAGTGTGCCCCTCTTTTCCGGACGTGGGCCAGGCGAGGTTTCGTTCCCGGACGGCCGATGATCCAGCAGGCGCCGCGCCCGCGCACCGGTGCGTGGCCGACGCGGTCCGCCGGGAAGGGTTCCATGGCACGGAAACATGCAGGATAAACGTGACCAACAACACGTACGGGACGTAAGTCCGCTGGTGCGGCCCAGGAGGTTTCCCGCACTCCGGCGGACTCCTCCGGTCCGGTAGGGCCCCCTCCGGCACCAGCCGCACCACGCCCGTGGTGGGGGCCTTCGGGCGCTCCCGTCGACGTCCGTTCGGAAAGGGTTCACGCGGGCGACGGTACGTAGTGGATTTCACCGTCGTAATTCAGGTGACGCCATTGTTGATTTCTTGTTTCGGCGGGGTTCCGTTTGGTGTCCAAGAAGGATCCAAGACGGCTTCAAGATGCCGCCAAGACGGTCGCGCTAGGGTGCCCGGAGCCGTCCGGGAGGAAGTCCCGAAAAGAATGCGGTAAGAGGCCGCGGCATATTCGTGTCCGAGTGTTTCCGGTAACGGGGAGCAGCCCATGAGCAATTCCGATCGCCTTGCGCCGGAACCGCCTGTCGCCCCGGACGAGGCGGTGGCGGTCATCGGAATGTCCGCCCGTACGCCGTGGGCCGCAGGACCGGACGGGCTCCGGCGGAAACTCCGGGACGGAATACCGGCGGAAACCGGGCCGGAGGGCGGCGCCTGGTGCGATCCCGCGTTGTTCGACGCGGAATTCTTCGGCCTGTCCGGCGCGCGGGCGGACCGACTGGACGCGGAACAGCGGCTGTTGACGGAACTCGGCTGGGAGGCCCTGGAGAACGCGGGCATCGTCCCGGGACCCGGCACGTCCGGTGGAACGGCCGGCCTCTTCCTCGGGCCCGTCCCCTCCGGGACGGCGACGGACGTGATCGCCGCCGCGCTGCGGCTGACCGCACCTCATACGCCGTCGGACACCGCGCCCCTGCCGTCGGCCGCCCCCGGCGCCCACCTCGCGCGGGCGGTACGGAGCCTGCGCGACGGCCACTGCTCCCTGGCCCTCGCCGGCGCCGCGCACCTCGGCACGGACCCCTCGGCCGACGCCCCCGTGCCCCCCGGCGCCTTCGTCGTGGTCCTCAAGCCGTGGTCCCGCGCGCTACACGACGGGGACCGGATCCTCTGCCTGATCCGGCCCGACGACGAGGACGCGCCCGAGGTCACCGCGGCGAGCCGGCCGGTATCCGGTGGATCCGGGCCGGGACCGGTCCCGGCCCGGCCGGGGGACGGCCACGGCGTCACGGACGTCCTCGCCGGACTCGTCCGCGTCGCACACGGTGACGAGGCCCGCTCGGCCGTCGGCGGAGTCCTCCTGGAGCCGCCCGGTGCCGCGGAACCGGACACCACGACCGATGTCGCCCCCGCCGCCGACGCGTTACTCGTCCCCTGGCGGATATCCGCGCGGAGCGAAGGCGCGCTGCGCGCCCAGGCCGAACGCCTGCTCCGGCATCTGGACGAACACCCCGCGGCCGATCCGGCCGGCATCGGCCTGTCCCTCGCCACCACCCGCCCGCTGTTCGAGCACCGTGCCGTTCTGCTTGCCGCCGACCGTGCCGACGCCCTTCGGGCATTGACCGTTCTGGCGGCGGGGGACAGCACACCGGACGTCATTCGGGGCGTGGCGGGCCCGGGCGGAAGGACGGCGAACGCAATCCCGGACGGGACCGCTCCGCACGCGGCCGGCGCCATTGCGGACGCGGCGAAGAAAGCCCCCGCGAAAGCCGTGTTCGTCTTTCCCGGACAGGGCACCCAATGGCCCGGCATGACGCACGAACTCCGTGAATCCTCCGAGGTGTTCGCGAACAGCCTCCGCGCCTGCGCCGAGGTGCTGGACCCGCTGACGGGCTGGTCGCTGCTGGACGTCCTGGACGGCGCGGACGGGACTCCGGACCCGGAGCGGGTGGACGTCGTGCAGCCCGTGCTGTTCGCCGTCATGGTCTCCCTCGCGGCGCTCTGGCGCTCCCATGGGGTGGAGCCCGCCGCGGTCGCCGGAGCCAGCCTGGGCGAGATCGCCGCCGCCCACGTCGCGGGCGCGCTGACCCTGGAGGACGCGGCGCGCGTCGTCGTGCCCTGGAGCGCCGCCCAGGCCCGCGTGGCCGGCCGCGGCGACATGGCCTCCATCCTCCTCACCCGGACCGAACTGGCGCCCCGGCTGGCCCGCTTCGGCGACCGGCTGAGCCTCGCCGGCGCCAACGGACCGCGCAGCGCCCTGGTCTCCGGGGAGCGCGCGGCCGTCGCCGAGCTGCTGGACGAGCTCACGGCGGAGGGCATCCGCGCCAGGAAGCTGAGCAACGGACTCGCCGCGCACTCCCGGCAGTTGGAGGAGGCCCACGAGCAGCTGCTGAAGGACCTGTCGGCGGTCTCCCCACGCCCGTCCACCGTGCCGTTCTTCTCCTCCGCCACCGGGGAACGCCTCGACACCCGGGAGCTGGACGGCGCCTACTGGTGCCGCAACATCACGGAGGAGATCCGCTTCGACGAGGCGGCCCGCGCCCTCGTCCGGGACGGTCACCGCGCGTTCGTCGAGGTCGCCCCGCACCCCGTGCTCGCCGTGGGCCTCCAGGACACGCTCGACGACGCGGGAGCGGGCGGGGAGGGCGTCGTCGTGGAGACGCTGCGCCGAGGCCGGGGCGGCCCGGACCGGTTCCTCGCCGCGCTCGCGGAACTCCACGTCCACGGCGTGGACGTGGACTGGGCGGCCCTGCCCGCCTTCGCCGGAGCCCGGCGTGTCGAACTGCCCTCGTACCCCTTCCGGTCCGGGAGCCCCGAGCCGGACCCGAGCGCCTCCCTGACGCACCGTCTGAAAAGCCTCACCGAGCCCGAACAGCGGCGGACACTCGGCGAGTTGATCCGCACGCACATGGCTCGTCTTATCGGCGACGCCGCGGACGTTCCCGAGGACCGGTCGTTCCGCGAGCTCGGCCTCGACTCGGCCGCCGCCCTCGCCCTGCGCAACCGGCTCCGGGAGGCCACCGGACTCCCGCTGCCCACCGGCCTCGTCTACGAGCACCCGACGGTCGCCGCCCTCGCCGAACACCTGCGCACCGCCCTCCTCGGCCTGCGCCCCGCCCCCGCCCTCCCGGCGACCGGCCCCGTACGGGACGGTGAGCCCGTCGCCGTGGTCGGCATCGGCTGCCGCTTCCCCGGGGACGTCCGGACCCCCGAGGACCTGTGGAACCTGGTCGCGGAGGGCAGGGAGACTCGTTCGGAGTTCCCCGCCGGGCGCGGCTGGGACCTCGACTCCCTCCAGGACCCCGACGCGGACAAGCCCGGCACGACCTACGTGCGGCACGGCTCGTTCCTGCACGACGCCGACCGCTTCGACGCGGCCTTCTTCGGGATCAGCCCGCGCGAGGCCCTGGCCATGGACCCGCAGCAGCGGCTGCTGCTGGAGACGGCGTGGGAGGCGTGCGAACGGGCCGGCGTCGACCCGGCCGGGCTGCGCGGCAGCCGCACCGGCGTGTTCGTCGGCGCCATGCGGCAGGAGTACGGACCCCGCCTGTACGAACCGGCCGAGGGCCTGGAGGGCCACCTCCTCACCGGCACCGAGGGCAGCGTCCTCTCCGGCCGGCTGTCGTACGTGCTGGGCCTGGAAGGGCCCGCCCTCACCGTGGACACGGCCTGCTCGTCGTCCCTGGTCGCCCTCCACCTCGCCTGCGAGGCGCTGCGCCGCGGGGAGTGCTCCCTGGCGCTGGCCGGCGGGGCGACGGTGATGTCGGCGCCCGGCCTGTTCGTCCAGTTCAGCCGGCAGCGCGGGCTGGCTCCCGACGGCCGGTGCAAGGCGTTCGCCGCGGCGGCGGACGGCACCGCCTGGGGCGAGGGCGTCGGCGTCCTGCTGCTGGAACCCCTCTCCGAGGCGCGCCGCAACGGCCATCCCGTCCTCGCGGTCCTCCGGGGCTCCGCGGTCAACCAGGACGGCGCCTCCAACGGGCTGACCGCCCCCAACGGCCGCGCCCAGCAGCGACTCGTCGAACAGGCCCTCGCCGCCTCGGGGTTGACCGCCGCCGAGGTGGACGCGGTGGAGGCGCACGGGACGGGGACGAGGCTCGGCGACCCCATCGAGGCCGAGGCGCTCCTGGCGACGTACGGGCAGGGCCGCCCGGCGGACCGGCCGCTGTGGCTCGGGTCGCTGAAGTCGAACATCGGTCACACGCAGGCCGCGGCGGGCGTGGCCGGTGTCATCAAGATGGTGATGGCGCTGCGGCACGGCGTGCTGCCGCGCACCCTGAACGTGGACGCCCCCACCCCGCACGTCGACTGGTCGGCGGGCGCGGTCGAACTCCTGGCGGAGGAGCGCGCCTGGCCGGAGACGGGCCGGCCGCGCCGCGCGGGCGTCTCGGGCTTCGGCATCAGCGGCACCAACGCCCACCTGATCGTGGAGCAGGCGCCGGACGAGGAGCCCGCCCCGCCGGACCCCGGCACGGGCGTCCTCCCCTGGGTGGTGTCGGCCCGCTCGCCCGAGGCGCTGCGGGCGCAGGCCGGGCGCCTGGCCGCCGCCGCCCCGGACGACCCGGGAGCCGTCGGATGGACACTGGCCACCGGACGGCCGTCCTTCGAGCACCGCGCGGTGGTCGTCGGGGACGACCACGACAGCCTGCTCCGCGGCCTGGCCGCCGTCGCCCGGGACGTCTCCGCGCCGGAGGCGGTCACGGGCACGGCCGGCCCCCTCGCGGGTGCCGTGTTCGTCTTCCCGGGGCAGGGCTCGCAATGGGCCGGGATGGCCGTCGAACTGCTAGACGCCGACGAGGAGTTCGCGGAGCGGATCGCCGCGTGCGAGCGGGCGCTGGAGCCGTTCGTCGACTGGTCGCTCGTGGACGTGCTGCGGGAGGCGCCCGGGGCGCCGGGGCTGGACCGGGTGGACGTGGTGCAGCCCGTGCTGTGGGCGGTGATGGTCTCCCTGGCAGGCCTGTGGCGGTCCCTGGGCGTGGAACCGGTGGCGGTCGTCGGGCACTCGCAGGGCGAGATCGCCGCGGCCTGCGTGGCGGGCGGACTGTCCCTGGAGGACGGCGCCCGCGTCGTCGCCCTCCGCTCCCGCGTCATCCGTGAGGTACTGGCCGGGGACGGCGGCATGGTCGCCGTGTCCCTCGGCGCCGAGGCCACCGGCGAGCTGGTGGCCGCGTACGGCGGACGCGTGTCGGTGGCCGCCGTCAACGGTCCGCTCTCCACGGTCGTGTCCGGTGAACCGGACGCCCTGGACGCCCTGTTGGCACACTGCGAGGAGCGGGGGACCAGGGCCCGGCGGATCCCCGTCGACTACGCCTCCCACTCCGCCCAGGTGGAGCGGATCCGCGACCGGATCCTCGCCGACCTGGCCGACGTCCGGCCCCGCACCGGCACGGTCCCCTTCCACTCCACCGTCACCGGCGAGGTCCTCGACACGGCCCGGCTCGACGCCGAGTACTGGTACACCAACCTGCGGCACACCGTGCGGTTCGCGCCCGTCGTCCGGGACCTCGCCGCCCGCGGCCGGCACGCGTTCGTCGAGTGCAGCGCCCACCCCGTGCTCACCGTCGGCATCGAGGAGACCGCGGAGGAGGCGGGCCGGCCGGCCGTCGTCACCGGCTCGCTGCGCCGCGACGAGGGCGGCCCGCGGCGGTTCCTGACCTCCGTGGCCGAGGCGTACACCCGCGGCCTGCCGGTGGACTGGGCGGCGGTGTTCCCCGAGCGCTCCCGCCGGATCACCGATCTGCCGGCCCACCCGTTCCGGGGCGAACGGTTCTGGGCGGAGGCGCCGCGGGCCGCCGGCGACCTCCGATGGGCCGGACTGGCCGGCACCGCCCACCCGCTGCTCGGCGCCGACGTCGCCCTCGCCGGGGGCGAGGACACCCTCCTCACCGGCCGGCTCTCCCTCGCGACGCACCCCTGGCTCGCCGACCACGCCGTCCGCGGCACCGTCCTGCTGCCCGGCACCGCCCTCGTCGAACTCGCCCTGCACGCGGGGGAGCGGACCGGCTGCCGCACCGTCGAGGAACTGACCCTGGAGGCCCCGCTGGTCCTGCCGGCGGACCCCGCCGACGCGGCCGTACTGATCCAGGTCAGGGCCGGCGCCCCGGACGAGGACGGACGGCGGCCCGTCACCGTCCACTCCCGCGCCGAGGAGGCCGCGGACCCGTGGACGCGCAACGCCACCGGATTCCTCGCCCCCGCCGGCGACGAACCCGAGGCACGCACCGGCGGCGCCTGGCTCCCACCGGGCGCGGCCCCCGTCGACCTCCGGGGCGCCTACGACCGGCTCGCCGCCGTCGGATTCGAGTACGGCCCGGTGTTCCAGGGCCTGCACGCCGTGTGGCGGCACGGGGACGACCTCTACGCCGAGGTCCGGCTGGACCGCGCCGCCCACACCGGCGCCGACGCCTACGCCGTCCACCCCGCGCTCCTGGACGCCGCCCTGCACGCGAGCCTGCTCGACGGAACGGAACAGGTACGCCTGCCGTTCGCCTGGACGGGCGTGACCGCGTCCGCCGCCGGGGCGACCTCGCTGCGCGTCCGGCTCTCCCCGGCCGGCCCCGACGCACTGTCCGTCGAGGCGTCCGACGACAACGGCCGCCCGGTCGCCCGCATCGCCTCACTGACGCTCCGTCACATCACGGACGAGCAGCTGCGGTCCGCCGCCCAGGGCGCCCGCGAACCGCTCCACGAGGTGACCTGGACACCCCTGCCGGACGACGGCCCCGCACCGGACACCGCACCCCTCGCGGTGGCCGGACCCGGCGCGGCGCCGCTGAACGACACGCTGGCCGCGGCCGGCGCCCGGACGACCGCGTACCCGGACCTCGCGGCCCTCACCGAGGCCGTCGCCGACGGCACCCCGGCGCCCCGCGTCGTCCTCGTCCCCCTGCTCCCCGACTCCGGCGCACCGCGGGACGACGCCGCGGCGGCCGCCCGCGCCGCCACGCACCACGCCCTGGACCTGGTCCGCTCGTGGCTGTCCGACGAGCGGTTCGCCGCCTCCCGCATGGTGCTCCTCACCCGCGGCGCGGTGGCGACCGCACCCGGCGACGACGTGCCCGACCTGGCCCACGCCCCGCTCTGGGGCCTGGTCCGCTCCGCGCAGACCGAGAACCCCGGCCGCCTCGCGCTGCTGGACACCGACGGCCCCGAGGCCTCCGGCGCACCGGCGCTGCTGCGCGCCCTGGCCGCCGACGAACCCCAACTCGCCGTCCGCTCCGGGAAGGTGCTCGCCGCACGCCTGGCCCGCGCCGCCACCGCCCCCGACGGACCGGCCGCGTTCGGCGGCGGGGGCACCGTCCTGGTCACCGGCGGCACCGGCGTCCTCGGCGGCGCGCTCGCCCGCCACCTCGTCACCGTCCACGGCGTCCGAGACCTGCTGCTCGTCAGCCGCCGCGGCCCCCGGGCCGACGGCGCCGCCGAACTCGACGCCGAACTCACCGCCCTCGGCGCCCGCGTGACCGTCACGGCCTGCGACGCGGCGGACCGGGACGCCCTCGCACGGGTCGTGGCGGCGGCCGAGCCGCCCCTGACCGGCGTCGTGCACCTGGCCGGCGTCCTGGACGACGGCGTCGTCGCGTCCCTGACGCCCGAACGGCTCGACACCGTCGCCCGGCCCAAGGCCGACGCCGCCTGGCACCTCCACGACCTCACCCGCGGCCTCGGCCTGACGGACTTCGTGCTGTTCTCCTCCGCCGCGGGCGTCATCGGCACCGCCGGACAGGCCAACTACGCGGCCGCCAACGCCTTCCTGGACGCCCTCGCCCACCACCGGCGCACCCGCGGCCTCCCGGCCCTGTCCCTCGCCTGGGGCCTGTGGGCGGACGCCAGCGGCATGACCGGCCACCTCGACGACACCGACGTCCGCCGGCTGAGCCGCGCCGGACTCCTGCCGATGCCCACCGACCAGGGCCTCGCCCTCTTCGACGCCGCCGTGGCCGCCGGCCGCGAGGGCCCCGCCGTGCTCGTACCGGCCCGGCTGGACACCGCGGGCGTCCGCGCCGGGGGCGAGATCCCGGCGCTGCTCCGCGGCCTCGTCAAGGCCCCCGCCCGGCGGGCCGCCGACGCCTCCCCGGGCATCGCCCTGGAGCAGCGGCTCGCGGACCTCCCCGAGGCCGAACAGGAGCGGGTCCTCCTCGAACTCGTCCGCGGCCGGCTCGCCGACGTCCTCGGCCACTCCGCGCCGCACGCCCTGGACCTCGACCGGGGCTTCCTCGAACTCGGCCTGGACTCCCTCACGGCGCTGGAGTTCCGCAACCGGCTGGGCGCCGCCGCGGGCCGCCGGCTGCCCCCCACCCTGATCTTCGACCACCCCACCCCGGCCGCGGTCGGCCGCTACCTGCACGTAGAGCTCCGGCCCGCCGACCGCCCCGACGGGGCACCCGAACCCCTCCCCGACGAACGGGAGTTCCACCGCGCCCTGGCCGCCGTCCCGCTGGCCCGCTTCCAGGAGGCGGGACTGGTGACGACCCTGATGCGGCTCGCCGAGTCCGCGGGCGTCCCCACCGGGGGCGACGGACCGGCCGGCGACGACGGCGGCAACCCCCTGGACAGCATGGACCTCCAGAGCCTCGTACGGGTGGCGCTCGGTGACAACTGACCGGCACGGAACAGACATTCGGAGTGAGCGATGACCGCATCCAGCGAAGAAGTCATCAAGGCGCTGAGGGTTTCCCTCAAGGAGGCGGAACAGCTCCGGCAGCAGAACCGCAAGCTGACCGAGGCCCATTCCGAACCCGTCGCCATCGTCGGCATGGCCTGCCGCCTGCCCGGGAACGTACGGTCGCCCGAGGACCTGTGGCGGCTCGTCGCGTCCGGCACCGACGCGATCACCCCGTTCCCCGAGGACCGCGGCTGGGACGTCGACGCCCTGTACGACCCCGACCCCGACGCCCCCGGCCGGACCTACGTCCGGGAGGGCGGGTTCGTCCACGAGGCCGCCGGGTTCGACGCCGACTTCTTCGGCATCAGCCCCCGCGAGGCCACGGCCATGCACCCCCAGCAGCGGCTGCTCCTGGAGACCGCCTGGGAGGCGCTGGAACGGGCCGGCATCGACCCGTCGTCCGTCCGCGGCAGCCGCACCGGCGTGTTCGCCGGCGTGATGCAGATGGACTACGCCTCCCGCCTGCGCAGGACCCCCGAGGACCTGGAGGGCTACCTGATGACCGGCGGCCAGGGCAGCGTCGTCTCGGGGCGTATCGCCTACACGCTCGGCCTGGAGGGCCCCGCCGTCACGGTGGACACCGCCTGCTCCTCCTCCCTGGTGGCCATGCACCTCGCCTGCCAGTCCCTCCGGCGGGAGGAGTGCACCCTGGCGCTGGCCGGCGGCGTCACCGTCATGGCCGACACCCTCGGCTTCGTCGAGTTCAGCCGGCAGCGCGCCCTCTCCCCGGACGGCCGCTGCCGCTCCTTCGCCGAGGGCGCCGACGGCACCGGCTGGGCCGAGGGCGCCGGCGTCCTGCTGCTGGAACGGCTCTCGGACGCCCGCCGCAACGGCCACCGGATACTCGCCGTCCTGCGCGGCTCCGCCGTCAACCAGGACGGCGGCAGCAGCGGCTTCTCCGCACCCAACGGGCCCGCACAGCAGCGCGTCATCCGGGACGCGCTCGCCAACGCCCGCCTCGGCGCGACGGACGTGGACGCGGTCGAGGCACACGGCACGGGCACCAAGCTCGGCGATCCGATCGAGGCGCAGGCCCTGCTGGCGACGTACGGGCGGGGCCGTCCCGCGGACCGGCCGCTGTGGCTCGGCTCCTTGAAGTCCAACATCGGCCACACCCAGGCCGCCGCGGGCGTGGCCGGTCTGATCAAGACGGTGATGGCGCTGCGCCACGGCGTCCTCCCGCGCACCCTGCACGTCGACGCGCCCACCCCGCATGTCGACTGGGCCGCCGGCGGCGTCGCGCTGCTGACGGAGGAGCACGACTGGCCGGAGACCGGACGGCCGCGCCGGGCCGCCGTCTCCTCCTTCGGCATCAGCGGCACCAACGCCCACATCATCATCGAGCAGGCGCCCGCCGACGGCAGCGACGAACCCGCCGGCGCCGGCGCGGTGGCCGACGGTTCCGGCGTNGCCGGAGACCGGACGGCCGCGCCGGGCCGCCGTCTCCTCCTTCGGCATCAGCGGCACCAACGCCCACATCATCATCGAGCAGGCGCCCGCCGACGGCAGCGACGAACCCGCCGGCGCCGGCGCGGTGGCCGACGGTTCCGGCGTCCTCCCGTGGCTCCTCTCCGCCCGTACGCCCGAGGCCCTGCGGGCCCAGGCGGCCGCACTGAGCGAGAGCGTCACCACCCACCCGGAGTGGTGCGCCGGCGAGGTGGGCTGGTCGCTGGCCGCCGGGCGCGGCTCCTTCGAGCAGCGCGCCGTCGTCATCGGGAGCGACCGTGACGGACTGCTCCGCGGGCTGTCCGCCGTGGCGGACGGCGACCCGGCACCCGCCGTCGTGACCGGCGGAACGAGCGGCACCCTGGGCCGTCCCGTCTTCGTCTTCCCCGGCCAGGGGTCGCAGTGGCTCGGCATGGCGGTCGAACTGCTCGGCTCCTCCGAGGTGTTCGCCGGCCGGATGGCCGACTGCGAGCGGGCGCTCGACCCGTTCGTGGACTGGTCGTTGGTGGATGTGCTGCGGGGTGCGGAGGGTGCTCCGGGGCTGGAGCGGGTGGATGTGGTGCAGCCCGCGCTGTGGGCGGTGATGGTGTCGTTGGCGGGGTTGTGGCGGTCGGTGGGTGTGGAGCCGGTTGCTGTGGTGGGCCACTCCCAGGGGGAGATCGCTGCGGCGTGTGTGGCGGGCGGGCTGTCGTTGGAGGATGGCGCGCGTGTGGTGGCGCTGCGCTCCCGAGCGTTGCTGGAGATCGCGGGAGAGGGCGGCATGATGTCCGTTCCTCTTCCGGTGGACGAGGCGGAGGCGCTCGTCGGACGCTGGGACGGGCGAATATCGGTGGCGGCCCTCAACGGCCCGCGCTCCACGGTGGTATGCGGCGACGCGGGCGCGCTGGACCAATTACTGGCCCACTGCGAGGAGCGTGAGATCCGGGCGCGGCGGATTCCGGTCGACTACGCCTCGCACTCGGAGCACGTGGAGCGGATCCGTGAACGGATCCACCGGGAGCTGGCGGACATCCGCCCCCGCTCGGGTTCCGTTCCCTTCCACTCCACGCTGACCGGCGAGGTGATGGACACCGCCGGTCTGGACGCCGACTACTGGTACCGCAACCTCCGCAACACCGTCCGCTTCGAGTCCGTGATCAGTGGTCTCCTGGCCGACGGCCACCGGGCGTTCGTCGAATGCAGCGCCCACCCCGTCCTCACCGTCGGCGTGGAGGAGACCGCCCAGGAGGCGGGCGTCCCGGCGGTGGTCGTCGGTTCGCTGCGCCGGGACGAGGGGGACTGGCGACGGTTCCTGACCTCGATGGCCGAGGCCCACACGCAAGGCCTGTCCCTCGACTGGCCCTCGCTCTTCGCCGGTGGCGCGCGCCGCCTCGTCGACCTCCCCACCTACGCCTTCCAGCACCGCCGTTACTGGCTGGAGGAGGCGGCGCCCGACGTCGCGCAGACCGCCGACGACGGCCTGGAGGCCGGGTTCTGGAACGCGGTGGAGGCGGAGGACGCCGAGGCCCTGGCGGCGGCCCTCCGGGTCGAGGACGACGCACAGCGCACCTCCGTGGCCTCTCTCCTCCCGGCGCTGTCCTCCTGGCGGCGGCAGAGCCGGGAACACTCCGCCGTGGACGGCTGGCGCTACCGGATCGGCTGGAAGCCGGTCGCCGGGCGGCCCGGCTCCGGCCCGTCCGGCACCTGGCTCGTGGCCGTGCCCGAAGGGCACGCCGACGACCCGTGGGTGGCGGCGGCCCTGCGGTCCCTCGCGGCCCGCGGCGTCGACGTCGTCACCCTGGAACCGACCGCAGCGGACACCGGCCGGGAGGCCCTGGCCGCCCGCGTCCGCGCCGCGCTGTCCGGTGCGGAGCCCACGGGAGTGCTGTCGTTCCTCCCCCTGGACGCACGCCCGTCGACGGACCGCCCGGAACTGGCGACCGGTGTCGCGCAGACGCTCGGCCTGGTGCAGGCGCTGGGCGACGCCGGGGTGCGGGCGCCCCTGTGGTGCGTCACGCGCGGCGCGGTGGCCACCGGCCCGTCCGACCCGCCGGCGGACCCGGTGCAGGCCCAGGTCTGGGGACTCGGCCGCGTCGTGGCCGTGGAACACGCCGAGCGCTGGGGCGGCCTGGTGGACCTGCCCGCCGGTGCCGGCCCGGACGAGCGGACGCTCGACCAGCTGTGCCGGGCCCTCGCGGGGGACGGCGGCGCGGGGGCGGGAGACGGCGGCGAGGACCAGGTGGCCGTACGCCCCGCGGGCCTGTTCGCCCGCCGTATGCTCCCCGCCCCGCTGGGCGACGCCCGCCCGTCCCGCACCTGGAAGCCGCGCGGCACCGTCCTGGTCACCGGCGGCACCGGCGTCCTCGGCCGGCGCCTCGCCCACTGGCTGGCCGCCTCCGGGGCCGGCCACCTCGTCCTCGTCAGCCGTCGCGGCGCCGACGCCCCGGGCGCCCGCGAACTCCGCGCCGAACTGGCCGAGTCGGGCACCGACGTCACACTGGCCGCCTGCGACCTCGCCGACCGCGACGCGGTCGCCGCCCTGCTCGACGGGCTGAAGGAGGACGGCCGCACGGTCCGCGCCGTGCTGCACACGGCCGCCCACATCGCCCTCGACCGGGTCGACGGGACGACGCACGACGCCCTCGCCGACGCCCTCGGCGCCAAGGTGGCCGGCGCCCGGCACCTGGCCGACCTCCTGGACCCGGCGGAGCTCGACGCGTTCGTCATGTTCTCCTCGATCGCCAGTGTCTGGGGCAGCGGCGAACACGCCGCCTACGCCGCGGCCAACGCCGCCCTCGACGCGTTCGCCGAACACGGCCGCGCCCGCGGCCTCCCGCTGACCACCGTGGCCTGGGGCGTCTGGGAGGACGCCGTGCACACCTGGGAGGACCACGGCCTGGACGTCGAGGACCGGCGCCGGCGCGTCCGGGAGCAGGGCCTGCCCCTGATGCGCACCGAACTGGCCCTCGCCGCCCTCCGGCAGGTCCTCGACCACCGCGACACCTTCGTGGCCGTCGCCGACATCGACTGGGACCGCTTCGTCCCCCTCTTCACCTCGGCCCGCCCCAGCGCCCTCCTGCGCGAACTGCCGCAGGCCCACCGCACCCCCGACGCCACGGCCGGACCCGCCGCCGGCGCCGCGGAGGGAGAGGGCAACGCGCTGCGGGACCGCCTCACCGGTCTGTCCCCGGCCGATCGGCAGCGCACCCTCCTCGACCTGGTGCGCACCCACGCCGTAGCCGTCCTCGGCCACACCGCGCCCGAGGCCATCGGCGCCGAACGCGCCTTCAAGGAGCTCGGGTTCGAGTCCCTGACGGCCGTCGGCCTCCGCAACCGGCTCGCCACCGCCACCGGCCTGCGGCTGCCCGCCACCCTCGTCTTCGACTACCCCACACCCCTCGCCCTCGCCGCCCACCTCGGCGAACAGATCCTCGGCAGCGCCCCGGCCGCCGCCGCGCGGACCACCGCCGCTCCGGCGCCCGACGACGACCCGATCGCGATCGTCGGCATGGGCTGCCGCTTCCCCGGCGGCGTCGGGAGCCCCGAGGACCTGTGGCGGCTCGTCGCCTCCGGCGGCGACGCGGTCTCCGGCTTCCCCACGGGCCGCGGCTGGGACACCGACGGCCTCTACGACCCCGACCCCGACCGGCTCGGCACGAGCTACGTCCGCGAGGGCGGATTCGTGTACGACGCGGACCGGTTCGACGCGGCCTTCTTCGGGATCAGCCCGCGCGAGGCCCTGGCCATGGACCCGCAGCAGCGGCTGCTGCTCGAAACCGCCTGGGAAGCCTTCGAACGGGCCGGTATCGGCCGGGAGGCCCTGCGCGGCAGCGCCACCGGTGCGTTCATCGGCGCCATGACCAACGGGTACGGCCCCCGGCCCCACGAGGCACCCCGCGAGATCGGCGACTACGTCGTCACCGGCAGCGTCACCAGCGTCGTCTCCGGCCGGCTCGCCTACGCCTTCGGCCTGGAGGGCCCGGCCGTCACCGTCGAGACGGCCTGCTCGTCCTCCCTGGTCGCCCTCCATCTCGCCTGCCAGGCCCTGCGGGCGGGCGACTGCACGATGGCCCTCGCCGGCGGCACCGTCGTCATGCCCACCCCGGACGCCTTCATCGGCTTCAGCCGGCTCCGGGGGCTGTCGCGGGACGGCCGCTGCAAGGCGTTCTCCGACGACGCCGACGGCTTCGGCCTGTCCGAGGGCGCCGGTGTCGTCCTGCTGGAACGCCTCTCCCAGGCCCGCCGCAACGGCCATCCGGTCCTCGCCGTGGTCCGCGGCTCCGCGGTCAACCAGGACGGCACCTCCAACGGCCTCGCCGCCCCCAACGGCCCCTCCCAGCAGCGCGTCATCCGCGAGGCCTTGGCGAACGCCCGGGTGTCGGCGGCGGACGTGGACGCGGTCGAGGCACACGGGACCGGAACCAAGCTCGGCGATCCGATCGAGGCGCAGGCCCTGCTGGCGACGTACGGACAGGACCGTCCGGCGGACCGGCCGCTGTGGCTCGGCACGGTGAAGTCCAACATCGGCCACACACAGGCGGCGGCGGGTGTCGCCGGGGTCATCAAGACGGTGATGGCGCTGCGTCATGGCGTCCTGCCGCGCACCCTGCACATCGCCGAACGGACGACCCAGGTGGACTGGTCGGCCGGTGGCGTCGACCTGTTGAGGGAACGTCAGGACTGGCCCGCCCTCGACCGGCCGCGCCGGGCCGGCGTCTCGGCCTTCGGCATCAGCGGGACGAACGCCCACGTGATCCTGGAGCAGGCGCCGGAGGAGGAGCCCGCCCCGGTCGTCGGGGTGGGTGACGGCGCCGGTGTGGTGCCGTGGGTGGTGTCGGCGCGTTCCGCGGGGGCGTTGCGGGCGCAGGCCGGGCGGCTCGCGGAGGCCGTGGGGGATGTCGACCCGGGGCGGGTGGGCTGGTCGCTGGCCTCCGGGCGGTCGTCCTTCGAGCACCGAGCGGTGGTCGTGGGGGAGGGCGCCGGTGAACTCCTCGACGGGCTCGGTGCGCTGGGCCGGGGAGACGTCGCCGCAGGTGTGATCGCCGGGACGGCCGGTGAGGTGGACGGCGCGGTGTTCGTGTTCCCGGGGCAGGGGTCGCAGTGGGCCGGGATGGCGGTCGAACTGCTGGACTCCAGTGAGGTGTTCGGGGAGTGGATCGGCGAGTGCGAGCGGGCGCTCGATCCGTTCGTGGAGTGGTCGTTGGTGGATGTGCTGCGGGGTGTGGAGGGTGCTCCTGGGTTGGATCGGGTGGATGTGGTGCAGCCGGTGTTGTGGGCGGTGATGGTGTCGTTGGCGGGGTTGTGGCGGTCGGTGGGTGTGGAGCCGGTTGCTGTGGTGGGGCATTCGCAGGGTGAGATTGCTGCGGCGTGTGTGGCGGGTGGGCTGTCGTTGGAGGACGGGGCGCGTGTGGTGGCGCTGCGGTCGCAGGCGTTGCTGGAGATCGCGGGGGAGGGCGGCATGGTGTCCGTTCCCCTCCCGGTGGACGAGACGCGCGAGCTGCTGGCCGCCTGGGGTGAGCGGATATCGGTGGCCGCGCTCAACGGTCCGCGCTCCACGGTGGTGTCGGGCGAGGCCGGTGCGCTGGACGAGTTGCTGGCGCATTGTGAGGGGCGTGAGATCCGGGCGCGGCGGATTCCGGTGGACTACGCCTCGCACTCGGAGCATGTGGAGCGGATCCGTGAGCGGATTCACCGGGAGCTGGCGGACGTCCGTCCGCGTTCGGGTTCTGTCCCCTTCCACTCCACGCTGACCGGTGAGGTGGTGGACACCGCCGGTCTGGACGCCGACTACTGGTACCGCAACCTCCGCAACACCGTCCGCTTCGAGTCCGTCGTCAGCGGCCTGCTCGCGGCGGGTCACCGGGCGTTCGTCGAGTGCAGCGCGCACCCCGTGCTCACCGTCGGCGTGGAGGAGACAGCCCAGGAAGCCGGCGTCCCGGCCGTCGTGGTCGGCTCCCTGCGTCGTGACGAAGGAGGCCGGCGGCGGTTCCTGACCTCGATGGCCGAGGCGTACACCCAGGGCGTGCCCGTCGACTGGACCACCGTCTTCCCGGACGGCACCCGTCAACCCGTCGACCTCCCCACCTACGCGTTCCAGCGCGAGCGGTTCTGGGCCGACACCCCGCGCCCCTCCGGCGACGTCGGACAGGCCGGCCTGGCCGAGGCTGGGCACCCGCTGCTGGGTGCGGGTGTGGCGCTGGCCGGAGGTGAAGGGCTGCTGTTCACGGGCCGGTTGTCCGTGGAGAGCCATCCCTGGCTCGCCGACCACGCCGTGTGGGGCACCGTGCTCCTCCCCGGCACCGCTCTCGTCGAACTCGCCGTCCACGCGGGTGACCAGGCCGGATGTGACACCCTGGACGAACTGACGCTCCAGGCGCCGCTCTTGCTGCCGGAGACGGGTGCGGTCCAGGTGCAGGTGCGCCTCGGTGCCCCCGACGAGCACGGGCGGCGGGCCGTCGGCATCCACTCCCGCACCGGAACGGCCGCCCCGGCGCTCGTCGACGACGACTGGGTGTGCCACGCCACGGGTCTCCTCAGCGCCGTGGCGTCGGAACCCGCCTCCCGGCCCGACGCCGTCTGGCCCCCCTCCGGTGCCGTCCCCGTGGAGCTGGACGGGCTCTACGAACGCCTCCTGGACGACGGTTTCGGGTACGGACCTGCCTTCCGCGGGCTGCACGCGGTGTGGCGGACGGAGGACGAGTTCTTCGCGGAGGTCCGCCTGGACCGGGAACAGCACGCCGACGCCGGGCACTTCGCCGTCCACCCGGCCCTGCTCGACGCCGCCCTGCACACCACGCTCCTGGAGGGTGTCGACCAGGTGAGGCTGCCGTTCGCCTGGACGGGGGTGACCCTGCACGCGACCGGCGCGACGGCCCTGCGCGTACGGCTCTCCCCGTCCGGACCGGACACGCTCTCCCTCACCGCGTCCGACCCGGCCGGCCGCCCGGTGGCGTCCGTCGAGTCGCTGGTGGTCCGGCCGGTCCGGCCCGACCAGCTGCGGAACGCGGCCACCGGCCACCGGGACGCGCTGTTCCACCTCGACTGGCAGCGGCACGAGACCTCTCCGGCCGCGCCCGCCACCGCCGGTTGGGCCCTGCTCGGCACCGACACGACGGGCCTGGCGGACGCGCTGACGGCTGCCGGAACACCCGTGACCGCCTACCCGGACCGGGAGGCCCTGACCACCGCCCTCGCCGGCGGAACCGAGGCCCCGGACGTCCTGCTGCTGCCCTGGATCGCCGGGACGGACGACGCGGCCGATCCGGTCGGGGCCACCCATGCCGGGGTCGCCCAGGCCCTGACGTCACTTCAATTCAGCCTCAGCGAGCCGAGGTTGCAGAACACCCGTGTGGTATGGGTGACCCGGGGCGCGGTGAGCGTCCGCGACGGCGAGGACGTCACGGACCTGCCCGCCGCCGCCGTGCACGGCGCGGTACGGGCGGCGCAGGTGGAGCACCCCGAGCGGTTCGCCGCGGTGGATCTCGACGGCGACGACGTCTCCGTCCGCGCCCTGCCCTCCGTGCCGTTCGCCACCGAGCCCGGGACGGCCGTCCGGGCGGGCCGGGTGCTCGTCCCACGGCTCGCCCGGTCCGGCGCGCCGGGTACGGAGGCCGGGGCGCCCATGACGCCCGGGGACGGCACGGTGCTCATCACCGGCGGCACGGGCACGCTCGGCGGGCTGCTGGCCCGGCACCTGGTGACCGTCCACGGCGTGCGGAACCTGCTGCTGGCCGGCCGGCGCGGGCCGGACGCCCCCGGTGCCGCCGAGCTGGTGACCGAACTCACCGCGCTGGGCGCCCGGGTGACGGCCGTGGCCTGCGACGTCGCCGACCGGGACGCGCTGGCCCGGGTCATGGCGGCGGCCGAGCCGCCGCTGACCGGCGTCGTCCACGCCGCCGGCGTCCTGGACGACGGGGTCGTCACCTCGCTGACGCCCGGCCGGATGAGCGCGGTCCTGCGGCCGAAGGCGGACGCGGCCTGGCACCTGCACGAGCTGACCCGGGACGCGCCGCTGTCGATGTTCGTCCTGTTCTCCGGCGCCGGCAGCACGCTCGGCAACGGAGGCCAGGCCAACTACGGCGCGGCCAACGCCTTCCTGGACGGACTGGCCGCACACCGCAGGGCGCTCGGGCTGCCTGCCGTGTCGATGGCCTGGGGCCACTGGGCCGACACCAGCAGCATGACCGGCGGGCTGGACGGGGCCGACCGGGCCCGGATGCGGCGCTCCGGCATCCTGCCGCTGTCCGCCGCCGAGGGCCTGGCCCTGTTCGACGCGGCCCTGGGCCGGGACCGGGCGTTCGTCCTCCCGGCGCGGATCGACCTCGCCGGGCTGCGGGACGGCACCCCGCCGCCGCTGCTGCGGTCGCTCGTGGGGCCGTCCAGGCGGCGGGCCGCGAGCGCCGGGGCCTCCGCGGACGGTTCCGGGCTGGGCGTGCGGCTGGCGTCGCTGCCCCCGGCGGAACGCGGGGCGGTGCTGCTGGACCTGGTCCGCGCCCATGTGGCGACCGTCCTCGGGTACGGCTCGCCGGACGAGGTGGACACCGGGCGCGGCTTCCTCGAATCGGGCTTCGACTCGCTGCGGGCGGTCGAGCTCCGCAACCGGCTCTCCGCCGCCACCGGGCTGCGGCTCCCGGCCACCCTCACCTTCGACCACCCGAGCCCGGCCGCGCTCGCCGCGCACCTGCGGACCCGGCTGCTGGAGGACGAAGTGCCCGCACAGGCACCGGTGTTGGCGGAACTCGACGGACTGGAGTCCGCCGTACGGGCCCTGCCGGCCGACGACCCCGGCCGCGCGGGCGTCGCGGCCCGGCTCCGGGACCTGCTGACGGAGCTGAAGAACGACACGGAACCCGCCGACGGGGACGACGACGCGGTGACGGCGGCGACCCTCGACGAGATCTTCGACATCGTCGACGACGAACTGCGCAGGTCCTGACCGCCGGGACGGGGTGCCTCGCACCCCCCACCCCGGCACAGGAACTGTTCGTGGCAGAGAAGGGCCAAGAGTGAAGATGACCAGTGACGAGAAGGTTCTCGACTACCTCAAGCGCCTGACCGTCGACCTGCGCAGGACCCGGCAGCGGCTGCAGGAGGTCGAGGAGGGCGCCCGCGAGCCGATCGCCGTCGTGGGCATGGCCTGCCGCTACCCCGGTGGCGTGCGGTCGCCCGAGGACCTCTGGGAACTGGTCGCGACCGGCACGGACGCGATCACCGGATTCCCCGTCGACCGGGGCTGGGACCCGGACCTGTACGACCCGGACCCGGCCCGGCACGGCCGGGTGTACGTCCGCGAGGGCGGGTTCCTGCGCGACGCCCACCGGTTCGACGCCGGCTTCTTCGGGATCAGCGGGCGCGAGGCCCTGGCCATGGACCCCCAGCAGCGGCTGCTGCTGGAGACCTCCTGGGAAGCCCTCGAACGCGCCGGCATCGACCCGGCCGGCCTGGCCGGCACCCGGACCGGCGTCTTCGCCGGGGTGATCTACCAGGACTACGCGTCCCGACTGCGGCGCGTACCCCCCGAGTTCGAGGGCTACATCGGCAACGGCAGCGCCGCGAGCGTCGCCTCGGGCCGGGTGGCCTACACCTTCGGCCTGGAGGGCCCGGCCGTCACCGTCGACACCGCCTGCTCGTCGTCGCTGGTCGCCCTCCACCTCGCCTGCCAGTCGCTGCGGCTCGGCGAGAGCACCACCGCGCTGGCGGGCGGCGTCACCGTGATGGCCTCCCCGATGGCGCTCGTCGAGTTCAGCCGCCAGCGCGGACTGGCCCCGGACGCCCGCTGCAAGGCGTTCGCCGCGGGCGCCGACGGCACCGCCCTGGGCGAGGGCGCCGGCATGCTCGTCCTCGAACGGCTGTCGGACGCCCGGCGGAACGGCCACCCCGTGCTCGCGGTGATCCGGGGCAGCGCCGTCAACCAGGACGGCGCGAGCAGCGGACTGACCGCGCCCAGCGGGCCCGCCCAGCAGCGCGTCATCCGCCAGGCCCTGGACGCCGCTGGCGTCCGGGCCGCCGACGTCGACGCCGTCGAGGCACACGGCACGGGCACCACCCTCGGCGACCCCATCGAGGCCCAGGCCCTGCTCGCCACCTACGGCCAGGACCGGCCGGACGGCCGGCCCGTCCGGGTCGGCTCGGTGAAGTCCAACATCGGCCACGCGCAGGCCGCCGCCGGTGCGGCCGGTGTGATCAAGATAGTGATGGCGCTGCGGCAGAGCGTCCTGCCGCGCACTCTGCACATCGACGAGCCGTCGCCGCACGTCGACTGGTCGGCCGGTGCGCTGTCCCTGCTCACCGAGCCCACACCGTGGCCGGCGGACGGGCGGCCCCGGCGGGCCGGGGTGTCCTCCTTCGGCGTCAGCGGCACCAACGCGCACCTGGTCCTGGAGGAGGCACCGGGCCCTGTGGAACCGGCGGCCGAGGGCGATGGTTCTGCGTCCGGCCCATCCGTCCTGGGTGTGGTGCCCTGGCCGCTGTCCGCGAAGTCCCCCGAGGCCCTGCGCGAGCAGGCAGCCCGGCTCCTCGCCCACCTGGACGCGCACCCCGACGAGAGCGCCGCCGACATCGGGGCCGCCCTCGCGCGTACCCGCTCGGTTTTCGAGCACCGCGCGGTGGCTCTCGGGGCCGACCGGGATGAACTGAGCCGGGTGGTCGAAGGGTTGGCCGAGGGGAACGCGGGGCCGGTGGCAGCCCACGAGGCCACGAAGGTCGTCTTCGTCTTCCCCGGCACCCTCGCGGGAGGGGGTGCTGTACGTGAACTCCTGGTTGAATCCCCGGAGTTCGCCCGCCGCATGGAGGAGTGCGCCGCCGCCCTGGCCCGGACCGTCGAGGAGATCCTGCGGAACGCGGAGGGCGGGCCGGGCGACGAGGCCGACGCCCGTGCGGCGCGCTGGGCCGTGATGGTTTCGCTCGCCGCCCTCTGGCGCCACCACGGCGTACGGCCCGCCTCGGTGGTGGGCGACGGCATCGGAGAGATCGCCGCGGCCTGCGCGGCGGGCGTGCTGTCCCTGGAGGACGGAGCGCGCGCGGTGACCGGGCGCGCCGCGGACGCCGTCACGCCGCGCGCGGCGGAGCTGCCGTTCCACTCGACGGCGGGGTCTGTGGGTGAGGACAGCGCCGGCTGGCAGCGTGCGGACCGGCCGGAGCACGGACTCCGGCCCACCGTCCGGGAGCTGGCGGGACGCGCTCGTACCGTCTTCGTCGTCATGAGCACGGACCCCGCGCCCCTCGCCGAGGTCACCGAGGGTGCACGGGACGGCGGCCCGGACTCCTTCGCCGTCCCCGCGCTGCGCCATGATGACAGCGGCGCGCGCGGCTTCCTGGCTTCCCTCGCCGACGTGCACGTCCGCTCCGCCGCCGTCGACTGGTCCGCGGCCCTGCCGGTCGCGGGCATCCGCCGGGCGGACCTGCCGACCTACCCCTTCCGGCGCCGCCGCTACTGGCTGGACGACGCGCCCGCCACCGGTGACGTGGCCTCCGCCGGGCTGGGCGCCGTCGACCACCCGTTGCTGAGCGCCGCCGTCGAACTGCCCGAAGGCAGCGGTGTGTTGTACACCGGCAGGCTGTCGACGCGAACGCATCCGTGGCTCGCCGACCACACCGTCCTCGGCCGGACCCTGCTGCCCGGCACGGCCTGCCTGGAACTCGCCCTGTGGGCCGCCGCCCGCGCCGACTGCGACCTCGTCGAGGAACTGACCCTGCACGCCCCGCTCGTCGTCCCCGGCGGCCTTCCCGGGGATTCGTCCGGCGTCCGCCTCCGGCTGGCCGTGACCGACCCCGACGCGTCCGGCCGCCGCGGCATCACCCTCGACGCACGTCCCGACGGTGACCAGGACTGGACCCGGCACGCGAGCGGCACCCTGGCCACGGGCGCGCCGGTCGCCGCGTACGACCTGATGAGCTGGCCGCCGAAGGGTGCCGAGGAGACGGACGCCACCGCCTTCTACGAGCGTGCCGCCGCCCGCGGATACGCCTACGGCCCGGCCTTCCGCGGCCTGCGGGCGCTGTGGCGGCGCGGCGACGAGGTCTTCGCCGAGGTCTCCCTCGACCAGGACCGTCAGTCCGAGTCCGGCCGCTTCCGCCTCCACCCGGCCCTGTCCGACGCCGCCCTCCAGGCCCTCGGCGCCCTGACCGAGGACGACGACAGCCGTCAACTCCCCTTCTCCTGGCGCAACGTGACCCTCCACGCCCCCGGCGCCGCCTCCCTCCGCGTCCACATCGCCCGCACCGGCCCGGACACCGTCACCCTCCACGCCGCCGACCCGGCCGGGACGCCCGTCGCCTCGGCGGGCGGCGTCGTCCTCCGGTCCGCCGGTCCGGCACGGGACGAGACTGTGACGGGCGGCCTGTACCGGCTGGACTGGATCCCGGCAGCTGCCGTGTCCGATGCGGATGTCCGCGCTGCTGCCTTGTCGGGTGCGGATGACGTGGCGGCAGGCGCGTCCGGTACCGATGCCGCTGCTGTACTCCTCGGTGCCAGTGACACAGCCCTCGTGACCGGCGTCCCCCACACCGCCGTGTACCCGGACCTCACCTCCCTCACCGAAGCGTTCGAGGCGGAAACTCCCGCTCCCCGCGCGGTGATCGCCCTCCTGCCCGCCCACGCCGGTGACCCCGGCTCGGACGCCCTGCGCTCGGCCACCCGGGCCGCTCTGGACCTCGCCCGCACGTGGATCGGAAACCCCCGCCTCAGTGGGGCGACGCTCGTGGTCGTCACCTGCGGCGCCGTGGCTGCCCGACCCGGCGAGGACGTCCCCGACCCGGCCGCCGCGGCGGCCCTGGGTCTGCTGCGCACGGCCCAGTCGGAGCACCCGGGCCGGATCGTCCTCCTCGACACCGACGCTCCGGTGGACATCCGGGTCGTCGCGGCCGTGCTGGCGGGCGACGAACCCCAGTTGGCGGTGCGCGGGGGCGAGATCCTGGTTCCGCGACTGATGCAGGCCGCCCGGCCCGCCGGTACCGGAACCGCGGCGGATGCGGCCCATGGCGCCCGCACCGACGCCGACGCCGACACCGGCATCCGCATGGACGAGCGCACCGAGGCCGAGCCTGCCGGCGGCGATGCCGCCGCCCTCGACCCGAGCGGCACCGTCCTCGTGACCGGCGGCACCGGAGCCCTCGGCGGCGAAGTGGCCCGGCACCTCGCCCGGAGCGGCGTCAGCAGGCTCCTGCTCACCGCGCGGCGCGGCCAGGAGGCGCCCGGAGCAAGGGAGTTGGTGGCGGAGCTGGCCGGACTCGGCGCGGAAGCCACCGTAGCCGCCTGCGACGTCTCCGACCGCGCGGCACTCGCGGAGCTCCTGGAGAGCGTGCCCGCCGGGCACCCGCTGACGGCGGTGTTCCACGTCGCGGGGGTCACCGATGACGGCGTCCTGGACGCGCAGACGCCCGAACGCCTGGACGCCGTGCTGCGGCCCAAGGCAGACGCCGCCTGGCACCTCCATGATCTGACGAAGCGTCACAATCTGGCGGCGTTCGTGATGTTCTCGTCCGCCGCAGGTACGTTCGGCTCCGCCGGGCAGGCCGGCTACGCCGCGGCCAACGCCTACCTCGACGCTCTGGCCCGACACCGGCGCTCCCGGGGCCTGCCCGCGCAGGCTCTGGCCTGGGGGCTGTGGGCCCGGGGAAGCGGACTCACCGACGCCCTGGACGCCGCGGGGCGGGCGCGCATCGGCCGGGCGGGCGTCCTGCCGCTGGCCACGGAGGACGCACTCGGGCTCCTCGACGCCGCCCGCGCGGAAGGGACGCCGGTCCTGCTGCCGCTCCGGCTGGACACCGACCGGCCGCGCGCCCAGGGCACGCCCCCCGCACTGCTGCGGGCGCTCACCGGAACCCCCACCCCGTCCACGACTCCCCAGGCGACGGAACCCGAGCAGGAGCAGCCCGCCCCGCAGAGCGACGGCCCGCTCGGCCGGCGGCTCGCCGCCCTGCCGGAGGCCGAGCGGCGGCGCGTCGTGCTCGGGCTGGTCCGGACGCATGCCGCGGCCGTCCTGGGCGAGGCGACTCCGGCGGACATCGCGCCGGACCGCGGCTTCGTCGACCTCGGCCTGGACTCACTGGCGGACCTCGAACTCCGCGACCGGCTCCACGAGGCGACGGGACTGCCCCTGCCCACCACGCTGATCTTCGACTACCCGACGGCGGCCGTCCTCGCGGACCACCTCTGCGAGGGGTTCGCGGCCACCGCACCCGCCGGGGACGCCGGCACCGGCCTCGACGAGCTCGACGGAGAGCTCGACCGCCTGGAGGCGGCCCTGACCCCGTACGCCGACGACGACGGGGCGAGGGCGGCCGTGACCCTGCGACTGAAGGACATGCTGTCCCGCTGGGAATCCGCCCCCGGCGCACGGGACGCGGACGCCGGGCAGGACAGCGGCACCTCCGACGACTTCGCCACCGCCACCGACGACGAGCTCTTCGAAGCGCTTCGAGAGCTGCGCACCGCAGACCGCGGGTGACCACCGAACCGCACAGTCCCCTGAGGAGCTGGCTCGAAGTGAGCAACGAAGAGAAGCTGCGCGAACACCTCCGGTGGGCGACCGCCGAACTCAAGGAGACCCGACGCCGGGTCAGGGAGCTGGAGGACGGCGACCGCGAGCCCGTCGCCGTCGTCGGCATGAGCTGCCGGCTGCCCGGCGGCGTCGGCTCGCCCGACGACCTGTGGCAGCTGGTCGTCAAGGGCGCCGACGCCATCGGCGCGCCGCCCGCCGACCGGGGGTGGCGCATCGACGACCTCTACGACCCGGACCCCGAGTCGGACCGGCCCGGCACCACCTACGTCCGCGAAGGCGGCTTCGTCGACGGGGCCGACCGCTTCGACCCGGCGTTCTTCGGGATCAGCCCGCGCGAGGCCCTGGCGATGGACCCGCAGCAGCGGCTGCTGCTGGAGGCATCCTGGGAGGCCGTCGAACGGGCCGGGGTCGACCCGCGCGGACTGCGCGGCGAACGCGTCGGCGTCTACGCCGGACTCATGTACCACGAGTACGGCAATCGCGGCATCCAGGTCCCCGAGTCCGTCGCGGGCTTCCTCGGCAGCGGCACCTCCGGCAGCGTCGCCTCCGGACGCATCGCCTACACCTTCGGCTTCGAGGGCCCCGCCGTCACCGTCGACACGGCCTGCTCCTCGTCGCTCGTCACCCTCCACCTCGCCGCCCAGGCGCTGCGCCGAGGCGACTGCACGCTCGCCCTGGCGGGCGGCGTCACGGTGATGGTCACCCCCGGCACCTTCGTCGAGTTCAGCCGGCAGCGCGGACTGGCCCCCGACGGGCGGTGCAAGTCCTTCGCCGCTGCGGCCGACGGCACCGCGTGGGGCGAGGGCGTCGCCATGCTCCTGCTGGAACGCCTGTCGGACGCCCGCCGCAACGGCCACCCCGTCCTCGCCGTGGTCCGCGGCTCCGCCGTCAACCAGGACGGCGCCAGCAGCGCCCTCGCCGCCCCCAACGGCCCGTCCCAGCAGCGCGTCATCCGACGCGCCCTGGACGACGCCCGGCTCACCCCGGCCGACGTCGACGCCGTGGAGGCGCACGGGACCGGGACGAAGCTCGGCGACCCGATCGAGGCGCAGGCCCTGCTGGCGACCTACGGCAAGGACCGGCCGGCCGACCGGCCGCTGTGGCTCGGCTCGCTGAAGTCCAACATCGGTCACACGCAGGCCGCCGCCGGGGCCGCCGGGGTCATCAAGATGGTGATGGCCCTGCGCCATGGAGTCCTCCCGCAGACCCTCCACATCGAGGAGCCGACTCCGCGCGTCGACTGGACGTCGGGCGCGGTGGAACTGCTGACGGAACGCCGCGACTGGCCGGAGACCGGCCGCCCGCGCCGCGCCGCCGTGTCCTCGTTCGGCGTCAGCGGGACGAACGCCCACGTCATCCTGGAGCAGGCGCCGGAGGAGGAGGCCATCCAGGCCGTCGCGAGCGGCGGTGACACTGCCGGCCTCGTGCCGTGGGTGGTGTCGGCGCGTTCCGCGGGGGCGTTGCGGGCGCAGGCCGGGCGGCTCGCGGAGGCCGTGCGCGATGCCGACCCGGGTCGGGTCGGGTGGTCGCTGGCGTCGGGGCGGTCGTCGTTCGAGCACCGCGCGGTGGTCATGGGGGACGGGCGGGAAGAACTGCTCGCCGGACTGGGTGTCCTGGCCGACGGCGGTGTGGCACCGGGGGTGGTGACGGGGACGGCCGGTGAGGTGGACGGCGCGGTGTTCGTGTTCCCGGGGCAGGGGTCGCAGTGGGCCGGAATGGCGGTCGAACTGCTGGATTCCAGCGAGGAGTTCGGGGAGTGGATCGGTCGCTGCGAGCGGGCGCTGGAGCCCGTTGTGGAGTGGTCGTTGACCGATGTGCTGCGGGGTGTGGAGGGTGCTCCCGGGTTGGACCGGGTGGATGTGGTGCAGCCCGCGCTGTGGGCGGTGATGGTCTCGCTGGCGGGGTTGTGGCGGTCGGTGGGTGTGGAGCCGGTTGCTGTGGTGGGCCACTCCCAGGGGGAGATCGCTGCGGCGTGTGTGGCGGGCGGGCTGTCGCTGGAGGACGGGGCGCGTGTGGTGGCGCTGCGCTCCCGGGCGTTGCTGGAGATCGCGGGAGAGGGCGGCATGGTGTCCATCCCCCTGTCGCCCGGGGAGGCGGAGGCGCTCGCGGGACGCTGGGACGGGCGGATATCGGTGGCGGCCCTCAACGGCCCGCGCTCCACGGTGGTATGCGGCGACGCGGGCGCGCTCGACGAATTACTGGCCCACTGCGAGGAGCATGAGATCCGGGCCCGGCGTATCCCGGTCGACTACGCCTCCCACTCGGAACATGTCGAGCGGATCCACGACCGGATCCACCAGGACCTGGCGGACATCCGCCCCCGCTCGGGTTCCGTCCCCTTCCACTCCACGCTGACCGGCCAGGTGGAGGACACCGCTGGTCTGGACGCCGACTACTGGTACCGCAACCTCCGCAACACCGTCCGCTTCGAATCCGTCATCAGCGGCCTGCTCGCGGCGGGCCACCGGGCGTTCGTCGAATGCAGCGCCCACCCCGTCCTCACCGTCGGCGTGGAGGAGACCGCCCAGGAGGCTGGCGTCCCGGCTGTGGCGGTCGGCTCCCTGCGCCGGGACGAAGGAGGCCGACGACGGTTCCTGACCTCAGTGGCCGAGGCGTACACCCGGGGCGTGCCCGTCGACTGGACCACTGTCTTCCCCGAAGGCGCCCGTGCCCTCACCGAGTTGCCCACCTACGCCTTCCAGCGCGACCGCTACTGGCTGGAGGGCGGCACCGCCACCGGCGACGTCACCGCCGTCGGCCTCCGGGCCACCGGTCACCCGCTGCTCGGCGCGGCCGTCCCCGTGGCCGGCGGGGACGGGCTGCTGCTCACCGGGCGGGTCTCCGTCGAGACGCACCCTTGGCTCGCCGACCACTCCGTGTGGGGCACCATCCTGGTGCCGGGTGCCGCGCTCGTCGAACTCGCCGCCCAGGCAGGTGATGTGGTCGGCAGCGGCACTCTGGAGGAGCTGACGCTCCAGGCGCCCCTCGTCCTGCCCGAGTCCGGCGGCGTCCATCTCCAGCTCTCCGTCGGCACGGCCGACGAGGACGGCCGCCGGCCGCTCGCCCTCCACTCCCGCCCCGAGGGCGCCGCACCCGACGCCCCATGGACCGGCCACGCGACCGGCTTCCTGACCGCGGATGCCGCACCCCGGGCCGACTGGGACCTGTCCGCCTGGCCGCCCCCGGGAGCCACCCCGGTCGCCGTCGACACGCTGTACGAGGACTTGGCCGAGGACGGCCTGGGCTACGGCCCGGCGTTCCGCGGGCTGCATGCCCTCTGGCAGCGGGGGGACGAGCTGTACGCCGACGTCCGGCTGCCGCGTGAACAGCAGGAAACGGCGGGTTCGTTCGCCCTGCACCCCGCCCTGCTGGACGCCGCCCTGCACGCGGCCGCGGCCCGGTCGTCCGGCGAGGTCCGGCTGCCGTTCGCCTGGACGGGTGTCACCGTGCACGCCACCGGCGCCACCGCCCTCCGCGTCCACCTCACCCCCACAGGAACCGACGGCCTGTCACTCAGGGCCGCCGACGGCTCCGGTGCCCCCGTCGTGACCGTCGCGTCGCTGGTGAGCCGTGCCGTCAGCCGGGAACAGCTGGAGGCGGCCGGGTCCGCGCGCCACCACGACTCCCTCTTCCACGTCGAATGGGCGGAAGCGGCCGCCGAAGAGCGGGAGTTCGACTGGGCCCTGGTCGGTGACGACGACCTCGGCCTGGCCGGCGGGCGGCAGGACGTGCCCGTCCACCCGGACCTCGCGGCGCTCGCCACCGCCCCGGCCGTGCCCGGCACTGTCGTCGTCCCCTGCCGCTTCGACACCGGCGATGCCGCAGCCCCCGTCGGCGAAGCGGCCACAGCGGTGACGCACCGGCTGCTGGCCCTGCTGCGCGACTGGCTGGCCGAGGAGCGCTTCGCGTCGTCCCGGCTCGTCCTCGTCACCTCGGGCGCGGTGCCCGCGGCCCCGGGGGAGACCGTGCGCGACCTGGCGCACGCCGCGGTGTGGGGCATGGTCCGCTCCGCCCGCACCGAGCACCCGGGCCGGTTCGTCCTGCTCGACATCGACGGGCTGCCCGGCTCCCGCCGTGCCCTGCCCACCGCCCTCGCCTCGGACGAGCCCGAAACCGCGCTCCGCAACGGGCAGTTGCTCGTCCCCCGGCTCGCCCGCACCGCCGCCGGGCGGTCTCTGGAACCGCCGCAGGACGCGCCCGACTGGCGGCTCGACGTCACCAGCAAGGGCACCCTGGAGAACCTGGCCCTCGTCCCCGCCCCCGAGGCGGCCGGGCCGCCGGGACCGGGGCAGGTGCGGATCGCCGTGCGTGCCGCCGGGATGAACTTCCGGGACGTCGTCCTCGGGCTCGGCATGGTCGACCAGGACGTCATGGGCGGCGAGGCGGCCGGCGTCGTCCTGGAGACCGGCCCGGATGTCACCGAATTCGCGCCCGGTGACCGGGTGTTCGGCATGGTCCCCGGCGCCTTCGGGCCGCACGCGGTCGTCGACCGGCGGCTGCTCGCGCGGATGCCCGACGACTGGACGTACACCGACGCCGCCACCGTCCCGATCGCCTTCCTCACCGCCTGGTACGGGCTGGTCGACCTCGCCGCCGTCCGGCCCGGCGACACTCTGCTCGTCCACGCGGCCACCGGGGGCGTCGGCCTCGCCGCGCTCCAGCTGGCGCGGCATCTGGGCGCCGAGGTGTACGCCACCGCGAGCCCCGCGAAATGGGACACGCTGCGGGCGCTGGGCGTGCCCGACGACCGGATCGCCTCCTCGCGCGACCTGGACTTCGAGACGGCGTTCCGGGCGGCGACCGGCGGGCGCGGGGTGGACGTCGTCCTCAACTCCCTCGCCCAGGAGTACGTGGACGCCTCGCTGCGGCTGCTCGCGCCCGGCGGCCGGTTCGTCGAGATGGGCAAGACCGACATCCGCGACGCGGGGACGACGGAGGCCGCCCACCCGGGCACCACCTACCGGTACTTCGACCTCATCGACGCCGGACACGAGCGCATCGGCGCGATGATGGCCGAGCTGATGGCCCTGTTCGGGCGCGGGGTCCTCCGGCCGCTCCCGGCGGCCACCTGGGACGTGCGCCGCGCCCCCGAGGCGTTCCGGTTCATGAGCAGGGCCCGCCACACCGGCAAGGTCGTCCTCACCATGCCGGACGTCCTCGACCCGGACGGCACCGTCCTGATCACCGGCGGCACGGGCGTCCTCGGCGGCCTGGTCGCCCGGGACCTCGTCGAGCGGCACGGCATGCGGCACCTGCTGCTGATCGGCCGCCGGGGCGCCGACGCCCCGGGCGTCGCCGGTCTCACCGCCGAACTCACCGCCCTCGGCGCCGAGGTGACCGTCGCCGCCTGCGACGCCGCCGACCGCGAGGCGCTGGCCGCCGTGCTCGCCGCCGTCCCCGCCGACCGCCCGCTGACCGGTGTCGTGCACGCCGCCGGGGTGCTGGACGACGCCGTCATCGCCTCCCTCACCGCCGAACAGGTGGACGCCGTCCTGCGCCCCAAGGTCCGGGCCGCGTGGAACCTGCACGAGCTCACCCGGGACGCCCCACTCGGCGCGTTCGTCCTGTTCTCCTCGGCCGCCGCCACCCTCGGCGGCCCCGGGCAGGGCAACTACGCGGCCGCCAACGCGTTCCTGGACGCCCTGGCCCGGCGGCGGCGGGCCGACGGCCTGCCCGGCCTCTCGGTCGCGTGGGGCCTGTGGGAGACCGCGAGTGGTATGACCGGCCACCTGGACACGGCCGACCTGACAAGGATGCGGCGCTCCGGCGTCGCCCCGCTGACCGACGCGGAGGGGCTGGACCTGTTCGCGGCGGCACTCGCCGGGGACCGGCCGCTGCCCGTCGCCCTGCGTCTCGACGCCGCGGCCCTGCGCGCCTCCGCGGGACCCGAGGGCGTCCCGCCGCTGCTGCGGGCCCTGGCCGGCGGACCCGTGCGGCGGACCGCGGAGGCCGGGGCGGGGGAGGGACGGGACGCCCTCGGCGCCCGGCTGGCCGCCCTGCCCGCCGCCGAACGCGACGGCGCGCTGCTGGACCTCGTCCGCGACCACGCGGCGACCGTCCTCGGCCACGCCTCACCGGAAGAGGTCCACGACCGGCAGCCGTTCAAGGCGCTCGGCTTCGACTCCCTCACCTCCGTCGAACTGCGCAACCGCCTGAACGCCGCCACCGGCCTCCGGCTCCCGGCCACCCTGCTCTTCGACCACCCGACCCCCGCCGACCTCGCCGCCCACCTGCGGACCCTGCTCCTGCCCGACGGCGGCAACGGCCTCGACGACCCCGGAACGGCCCGGAACGCGGCGGCCACGGGAGAGGACGGCGTACGGAACCTGCTCGCCACCATCCCGGTGGCCCGCCTCCGGGCCGCCGGACTGCTCGACCCCCTGCTCCGACTGGCCGCCGAAGAAGGCGAGTTGCCGCCGGACGGCCGGGAGGACGAGGACTCGATCGACACCATGGACGCCGACTCACTGGTGGACATGGCCCTGGACATGACGGACATCCGATAGCGCCCGGACGGCGGAGAACCAGCATGGCTGCATACGAAAAGGTCCTTGAAGCGCTGCGGGCGTCCGTCAAGGAGACGACACGGCTCCGGCAGGAGAACCAGCGGCTCACCGACGCCGCGCGGGAACCCGTCGCGATCGTCGGCATGGCCTGCCGCTTCCCGGGGGACGTACGGTCCCCCGAGGACTTCTGGCGGCTCGTCGACAGCGGCACCGACGCCGTCGGACCGTTCCCCGACGACCGGGGCTGGGACACCGCGGAGCTGTACGACCCCGACCCCGACCGGGTGGGCAAGAGCTATGTGCGGCAGGGGGCGTTCGTCCGCGACGCGGACCGGTTCGACGCCGCCTTCTTCGGGATCAGCCCGCGCGAGGCCGTCGCCATGGACCCGCAGCAGCGGCTGCTGCTGGAGACCGCCTGGGAGGCCTTCGAACGGGCGGGCATCGACCCGGAGTCCGTGCGCGGCAGCCGCACCGGCGTCTTCGTCGGCACCGCGCCCCTCGGCTACGCCACCGGCGCCCGGCAGGGCTCGGACGGCGCCGAGGGGTACCTGCTGACCGGCACGACCGTCAGCGTCGCCTCCGGGCGGCTCGCCTACGTCCTCGGCCTGGAGGGCCCGGCCGTCACCGTCGACACCGCCTGCTCCTCCTCACTGGTCGCCCTGCACCTCGCCTGCCAGTCGCTGCGCCGCGGCGAGTGCACCATGGCGCTGGCCGGCGGGATGGCCGTGATGGCCGAGCCGCGTATGTTCGTCGAGTTCAGCCGGCAGCGCGGGCTGGCGCCCGACGGCCGGTGCAAGGCGTTCGCCGCCGGGGCCGACGGCACCGCCTGGGGCGAGGGCGGCGGCGTCCTGCTCGTCGAACGGCTGTCGGACGCCCGGCGCAACGGGCACCCCGTCCTCGCCGTGGTCCGCGGCTCCGCCGTCAACCAGGACGGCGCCTCCAACGGGCTGACCGCGCCCAGCGGCCCGTCCCAGCAGCGCGTCATCCGCGAGGCGCTGGCCGACGCCGGGCTCACCCCCGGCGAGGTCGACGCCGTGGAGGCGCACGGCACCGGCACCGCTCTCGGCGACCCCATCGAGGCCCAGGCCCTGCTCGCCACCTACGGCCAGGACCGGCCGGCCGAACGGCCGCTGTGGCTGGGCTCGGTGAAGTCCAACATCGGCCACACCCAGCTCGCCGCCGGCGTGGCCGGGGTCATCAAGACGGTCCTCGCGATGGGCCACGGCACCCTGCCCCGCACCCTGCACATCGACGAGCCCACCCCGCACGTCGACTGGTCCTCCGGCGCGGTGTCCCTGCTCACCGAGCCCGTGGCCTGGCCGGAGACCGGACGGCCGCGGCGGGCCGCGGTGTCCTCGTTCGGCATCAGCGGCACCAACGCCCACGTCGTCCTGGAGCAGGGCGAAGGCCTGTCCGTACCGGCCGAACAGCCCGCGGAAGAAGGCCCGTTGCTGTGGGCGGTGTCGGCCCGCGGCCCCGAGGCGCTGCGCGCCCAGGCCGCCAGGCTGGCGGACGCCGTCCGCGCCCACCCCGAGTGGCGGCCCGGTGACCTCGCCCGGTCCCTCGCCGGCCGCCGCGCCGCCCTGGAGCACCGCGCGGTCGTCACCGGCACCACCCGCGAGGACCTGCTCGGCGGCCTCGACGCCCTGCGCTCCGGGACCTCCGGGCCCCACCTCGTCCGGGGCACCGTCCTCCGCGCCGCCAAGACCGCCTTCCTGTTCACCGGACAGGGCGCCCAGCGCATCGGCGCCGGCGCCGAACTCCACGCCACCCAGCCCGACTTCGCCCGCGCCCTGGACGACGTCTGCGAAGCCCTGGGCGACGGCCTCGGGGCGCAGACCCGGGCCCTCGTCCTCGGCACCGGCGACCCCGCGCTCCTCGACGGCACCCTGCACGCCCAGACCACCCTGTTCGCCCTGGAGACCGCCCTCTTCCGGCTCCTCGAATCGTGGGGGCGGCGTCCGGACGCCGTCCTCGGCCACTCCATCGGCCAGTTGACCGCCGCCCACGCCGCCGGGGTGCTCTCGCTCCAGGACGCGGCCACCGTCGTCGCCGCCCGCGGCCGCCTGATGGCCGACCTGCCGACCGGCGGGTCCATGACCGCCGTCCAGGCCGACGAGGACGAGGTGCTGCCGCTCCTGGAGGGCCGCGCCCACCTCGCGTCCGTCGCCGCCGTCAACGGCCCGCGCGCCGTCGTCGTCTCCGGCGACGAGGAGACCGTGCGGGACATCGCCGCCCGGTTCACCGCCGACGGCCGGCGCACCAAACGGCTCCACGTCAGCCACGCCTTCCACTCCCCGCACATGGACGGCATGCTCGACGCGTTCCGGGCCGTCCTGGACCGCGTCACTTTCCACGAGCCCGTTCTGCCGCTCGTCTCCGACCTCACCGGCGGGACCGTCACCGGCGCCGAGGTCCGCACCGCCGACCACTGGGTCCGGCACGTCCGCGAGACCGTCCGCTTCCACGCCGGCGTCCGCCGCCTCGTCGCGCAGGGCGTGCGCACCTGCCTCGAACTCGGGCCCGCCGGTGTGCTGTCCGCCCTGGCCCAGGAGAGCGCGGCAGAGGACGGCACGGACCTGGTGGCCGTCCCCCTGCTGCGCCCCGACCGGCCCGAGCCCGAGACCGTCCGCACCGCCGTCGCCCACGCCTGGGTCCGCGGCGCCCGCGGCGGCCTCGCCGCCGTCCTGCCGGAGGGCCCCGCGCCCCACCTGGACCTGCCCACCTACGCCTTCCAGGGCGAACGCCACTGGCTCCGGCCCGCGGAAGGCACGGACGGCACGGGCGGTCCCGCCGCCCTCGGCCTCGACGCGTCGGGCCACCCGCTGCTCGGCGCGGCCGTCCGGCCGGCCGACGACGACCGGCTTGTGCTCACCGGCCGCGTCTCCACCCGCTCCCACCCCTGGATCGCCGATCACGTGGTGCTCGGCACGGTCATCGTCCCCGGCACCGCCTACCTCGACCTCGTCCTCGACGCCGCCCGCCGCGTCGGCTGCGGCACGGTCGAGGAGCTCAACCAGGAAGCCCCGCTGATCCTCACCGGCACCCGCCCGGTCGCCGTCCAGCTGACCGTCGCCGTCGGGGGCGCCGACGGCGACGGCCGGCGCACCGTCGGCCTGCACTCGCGGCCCGACGACGGCACCNGCGCCCCCGACGGCGACGGCCGGCGCACCGTCGGCCTGCACTCGCGGCCCGACGACGGCACCGGGCAGCCGTGGACCCGGCACGCCCACGGCACCGTCGCCCCCGGCGAGCCCGAGCCCGCCCGCGACCTGGGCGGCGACTGGCTCCCGGCGGACGCCGTCCCCGTCGACCTCACCGACTTCTACCCGGCGGTCGTCGCCGACGGCTTCTCCTACGGGCCCTCCTTCCGCGGCCTCCGCGCGCTGTGGCGGTCCGGCGACGAGGTGTTCGCGGAGGTCACCCTGCCGGAGGAGGGCCGGGACGGCGCCGAGGGGTACGGGGTGCACCCCGCCCTGCTCGACGCGGCCCTGCACGCCGGACTCGTCGGCAACACCGGCGACACCGTCCGCCTCCCCTTCTGCTGGAACCACGTCGCCCTCCACACCACCGGCGCCACGGCCCTCCGCGTCCACCTCGCCCCCGCCGGGCCGGACGCCATACGGCTGACGGTCGCCGACGCGGGCGGCACCCCCGTCCTCACGGCCGGCTCCCTCCAGGCCCGCCCGGTCTCCCTCGCCCAACTGCGCGCCGCCCGCCGCGACGACGCCCTGCACGAGGTGCGGTGGACCGCCGCGCCCGACGCCGAGCCCGGCACCCGGGCCCGCACCTGGGCCGTCGTCGGCGACGGACTGAAGGGCACGGCCGACGCCCTGCCCGCCGGGGACACGCTCGACGCACACCCCGCGCTCGACGCCGTCACCTCCGTCCCCGACGTGGTCCTGGCGGCCGCCCCCGCGCCCGGCGGAGAGGTACGGGAGACCGTCCACGCGACCCTGGCACTCCTCCAACAGTGGCTCGCCGACGAGCGGTTCGCCTCCTCCGTTCTCGCCGTGGTCACCCGCGGCGCGGTCGCCACCGGGCCGGACGACGGCGTCCCCCACCCCGAACAGGCCGCCGTCTGGGGCCTCGTCCGCGCCGCCCAGGCCGAGAACCCGGGCCGCTTCGTCCTCGCCGACCTCACGGCGGACGACGAGGTGAGCCCCGCACTGCTCCGCGCAGTGCTCTCGGGCGAGCCCCAACTCGCCCGGCGGGCCGGGACCGTACGGGTTCCCCGGCTGGTCCCGGCCCGCCTGTCGGCCGCCGCGGAACCGGCCGTCCTCGACCCCGAGGGCACCGTCCTCGTCACCGGCGGCACCGGCGCGCTGGGCGCCCTCGTCGCCCGGCACTTGGTGGCCCGGCACGGCGTCCGCCACCTGCTGCTGCTCGGCCGCCGCGGGCCCGACGCCGACGGCGCGACCGGCCTCGTGGCCGAACTGGAGGGTCTGGGCGCCCGCGTGACCCTCCGCTCCTGCGACGTCTCCGACCGCACGGACCTCGCCGCGGCGCTCGACGGCATACCCGCCGCCCACCCCCTGACCGCCGTCGTGCACGCGGCCGGCGTGGTGGACGACGCCGTCGTCCCCGCCCTCACCCCGGAGCGCGCCGACACCGTCCTCGCCCCCAAGGCCGACGGCGCCCGGCACCTCCACGACCTCACCCGGGACCTGCCGCTCGCCGCCTTCGTGCTCTTCTCCTCCGCCACCGCCACCCTCGGCGGCGCCGGACAGGGCACCTACGCGGCCGCCAACGCCTACCTCGACGCCCTCGCCGAACACCGCGGCGCCCGGGGCCTGCCCGCCCTCTCCCTGGCCTGGGGCCCGTGGGAGGGCACCGGCGGCATGGCCGACGCGCTGGACGAGGCCGGCCGGCGGCGGATGCGCCGCTCCGGCGTGCTGCCGCTCCCGGCCGACGAGGGCCTGGCCCTCCTCGATGCCGCCCTCGCCGGGGACCGGCGGACGCTGCTGCCCGTCCGGCTCGACACCGCCGCCCTGCGCGCCGCGGCCGCCCAACTGCCGCCCTTGTTCCACGGCTTGGTCCCCCCGTCCGTCCGCCCGTCCGGGGACACCGGACCGGGCGCCGACGGGGAGCTGCTGCAGCGCCTCGCCGGGCTGGACGCGGCAGGGCAGGACCGCGTCCTGCTCGACCTCGTACGCACCCAGGCCGCCCAGGTCCTCGGCCACGCCGGTGCCGCAGCCATCGCCGCCGACCAGCCGTTCGAGGAGCTGGGCTTCGACTCGCTGACCGCCGTCGAACTCCGCAACCGGCTCACCGCCGCCACCGGCGCCCGGCTGTCCGCGACCCTCGTCTTCGACTACCCGACGGCCACGGCCCTGGCCCGGCACCTCCGCGAAGGGCTGCCGGCGGAGGGCGTCCCCGCCGCCAGGACCGTCCTCGACGACCTCGACCGGCTGGAGACCGCCCTCGCCGCGCTCGCCCCGGACGACCCCGACCGGAACAGGGTCGCCACCCGGCTGCGGGCCGTCGCCGCCCGGTGGGACGACGACAGGACCGCCGACGGGGAACCGGCGTTCGGCGCCGACCTCGCCGCCGCCGACGACGACGAGGTCTTCGACTACATCGAGAAGGAACTCGGAATTTCCTGACCGCTCGGGAACCGTGCCGGAAATCTGTGAAGGGTGTTGCGTCCATGGGGACCGAGGAAAAGCCTGCCGGCGGCGCGCAGCCGCGCACCGAGGACAAGCTGCGCTACTACCTCAAGCGCGTCACCGCCGACCTGGGGGAGACCCGGCGGCGGCTGGAGGAGATGGAGGCCGTCGCCGGCGAACCCATCGCCGTCGTCGGTATGGCCTGCCGCTTCCCCGGCGGCGTCGCGGGCCCGGAGGACCTGTGGCGGCTGGTGGCCGAGGGCCGCGACGCCGTCGCGCCGTTCCCCGACGACCGCGGCTGGGACCTCGACGCGCTCTACCACCCCGACCCCGACCACCCGGGCACCTGCTACGCCCGCGAGGGCGGATTCCTGGACGACGCCGACCGGTTCGACGCCGCGTTCTTCGGCATCGGCCCCCGCGAGGCCCTCGCCATGGACCCGCAGCAGCGACTGCTCCTGGAGACCTCCTGGGAGGCGCTGGAACGCGCCGGGATCGACCCGGAGGTGCTGCGCGGCAGCCGCACCGGCGTCTTCGTCGGCACCGGCCACCAGGAGTACGGCGCCCTCCTCCAGCGGGCCACCGAGAACTTCGAGGGCTACCTGCTGTCCGGCAGCGCCGCCAGCGTGCTCTCCGGCCGGCTGTCGTACGTCCTCGGCCTGGAGGGCCCGGCCGTCACCGTCGACACCGCCTGCTCGTCGTCGCTGGTGACCCTGCACCTCGCCTGCCAGGCCCTGCGGCGCGGAGAATGCACCACGGCACTGGCCGGCGGCGCGGCGGTCATGGCCTCGCCGGGCATGTTCGTCGAGTTCAGCCGGCAGCGCGGAATGGCCCCCGACGGCCGGTGCAAGGCCTTCGCCGCCTCCGCCGACGGCACCGGCTGGGGCGAGGGCGTCGGCATGCTCGTCCTCGAACGGCTCTCCGACGCCCGGCGGAACGGCCGTCCGGTCCTCGCCGTGGTCCGCGGCTCCGCCGTCAACCAGGACGGCGCCTCCAACGGGCTGACCGCGCCCAACGGCCCGTCCCAGCAACGGGTGATCTGGCAGGCGCTCGCCGACGCCCGGCTCTCCGCCCGGGACGTGGACGCCGTCGAGGCGCACGGCACCGGCACCTCCCTGGGCGACCCCATCGAGGCCCAGGCCCTGCTCGCCACCTACGGCCAGGACCGGCCCGCGGACCGGCCGCTGTGGCTCGGCTCGCTCAAGTCCAACATCGGCCACACCCAGGCCGCGGCGGGTGTCGCCGGGGTCATCAAGACGGTCATGGCGCTGCGCCACGGCGTCCTCCCGCGCACCCTGCACGTCGACGAGCCGACACCGCACGTCGACTGGACGGCCGGCGCGGTGGAACTGCTGACCGAGCACCGGGACTGGCCCGAGACCGGACAGCCCCGGCGCGCCGGCGTGTCCTCCTTCGGCGTCAGCGGCACCAACGCCCACGTGATCCTGGAGCAGGCGCCGGACGCCGCCCCCGTCGCCCCCGCCGGCGACGCCGGGGTCCTCCCGTGGCTGCTGTCGGCCAAGCACGCGGGCGCCCTGCGCGCCCAGGCCGGGCGGCTCGCCGCACACCTCACCGCCGGGCCGGAGACCGACGCGGCCGCCGTCGGCTGGTCGCTGGCCTCCGGCCGGTCGACCTTCGCCCACCGGGCCGTGGTCATCGGCCGGGCCGACGAACTCATCGACGGAGTCCGCGAGTTGGAGTCCGGCGGTGCCGCGCCGGGTGTGGTGACGGGCGAGGCCGGGGCCGCGCACGACGGTGCCGTCTTCGTCTTCCCCGGGCAGGGCTCGCAGTGGGCGGGCATGGCCGTTGGGCTGCTGGACACCAGCGAGCCCTTCCGGGAGAGCGTCGAGGCGTGCGAGCGGGCGCTGAACCCCTTCGTGGACTGGTCGCTGACGGACGTCCTGCGCGGCGCGCCCGGCGCCCCGGGGCTGGAGCGCGTCGACGTCGTCCAGCCGGTGCTGTGGGCCGTGATGGTGTCCCTGGCGGCGCTGTGGCGGTCGGTGGGCGTGGAACCCGTGGGCGTGGTGGGTCACTCCCAGGGGGAGATCGCCGCCGCCTGCGTCGCCGGCGGGCTGACCCTGGAGGACGGCGCCCGGGTGGCAGCCCTCCGCTCCCGGGCCATCGGCGAGATCCTCTCCGGCGCCGGCGGCATGGTGGCCGTGACCCTCGGCGCCGACGCCGTAGCGGACCTGCTCGACGGGCTCGGCGACCGGGTGTCCGTCGCCGCCGTGAACGGACCGCTGTCCACGGTCGTCTCCGGCGAACCGGCCGCCCTGGAAGAGCTGTTGGCCCGCTGCGAGGCCCGCGAGATCCGCGCCCGGCGGATACCCGTCGACTACGCCTCCCACTCCGCCCAGGTCGAACGCGTCCGCGACCGGATCCTCGCCGACCTCGCCGACCTCGCCCCCCGCACCGGAACCGTCCCCTTCCACTCCACGCTCACCGGCGAGGTGACGGACACCGCCGGCCTGGACGCCGACTACTGGTACCGCAACCTCCGCGAGACCGTCCGCTTCGAGCCCGTCGTCCGCGACCTCCTCGACCGGGGCCGCGGCGCGTTCGTCGAGTGCAGCCCGCACCCCGTCCTCACCGTCGGCATCGAGGAGGCCGCCCAGGAGGCGGACACCCCGGCCGTGGCCGTCGGTTCGCTGCGCCGCGACGAGGGCGACTGGCGCCGCTTCCTCACCTCCATGGCCGAGGCCCACACCCGCGGCCTCGCCGTGGACTGGACGCCCGCCTTCCCGCCCGCCTCCCGCCGCCTCGTCGACCTGCCCACCTACGCCTTCCGGCACCGCCGTTACTGGGTGGAGACCCGGCCGGACACCGCCACCCACCCTGCCCCGCTGCCGGCGGGGCGGCAGGGCGAGGAGGAGGCGGCGGACGAGCCGGACACCGCCGCGTCCGCGCTGCGCCGCAGGCTCGACGCGCTGCCCGAGGCGGAACAAGTGCGGGTGCTGGTGGACATGGTGGCCGCGCACGCCGTGGCCGTGCTCGGGCAGGACGTGACGGTCGAGCCCCAACGGCCGTTCAACGAGCTGGGGTTCGTGTCGCTCACCGCGGTGGAACTGCGCAACCGGCTGCGCGCGGCCACCGGCCTGCCGCTCCCGGCGACGGTGGTCTTCGACCACCCGAGCGCCGAGGCGCTGGGCCGCCACCTCCTCGCGGAGCTCCTGGGCGGCGGCGAGAGGGCCCCCCTGGCCGTGGCGGCGGGGGCGGACGACGAGCCGATCGCCGTCGTCGCGATGGCGTGCCGCTTCCCGGCGGGGATCGCCTCCCCGGAGGACCTGTGGCGGCTGGTGGACGCCGGGGGCGACGCGATCACCCCGTTCCCCGACGACCGCGGCTGGGACGTCGACGCCCTGTACCACCCGGACCCGGCCCACCCGGGCACCACCTACACCCGCGAGGGCGGCTTCATCGAGGGCGCCGACCGGTTCGACGCGGGGCTGTTCGGCATCAGCCCCCGCGAGGCGCTGGCGATGGACCCCCAGCAGCGGCTGCTGCTGGAGACCGCGTGGGAGGCGTTCGAGCGCGCGGGCATCGACCCGAAGTCGCTGCGGGGCAGCCGCACGGGCGTGTTCGCCGGCTCCAGCGGGCAGGACTACACGTCGCTCGTGGCGGGCACCGCCGAGGGGCTGGAGGGGTACGTCCTCACCGGCAACGCCGCCAGCGTGATCTCCGGACGGCTGGCCTACACCTTCGGCCTGGAGGGCCCGGCCGTCACGGTCGACACGGCCTGCTCCTCCTCGCTGGTGGCCCTGCACCTGGCCTGCCAGTCGCTGCGCTCGGGCGAGTCGACGCTCGCCCTCGCGGGCGGGGTGACGGTGCTGTCCACCCCACAGGCGTTCGTCGGGTTCTCCCGGCAGCGCGGACTGGCGCCCGACGGGCGCTGCAAGGCGTTCTCGGCGGACGCCGACGGCACCGCCTGGGGCGAGGGGGCGGGACTGCTCCTCGTCGAGCGGCTGTCCGACGCGCGGCGCAACGGCCACCCCGTGCTCGCCCTCGTCCGGGGCACGGCCACCAACCAGGACGGCGCCAGCAACGGCCTCGCCGCCCCCAACGGCCCGTCCCAGCGGCGCGTCATCGCCCAGGCGCTCGCCAACGCCCGGCTGGCCCCGGCCGACGTGGACGCCGTGGACGCCCACGGCACCGGCACCCCCCTCGGCGACCCCATCGAGGCCCAGGCGCTGCTCGCCGCGTACGGCGGGGACCGGCCCGCGGACCGGCCGCTGTGGCTGGGCTCGGTGAAGTCCAACATCGGCCACACGGCCGCCGCGGCCGGCCTCGCGGGCGTCATCAAGATGGTGAAGGCGATGGAACACGGCGTCCTGCCCAGGACGTTGCACGCCGACGAGCCCACCCCGCACGTGGACTGGTCGTCCGGCGCGGTCTCCCTGCTCACCGACGCCCGGCCGTGGCCCGACGCCGGCCGCCCCCGCCGGGCGGGCGTCTCCTCGTTCGGCATCAGCGGCACCAACGCGCACGTCATCCTCGAACAGGCACCGCCGGAGACCGCGCCCGAGGAGCCCGCACGGGACGGGCACGCCCCCGCACTCGTCCCCTGCCCGGTCTCCGCCCGCACCGACCAGGCGCTGCGCGCCCAGGCCGAGCGCCTGCACGCGTTCGTCGCCGCCCGCCCGGAGCTGGACCCGCTGGACGTCGGGTACGCGCTCGCCACCACCCGCAGCGCGCTCGAACACCGGGCCGCCGTGCTCGCCGCCGACCGCGAAGGGCTGCTCACCGGACTCGCCGCGCTGGCCGCCGGCACCCCGGCGCCGCACGTCGTCCGCGAGGTCGCCGCCGGGGGCAGAACCGCGTTCCTCTTCCCCGGCCAGGGCAGCCAGCGGCCGGGCGCGGGCCGCGCCCTGTACGCGGCGTTCCCCGCCTTCGCCCGCGCGCTGGACGAGGTGTGCGACCACCTGGACCCGCACCTGGAACGCCCGTTGCGGGACGTGATGTTCGCCGAGGAGGGCACGCCCGAGGCCGCGCTCCTGGACGACACGTCGTACACCCAGCCCGCGCTGTTCGCCACCGGCGTCGCGCTCGCCCGGCTGCTGGAGGGCTGGGGCGTCGTCCCCGACCGGCTCGGCGGGCACTCCGTCGGCGAACTGACGGCCGCCTGCGTGGCCGGCGTGCTGTCCCTGGAGGACGCCTGCGCCCTGGTCGCCGCCCGCGGCCGGCTGATGCGGGCGTCGTCGCCCGACGGCGCCATGGCGGCGGTCGAGGCCGGAGAGGACGAGGTGACCGCCGTCCTCGCCGAGCTCTCCGTCGACGGCACGACCGGCATCGCCGGGCTCAACGGCCCGTCGGCCACCGTCGTTTCGGGCCCGGGCGCCGACGTGGACCGGGTGACCGAGGCCTTCGCCGCCCGCGGCGCGCGCGTCAAGCGGCTCAGGGTGACGCGGGCGTTCCACTCGCCGCTCATGGACGAGGTGCTGGACGGGTTCGCCGCCGTCGCGGCCGGGCTCACCTACCACGCGCCGCGCGTCCCCCTGGTGTCCAACGTGACCGGCGCGACGGCCTCGCCGGACGAGGTGTGCTCCCCGGACTACTGGGTGCGCCACATCCGCCGCCCGGTGCGGTTCCACGACGGCGTCCGGCAGCTGGCGGCGGACGGCGTGACGACCTTCCTCGAACTGGGCCCCGGCGGCGTCCTGTCGGCGCTGGTCCGGGACGGCCTGGCCGGAGGGGACACCGCCGCCGCGGCCGTGCCCCTGCTCCGGCACGGCCACGACGAGGCTACCGGCGTGATCACGGCCCTCGCCCGGGCCCAGGCGCGCGGCGCGGACGGCCCCGGCCGGTCGCGGTTCCACGCGGAGCACGGCGCGCGGCGCGTCGAACTGCCCACGTACGCCTTCCAGCGGCAGCGCTACTGGCCCGACACCGTCTCCACCTCCACCCCGGGCCCGGACACCCCGGCCGTGAACGTCCCCGCCGAACCGGCCCCGGCGTCGTCCCTCCGGGAGCGTCTGTTGTCCCTCCCCGGAGGCGAACGGGAGGAACTGATAACGGAGTTGGCCGCCACGCACATCGCCGCCGTCCTCGGCCACCCGACCACCGAGGCGGTCGAGGCGAGCGTCGGCCTCCCCGAGCTCGGCTTCGACTCGCTCGCCGCCGCCGAACTCCGCGCCGCCCTCCAGACGGCCACCGGACTGACCCTCTCCTCCTCGCTGGTCTTCGACCACCCCACCCTCAAGGCGCTCTCCGCCCACCTGCTGGCCGCCCTGGAGGAGGAGCCGGCCGGCGAGCCCGGCACCGGGACCGGCGACGGCACTCTCGCCGCACTCGCCCTCCGGGCCGGGGAACTGGGTGAGTTCGCCGCCTTCCAGGGCCTGCTGAGGACCGCCTCCCGGTTCCGTCGGACCTTCGGCTCGGGGGAGCGGAGCACCGCCCGCCCGGAGCCCGTCCGGCTCTCCCGCGGCCCGGCGGACACCCGCCTGCTCTGCTTCCCGTCGTTCGCCGGCCGCTCCGCCGCCCACCAGTACGCCCGGCTCGCCGCGGCGGCCCGCGGCGGGGCCGAGCTGTGGGCGCTGCCCGCACCCGGCTTCGTCCGCGACGAGGACCTTCCGGAGAGCCTCGAAGCGCTCACCCGCCACCACGCGGACGACGTCGAACGCTGCGCCCCCGACGGCGCGTTCACCCTCCTCGGCCACTCCGCGGGCGGCTGGATCGCCCACGCCGTCGCCGCCCGGCTGGAAGCACAGGGCACCCCGCCGCGCGCGGTCGTCCTGCTCGACAGTTACCTGCCGGGCAGCGCGGCACTGACCGCGATCCAGGAGGAGATCGGACGGCAACTGCGCACCGGCGGAGGCTCCCTCGGCCCCGGCGACGACCGCTGGGACGACACCTGCCTGACCGCGATGGGCGGCTACGACCGGCTGTTCACCGGCTGGCGGCCGGAACCGCTGACCACACCCGTCCTCCACCTCCGGGCGGCCGAACCGCTGCCGGCCTTCCCCGCCGACGGCTGGCAGGCCGTGTGGCCACCCGCCCGGGACACCGCCGAGGTGCCCGGAGACCACTTCACCCTGGCCGGCGACCGGGCCGCCACCACCCTGCGGGCCGTCCTCGGCCTGCTCGGCCCGGCCTGAGACCGCACCACCCGAACCCGTACCGTCCACCAACCACAGCGAAGGACACCACACCCATGAGCATCGATCAGGTCCGGCCGGAACCCGTGGACCAAGCCGTCATCGACGGCCAGGCCTCCTACCACCGGCGTGCGCTCGCCTTCTACGACCTGGTCGTCTTCCGCGGCAGCGCGCCCCTGTTCTGGCGCTGCTCGCCGCGCAACTTCCACCGGATGTACGAGACCTGCGCCGGTGAAAAGCACCTGGAGGTCGGCGTCGGCACCGGCTACCTGCTGGACCACTGCCCCTTCCCGGGCCCCGACCCGGACATCACCCTCGTCGACCTCAACCCCAGCACCCTCGCCTACACGGCCCGCCGTCTGAAGCGCTACCGCACCACCCAGGTCCGGGGGAACGCCCTCGAACCGCTGCCGGTGCCGGAGGCCTCCTTCGACTCGGTCGCCCTGAGCTTCCTGCTGCACTGCATCCCCGGCAGCCTGCGCGAGAAGGGCATCGCCTTCCGGCACGCGGCACAGGCCGTGCGGCCCGGCGGCTATGTCTTCGGCAGCACGGTCCTCTCCCAGGGCGTCCCCGTCACCCGCGCCGGCCGCTCGCTGATGGACAGGCTCAACGCCAAGGGCGTGTTCCACAACGCCGAGGACAGCCTCGACGACCTGCGCGACCAGCTCACCGAGCACTTCACCGACCACGAACTGGTCGTGCGCGGCTGCGTCGGCCTCTTCCGCGCCCGCGCGGCCCGCTGAGCGGAGGAACCCGGCCATGGCACACCGCTGGTACCCCATCGAGGAAGCGGGCGACGCGTTCCTCACCTCGGCGCCCATGCGCCACACGCGCACCGTCGACCTGCCCTTCCCGCCCGAGGAGACCTGGGCCGTACTGACCGGCGACGAGGCGTCGAGCTGGACCCGGGGCATGGAGAAGCTGCGCTGGACGTCCGAACGGCCCTTCGGCGTCGGCACCACCCGCGAGATCAACATGAGCGGCAACTTCGTCCTCAAGGAGCGCTTCTACCGCTGGGACGACGGACACCGCAAGACCTTCACCGGGGTCGAGGCGTCCCGCCCGATCTTCCGGCGGCTGGTCGAGGACTACGAGGTCGAACCGGCCCCGAACGGATCCCGGCTCCGCTGGCGCTGGGCCGCCGAACTCCGCGCCCCCTGGAGCCTCGGCCCCGTGCGGTACGCCCTCGACCGGTTCTTCTTCGCGCCGACGGGCCGGTCGCACATCGACGGGCTGCGCACCTACATGACCACCCGGCGCTGAACCGCGGGGCACCGGGGCAGGGATGACGGCGGCGGGGCCGACACCGGGCGGCGCCGCGACACGAACGACCGAACGACCGAACGACACGAGCGGGAACGACCGGAAAAGAGGGCGTGGGCAACCATGTGCGGTATCGCAGGCTGGATCTCCTTCCAGCGCAACCTGGAGGGCGAAGGGCCCGTACTGCGGGCCATGAACGACACGATGGCCTGCCGCGGCCCCGACGCCGAGGGCACCTGGCTGTCGCGGCACGCCGCACTGGGCCACCGCAGGCTGGCCGTCATCGACATCGAGGGCGGCGTCCAGCCCATGGTCGCGCAGACCGACGACGGGCCGGTGGCCCTCACCTACAGCGGTGAGGCGTACAACTTCACCGAGCTCCGCGACGAACTCCGGCGCCTCGGGCACGTGTTCCGCACGGCCAGCGACACCGAGGTCGTCCTCCGCGGCTACCTGGAGTGGGGCCCGGGCGTCGCCGACCGGCTCAACGGCATGTACGCCCTGGGCATCTGGGACAGCAGGACCGAACGGCTCGTCCTCATCCGCGACCGGCTCGGCATCAAGCCCCTCCACTACCACCCCACCAAGGACGGTGTGGTCTTCGGCTCCGAGGCCAAGGCCCTCCTCGCCCACCCCCTGGTCGAGCCGGTGGTCGACGCCGACGGCCTCCGCGAGCTGTTCGGCTTCGTCAAGGCCCCCGGGCGGGCCGTCTGGTCGGGCATGCGCGAGGTACGGCCCGGCACCGTCGTCACCGTCGACCGCGGCGGGCTGCGGGAACACGTCTACTGGACCCTGGAGGCCAGGGAGCACCCGGACGACACGGAGACCACCGTGCGCCGGATCCGCGAGCTGCTCGACGACACCGTCGCCCGGCAGCTCGTCGCCGACGTCCCCCAGTGCGTCCTGCTCTCCGGCGGCCTGGACTCCAGCGCGCTGACCGCCCTGGCCGGCCGGCACCTGGCCGAACAGGGCGGGCGGACCCGCACGTTCACCGTCGACTTCACGCAGAGCGAGGAGTTCGCCCCCGACGATCTGCACGACACCCAGGACGCCCCCTTCGCCCGGGACGTCGTCCGGCACGTCGGCACCCTCCACCAGGACATCCGCCTCGACCACCAGCAGCTCGCCGACCCCGCGGTCCGCAGGGCCGTTGTCACCGCCCGCGACCTGCCGTTCGGCTTCGGCGAGGCCGACAACTCGCTCTACCTGCTGTTCAAGGCGATCCGCGAGCACTCCACCGTCGCCCTGTCGGGGGAGTCGGCCGACGAGGTCTTCGGCGGCTACCCCTGGTTCCACATCCCCGCCGTCCAGGAACGCGCCATGTTCCCCTGGGTCACCGCCTCGTCGCTGGACCCGTCCGGCCACCCCACCAAGCTCATCGACCCCGACCTGCTGCTCCGCACCCTGGACGTGCCCGGCTACTGGGCCCAGCGGTACGCCGACTCCGTGGCCGCCATACCCGAGGTGCCGGGGGAGGACGCGCGGGAACGCCGCATGCGTGAGTTCTGCCACGTCCACCTCACGAGCCTGCTGCCCATGCTGCTGGACCGCAAGGACCGGATGAGCATGGCCGTCGGTCTGGAGGTCCGCGTCCCCTTCTGCGACCACCGGATCGTCGAGTACGTCTACAACACCCCCTGGGCCATGAAGACCCACGACGGCCGCGAGAAGAGCCTGCTGCGCAGCGCCACCCGGGACGTCCTGCCGCGCTCCGTCGCCGAGCGCGTCAAGGCCCTGTACCCCCGGACGCAGGAGCTCCGCTACGTCTCCGCGCTCCAGCGGCAGGTCTCCGACCTGCTGGCCGAGGACCACCAGGCCGTCGCGTTCTTCGACCGCGCCGCCCTCCGCGACGCCGCCCACGGCGCGCCCGAGGCCGTCCGCCGCGACGCGCGCGACGCCTTCGAGCGCGTGCTCGACCTGGCCGTCTGGTTCGACGTCCGCCGCCCGATCGTCAAGCTGCCCTGAATCCGAGGAGGACGCACCCATGAGGGTCAACAACGAGGTCTACGACCAGCCGGACTCCTGGTGGCGCGACGACCGCCCGTTCGCCACGCTCCAGGAGTTCACCCCCGCCCGCTTCGCCTACTTCCACGACGTCCTCACCCGGCGGCTGCGGATGGACCTGAACGGCCTGTCCGTCCTCGACATCGGCTGCGGCGGCGGCCTGCTCGCCGAGGAGTTCACCCGGGCCGGCTGCCGTGTCACCGGCATCGACCCGTCCAGGCCGTCCCTGGACGCCGCGGCCAAGCACGCCGCCGGGCAGGGACTCGACATCACCTACCAGCAGGGAACCGCGGAGCAACTGCCCTTCCCGGACCACAGCTTCGACCTGGTCTACTGCTGCGACACCCTGGAGCACGTCACCGACGTCGACCGGGCCGTCGCCGAGGCGGTCCGGGTGCTGCGGCCCGGCGGCCACTACCTCTACGACACCATCAACCGGACCTTCGCCTCCTGGCTGGTCATGGTGAAGATGGCCCAGGACTGGCCGGCCGTCAGCTGGGCCGAGAAGGACCTGCACGTCTGGCGGCAGTTCATCAAACCCGACGAGCTCTACCGGATCTTCGGCCGGCACGGCCTGCGCAACCAGGGCCAGGCCGGCTTCTCCTCCAGCCGCCGCCCGCTGGAGGTGCTCCGGCTGCTCCGCCGCCGGGCCCGCGGCCACATCTCCTACGGCGAACTCGGCCGCGAGTTCCGGCTGGGCACCAGCACCGACATCTCCGTCATCTACGCCGGATACGCCCGCAAGACCGGAGGGAGCGCGGATGCCGGCCTGTGACCACCCGGCCGGGGACACCGCCGACGTCCGGGTCCCCGTCCTCATCGTGGGCGGCGGCCCCGCGGGCCTCGCCGCCTCCCTCGCCCTGTCCCGGTACGGCGTCCGCCACCTCCTCGTCAACAAGCACCGCGGGACGGCCCACACCCCCCGCGCCCACCTGCTCAACCAGCGCACCGGGGAGATCCTGCGCGACCTCGGCGTCGAACAGCGGGTGCTGGACCGGGCGACCCCGCCCGAACTCCTCGCCAACCACGTGTTCATGTCCACCTTCACCGGCACCGAGGTCGCCCGGCTCGACGCCTACGGCAACGGCCCGGACCGGATCGGTGACTACCGGGCCGCCAGCCCCGCCCGGATGTGCAACCTGCCGCAGCACCTGCTGGAACCGATCCTCGCCGAGGCGGTCGAGGAGGCCGGCGTCGGCGAACTCCGCTTCGGCCAGGAGTTCCTGTCCCTGACGCAGGACGAGAAGGGCGTCACCGCGCTGGTCCGCGACCGCGGGTCGGGCCGCGAGTACACCGTCCGCTCCGACTACCTCGTCGGCGCCGACGGAGCCCGCAGCCGCGTCCTCCGGCAGCTCGGCCTCGGCCTCACCGGCGCCGACGGGGTCGCCCAGGCCGTCTCCGTCTGGTTCGAGGCCGACCTGAGCCGCTACGCCGCCCACCGGCCCGGCATCCTCTACGTGGGCGCCGTCCCCGGCCGTCCCCCCACCGACGGCCGGGTCTTCGTCAGCGTCCGGCCCTGGGACGAGTGGGTCTTCCTCTCCTTCCCACACCCGGACGAGCCCCTCGACCTCGACGACCACGAGGCGGTCCTGGCGCGCATCCGGGAGAGCATCGGCGACGACTCGATCCCCGTCCGCATCAAGAACATCTCCCCCTGGGAGGTCAACGGGACGGTCGCCGAACGGTACTCCGCCGGGCGCGTGTTCTGCGTCGGCGACGCCGTCCACCAGGGGCCGCCCACCAACGGCCTGGGGCTGAACTCCGCGGTCGCCGACTCGTTCAACCTCTGCTGGAAGCTCAAGCTGGTCCTGGACGGCCCGGCCGGACCCGGACTGCTGGACACCTACCACAGCGAACGGCACCCGGTCGGCCGGCAGGTCGTCGACCGGGCCTTCCGCAGCATGGCGGACCTCCTCGCCGTCCCGCAGGCCCTGGGCTTCACCGAGGGCCAGAGCGCGCGCGAACAACTCCGCATCCTGGGTTCCCTGCACGACGACACCGAGGAGGCCCGCGCCCGCGGCGAGGCCCTCGCCGCCGCCACCCGCCGCATCAACTACCAGGTCAACGCGCACGGCGTCGAACTCGGCTACCGCTACCGGACCGGCGCCACGGTCCCGGACCACACCCCGGAACCGGACCCCGACCGCGACCCCGAGCTCTACTACCGGCCCACCACCTGGCCCGGCGCCCACGTCCCGCACGCCTGGCTGGAGGACGGCCGCCGCCGCTGCTCCACCCTCGACATCGTCGGCCACGGCACCTTCGTCCTGCTCACCGGCCCCGGCGGCAAAGCCTGGCACGCCGCCGCCCGCGAGGCCGCCCGCCTCACCGGCGTCGAGCTCACCGTCCGCGTCATCGGCTCCCCGGAGGGCCTGCGCGACCCGTACGGAGCCTGGGCCGAGGTCCGCGAAGTCGCCGCGGACGGCTGCGTCCTGGTCCGCCCCGACGCCCACGTCGCCTGGCGCGCCGCCGACAGCGGCCGGGCGCGCGAACTGCCCGGCGTCATGGCGCGGCTGCTGCGCATCGGCGTCGCGGAGGCGGGCGCCGGGAGATGACCGACGGCCCGCGGCGGCGGCGCGCACCCTCGGCGCGCCGCCCCGCGGCGGACGTCCGCCGGCCGCGGACTCCTCGTCATCCGGGCGAGTTTAGGATCATGGTGATCCACTGAGCTCCGGGGGAGGACCACATGGACGACGAGCTGCGCGGCCGGCTGGACTTCATCACGTTCACCGCGCGCCTGCGCGAGGTCGAGCGGCACAACAACGCCACGGCGTCCCGCAGGGAGAGCGTCGCCGAGCACTCGTGGCACCTCGCGATGGTCTGCTGGGCGCTGCACACCCGGTTCGAGCGGGAGCACGGCGGGGCCCTCGACCTGTCCAGGATGATCAAGATGTGCCTGCTGCACGACGTGGTGGAGATCGAGGCGGGCGATCCGTCCGCCTGGCGGACGGACGGCGACGCCGCCGCCGACAAGGCCCGCACGGAGGAGGAAGTGGCCCGGCGCCGCTTCACCGGCCTCCCGGACGGCCTCGGCGACGAGCTGCTCGCCCTCTGGCACGAGTACGAGCGCGGGGAGACCCCCGAGTCCCGCCTGGTGCGCGGGGTGGACCGGCTGAACCCCGCCCTGATGAGGTATCTCACCGGCCAGGGGTGGGCGGACGTCGGCGCCGACGCCGACGACCTGGACCGGTTGCAGCTGCCTCGCGTCGGCGTGAGCGACGCGCTCACCGCCCTGTACGGGGAGGTACGCGACGCGGCCGTGGCGCAGGGACTGCTGCCGCCCGGCAAGGAAGGCGACGCTCCGTGACCGTTCGGGTGCGAGGTGTCCCCGTGATCCGTGGGTGTGACGGCCGCGCTTGGGGGGACACCCGCTCACGCGTGTAGTTTTTGTAGTACGGCCGCACCGGTCCTCCCGGAGCATGCGGCACGTACTCGTCATCAAGCGCGTGCTGCCGCCCCCCGGCGCCGCCCTGCCGATACGAAGGACGCCCCACCCATGCCCTATGTGCGCCACTGGCTGCGCAATTCCGTCCTGCTGTTCGCGGCAGCGATCGTGCTCGGGCTGACCGCCGCCCACACGTCCCTGATCCAGCCGCACGACCTGGACATGGACCGCACGATCCAGACCAACACCCGCACCGGCTGGCTGAACAACGTGATGGAGGGCGTCAGCTACCTGGCCTCGCCCGTCGCGGGCGTGATCATCCTTGCGCTGTGGAGCGGCTGGCTGCTGATCGCCCGGCGCCGCCCGATCCAGGCCGTGGCCACCTTCCTCGTGGTCGCCGTCGGCTGGAACAGCACCCAGATCGCGAAGGCCCTCGTCGCCCGCGAGCGGCCGCCGCGGCAGTTCTCCCTCGACCCGGAGATCGGCTCCAACAGCTTCCCCAGCGGCCACACCGCCTTCACCGTGGCGATGGCCATCGCCGTGTACTTCCTCTTCCGGGAGTCCCGCCACCGGCGCACCGTCGCCGTCTGCGGCGTCCTCGCGGTGCTGCTGGTCGCCTTCTCCCGTATGTACATCGGCGCCCACTACCCGACGGACACCTTCGGGTCGGTCCTGGTCGCCGGGTCGGCGATCCTCTTCGTCACGGGGGTGTGGCACGCCTGGCTGCTGCCGCGGCTGGACCGGATCCCGCTGCTGGGCCGGTTCGGCCTGGAGCAGGAGCGGGCCGAGCTGGAGGCCCGGCACGGCGGGTACGCGGACGTGCCCGGGCCGGGCGGTCCCCGGCGCCCCGGCCGGCACCGCCGGCACGCCGCCCGCTGAGCCCCCGCCGAGGGCCCGCCGCCTCCCCGGAGGCGGCGGGCCCTCGGCCTTTCCCGGCGGGCGGACCCCCGTCCGCGCCCCCGTGAGCCGTTCCCGTCGCCCTACAAGCCGCTGGGACGGCCCGCCATACTTGGAGTGGGCCGGGGGCGGCACGGCGTAGTCGACGGGGCGGCGGGGCGGGGATGGCGGAGACCAGGCTGATCCAGGGCAGGTACCAGCTGCTCGACAGGATCGGGCGGGGCGGCATGGGAGAGGTCTGGCGCGCCCGCGACGAGTCCCTCGGCCGGCACGTGGCCGTCAAGTGCCTCAAGCCGCTGGGCCCGCAGCACGAACAGTCCTACCTGAGGGTGCTGCGCGAGCGCTTCCGCCGCGAGGCCCGCGTCGCCGCCTCGCTCCAGCACCGCGGCATCACCGTCGTGCACGACTTCGGCGAGAGCGACGGCGTCCTCTACCTGGTGATGGAGCTCCTCGACGGGCGCAACCTCAGCCAGCTCCTGGAGGACAACAAGCAGCACCCGCTCCCCGTCCCCGAGGTCGTCGAGATCGCCGAACAGGTCGGCGCGGCCCTCGCCCACACCCACCGCCAGGGCATCGTCCACCGCGACCTCAAGCCGGCCAACATCATGCGGCTGACCGACGGCACGGTGAAGATATGCGACTTCGGCATAGCGCGCCTCGGGCACGACATCGGCTTCACCGCCCGGCTCACCGGCACCGGCATCGCCATGGGCACCCCGCACTACATGTCGCCCGAGCAGATCGGCGCGCGCGCCGTCGACCACCGCAGCGATCTGTACTCCCTGGGCTGTGTGCTGTACGAGGTCGCCACCGGCACCCCGCCGTTCGACATGGACGACGCCTGGGCGGTGCTCGTCGGCCACCGCGACACCGCGCCCCGGCCCCCGCGCGAATTCCGTCCCGAGCTGCCCGAGGTGCTCGAACGCCTCATCCTCGACCTGCTCGCCAAGGACCCCGACGACCGTCCCGACGACGCCGCGGAACTCGTCCACCGGCTCACCGGGGCGCGGCCGCGCCCCGGGGCCACGGCGGGCCGGGCCTTCCAGGCGGAGGGGCTGCCGCGCCCCGGCCAGGACGGCTTCCGCCCGGCCGAGCCGCCCCGGCTCCCCGCCTGGGCCCGCAATATGACCACCGGCTCCAAGGCCGCGGGCACCGGCACCGTGACGCCGCCGCACGACCCCTCCGCCGTGCTGACCGGCACCTGGACCGCGCCGTGGCGCGACGCGCCGGCCCGCGCGACGCCGGGCGCGGACCCGCGCCTCTCCCTCGGCACGGGCGCGCTCCTCTCCGCCGGGACGGAACGCCCGTCGCCGTCCGCGCCCGTACCGGGACCCGTGCCCGCCGGCGTGCTCGACGAGCTCGCCGCCCGGCACACCGGCGGCCTGCGCCTCGGCCGGGCGGGCCGCTGGGCGGAGGCGGGCGAGACACACCGGGCCGTGGTCGCCGACCGGGAACGGCTGCTCGGCCCGGACCACCCGGACACCCTCGCCAGCCGCTACGAGGTGGCCTTCTCGCTCAGCCGCCTCGGCCGCCCCGAGGAAGCGCTCCGCGAGTTCGCCCGCACCGCCGCCGCCCGGTCCCGGGTGCTCGGCCCCGACCACCCCGACACGCTCGCGGCCCGGCAGGAGACGGCGTACGTCCTCGGCCGGCTCGGCCGCCACTTCGAGGCCCGGGAGGTGTACGCCGACGTGCTGACGGCCCGCGAACGCATCATGGGCCCCGACCACCCCGACACCCTCCGCTGTGCCCACAACCTCGCCTTCAGCCTCAGCAGACTGGGGCTGCTGGAGGAGTCGTACCGGATGGCCCAGGACGTCGCCGTCGCCCGGGCCGGGGTGCTGGGCCCGGACCACCCCGACACGCTCGTCACCCGCTACGAGGTCGCCTACACCCTCGGCCAGCTGGACCGGTGGAGCGACGCCCTGCGCACCTACCGCGACGTCGCGGAGGCCCGCACCCGCGTGCTCGGCCCGGATCATCCCGACACCCTCGCCGCCCGCTACGAGGCCGGCATCTGCCTCGGCCGCCTCGGCCGCAGCGCCGAGGCGCTGGAGCTGTACCGCGCCCTGATCGACGACCGCACCCGGGTCCAGGGCCACGACCACCCCGACACCCTCCGCGCCCGGCACGGCATGGGTGTCAACCTCGGCCGCCTCGGCCGCTGGGAGGAAGCCCTCGCCGAGGCCCGCGACGTCTGCGCCCTCCGCGCGCGCGTCCTCGGCGCCGACCACCCCGACACCCTCGTCAGCCGCCGCGAAGTGGCCGTCGGCCTCGGCTGGCTCGGCCGCTGGACCGACGCCCTGGCCGTCTACCGCGACGTGGCCCAGGCCCGGCAGCGCGTCCTCGGCGCCGACCACCCGGACGCCCTCGCCAGCCGCAACGACGAGGCCCGCTGTCTGCAACAGCTCGGCCGCACCGCCGAGGCCGGCGAACTCTACCGCCAGGTCGCCGCGTTGCAGCACACCCGCGCCACCCGCGGCCGGGTCCCGGGGGCCGGCCCGGGGTAAACGCCGTGCCGGACCCTCACCCCTCGAACGCCTGCTCCGCCGCGAGGCTGTCCTCGTACATGTGATGCCGCGTCACCAGCCCGTTCTCCACCGTCAGGCGCAGCGCGAACCGCGCCCGGTACGTCCGTCCCGTCGGCCGCGCCGTCAGCCGCAGCTCACCCGTCACCACCGCGTCCGCCCCGTCGACGAGCACCCGCTCGATCCGCGTCCCCGTCGCCTCCGGCACGCGGTGCGCCCCGGTCTCCCGGTAGTGCGCCGCCGCGTCCCGCGGGGGAGGGCGCCTACCGCCCGCGGCCCTCGCTACCGCCCGCGGCCCCCGCCCCCGAGCTCCCTCGACGGCACCAGGTTGAGACGCCCCACGGCCTCGTTCACGTCCGCGGGCCAGAACCAGAGCCGGTACACGGGCGGGACCCGGAAGTAGTCCTCGGGGCCGAAGAGCTCGCGGGTGCGCATGTCCGCGCAGTACCGCTGACGCCAGGAGAAGGATTCCCCCGGCCTCAGGGGCTTCCCCTCGGCGATCTTCTGCGTGACACCGTGGAGCTTCTCGACGGCTCGGTACTCGTAACCGAGAAGGGTTTCGGGGTTCTTCCAGATGCCCTTCTTGCCCTTCACGGCCTTGTCGGCGGCCTCCAGGGTGAGGGGGAGGTCGAGTTCGCCGGGGATGGAGGGGAAGATGATGAACGTGGCGGCCCAGCCCTCGGCGATGAGGTCGAGGTTGAAGGTGGCCCGCTGCCGCCGGGTGAGAACGGCCCGTTCGTCCTTCGAGTAGTCGGGCGCCACATAGGCCAGCAGGCGGTGGTGGTCGTCGAAGGGGTCGTCGGCCGTGCGGACGAAGATCTTCCGCGGCTTGTCGCGAGGAGGCTGTCCCTCGGGCACGCCCTCGATCAGTCGCTTGGTGATGTTCGACGTGTTGAACTCGGCCGCGGCCGTGCCCTGTTCGAGCTGCAGCGTTCCGGCACGCCCTGTGTCGATCTTCGGCAGCAGGAACTCGGCGAGGTCACGGGAGATGGGCGCGATGCCCTGTCTGATCCACTCGGCGAGCTGCTTGAACTTCGCGTCCACGTTGGCGGCGCCCGTGGCGCTCCGCGCCGTCACTTCCGGTGTGTCGACGGACAGCATGCGGACCGGCATCCGGATGTTCGGCGTATCACCGTCATGGACGTCCGCCAGGGCGTTGGAACCCAGCGACGGCATGGAGGCGCCGGCGGGCGACCACAGGACCTGCAAGGGGTCGATCACGACTCTCGTCCTTCCGCTCCGCCCCCACCACCGCCTCTGCCCGGCCCGCGTGCCCCGCCGCCGGTCCCCTCCACAGCCTCGGGCCGCGTCCCCCGCTCCGCAACAGGGGATCCGCCATGTGGGGCCGGGCGGGCGGGTCCGTCACCTCGTCCGTCACCAGTCGTCGCACGCCGGTGCGGACGGCGTGTCACGGCACGCGGCCCGTGTGTCCTCGTAGTTCTGCGCCATCACTCCGCCCAGGGTGATGACGCAGATCAGGGTGGCCATGACGCCCTGGCTGACGACGGTCACCATCGCCCTTGCGCGGGCGGCGATCCCGGCCGCCACGACGGAGAGGACACCGACCCCGCCGGCGGCGATCAGGTAGCCCCACAACGGGTCGCCCTCGACGGTCGATTCCGGGTCGAGGTTGAACCAGGACAGCCACCAGAGCCCGAAGATCACCACCAAGGCGATCAGCTCCAGGAACACCAGCCCGCACCCGGCTCCGATGTCGGCGCCGAGGTTCGCACGGTGGTGCCGCCGGGAGCCGTCGGCGGTGTCGGCGACGGGCGGGGCAACAGGCAGGCTCATGACCACCACGCTGCCCGGCCGGGCGAGGCGGGCGCATGAGTACGGGTACTCAGCTCCGCGGGTCCGCCGGCACCGGGAGCCCCGGCGGCCTCATTCGTTCGCACGTTCGATATCTGGCAGAATGGCGGGAATGGCGAGGGAAAGTGAAGTCTCTTCGGAATTCGGCGCGTGGTCGCCCGAGCCGGGCATTCCCGATGATCTGCTGAGGGCGAAGACGCTGGTGTACGACCCGGGTGGGTTCACGTGCTCACAGCCGGTGCCCGAAGCGGAGAGTGTCGAGTACGGGGCCTGCGAGTTCACGCTGAACGGCCTCTCGGTCAGGTTCCGCGCGGCCAAAACGACTCCGACGAAGGCCGGCCAGTTCGTCACGGTGTGGAAGAGGTCCGCGAGCGGGCCGATCCGGCCCTTCGATGCCGAGGACCCCATTGATCTTTTCGTCGTCAGTACCCGCGAGGGCGAGCGCTTCGGGCAGTTCGTGTTCCCGCGAGACGTGCTCCGTGAGCGGGACATCGTGTCGGCGAACGGTTCCGGCGGGAAACGGGCCTTCCGCGTCTATCCCCCGTGGGTGACCACCACCAACCGCCAAGCCCGCGGCACACAGGCCTGGCAGGTCAAACACTTCCTCCACCTGCCTGAAGACGCGGCCGTCGACATGCCCCGGGCCCACACGCTCTATCACCCCTTGGGCACCGACGGCGCTGCTTGACCGGGCGGGCGGCTCAGTCGGCCGTGCCGGGAGAGCCCACGCCCTCGGGAACGGGGCTGCCGCCGCTCCGCGCCGCGCGCGGGCCCTGAGTGCGGGTGCGGCCCGCGCGTGTCGTGCCCGCGGCCAGGGACAGCAGGGCCAGTACCTCGAAGCCCGCGCCCGTCCAGGGGAGCGACCCCAGGTGTCCGGCGCCGGCGAGGAGGCCGCCGGCCGCGGCGGCCAGGGTCTGGCCCAGGTAGACGGCGCTGTTGTTGAGGGCGAGCAGCATGTCGCCGTTGTCGCCGCCGAGGGTCAGCAGGCGGTGCTGGATGAGCGGGAAGCAGGACCAGTGGACCAGCCCCCACACGGTGAGGGCCACCGCCGTGCCCGCAGTGGAGTGCAGGGCCGGCGCCAGCGCCGCCAGGACGACGGCGAGCAGGCCCACCGAGGCGGCGAGACCCCTGCGCGGGTCGACGCGGTCGGCGAGGCGCCCGCCGGCCATCACACCGGCGAAGCTGCCGATGCCGAAGAGGAGCAGGAGCCAGGGGCGTCCGGCGGTGCCGACGTGCCCGGCCCGGTCGAGCAGGGTGCCCAGGTAGGTGTAGACGACGAACGTCCCGACCACCCAGAGCATGGTCGTCAGCAGTGCCGAGGGAGCCCGGTGGATGCGCACCGCCGCGAGGCGCCGCCGGATGCCCGTCCGGCCGGGGCCCGGCACCGAAGGGAGGCTGGGCCAGAGCCCGGCCAGGGTGACCAGGGCCAGCAGGGCGACGAACCCGAACGCCCAGCGCCACGAGGAGAAGTCGCCGATCAGGCTGCCCAGGGGCACGCCGAGGGCGATCGCCGTCGTCATGCCCGCGTAGACGACGGCCAGTGAGCGTCCCCGCCGTTCGGGGGCGGTGATCCCGGCCGCGACGGCCGACGCGGTGGACGCGTACAGCGCCGCCCCGGCGCCCGCCACGACCCGGCTGAGCAGCAGGACCGGGTAGGAGGGGGCGACGGCCGACAGGCCGTTCCCCGCGGCGAACACGATCAGCACCACGACCAGCAGGGTGCGGCGGTCGACGGCCGATGTGAGCCCGGCGAGGACCGGCGCGGCGATGGCGTAGGTCAGCGCGAACACCGTCACCGTCTGGCCGGCGGCCGCCGTGGACAGCCCCAGCTCGTCGGCGACGGACGGGAGCAGCCCCGAGACGATGAACAGGTCCGTCCCGATGGCGAACATCCCCAGGGCCAGCAGCCAGATCCGGGCCGCGCCCGGGCTCCTCCCGCCCGGTGCCCCTCCCGCGCCGTCCGTGTCGTCCCTCATCGCGCCCACCCCTTCCGGACCGGAGTAACCGGTCATGTGGTTACTTTTGCCGAGGCGGGTAACCTAACATGGGGTTATGAGTGCGGAGCAAGAGGAGAAGGACCGCGACTGGGTCTGGTACGGCGCCCGGATCAGCGTCGACTTCGTCAACACCCGGCGCGACCGCTGGGCGGCCGGCCGCGAACTGCTGCGACGGCCGGAGGACCTGACCACCTGGTTCGAGGCGGCCGGGATCGGACCCGCCTGCATCCCCGTCGACGAGCCGCTGCTCGCCCAGGCCGTCGAGCTGCGGGAGGCGGTCGACGCCGGGCTGCTCGCGGTCGTCGAGGGGGACGCCTTTCCCGCCGCCTCGCAGGAGGTCCTCAACGGCTGGCTCGCCCGGGCCGCGGAGAGCCCGCCGCGGCTCGATGTGCGCGACGGTGTGCCCGTGCTCACGGCCGGTGCCCTGCCCGTGGACGGACGCGGCGCGCTGAGCCGGATCGCGGTGGACGCGGTGGAGATCCTCGGCGGTGCGGACCGTGACCGGCTGCGCGTCTGCGCGGGCGAGCGGTGCAGCGCGCGGTTCTTCGACAACTCGGCCGGGCGGCGCCGGCGGTGGTGCTCGATGGCGGCCTGCGGCAATCGCGCCAAGGCGGCCCAGCACCGCAGGGCACGCGCCTGACACCGGGCGGACGGACGAACCCGTACACGCGAAGGGTGCGCCGCGCGGCGCACCCTTCGTGACGGGCCGGCGCGGTCAGCGGCCCTCTCACCTCATCCGGTCACCGCACAGGAGCGACTTCCTTACGCGCCACGCTCGTCGACGATGCGCCTGATCTTGCCCACCGACCGTTCCAGCGTCTCCGGCGGCACGATCTCCACGGCCACCGAGACCCCCACGTCGTCCTTCACCCGCCGGGCGATCGTCTCCACGGCCGCCGCGCGCTGCTCCGGCGTCGCCCCCGGACGGGCCTCCGCCCGTACGGTCAGCCGGTCCATCCGGCCCTCGCGGGTGAGCCGCAGCTGGAAGTGGGGCGCGACACCCGGGACGCGCAGGACGATCTCCTCGATCTGGCCGGGAAACAGGTTCACACCCCGGAGGATGATCAGGTCGTCGCTGCGGCCGGTGATCCGTTCCATCCGGCGGAAGACGCGGGCGGTGCCCGGGAGCAGCCGGGTGAGGTCGCGGGTGCGGTAGCGGATGACGGGCATGGCCTCCTTGGTGAGCGAGGTGAGGACGAGCTCCCCGTGCTCGCCGTCGGGCAGTACCTCGCCCGTGACCGGGTCGACGACCTCCGGGTAGAAGTGGTCCTCCCAGATGTGCAGCCCGTCCTTGGTCTCCACGCACTCCTGCGCGACGCCGGGACCGATCACCTCGGAGAGGCCGTAGATGTCGACCGCGTCGACGGCGAACCGCTCCTCGATCTCCCGCCGCATCCCGTCGCTCCACGGCTCGGCGCCGAAGACGCCCACGCGCAGGGAGGTGGAGCGGGGGTCGACGCCCTGGCGCTCGAACTCGTCGAGGAGGGTGAGCATGTAGGAGGGGGTGACCATGATGACGTCGGGCCGCAGGTCGCGGATGAGCCGGACCTGCCGGGCGGTCATGCCGCCGGAGGCGGGGATCACCGTGCAGCCGAGCCGTTCCGCGCCGTAGTGGGCGCCAAGGCCTCCGGTGAACAGGCCGTATCCATAGGCCACATGGACCTTGTCGCCGGGCCGCCCGCCCGCCGCGCGGAGGGAACGGGCGACGACGTCGGACCAGGTGTCGATGTCCCGTTCGGTGTAGCCGACGACGGTGGGTTCGCCCGTGGTGCCGCTGGACGCGTGGAGGCGCCGGACGCGGTCCTCGGGCACGGCGAACATGCCGAAGGGGTAGTGGGCGCGGAGGTCGCCCTTGGTGGTGAACGGGAAGCGGGCGAGGTCGGCGGTCGAACGGCAGTCCTCGGGGCGGAGCCCGGCCGCGTCGAACGCCTCGCGGTAGAAGGCCACGTTGTCGTACGCGTGCCGCAAGGTGGCCCGCAGCCGCTCCTGTTGGAGCACCGTCAGTTCCTCGCGCGACAGGCGTTCCCCCGCGTCGAGCGTTCCGGCTCCCGTCATGACGCCCTACCCCCGATGTGCCGACCGATCATTCGGTAGTTTCTCTCCGGGCAAAAGAATCAGCCATCGCCCACGGGCGTCAAGAGGGCGGTCCACGATTGCCCCACCCGTATGGGCGATCTTGAATTGCTCCGCGTCGACGCCGTGCCCGGCGGCGGCCTGTCCGTGGCGCGGCGGGCTCGCTAGGGTGGCGGGACGGGACACCGTGCGACCGGGAGGGGAACGGCACGTGGCGAAGAGCGCGACCGAACACCTGGTGGACGACGAGCGGCAACGGCTCGACCTGGCCAACGCCACCTGGCAGTCGGGCAGTCAGGGCAAGGGGGACGTCCAGATCGGGTTCATCGAGGGGTACGTCGCCCTGCGCGACCGGCGCACCCCCGACGTGCCGGCCCTGATCTTCAACCCGGAGGAGTGGCGCGCCTTCGTGGACCTCGCCCGGGAGGGCGAGTTCGACCTCACATAGGCCGTAGCGGCGCGGCGCCGCCGAGCCGACGCACCGTCAGACGAGCACCGCGCAGCCCCGTCCCGCCAACGCGTCCAGCAGCCGCGGCGCCGGATCGAGCGGGTTCCACCGCAGGTCCAGCTTCTCCAGCGACGGCAGCTCGGCCAGCCAGCCGGGCAGCGCCGTCAGCCGGTTGGCCCGCAGGTCGAGTCGGCGGAGCAGCGGCAGCCCCCGCAGCGCGCCGGGCACGGCGGCGAACGCGTTCTCACGCAGCTCCAGTTCACGCAGCTCGCCCAGCCGTGCCACTGAACCGGGCAGCTCCTCCAGGGCGTTGCCGCGCAGCCACAGCTCGCGCAGCGCCCGGAGGCGGCCCGTGCCCTCCGGGAGCCGGACGAGGCGGTTGTGCTGGGCGCGCAGCTCGACGAGAGCACTCATGTCCCCGATGCTGTCCGGCAGTTCCGTCAGACGGTTGCCGCCGACATTGAGGTAGCGCAGCCGGGTCAGCCGGCCCAGCGGGGCGGGGAGCTCGGTCAGCACGTTCTCGTGCAGGTACAGATACCGGTCCAGACCGCTCAGCCCGCCCAGCTCGTCCGGCAGGGACGTCAGCGCGTTGTGCCCGAGGTCGAGGGTCCGCAGGCCGTCCAGCCGCCCGATCCGCCCGGGCAGCGAGGTCAGTCTGTTGCCGGCGAGGATCAGCGTCCGCAGGCCCTCCGTGCCCCAGATCTCCTCCGGAACGTGACCGAGGCCGCGCTTCCAGTAGTCGAGCGTGTCGTTCCGCATCCCGGGCCCCCTCGCCGGACGTTCCCCGGGTGCCGCCCCGGGCGCGGTGACGCTACCAAGGGGGCGCGGCGGGCCCCGCACGGGAGGGGCTCCCCGGGGATGCCACCCGCCGCCGTGCACGTACGATGTGGGCATGTCCTTCCTCCGCCGCCGCAGCGCCGCCACCCCCACGGGGCCGGACTTCGACGTCCTCGCCATGGACCCCGGAGACTGGCCGGGCGACCTCGGGGCCGGGCTGCTGCCCGCGCCCGATGGCAGTTGCCAGGGGGTCTTCCTCCGCTACGACCTGTTCGGCGGGCGCGGCCCGGCGATGATCATCGGCAATCTGCCCGAGGGCTCCCCCGCCCGGGAGCTGGACGAGGGCCAGGTGCCCTTCGAGGTGGCGCAGCTGCTGGCCGCGCTCGGCAACGACGAGCCGGTCCAGGTGCTGGAGACCGAGGACACCCCGGTCATGCACGAGGACAACCTGCTCATCGTGCGCCGGCTGAAGTGCTCGGAGAGCCGTATCTCCTGCACCCAGTTCGACCGCAGCGACGGCGTCCTCGTCACCATCGCCAGCTGGGACCGTCCCATCACGGACGACCTCTACCAGCTGCTCAAGCCGCTCCCCGCCGAGATGTTCCAGGCGGGCTGATCCCCTGCGGGTGCCCCCGGCTCCGGGCCGGAAGGGCACCCGCGACCGTCAGCGGTTGGACGGGCGGACCGTCACATCGGCCGCCCGGACGAAGGCCACCCGGTGGCCGAACTGGATCTCGTAGTAGACGTCCTTCCCCCGCACGACCGTGTGCTTCGCCGGGTCGAAGTCCTTGGCGTACAGATACTCGCCGGGGTACGCCCCGCCCAGCACGTACGCCTGCCCGGCGGGCAGCTTGTACGGCAGCGGCGTCACGGCCTGCACCGGCACGCCCGCCGGGTACGCCTCCTTCTCCGGGTACGCCCGCCCGTAGACCGGGATCTCCTTCAGCCCCTCGCGCGGCGTGACCAGCTTTCCGGCCGCGCCGACCGCCACCGGCTCCCACCAGGGGTTGCGGAACCATGCCCGCTGGCCCAGGTACCAGACGGCCGTCCAGCCCGGCAGCCGGTCGGCGACCGCGAACTGCTGGCCCGTGGAGGCGCGGGCGCCCGTGTCGTTGACGCCGGTGGTCGAGTCGCTGCCGTCGGGGCGCAGCCCGATGTCCTTGACCAGCGGCGCGTCGTCCCGGGGCGCCACGTGCAGCCGGACCGCCCCCGAACCGTGCGGCGCGCACGGCCGGCCGGGCTGCTCGCATCCGGTGTACACGGGCTCGTTGTCGTCGTAGTCGGGCCGGATGGTGACCATGCCGCTGAACGGGCTCGCCGTCGGATGGAAGGGCTTGCCCATCAGCTCGAAGTAGTGCGCCCAGTCCCAGTAGGGGCCCGGGTCGGTGTGCATGCCCTTGATCGACGAGGGGACGGTGCCGGGGACGTTGTCGTGCCCCAGGATGTGCTGCCGGTCCAGCGGGATGTCCAGCTCCCGCGCCAGGTACCGCACCAGCCGGGCCGAGGTGCGGTACATCTCCTCCGTGTACCAGGCGTCCGGCCGGGCCAGGAAGCCCTCGTGCTCGATGCCGACGGACTTGGCGTTCACGAACCAGTTGCCGGCGTGCCAGGTCACGTTCTTGACCGGCACGTGCTGGGCGATGTGGCCGTCGGCGGAACGGATGGTGTAGTTCCACGAGACGTACGCCGGATCCTTTATCAGCTTGAGGGCCGTCTCCCAGCTGCCCTCCGTGTCGTGGATGACGATGAAGTCCGCCTTGTGCGAGCGCGGCCGGTCCGACAGGTCGTGGTTGCCGTAGTCCGAGCCCTCCAGCCGCTGGTACGGAGCGGGGACGGACTCGCAGGCGACGGTGGAGGGGCACTCCACCGGCCCGGCGGGGGGAGTCGCCAGGCCCAGCCGGGCCACCTGCTCACGGCGCGGGGCGATGTCGGGGGCGGGGGTGAGGGTCACCTGCTGGTGGGCGTCGGTCGTCCGCCGCTCACCGGTGCGGATCAGTGCGAAGACGTCGTCGGCGAAGGTCGTCGCCGTCGCCGTGTCGGAGGCCCCGGAGTAGCGCGCCACCGCTCCGTACCAGTCGGCGGGGCTGCCGCTCGCCGGCAGGCCGAGCCGCTTCTGGGCATCGGCCAGCAGCGCTGCGCCGCCCCGCACATTGGCCGCGGTGTCCTCGCGCAGCGCGGCGGGGGGCAGCCCGGTGAGGCCGGCGGCCCGGTCCAGGGTGCGCAGGCGCTCGGGGAGGGTGCCTGGCGAGGGCAGGACGGGGGCCGCGGCCCGGTGCGGGCGGGCGGTGTCGCCGCGGGCGTCCTCACCGGAGTCGCTGTGGTGGGCGCCCTGGGAGGGACCCCGGGAAGAAGGTGCGGCGAGGGCGGTGGCGGCGTCGGTGAGGTGCATGGGGCCGTAGCCGCCGGTGACGCTGGGGGCTCCGGCGTGGGTGTCCCAGCGCGACTGGAGGTAGGAGACGGCGAGCAGGACGCTCTGCGGCACGTGGTACTCGGCGGCGGCCCGGGCGAAGTCCCGCTGGAGCGCGTCCTGGCCGCCGCCCGCGGCGGTGGCGTCCGGCAGGGCCGAGACCAGCGGGAGCAGCAGGGCGGCCGACGCGAGCGCGCCGGCCGCCCGTCGGGTGCGGCGGGTTCTTCGGACAGCTCTCGGTGGCGTGTGCTCTGGGGCGGGGGCGGGAGCTCGCAATGCAGCCTCCTCAGGACGGGCCGTGCCGTGCGCCGGAGTGGTGGCGACCCGAACCTACCAAGCGGCGATGCCGAGCAGACGATCCGTCAATCAGACTGGAGTGCATGTTGTGGGCACGTCAACGCCTGGGCTGCGGGAACCTTCCCGGCCCCTGGGCCGGAGGGGTGAACGCCGACACGCCGCGCCCGGGGCACGGCGTGTCGGCAGGGAGCGGCGGCGCCTCAGCGGGTGCCCACCGCAGCTCGTACGGCCCGCCGGGCGAGCGCACAGTCGTCGTGCAGCCGGCGCAGCAGGAGCCGGTGCTCCTCGCCGGTGTCCGGGGCGCCCGGAGGGGTCGGCTCCTGCTGGGCACGCTGGACTGCCGTCTCGTACGTCCTGATCTCCCGGGTGAGGACGAGCATCAGATTCACCAGAAAGGCGTCACGGGACGTCGTGCCCGCGGCCTGCGCGTGCTGGCTGATCTGCCGACGGGCCACCGGCGCGTCCCCCAGCACCGTCCACAGGGTCGCCAGGTCGTACCCCGGGAGGTACCACCCCGCCTGGCCCCAGTCGACCAGCACCGGGCCGGCGGGGGAGAGGAGCATATTGGCGAGCAGCGCGTCACCGTGGCAGAACTGGCCCTGGACATGGGCCAGTCCATGGAGCAGCTTCTGCAGATCGCCCAGGTCCCGGTCGGTGAGCAGGCCGAGCTCGTGGTAGCGGATGATGTGCTTGCCGTAGTCGAGCGGCATGTCGAACATGCCGACCGGCGGCCGCCACAGGTTGACCCGGCAGACCGCGCCGAGCGCCACCCTGACATCGGCCCGCGGCGGGGTGTCCGCGGGGTGCCGCTGGGCGGCGGCCGGACGGCCCGGCATCCGCTCGACGACCAGGATCCCGTTGTCCGGGTCCGCGGCGATCAGGCGGGGCACCCGGACGGGAGGACGGTGCCGCACGAAGGTGCGGTACGTCGCTATTTCGTGGCGGAACCGTTCGGTCCCCGCCGCGGAGCGGTCCAGTAAACACTTCGCCACCACGCTGGTGCGCCCGGCGGTCCCGACCAGCAGCACGGAGCGACCGCTGCGGCGCAGCACCTGCACCGGCGTGAACTCCGGGCAGATGCGGTGCACCGACGCGATCAGCGAACGCAGCTCGGCGCCGTCGGGACCGGACAGGTCGATTCTCCCGCTGAGCGGTGGCGTGCCGAGCCCCGAGCCCCTCCGCGTCCGTCCGCCCCCGAACGCGGCCCCCACGGCGTGGGAGGGGTCGAGGTACGGCCCGCCGCCCTGGGGCGGCCGGATGTGCTGCGGCCGCGGGGGCCGGAGCGGAGCGGACACGGAGGCCGATGCTGCATACATGGGCGGAACGGATCCCTTCGTGTGCCGACGAGTTGCGGCGCGCCCTCCCCGGGACCACCCCCGCTGACGCGGGACCGCGGTCCCATCGGTCCTTCGACCGTTCCCGACCGAACCTGATTCGGCTCGGTCGGGCCCGATCGAAACCGGTCGAGCCGTGGCCGTCGCGCACCCTGGGGAATGCGCGCCGGGTGGTCGGGGTGGCGCGTTCCTACATCACACCCGGGCGCGGGTGGCACACCATCTGGCGGACCCTGGCGAACCCTGGCGAATAGTCGCCTGGCATCTGAGGGACCGCTACCTTCAAGTCAGCCGAGGAACCTGGGGGCTTGACGTGACGAGGGAACCCAACACCCGCCTTGCGGACCTGTTCGGACTGGCCGGATGGTCCAAGGGCGAGCTCGCGAGGCTGGTCAACCGGCAGGCGGCGGTCATGGGACATCCGCAGCTGGCGACCGACACCTCACGGGTGCGGCGTTGGATCGACATGGGGGAGTCCCCGCGCGATCCCGTGCCCAGGGTGCTGGCGGCCCTCTTCACCGAGCGTCTCGGTCGTGTCGTGACCATCGAGGACCTCGGGTTCGGCCGGCGCGGGCGTGCCGGCAAGGGACAGTCGCAGGACGGGCTGCCCTGGCCGCCCGAACGGACCGCCGCGGTCCTCACCGAATTCACGGGAATGGACCTCATGCTCAACCGACGCGGCTTGGTGGGCGCGGGCGCCGCGCTCGCCGCAGGCTCAGCACTCAGCGGGGCGATGCACGACTGGCTGCACTCCGATCCGGTGCTCGCCACGGACGCCCCACGTTTCGACGACCCACTCCACCGGGACTCCTACCCGGCCCACGCGGACCAGGCCGGATACGACCGGTACGAGGCGGCCCCCGTGGGCTCGGCCGAGATCGACGAGCTGGAGCGCTCGGTCGATGTCTTCCGTGCCTGGGACGCGGCCCGCGGCGGCGGGCTCCAGCGCAAGGCCGTGGTCGGCCAGCTCAACGAGGTGGGCGGGATGCTCGCCTACCGCCACCCCGAGCACCTCCAGCGCCGGCTGTGGGGGGTGGCGGCCAACCTGGCGGTGCTGGCCGGCTGGATGTCCCACGATGTGGGGCTGGAGCCGACCGCCCAGAAGTACTTCGTGATCGCGGCGCACGCGGCCAGGGAGGGCGGCGACCGGCCCCGGGCGGGGGAGGCGCTCTCCCGGGCGGCCCGTCAGATGGTCCACCTCGGCCGTCCCGACGACGCGCTGGACCTGATGAAGCTCGCCAAGTCCGGCTCCGGGGACGAGACCCTGCCGCGCACCCGGGCCATGCTCCACACCATCGAGGCCTGGGCACAGGCGTCGATGGGCCGGGGCCAGGCCATGCGGCGGACCCTGGGCCAGGCCGAGGAGCTGTTCGTCTCGGACAAGGGCGATGTGCCCCCGCCCAGTTGGATGCAGATGTTCAACGAGGCCGACCTGCACGGCATGCAGGCCCTGGCGTACCGCACCCTCGCGGAGCACGATCCGTCCGCGGCGGCCGTGGCGCAGCGCCACGCCAAGGAGGCGCTGCGGCTCCGCCAGGGGAGCAACCAGAAGCGGTCCGTCATCTTCGACTACATCTCCATGGCCTCCGCCTGCTTCATCGGCGACGATCCCGAGCAGGCCGACACCTATGCCCGGCTGGCCCTGGTCAGCATCGGGGAGAACTCCTCCCACCGGACCTGGGACCGGCTGCGCGAGATGTACCGGCTGACCGGCAAGTACGCCGGCTTCCCCCGGATCGCCGACCTGCGGCAGGAGATCGAACGGGCCCTGCCCAAGGGGCCCGGCGGCCGGGGCAGGGCGGCCATGGCCTGAGCCCGCCGGGGCCCGGACGCACGACGAGTGGGTGCGGTGCCCTGCCGCACCGGGAACCCCGGGGTGTCCCGGACCAGTCCCGGAAGCACTCGGATCAGTCTCAGGAGCAGGAGCCGACCCGGGCGACGAGCACGCACGCGTCGTCCTGCCGCGGCCGCCCGCTCCACTCCTCCAGGACGGCACGGACACACTCCTGGGCGCTGCGTGCCGCGGTGAACCGTGCCGCCAGCCCCAGCAGGACGTCCGTCCTGTCGCAGGTGCCGTGCGGCGTCAGCCCGTCCGTCCGCAGGACGAGCACGTCGCCGGGGTGCAGCCGCTCCTCGGCCTGGGCGTAGCCGGCATCGGCGACGGCCCCGAGGAGCACGCCCTCCGGCGGCCGCAGCGCGCGCCCCCGTCCCTCGCGGAACAGCAGGGGGGCGGGGTGTCCCGCCTGTGCCCACCGCAGGGTGCGGCTGCCGGCGTCGTAGCGGCAGCAGACCGCGTTCCCGAGGGCCGGGTGGGCGGAGACGCCGAGCAGCCGGTTGAGGCAGTCCATCATCCGGCCCGGCTCGGTACCGGCCATCGCCATCCCCCGGACCGCGCCGAGCAGGACGGCCACGGTGGAGGCCGCGGTCACGCCGCGGCCCATGGGGCCCGTGAGGCCGCCCGCGCTGAGCAGTGTGCCGCCGTCGGGCAGCGGCAGCGCGTCGGACCAGGTGCCGCAGGGGGCGGCGCCGTCGGAAGGGAGGTACCGCGCGGCCACGTCCAGGGACCCGCCGGGGTCCGCCGGGGCGTCGTGGGGGAGTCTCGCCGGCTCGTGCCACGGCGGCAGGACGGCCTTCTGGAGCTCGGCCGCCAGCCGCTGCTCGGCCTGTGCGCGCCGCCGGTGCAGCCGGAGCGAGTCCCCGGTCGCGTCCACGGTGTCCCGGCTGCGCCGGAGCTCGGTGATGTCCCGCAGCACGGCCCACATGGAGGAGGTGCAGCCGTCGGCGTCGAGGACGGGCTCGCCGAGCATGTGCAGGGTGCGGGGGGAGCCGTCGGTGTGCACGATGCGGAACTCGCCGTCGATGGGCTTCCCGTCGACGAGGCAGTCGGTGACCAGCGCGGTCAGCAGCTCCCGGTCCTCCTCGAACAGCCGGGACGGGAGTTCGTCCAGCGTCAGGGCGCCGTCCTCCGGGCGCCGTCCGAAGATCTGGAAGAGCTCGTCGGACCAGGTCACCTCGTCGGTGAGGAAGTTCCACTCGGCGCTGCCCGCCCGTCCGGGCGGTAACGCGCGATCCTCGGCCGGCGGCGCGGGGTCCGGGGCGGGCAGCCCGTCCCGCAGCTGGCCGAGGTGGGCGCCGAGGTCGTCGAGCTGGTGGGTGGCCAGGTCGCACAGCGCGCGCTGCCAGCGGCCGAGCGGATCGTCCGGCAGCTCCTCGCCCGCCGCCTCGCGGCGCACGGCGTCGATGCCGCCCCTCAGCCGTCGCGTCTGCGAGATAAGGGCGTCGACCGCGCCGGGGACGGGCGGCCCGCCCGGGCCGTCTTCGACACGGCCTGCTGGGTACTCCGCGGGTGAAGCAGAAGAAGGGGACGGCATCAGGTACTCCGAGGGGGCGCGGGCGCGGCCGACGCCGACGGGGTCCGCGAGAGCGGCCGGAAGACTGCGTGACGACTCTGGCACAGTGGGCGACGGCTCGTAAGGCGTTTGGCCATACCCGATCCGGTGGTGACTCCGGCATATGCCAGGGGCGTGACGGGGCATATCGGGCGGCGGCTCGGCGGAACCTCGGACTCCGGGTAGGCTGCGGGCGCTCGGTCCCCGAGTTCCCACAGTTCACCAGGCATAGCCCGGGTGGACACCGGCAAGAATGCCGGACGACGGAAATCCCGTTGCCAGTCGACCCCCCGCACCGGATGCTGACTTCATGTTCGATCCAGACATAGCGCCCAGCGGCACCCTGCTCGGCCTCCTCCAGCGAGGCCGCGGCGACGGGACCCTGCACGCCCTCGCGGCGCCGCGGGCCGAGGCCCTCGCGGCGCTGAACCAGTGCGTGCTCCGCGACCCCCGGCGCGACTGGCAGGTCGAGAACCGCTCCCTGTACTACGCGCGGCTCCACCTGGAACTCGACGGCGGTCTGGAGGAGATCGAGGAGCACCTCTTCCACCCCGACGACCTGCTCGACCCCGCCGAGGAGCGCACCGGCCTCGCCCTGGCCGTCCTCGGCCACCTCGCCTCCTACGGGCGCGAGGACGCCCTGCTGCTGCTCCGCCGCTACGCCGCCACCGGCGGCAACTGGCGCTGGGCCCTGGACGAGCTCGCCGTGCGCGACGACGACGCAGCCCTGGCCGCCCTCGGCGAGGCCGTCGTCGCCCGCTTCCCGCGGACCCCCGAGGGCGACGCCGCGCTGGCCGCCGCCGTCCGGGACGCCTTCGAACCCCGCCCCTGGCGGATCTGGGCCGACGACCCGCACGCCCCCGCCACCGCCGCCCGGGTCCGCGCGGCCCGCGAGCAGGGCTCCTTCGACCGCTGGCAGCGGCAGCTGCGGCCCGCCGGCCCCCGGCCGGGCTGGAGCGTGCGCGAAGTGCTGGACTGGGCCCAGGAAGGCCTCGCCCTCCACCCGCCCCAGCAGCGCCACGTCCCCGCGACCCGCTGCCTCAACGCCGTCGCCGGACCCGAGGACCGCCTGGAGATCATCGAGGCCGCCGCCTTCGGCCCGGACGCCGCCCGGGCCACCGCCCTGCGGTACCTCGCGGAACACGACGACCCGCAGGCCCTGGACCTCATCGAGGGGGCGGCGGCCGACCCGGCCCGCCTCGTCGCGGAGGCCGCGGTGACCGCCTTCGAACGCATGCGGGGACCGGCCGCCCTGGAGCGCGCCCGCGGCTGGATCCACCGGGCCGACGCCCTCGGCGGCGCCGCGGCGGGCATGCTCGCCTGCCGGGGCGCCGAGTACGACGCGGCACTCGTCCTGAGCGCCCTGCGCCGGACCGTGCGCACCGAGGGACCCGACGCCCCCGTGCTCTGGGACCTCGTCGACGGCACGGGCCGCCTGGGGATCGGCTGCGCCGCCCCGGTCCTGCGCCACCTCTACCGCGAGACGTCCTCCTCCCAGCTGCGCGGCCGTGCCGCCCGGGCGCTCGCGGCGACGGACCCCTCCTTCGCCGCCGGCTTCGCCGTCGAGTGCCTGTGGGACTGCGAGGAGACCACCCGCGAGCTCGCGGTGCGCCATGTGGCCACGGCGGACTCCCGGGTCGTGGACCAGCTGCGCAGGCTCGCCGCCGACCCGGCCGAGGAGGCCGAGGTCCAGACCGCCGCCGGCGACCGCTTCGGACCGGACGCGTCGCCGGTGTGACGGGCCGGTGTGACGGGAAGTCAACCGAGTCCGAGAGGACCATCAGCGCCCCATTTGTGCGAAGCTGGGGCGAACACCCGTGTCTCCAGGAGGTATTGATGCCCGATTCAACAGCGGGGGAGCAGGGCGGACCCGACGCAGGTGGGGCCGCCGAGAACGATGTGAAGCGCAAGTTCCGCGAGGCGCTCGACCGCAAGCGGGGCAAGCCCGGGGAAGGGGCCGCGGGCGCGCGGGGCCGGGACGGCTCCAAGATCCATGGCACGCACGGGAAAGCGGGCGGACAGCGGTCCTTCCGCCGGAAGAGCGGCTGACCGGCGTCCGGCGCGGGTGCGGGACGCCGGGGTCCTGACATCCGCCAGGTGCCCGGGCCCGCACCGCGTCCGGCCCCGGCGCCCGGCGGTTGGCCCTTTCGTGCGACAAGAGCCGAAGGCGCTCGTGTGAAAAGAGTGACGCCGGTCACCCTGTGGTTACGGTGGCCGGGATGCGTATCTCGCGAGCACGGGCGGACGACCCGGCACCGTCGGCACCGGCCCCGGCCGTTCCCCGGACCGCGCGGCACCCCCGCTCCGTCCTGGTGGCGGTCGTCCTCCTGACGGCCGCCGCCGCGTGGTTCGGCGCCCCGGTCCACCGCTATCTGTCGGCCGGTGAGATCGTCCCGGCCGGCGCCGAATCGCTGCGCGCGGCCGGCCTGCTGGAGAGCGGCTTCGCCGCCGGCCCTCCCGACCTCCTGCTGGTCGCCAGGAGCAGCGAACCGGTCGAGAACGCCGGCCCCGAGGCGGCCGGCACCCGGCTCGCCCAACAACTGCGCACCGACCCCGACGTGGCCCGGGTGACGTCCTACTGGCCGTCCTGCCCACCCGCCCTCCGCGCCAAGGACGGACGTGCCGCACTGATCCTCGTCACCCTGCGCGGCCGCGAGGCGGACGCCACCCGGGCGGCCGGCCGGCTGATCCCCGAAGTCACCGGCCGGCACGGCCCGCTGGACATCACCGTCAACGGGCGGGCGGCCATCCGGGCGGCCGTCCTGGAGCGGACGGCACATGACCAGGGCCGCGCCGAACTGCTGGTCCTCCCCGTCGTCGCCCTGCTGCTCCTCCTCGCCTTCCGGTCCGCCTGGGCGGCGCTCCTCCCCGTCGGGGTCGGCGTCTTCGCGGTGACGGGCAGCATGGCCCTGCTGCGGCTGCTGGCCTCCGTCACCCCCGTGTCGGTGTACGCGAGCAACCTGGGCGCCGCGCTCGGCTTCGCCCTGGCGGTGGACTACAGCCTCTTCCTGGTCGGCCGCCACCGGGAGGAACTGACCGCCGGGCGGCCGGTCGGCGCGGCCCTGCGGACGACGATGCGCACGGCCGGCCGCGCGGTCGCCTTCTCCGCGGGAACGGTCGCGCTGTCCCTGGCGGCCCTTCTCGTCTTCCCCCACACCATCCTGCGGTCGAACGCCTACGGCGGCATCACCGCGGCCGTCCTGGCGGCGGCCGGGAGCCTCGTGCTGGTCCCGGCGGCGCTGACGCTGCTGGGGGACCGGGTGACGCGCCTCGATCCACTGGCCCGTTGGCGCCGTGCGCCCGGTCACGGCCGGCCGGCGCCGCAGACCCCGGGCCTATGGGGGCGCACGGCCCTGCGCCTGATGCGCCGGCCCGTCACCACCGCCCTGGCGGTCACCGCCTTCCTCGTCCTCCTGGCCACCCCCTTCACCCAGCTCCGCGTCGGCCTCTTCGACGACCGGGTCCTCCCCGCGTCCTCCGACGTCGGCCGCAGCGGAGCCCTGCTGCGCGAACGGTTCGACGCCGGCGCGGCCACCAGCCCGACGACCGTCGTCCTGCCGCGCTTCGACGCCCGCGGCGGCGCCGCGGCCCTCGACGCGTACGCCCGGCGGATCTCGGCCGAACCGGGGGTACGCGGCGTGGAGACCGCCACCGGCGCGTACCGGAACGGCCACCGGGACCACGCGCCCACCGCGGCGTCCGCCCGGTTCGCCTCCGCCCGTGCGGTCTGGCTGGCGGTGGCCACCGAGGGGGAACCCGTCTCCCCGGCCGGCCGTGACCTCGCCCGCGCCCTGCGCCGCCTGCCGGCCCCCGCCCCGGTCCTGGTCGGCGGCCCGGGCGCCGACCTCGCGGACGTCCAGCACACCCTGTCCGGCCGACTGCCCTGGTCCCTCGCCCTGATCGCCGTCACCATGCTCGCCCTGGTCTGGTGGATGACCGGCCGCCCGGTCCTCGCCTGCAAGGCACTGCTGCTCAACACGCTCAGCCTGAGCGCGACGTTCGGCGCGCTCGTGTACGTCTTCCAGGAGGGGCACTTCGCCGGCCTGCTGGGCGGGTTCACCGCCACCGGGACGACCGACACCCTGGTGCCGGTGCTCGTCTTCTGCCTCGCCTTCGGCCTGTCCATGGACTACGAGATCATCCTGCTGGCCCGCGTCTGCGAGGAACACGACCGCGGCGCCGACACCCCCGAGGCCGTCGCCCGCGGACTGGACGGCACGGCCCGGCAGTTCGTCTGGGCGGCCCTGATCTTCGCCGTGGTCATGTCCGCCCTGGCCACCTCGGGACTGGTCGTCCTGAAGGTCATCGGCGTGGGCCTCGCCCTCGCCGTCCTCCTGGACACCACCGTGGTGCGCGCGCTGCTTGTACCGGCCGTGATGAAGCTCGCCGGACCCGCCAACTGGTGGGCGCCCGGCCGGAGAGGGAGCCCGGGCCGAGGCAGCGCCCCCGCGGCAGTCGACTCCCCACAGGAAGGAGCCCTCCACCATGCCCGACCGACCGCTGTCGACCCGACAACGTGACCCCGAGGCGGTCGCCGCGCGACTGCTGCGCGCGTCCGAACGGCCCACGGCGGAAACCGATGCCGACATCGACTGGACGACGCCGCCGCTGGAGGACACCTGGTTCCTGCCACCGGAGCGGTTGTCCCTGTACGGCACGCCGCTGTGGCACGGGATGGACCGGGCGCAGCGCATCGCGTTGTCCCGGGAGGAGTGGGCCCGCGCCGCCGCGGCGGGGGTCTGGTTCGAGCGGTTCCTCATCAAGTCGATCAGCCGGTACGTGGCCGATCGGGACGTGACCGATGTGCGGACCCACTACGCCATGACGGAAATGGGCGATGAGACCCGGCATATCGTCATGTTCGGGCGAGCGGTGAGCTGGGCCGGCTGCCGGGATCACGGCCCGGACCCCTGGTTGCGGCGGGCCGCGCCCCTGGCGCTCGTCCTCCACGACGACGTCACCACGTTCGCCACGGCGCTCCTGGCCGAGGAGATCCTCGACCGTCTCCAGCGGGAGATGGCAGGGGACGAGCGGGTGCAGCCCCTGGTCCGGCAGATCAGCAGGATCCATGTGCGGGAGGAGGCCCGGCACGTGAGTTTCGCCCGCACGGAGCTCCTGCACGCGCTCGAACGTGTTCCGGCGCCACGGCTCGCCCTCGACCGGCAGGTGGTCGGGCTCTCCGTCAGCCTCGTGATGAACAACATCTGCCGTCCGACCACGTACCGTGCGATCGGCCTCGACCCCCGCCGGGCCGTGCGCGAGGCCGCCCGCAACCCGCACCACCGGGAGACCCGGCTGTGGGTCGGGGAGAAGCTGGTCGCGTTCCTCACCGAGGCGGGTCTCATCACCCGCGCCGAGCACCCCTGGTGGCGCCGGGCCGGTCTCATGCGCTGACGGACCGACGGACGCGGCCCGGCGGGAAAGCCCGCCGGGCCGCATCCGCGTCACACCCGCCGCAGCACCACGACCGCGTTGTGGCCGCCGAACCCGCACGAGTTGCTGACCACCGCCTCGACCCGGCCGCTGCGCGCCTCCTTGGCCACGACGTCGAGGTCGATCTCCGGATCGAGGCGTTCGAGGTTGGCGGTCGGAGGGATGACCTGGTGCTGGAGCGTCAGGACGCCCAGCGCCGCCTCGACGGCCCCCGCGGCCCCGAGCATATGGCCGGTGACTCCCTTGGTGGACGTCACGGGCGGGGGACGGTGACCGAACAGCCGGCGCAGGGTGTCGCCCTCGATCCGGTCGTTCATGGGCGTGGACGTGCCATGGGCGTTGACGTGCCCGATGTCCGCCGGCCCCAGCCCCGCGTCCGCGAGCGCGGTGGTGAACGCCCGGACCAGGCCCGCCCCTTCGGGGTGGGCGGCGGCGTGGTGGAAGCCGTCAGTGGAGGTGCCGTGCCCGGCCAGCAGCGCCCGCACCGGAGCCCGCCGGGCACGGGCGTCGGGGAGCCGTTCGAGGACAAGGATCCCGGCCCCCTCGGCGAGGACGAAGCCGTCCCGGTCGGCGTCGAACGGGCGGCTGGCCCCGGCCGGGTCGTGCAGCCGCGTCGAGAGGGCCTTCATCTGGGAGAAGGAGACCGACGACATGGGGTGGCAGGGCGCCTCGGCCCCGCCGGCGAGGACGACGTCACAGCGCCCGGCCAGCAGCAGGTCCCGGGCCACGCACAGGGCCGTCGCCCCCGAGGCACAGGCGGTGGTCACCGCCATACTGGGACCCAGCGCCTGGAACGCCATGCCGATCTCGCCCGCCGCCGCGTTCACCGTGGACCGGGGGACGGTGAGCGGGGAGACCCCCTCGTAGTCGGCGTTCAGGAGCTTGGTGATGCCCCGGACCGCCGTGTCCTTGCTCTCCGTGCCCACGCCGACGACCACACCGACGCGGGCGCCGTCCCAGGTCCCCGGGTCGAGCCCGGCATCGGCCACCGCCTCGTGCGCGGCGGCGAGGGCCAGATGGACGAAGCGGTCCATGCGCCACGACTGCCGTCCCACCACGGCGCGGACGTCGAAGTCCGGGACCCGGCAGCTCATCGGCACCGGCACATCCCCCAGCGCGGGGTCGAGGGCGGCGGTCGGCACCCCGGAGCACACCCTCCGCCACGTCGCGTCGACCCCCACCCCGGCCGGGGTGACCAGCCCCAGGCCGGTGACGGCGACGCCGGGGGACGTCATGCCGACGGGCCCGGGGAGCCGGCGAAGGTCTCCGGGGCGCGCTGCGCCTGCTCGACCGCGGCCACCGCCTCGGCGAACGTGGTGCGCAGGGACATCAGGTCCTCGCCGGACGGGACATGGAGGCCGAGGTCGTCCTTGAGCACGCACACCAGCTCCACCAGCGCCAGGGAATCCATGCCCAGGGCTTCCATGGTGCTGTCGGGGCGGATGGAGTCGACGGGGATGTTGAAGTACTGGCCCATGCAGGACCTGATGGGCTCGTACAGAGGCGTCATGGTCGGTTCCTCACTGCCGAAGGGAGGGTCGTCGGGGGAAGTCGGGGAGGGGCGGAGCGGGCACACGTCACAACCGGGCCACCACCAGCCCCGCGCTGCTGCCCGCCGCCAGTCCGAGGAGGGCGATCAGGTCCCCGGGGTGGGCCTTTCCGGTCTCCAGGGCCCGGACCAGTTGCAGGGGCAGGGACGCCGACGCCACGTTGCCGTGCCGGGGCAGCGTCACCACCAGCCGGTCCTCGGGAAGGCCGGTGAGCGTGCACAGGGTCCCGATGTCGCCGACGGCCACCTGATGGACGCCGACGAAGGCGAAGTCCGTGACCGACAGCTCCAGGGCGTCGAGCAGGGCGCGCAGGCGGGGCGCCAGGGACCGCAGGGCGGACCGCAGGTGCACGCCGTCCATCCGGAAGTAGCGGTGCTCGTCGTCCTGTTCCCGCAGATCGAGACTGCCGCCGTACCGGAGGGTCGCCGCCTGCCAGGCACGGGAGTCCGCGGCGAAGTCGCAGTGCAGCACACCCGGCGCGTCCGGCCCGTCCGGGCCCGCCGTGACCAGCAGCGCCGCTCCGGCGTCGGAGAAACCGTAGGCCGGGAAGGCCCGGGTGAACGCCGCCGCGTCCGGGACGCGCATCCGGACGGCCGTCGAGGGCACCTCACCACAGGTGATCAGCACGGTGCGGTACCGGTGCGCGGAGATCAGCGCCTGGGCGACCTCCAGGGCGTTGAGCACGCTGTTGCACGCGTTCTTCACATCGAACACCGGGCAGGAGAGCCCCAGTTTGGCGGCCACGATGTGGGACGTCGCGGGCTCGATCATGTCCTGGGAGCTCGCCGCGAACAGCAGCAGGTCGATGTCGGCCGGCTGGGCCCCGGTGTCGGCCAGCACCTTCCGGGCGGCGCACACCGCCAGGTCGGACGCTTGCTGGTCCGGCGCCGCCACATGCACGCCCTCCACGCCGGTGAGCTGGGTGATCAGGCCCGGCGGCGGAGCGAAGGGGGCGCTGGCGGCGGCGATCCCGGCCTCCCGCTCCGCCATGCCGATCCACCGCTCGGGCAGATGGACCGCTGCGCCCGTCAGCCGGGCTCGTACATCGCTCACCCGCGGCAACGTAACAAGCACTCTGTACGACGATCTCTCATGCGCGCGGCGAGGCCGGTCCGATGACACCTGACCGGCCCAACGCCGCGGCCGTCACAGCCGGGGCAGCCCGCACCACCGGGTGAGGAGGCGGTCGCAGCCCAGCGGCACCTCGTCCAGCCCCGCGACGGCCCGTTTCACCGGGTCGCGCACGACGGCCGGGGTCACCGCGTCGAGCAGGGCGGCGAGCCGTACGTCGGCCCCGACCCCGTACCGGGCCCGCGGCCGGGGTGCGGTCAGGGCGCGGTGGACGACCGCCGCGGCGCGTTCCGGACCGGGGTGACGGCCGGGGGTGCGGAGGGCCGCCGCGGCGGCCCGGTAGCAGTCGCCGTAGCGGGGGGAGACCGTGCTGGGCCGCTCCAGCGCGCGGGCGGCCTGCTCCAGCAGGGGGCTGGCGTGGAAACCCGGTTCGACGAGGACCACGTCCACGCCGAACGGCGCCGCCTCCATGCGCAGTGCCTCGGTCAGCGCGTTGAGGCCGGCCTTGCCCGCGCTGTACCAGCCGGTGAAGGGCAGGACGGCCCGGCCCGCGGCAGAGGAGACGTTGACGATCCGGCCCCCGCCGCGGCGCCGCATCGCCGGCAGGACCAGCCGCGCGATGCGGGCCGGCGCCAGGAGGTTGACCTCAAGACCCTGCCGCGCCTCGGCCTCGTCCACGTCCTCCACGGCCCTCGGCACGGTGACACCGGCGTTGTTCACCACGGCCCACGGACCGCCGTCGGTGCGTTCCGCGATATCGGCGAGGACGTCCCGGCAGGCCGTCGCGTCCGTGACGTCGAGCACCGGGACGTGCAGCCGTACGCCCCGTTCCTCGGCGTGGGCCCGCAGCTTCCCGGCCTTCTCCTCGTCGCGGGCCGTCGCGAACACCTCGTACCCCGCGCGGGCCAGCCGCAGGGCCGTGGCCCGGCCGATCCCGCTGGTCGCCCCCGTCACCACCACGCTGCGCGACATCCGACACCCTTCCCACCGACGGCACTGGCTGTCCCGTCAGTGGACCGTCCGGCGCGTTCAAGGCGGCCGGGACACCCCGCGTGCCCGGAAAGATCGCCCGGATGTCCGCGTGCGGGCCCGCCGCTCTACTGCACGTCGAACTCGTTGCCCTCCGGGTCCGTCATCGTCACATGGCTGTTGCCGTGCCCGGTCACCACGCGCAGCACCGCGGCGCCGAGGCCCTCCAGCCGCTTCACCTCGTCGTCCCGGGTCCCGGCGGCGACGTGGAGGTCCAGGTGGAGCCGGTTCTTGCCCCGCTTGGGCTCGGGGACGGCCTGGAAGAGCAGCCGGCGGCCGAGGCCCGTGCCGCTCGCCGCGTCCACCGGGTCCTCGGGGTGCCGGACCGCCGCCAGGTTCCGCCATGCCTTGCGGCCACCGGTTTCGACGACGTCCTCCGGGCCGACGGCCCCGGCGCCGAGCAGCCGCTCGATGAGCGCGCTGTTGTCCTCGACCTCGTAGCCCAGGGCCGCGCCCCAGAAGGCGGCCAGCCGGTTCGGGTCGGCGCAGTCGACGACGAGTTTCCAGTGCAGAGCCATGGGATCCCCCGGGTGACGGTTCTTCAGGACAAGGAAGCCTTTCATAGTGGTTACACGAGCGACGCCGCAAACCGGACTGGAGGGGTCGACGGCCTGGGCCCGGCGCCGACCGGTGCGATATGCGCCCTGCTGGGCATCCGTCGGATGTGCCGATAATGGAGGCGCGTCGCGCCCGGCCGCCGTCACGGAGGCCGCGGACGCGGACACCCGACAGACAATGAGCACCGGAAAATGGGGGCGTCGATGAAGAGCGAGCAGCAGCACGAGAAGCGGTACCGGGGGCGACCGGCCCGCCGGATCTCCGCTGTCGTGGCGCTGGCGCTGGGCACCGCGCTGCTGGCCACGCCCGCGTCGGCCGTGAGCGACCGGCCGGTGGCCCGGACGGCACAGCACGCGTCGGTGGACACCGCCGCCGGTCCGGCCGCCGCGGCCGGGGACGGGGCGGCGCGCTCCGCGGCCGGTCCGGCGGCGGAGGTCCGGCAGGCGGACGCCGGTGACCAGGTCCTGGCCAAGGAGAAGAAGAAAAAGAAGAAGGGTTTCTTCAAGAAACTGGGCATCGCCCTGGTCGTCATCCTGATCGTCGTGATCATCCTGGTGATCGTCGCGATCGCGCTGATCGTCCACTTCGTGCGCAAGGCGTTCCGCCGCCGCCGTTCCTGAGCGGCCGATCACCACACTGTCGGGCGCGGCCGGGCCCCCGTAGAGTCGGCGGTGGCCCGGAGCCGGCTCCAAGGACTCCGGGCCGACCGCCGTTCAGGGGCGGTGCAGCTCCCGAGGCAGGCGACGCCGACGGGGGCCGCGGAAGCGGTCCCGCCCGACAGTTGGAGAGAACGATGAACAAGGCCACCAGGACGGACGGGCAGCCGCACGCCGCCGACAGCCATGATCTGATCCGCGTGCACGGCGCGCGCGAGAACAACCTCAAGGACGTCAGCATCGAGATCCCGAAGCGTCGTCTGACGGTGTTCACCGGTGTCTCCGGCTCGGGCAAGAGCTCGCTGGTGTTCGACACGATCGCCGCGGAGTCGCAGCGGCTGATCAACGAGACGTACAGCACCTTCGTGCAGGGCTTCATGCCAGCGCCGGCGCGGCCCGAGGTCGATGTCCTCGACGGACTGACCACCGTGATCACGGTCGACCAGCAGCGGATGGGAGGCGACCCCCGCTCCACGGTCGGCACGGCCACCGACGCCCACGCGATGCTGCGCATCCTCTTCAGTCGGCTCGGCGAGCCGCACATCGGCCCGCCCAGCGCGTTCTCCTTCAACACCGCCTCGGTCCGGGGGAGCGGAGCGATCGCCGTCGGCACCAAGAAGGCGGTGAAGGCGACCTACTCCCGCACCGGCGGCATGTGCACGCGCTGCGAGGGCCGGGGGTCGGTCTCCGACATCGACCTCACCCAGCTCTACGACGACTCCAAGTCGCTCAACGAGGGCGCGCTCACGATCCCCGGCTACAGCATGGACGGCTGGTACGGCCGGATCTTCAGCGGCTGCGGCTTCTTCGACCCGGACAGACCGATCCGCGAGTTCACCGAGAGGCAGCTGCACGACCTCCTCCACAAGGAGCCGACCAAGATCAAGGTCGACGGCGTCAACCTCACCTACGAGGGCCTGATCCCGAAGATCCAGAAGTCGATGCTGTCCAAGGACATCGACGCGCTGCAGCCGCACATCCGGGCGTTCGTGGAGCGGGCGACGACGTTCACCGTCTGTCCCGAGTGCGACGGCACCCGGCTCAGCGAGGGGGCCAGGTCGTCGAAGATCAAGGGGATCAGCATCGCCGACGCCTGCGCGATGCAGATCAGCGACCTCGCCGCGTGGGTGCGCGGTCTCGCCGAGCCCTCGGTGGCGCCGCTGCTCGCCGCGCTGCAGCGGACCCTCGACTCGTTCACGGAGATCGGCCTCGGCTACCTCGCGCTGGACCGGCCGTCGGGCACGCTGTCGGGCGGCGAGGCACAGCGCGTCAAGATGATCCGCCACCTCGGCTCCTCGCTCACCGACGTCACGTACGTCTTCGACGAGCCCACCGTGGGGCTCCACCCGCACGACATCCAGCGGATGAACGACCTGTTGCTGCGGCTGCGGGACAAGGGCAACACGGTGCTCGTCGTGGAGCACAAGCCGGAGGTGATCGCGATCGCCGACCACGTCGTCGACCTCGGGCCCGGCGCCGGTACGGCGGGTGGCGCCGTCTGCTTCGAGGGCACCGTCGAGGGGCTGCGGGCCGGCGGAACCGTCACCGGCCGCCACCTCGACGACCGGGCCGCCGTCAAGGAGACGGTGCGGAAGCCCACCGGCACGCTGGAGATCCGCGGCGCGACGGCGAACAACCTGCGCGACGTCGACGTCGACGTCCCGCTCGGGGTGCTCTGCGTGGTCACCGGTGTCGCCGGCTCCGGCAAGAGCTCGCTCGTGCACGGATCGATCCCCGCGAGCGAGGGCGTGGTCTCGGTCGACCAGGGCGCCATCCGCGGCTCCCGGCGCAGCAACCCGGCGACGTACACCGGGCTGCTGGACCCGATCCGCAAGGCGTTCGCGAAGGCCAACGGCGTGAAGCCGGCGCTGTTCAGCGCCAACTCCGAGGGCGCGTGCCCCACTTGCAACGGCGCCGGCGTCGTCTACACCGACCTGGCGATGATGGCCGGCGTCGCCACCCCGTGCGAGGACTGCGAGGGGAGGAGGTTCCAGGCGTCCGTGCTGGAGTACCACCTCGGCGGCCGGGACATCAGCGAGGTGCTCGCGATGTCCGTGACCGAGGCCGAGGAGTTCTTCGGCGCCGGCGAGGCACGCGTCCCGGCCGCGCACCGGATCCTCACCCGGCTCGCCGAGGTCGGGCTCGGCTACCTCACCCTCGGCCAGCCGCTCACCACGCTGTCCGGCGGCGAACGGCAGCGGCTCAAGCTGGCGACCCACATGGCCGACAAGGGCGGGGTCTACGTGCTCGACGAGCCGACCACCGGCCTCCACCTCGCCGACGTCGAGCAGCTGCTCGGCCTGCTCGACCGGCTTGTCGACGCCGGCAAGTCGGTCGTCGTCATCGAGCACCACCAGGCGGTCATGGCGCACGCCGACTGGATCATCGACCTCGGCCCCGGTGCCGGTCACGACGGCGGCCGGGTCGTCTTCGAGGGCACGCCCGCCGACCTCGTCGCCACCCGCCCCACCCTCACCGGCGAGCACCTCGCGGCCTACGTCGGCGGCTGACGCCGAGCGGGGCCGGCCGGTTCTCAGCTCGTCCGGACGACCCAGGCGAGGGCGAGCCACGGGCCGGCCGCCGCGCCCGCGGCGAGCCCCCAGCCCGTCGTGGTGTCGGGGAAACCGGTGAGCAGCGGGACGCTGAGCGCCGCCCCGCCGGCCAGGACCGCCGCGGCGGGCAGGTGCACCCAGGGTTCGAAGCGCCGGGCGCGGGCGACCCCGGCCTCCCGGCGGTGCATGGCGACGGCCGTGCTCAGCCCCGCGACGAGGGCGAGCAGCCAGATGACGGGCCGGACGACGATGCGGCCGACGGTGGACGAGAGGTCGTCGGCGGCGGGACGCACTCCGAGGTCCGGGCGGCTCGGCGCGTACAGCAGCTCGATGGAGCGGCCCTGTTCCAGCTCTCCCTCGGTCCGGACCCCGCCCACGGTCATCTGGCGCGGGCCGGAGTCGAACGGCACGGTGACCACGATCGTCGAGCTGAACTCCTCGACGTCACGGCCGGCCGCTCCGGGGGTCTGCGTCCCGCCGACCACCTTCGACACGGTCAGCTGGTGAGTGCGGCCCCCCGCCCGGTTCAGCTCGGCGAGCCACCTGCCCTCCGTCCCGTCCGGCCCCACCGCCTGGTTGAGCGCGGCGGCGCTGGTGAGGGCGATGCCGAGGCCCAGCACCCAGGAGAGGGCGCGCGACCGGCGCGGTTCGGGCCACGGTTGATGGCGCTTGCGCAGGGCCTTCCTGCGCAGCGCGGCCCGTCGGCGCGCGCGGACGAGAAGTGAGGCCAGGATCCAGCAGAGGGCGCAGAACCCCGTGGCGCCGAGCATCCAGAGCAGATGGCGCTTGGGCGGCAGTTCGCCGTAGGGGACCACGCCGTACGGGAGTACGGCGAGCAGTACGGTGGCGTAGCCGACGAGCAATGTCGCCCAACCGGTGAGCCGCGTCCCTGCCCTCATGCCCAACAACCCCGCCCCGCCGTCTGATGATCTTGACGTGGACAGCGTAGTTGGTGTTCTCGCGCATGTGTGCGAGCACCCGGGGGTCGGTGCGGAGGATCAGGCGTAGGGGGTGAGGAATCGTTCGGGCTGGCAGGCGTCGCACGGCCGGACGTCGTGGGTGGCCATCTGGGCCCGGGCCTCGGCCGTCGTCAGGGTGTCCTCGCCGCCCTTGGGCACCCAGCAGCCGGCGTGGTGCAGTTCCTGGAGAACGCCGCCGGAGCGGCGGTACAGGGTGATGGGCCAGACCGCGTCCTCGAAATCCGGGCGCAGCGTCCGCCGATGGGAAATATGGGTCTGATCGGAGTCCCCGGAGAGACGTTTGAGCACGATCTCGCGGATCCAGTCGTGCGGAGAGCGGCCTACTCGGTGCGCCGCTGCCTCGATACGGTCGAGTTCGTCTGGGCTGAAGAGCTCCTCCATGACGGGGGACAGTAGCAGCGCGGGAGCACTCCCGGACCCGGATCCGAAGGATGAACTCACTGGGCTGACCTGCGGGTTGACCAGGGTGTACGGTTCGCCTCGGCAGGTGCCCGCGGCCCTCGCGCGGGTGCCGCGCGGCTTCTGCCGGGCCAACGCGCCCGGCATAGGACAAGCGTGTATTCGACGTGGCATCCGCCGCATACCTGAAGGGCCCATTCCGCGTTTCCGGGAATCACCTGTCCTCGTGAATACCCGGCCGTCCGGCGCCGGCCGCGGAAGGCGGGAAATGCGCAGCGAACAAGGGCGAATCCGGGGCAAGAGGGCGCTTTTCCGGAGGCCGCCCGGGCTTCACCGCGAGGCGTGCGAACCCAGGTAGAAGAGCAGCCAGATGAAACCGGCCAGCAGGTGGCCCAGGACGATGTAGATCAGGACCCGCCAGCCGATCGCCTTCTCGGCGTACTTCTCGCTGTCGCCCACTGCCGTGCTCCTGTCCGAACGCCGTCCGGTCATCGTAGAACACCCGTGCGGGGGGTCTCCGGCCGTCGGTGGCGCCCGGCCGTGTGGGCCATGTGGGGGCGGACGAGGCGTGTTCGGTGAGTTTGTCACATGATCTTAGGTCCATTTTGTTAGGTTATTTCCGCTTGTTCCCGTCTGTCCGTGTACGGCTGGGGGTGTTGTGGTGGCGGTTTCTGCGCGTGAGGCCCGGCTGGCGGCGGCCCGTGGAGGGAAGGTGGCGAGCGTGTCCGGCGAGGGGGCCGCCGCCGCACACCCGCTCGGCGGGATCGCCGGGAGCATGCCGTTCGACGGGGCGTCGGCCGACGTCGTCCCCGCGCTGGGCGGACGGGGCGGATCGGCCCCCGGCGGGCCCGGCACCCCCGGCTCGGGCGGCGGCGGCCCGGGCGGACCCGGCGGACAGGGACCGGGCGGCCCCGAAGGGCCGCGCGGCGGAGGGCCGGCGACCTCCTCACGGACGGGCCCCCGGCAGGACTACGACTACGCCGGATTCAGCAGACTGGCCGGGGAGTTGACGGAACCGCCCGCCGGAACCTACCGGGTGCGCTACCGGCGCCTGGTCGCCGGCGGCATCCGGGGGCAGCTCGGCGCCCTGCTGCTGGTGACCGCGGCGCCCCTGGTCTCCCTCGCCCTGCTGGTGTGGCTGATGCTGCCGGAACACTGGGTGGAGCGGCCGTTCATCAGCGACTGGGAACGTGCCGCGGACGCCGTGATGACGCTGTCGATCGGTCTGATCGAGGCCTTCCGCCTGATCAACGTCGTCTCCAACGCCCACGCCACCTGGGTGGCGCGCGACCCCGTACCGGTCCGGGCCCAGCCGGGCACCCGGGTGGCGTTCCTCACCAGCTTCGTACCGGGCAAGGAGCCGCTGTCCATGGTCCGCGCCACCCTGGAGGGCGCCGTCCGCGTCGAGCACGACGGGGTGCTGGACGTCTGGCTGCTCGACGAGGGCGACGACCCCGAGGTCAAACGGCTCTGCGAACGGCTCGGCGTACGCCACTTCACCCGCAAGGGCGTCGAGCGCTGGAACCAGCCCTCGGGATGCTTCCGGGCCCGCACCAAGCACGGCAACTACAACGCCTGGCTCGACGCGCACGGGGACGACTACGAGTTCATGGCCTGCGTGGACACCGACCACGTCCCGCTGCCCAACTTCCTGGAACGGATGATGGGGTACTTCCGCGACCCCGACGTGGCCTTCGTGGTCGGCCCGCAGGTCTACGGCAACTACACGACGGCGGTCACCAAGGCCGCCGAGAGCCAGCAGTTCCTCTTCCACGCCCTCATCCAGCGCGCGGGCAACGCGTACGGCGCGCCCATGTTCGTCGGGACCAGCAACTGCGTCCGGGTCAGCGTGCTCCGCCAGATCGGCGGACTCTACGACTCCATCACCGAGGACATGGCCACCGGCCTGGAGATCCACCGGCGCCGCAACCCCGCCACCGGCCGCCGCTGGCGGTCCGTCTACACCCCCGACGTGCTCGCGGTCGGGGAGGGCCCCTCCTCCTGGACGGACTTCTTCTCCCAGCAACTGCGCTGGTCGCGCGGGACCTACGAGACGCTGCTGCGCCAGTTCTGGCGCGCCGTGTGGACCATGTCGCCCGGACGGGTCGTCAACTACTCCCTGATGGTGGCCTATTACCCCATGGCCGCGATGAACTGGGTGCTTGGTGCGGTGTCCTGTGTCCTCTTCCTCGCCCTCGGCGCCTCCGGCATCAACGTCGAGTCCCAGGTGTGGCTGATGCTCTACAGCGACGCGGCGGCCCTCCAGATCGGCCTCTACGTCTGGAACCGCCGCCACAACGTCAGCCCCCACGAGCCGGCGGGCTCCTCCGGCACGGCCGGGATGCTGATGTCCGCCCTCTCCGCGCCCCTGTACGCCCGCTCCTTCGGCGAGGCACTGCTGCGCCGCCGCTCGCGGTTCGTCGTGACCCCCAAGGGCGACTCGGCCAGCCCGGACCGCGTGCTGACCTTCCGCACCCATCTGACGTGGGCCGCCGTCCTCGCGTTCGCGCTGCTCGCCTCGGTGGTGCTGAGCCACGCCCACACGGCCATGCGCGTCTGGGCCGTCCTGGGGCTGCTCACCACGCTCATCCCGCTGGGCGTCTGGCAGGCGGGGCTGCTGGCGCAGCGCCGCCGGCCGGTGCCGGTGCCGGCGGACGCGGGCCAGGACGGCGGCGGGCCGGAGCCCGAGTCGGCCCGGCCGGTGGGGCAGCGGACGCCGGTCTAGACGGCGCCCGGCCCGGTGGCGGCCAGGGACGCCGTGCGCTGTCCTCGGTGCCGAACGCGCGCAGGAAGGTGCCGACGGCGCCGCCCGCGGAACCGCTGAGCGCCTTCGTCCGGTACGAGCGGATCGGGCTGGACGACCCGTCGTTCGACCCGGCGGCCGCGGAACGGCTGCACGAGGCGACGGAACGGATGCTGCTGGGGCTCCGAGCCGGGGTCAGCGGCCGCCGTGGATGCAGAACGGCTGGCCGGACGGGTCGAGGAGGACGGTCCAGTGTCCGCCGCCGGGCTGGTGGGCGGGCTTGGTGGCCCCGAGCTCCAGCAGCCGCTCCTCCGCCGCCGTCACGTCGTCGAACACCAGGTCCATATGGAAGGGGAGTTCGTCCTTCGGCCAGTCGGGGGCGGTGAAGGAGTCGGATGTGTGGAAGAGGTATATCGCGCCCTTGACGGAGAAGGCGACGGCGACGTCGTTGCCCTCCGCGTCGGGGTAGGCCTGGCTGACCTCGGTGCCGAGGGCGGTGGCGTAGAACTCGGCGAGCTCACGGCCGTCCCGGGCCCAGAAGGCGTGGCAGAGGATCTTCCCGGACAGGGGCTTGGCGGTGCTGGTCATGGTGCTTCCTTCGCGGGTGGTGGTTCCGGAGGTGGCGCGCGCCGGGTTCAGCGCACGACCTTGATGCCGAAGTGGCCGCCGAACTGCTGACCGAGGCCGAAGCCGATGGCGGAGTGCATATGGGCGTACATCTCCATGCCGCGGGCGCACACCAGCGGGCCCAGGTCGAGGATGTCGGTCCAGCCGTACTCCTTCAGCAGTCCGGTGACCCGCTGCTTGGCGTCGGGGTGGTCGCCGGCGACGAACATGGTGTGGTCGCCGCCCCCGACAGCCCGGGGGTTGACGACGGTGTCCTGTTCCTGGGTGACGAACGACTTGACGACCTTGACGTCCGGCAGCGCCCGCTGGATCTGCTCGCCGAGGCTGTCGGTGTCGCACGGGTCGAGCTTCGGCATGACTCCCCAGGGGGTCGGCCAGGGGTGCTCGACCTCGGGGTTGTAGACGAAGGGGACGGCGTAGTCGACGAGCGTCCTGCCGGCGAGCCGGTCGGCGACGGCGGACAGGGCGGCGACGGCGTTGTGGCCGTCGATGCCGTTGATGACCAGCTCGTCGGCGGCGGCCGCGGCCTCTCCGAAGGTGCGCAGGGTGATGCCGGGATGGTCGGCGAGCCACTGGCCGTAGGGCGGGGTGCCCATCATGTCGGGCTCGGTGCGGGCCAGGGTGGCCTCGGGGTCACGGGTGCCGACGTACACCTCGTGGCCGAGCTCGACGAGTTTGGCGGCGTGCGCGCGGCCACCGGCGCCGGTACCGAGAACTGCGATTTTCATGGGGAAACCTCCCACTTTGTTCGTTCGGACGGATCCACAGTAGGAGGCTTTCAGGACAATCCATGTCCTTTGATGTGGGCATAGTGGGTGTCATGACGAGCGACATGACCGCCCGTATGCTGCGGCTGCTGTCCCTGCTGCAGACCCGGCGGGAATGGTCCGGCTCCGACCTGGCCGAACGGCTGGACGTGACCGTGCGCACCGTCCGCCGCGACATCGACCGGCTCCGCGAGCTGGGCTACCCCGTCGACAGCGCCCGCGGCCACGCCGGCGGCTACCGTCTGGCCTCCGGGACGGACCTGCCGCCCCTCCTGCTGGACGACGACGAGGCCGTCGCCGTCGCCGTCGCCCTGCGCACCGCCGCCGGTGGCCTGGCCGGCATCGAGGAGACCGCCCTGCGGGCCCTGGCCAAGCTGGAGCAGGTCCTTCCCCGTCGACTGCGCGGGCGGGTCACCGCCCTCCAGGAGTCCGTCGCAGGCATCACCTGGGAGAGCCGGGGGCCGCGCGCCGACCCCGCGCTTCTGGCCACGCTCGCCGTCGCCTGCCGGGACCACGAGATCCTCGGCTTCGACTACACCACCCGCCAGGGGACGGCCTCTCCGCGTCGCGCCGAGCCCTGCCACCTCGTCGCCTCCGGCGACCTCTGGTACCTCCTCGCCCACGACACCGACAGGGACGACTGGCGCCTCTTCCGCCTCGACCGCATCAGCAGGCCCGTTCCCACCGGCCGCCGCGTCCCGCCCCGCCCGGTCCCCGGCGACGACCCCGCCGCCTTCGTCGCCGCCCGGCTGTCCGCCGCCCCCACCCGGCACCGCGCCGTCGCCACCGTCCACGCCCCGGCCGACCACGTCCGCGCCCGCACCCGCGGCCTGGCCACCCGCCTCCGGCCCGTCGACGACGCCACCTGTCGCGTCGACGTCTCCGACGACTCCCTGCCCCGCATCGCCCGGACCCTCGCCGGACTCGACACCGACTACACCCTCGACGCCGACCCCGCCGTCCTCGCCCACCTCCGCGCGGCCGCCCACCGCACCCTGCGCGCCACGGGCGGCCCCCAGGAAGGCTGAACCGGCGGGCGCGTCAGGGACCCGGCGCCGGAGGCACCGCCGGCCGGGCCACCGGGGGCGGTGGCGCCGGAGCGGGGGTGACGACGGGGGCCGCTGGGACCGCTTGGGGTGGCGGGGCGGACGCGGGGGCCGGGGCGGCCGGGGGCGGGGTCACCGGTGGTGCCGGGGGCGCCTGTTGGGCCGTCGGCGGGGGAGAGGTGACCGGTGCCGCCGGCGCGGGCGCCGGGTTCGCGGGCTGCTGCTGTTGCTGCGGGACGGCGGCGGGCGGCGGGGGCTCCGACGGCCGGGTGGGGGCCGTCGTCGCCAGGGCGAGCGCGTACTCGGCCCACCAGTGGCCCGCCGGGGGCGCGCCCCGGCAGGAGCCGTCCGACTCCCCGGGGCGCTTGACCCACACCAGGGCGTCGACCAGGGGGACACCGGTGGCCGTGGTGGGCGCCGCCCCGAGGGCGCGGCCGGGCGGGTTGCACCACGTCTCGTCGCCGTCCTGCTCCTGGTCCTGCTTACGGGGGAGCGGGCCGTTGCCGTTGCGGCTGGTGTCGATGATGTAGTGGGCCCCGCCGAGCAGGGCGGACAGCCGGTCCCCGTACGCCCGGGTGACGTCCGTGGTGTGGAAGTTCGACACGTTCAGGGCGAATCCGTCGGCCCCGCCCACCCCCGACTCCTTCAGCAGACCGGCCAGGCGCTGCTGGTCGGAGACCCAGCCGGCGTTGCCCGCGTCGAGGTACACCCGGGTCCTGGGCAGCGCCTTGAAGGCCCGTACCGCCTCCGCGAGCAGCCCCGGCCGTTCCGCCGCCGCGTCCGGCGGGGACGCGCAGCCCGAGGCCAGGTGGGCCAGGGCGTCCGGTTCCAGCACCACCCAGGCCGGGCGCCCGCCGATGCCCTGCGCCGCGCGGGCCACCCACCGGCGGTACGCCGCCGCGTCGGCGGCACCGCCCGAGGAGTACTGGCCGCAGTCGCGGTGCGGGATGTTGTAGGCCACCAACAGCGGTACGCGGCGCGAGCGTTGGGCCGCGCGCGTGACCTGCTCCGCCTGGGCCCGCGGATCGTCGCCCGTCAGCCAGACCGCGGCCGGCCGGTCGGAGATGCGCCGCAGCGCCTCCGCGTCGTCCTCACGACCGCGTTCCTCCCAGACCCGCACCTGCCGGGCCGCTCGGCCGAGCGGGTCGACCCAGAACGGTGACTGCGCGACGCCGTCCACGGCGTCCGCCCGCCCCGGACAGAGCGGCAGACACACCGCGCCCGCGCTCGCCAGCAGGACGGCGCTCCGGCGGGCGCGGAGGAGCGCGCGGCGTGTGCGCGGCCTGAGCATGGAGTCCACCTCTCGCCTGGGCGTCATCGGGTGCTACCAGGCTGTGACCTGTCGGTGCGTCAGGTCCTGTTCTGTTGCGCCGGGCGGGGTGGGCGCTGCGCCGTACGGGGGCATGCGGGGGCCCTGCCGGGCCGCTTCGGTGGGTGCTTCCCCCATCCCGCCCCTTCCCGTAACCGGGGGCTTCGCCCCCGGCCCCCCGGGACCGCGCCGCGCGCGGTGTCCTCGAACGCCGGACAGGCTGATCCAGCCCGTCCGCCACCGGCCCGCCGGACAGGCCCTAACCGCCCAGCACTTCCGCCAGGTCGTACGACACCGGCTCCTCCAGCTGCGCGTACGCGCACTCGTGGGGCTCGCGGTCCGGCCGCCAGCGGCGGAACCGGGCGGTGTGCCGGAAGCGGTCGCCCTGCATGTGGTCGTACGCCACCTCGCAGACCCGCTCGGGGCGCAGCGGCAGCCAGGAGAGGTCCTTCTTGCCCGTCCAGCGGCTGGGGCCGCCCGGCAGCCGGGACGTGGCCTGGGCCTCCGCGCTGGCCCAGTCCTCCCAGGGGTGCCCCTCGGCGGTGGGCATACGGAGGGGTTCCAGCTCCTCCATCAGCTCCTGACGGCGTTTCATGGGGAAGGCGCCGCACACCCCGACGTGCTGGAGCCGTCCGCTGTCGTCGTACAGGCCCAGCAGCAGCGAGCCGACCACCGGCCCGCTCTTGTGCAGGCGCATCCCCGCGACGACGCAGTCGGCGGTCCGCTCGTGCTTGACCTTGACCATCACGCGCTCACCGGGCCGGTAGGGCAGGTCCGGCGGTTTGGCGATCACGCCGTCCAGGCCCGCTCCCTCGTACTGCCGGAACCAGCCCCGCGCGACGTCGAGTTCGTAGGTGACGGGGGCGGTGAACACCGGGTCGGAGGCGTCGCGGAGCGCTTCCTCCAGCGCGTGCCGGCGCTCGCGCTGCGGTGTGGACATCAGCGACGCGTCGCCCAGCGCCAGCAGGTCGAAGGCGACGAACCCGGCGGGGGTGACCTCGGCCAGATGGCGTACCCGGGAGGCGGCCGGGTGGATGCGTTCCAGCAGCGCGTCGAAGTCCAGCCGTCCGGCGCGGGCGACGACGATCTCGCCGTCCAGGACGCAGCGTTCCGGCAGGTGCTCCTTCAGCGCCCGCACCAGCTCGGGGAAGTAGCGGGTCAGCGGCCGGCCGGAACGGCTGCCGATCTCCAGCTCGTCGCGGTCCCGGAAGACGACGGCCCGGAAACCGTCCCACTTGGCCTCGTACTGCATGCCCGGGGGGATCGTCGCCGCGGGCTTGGCCAGCATCGGCTCCACGGGCGGCATCACCGGAAGGTCCATGATCCCGATTGTGCGGGCGCCGGTGCCGCCCCGCCCGCCGACAGGCGCCCGCCCCCTCGGACGCCTTAGCGTGGCCGCATGGCAGAGACGCTGGAGCTCACCGTCGGCGAGCGGACGGTACGGCTGTCCAACCCGGAGAAGGTCTACTTCCCGGAGCGCGGCTACACCAAGTACGACGTCGCCCGCTACTACCTGAGCGTCGGCGACGGCATCCTCCGGGCCCTGCGCGACCGGCCGACCACCTTGGAGCGCTACCCCGACGGCGTGGAGGGCGAGTCCTTCTTCCAGAAGCGGGCGCCCAAGAACCTCCCGGAATGGATCCCCACCGGCCGGATCGCGTTCCCCAGCGGCCGGTACGCGGACGAGATCTGTCCGACGGAGACCGCGGCCGTCCTCTGGGCCGCCAACCTCGGCTGCCTCACCTTCCACCCCTGGCCCGTCCGGCGGGAGGACACCGACCACCCGGACGAGCTGCGCATCGACCTCGACCCGCAGCCCGGCACCGGGTACGACGACGCCGTGCGCGCCGCGCTCGCGCTCCGGGAGCTCCTGGACGGGCTGGGCCTGGCCGGCTGGCCGAAGACCTCGGGCGGCCGGGGCCTGCACGTCTTCGTGCCCATCGCCCCGCGCTGGACCTTCGTCCAGGTGCGCCGGGCGGCCATCGCCGTCGCCCGGGAGCTGGAGCGGCGGATGCCGGACCGGGTCACCTCGGCGTGGTGGAAGGAGGAGCGCGGGGCCAAGATCTTCGTGGACTACAACCAGACCGCCCGCGACCGCACCATCGCCAGCGCCTACTCGGTACGGCCCCGCCCGCACGCCCCCGTCTCCGCGCCGCTCCGCTGGGAGGAGCTGGAGAGCGCCGTCCCCGAGGACTTCGACATCACCACCATGCCCGCCCGCTACGCCGAGCTCGGCGACGTCCACGCGGACATGGCGGACCACGCCTGCACCCTGGACGCCGCCCTGGAGCTCGCCGCGCGCGACGAGCGCGAGCACGGCCTCGGCGACCTGCCGTACCCGCCGGAGCACCCGAAGATGAAGGGCGAGCCCAAGCGCGTCCAGCCGAGCAGGGCCAAGAAGCCGAAGGACCAGAAGGACCGGAAGGGCGAGGCGGCGGAAGGGAAATGAGCGGGCGGATACGGCTGATGGTGTGTCAGACGGACTCATCACCCGTTCTCCGCGTTTATCCGGGCATCGCGGGTGGAACCTGGGCAATGCTCTGTTCCACCTCGTCCAAGAGGAGTTCCATGTCCAGGAGACTCGCGACCCGTGCCGGCCGGCTCGCCGTCGGCGTGCTGGCGGCCGCCGCGGCGGGCTTTTCGCTGTTGACCGCACCGGCCCAGGCGGCGCCGGACGCCGCGGTCCGCCCGTACGGCACGGTCAGCGCCCGCACCGGCGTCAACGAGCGCACCCAGCCGAGCACCGACGCCACCGTGCGCGGCATCCTGCGCCACCGGATCCAGATCGGACTGCGCTGCAAGGTTCGTGCGCAGGACATCGCCGGCAACAACGTCTGGTACATGCTGCGGGACCGTCAGACCTGGGTCGCGGCGAAGTACATCGAGAACGCCGGGGACATCCCCTACTGCCGGATGCTCAACCGCAGCGCCGTGGACGACAGCGCCGAGTCGCGCAACGCCATGGGCTGACGCGGCCGCAGGGCACGACGGGTCCCGTCCGGGCGATCGGACGGGGCCCGTCCCGTGCGTACGGGGTGATTGCCGGAGCCGATACCGGTGGCGGCGCCTACAGTTGCCTCACGTACTGCACGGAACGTACTGCACGGACGTGGGATCCGGCACCGGGCACCACGCCGGGGGCACGAGCTTACGTATCGGCCGGAAGGAAGAACGCGTTGGACCACCTGACCCATGGCTGTGTTCTGCTGCTGGACGGCACCCCTGACCGGCGGCGGGGCCTCCTGCCGAACCCGACCGCGCACGCCATCGCCGGGGCCGGTCCACGCGGCTTCCTCGCCGCCGGGACGGCGGACGTGGTCCAGCTCCCGGCGATGGCCGGGCCGCAGAGCGTCCTGGCCTACCTCCGCGACGCCGCCACCGTCCCCGGACCGCTCCTCGTCTGGGTCACGGGCCACCTGATGGTCCCGGCCCGCAAGGGCGGCGAGGTGCACCTGGCGCTCCGCGACAGCACCCCCGCCACCGTCCGCTACACCGGCCTGCCCTGGGAATGGCTCACCCGCGCCCTGGGCGAGCACACCGGGCCGACCCTGCTGCTGATCGACGCCGAGGCCGACGCGAGAACCTGGCCCCACGTCACCGCGGCCGTCCAGGACGGGCGGTTTACCGCGGGACTGGCGGTGTGCGGGGTCGTCACGCCCAGCCCGGACCGGGCGCCCGGCGAGGCGGCGCCCTACACCCGGGCCTTCCTCACCGCCCTCGGCCTCGGCCACCCCACCGCGGGGCCCGTCCTCGACCCCGCGCTGCTGCACCAGCACGCGCTCGGCCAGGCGGGGTTGCCCGACGGTCCGCTGGTGCTCCAGCACGGCACGACGGGACCCGTCCTCGCCAACCCCGCGCACGCCGCCCCGGCACCGGCCGCCCCGGCCCCCGCCGCTCCCGAGGAACCCGCGCAGCCGTCCGCCCCCGCCCGGGAGGAGGACGCCCTGCCGCGCATCCTGGCGGCCGCCAACGCCGGGCGCCACAACGAGGCCGCCGCCATGGCCGCCGCCTGGGAACAGCAGGTGCTGCGCCGGCACGGGCCCCGGAGCGCCGAGGCGGGGCTGTGGATCGAGGTCCGCGCGGACCTCGCGCGGCTGGCCGGGGACCACCCTCGCGCGGCCGAGTTGTGGATGTCGGCCGCCGCCAACCGGCTGGCCAGGGGCGGCCCCACGGACTCCGAGGCCGTCGCGGCCCTCAAACGCGCCCACTACTGCTGGCAGCAGAGCGGGGAGCGGGCGTCCCTGCTCGCTCCCGCCCTGCTCGCCCTGTGGGAGCAGGTGCCGGGCAGCCTCGACGCCGCGGCGGACGTACGGGCCCGGCTGGGGGAGGTCCCGCGGCCCGTCTCCCGCTGAACGGCCCCGGGCTCAGTCCCGGCGGGCGGTCCACCAGCGGGCCTTGTACATCGCGCCGCGCACCAGGCGCTTCGTACCGTCCGGCTGATGGAACGTCAGGACCGAGGTGCACCACGCGCAGGTGTGCCCCGGTTCCGGCCTGGCCACCAGGATCCGCCCGGTGGCCGGGTCGTTCCCGACGCTCTTGACGCCGGGGGCGCTGACGCGGGAGCTCCGCGGGTAGTCCACGAAGCGGTGCCGGGCCGTGGCGTACTGGTGGACGGCCGAACCGGTGGTCACCCAGAAGCGGCCCGGCGAGCCGAGGACGGGGGCGAGGTCGTGGCCGTCGCGGGTGGGCAGGGCGCTGCGGTGGACGACGGTCAGGACCGGGTCGTCGGCGGGGCCGGTCACCCGCAGGGCGACGAGTTCCCGGCGGCCCAGCGCCCACAGCAGCCGGGACCGGGGCTCCCAGTGGACGCCGTGGGCCCCGGGGAGCGGCACCTCCGCGTGCCGGGTGGCGCGGACGCCGAGTGAGGCCGCGTAGAGGCGGACGAAGCCGCCGGTGCTGGCCGCGACGGCGACGTTGCCGTCGGGCAGCAGATCGATGCTGTGCGCGTTGCCGGGGCCGGTGTGGGCGGCCCAGTACACGTCCCGCCCGGGGTAGCCGACCACCGCGGCGAGCCCGCCGGAGGCGGTGGCCAACAGGTACCGGTGGCCGTCTAGTTCGCGGAGCTTGGCCTCGCTCGGGTTGGTCCACGAGGAGCCGGGGTCCAGGTCCTCCAGCTCCCGCTGTCCGTCGGCGGTCCAGGACCACAGGACGCCCGTGCCCCGCCGCGCGTCCCAGCTCCGTACCTCGGAACGGAGGACGAGGACGGACCGGGTGGCCTGGTCGGCCGCGACGACAGGGGTGCCCGCCGGGGCCCGCGCGCTCGCGCTGCCGGCGGAGGCGGTCGACAGGGCGACGGCCGCCGCGAGGGCGGCCGTCAGCAGACGCCGCACGGGTGGTCCGGGATGGGGGTGCGCACAACGGTCAGGATCGGGCGGATCCGGGCGCCCGGGACGGCGCCACGCCCGGGCGGACGCGGAGTTCGCCCCGGGGGGTGCTCCGTGCCGCGGTTGTGCGGATTCCGTGCGGCGCGCCGGTGCCCCGCCGCCGGTCCGGGCGGGGTCAGGCGGTCCGCCGGGGCGGGGTCACGCGGTGGGGCGGGGCGGGGTCACGCCGTTGGGCGGGGCGGTCCGACCGCCACCCGGCGCTCGTCCTCCGCGATGGGGACGTCGTTGATACTGGCGAACCGCCGTCGCATCAGTCCGTCCGGGGCGAACTCCCAGTTCTCGTTGCCGTACGAGCGGTACCACTGCCCCGTCGTGTCGTGCCACTCGTACTCGAAGCGCACGGCGATCCGGTCGTCGCCGTACGCCCACAGCTCCTTGCGCAGCCGGTAGCCGAGTTCGCGGCGCCACTTCGCGCGGAGGAACGCCACGATCTCCGCGCGGCCGGTGAGGAAGAGATCGCGGTTGCGCCACTCCGAGTCCTCGGTGTAGGCGAGCGCGACCCGCTCCGGATCGCGGCTGTTCCAGGCGTCCTCGGCGGCCCGCACCTTCTCCAGGGCGGTCTCCGCGGTGAACGGCGGCAACGGGGGCCTCCGGTCGGGCATGACGGTCTCCTTCCGTGGTCCGTCGAGCGGAGAACGTACGTTCTCCGTGATGTGCGGTAGCGTATGAGAACGATGGTTCTCGCGCAAGGAGAGAGCACGATGAAGACCGTGGAGCAGGAGACGCTGGAGGGCCGGGTGCTGGACGCGGCCGAGGGGCTCTTCTACGGCCGGGGGCTCCAGGCGGTGGGGATGGACACCATCCGGGCCGCCTCCGGGGTGTCCCTCAAACGGCTGTACCAGATCTTCGCCTCGAAGGATTCCCTCGTGGAGGCGTACCTGTGCCGCCGCGACGAGCGGTGGCGCGCGTCCCTGGAGCGGTTCGCGGACGAGCGCCCGGCCGGGTCCGAGCGGGTGCTGGCCGTCTTCGACTGGCTCCACCGGTGGTTCCGGGAGCCGGACTTCCGGGGCTGCGCCTTCGTCAACTCCTACGGGGAGCTGGGGGCCGCCCACCCCGGCGTGGCCGCGGCCGCCCGGTCCCACAAGGACGCCTTCCGGCGGTACCTGGCCGGGCTGGTGGCCGGCGCCGGGGCCCCCGACGCGCTGACGGGCCAGATCCTCCTGCTGGCCGAGGGGGCGATCACCACCGCGGCCATCTCCGGGAGTCCCGAACCCGCGCTGCACGCCCGCGAGGCAGCCCGGGTTTTGCTCGCCTCGAACCGCCCTGCCGATCGGGAGAATTGACGTAGCGTCAGGACAGCTCGCGCAGGACCTCCCCGAGGATCGTCACGCCCTCGGCGATGTCGGACGTCGGGGACGCCGCGTAGCCGAGGACGAGGCCCGGCCGCTGCGGGCGCAGGCTGTGCCACGACAGCGGCTGCACCTTGACGCCCCGCTCCAGGGCCGCCGCGGCCACGGCGGCGTCGTCCGGACCCCCGTCGAAGGTGACCATCAGGTGCAGGCCGGCCGCGGCGCCGTGCACCACCGCGCCGGGCAGCCGGGCGGCGATGGCCTCGATCATGGCGTCCCGGCGCCGGCGGTGTCGCCTGCGCAACTGCCGCAGGTGGCGCTCCAGTTCACCGGTCTCCAGCAGCCGGGCCAGGACCAGCTGCGGCAGCGACGCGTTGCCGAGGTCGGTGAACCGCTTGGCCTCCACCAGGGCCTCCCGGTACCGCGGCGGGGCGAGCAGCCAGCCCACGCGCAGCGCGGGGGCGAAGAGCTTGGAGATGCTCCCGGCGTAGCAGACGCCGTCCGTCAGCATCGACCGCAGCGCGGCCACCGGCGGCCGGTCGTAACGGTGTTCGGCGTCGTAGTCGTCCTCGAAGACCACGCCGCCCTCCGCGACCCACTCCATCAGCTCGCGCCGCCGGGCGCCGCCGAGGACCACACCGGTCGGGAACTGGTGCGCCGGAGTGAGCAGGACGGCCCGCGCGCCCGTGGCGCGCAGGGCGTCGACGCGGATGCCCCCGGCGTCCACGGGCACCGGCGGGGTGCCGAGCCCCCAGTACCGGAAGTGCTGCCGGGCGCCGAGCGACCCCGGATCCTCCACCGCCATCTCCGTGACCCCCTCCCGGCGCAGCACCTGGGCCACCAGACCCATCGCCTGGGCCACCCCGCCGACCACGATCACCTCGTCCGGCTCCGCCCGGATCCCCCGGGTCCTCGCCAGCCAGTGGACGAGGGCCAGGCGCAGCTCCGGCGTGCCCCGCGGGTCGCCGTAGCCGAACGCGGAGGTGGTGAGGGAGCCGAGCACGGCGCGCTCGGCGCCCAGCCAGGCCGCGCGCGGGAACGCGGAGAGGTCCGGGAGGCCGGGCGACAGGTCGATACGGGCCGGGGCGGTGCGCAGCGCGTCGAACGCGTCCGGTCCCGGCGCCGTGAACAGCCTCTCCTCCGGGCCGGGCCGTCCGGGCCCGGGCGTCCGTCCGGACGGCGTGGGCGCCGCCACCGGAGCGGCGACGACGAACGTGCCGTGCCGGCCGCGCCCGGCCGCGTGCCCGTCCTCCGTGAGGCGCCGGTACGCCTCGATGACCACGCCCCGGGACAGCCGCAGCTCCCCGGCCAGCAGCCGGGTGGGCGGCAGCCTGCTGCCCACCGGCAGCCGGCCGTCGGCGATCGCCTCCCGGAGCCGGCGGGTCAGCCAGTCGGCCAGCCCGCCGGCCGGCGCGTCCCCGGTGTCGAGCTGGAGGAAGTCCGAGCCCGACATACCCCAGGTTTTGGCCTCATCGGATGAACTCTCTTTGGATCTGTCCATCGGTCCATTGTGGCGGCAGGGTCGGGGTGACAGATACCCCCGACCCCCGGCACCTCTGCTTCGGACGGACGCCTTGACCATCGAATTCCTGCTGACATCACTGATCGTCGTCGCCACGCCCGGCACCGGCGTGCTCTACACCATGGCCGCCGGGCTCTCGCGCGGCGCCCGTGCGAGCTTCGTCGCCGCGACCGGGTGCACGCTCGGCACGCTGCCGCACATGGCGGCGGCCGTCACCGGGCTGGCGGCGCTGCTGCACACGAGCACCCTGGCGTTCCAGGTGCTCAAGTACGCCGGAGTGGCCTACCTGTTCTTCATGGCCTGGGCGACGCTCCGGGACAAGGGATCGCTCGCCGCGGACGAGGGCTCCGCGCCCCGGTCCGTCCTGCGGACGATCGTCGACGGCGTGCTGATCAACATCCTCAATCCCAAGCTCACCATCTTCTTCTTCGCCTTCCTCCCGCAGTTCGTGAGCGAGGACGAGCCGCACGCCCTGCTGCGCATGGTCGAGCTGAGCGCCGTCTTCATCCTGCTCACCTTCCTCGTCTTCGTCGTCTACGGGCGGTTCGCGGCCGCCTTCCGGGACCGCGTGGTCTCAAGTCCGCGTGCCACCCTGTGGGTACGACGTGTCTTCGCGGGTGGGTTCGCGGCGCTGGGTGTCGGGCTTGCGCTCTTCTGAGGGCCCGCGCGGCGCCGAGCGCTCGGCGGACGGCGGCCGCGCGGGGCGTTCCGCCGGCGGGGAGGCCGTCCGCGGGGGAGCGGGGCGTGAGGGCTCCCGGGGCGCGCTGGGGCGGGCCGGGGGCTCGTGCGGGGCCGACGGCGGCCGCACGGACTGCCCCGGCGGGGAACCCGCGGTGGACGGGACCGACGGCCTTGACGGCACTGCCGGTACTGACGGTACCGAGGGGCCCGACGGGGACGACGGTCCGCGCGACGACGGCTTGCCCGAGGACGGCTTGCCCGACGGCGGTTTGTCCGGGAACGGGTCGTCGGACGGCGGCCGGGACGGGGAGCCCGAGGACCCGGGCGACGACGCCGGGCCGGAGGGCGTAGCGCCGGCCGGCGAGGACGGCGTCCCCCCGGTCGACGGGGGCGTGCCCGGGGTGCGGGACGGCGTCGGAGGCCGGGGCACCGGCGGCGAGTCGTGGGCGCCGTCGTTGCCGACCTCGCGGTGGAACACCTTGTCCTTCTGCTCGGTGTCGACCAGCGGGATCGTCTTCATCGGCCCCTTCGCCGCCGGCCGCGGTGTGATGACGGTGACCGTCGCCACCGCGAACCCCTCCCACCGCTTGCCGTTGTACTCGGAGGCGCGCACGTCGACGGAGGCGTCCGGCTCCCGCAGCGGATTCCCGCAGTTGCACTTGACCGCGGGCTTCCCGTACGCGTCCACGAGCACCGCCACGCCCGCCTGGAGCACGGCCTGGTAGGAGCGCGTCGTGCCGTCGTCGTAGTTGTGGTTGGTGACGAGTGTGTCGTGCATCAGGACCGCCGGCGTCAGGCCGTTGACGTGGTCCTCGATCGTCTTCCGCGGGATGCCCCGGGCCTCGGCCCACGCCTCGGCCTTGACCCGGTCACCGGCCAGGTCCTTGAGCAACTGGGCCTTGTCGCACCGGGAGGCCTGCCGGGTGCCGCCGAAGGCACCCGGGGCGTCGCCGGCCGTCGCGCCGCCACCGCCCGCCGAGCTGACGCCCCGCGCGTCGCTCTGCGGGTCCGGGACGAACGGGCCGTCGCCGACCTGCCCGACGGCCTCCAGCGTGATGCGTTTCTTGCCGTCGCCGTCGGAACCGTCCGACGAGCAGGCCGTCAGCACCGTGCCGACGGCCAGGGCGGGGACCGTCAGGAAGGCGACGGTCCGGATCCGGCGCCGCCTCCGCGACGCGTCGATGGGGACAGGTATCAGCCACATGTGCGCACCCCCGATTGCCGGTTCTGCACTGCCGATGAACGTGCCGGTGAACGATCCGTTGAACGCGTGGGTGGACGGACGGGGAGTCGGGCGGACTGGTGGATCAGTAGGGGCGGCAGGTCGCCACCCAACTGCCGGGCGGACAGGTCGTCGTGGCGCCGGGTGTCTCCGGCGGGCGGTCGGGCGGCGTGGCCGCCGTCGGGGCGTCGGACGCGGACGGGGTCGCCGGTGGCGCGCCGCCCTCCGTCCCGGAGGCCGGTTCCGGCTGCTTCACGGGTCCCGGGGCCGCGGAACGGGTCGACGTCCCGCCCGACGAGCCCGTCCCCGGGTCCTTCGCGTCGTCGAGGAACAGCACGGCGGAGACGCCGCCGCCCGCGATGAGCAGGGCCGCCAGGGGAAGGATCAGCCGTCGCGCGGACCACCTTCCGCGGCCCGCGGGTACCGGGGACCCGGCCGGGGCGGGATCCGGGGCGCCCGCCGCGTAGAGGTGGGCCACGGGGGTGGGGGGTGTGGAGGGGGAGGGCGACGAGCGGACGGTGGGGGGCGTTCCCCCGGTCCCGGGCGCCGGAGCGCCGGAGGGGGTGGGCGGCCGTACGTCGGGAGAGGTCGGTATATAGGTGGGGTGGTAGGCCGGCCGGTGGGGGGTGGCCGTCGTCGGGGAGGGCGTGTCGGATGTTCCCGGGCCGGCGGGCGTTCCGGAGCCGCTCGGTGTCCCGGCGCTGCCAGGCGTCGCTGAGCGGCCCGGTGTCCCGGGGCCGCCCGGCGTTCCCGAGCCGCCTGGTGTCCTTGAGCTGCCTTGTGTTCCGGCGCCGCCTGGTGTCCTTGAGCCGCCTTGTGTCCCGGCGCCGCCCGGTGTCCCTGAGCCGCCTTGTGTCCCGGCGCCGCCCGGTGTCCCTGAGCCGCCTCGTGTTCCGGCGCCGCCCGGCGTCCCGAAGCCGGCCGGTGTCCCGGCTCCGCCCGGGGTCCCGGCCCCGGTCCAGGGCTGCGTCGCGGTCGTCGGGTCCGTCCGCGTCCACCCGTCTCCTGTCCGTCCCGTCCGTCCTGCCCCGGTCCGGTCCGGTCCGCCGTGGACCGGAGAACCGGCCGTGCCGGCCGTGCCGCCCGTGCGCTCCCCGGGGCCTTCCGCCGCGGCCGCGTCCAGCAGCCGCTGAGCCTCCACCGAACCCATGCGGGTCTGCGGGTCCTTGCGCAGCAGCCCGAGCAGGAGCGGGGCGAGCGCGCCGGCCCGGCGCGGCGGGGGCGGGTCCTCGTGGACGACGGCCTGGAGGGTGCCCAGCGCGGAGGCGCGGCGGAACGGGGACATGCCCTCGACGGCCGCGTAGAGCGTGGCGCCCAGCGACCACAGGTCCGAGGGCGTCCCCGGGTGCTTCCCGAGCGCCCGTTCCGGGGCCAGGTAGTCGGGGGAGCCGATGACGTCGCCGGTGCGGGTGAGGGTGCCCGCGCCCTCGACGAGGGCGATGCCGAAGTCGGTCAGCACCACCCGGCCGCCGTCCTCCAGGAGGACGTTGGCGGGTTTGACGTCGCGGTGCAGCACCCCGGCGGAGTGGGCGCTGCGCAGCGCCCGGAGCACCGCGGACCCGACCCGCGCCGCCTCCGGCGGCGGCAGGAGGCCGTCGTGCTCCAGGACGTCGGCGAGCGACCGCCCGCGGACCAGTTCCATGACGATCCACGGGCGGCCGTGCTCCTCCACCACGTCGTGCACGGTGATCACACAGGGGTGGCTGATCCGGGCCGCGGCCCGGGCCTCCTGCACCAGCCGGGCGTGGAGCACCCGGACGTCGGCCTCGCGCAGGTGCTCCGGGGCCCGGACCTCCTTGACCGCCACCTCGCGGCCGAGCACCTTGTCGAAGGCGTGCCAGACCACGCCCATGCCGCCGCTGCCGAGCCTGCCCAGCAGCCGGTACCGCCCGGCCAGCAGGGGAAACCGCTCGTCGCCGCCGTTGGCGTCCATGCCGCCGCGCCCCCTCCCGCGCGGGGGCCCCGGGCCGCCCCGGGACCCCGCACAATTGGCCACACCGGCTGGGACGCGACGGCGTCCGTTCCCGTTCCAGTGGATCGGTACGGTTTCCCGGACGGGTCCGGCGGCGGGTCGCGCGGCCGGGGCCGGCGGTCGGATCAGCGGTTGGCGACGAGCTGCCGGTCGAGCCAGCGCAGCACCTCGGGGTACTCCTCGCGCCAGGTCTGGAAGTTGTGGCCGCCCTCGTCGCGCATCAGCTTGTCGACCTTGGTCGGGGCCTTGGCCTTCTCGGCGAAGTGCATGGCCTGCTTGTAGTACTTCTCCTCGCCCTTCTTGCTGACGCCGACCAGCAGGGACACCGGCGGCGGGGGCATGTGGGCGAGGCGCCAGACCAGGTCGGCCTCGTTCTTGAGCTGCTTGTTGCCGGCGTAGAGGTCGCCGGTGTCACGGTCCTGGCGTGCGAAGAAGTCGGCGGAGAGGCCGGCCGCGGCGCCGTAGCGGGCCGGGTTGGTCATGGCCATCTTCAGCGCGCAGTAGCCGCCGGTGGAGTTGCCCACCGCGCCCCAGCCGCCCCGCGAGTTGTCGGCGCGGTACTTGTCGTTGACGGCGACGGGCAAGTCCTGGTTGAAGAAGGTCAGCGCCTGCGGGCCGCCCGGGACGTCGGTGCAGTTGGTGTCGCGGTTCATCACCACGGAGGGCCGGACCATCAGGACGATCGTCGGGCGCATCTTCTTGTCGACGATGGCCTTCGAGGCGGCCTGCGGGACCTTGATCTGGGTGATCAGGTTCTTGGAGACGCCGGGCTGGCCGGTGACCGCGACGATCACCGGGAAGCGCTCCTTCTCGTGGGCCTTCTGGAAGTACTGCGGCGGCAGGTACGCGTACCCGTCCATGCTCAGCCCGGTGACCGGCCCGCGTATCGCTATCCGGTCGACCTGGCCCGCCTTCTCCCGCGGCCCCAGACCCACCGACTCCTGCCCCTTGACCACGAGCGCGGGCGGCCGCTTGCCGCCCACCTGGCCGGGCTGGAGTTCCTGGTGGCTGGAGGTCTTGCCGAACAGCTCGTTCCAGGTGGAGTAGAAGCCGAACTCGTTGTTGGCGGCGACGAGCAGCACCGCGAGAATGCTCACCTGGGACAGGACGAGCATGCCCAGGCGCGACGCCCAGGCCAGCACCCCCTTACGGGCGGCGCGCGGCCACAGCCACAGAACCAGGGCGCACATCGCTACCGCGACGCACACCAAGAGCAACAGAAGATTCTGGGACGTGAGACCCACGGTGGTAACTCCTCTTGGAGGGTGCTTTCACCTGAAAGAGAGGGACGACGACCGGGGGAGGTTCCGTATATGAACCGCAATCTCATGCTATGGCGCCGGCGGCCGGCGCGCACGCCCGTTCCCGGTGCTCCGAGGGGGCGCCCCGGGAACGGCGCGGAGGAGATTACCACGCGGTAAGGGGCCGCCAATGAGTGGGTACTTGCGTGGAAAAGGCCGGTGCCGGGGGCCGGGAACCGTTCCGGCGGAATGCCGGGGACAGGCGCCGCCCGGAAATGAGGTATTCCGGCGCGAAGCGCCGCGGCATCACCGTCGGCGGCATCCGCATTTCCTCCGGAGAGGAGAGCGAAGGCGCGTGCGGGGAGTGACTGACATCACGCCGGAGTGCTGGTCCGAGGGGCGGCCGGTGACGAGCGGGCCGCGTCATTTCCGGTTTCTCCGGAGGGCGGGGCGGATTCCGTTTCCGGCGCCGCCGGCATGGCCCGAGTGCGCCGGGTCACATGCCCGAGTGCGCTGGGTCACATGAGGAGAAGCGGTCCGCGGACGGCTGTGAAAGTCACGGCGAATTTCATGGCGGGCGGAATGTCGCTCGGCGGGCCGAGGGTGGGGAACATCCGACGCGCGCCGAGTGTGCGGCCCGAGCATGGCCTCCTTGGCGAGGAGGCGTGCGGGGGGACCTGACAGTCTGTCAGATAGGGGTGGTGCTCGTGGGGCAAGTGTGACGCGTGTGACGGAAGTTGAGAATCTCTGCCCTTCCGACCCTCCCGTGCGTAGGCTCGACCATCGGTATCCGGCTCGTACGAAGGCTGAGGAAGGCCGATGACTCCTGCGTCCCTGCGCGCCCCGGAACATCCCGGGACGTCCGCCCAGCAACTCCCGCCCCCGTTCTCCCATTTCCCCGCCGATCTGCTGACGGACGCCCTCGGGGCGCTGCCGCAGACGGCGGTGACCACGTTCACCGAGTCCTGGAACGACCTGCCCGCCGACGCGCACCTGGGCACCGACACCCCGTACCGCTTCCGCCGGTACAGCAGATTCCGGATCCACCCGGACCGCCTGGAGCGGCTGCCGCACGTCGCCTTCTTCCAGGACGAGACCGTGAACCGGGTGAACGGCGGAGTGGACCGCATGTTCGCCCCGCTGGCGGACGACGTGGCCGGGGGGAGCGCCCTGGACACCATCGTCCGCACGCTCCGGGAGCGGCTGCCCGGGCCGCGGGAGGGGATGGACGCCTGTGGGGTGCATCAGATACGCGTCGTCGCCACCCGGGACGCCGAGGGGCACCCCGCCCCGGAGGGCATCCATCAGGACGGCCACTGCTACGTGGCCCAGGTGCTGATCCGGCGCGAGAACGTGGAGGGAGCCGACTCCCGCCTCTACGACCTGGAGCGCGTGCCCGTCCATGAGGCCCTGCTCCGCGCGCCGTTCGAGACGATCGTCCTCGACGACCGTCGGGTCTTCCACGGGGTCACGGCGATCCGTCCGGCCGCGGGGGTCGAACGGGGCGTGCGGGACATGATGCTGGTCGACTTCTTCCCCGACGGGGACTGACGCTTCTTCCCCGACGGGGACTGATGCTCCTTCCCCGATGGGGCTGATACTCCGATTCGCCCCCGGGGGACTGATGCTCCGGGGTGTCCGCGCGGCGGCGCGGGCACCCCGGTTCTCCTGTGCGGCCCGGAGCCCCCGGGCGCCGCGGCGGCGGGCGCGGGCGGTGCGCTCGTGAAGGCCGGACTCACCCGGCATTTCCGACAGTTGTCATCAGGCCGATCTGGAGACACACGCCAACCGGACTGTTGTGCGATCAACTGTACGAAAGACGTGTGTCCGGAATCGGCGCTTCGCGCCATCGAAGCAGGTCATCCCGGACGGCAGGGCGTATGGGCGGAATATCGCGCCTCCCTCGACGGCCGCGGCCCCTGCGGCGGATTCCGGCCAGGTACACGTAAACGACAGTGGCCTCCTGTGCCGGTCGACACACGCCGCGTTCCGGCATGGCGCACTATATGGCTGGGCGATCGAGAGGCGTATGGGCCTCCCGGTGTCCCTCGCTCCCACGCCCTTGACCGGGGCCCAGCGGGAGACGAATGCGGCCGGCGTGGGGAGCCGGCCGAGTGCGACCGAACAGCCGGGGGTTCGACCACCCGTGCGCCCGGGGCCCGGCCGTCCCGCGCGGACACATTCACGAAGAGGACGGCACCGCCGTGTCACCGCCGTCCCAGCAGGGGGGAGTTGCACCATGGTACGTACCACGCGTCTGCTCGCGGCCTGGGCCGCCGCGGCCCTGACGGCACTGACCCTGCCGTCGGCCGCCGCCGGGGCCGACGACGCGATACCCAGGGTCGACCTGCGGGTCCTGCTCGTCGACGACGGCGGGCCCGCGGTGGACGCCATCGGCGCCGAACTCGACACCGCGGGAACGCCGTACACCAAGGTCAGCCTCAAGGACGCCGGCCGGCCGAAGATCGACGAGGCCTACCTCAGCGACACCGTGGACGGCAGACCGCGCGCCAAGTTCCAGGGCGTCGTCCTGCCCAACGACAACCCGTTCGGCGACGGTTCGTCCGAGATGGCGGCCCTGGCCGCCTACGAGAAACGATTCGGCATCCGTCAGGTGGACGCCTACACCTACGCCCGCCCCGCCGTCGGCCTCAACGCCGCGCAGGAGCACGGCTGGAGCGGCCCCCTGGACGGGAAGACCGCGGCGGTCACCGCCGAGGGCGCGGGCGGTCCGTTCGGCTACCTGCGGAAGAACGTGCCCTTCGAGGACAACGACCCGGAGGTCAAGGAGAGTTACGGCTATCTCTCCACGCCCCTGGAGCGGCAGGACGAGGGGGCGACCTTCACCACGTACGTCGACGCGCCCATCCCCGGCACCTCCTCGCGCGGCTCGCTGATCGGCCAGTACACCCACGACGGCCGCAGCGAACTGGTCGTCACCTTCGTCGCCAACCAGTACCAGACCCAGTTCCGGCTGGTCTCCCGCGGCATCGTCGAGTGGCTGACCCAGGGCGTCCACCTCGGCGCCTCGCGCGACTACTTCGGCGTCCACGTCGACGACCTCTTCGCCTCCGACGACCGCTGGGACAGCAAGCGCAAGTGCACCCCGGGCGACGTCGACTGCCCCGGCAACCCCTCGCCCGACGCCCCGCCGATCCGGATGACGCCGGAGGACGCGACGTACGCCAAGGAGTGGTCGAAGCGCCACAACCTGCCGCTGGACTTCGCGTACAACGGGGTCGGCAGCGAGGAGTACCGGGCGTCGCACGGCGGCGCCCGTGACCCGCTGCTCGACCGGTTCGTCGCCGACCAGCAGTCGTTCCGCTGGCTCAACCACACCTATACGCACGCCTTCCTCGGCTGTGTGCAGAACACCAACGTCGTCCCGTGGAAGTGCTCCACGGACCTGCTCGGCAGGATCCGCTGGGTCGACGAGCAGAAGATCACCCAGGAGATCGGCCAGAACCTCACCTGGGCCGCCCGGCAGGGGCTCAAGGTCGAACCGGACGAGCTCGTCACCGGCGAGCACTCCGGGCTGCGCACCCTTCCCCAGCAGAAGGACGACAACCCCGGCCTCGCCGGCGCCCTCACCCGCACCGGGGTGAAGTGGCTGGCCAGCGACAGCTCCCGGGAGCCGAGCCAGCGCCGGATCGGCCCCGCCCGGACCGTCTCCCGCTACCCGATGAACGTGTACTACAACGTGGGCACCGCCGCCGAGCAGACCGACGAGTACAACTGGCTGTACACGAAGAAGGCCGACGGCGGCAGCGGCATCTGCGAGAACTCCACCGTCACCACCTGCCTGAAGGCCCCGCTGGACGTCACAACCGGGTTCACCTCCTACATCGCGCCCCTGGAGGCACGGATCGCCCTCGGCCACGTCCTCTCCAACGACCCGCGCCCGCACTTCATGCACCAGTCCAACCTCGCCGAGGAGCGCATCGGCTACACGGTCCTGGAGAAGGTCCTCGCCGACCACACCGCCCTCTTCGCGGACAACACCCCGCTGGTCAGCCTCCGTATGAGCGACGTCGGCGCCGAGATGGGCAAGCGGGCCGCCTGGGCCGACGCCGTCGCCGCGGGCAAGGTCACCGCCCACCGCACCGGCTCCACCGTCACGGTCACCGCACCCGCCGGCGTCGAGGCGACCCTGACCCTGCCCACCGGGGCCACCCAGGTCGAGGACGGCACCTCCGTGCCCTTCGGCGGCGCCTACGCCGGGCAGCGCTCCGGCTGGGCCGTGCCCGCGGCCGGCCAGGGCAGCACGGTCTTCGCACTCCCCGCCGACGGCACCCCCGCCGCACCGCACGCCACCGGGAAGGCCGCCCGCGTCCAGGCGCCGGCCGCCGCCCTGCCGGTGCCGCCGGGCACCGGGCACCGGGTCCCCCGCGGCACCGGCGACGGCCCGCGGCGCTGAGCACGGCCGTACCTCCGTGCGCACCGCCCCACGTCACGCCGTCTCTCGCGGAGAAACCGAATTTCCATGCACGGACCCCTTGCCGCTCCCGCGGCCGACGCCCCCTTGGTGACGCTGCTCACCGAGGGGACCTATCCCCACAGCCACGGCGGGGTCAGCGTCTGGTGCGACCAACTGGTGCAGGGCATGCCCGACATCCCCTTCCGGATCATCGCCGTCACCGGAACCGGGCGTGAACAGCTCGCCTGGCAGCTCCCGCACAATGTGCGGAACGTGGACACCGTCCCGCTGTGGGGCACCGTCCCCGCCGGCCGCGCACCCCGCGGCCGGGCGCTGCGCACCTTCCTCGCCGCCTACGAACGCTTCCTCCTGTCCCTCCTCGACCCGGCGCACGAGCAGGACTTCGCCCACGCCTTCCACCGGCTCGCCGACCACGCGGCCACCGGCACCCTGCCGGCCCTGCTCCAGGGCGAGGACGCCGTCCGCACCCTCGCCCGGCTCTGGACCCGGCCGGCGCTGGCCACCGCCGCCGCCCGCCCCACCCTGCACGACGCGCTCACCGCCACCGACCTGCTGGAGCACGCGCTGCGCCCGCTCGCCGCCGACGTCCCCGCCGAGGGCATCACCCACGCCGTGAGCGGCGGCCTCGCGGCCGTCCCCGGCCTGATCGCCCACCACCGCCACGGCACCCCCTTCCTCCTCACCGAACACGGCATCTATCTGCGCGAGCGCTACCTCGGCTTCCGCGCCGAGCCCTACCGCTGGCCGGTCAAGGCCCTGATGCTGGGCCTCTTCCGGCAACTCGCCCAGGAGTCCTACCGCCGCGCCGCGCTCGTCACCCCCGGCAACCGCTACAACCGGCGCTGGGAGGAGCACGGCGGCACCCCGCCCGAGCGCATCCGCACCGTCTACAACGGCGTCGACCCCGCCGCGTTCCCGCCCGCCGGGCCGGAACCCGGGGTGCCGACCCTCAGCTGGGCCGGACGCGTCGACCCCATCAAGGGCCTCGACACCCTGATCCGCGCCTTCGCCCTCGTCAAACGACGTGTCCCCGAGGCCCTGCTGCGGCTCTTCGGCGGCACACCGCGCGGCGGCGAGGGCTACCGGACCGCCTGCGAGAAGCTCGCGGCCGACCTCGGGGTCGGCGACTCCGTCACCTTCGAGGGCCGCGTGGAGGACATCCGCGACGCCTACGCCGCGGGCAACGTCGTGATGCTCTCCAGCATCAGCGAGGGGTTCCCCTTCACCCTGATCGAGGCCATGTCCTGCGGCCGCGCCACCGTCTCCACCGACGTCGGGGGAGTGCGGGAGGCCGTGGGCGACAGCGGTATCGTCGTACCGCCCCGGGACCCGGAGAGCATGGCTGAGGCCGCCCTCACGCTGCTGAGTGACCATCAACTCCGCGCGCGGATGGGGGAGTCGGCACGGCTCCGGGTCATCGAACAGTTCACCCTCCGGCAGACCATCAGCGCCTTCCGCGAGATCTATCACGACCTCGACGCCGGACGGCACCGGGAGACGGCGTTCGCCGTACGGGACGTGCCCACCATGGTGCTCGCCGCGGGCGGTGCCCGATGAGCGGCCCGCTGCGGCTGGTGCCGCCCGACCCCGACGCCGTCCACGAACTGAGCGGCGCGCCGCCCGTCCGGCCGCGCGGGGACGCGGACCCCATCGGCGAACTCGCCCGCGAACTCGCCGACGTCTGCGCCGCCGCCGTGCACCCCGACGAGATCGCCGCCGTCCTGGAGGCCGACGGCCTCACCAGCGAACAGATCACCGGCCGTTACGGACTGAACGACTCCTTCGAACTCGCCGCCGCACTCTACGCCCGTGTCCCCCGCGCCCACCCCGAACCCCCGCCCGCCCCCGACCCCTGGCGGGTCAGACCCGCCCTCGTCCTGCTCCGCTCACTGGTCTTCACCCTCCCCGGCTTCGGGTACGCGCTCGGCGCGCCGCTGCTCACCGGCGGCCGGGGCGCCGGCGGACTGCCCGACGGCACGGCCGGGCTGGTCGCCGCCGCCCTCACGGCCTGGGCCTGGAACCAGGCCCTCGCCCACCGCGCCTACCTCCGCCTGGCGTCCGGCGGCCGCGCCGCCGCCGGACGCTGCCTCCGCGTCGGCGCCCCGCTCGGCGCGCTCCTGGCCACCGCGGCCGCGCTCGCCCTCCACGGGCCCGCCGGGGCCGTCTCGTTCGCCATCGGCCAGGCGCTCTATCTGTCGGCCGCGACCGTCCTGCTCGTGCTGGGCCGCGAACGCCTCCTCCTGTACACGCTGGTGCCCGTCGCCGGCGGGGGCGCCGCCGTCCTCGTCGCCGAACCGCCCCGCGCCGTGGCCGTCGGCCTGCTGCTCGCCACCCTGGCCGCGGTGATCGGAGCCGCGGCGTACCAGAACGTCCTCGCCGTACGGGAGAAGGGAACACCCGCACCGGCGCTCTCACCGCTCGCCTCCGTCCCCTACGGGCTCTTCGGGCTCGGCTGCGGCATCCTGACGGCCGTCGCCGCCCTCGGCGACGTGCTGCGCCACGGCGACCACGCCGATCCCGCGGGCCCCGCCGTCATCGCCCTCACCCTCAGCATGGGCGCCGCCGAGTGGCTGCTCTACCGGTTCCGCAGCCGGGCCCTGAAGGCGCTCGCCCGGGCGACGACGATCCGTGGACTGCCGGCGGGCATCGCCCGCGTCCTCGGCCTCTGCGTCACCGGCTACCTCGCCGCCCTCGCCGCGCTGGCGCTCGCCGCCGACGCGGTCTGGCCCGACGGCCCGCCGCCGACACCCCTGCGCACGGCGGCCCTGCTGGCCCTCGGCGCGGTGCTGTGGACGGGGCTGCTGCTCCAGGCGTACGGCATCGCCTGGATCCCGGCGCTGCTCTGTCTCGGGGCGGGCGCCGCCGAGGCCGTCGCCCTGGCGGCCCGGCTGCCCTCGCCGGCCGTCGTCCAACTCGTCGTCTGCGCCTGTGCCGCGGCCGCCCTGGTGGCCGCCACCACCGCGCGGCTCGGCCGGATCACCGCACACCGCTGACCCGGCCGCGCCGCCAACGGTTCCACCGGCACCACCTGTTCGTCCCGGCACCATTGCCCGGCCGTCCGTACCACCGCATCACTGCCCGGCCTGTACCACGGCTCCACTGCCGGACCGTCTGCACCACTGCGCCACCGCCCGTCTGTACCCCTGCGCCACCGTCCGGCCTGTACTACCGCTCCACTGCACGGCCGTCCGTACCACCGCTCCACCGCCGGGCCGTCTGCACCACTGCACCACCGTCCGGCCTGTACTACCGCTCCACCGCCGGGCCGCCCGTACCACCGCATCACCGCCCGGCCCGCACCACGCACCACCGCCCGGCCGTCCGTATCACCGCCCGGCCTTCACCACCGCAACACCGCACCACCCCCGGGCCGTCCGCACCACCGCGCCACCCCCGGCCGTCCGCGCCACCGCGTCACCGCACCACCGAGGCCGTCCCCGCGCCGCCCGCACACCCGGGGCGGCGCACCGCCCCGGACCCGTACCGCCCGGCACACCGACCCAGAGGAGCACTCCGCATGACCCCGCAGTCCCCGTCCCCCGCCCCGAACCCGTCCGCCCCGAGCCCGTCCGCCGAGGGCTCCGCCCCCACCCGCGTCGCCGTCACCGGCGCCGAGGGGTTCATCGGCTCGCACCTGGTGGAGGCGCTCGTCGCCGACGGCCACCGGGTCCGGGCGATGGTGCAGTACAACTCCTTCTCCTCCTACGGCTGGCTGGAGACCCTGCCGGCCGAGGTGCTGGACGCCGTCGAGATCGTCCTCGGCGACGTCCGCGACCCGGGCTCCGTCCAGGACCTGGTCAAGGGCGCCGACGCCGTCTACCACCTGGCCGCGCTGATCGCGATCCCGTACTCGTACCGCGCGCCCCACAGCTATGTGGAGACCAACGTCACCGGCACCCTCAATGTGCTGGAGGCCGTGCGCCACCTGGAGATACCGCGCCTGGTCCACACCTCCACCAGCGAGACCTACGGCACCGCGCAGACCGTGCCGATCACCGAGGACCACCCGATCCACACCCAGTCCCCGTACGCCGCCTCCAAGGCCGGCGGCGACCGGCTCGCCGACAGCTACCACGCCAGCTTCGAGCTCCCCGTCGTCACCCTGCGGCCCTTCAACACCTTCGGCCCCCGCCAGTCCATGCGCGCTGTCATCCCCACCGTCATCGGACAGGTGGCCGCCGGGGAACGCACCATCACCCTGGGCGACCTGCGCCCCACCCGGGACTTCAGCTACGTCAAGGACACGGTGGCCGCCTTCCGCGCCGTCGGCACCGCGCCGGCCGAACGCGTCGTCGGCCGCACCTTCAACTCCGGCACCGGCCAGGAGATCTCGGTCGGCGACCTGGTCGGCCTGATCGGCAAGATCATGGGCACCGACCTCGACGTCCGCGAGGACACCGCCCGCGTCCGGCCCGCCGCCTCCGAGGTCATGCGCCTGGTCTGTGACGCCTCCCGGCTGCGCGCCGCCACCGGCTGGGCGCCCGCCCACACCCTGGAGGACGGCCTCGCCGCCACCGTCGCCTTCTTCCGCGACCCCGCCAACCTCGCCCGCTACAAGACCGGCATCTACAACGTGTGACCGCTTCCCCCGGTCCGTCCCCGTGAACCGACCGCGCACCCCAGCAGAGAGGAACGGCACCCATGCACGCAGTCATCCTGGCCGGAGGCAAGGGCATCCGGCTGCGCCCGTACACCACCGCCCTGCCCAAACCCCTGGTTCCGATAGGCGACCAGCACGCCATCCTGGAAATAGTGATGCGTCAGCTGGCCAACGCCGGCTTCCGCAGCTGCACCCTGGCCATCGGCCACCTCGGCCACATCATCCGCGCCTACGTCGGCGACGGCTCCCAGTGGGGCCTGCGCGTGGACTACACGACGGAGGAGAGCCCGCTCGGCACCATGGGCCCGCTGCTCACCATGACCGACCGGCTGCCGGCGCACTTCCTGGTGATGAACGGCGACATCCTCACCGACCTCGACTTCGCCGACGTGCTGCGTGACCACCGGGCCTCCGCGGCCCCGCTGACCATCGCCACCTACGCCCGCCGGGTCAACATCGACTTCGGGGTGCTCACCACCGAGGCCGGCCGCGTCACGGGGTTCGCCGAGAAGCCCAGCATGGACTACCGCGTCTCCATGGGCGTCTACGGTGTCACCCGCGACGCGCTGGCCCGCTACACCCCCGGCCTGCCGCTCGGCTTCGACGAACTGGTCCTGGACCTGCTCGCCGCCGGCACCCCGCCGAACGCCTACGAGTTCGACGGCTACTGGCTGGACATCGGCCGCCCCGACGACTACGACCGGGCCAACGCGGAGTTCTCCCACCGCCGCGACCTACTGATCAAAGGAGTGTGAACGACCCGCATGCGCATACTCGTCCTGGGCGCGACCGGCTTCCTGGGCCGGCACGCCGCCGAGCGGCTGCGCGCCCTCCCCGGCGCGCGGGTGCTCGACGGCGGCCGGTCGCCGGGCTCCGCCCTCCCCTGCGACCTGGCCGACGCCGACCCCGCCGACCTGGCCGTCGCCCTGCGCGGGGCCGCCCCCGACGCGGTCGTCAACTGCGCGGGCGCCATCGGCGGCAGCGCCACGGTGCTCACCGCCACCAACGCGCGGGGCCCGGCCGTGCTGTGCGAGGCGCTGCGGCTGGCGGCCCCCGCCGCGCGGCTGGTGCACCTCGGGTCGTCGGCGGAGTACGGGGCCGGCGACGGCGCGCGGTCGCTCACGGAGACCGCCCCCGCCGCTCCGCTCGGCCTCTACGGGGCCACCAAGCTGGCGGGCACCCTGGCGGTGACCGGCTCCGGGCTCGACGCCCTCGTCCTGCGGGTGTTCAACCCGCTCGGCCCCGGATCGCCGTCCGGCTCCCTGCCCGGCCGGCTGGCCGAGGGCATCCGGGACGCCGGGCCCGACGGCACCGTCCGCACCGGCGACCTCTCCGCGCACCGCGACTTCGTCGACGCCAGGGACGTGGCGCGGGCCGTCGTCCTCGCCGTCACCGCCCCCGAGCCGGTGACCGGTGTGCTCAACATCGGCAGCGGGACCGCGCACACGGCCCGCGAGGTCGCCGAGGGGCTGGCGCGGGCCGCCGGATTCCGCGGGCGCGTCGACGAGAGCGGCGCGGGGTCGCCGCGGTCGGCGGCGCTGCCCTGGCAGCAGGCCGATGTGACGGCCGCGGCCCGGTCCCTCGGCTGGACGCCGCGGTACCCGTTCGACACCACCCTCGCCGACCTCTGGGCGGCCGCCCGGAGCCGGCCCGCGGGGGCGCTGCGGTGACAGCGCCGGCCGACGGCCGACGGCTGCTCGTACCGCTGTACGTCCACCCGGACGTGGACCCCGGCGCGTGGGCGGCCCTGCTGCGGGCCGCCCCCGCGCTGCGCGGCGTGGTGCTCAACACGGCGGACGGGCCGGGGCACCGGCCCGATCCGGTGTTCCGCGCCGCCGCCCGGCGGCTCCGGGCCGCGGGCGTCCCGCTGCTGGGGTACGTGGACACGGGCTACGGACATCGCTCCCTCCGCGCGGCGTTGACGGACGTCCGCAGGCACCGCAGATGGTACGACGTCTCCGGAGTGTTCTTCGACCAGGTGCCGGCGCAGCCGGAGTTCCTGTCCCGTTTCCGCCGACTCGCCCTGGTCACAAGGGCGTTGGGCGCCGGGACGATCGTCCTCAATCACGGCACGCATCCCGATCCCGGATATGCCGGGATCGCCGACCTTCTCATCACCTTTGAGGGTCCGTGGGAGGCGTACCGGACCGCCGGGGTCCCGGACTGGACGAAGTCCCATCTCCCTTCGCTCTTCGGCCACTTGGTCTACGGTGTGCCCCAGGAGCGGGCCGATCATGTGGCCCGCATTGCTGGCCTGCGCGGAGCCGGAGTGCACTGCGCGGTGCCGGGAAAGGGAGACAATCCATGGCAGACCGCACCACCGCCGAGCGTCTGACCCCGGGTGACGGGCGGCGCCGGAAGGCCCTGAAACCCCTGGGTGCCGGGGCGCTGGCGGCCGCAGCCCTGCTGGTCGTCACCGGTTGCTCGGGATCCGATGCCACGAACGTGAGCAACACCACGGCGCACAAGCCGAGTTCGAAAGCACCTCAGATGGAAGAGACCGCTCCCGCCGGTCAGCTCGGCAGTCAGGGCAAGCCCGGAAAGCCCGCGCGGCACGGCGCGACACCGGCGGCCTCCGGGCACGGAGGTCCGCGCACCGGCGCCGGCTCCAAGCCGTCGCCGACCGCTCCGCGGAAGTCCGCTCCGTCACCCGCCGCGCCGCCCCCCGGGAAGGCCGCGGGCGGGTGGTGGAAGCCGAGCCCCCGCACCCTCTGGCAGTGGCAGCTCGACGGCAAGGTCGACACGTCGGTGGACGTCCCCGTCTACGACATCGACGGCTTCGAGAACGACGCGGAGACCGTCGGGAAGCTGCACGCCGACGGGCGGAAGGTCATCTGCTACATCAACGTCGGAGCGCACGAGGACTGGCGGCCCGACAAGGACAAGTTCCCGGAGTCCGTCCTGGGCGAGAAGGTCGAGGGCTGGGAGGGCGAGCGGTGGCTCGACATCCGCCGGACGGACATCCTTGAGCCGCTCATGGCGGAACGTTTCGACATGTGCCGGAAGAAGGGGTTCGACGCGGTCGAGCCCGACCTGACCGAGGGCTACCGCAACAAGACGGGATTCGACCTCACCGCCGACCACCAGCTCGCGTTCAACCGGATGATCGCCCGGCTCGCCCATCAGCGCGGGATGTCCGTCGGGCTGAAGAACGACCTCGACCAGATACCGGAGCTCGTGGGCGACTTCGACTTCTCCGTGAACGAACAGTGCGCCGAGTACGGCGAGTGCGACAAACTCACGCCCTTTGTGAAGAACGGCAAAGCGGTGCTCCACGTCGAATACAAGCTGACGCCGGACAAGTTCTGCAGCAGGTCCAAGGAGCTGGGACTCAGCTCGATGCAGAAGAAACTGGGCCTCAACTCCTGGCGTCTTCCCTGCTGAACGGGGTTGTACGGGGGCGGAAGGATACCTTCCGCGCAGCGTGAAGAACCTCACAGATAACCGTTTCGACACCGGTTTTCGCCGGTGAATGGTGCAGGATCATGCACCGAACAACCAAGACCCCGTCACAGAGGCGGGCGACCCGGGCGGACGCCGAGTCCTGCCGCCGCTCCGGGTGCGGACCGGATTTCGCGGATCGGCAGGAGCGGGAGACCCAGGCACGACGGACCACGATGGCGGTGGTTCTAGGGGTGAAGCCACTTGGTGGCCGGGCAACTTCGCCAGCCCGAACCCGACAGGTCATCTTTCGCAGGCGGATGACGAAGGGCTTATCGGCATGTCTGCGTTGCCTCGAATACCCGCGCTCGTCTCCCGGGCCGGAGCCGCATCCGCCCTCACCGCCGCCACCGTCGCGGCCTCCGTCCTGCTCCCCGGCATGGCCGGAGAGGCACAGGCGGCGACCCCCGGTTCCAAGGCAGTGAAGGTCGCGGCGTCCAAGCAGGGCTCCCCGTACCAGTGGGGCGCCACGGGCCCGAACCGCTTCGACTGCTCAGGCCTGACGCTCTACTCGTTCAAGAAGGCCGGCAAGAAGCTGCCCCGCGTGGCCGCCGACCAGTACAACGCCACCCGGCACATCTCCCGGGGCTCCCGCTCCGTGGGCGACCTGGTGTTCTTCCACTCCGGCAGCAACGTCTACCACGTGGGCATCTACGCCGGCGGCGGCAAGATCTGGCACGCTCCGGGGACCGGCAAGAAGGTCCGGCTGGAGAAGATCTGGTCCAACAGTGTCTGGTACGGCCGCGTCCGCTGACGTCCGACGCACGGCCGGTGCCGGCGCCCCCGTGGCGCCGGCACCGGCTTTCGCGCGTCCCGGGCCCGCGGCGGCTCAGCCGGCCAGGGCGGCGCGGAGGGCCGCGGCCCTGACGGCCGGACGGTAGCCGTCCTCCACGCCCTCGAAGAGGACGAGGTCGCCCGGGACGTGACGGGCCCGCAGCGGGAGGATGGCCTGGTAGGCGGGGGAGTCGTACCAGGCCCGGGCCCGCTCCAGGTCCGGGAAGGCGACCATGGCGACGGCACCGGTCCAGACGCCCTCCCGGACGTCGGTCTCGCCGCCGTGGGCGACGAACCTGCCCTCGTACGGATCGAGGGTCTCCTGGACGCGCTCGATGTACTCCGCGACGTCCGCGTGGGGCGCGGTCTCTTCCATCCGGGCGAGGGCGTAGGCGGGCATCGTCATCTCCTGGTGGGGGGAGCGGCTGTCGTGGTGACCACTCTGCCGTGCGCCGGGCGGACGGGCGATTACGCCGGAGGTCATGCGGCGCCCGGCGTCCGTCCTCCCGTCAGACGGCGTCCAGGTAGACCCAGCTCCCGTTCTCCCGGACGAAGCGGCTCAGCTCGTGCTGGGAGTCCGGGTGCCTGCCCCGCACCAGGCTGTGGGCGCGGAACTCGACGGTCCCCTCCTGGTGGAAGGCGGTGCCGTCCGAGGTGGCCAGGATCTCCAGCCCGGTCCACCGCACCCGTGCGTCGAGCTCCAGGGACGGCGGCCGGGTGCCGGAGTGCCAGGTGCGCAGCAGGTACGCGGTGTCGCCGACGGCGAAGGCGCTGTAGCGCGAGCGCATGAGCCGCTCGGCGGTGGGCGCCTGCTTGCGGCCGCTGTGGTAGGCGCCGCAGCAGTCGCCGTAGGAGGCGTCGAGGCCGCAGGGACAGGGGGAGGCGGGGCCGATGCTGTTTCCGGGCATCTGACGATTGTGCACCGGCGAAACCCTTTCGGCGGCATCGGCGGACGGAGCCGACGGTCGTGGGACCGACGCGGAAAGGCCAGGCCAGGGGTGGTGCGATGGGGCACACCCGCGTCCCTGCCCCGGCGGGCGACCGGTTGCGGGCCGCGCGCCGGTCGACACACGGTGGCCTCGTCCCGACCGGAAGGAGTGCACTCAGCATGCGCATCAACAGAACCACGGCCGTCGCCCTCTCGGCCTGCTGCTCGCTCGCCCTGGCCGTCGGCGGGCCCGCCCTCGCCGCGGACCCGGCGCCGGAGCACCCTGTCGCGGTGGCGCCCGCCGTGGGCAACACCGAGCGGCTGGCCGTGGTGGGCAGCCTGGGCGACACACTCTCGCTCGGCGCCCGGATCGGCAGGGAGGCCCAGGCCCCGAAGCCGGACCTGACGAAGCTGCGGGAGATGCAGCGTCAGCTGACGGAGCAGACCGCCCGGCTGCACGCCTCGGTGAAGGCTCAGCAGCCGCAGCAGCCCCAGCAGCCGCAGCAGCCCCAGAAACCGCAGACCCAGCAGCCGCAGCAACCGCAGACCCAGCAGCCGCAGCAACCCCAGGCCCAGCAGCCCCAGAAGCAGCCGCAGCAGCCCCCGGCGGGCGCCCCCGCGGCGCGCAAGGACGCCGTGGACGACGTCAAGAAGGCGCTGGACCAGCTCGTCAAGGACGTCAACCAGCTCCTGGCGGACGTCGCCGCGGCCAACGTCCTGGCCGTCGCCGCCGACATCGCCAAGGTCCTCGACGACCTGGCGGCGCTGGCCACCGCCGTGCCGAAGCTGGCGACGGGGTCGGCCGCCCAGCCCGCGCCGGCCTGACGGGTGCCGGCCGTGCCGCCGGGAATCGGCGAAACGGCCGGCCGGGACGTCCCGCTGCGCTAGCGTCGGCCCGGTGCGCAAACGCCTGTTCCCCGCCCTGCTCGCCGCCGCCCTGCTGCTGACGGCCTGCGAGACGGGCTCCGACCCCGGGCCCGGCCACCGCGACGACCCCCGCCCCTCACGGGAGGCCGGCCCCCGCGCGGAGACCCGGCGCGACGGCGCCGAACTCCTCCACCGCCCCGGCGGCCGGGCGAGCGCCCAGAACCCCGCCTTCTCCCCGGACGGCACCTCCCTCCTCTTCACCGTCTTCCACGGCGGCTACAACGCGGGCGCCGCCGCCCTGCGCACCCTCCCCCTCGGCGACGCCCGGCGGCGGACGCCGCGGACGCTGCTGGACGAGTCCGACCGGGCCGCCGTCAACCTGCCCGGGACGAGCTGGAACCCGTCGGCCGGCGTCACCTTCGCGTCCGACCGCGCAGGCCACGACGAGGTGTGGGTGCTGCGCCCCGGCGGCAGGCCGCAGCGGGTGACCGAGCACGACGGCGACACCGGGTACCTGGAACCGAGCTTCTCCCCGGACGGACAGTGGATCGTCTTCCAGGAGAGCGTGGAGCGCGAGGACGGCAGCGGCGGCGACGGCTCGATCTGGAAGGTCCGGCGCGACGGCTCCCGGCGCACCCGGCTGATCGACGGGCCGGGCACGCGGACGGACAACCGCCAGCCCAACTGGTCGCCCAAGGGCGACCAGTTGGTGTTCCAGCGCCGCCTGCGCGGCAGCGACGAGTGGGGCCTGTACGTCATGGACGCCGACGGCGGCCGGATCCGCCCGCTGATCCGGGGCGAGGGGGAGCACACCGACCCGAGCTGGTCACCCGACGAGAGGTCCGTGGTGTTCTCCTCCACCGCCGGCGGACTGGAGCTGCCGCAGATCTTCGTGATCCCCGTCACCGGCGGCCGGCCGGTCCGCGTCACGCGCCACGACACGGCGTACGACGGCGCGCCCAGCTGGTCCCCCGACGGCAAGTGGATCGCCTTCGAGTCCCACCCGGGCGGCGAGGACCGGCCGTCCGCACTGTGGCGCGTCGCGGCGCCGCGCGGCTGAGACGGCCGGCCGGGGGCCGCCTCAGCTGATCGTGACCGTCAGCAGCGCGTACTGCGCCACCGTCAGGCCGACCGTGGCCGTCCGCCCGGACGTCGTCCAGGTCACCGGCCGGGGCGCGGGCGAGGCGGCGTCCGGCGAGCTCACGGCGGCGGCCGTCACCTGTTTGCCCTCGGGGACGGCGAGGGTGACGGAACAGGCCGCGGGGACGGTGGTGAAGGCGGCCGGTTTGTCGCCGAAGCAGGTGAAGTTGACCAGCTGGACGACGGTGTCGTCGCCGAGGCGGCTCAGCTCCAGGTGGATGCGGCGGTCACCGGTGAGCGTCACCGGGGGAGGGGCGGCCGCGCGGACCGGGGCGAGGAGCTGGTCGGCGCCGGCCTGGCCGGTGGCGGACAGGAAGGCCTTGCCGAGCAGGTCCTTGAAGTACCAGCAGGTCCCCGCGCCGAAACGGTTCTGCCTACTGGTCGGGAGCGGGTCCTTCTTCCGGAGGCCCAGCACGTCGGAGAGGGCGAACTCGCTCCGCGCCGCGCCCAGTTCGTCCAGGGCCGTCGGCGCCGGACCGGTGATCACCGCGGTGCCGCCCGCGGCCACCCAGTCGCGCAGCACCTGCGCCTCCGCGTCCGAGACGGCCTGGAGGTTCGGCAGCATCAGCACCCGGAAGCGGGCCAGGTCCGCCGCCGCGAGCCCCTGGCCGATCACGGTGTCGAACGGGACGTGCCCGTACACCAGGGCCTTGACCGTGCCCCGGAACTCGCCCAGCCACGGCATGGTGGTGCAACTGTCCTCCGGGGTGCCCTCGCTCCACCACTCCTTGACCCCGGACGGCTTCCTGGCGTTGACGTACATGCCGGTGCCGGCCGAGGGGCTGACGTAGTCCCGGGAGGCGGTGGAGTGGTAGACGCCGACCTCGGCCGCCGGGGCGGCGTCGTAGAGCCGTTGCTGGTGCGCCGCCACGAACCCGTACATCCGGGTGCGCATCCTCGCGTCGGTGGTCTCGTTCTTGAACGGGCTCTTCACCTCGTACGGGTTGCAGCCGGCCGCCAGCAGCTCGGCCATCACCAGCGAGGCGTCGTCGGCCTTCCAGCCGTAGGAGAACGCCCAGGCCGGCTTGGTGCCGCTGGCCGCCCGCGCGTACTTGTACATGGAGATCAGGCAGGTCCAGTCGGACGCGGTGGCGTGCCGCATGCCGTCGTAGTTGCCGAGGATGTCCACTTCCCAGGCGTGGCTGACGCCCTCGGCCTGCCGCAGGTAGGCGCCGTCCAGGCCGATGGAGGTGGCGTACTGGTAGTCCATGCTCACCGTCTCGACGAAGGTGACCATGTCCTTGTTCGCCGCGCGGCCGGCGGCGGCGATGTCGAGTTGCCACTGGAGCAGGTTGCGGTGCCGCCACTCGATGAAGCGGCGGAACGTGGTGTCGCCGAAGTCGTCCTTCTTCGGCAGGGGCAGCCCGGTGTCGGCCTTGAAGGCGGCCGCCGCCCAGGGGGAGGCGTCGCACCAGCTGGCCTTGCCGTCGAAGTAGATGGGCACGTCCGGCCACAGGGCGTCGATGCCCGAGCCGGCCAGTGCCTTCACCCGGGCCAGGTAGTAGTCGCGCCAGGGCGAGTTGGGGCTGAGCCAGCAGCTCTCGTCGCCCGGGTCGACCCAGACGACCAGGCTGCCGTAGAAGACGTTGGGCTGACCGTCGAGGGAGAGCTGCACCCATGCCTTGCCGTTGTCGTCCTTGTAGAACGAGCGGCCCTTCTCACCGCCGACGCTGATCAGCTCCAGGGACGGGTAGTACATGACCACCCGGATCCCCGCCGTGTGGGCCAGCTCGGCGAACCGGCCGACCTGCTTCACATGGAAGTCGAACTCGGCCTGCGTCAGCCAGTTCGACAGGATCGTGTCGAGCTCGATCACGCTGACGTTCTGCGCCTTGAGGGCGTTGATCACCGGCTTCATGTCGCGGACCGGATCGGCGTCCTCGTCGAAGGTGCCGTCCGCCACCCGGGCGAACCGCGCCCACTCCGGGAAGACCCCCTGGCGCACGGCCGGCGCCGCCCAGGCGGCGCTGTCGACCCTCATCGGCGCCGGTGCCCCCGGCGGCCCCGGCACGACGTTCGCCGCCCAGGCCGCGCCCCCGACGCCCAGTCCCGCCCGTAACAGCCCTCTGCGGCTCATTCCTCGTATGCGGTGCACGCGTTCCCCCCTGTTGCTCAGGTTCTCGGATGGTCGAGCCGTGCCCCGCGATTCTTTCGGGAATGCCGCCGGAGGGAAGCCCTCCGGCGGGGAACGCGCGTTTTCCGCCGGTCGACGCTCCCGGCATCGGCCGGGGTGGGCGCGGGGCGTCCGGGAGCCGTCGGAAAGCCGCCGTCGAGTTGCCCGGAAAAGGCCGATAGGTAGCATTTTCCCTGACATGGCAAGCGCGGCAGGCCCACTGGACTGGTCCCTGGTGAGCGGATGGATTCCGGTCACCCTCGTGGTCGTCGGCCTCTGCGCCCTCGCGGTGCTGCTGTTCTCCCGCCGGCGCACCTGGTGGACCCGCTGGGCACCCGCCGCCGTGCTCCTCGCCGCCCTGGTCACCTGGCTGCTCCGGATGGCCGTCGACGACTGGCTCCAGCCCTTCCCCGACCCCCTCCCGACGGACGTCGTCCTGTGGACCGGCGTCGCCGTCCTCGGCGTCTGCCTCACCCTGTTCCGTCTCCCGCTGCTGCGCCCCCGGTACTGGGCGCCCGCCGTGCTCGCCGGGCTGCTCGTCGTCCTCCTCGGCGCCTCGCAGGTCAACCGCCACTTCGACCAGTACCCCACGGCGCGTTCCGCCCTGAACACCTGGCTGACGAAGACCACGAAGCTCGCCGACGCCACCGGCACCGTCGAGCCCGCCCTGCGCGTACCGCCAGGCAAGACGCTTTCGGAGGTCTGGCGGCCCCCGCCCGGCCTGCCCGAGGACGGCACCCTCTCGAAGTCCCGGATCCCGGGCACCAGATCGGGCTTCCACGCCCGCAGCGCCTACATCTACCTGCCGCCCGCCTACCGGGCCAGCCCGCGCCCCCTGCTCCCGGTGCTCGTCCTCCTGGCCGGACAGCCCGGCTCCCCGGACGACTGGATCAACTCCGGCCGCCTGGTCGACATGATGAACACCTTCGCCGCCGGCCACCGCGGCCTCGCCCCCGTGGTCGTCGTCGCCGACCCGCTCGGCTCGCAGTTCGCCAACACCCTCTGCATGGACTCGCGGCTCGGCAACGTCCAGACGTACCTGGACACCGACGTCCCCGACTGGATCCGCGCCCACCTCCAGGTCGCCACCGCCCGCACCGCCTGGGCGATTTCCGGGATCTCCTTCGGCGGCACCTGCTCCCTCCAGCTCGGCGTCAACGCCCCCCGCGTCTACGGCGTCCTCAACGACATCTCCGGCCAGGAGGCCCCCACCCTCGGCAGCCGGAAGAAGACCGTCGACAAGGCGTTCGGCGGCGACACGGCGGCCTTCGCCCGGGTGAACCCGCTCGACGTGATGGCCCGCGAACGCTTCCCCGACACCCGCGCCGCCTTCGTCGCCGGCCGCGACGACGGCACCTACCGGCCGCAGCAGCGGAAGGTCTACGAGGCGGCCGTCGCCGCCGGCATGCGCGCCGAGTGGGTCGAACTGCCCGGCGGCCACAGCTGGCAGGTCTGGCGCCCCGGTCTGGAACGCCAACTGCCGTGGATCGCCCGGCAGACGGGGCTGATCCGGTGACCGTCGCCGCCCCGGCCCCCGTCGTCGGACGCCGCCGCGACCGCTGGCGGATCACCGTGGGACGTGTCCTCGCGCCCGTCCGGCACGCCCCCTTCACCCTCGCCTTCCTGGCCGTCCTGTGGATCGTCGGAGCCGTCACCCACTCCCTCGGCTCCGGACCGGGACCGCACCGGATGGAACGGATCGCCTTCGGCGCGCCCGCCCTGGCCGAGGGCCGCTGGTGGACCCCGGCCAGTTCCCTGCTGTGGTGCCCCGGGCTCGGCGGCTACCTCGCCGCCACCGTCGCCGTCCTGCTCCTCGTGACCCCCGCCGAGCGGCGCCTCGGCGTCGCCCGCACCGCCGGCGCCCTGCTCGGCGGCCAGATCCTCGGCACCCTGCTCGGCATCGGCCTGGCCGAACTCGGCTCCGCCGCCGGCGAACAGTGGCTCGACAGCCTCACCGAGGACCTCACGGTCACCCCGACCGTCGGCGCCCTCGCCGTCGGCGGCGTCCTCAGCCGGCACCTCACCGCCCTCTGGCGCCGCCGCACCCGCCTCGGCATCGTCGCCTTCGCCCTCGTCATGGCCCTGTACATCGGCCACCTCCAGGGCGTCCTCCTGCTCGGCGGCGCCGTCGTCGGCCTCGCCGCCGGCGCCGCGCTCCACCGCGGGGACGGACCCCTGCGCCCGCGCACCGCCTCCCACACCGAGACCCGGGTCCTGGTCGCCCTGGTCGTGGCCGCCTCCGCGATCGGCCCGATGGTCGCCATCCTGTACCGGGACGCGTACGGCCCCTTCAGCACCTTCAACGAGATCTACGTCTCCACCCGGCCCGGCGCCCAGGACGTCGAGGACGCCTGCGCCCTCTCCGCCCTCGACTGCGACGCCGTGCACGCCATGCGCGACTTCTACGACTCCCCGGCCGCCGCCATGTCCGTCCTCGTCCCCGTCATCCTGCTCGTCCTCGCCGAGGGGCTGCGCCGGGGGCGCCGCCTGGCCTGGGCGCTGGCCGTCCTGCTGCACCTGGCCTGGACCGCCCTCTTCGCCTACTGGCTCCACGACTTCCTCGACAACCCCACCTCGTACGGAGCCGCCCCGGCCGAACACGCCGACTTCGTCCAGTACTTCGCCGAGCAACTGCTGCTGCCCGTCCTGGTGCTCGCCCTGCTCCTGGTCACCCGGTACCGCTTCGACCTGCGGCTGCCGCGGCCGGCGCTCCGGAAACTCGCCGCGGTGACCGGCGGGGCGTTCCTGCTGACGTGCGCCGCCTACGTCGGCATCGGGTACGCCGTCCGGGACCAGTACGCCCCGCCGGCCGACACCGGCGCCCTCTTCGGCGGGCTGGTCTCGGAGTTCCTCCCGCCCGCCTTCCTCGGCTACTTCGCTCCCTGGCCGGTCCCCGTGGGCGGCACGGCCAAGGCGCTGTACCAGTACTGCGGCCTGCTCTGCTGGCTGGTCGCCCTGATCGCCCTGTTCGTCACCCTCCGCCGGCCCCGGCTGCACACCGACGGCGACGCGGCCGACCGGGCCAGGGAACTCCTCGTCGCGCACGGCGGTTCCACCCTCTCCTTCCTGACGACGTGGGACGGCAACTACTACTGGTTCGGCCGGGACGGCCGGGCCGCCGTCGCCTACCGCGTGATCGCGACCGTGGCGCTCACCACCGGTGACCCCTTCGGCGTCCCCGACGAACGGGCCCCCGCCGTCGAGGAGTTCGCCCGCTACTGCGACGAGCGCGGCTGGACCCCGTGCTTCTACAGCGTCGGCGAGGGCACCCGCGCCGCGGGGGAGCGGCTGGGCTGGCGGTCCGTCCAGGTCGCCGAGGACACCGTCGTGCCCCTGCCCGACCTCGCCTTCACCGGGAAGAAGTGGCAGGACGTCCGCACCGCCCTCAACAAGGCCGGGAAGGAAGGCATCTCCGCCGAGTGGTGGTCCTTCCGCGACGCCCCCGTCGCCCTCACCGACCAGATCCGCGGGATCAGCGAGGAATGGGTCGCCGACAAGGGCCTGCCCGAGATGGGCTTCACCCTCGGCGGCCTCGACGAGCTCGACGACCCCGCGGTGCGCTGCCTCATCGCCGTGGACGGCGACCGCACCGTGCACGGCATCACCAGCTGGATGCCGGTGTACGGTGACAGCGCGACCGGCACCGCCGGCCGGCCGGTCGGCTGGACCCTGGACTTCATGCGCCGCCGGACGAACGGCTTCCGCGGCTCCATGGAGTTCCTCATCGCCTCCGCCGCCCTCGGCTTCAAGGAAGAGGGCGCCCGCTTCCTCAGCCTCTCCGGCGCCCCCCTGGCCCGCACCGCCACCGAGGAGCCCCCGGCCGCGCTCCAGCGCATGCTCGACTACGCCGGCAAGGTCCTCGAACCGGTCTACGGCTTCCGCTCGTTGCTGCACTTCAAGGCGAAGTTCCAGCCCCGGTACCGGCCGATGTACATGGTCTACCCCGACCCGGCGGCCCTGCCCATGATCACGCGCGCGATCGCGAAGGCGTACCTGCCGCACATGACGGCGACCCAGGGGGTGCGGCTGATGCGGCAGTTCTCGGCCTAGGGCGCGTATCGGGTCGTGATCAATGCGCATCGCAGCTTGCGGGGCGGTTGCCCGTCTGGGGTACGGGGCCGAGCGATTTGCGGCTGCGCCGTGTGGGCGCGAGTGACCGGAAGCGATGCCGCAGGCAGGCAGCGCCGGGCCCGAGGGCCCCGGCTGCGTGCCCGCCGGGACGGTGTGTCAGATCATGGCGAGCCGGTCTACCAGCAGCTCCACCCTGCGCTCGGTGTCCTCCGGCGGCAGCCGTCGCGCCCGGGGCGGGGTGGCCAGTCCGTGCAGGGCGGCCCAGAACGTCTCGGTGAACAGTGCCGGGTGGACGCCGTCCCCGGGGCACTCCCCGGCGACAGCGGCCAACTCGGCCGCGCGCACGGGGGCCGGATGCTCGGCGCCGTGATGCCGGTCTGGTACATCGGCTCGCTCATCCTCGTCGCGGTCCGGGCCATCGCCGGATGGCACCACCACGGCATCGGCCTCGTCGTCACCGCCGGCGCGCTGCTGATCCTCAGCGTGATCATGTCGCTTCTGCTGCTCGTCCCGATCAACAACCGGGTCACGACGTGGACCCCCGAGAACCGGCCCGCCGACTGGAAGCAGCAGATGAACCGCTGGGACCGCTTCCACTACGTCCGCGTCGCCGTCATCATCGCCGCCTTCGCCCTGCTGGCCGCCGCCCTCGCCTGAGCCCGCGGGCCGACACCACGCTGGTGGCGCACCATCCCGCTCCTCAAGCGAAACGGGGCGCTAAATCCCGGCATCCAGGCATGCGGCTGCCTCGCAGGGCCCCCGCAACTGCGATTCTGACAAGCTACGTCCCTCCCGGTCCCGTGCCAGGACGCTCCGGCCAGTCGGCTATCCAGCTGAGCAGTCCAGCAGGCGTCCGTCGTCGGTGCCGATGAGCAGCCGCTTCGGCCCGGCGATGGTCAGGGCGGTCGGCACAACGAGCACTCCGGCGACGGTGAGGTGCCTACGCCAGCGCACCGTCCCGTCGTGGAGATCGAGCGCGACGATCTCGCCATCGTCGTAGGTGACGTAGACGGTCTCTGCGTCGCAGTCGAGGTCGGTGGCGGGACGGTCGGTCGTGAAGACCCAGCGCGGCTGCCCGGCAGATACCTCGCGCCGTACGACGAACGAGCCACCGGGCTGCAGGCCGTGGCCGTTGTACACGGTGCCCGCATGGACCAGAGACCCGTCCGAGGCCTCAGCACCCGGGCCGGCGAAGTGTGTCTCGTCGGGGACCCAGGAATACGGGAACAGTCGCCTGACCTTCGGCTCTGCCGGCTCGCGCAGGCGTTCGGCAGCGGGCATGCCGTCCAACTCGACAGCGGCGAGCCATGGTTCACCTCGCGCAGGGTTCCGGCCCCCGTCCTCACGGGCTACCGTCCGAAAGTAGACCCGACTGCCGCGACGGATATTCAGCCTGCTTCGCCTTCCGTCGCGCCCGGCGGGCGCGAGCGCCGGCAGGCCGTCGGCGCAGTGAACTACGGATACCGGGGCGGCCGGCCGGAGGTGCGCGAGCTGTGCCCCGTCCTGAAGGGACAGCTGGACGACTGACTGAGGAAACTCCTCCCAAATAGGACGTACCAGGCCGACCCAAGCCGACTGCTCGTCTGCGGCGACGGCGATCTCACGGCCGCCCTCCTCATCCGGAACCGCCCACTTCTGCTTCCCGGACAGAAGCCAGCACTCCAGCTGGATCCCGTCGAGCGTCGCGAGGATCCTGCCGTCCGACAACTCTTGTACTGCTCGAACGTTACGGCGGGGCTCCCAGTCGGCACTCAAACCGGAGACAGTCCGTCGCGCCTCCTCTCGTCCGTCGGGACGCGGGGCGCTCACCCTCGGACCGGCCAGCTCTTGAGAGATGATCGATCTCGGTGGTACGGCCCTCCAGTCGGACCGCAGCACGTTGGCAACGTGCCCCTCGACGTGTGCGTCTCTGTCCTGCCAGTCGTCAGGCGGTGCCATCAGCACACGTAGTTCCTGCTCGTTGAGCCATTCCAGACTCAAGATCTGACCGAACAGAAGAACGTGACAGGGAAGTCGACCAAGGCCCCGTCCCAGTCCGTCAACAGCGCCTCGTATCGCGCGAAGTCCAAGGTCGTTCCGCTCCGTTACCCATCGGACCGTACCCACGACACAGTTGTGAGTTCCTCTCTCATCGGGGAACAGCGCTGTACGGGTCCCTCGGGGAGGGGAGGATCAGGACCGCGGAGGGGCCGCCCGCTGGCAGCGAGCGATACGCCAGGGCGGCCGGGGCCGATCCGGCAGGCCGACGTCCGTCTCTGCCGTCATCCTCACGGGCGCGCCCGCCCCCTGAGCACTTCGTCGCAGTAGAGGTCGCTCACCACGCCTCCCCATGGCTCGGCCGGTCTGCGGTTCACCGGGCAGGCCGCGGCTCCAACCCGGCCTCGGTCAGGACGGTGCGGATGGTCTCCTCCAACGTGCTGTCCTGCTTGATCAGTGCCTCGTCCATGCCGTCGAGCAGATCAGCAGGCCGGTACCAGTCCCGCATTGTGCTCTCGTCGAACTCCGAGGACTCCGGCCGCGTGGTGTGCCGGCGCAGCGTCTCGGCGAAGGGCAGGTCGAAGTAGAAGAACCGGTTCGTCCCGCGGTGGTCGGCAGCCAGCCGGTGGAGGAGTTCGCCCCACCGGGCAGCGGAGAAGATTCCTTCGAGGATCACGTGGAAGCCCTCGTCCAGGCACTGGCGGGTGATGACGTCGATCAGCCCGGGCGTTGCCCGGACCGGGCCGTGCGCCTCGCACAGGATTTCCCTGCGGACCGTGTCCTGGCTCACGATCGCCAGACCGCTGCCGTAGCGCTCGCGGACCGCACGGGCAGCGGTGGTCTTGCCCGAGCCGGAGTTGCCGCGCAGCACCACCAGCCGGGTGTCCGCCGTCCCCATGTGCCCCATGGTCAGTTCTCCTTCAACAACAGTTCTACGGCGTCGCGGACGCCGACGGCCGTTCAGTGAGGCTGCGGCCCGTTCTCCAACAGGGGAGAGCCATCGGAGATCCAAACGCAGGCAGCCCGGCCGCCCACGTCCGCCGTGAAGGAATCACCGACCATGAGGACGCGCGGACTCGGCTCGGCACCGAGCACGGCGAGGGCATGGCGGAAGATCCGCGGATCCGGCTTGCGTACGCCGACGCTCTCGCAGATCACGACGGTGTCCACCGGATCGGACAGGCCCACCTTCGCCACGTAAGTCACCGGCATCCTTCGCTCCTCGTACCCGCCAGCCGGTCGAGTTCCGTCCCGATGGCGCACCGCAGGACCTCGTGCCGCGGGCCCAGGGCATGCTGCTGGTCCGTCCAGCGCTCGGGCGGGTACAGCCAGACGGGCCGGAGGACGAGCTCGGCGGGCTCCCAGTCGTACCGCGGCCAGATGTGGGCGTGCAGATATGGGTCCGCGTTACCGAGAATCTCCAGGTTCACCCGGCGAAACGCCGCATCAGCGCTGCGACAGGCAAGCTCAACGGCCTCACCGAGGCGGTCCATGCTCTCCAAGAACCTCCGCCGGCGCTCCCTCGGAAGGTCCGTGAGCCGCTGCACGCCAGGGTCGTCGACGAGGAGGACCGAGTAGCCGGGCAGGAACTGCGTGTCCCCGATCACCGCGAAGCCGGCCTCCAGGCGCCGTAGCACCGTAGGGTTCTCACCCCGCAGCGCACTCCCGATCCGGTCGCTGCGCCAGCCGCTGGTCCTCGTCGTGGTCAACGTCGTCTCCTTCGCTCGTCCAGGCGGGCAACCTGTCCCACCTCTCGTTCACCGATCATGGCGTGTCCGCGGACGCGGTCGAACTCAGGGCGGAGAAGCTGGACCAGATGATGGAGCTCCTGGAATTCCTGGCGCAAGCCACCGCGAAGCGGAAGAGCGCCGGTGTCCTGCGGTCGTGAGGACAAGGCAGCCGCCGTCGACTGCACTCGCTCCGGTGAGCGGTTATGCCGACGACCAGCCACCGCAGTGTCGACAGGAAGTGAGGACCACCACGCCGCGCTGCTCGGCAAGGTGTTTCCCCGGCCGGCCGCACGGGAGGAGCCGGTGGCAATCCGTGTCCTGTCGCACGAGGTTCCCCGAGCGTATGGCAGGGGTCACCCTTGGTCGTTACAGTCAGGGACAGGCGTCCGGGCGACCCGCGCAAGCATGGGAAGGCTGGTAGGCAGGGGCGGAAGGCGCCGGGGGGCGAAGAGCCACTGAGGCCTTCGCGTACGGGGGTTGGTATGGAAATCGAGCTCGGCGGAGCTGTGGCCGCACTGCGTGACGAGCTGTTGGAGGCTGCTGCTCAGGGGGCGAACCGGGAAGTCGTCTTCGAAGTGGGGCCGATCGAGATGGAGTTCCAGGTCGAGCTGCGCCGTGACGTCCGGGTGAAGTCCGGCTTCCGCGCCTGGGTGCTCTCCGCGGACGCCGACGCCGGCGTTGCCCGCGGCCGGGCCCACCGGGTCTCCTTCAGCCTCACCCCTCGCGGCGTGAGCGGTGGCGGTCCTCTGCTGATCTCGGCGAGAGAGGACGACGCCATCGTCCAGCGGCCCGACAACGACCCGGAGCTACGCGCCCGCTGACCCCGACGGGGACACCGGGGTGCCGCCGTCCGCGCGGGCGCCGCCGTTATGCCGTCGTGCCCGCCGTCAGGTCTGCTGCGCCAGGCGGACGACCCGGCCACCGCCCTCCCACTCGTCGACGAAGCCATCGACCTCGGCGGCACACTGGGAAGGAACGGCTCGGGCGCCTACGCGGAAGGACTGGCCAAGAACTGGCTCGTCCAGTACCTGTGCCTCGTCGACCTCGCCCGGTACGAGGACGCGGCGACCGCGGCGTTCGAGGCGTTCGAGGCGGTGGACCGGAGCCCTGGCGCGCGAGGTACCACAGTTGTACGAGGGCACCCTGATCTCGGCCCTCTCCGCTAAGCGTGTTGCGGCGGAGCACGGGCCACGGCGAACGGGCCCTGGAAAAACTGGGCGACGCCGTGGCCATCGGCCGCCGACTCGTGCGGCACGGCCCGGAACGCCATCAGAACTTGTTTCTGAACTGCGGTACGGCAGGTCAGATGCATGCTGCGCGAAACAGGAGATTGGCGAAGCGTTCGCGGAATGGTCTCGGTAACCGTTCCGCGCACACCTTTAGCGGGCCGTGAGCGACGTGTTCGCCTGGCGGCCAAGGGCTGGCCTCGCCCGCTTCCTCATCCCGGGAGTGCTTGCCTTACACGACCTTCGGGTTCCTGATTTGCTGCACGGCCTTGTCCCCGTCCCCCTCGACCGCGGACCCAACGACATCGTCACCGGCCCCCCCCTCTGAACTGCACCCCCTGCAAGGACTGGAACGCGAACACCACCTTCTTCTTCACCTCGTCCGACTGCTGCTCCAGCCACTTCTTGTTCTCCGGGTTCTGACACTCGTCCATAACATCTGTAATGGTCGCCATCACGTGCCTCCTGGATGTAGCGTCCTGGTGGTCAAAGGGACGATTCCAGGCAAACACAAAATACCTGGTATAAGCACAGCGAATTGGTCCACCTGTACGACAGGGGTCGCTGATCGCGCGCCCGCATGCCGCACCTGCTGGCTTCGGGTTCAGGAACAGGCACTCAGCTTGAGTTTTATCCCCGCGGGTCGAATCGTTCCTCGAACTTGATCACTCATGGTGATAACTGCCGTACAGCGGGGCGGCCTTCGTCTGATCCTTTGCTCCGTCACAGAGGCAAGGAATCAACCGAAGGCCGTAAGGGTGAGTCTGCTGTACCACGGTGTTCAGCGGGAGCCGTTCGGGGTGCTCTCACACTTCCGGACGGAGTTGTACGCGTCGATGACGGCCCGCAGCGACGCGCTGTTCGAGCTGACTGACGCGATGCTGTGCGCGGACGGTCCGGTGAAGACGCTGGTCGGCCTGGCGCTCGCGCCGGAGCATCGGCGTGGGCACGGAGCCCTGTATGCCGGGCTGAACCATGGGCGCCTGGATGTGGACCGGCTGCGGCGGGCCCTGGTCGCGGTGCCGCTGCCGAAGGCGTCCGATGGGCGCCTGGTCCTCGCGGTGGACGTCTCCCCGTGGTTGCGGCCGGATGCGGATACCGCGCCTGACCGGTGTTTTTGCCACACCTACGGGTACGGCGACAACAAGCACCTGATGATCCCGGGCTGGCCCTATTCGATCGTGGCCGCGCTGGAGACCGGCCGGACGTCGTGGACCGCGGTGCTGGATGCGATCCGGCTGGAGCCCGGCGCCGACGTCGCTGCGGTTACCACCGCACAGATCCGGGAGGTCGTCGACCGCCTTGTCGTGGCAGGGCAGTGGCAGGCGGGCGATCCGGACATCGTGATCGTGGTCGACGCGGGCTACGACGCCCCGCGTCTGGCCCACCTGCTGGCGGACCTGCCCATCGAGATCCTGGGCCGGACCCGCTCGGACCGGGTGATGCGCCGGCCGGCGCCCTCCCGCGAGGAGTTCCACCGGGACCACCCCGATGGCGGACGCCCGCCCAAGCACGGAGGTGAGTTCGTCTTCGGCAAGCCCGGCACCTGGGGCGACGAGCACGCGGCCACGGTGACCGACACCCGCCGCTACGGGAAAGCGACCGCGCGGGCCTGGGATCGGCTCCACCCCCGGCTGACCCGGCGGGCGGCCTGGCTCGACCACACGGCGGAACTGCCCATCATCGAGGGCACCGTCATCCGCCTCCAGGTCGAGCATCTGCCCTCGGGCGGGGACCCGAAGCCGGTCTGGCTGTGGTGGTCCAAGACCGGCGCCACCGCGGCTGACGTCGACCGCTGCTGGCATACCTTCCTGAGAAGGTTCGACGTCGAGCACACCTTCCGCTTCTGGAAGCAGACCCTGGGCTGGACCCGCCCCAAGATCCGCACTCCCGAGGCCGCGGACCGCTGGACGTGGCTCGTGGTCGCCGCCCACACCCAGCTGCGGCTCGCCCGGCCGCTCACGCAGGACTTGCGGCACCCTTGGGAGAAGCCGGCCCCACCCGAACGACTCACTCCCGCCCGCGTCCGACGGGGGTTCAGGAACCTCCGCCCAGCGGCCGGCTCACCAGCCAGTGCACCGAAACCCGGCCGGCCCGGCCCCGGACGGCCACCGGGCTCGAAGAACAGGCACCCCGCCATCCGCCATGACGTGGGCAGAGTCCTCGCCACCGGCCAGCCCTACCAACGGCCCACCCACCACAAGACCGGCACCAAACCTCGGCGAACCGGATAAAACTCAAGCTCAGGACACCCTGGCCGCGAACCCGGAAGCCCATGGCGACTGCCTGTGGCTGCTGGGCCGGCAACGGGAAGCGCTCGGAGCCGTCGCCGAAGCGGTACGCCACCGCGGAGCCCTCCACCGGTGCCGGGGAGCGGACACCACCGCGCTCGACGCGATCCGGGCGACGGCCGTCCTCGGCGCCCGCCTGACGGCGTGCGGTCACCGCGTACACGCGCTGCGGGTGACCCGCGAGGCCGTGGACGCACTGAGACCCCTGCACGCCGCCGCCCCCCACGAACACGGAGCCATGCTCTCCACCTTGCTCTCCCCGCTGCAATTGCTGCTCTTCCACGCGGGCGCCGGCGACGCGGCGATGAACACGGGCACGGAAGCGGTGCGGATCGGCCGGGAGGCCGCCGCCCGATTGCACGACAAGACCCCGGATCAGACCCTGACAGACCGCCGGGCCGTCGTGCCTGCCGGACACGGTGGCCATGCCGTGCGCCCGTCGTCCGCGCACCGGACGGGCGGAACCGTCGTTGACACAGGGTGGCGTATGCAGGACGGGCTGCCCGCCGGAACGGAGTCGCGAAGTGATCAGGTCCACCCCGGCCCGGAGGGCGGTCGCCCTCGCCGCGTCGGTGCTGCTCAGCCTGCCGGTGGCCGGCCCGTCGCGGGCCGCCCCCGGCGGCGGGGTGCCGCGGGAGATCCGCTGCACGGGCCCGGTCGTCGGCTGTGCCGAGGACGCGGCGCGGCTGTTCGGCCGGATCCGGGACGGGCTCGGGTGCGATCACCGGGCCCTCTTCCCCGTCATCTCCGTGCGCTTCCAGGAATCCCTGGCCGCCGCGCTGCGGGCGAACGCGTTCCGGGAGCCGCGATGGGTGGGCGGGCAGCTCAACACCGGGTTCCTCAACGAGTACCTGGCCGTCTTCCACGCGGACCGGGAGGGGCGGCCGGTGCCCGTGGCCTGGCGCGTCGCGTTCGAGGCCGCCCGCTCCGGCGACGCCAACGCGGGCCAGGACGTCCTGCTCGGCGCCAACGCCCACATCCAGCGTGACCTGCCCTACGTCCTGGCACGGTTCGGGCCGCGGAGCCCCGACGGCTCGTCCCGCAAGCCGGACTACGAACGCGTCCAGGAGGTTCTCGACCGGGCGTACCAGCCCGCCGTCGAGGACGTCGCCCGGCACTACGACCCGATCCTGGCGCTCGGGGACAGCCGCTGGAACCCGATCGCGCGGTACACCGCGCGCGAACTGTTCCACCTGTGGCGGGAGACCGCCTGGAAGCACGCGTGGCAGCTGGCGTCCGCCGGGGACGCCGCGGCGTACCGCCGTGCCGAGCGGGCCGTCGAGACGAACGCCGCCCACTGGGCCGTGTTGTTGAGCGCGGCCCCGCCCTCCGGGTACCGGGCGGGGCGCGACAACTACTGCCGGACGCATGGTCATTCCATGCTGCGGAGGTCCACGTAACCGGCCGCGAACTCCCGCGAGCCCTCGGGGGCGTCCATGTTTCCGGTGCCGATGGCCGCCACCCGCCAGAGGCGGTCGGCGATCTCCAGGGTGTCGCCGACGCGGGCGTCGTGGTAGGACGCGTCCTCGCCGTCCCTCCGGGAGGCGACGGCGATGTCGGCGCGGTCCGGGCGGCCCTGGATGTCCGAGACGACCACGCTGATGCCGTCGGCCCCGAACTGTGTGTGCGGTACGTGCCAGCGCAGCCGCCAGCGGCCGTCGACGGTGTCCGGCCAGCCGCGGTCGTCCCTTCCCCGCGCGGTTTCCCGTGCGGTGGGAGAGGGCGACGGCGCGGCGTCCGCCGGGTTCTTCGGGGTGAGCACGACACGGTAGGCGCAGATCTGCCGGACCGTGTAGGAGTGTCCCTTGACGGTGATCTCCTGCCGGGGCGCCACGGTCAGGTGGCGGCCCTCGTGGCGGTCCAGGGGCGTCTCGCCCTCGGCCAGCACGGCCGTGCGGGACCGGCCGTCCGCGCGGGCCTCCGTGTACGCGACAGCGGTGCCGCCCAGCCGTGCCGTGCCGCCCCTGAGGATCCGGATGCCGCCGATCCCCGGGCTTCCGTCCTTGTCCCCGTCGCACAGGGGGCCCTTGTCCGGCGGGGGAGCGGTCACCTTCTCCGCCCGGGCGGAGGGCCGGGACAGCGTGTCGGTCCCGCCGGAGGAGGTGCAGGCCGTCGCGAGCAGTGCCGCGCACACTCCGGTGGTGATGCGTGCGAGGTGTGCGCGAGTGCGGGCGCCGCCCTGGGGGTTCGCGGGTTGCGGGGAAATCGCCGGTACTCCTGTGGTGGGGCCTTTATGACGGGCCGGCAACATATCCCAGGGATCCGGACCCGATGACTTCGGAGGGCAGGCATGTGCGGGTGTTCCCGGCGTCGACGGAGGAAGGAAAGGCGGAGGTGTCGTGAAAGCCGTCACAGTATTCCGGGACTTCAGTACGTGCCGCGCGCCCCGCAATTCCCGCGAACGGGATGAATTCCGGCTCATGCCGCCTTCCTGCGCCGGACCGGAGGGCCCCGGGCGGCTCACGGCCCTTGCCCTGACGCCGATATGACCGATCGCACACGGGACGAGCCGCCGGCCGGGGCGGTCCGCCTCCGGCGGGGAGGACAGCCGAGCAGGTGGGTGAGTGGCTGCCGGAGTCGGCCGTCGGGCATCCCGACGACGCCGAAGTGGCTGTCGGTCGCCTGGGCCCGGAGGCGGAGGCCGTCCCGTTCCGCGAGCGCGGTCCCGGCCGCCCCGGGATGCCGGCGGAAGACCACCGCGGAGCCCTGCGGACGTTCCTCGGACTGCTCGTCACGGCGAGCAACGCCCCTTACGCGCACGCCAATACCGAACGACCGACAGGCATTACCCGGGGAATCCCGAAGAAACCGTGTGAGGAATTCCGGATTCCGAGCCCCCGCTCACGGACGGGTGCCCCGATGCCGTGCCGCCGCCGCGTCCGCGAGAATGCCCGCCACCTCGGCGGAGAGGTTCAGATGACCGGCCAGCCACGCGGCGTCCCGCCCGCGCAGGGCCAGGACCCAGGCGGTGCGGAGCCGGTTCAGGGTCGCCTCGTCCGGCGCCGGGAGGCACGGACGGAGGGCGTCCAGCGGGAAGCTGTCCCGTGTCGCGGCGTCGAACAGCGTCCCGCCCGCGAGCGGCGGTTCCGGGCGCCGGTACGGCCGCCGGGGGTGGTGGCACAGGACGAAGGACGTCACCGCGACGGCGGCGAGGGCGGCGCCCAGGGCCACGGTGGCCAGCGGCCAGTCGCCCACCGGCGTCAGGCGCAGGGCCAGTGTCTCCAGCACCACGAGGGTGGCCACGGCGATCGCGGCCAGGCCGTCGCGCGGGTGCGGACGGGGTGCGGTCCGCGCGGGTGTCCTGATCCTCTCCATGACCGCGACCTCCTTTCGACTCCTCCCATGCTGCGCGGCCGCCCGGACGCCGCGCCCCCTCCGGCCCGGGGACGCGGCGGAGGACCGCGCCGTCACCGATCGGTGGACGCTACCGTTCCGCCGTCCGGTCCTAGGCCGGTCCTAGGACCGGACGGGAACGGCGTCCGCCCCCCGGGGGCGCCCTCCCGCCTACGCCCAGGAAGCGCCCCTCACCCGTCCCGCGGCGGAGGTTTCCGCAGCTCATGGCACGTAGGGTCGAGCGTGCACCGGTTGTTGAAACAGCGATTACAACGACACGCATGACGGCGGATCCCCGGGTCCGGGAAGGTGGAGCCATGACGAGGCCGAAGGCCGGAGAAGAGTGGAACGGCGGTCTGCTCGACCTGGATGCCTATCTGGACCGCGTCGGGTACGCGGGGGAGCGGCGTCCCACCCTGGAGGTGCTGCGCGCGCTGCACCGGGCGCACGTCACCTCGATCCCCTTCGAGAACTTCGACGCCGTCCTGGGCGTCCCGATCCCGCTCGATGTCGGGGCCGTCCAGGACAAGCTGGTGCGCCGCCGCCGCGGCGGCTACTGCTTCGAGCACGTCATCCTGTTCGCCGCCGTCCTCGAACGCCTCGGGTTCCGCTTCACCGGCATGCTGGGCCGCGTCACGCTCGGCGCGGACAAGATCCTCCCCGCCACCCACGCCCTGCTGGCCGTGACGGCCGAGGACGACGAGCGGCGGTGGCTGTGCGACGTCGGCTTCGGCAGCGGCCCCCTGGGGCCGATCGAGCTGGCCGACGGGGTCGAGGTGGACTTCTCGGGCTGGCGGTTCCGCATGGAGCGGCGCCCCGGCGCCCACGGCGTCGAAGCGTGGTGGCTCCACCAGGACGGGCCGGACGGCTGGGTCGACCGCCACACCTTCACCCTGACCCCGCATCACACGATCGACTATGTAGTGGGCAGCCACTACGTCTCCACCCACCCCCGCTCCCCGTTCGTCAAGCGCCCCTTCGCCCAGCGGTTCGCCCCCGACCGCCTCCTCAAGCTCGACGCCACCACCCTGACCACCGTCCTCCCCGACGGCACGCGCACCGAACGGAAGGTCGCGCCCCACGAGTTGAGGGCCGTCCTCGACGGGGAGTTCGGCATAGCGGTGAGCGCGGAGGACCTCGCACGGCTCATGGACCGGCCCGCAATGTCCTGACCGCCCGGGGCCGCGGACGACCCGCCTTCTCGGCCTCCGGGCGAGCCCGCCCCGGCGGACGTCCGGTTGCGCCCGCCCGTAACGGGCCGAATCGTGGAAGGACCATGATCCGGTGGCTGCTGCGGCACGAGGACGGTCCGCCCGCCCTGCGGCGCGCCGTCTGGGTCGTCCTGGCCGGCTGCGTCCCGTTCTCCGTTCTCCTGCACCTCGCCCACCGGCCCGTCGTCGCCCTCTACGCCGTCTTCGGCGCCCTGCCGCTCGTCCTCTTCTGCCGGGTTCCCGGCCCGCCCGCGGAGCGGAGCCGCACCCTGCTGGCCGCCCTGCCCGTCGGCTGGCTCCTGGTGTCGGCCGGGACGCTGCTCGCGGTGCACTCCTGGACGGCGGCCTGCGGCATGTTCGCCGTCGGGTTCCTGGTCTCCTTCGGCGCGGTGGGCGGGCCCCGCCTCGCCGCCCTCGCGACCGCCTACCAGCTGTACTACGTCCTCCCGTGCTTCCCGCCCTACGCACCCGACACGCTCGGCTCCCGGCTCCTCGGACTCACCATCGGCATCGTGGCCACCGTCCTGGTCGAGCGGTTCGTGTGGCCCGAGCCGGCGCCGGAGCCGTACCGGGCCGTCCTCGGCACGGCGGTCGGCGCCGTCGCCGGGTACGCGGACGCGACCGCGGACCGGCTCGACTCCGGCACGGGCCCGGCCGGCACGGCCGCCCCGAACGCGGGCGCCGACCGCGCGCTTGACGCCGCCCGGCCCTCCCGGGTACCCGCGGCCGAACGCCCCACCGCGCCCTCGGTCCGCGACCGCGCCCTCAACCACGCCCACGAAGCCGTCCGCCACGTACGCGACCAGCTCGACCGGGTGTCCGCCTGCCCGGACGTGCCCCACCCGGCCGCCGCGGCACTGCTGCGCCGGACCGCGGCCGCCCTCCGCCCGTCCGCCGCCGCGCTGCGCACGGGCGGACCGCCGCCGCCCCCGGACGG